>RYFE02000038.1 GCA_004138175.2 Chloroflexales bacterium ZM16-3 | reverse complement strand
CCCCGTTTACGTCACCGCGTGACTTTTGCGGTATTGCCTATTTATGTTGTCATCCTCGCCGGAGCAGCCAGACCCCGCCGGCGATCAGCAGGGCCGGGATGAGCAGCGATCCGATACCGGGGATGAGCAGCCTGATCGCGATGAAGGCTCCAACGCCGAGCAGCACCGCACCCAGCAGGCGCTGGCGGCTCATTGGATCGGCCCCAGAGGGCTGTCCAGCGCCAATGTTCTGGATAGGAATCTCCTGCTGCGGCTGCTGAGGCGCTCCGGTACTCGGATCGATCCGGATGCGCTGCGTGGGTGTCCCCTCGGCCACAAAGACCTGTCCGCCGGGCTGGGTAGGCGGCGAGCCAACTGGCTCCTCGGGCATAATGATCCAGAGCAGCGGGTAGATCAGCAGGGTCGCCCCGCTCAGTGCCAGCAGCACAAAGGCCAGCCGCACAAGCACTGGGTCAATGTTGAGGTATCGACCAATCCCGCCAGCCACGCCGGCGATCATCTTGTCATCTCGGCTGCGCATCAGTCGTAGCGGTGTCTGCATTGCGGTCTCCTTTCCCTTCTCGTCACTGGCCATAGGACGTGGTGGAGGACCAAAGAGTTGCGCTCTAATCCTCGATAGAACTGTGATACAATGCGCAGACTTCTGGCAGTTCGCAGACATTAGATTGCCAATGTACCACTTTCGCAAAAATGCTCCACCATCGCTTTCCCCCTCCACTACAATTTGGCTCGCTGCTGTTCTTACTTCTCGCTTGCCTGGGCCTATCGCAACTGCCTGTATCGGCTCAGACGCCGACGAACCGAATATATCTCCCACTGATCGAGCGCCCAATCTCTCCATCGATCTTCGGGTTTGAGACCTCGATCAGTGGGATTAGAGACAGCCGAGTCGCTGCGCAGGCGCGCAACCTCGGGGCATACTGGATTCGGCTGAATGGTGTGCTGTGGAGCCAGGTTGAGCCGATACGCGGGGCACCCTATAACTGGGCAGCCCTCGCGCAGATCGACGCGGCGGTGGCGGAGGCAAAGAATCTGGGAATGAACCCGGTGGTGATTGTCCGCGGCACGCCGGTCTGGGCTTCGGTAACTGGATCGGGCTGTGCAGCGATCCAAGATCAATACCTCCCCGACTTTGCAAACTTTATGGCCGCTCTGGTGCAGCGGTACAAGTATGATGTGGCCTACTGGGAGATGGGGAACGAGCCCGACGTTGATCCGAGGCTAGTGCCATCTAACTCTCCTTATGGCTGCTGGGGAAATATCAATGACCCCTACTACGGCGGCGAGCGCTATGGGCGGATGCTACGGACGGTGGTGCCGACGATGCGCACGGCCAACCCGAATGTGAAGATCGTGATTGGAGGGCTGCTACTTGATCGCCCTGAGACCACCATAGTGGGGCGTGGTACCCCCGAGCGGTTTTTTGAGGGCATCCTGCGCTCCAGTGCCGCCGACTTTTTTGATATCCTCGCCTACCATTCCTATCCATCCTACATTAGTCCCTTCTATGATCATGATCTCTCTGACCTTGGAAATATCTGGACTAATCTCGGCGGCTGGACGCTGGGTAAGGCCGCATTCCTCCGTGAGGTGATGGCTCGCTACGGGGTGAGTAAGCCGCTATGGCTGAATGAGACCGGCCTGATCTGCTGGGTAGATGTGAAGACCCAGGAGTGCATCCCCCCTATTAATGCTGAGTTTTTTAGTGCACAGGCCGACCACATTGTGCGTATCATGGCTCGGGCTGCCGCCGCGAATATCCAGCAAGTTTCGTGGTACACGCTCAATGGGCCGGGCTGGCGCAGCGGGGGGCTCCTGGATGCGAACCAGAACCCGCGTCCGTCGTTTATCGCATATAAACTGCTGATTGAGACTGTAGGATCGTATCAGAGCGTATGCGCTACATCCGACTATGGCTCGGCTGTTGAGGCGTACCGATTTGTGAAGGGAAACGAATTTGTCGATGTGCTTTGGTCGACTAGCGGGAGCGAGGTGCTGGTGCGGTTGGCAGCAAACTCCTATCGCTCGGCAGTGACGCGGAGCGGTGGCACCCCGCCGCTCGAATTGGATTTGGATGGGGTACATATCATCATCACAGTCGGCTTCCAGGCTGTCTTTATAACTCGTGCTCGTGTGCCGTGATACCTGCACCCCTAGCTCCGCATCGGCGCGATCTGGTCACTCTGGCTCTCGCGCTACTCGTTACTCCATCCGTTGGAGCAGTTTGCGCATCCCACTTTCGGTGTAGCGCACCTGAAAGGTCGTCTCCACCCACGTGATGGCTTCCTTGGTGCTGCGTACGGCAGCATCGAGCCATGCCACCAGGTGCTCCTGCTGCTGCGGCGTCAGAATCGCATCGTTCCCCAACGGCGCGATGGGACATTTCAATTTCCGAGCAGTATAATTTCTTCTAAGGGCACAGTAGACGCGTCGTATCTGCTGCGTCCTTATTTGGGGGCGGTCTCGCGGCGACGGGCGATGCGGCGCATGTGCTCGCGGCGTACCACCAGCTTCCACCAGAGCTGGATAAGCTGGATACCGGTGCGCCAGAGCCGGGGGAAGTTGAAGAACTGGCTCTGGCCGTAGGTACGGTGGTAGTGATGCACCGGCACCTCTGCGAAGCGAAACTGGGCGTCCTGGAGCTTCTTCACCAGCTCCAGGCAGATCGTCCCGCTGTCGGACTCGAGGTCGATCACATTGAAGACCTCGCGCCGGATCAGGCGGAAGTCACAGTCTACATCGCGCAGCTTGAAGCCGAAGAGGAATTTGACGAGGTGATGATAGACTCGCCCGATCACCTTGCGGTGCAGCGGGTCGCCGCGGTCGATCTTCCATCCGTTGACGATATCAATCTTGTTGGTGAGGGCGGGAATGAGCACCTTGATCTCACGCGGGTCGTATTGTGCGTCACCATCGGTGTAGAAGATCAGATCCTTGGTGGCGCTGGCAAACCCGACGCGGAGCGCGCCGCCGTAGCCGAGCGCCTGACGATATGTGAACACACGTAGTCGCTCATAGTGGCTGGCAAGCGACTCGAGCACCTCGACGGTGTAGTCGGTGCTGCCATTCTCCACTACGATGACCTCGTAGTCGTCAGTGAGATCTTCAAGCGCGCCGATGACGCTGACAACCATGCTCCCGATGGTGCCGGCGTCGTTGCATGCCGGGAAGAATGCTGTGATGCTTGGCCTATCTGCCATGCGCTCTGTCCCTCTGTGCTGGTATACGCCGTGGCGCGCTCTGCGTAACAGGGGGCGATTATAGCATAGGTTCGCCCACCCGCCCCGAAAGAATATGCTATCATAAGGTCGCACATATCTGTAGATAAAGGAGCCCCCGTTGTGCTTGTCTCGCTCACTCTGGTAGTGATCTTGTTTGAGATCTGGTATGTCTCGGCCTTCCTGGCCGCCTATATGCGCCTGCGCGAGTCGCGTCTGCTGCTGCTTGTCGGGCAGGGAATGATGATTTTGCTGGCATTTGCCTATATCGCCTATGCCTCGCTCGGCGGGCAGCCGATCAACCCGATCATCGCCCTCGCGCCCCTGGTGCTCTCGATGGTGGCCCTCGGAATCTGGCGGGCGGTCGCTGGCAGCGTGCCGCGCTTTGCCCAAAGCTACCCGCGTGGGTTTATTGATGTGCTGCTCTTCCGTCGGCCGGCCTCGAACCTTAAGCGGCGGGTGCGGACGAAGTAGGGACACAGTGGGGACGCAGTAGGGACGCAGCGCGCTGCGTCCCTACGATTATCACGGGATCTTCAATGATCAGAGAAACCCTGATCGCTGCGCTCCAGTCCGCCATTGGGCCAGAGTATGTCCTGCACCGGCCCGAAGAGTTGATGCTCTACGAGTATGACGGCTCGGCGCTCGACCAGGCCATGCCCGATGTGGTGGTGCTGCCGGGCAGCACTGCCGAGGTGGCCGCCGCAGTGCGGGTGGCCGCCAACATGGGCGTGCCGGTGGTGGCGCGCGGGGCTGGCACTGGCCTGGCTGGTGGCACGGTGCCTGATCAGGGCGGTATGGTGATCTCCCTGGCCCGCCTCAACCGTGTGCTCACTATCGATCCTGACTCGCGGACTGCGGTGGTGCAGCCAGGTGTGGTGAACCTCGACCTGAGCCTGGCCGCCGCGCCCTACGGATTGCACTTTGCCCCCGACCCGAGTAGCCAGCGGTCAAGCACGATTGGCGGCAACGCTGGCTCGAACGCCGGTGGCCCCCACTGCCTCAAGTATGGCGTCACAACAAACCATATCCTCGCCGCAACGCTGGTGCTCGCCGACGGCGGCGTGGTGCGCCTCGGCTCGTCGGCGACCGACGCCCCCGGCTATGACCTGCTCGGCGTGGTGGTGGGCAGCGAGGGCACCCTGGGCGTGATCACTGAGCTGACGGTGCGGCTCACGCGCAACGCCGAGGATGTGCGCACCTTCCTGGCGGTCTTCGATGACCTGGAGGCCGCCGGTGCCTGCGTGTCGGCGATTATCGCAGAGGGCATCATCCCCGCAGCGCTGGAGATGATGTCCGGCGAGGGGATCGCCGCTGTCGAGGCATCGGTTCACGCCGGCTACCCCCCCGACGCGCGGGCGGTGCTGCTGATCGAGATCGATGGCCTGCGTGAGGATCTGGCCGACGAGGCAAAGCGCATCGCTGCGATCTGTACGGCCAGCGGTGCCAGTGATCTGCGCGCCGCCACTGACGCCGCCCAGCGCGCGCGGCTCTGGGCCGGGCGCAAGGGTGCCCTGGCTGCCTGCGGGCGAATCGCCCCACACTACCATATTGTCGATGGGGTGGTGCCGCGCTCGCGCCTGCCCGAGGTGCTCCGCTATAGCGAGGAGGTGGCCGCTCGCTATGGCATGAAGGTGGTGAACATCTTCCACGCCGGTGACGGCAACCTGCATCCGCTGCTGCTCTTCGACCTGCGCGTCCCTGGCACTCGCGAGCGGGCGATCGCCGCTGGCGAGGAGATCCTGAAAGCCTGCGTGGCCGCCGGAGGGACAATCAGCGGAGAGCACGGGATCGGTATTGAGAAGCGCGATTATATGCCCTGGCTGTTTAGCGCGCAGGATCTGGGTGTCTTCGCCGACCTGCGCGCGGTCTTCGACCCCGCTGGGGTGATGAACCCCGGCAAGCTTTTGCCGAGGGTGATAGGGTGATCTCGTGTCAGCCGCCTTGTCGTCTTGTTGAATATGATGGATTTCACGCTCTATAACCAGGCTCCAGCGAGGGTGATCGCCCCGACCACCGCCGAGGAGCTTGCCGACTGCCTGCGCGAGGCGAGCACCGCCGGATCAGCGGTGGTGCCCTGGGGAGGCGGCACGCGCCAGTTGCTCGGAGGCCCGCCCGCCCGCTACGATGTCGCCCTGAGTATGGCTGGTCTGCCCCGCGTGATCGAGTACACCCCGGCCGACATGGTGATCAGCGTCGAGGCCGGGGCGACCCTGGGGCAGGTGCAGGATGTGCTGGCGGCAAACGGCCAGTGGCTGCCCTGGGACCCGCCGCTGCCCCGGCAGGCCATGATCGGCGGCCTGCTGGCCAGCGGCGCGGGGGGGCCGCTGCGCCTTGGCTATGGCTCCCCGCGCGACTGGACCCTGGGCCTGCGTGTGGCCCTCGCCGACGGTCGGCTGGTGAGGAGTGGCTCGCGGGTGGTAAAAAACGTGGCTGGCTATGATGCGCACAAGCTACATATCGGTGCCCTTGGCACACTTGGGGTGATCGCTGAGGCGACCTTCAAGGTGGCCCCGATCCCGCTGCGCCGACAGACGCTGCTGGCTGCCTTCACCTCGCCGACCGCACCGCTTGAGGCGATCTCGCAACTGCGCCAGCCGCCCTACCAGCCGATCAGCATGGTGATCCTCAACGCTGTCGCCGAGGCCGCCATCCCCGCACTCCATCCCTTCCTCCCTGATCGCTCGGCCTACCTGGTGGTGGCAGTGCGCTTCGCCGGCACGCCGGGCGCGGTCGCACGGCAGATCCGTGCGGCCGTGGCTCAGTGCGTCGATCTCGGCGCCCGCGCGATTGAGCTGAACGAGGCGGATGATGTGCCGATCTGGGAGGCTATCGCTGATTTCACCCGCCCTATGGGCGACCTGCTGCTGCGGGTCGGCGCACCCATCGGCCAGCAGCGCGAGATGATCCGCCTGATCGAAATGACGACACGGGCACGCGGGTGGGCGACCGCGCGGATGGTGATCGCCGGCGTGGGACTGGCCTATGCGCGATGGCCTATCGCGGGGGTTCCGCCCGAGGCTCTCGCGGTCGCCCTCGCCGAACTGCGGGAGCGCCTCGCCACGATTGGCGGCTACGCGGTGATCGAGGCGTTGCCGGACGCCTCTGGCATTGATCGTGATACACTCGACATCTGGGGGCCGTCGCCAGAGAGCCTGGCACTGATGCGTTCCCTGCGGGCGGCGTGGGATCCGGCGGGTATTCTGAATCCGGGGCGCTACGTGGTGTAGCGCCGTGATGCCGATGGTGCTAGCTCAGAGGTACACGATGCAGGTGCTTGGTTTAGATATCGGAGGCTCTGGGATCAAGGGGGCGATGATCGATGTGAGCAGCGGTGAGATGCTGACACCGCGGAAGCGCATCCCCACGCCAGAGGGGGCCGAGCCGGCAGCGGTCGCCGATGCGGTGGGCCAGATCGTACACCACTTCGCCTGGTCTGGGCCGATCGGATGCGGCTTCCCAGCGGTGATCAAGGGCGGCATTGTATACACGGCGGCAAACATCGCGCCGAGCTGGGTGGGAACAGATGCCGCACGGCTCTTCGGCGAGGCCGCTGGTAGCTCGGTGTTGCTGCTCAACGATGCCGACGCCGCCGGGATCGCCGAGATGCGCCTGGGCGCCGGGCGCGGGCGCGGTGGCCTGGTGCTGATGATCACGATTGGCACTGGCCTTGGCACGACTCTCTTTATGGATGGCCACCTCATACCGAACACGGAGCTCGGCCATATCGAGATCCGCGGCAAAGATGCAGAGAGCCGCGCCGCCGACTCGATTCGCACCCACAAGAGTCTGAGCTGGAGCGCGTGGGCGAAGCGCTTTGACGAGTACCTCTGCCGCATCAGCTCACTGCTCTGGCCCGACCTGATCATCCTCGGCGGCGGGGGCAGCCGATCCTACGAGAAGTTTGCATCGAAGCTCACGGCCCCTGTCGAGGTTGTGCCCGCGAAGCTGCGCAATGAGGCCGGCATGGTCGGCGCTGCCCTGGCGGCCGCCGAGGCATTCCCAGAATTGCTCTGAGTTGGGGAGGGTTTTAGGGAGAGCGAAGCCCTCCCTGGCCCTCACCGGAGGTTTCTATGGCCATCCTTGGATCGATCATCGCCCTGGGCGCGGCCCTGGCCTTTGCCGCCATCGCTGGACTGGCTGTCTGGGGCGGCCTCCAGGCCATCCGCCACGAGCTGCTGCGCGGCTTCGTCAGCGCGAACCCTGGCCCCGCCGACCGCGCCCTGACCTTGCTGTTCGTTGGCGTGCCGCTCGCCGGAGTGGCCGCCATCGGCCTGCTTGGGGCCGTGCGCATCGCCCTCGTCGCCCTTGGGCTGGGGTGATAGTCGATAGCCGATAGCCGATAGCAGCCTCATAGTTCAAATCCGCAGATCTGCTATCGGCTATATCTGTGTCTGCCCATTAACCAGTTATCAGAAGGAGATAGATTATGACAACTGCACGCCCTCGCCCGGTGGTGCTGGCGATTATGGACGGCTGGGGACTAACCGACCCTGGCCCCGGCAATGCCGTTGATCTTGCCAATACGCCCAATGTAGACCGCTGGATGGCTGAGCGGCCCTTCACCAAGCTGGCCGCCTCTGGCCTCGCCGTGGGCCTGCCCGAGGGCCAGATGGGCAACTCTGAGGTTGGGCACCTGAACATTGGCGCTGGCTTCGTGGTCTACCAGGAGCTGACCCGGATCAGCAAGAGCATCGTCGACGGCGACTTCTTCGAGAACGAGATGCTGTTGGCCGCCCTGAGCCACGCCAAGGCAGGCGGCGCGCTGCATCTGATGGGCCTCTTCGGCCCCGGCGGCGTCCACGCCCACGAGGACCACCTGCACGCCCTGCTCACCCTGGCCCAACGCCACGGGCTTGATCGTGTCTATCTGCACCTGTTCCTCGATGGCCGCGATGTGCTGCCGCGCAGCGCCCTCGGCTTCCTCGACACCCTGGAGGGTGTGATTGATCGCCTCGGCGTGGGCCAGATCGCCACCGTGAGCGGCCGCTACTATGCTATGGATCGCGATAAGCGCTGGGAGCGCACCGGCCTGGCCTACGCGGCACTCGTCTCTGGCAAGGGCGAGACGGCATCAAGTGCCCGTGAGGCCATCCAGCAGGCATACGCCAAGGACACCAACGATGAGTTTGTGATGCCCACGGTGATCATGCGCGACGACGCGCCGGTGGCGACGGTGCGGGACGGCGACGCTGTCATTTTTACCAACTTTCGGCCCGACCGCGGACGCCAGCTCACCCGCGCCTTTGTTACACCTGACCTCGACGCGCAGATTACAAAGCATTACGAGCGACAGAAGCAGGAGGGCCAGAAGCTGCCCGATACGATCTGGCAGCGCGGCCGACAGCTCCAGGGCCTCTTCTTTGTGACGATGACCCAGTATGAGGAGGGGCTGCCGGTGCATGTGGCCTTCAGCCCGCGCCCGGTACGCCACCCCCTGGCAGCGGTGGTCAGCGCCGCAGGCCGCACGCAGTTCCACATCGCCGAGACCGAGAAGTATCCCCACGTGACCTTCTTCCTCAACGGCGGACGCGAGGAGCCCTTCGATCACGAAGATCGTGTACTTGTGCCTTCGCCCAAGGTTGCCACCTACGACCTTCAGCCCGAGATGAGCGCCGAAGGGGTGAAGGATCATCTGCTGGAAGCGATCAACAGCGGGCAGTACGACCTGATCGTGGTGAACTTCGCCAACCCCGATATGGTCGGCCACACCGGGTCGATCCCGGCGGTGATTAAGGCGTGCGAGACGGTCGACACCGATATGGGGGAGGTTGTGTCGGCCATCCAGTCCCAGGGCGGGGCGGTGATCATCATCGCCGACCACGGCAACGCCGAGGTGATGATCGACCCGGAGACGGGCGGGCCGCACACGGCCCACACCACAAACCTGGTACCCTGCATTCTGGTGGCGGCCGAGGGGCTGGGCCTGGACAAGGGCCAGGTGTCGCTGCGGACTGGCGGGTGCCTGGCCGACATCACGCCGACCCTGCTCGATCTGCTGGGCCTGGCCAAAGACGAGGACATGACCGGCGAGAGCCTGATCGTGCGCGGCTAGTCGCCCCGATCCGAATCATATGGTTGGTTGAAATTGCCAGCTTTGCTGGCAATTTCAACCAACCATATGATTCCCTAGCGCCGGGCCGCCCGACGATCCATGTGGCGCTGGATCTCGCGCAGCAGTGCCTCTTTACCGTAGGTGCCCTTGCGCAGCACACGGGCGGCGTACGTATCAAGCTCCTGGCGCTCCTCTGCGGTCAGCTCCTTAGCCGTAATCACCACCACAGGGATATCGCTCCACTTGGGGTTCTGGCTCAGCGTTGCCACAAAGCCAAACCCATCTAGCTCCGGCATCATCAGATCGAGCAAGATGAGGCCGGGGCGGTGGGCCTCCACCTCCTCAAGCCCTCCCTTGCCGTCCGACGCCTCGTACACCGTCCAGCCCTCGCGCTCCAGCAGGCGGCGGTTCATCGCCCGTGTGACGTTATCGTCCTCGATGATCAGGATCGACTGATTCTGTCTCTGCTCGATGTAGCGCTGGAGCAGGCCGGTCAGCTGCTGTGTGTCGATCGGCTTGGTCAGATAATCGGCGGCACCCATGGCGAAGCCGAGGCCGCGCTCGTCGAGCATGGTGAGCATAATCACCGGAATATCCATCAGATCGGGGTCGCCCTTGAGCGTTGCGAGGGTCTGCCAGCCATCGACACCGGGGAGCACCACATCAAGGAGGATGAGGTCGGGGGGGCGCAGGCGGGCCAGTCGCAGCCCCTCGGCGCTGTCGCTGGCAGAATGGATCTGCCAGCCGCGCTGGCTAAGGGCGCGCTGGAGGATGATATGGACGTCGGGGTCATCGTCGATGATCAGGATGCTGGCCGCGCCGCTCACCATCGTCAGCTCGGCGAAGTCAGGCTCGGCCAGGTGTGTCTCCTCGGCGGGCTGTGGGCTGACAGGCAGGGTGATAGGCATGTTGGTGGGCAGGATGACGGTGAACGTCGTTCCGTGGCCGAGCTCGCTGCGCGCACTGATATCGCCACCCATCATGCGGCAGAAGTGGCGACTGATCGCCAGGCCCAGGCCAGTCCCGCCATACTTGCGGGTGGTGCTAACATCAGCCTGGCTGAAGGGCTGGAAGAGCCGGGCGATCTGCTCCGCGCTCATGCCGATGCCGGTGTCGCTTACCTCAAACACAATTGCAGATTGCGCCGCGCCAAAGCCCGATTCTACAATCTGCAATTTGTAATCTGCAATCGAGTTGACGCGCAGCGTCACGGTTCCGCCCTCGGTGAACTTACAAGCGTTCGAGAGCAGGTTGAGCAGCACCTGGCGCAGCTTGGTCATGTCGGCGGAGATCGCGCCCAGGTCGGGTGATCGCTCGATGATGAGCCGGTTATGGTTGCGGGCCACCAGCGGGTCGATCGTGCTGATGATGCTGTCGATCAGGCTGGAGACGGTAAACTGCTCAAGGTAGAGATCCATCTTGCCGGCCTCGATTTTTGAGATATCGAGGATATCGTTGATCAGGCCGAGCAGGTGGCGGCCTGCACCATGGATCTTCTGGATGTCGGGCACGAGAGCGGCGTGATCGCTCTCGCTAAGATCCTCCTGGAGCATCTCGCTGTAGCCGATGATCGCGTTCAGGGGGGTACGTAGCTCGTGGCTCATATTGGCCAGGAAGGTGCTCTTGGCCTGGTTGGCCCCCTCGGCGACCTCCCTGGCTCGCTCCAGCGACTCGTAGAGCTGGGCGCGAGCGATGGCGGCGGCGGCCTGGTTCGCCACAGCGGCGAGGGCGCTGTGGTTGCCGCCCGCATCCTGCTCGCCCCGAACCCGAATCACCCCAGACGTCTCCCCCCCGATGACGAGCGGCATCGCCTGATCGCCACCTCCTGCGGTTTCCACATCGCCCTGGCTGGCCCGCAGCCTCGGGGCTATCTGATCGACGTCAGTGGTGTAGATCGCGACAGATCCGTAGCCGAATCCAGGGTCGTACAGATGCTTGGCCAGCTCCGTATAGACCTCATCCTCGGTGAGCTGGGCGGAGAGCGCCGCGCTGAGCTCAAAGAGCGCCTGCTGTCGGCGCGACTGGATACGCTCGGCCGCGAGCAGCCGAGCGTTCTCGGCAGCCGCATGCTCCAGACGTCCGGTGCGCTCGGCGACGCGCTCCTCAAGCGAGCCGATCAGGCTGCGGATCTGGTCGGCCATCCGGTTGAAGGCGCGGGCCAGGGTGGCAAACTCGTCGCGTCCACCGTCGGGGATGCGCTCATCGAGCCGACCCTGGCCGAGGCGCTCGGCGGCCTCCGTCAGGTTGTGCAGCGGGACGGCAATCCGCTTGGTGAGCACGAGCGCAGCCAGGACGGCGCTGATGATGGCGAGCAACGAGACGAAGACAATACTCATGGCGCTGCGCAGATTCAGCTGGTCGATCTCGTCACGGGCCTCGGCCAGCTCTCGGGCGCTCAGGTCACTGATCTGGTTTGTGATCGCGGTGATCTTGCCGGTTAGATCGTGGAAGACCGCAATGTTGCCAGAGATCTCGTGATCAAGGGTGATCAGGTCGCTAAAGGACTGGTGGAAGCGCACGGAGTCGGCGAGGATCTGCTCCGCATCGGGGCTCGCGCCGAGCAGCTTCTCCAGGTGGTTCAGTCGTAGGCGCACCGTGTCAGCGAACTCCTGGCGCTGGGTCGAGAGGTACGATAGGCTGTCGGAGCGCAGCTGGAGGACGAGGATGCGGGCGGATGCGTCTGGCAGATCCTGCGTGCTATCATCGAGCTGGTTGAGGCGGGCGCGCAGATCACTCTCTAGGCCATCGGCCCGCCCGCGCTGGCTGATCCCATCAACCGTGGCCTGAAATGTCTGCTCATAGCTGTCGAGGAGCGGGCGCAGGCGGGCCGTGGCCTCGCGCAGCGACCTGTCGTGCTCCTTTGGGCTATTGAGGTACATCGCATCGATCTGGTCGAGGCGGGAGCGTGCGTCGGCCAGATGCTGGCGGTTGGCATCCAGAAGCGGCTGGGCGTCATCGATGCCGATCACGCGCCAGGAGCTGATAAAATCACCCTCGCTCTGCCGGGCCATCAGGAAGGCATTCTGCACCTGAAGGCTCAGGTCGCGCTCCTCGGCAGCCGCCTGGAGGGTGTCGTTAATCTGCCGGGTCACAGCCTGCTGTCCGAGGAAGGCGATCACGGCAGAGATCAGCATCAGCAGAACGATCAGCCCGAGCCCGATGATGAGCTGGCGGCGAATGGTGGCGAGATGGCGGGCGAGGGGCAGTCGACGTGAGGGAAACATGCTACACACAACCTGCAATCAGTGAACGGCAATCTATGGGCTGCTCATCAGGCGCGCCCAGGCATCATTGTACAGCGCGTTTGCCAGTCCGCCCACATCCACCATGAAGAAGAGTCGGTCGCGCGTCGGCGCAATCGGGTAGAGGGCCGTGTTGGCACGATCTTCGGGGGAGATCAGGCCGAGGGCTGCGGTGTTTGGGCTGCTATAGCGCGTGTAGCTGGCCAGATCGGCACCGACGTCGGGGGTGAGGATGAAGTTTAGGAATCGCTCGGCGATCACCTTGTTGGGAGAGCTGTTCAGGATGCACATATTATCGATCCAGATCACCGAACCTTCGGCAGGGATACTGTAACGCAAATCGGGGTTCGCTGCCATCACCTGAAAGATATCGCCGCTAGACTCGAAAGCCAGGTCAACCTGCCCGCTCGCCAGCAACTCCTGCCCATTGTCGGGCGCATAGGCGGCGATCTGCGAGGCATGCTCGGCCAGGAAGTCTCGGGCGGCGGCGATCTCGGTCGGGTTCGTCGTGTTCGGGCTGTAGCCGAGGCTCAACAGGGTGACTCCCAGAGTCGAGCGGGGGTCATCAAGGAGCGCGACACGCCCGCTGAAGGCCGGGTCGAACAGATCGGCCCAGCTGCGGATTGTGCGCCCCGTTGCGGCGATATTGTAGCCGATGCCGAGGGTGCCCCAGAGGTAGGGCGCGCAGTAGCTGTTGCCGGGATCGTAGCCTGGGCTGACGAAGAGCGGGTCGATATTGGCCATAGAAGGCACAGCGGCCCGGTCGAGCGGGGCGAGCAGCTCCTTGCGGCGCATAATAGTGACCATGTAGTCGCTCGGGACGACGATGTCATAGGCGTCGGGATTAGCTTGGACAGCGGCGAGCATCTCCTCGTTGCTGCTGTAGGTGTCGTACGTAATTTGCACGCCCGTCTCGCGGGTGAAGCGCACGAGCAGCTCCGGCTTGATGTAGGTGTCCCAGTTGTAGATGCGCAAGACGGTTGGGGACGGGGTGGAGCTAGACTCAGGAACGACAGGATCTCCGGCGGCGCAGGCGGCCAGGGTCATGCAGATCAATGTTAGCAGCGCTCGATATCTGGCCATGGCGATCATACCTCATGTCGCCCTAACTATAGCAGGGGGACGTAACCTGTGGGCTGTGGAACATAAAACGATGCGAACCCTCTTCCTATGCTACTGCGGTATATGTGGTAGGAATCGTCGCAATACCGCAGAAGTAACGCTGTGAGGCGTCCTGTCATTCTGAGCGAAGCGAAGAATCCCGGCCGGGACCCTTCGCTTCGCTCAGGGTGACAGCGTTACGTATGCTCTATTGCGAATCACCCGCTGTTGACACGCACCCCGGAGGCTCTATAATGCCCGTTGGTACGCATACGGAATCCGGCCATAGCCAGAAGAGACCCCCGATGCCCATGTCCGCACGCCGCAAGCGCTGGGATCTGATGCCCGCCGCCCCCGCCGATCTCGCCCGCCGCCTCGGATGTAGCCCTCTGCTGGCGACTTTGCTCTACCAGCGCCAGCTGCGCGAGCCGGACACGGTGCGGGCATTTATGGAGGCCGACTATCGCGGCGGCCTGCACGACCCGATGCTCATGAAGGGCATGCCCGAGGCTAGCGCCCGCATCGCCAGCGCCATCGCCGAGGGCGAGCCCATGGCTGTCTACGGCGACTTCGACACCGACGGGGTCACTGCGGTGACGCTGCTCGTCCAGGCGATCACGGCCATGGGTGGGAAGATCCGGCCCTACATCCCCCACCGCACCCGCGAGGGCTATGGCCTAAACAACCTGGCGATCGAGAAGCTCGCCGAGGATGGCGTGCGCCTGCTGATCACTGTGGACTGCGGGATCAGCAATGTGGCCGAGGTGGCCCAGGCCATGGCCCTCGGCCTAGACGTGATCGTCACCGACCACCACCACCCGCCAGCCGAGCTGCCCGCCGCCCTCGCCATCATCAACCCCAAGCAGCCCGGCTGCGCCTACCCCTACAAGCAGCTGGTGGGCGTCGGCATCGCCTTCAAGCTCGTGCAGGCGCTCGTCAAGCGTGGCCAGCGGCTCGGCGAGCTGCGCGGGCGCGACCTGCTCGACGTGGTGGCCCTCGGCACGGTGACGGATATGGGGCCGCTGGACGGTGAGAACCGCGTGCTGGTGAAGTTTGGCCTCGACGCCCTGAACGCCACCAAGCGCCCCGGCCTGCGCGCCCTGGTCGAGGTCTCTGGCCTGACCCTGGGCAAGGTGAGTTCCTCAGATATCGGGTTTATGCTCGGCCCACGGATCAATGCAGCCGGTCGCCTCGATGACGCCGTGCGGGCCTACGAGCTGCTTCTGGCCGACGGCTACGCGCAGGCGAAGGTGCTGGCCGACGAGCTAAACCAGACCAACCGGGCCCGCCAGGAGCTGACGAAGCAGGTACAGGCGGCGGCGAAGGCGCTGGCCGAGACCGATGGGCGCAGCCAGCGGCGGATCGTGGTGCTCGACGGTGAGGAGTTTCAGGCCGGGGTGGTCGGCCTGGTGGCCGGCAAGCTGGCCGAGGAGTGGGGCCGCCCGGTGCTGCTGATCGAGCGCGGCGAGGGCACCTCGCGTGGATCGGCCCGCTCGGTGCCGGGATTCAGCATCATCGACGCGCTCACCAGCTGCAAGGATCTGTTCGAGCGCTTCGGCGGCCACTCGGCGGCGGCGGGCTTCAGCATCGCCAACGAGAACATCCCCGCGCTAGACGAGCGGCTCCAGGCGATCGCCGCCGAGCAGCTGAGCGATGAGATGCTCCAGCCCTACCTACGCGTGGATGCCGAGGTGGGCCTAAACGAGCTGAGCTGGGATCTGCTGAAAGATCTGGCCCAGCTAGAGCCGTTCGGCCAGGCCAACCCCCAGCCGACCCTCATGAGCGCCGGGGTGCAGGTAGTGGACGCCCGCCCCCGCGGGGCCGACGGACAGCACCTCAAGCTCGTGCTGCGTAAGGATGCTGGCCCTCCCTACGAGGCGATTGCCTTCCGCCTGGGGCACCTAGCCGAGGCTCTGCGCCGCCACCCGCGTATCGATGTCCTCTACACTCTGGAGGCCAACGAGTGGAACGGCGCGCGTAAGCTCCAGCTGAACGTGAAGGATTTTCGGCGCGCGTAGGGACGCGTAGGGGCGGCTCGCGAGCCGCCCCTACGCCCCTCGCCTCTACGCGCCGCTGCGCTCATCCTGGGTCTTGACATTCCCTCCCTCGCGGGCGCGCACCAGCGCCTCGACGCACTCTGGATCAAACTCTGCGCCGACGGCCGAGCGCAGGATGGTGATCGCCTGATCGGCGGTGCGGGCCGGGCGGTAGGGCCGGTGGCTGGTGATTGCGTCAAACACATCGGCGACGGCGACGATCCTGCCGATCAGCGTGATCTCATCGCCCTTGAGGCCGGAGGGGTAGCCGCGCCCGTCGAGCCGCTCGTGGTGCTGCGAGAGCGCCTGCCACGAGTTCTCCAGCAGCTCCAGGCTAAGCAGGCCGTTCTCACGCAGAAACTCCAGCCCATAGGTGGGGTGCTGCCGCATCTGGCGAAACTCGGTCTCGGTGAGCCCCTTACGCTTCTTGAGGATGCGGTCAGGGATACGGATCTTCCCCACGTCGTGGAGCTTGCTGGCGATACGCACCCGGTAGACATCCTGCTTCGACAGCCCGAGCTCCTGGGCGATCCCCACCGAGAAGTCGCTTACCCGCTGGCTGTGGCCGCGCGTATAGGGGTCCTTCAGGTCGATCGCCCCGGTGATCGCGTCGATGATCCGCGTGAAGAGTCTGTCCGTCTCCTCGTAGAGCCGGGCCAGCCGAATCACCGTGGCGGCCTGGCTCGCCAGCGACTCGAACAGGCTGATGTCGTCCTGCGAGAAGGCGCGTTTGCTAAAGGGGTTGAGCGCCTGGGCGCCGCCGATCACCTGCTCCTCCACCTCGCCGCGCTCGCCGCTGAGGATGATCTTGGGCGCGCGCATTGGCACGCAGAGGATGGCCCGAGTATGGAACCCGCTCTGCGCGTCGATGTTGCGGTAGAAGCGATTGTCCTGGGTGACATCGTTCACCACCACCGTCTCGCCGGTGTCCACCACATGGCCGATGATCCCGTGGCCAGAGGGAACGCGGCTGGCGTGCATATGCTCACGCTTCTCGCCGGTGGCCATGTGCAGCACCAGGTCGCCGCTCTGAGCGTCGCGCAGCCAGATCGAGGTCGCCTCGACCCCTAGCAGGTCACAGGCGTGGGTCATGATCCGGTTCAGGAGCGTGTCGCTGTCGAGGGTGGTGGTGAGATTAGAGATGATCTCAACCAGAGCCTGCTGGCGCTTGGCCCGCCGCTGGGCCTCCTCAAGCAGTCGCGTCTTCTCCACCTCAGTCACCAGGCGCGAGCAGAGCAGCCCAATCAGCGCCAGCTCATCCGGGTCGTCGCAGGTGTCGAGGGGCAGGTTAAACACCTGAACGACGCCGAGCGGCTGGCCGCGCAACATAAGCGGGAGGCAGTACATGGTGCGCAGGCGCATGCCGGTCAGCTCGCCGGTGGCCCGATCCCAGCGCGGGTCGTTGGCCACATCGTCGATGAAAAGGGGCTCGGCGCTGCGCAGGACTTGGCCAGCCACCCCCCGGTCGGCGCTGATCCGCGCCCCCGCCAGGAGTCCGCTGGCGGTGTTGCCATGCACCACCTTAAACTCCAGCTCGTGGGTCGCCGCGTCATAGAGATAGAGCGTGCCGGCCTCGGCCTGGGTCACGCTGATGAGCAGGCCGAGCATCTTATCGAGCAGGTCGTCGAGCTCTGTGGTCGCGGCGATCTGGTTCGCCTGCTGAATGACCTCCACATATTGCTGGAGACGGGTCTGCTGGGCTGTCATAGGTGCCCCCTCTGATCTGATTGCAGATTGCAGATTGGCTGATTGCATCGTCTCCCCCTCAATGTGCAATGTGCAATCTGCAATTTATCTGGCATGACCCAGGGCGCGCACGTAGCGTGCGAGCTCGGCCGGGTCGCCGGCCAGTGCCACGGCAACACCGGCTGCCTCAGCGATCTGCTGTGGGCTCTGGTCATCAATCGTCCGCGTGCCCTGGTAGTCGAACATGACCCTGGGCAAGATCGCGCGCGTGCAGCCGCTCGCTCGCAGGGCAGGGATGAGATCCTGCGCGGTCAGCAGCCCGCTGACCGTGACTGTGTCGCCGAAGAACTGGTTAACCACCGGCAGCACCCGCACCTCTAGCCCCTCGATCTTGTTTAGCCGGGCGGCCACCTGCCCCATCAGCGGGCCGACAAGGGTTCCGCAGACGAGGGCCACCGTGGCCGGGTGGGGGATGCGCGCGGGCAGACGCCGCTTGGCCTTCGCCCAGCCGTCCAGAAAGTCGCGCACCATGCCGACGCCGTTGGAGTACTGCGGCATATCATCGTAGAAGTCGGCCGGGGGCGTCTCGCGGCCGGCCAGGATGTAGAACTCATCGCTGGGGTAGACCAGGCTCAGCCCGTGCTCGCGCTGGTATGTCTGGCTGTAGCCCAGGATCAGGTCGAGCACCTGGGCCGACTCCTCGCCGGTGTAGCAGCGCAGTGGCACATCGGTAGCCGCGCCCAGGCGCGAGCAGAAGCCGAGGGCCGGGTCGTGCTGGGAGTCGGGAGTCGGGAGTCGGGAGTCGGGAGTCGGGAGTCGGCAGTCGGGAGTCGGGAGTCGGGAGTCGGGAGTCATCGGGAGTCGGGAGTCGGGAGTCGGGAGTCGGGAGTCGGGAGTCAGGGGAGCAGGTGGAGATGCGATGAGCGGGATCGGATCCCCGACTCCCGACTCCTGCCCCCCGACTCCTGAATCCCACAAAGGCTGCCGCTCCCAGTTCGTGTCGATCCACTCCGGCGTCTCGTGGATCTCAATGGCGGCGCGGATAGACTTGGGGGCTTTGCCCTCGAAGCGGTACTTGGTCAGGCCAACAGGCACCACCGCAATCGACTGGACGACCGGGTAGAGCGCGGCCAGGTCTGCGATGCTCTGGCGCAGCACGTCGCCATCATTCACGCCGGGGCAGGCCACGATCTGGGTATGGACGGAGACGCCCATATCGCCGAGGCGGCGGATCTGCTCGCGCACATCGGGGACATCGCGCTTGCCAAGCATAACTGCGCGCCAGGCCGGGTCGGTGGCGTGGACGCTGATGTTCATCGGCGAGAGGTGCTGCGCCTCGATGCGCTGCCAGTCGTCCTCGGTCAGATTGGTGAAGGTAACAAAGTTACTGTAGATGAACGAGAGGCGGTAGTCGTCATCCTTCAGGTAGAGCGTCTTGCGAAAGCCCCGCGGCATCTGGGTGAGGAAGCAGAAGGGGCACTTATTATTGCAGGTGCGCAGCCGATCAAAGAGCGGCTCGTCAAAGTCCACGCCCAGATCTTCGTCGGGATCCTTCTCGATCTCGTAGATCGTCTCGATGCCGGCGGATGAGCGCACCAGCACCTCGATCCGCTCCTCGGCGATGCTGAAGCGGTAGTCGATCACATCGCGCAGGCGCAGCCCACCCACGGCGACGAGGGTGTCGCCAGGCTGGATACCCAGGTCGGCGGCGATACTGTCGGCGCGGACGGCGCTGATCAGTCCGCCCTCACCCGTGATATTTTTGACATTCGGCTGGTATTCCACAAGAACCAATCAGGCTAGACCCCGGCGCGCGTGGCCTCAGGGCATTGTGAGATTATCTAGTGCATTTTGGAATTACTATTATACCATGGCGTATCAGCCGAAGCCCATCGGTAAGATGACGTATCATTCAGGCTACACAGGAGGTTTGTATGCCAACTCAGCTGATATCAGGGCAGAAGGAGCTGATCGATGACTAGCCCGCTGGAGCACACGCACTGGCTGCCGCTGCTCGGCCTGCCGCTGGAGCTGCGCACGAACAGCCGGGCGCTCAGCGACGTACTTGACTGGGAGCAGCCCCTCGGCGGCTGGGCGCATCTGCCGCCTGCGCTAATCGCGCCGGTGCCGACGCTCCAGATCGACGTGCTGCTGGGCGAGGCTCACGAGCAGATCGGCGGGATGCGTCTGTTCCGTCACGGGCAGACGGCCCTAGCTGGGGATGGCCCGCGCCTGCTGATGGCCCAGACCGAGCGGGGCTACGGCATGGCCTGTCTGCCTGCCGAGCCGCTCGGCGATGCGATCAGGGCGATCTGGGAACTGGGTGCGCTGCTGGCCCGCGGGCATGGCCGGGTACCGGTTCAGGCGGCGGCCCTGGAGCTCAACGGGCGAGGGGTGCTGCTGATCGGCGCGACCGGTGATCCGCTTCTGGCCGCCTGCGCGGCGCGCGGGCTACGGTTACTGGCCCGTAACATCGTCCATATCAGCGACGGCGCGGGCGATCTACGGATCTGGGGCGATGGGGCGGGCGGCGATCTGCTGAGCTGCACGGGGCCGGTGACGGTCTGCCTGCTAGAGCGGGGCGCGGGCCGGGCCAGCCAGATCATCCCGCAGCCAGCGGCGGATGTCGTTGGGCTGGACGAGGCGGCGAGGGCGGTGCGGGCTGCCTATCGGCTACATAGCGGTGGGGATCTGGAGATGGCTGCGGCCCTGATCGAACATGTGACATAGCGGCTGGGCATACCAGCCTCTCACGTACGCATCAGATAACACTATTTTCACCTTCCTCTAACTGTGCCCGGAAGGCACCATGAGCGCGTTTAGATGCATGGATCGACGCACTTATTTATGTTTATGAGGAGGCACCGATGCACGAGTCGCTCAAGGAGTTGCAGGCGCGCCGCGAACGACACATGGCGACGGACCCGATCAGCACGCGACCGACGATCCGCACGAACGCCCGTGTCGCCGGCGACATGGCGCTGTTCGACAATGAGGATGGGGCTGATGGATCCTCTGAGCGGATGGTGATCTGGCGCTGGCAGTTGCGCCGACGACGGATGTAAGGCTCCCACAGCGCTCATCAGATTGGTTGACACCCTATCGCCAATGCGGTAGGGTGTCTCTATGTTTCGTGACGACTACATCATGCGGATGATCCGGCAGTTCGGCCAGATCTACGCCTACATCCTGGGGATGCGCCGGCGCGGCCAGTATCCCCTGGCGCTGATCGCGATCGATAACGCTTACCGCGAGCGGCTTGGCCTCGGCTCAGATGCCGTGGCGGCCCTCTCCGACAGCCAGATCCTGGCGCTGGTGCGCTTCGGTGAGACGAATGGCTCCTGGCGTGAGACGGGGGCCTTTGTGGCGTCGCTGCTCTACAGCGAGGCGGTGATCCTCCAAGAGCAGGGCCAGCCAGACGATGCGACCCCCAGGGCGATGCTGTCCCTCCAGCTGCTGCTTGAGTGCGACCTCGCCAGTGACCAGCCCCTTCCCGAGTATGCTCCGCCCCGCGACGAACTGCTTGGCATGCTAAGCGACTATGAGCTGCCGGCGAAGACCCGCGCCGCCCTCTTCACCCTGCTCGCCCGCGCGGGCCGCTACGCCCACGCCGAAGATGTGCTGGCGGTTCTGCTAGATGAGCGTCCTACCGACGCTGGGCTGATCGGGGCCGGGGTGTCCTTCTACGAGGGGCTGCTCGACCGCGATGATGCTGATCTGGAGGCCGGCGGTCTGCCCCGCGATGAGGTGCTGGCCGCCCTGACGGCGTTGCGGGCGACGGTCGTCACAGATAACTCTTGACGCTGCACATGCCGTGATGTACACTCGGTAGAGTCTCCACCCTTTAGGAAAGCGACGCACGGTACCATGAGCGAGCGGACGGTGTCAATGCCGCCGCGCGAGCGCCGACACACCACCCCCCGCGCCCGCGCCCCCCTGCGGCGGCTCTTCGAGTGGCTGCTTGTGCTGCTCACCCTGGTGGCGCTGCTGGCCGCACTGGCCACAGCGGCGCTGCTTCTGGGCGAGCGCGGCTTTGCGCAGCGCATCTACCCACATATCAGCGTGCGCGGTGTCCCCGTGGGCGGCCTCAGCCGCGACGCTGCCCGCCAGGCGATCAAGCGCCGCTACGCCTCGTTTCTCCGCAGCCCGGTCAGCATCAGCTACGGCGAGCAGATCTGGCGCCCCAGCGCCGAGGAGATCGGCGTCAGCCTTGATGTGGACGGCGCATTAGATGCGGCGCTGCGTATTGGCAGGGACGACGTGCGGACCGAGAACCTGCGCACCACTGCCGCCGTCTGGGATCAGGGTGTCGATCTGCCGCTGCGCCTGATGATCGACCAGACCGCCATGCAGCGCTACCTGATCCAGATCGCCGTCAGCGTCGAGCTGCCTCCGACCGACGCCGATGTGTGGCTGGACGGGGCCAACATCCGGGTGCGGCCGGATGCATGGGGTCTCCAGGTGATGGTAGACGAGTCGATCACCGAGATGACGGCAGCGACCCAGTCGCTGGAGCCGCAGCCGGTAATCCTGCGCACCCGCGCCCTTGAGCCGCGCGTGCGCGACTCTGACATGGCCCCCTCCGTCGCTCAGCTGCGCACGCTGCTTGCTGGGCCAATTGTCATGGCCAGCCCGAGCAGCAGCTGCGCGCCTGGCTGCGCCTGGGAGTGGTCGCCCGCCCAGATCGCCGGCTGGATCAGCCTGCGCCACACCGCAGCCGTCGATGGACGCCCCGCCCTCGCCATAAGCGTAGACCAGGGGGCCATCCGCAGCGCCCTGCGCCCGGTGGCCGCCGCCCTGCGCGAGGAGGGCACGCTGCCCAGGGTGAACTGGAACGGCGGCGCGCTGCGCATCACCACGCCCGGCGAGCCGGGGCGTGGGCTAGACGCAGGCCAAGCCCTGGCCCAGATCAACGCCGCCCTGAGCGGCGGGCCGCGCACGATCCGCCTGCCGCTGGTCGCCCTACCCCCGCCAGTGACCGAGGCGAACCTAGCCAGCCTCGGCATCACCGAGCAGGTGAGCCAGGGGCTCAGCTCCTTCGCGAAGTCTGAGCAGTACCGGATCACGAACATCCAGGCCGGGGCGCGCCAGATGAACGGCATCCTCATCCCGCCCGGCGGCAGCTTCTCCTTCAACGACAACCTCGGCGCTGTGACAGCTGAGAACGGCTTTGTCGAGGGCTACGCGATCATCCAGAACCGCACCCAGAAGGAGTGGGGCGGCGGGCTCTGCCAGGTGAGCACGACGGTATTTCGCGCCGCTTTCTGGGGCGGCATGCCGATCACCGAGCGCCACGAGCACTCCTTCCGCATCAGCTGGTACGAGGAGCTCGGCGAGCCGCCCGGCCTCGACGCCGCGATCTTCACTGGCGTGCAGGATATGCGCTTCACCAACGACACTGGCGGCTGGCTGCTGATGCAGAGCGCGGTCGACCTGCGGCGTCAGCGGCTAAGCATCGCGCTCTACGGGATGCCCTCCGTCCGCGAGGTGAGCATGGGCCACGCGGTGCTGGAGCGCACCCCCGCGCCCACTCAGCCGGTCTATGTGGACGACCCCGAGCAACCGGCGGGCAGCTTCCGCAAAAGCGACACCGCCCGCGGCGGCATGCGCGCCGAGGTCTACCGCACGGTGCGCGTCGGCGGACAGATCCTCTCCAGCGATACCTTCAAGACCACGTTCAAGCCCTGGCCCGACATCTACGTGCGCGGGACGGGACGGTAGTTATGTTGGCCACGATGGCCAGCTTCGCTGGCCATCGTGGCCAACATAACGTGAGTTTTTATGCCTCTGACGATCATGAATGTCGGCTACCGCTCGACGAACTATTGGCTGATCAGCGTCGGCAGGGCGCGGCTGCTGGTTGACCTGGGCTGGCCGGGCCGCATGGGTGAGTTTCAGGCGAGCCTGCGGCGGGTGGATGTGCCGCTGAGCGAGATCCGCTATGGCCTGGCCACGCACTACCATATCGACCACGCCGGCTGCGCCCAGGAGCTGAAGCGGGCCGGGGTGTCGCTGCTGGTGCTTGATATACAGGTCGCGGCCATGCCGCTGATGAAGCGCCACACGAAGCCGCAGGACAACTACCTCGACATCACCACTCACGATAACCGAGTAATCACGTTTGCCGAGAGCCGCCCGCTGCTGAGGCAGATCGGCATCGACGGCGAGATCCTGCACACGCCCGGCCACTCCGACGACAGCGTCTCGCTGCTGCTTGACAATGGCGCGGTCTTCACCGGCGACCTGACCCACCCAGCAATGGTCAGCGAGGACGATGCCGCTGTGGTCATGGCGAGCTGGCGCCTGCTGCGCGAGCGCGGGGCGACCATGATTTACCCGGGCCACGGCCCGGTGCGGATGATCGATACGCCGCTCGGTGACTGATGGCAGGTCGCTACCCGCGCTGCTTCAGCCAGCGGGCAGAGGTGGCCGCCCCAGAGCGCATCGTTAGCAGCGGCGACCTGATGAGGGCCAACCCGCATTGCTTCCGGCCACCTGATGCTCAGACATTTTTAAGTTGTGGTTAGCTCATCCTCGGAGACACCAAGCAGCAGCGCGGCCGCGGCCCGGTCGCCGCCGCTGCGCTCGATGGCGATCTCGATCAGGCGCTGGCGGGCGGCATGGAGGGCGCCGTCGAGACCGCCGCCCACGTCGAGCAGGCGGCCAAGCGCATCGGTGAGGCTGCGATCGTGGGCCGAGCCGCCCTCGGCGAGCAGCAGGTGCTCGGGGCTGATCATGCCGCCCTGGGCGAGGACGACGGCCCGCTCAATGGTGTTCTCAAGCTGGCGCACATTGCCCGGCCAGTCGTAGCCAGTGATCTGCTGCATGGCCACCTCGCTGAGCCGGGCGTTGCGTCCGCCCACCCGGTACTTGCGCAGGAAGTGGTCGATCAGGATATGCAGGTCGTCGGCGCGATCACGCAGCGGGGGCATGTGGATATTGACAACATTCAGCCTGTAGTAGAGATCCTCGCGGAAGCCGCCGGTACCAATATCCTGGAGCAGGTCGCGGTTGGTGGCCGCGATCACGCGCACGTTGACCTTCACCGTGATATTGCCGCCGACGCGCTCGAATGTACGCTCCTGGAGCACGCGCAGTAGCTTCTTTTGGGTGGCAGGGCTCATATCGCCGATCTCATCGAGGAAGATCGTGCCCTTGTTGGCCTGCTCAAAGCGACCCTTGCGCTGGGCGAGCGCCCCGGTGAAGGCACCCTTCTCATGACCGAACAGCTCGCTCTCCAGCAGAGTCTCGGGGAGGGCGGCGCAGTTGATGGCGATAAATGGCCCCTCGTTGCGCAGCGAGCTGCGGTGGAGCACCTGAGCCACCAGCTCTTTGCCAGTGCCGCTCTCGCCAGTGATCATGACCGTAGCGTCGCTGGCGGCCACGCGACCGATCAGCTTGTAGACCTGCTGCATAGGCGCGCTGTGGCCGATCAGGATATCGCGCGGGTCGGCGGGAATGCGCTTCTCAAGGGCGCTCACCCGCCGGGTGAGTCGACGGTGCTCTAGGGCGCGCTGCACCGTGTGCAGGATCTCGTCGGTGTCGAAGGGCTTGCCCAGGTAATCGTAGGCACCGCGCTGCATAGCCTCGATTGTCATGGTCGAGGAGTCCTGGGCGGTAATGATCAGCACGGGGAGATCAATGCCACTGCTGCGGATCTGCTGGAGCACCGAGAGGCCGTCGGGGGGAGGCATGCGCACATCGAGGATAGCCACATCGGGCTGCTCCTCGGCGGTGAGGGCGGAGAGCGCCTCGGTGCCGGTGCCGGCGAGGATGGTGCGCGCGCCCTCCAGCTCCAGAATCTCCTGGAGCATCTCGCGGATCGGTGCCTCGTCGTCGGCGATGAGGATGGTGCTCCCTTCAAGTTCAAGGGCCATGGGTTCGTCGCCTTATGTCATGATATGAGGATCGCGGCGCGGACGCAGGGTTTGAGTGTCAATCCAGCAGCAGCGGGGGTCGCACAGCTGCTGGGGCGAGGTTCGCACAGCCGAGGCATAGTGCCTAACGCGCGAGCCTACTCAAGCTCGATGATGCCCAGTCGCAGGGCAGACAGCACCGCCTGCATACGGTTGGGCTGGCGCAGCTTGCCCAAGATACTCTTGATATGCGAGCGCACCGTCTCCTCGGTGACAGTGAGCGCCTCAGCCATCTCCTTGTTCGAGCGGCTGGTCGCCATGAGGCGCAGCACATCGAGCTCGCGGGGGGTGAGCTGAGGCGGCAGCAGGGGCTGCTGGGGCGCGGCCCCAGCCGACAGCCGCCGCAGGACGCGGCGGGTGATGCTGGGCTGGAGATATGCCTGACCGTCGGCGATCACCCGGATCGCGTGCAGCAACTCCTCGGCAGGGGCGTCCTTGAGCATATAGCCGTCGGCGTCGTGCTCAAGGGCCGTCATCACATCCTGCTCGGCGCCCACCCCGGTGAGGATGAGCACCCGCGTCCTGGGGGAGACCTCCTTGATCGCACGGCAGGCGAGCGGGCCGCCCATCCCGGGCATCTTCAGGTCAAGCAGCACCACGGCGGGGAGGAGGGTGCGCACCTTCTCGACGGCGGCCATACCGCTGTCGGCCTCGCCAACCACCTCGATATCATCCTCAAGCTTGAGCATACTCATGATACCGTGGCGTACAACCGCGTGGTCGTCTACGATCAGAATGCGGATCATTTCTTCACCTTTGGGCGAGATCTCTGATAGGTGACCTGTTAGGTCACGCATCACGGATCCGAAAAGGGAGTGTCACAGTGATAGTCGTGCCCTCGTCTGGAACGCTATCGACGCGGAGCTGGGCACCGAGAGCCTCGGCTCGCTCGCGCATGCTGGTGAAGCCATAGTGCCCACTGGCCGTGCCGTCAGACAGGACGACGGTCGGGTCGAAGCCCTTGCCGTTGTCGGCGAGGCGCATGATCACCTCGTCGCCCTGGCGCAGCAGGGTGAGTTTGGCCTGGCGGGCGGCGGCGTGCTTAGACACGTTGTTCAGGGACTCCTGGGCGATGCGGTAGAGCTGTCGGCGCACTGGGGTGGGCAGCATATCGAACACGGCATCAACCTGGAGGAAGAGGCGTGGGCGAGGTGGCGGGACGATCTCCTCAAGGTAGCCAGACAGTTCCTCTTTGAAGCGGGTGGCGTCAAGGTCATCGGGCCAGAGGTCGAAGATGGCGCGGCGCAGTCCCTGGGCGGCGTGCTGGGCTTGGGGCAGCAGGTAGAGCAGTTGCTCGCGCACAGCCTCGGGGTTGGCGGGGAGCTGGCGGGCGCACGCCCCGATCGTGTAGGTGATCCCGTAGAGCTGCTGCGAGATCGAGTCGTGGATCTCCAGTGCGATCCGCGAGCGCTCCTCATCGACGGCGAGGCGCTGGGCGCGGCGAACCACGGACTGGATGCCGCCGATCATCACGGCGGCGTGATCCGCCACGTGCTGGAGCAAGTCGCGGTCGTCGGCGGTGATCGTCCGCCCGCCCTGGGGGTTATCGACGATCAGCAGACCGAGGGGCTGACCCAGTAGCACCATCGGCAGCACGGCGTAGCCACAGAGGCCAAGCAGCGCGTTCGCCTGAGCGTCGCCGGTGGGCGGGCGGTCATCGGTTACGAGCAGGGGGGCACCGTTGCGCAGGACGGACGACAGCAGCCAGGTCCCGTCATCGAGGGGCAGGCGGGCCGTGTGGGGCATACGCTGGAAGTGGGCACCCGGTCCGCTGGTGCTACACAGCCACCCGGTGAGCACCTCATCGTGGGGCTCGACCACGGCCAGCACAGCGCGCTCGTAGCCAAGCTCGGCAGTGATCAGGGTGAGCACGCGCTCGTGGATCTCGGAGATATTGCTGGCCGACTGCATCTCCACGGCGAGGACGTGGGTAACGTGGAAGACCCGGCTGATGCGCTCAAGCTTGATGTGCTCAGTGGCCAGGACGCTGTTGAGCTGCTCTAGGTCGGCCACGCGGCGGCGCAGAGTCTCTACCTCGCTGTCGGAGTCGGGAGCGGGTGGGGGTAGGCTGTTGGGACGCGTAGTCATAGGGCTATTATAGCAAAGAGTGGCGCGGAGGGGGAGGTGCCACTAAACCCCGCCAGAGGTGATGGACATCGGGGTTTTCCTTCTAGGGGGGTGAGGAATTACCCCTCTCCTGGTGATTTCCATCACAACAGAAATTGTGTACCATACATATGGATAAGAGTATTAGCGTGTTCCCGCGCGAGCTTAAGGAGAATACAGGTATGGCCGGATCGAATGACGGCGCACCAAAGAGTCGCTGGGCCTCGGGCGTAGCCCCCTATGTCGAGATGGGCTACTACGACGCTGACTACCAGCCGAAGGACACGGACATCCTGTGCGCGTTCCGCCTCGTGCCGCAGGAGGGCGTCGACCCGATTGAGGCTGCGGCCGCCGTGGCCGGCGAGAGCAGCACCGCCACCTGGACGGTGGTCTGGACGGATCGTCTCACCGCTCACGAGCACTTTCAGGCCAAGGCGTACCGGGTCGACCGCGTGCCCGGCACGGATCAGTATATCGCCTATATCGCCTACGACATCGACCTGTTCGAGGAAGGCTCGATCGCCAACCTCACGTCAAGCATCATCGGCAACGTGTTCGGCTTCAAGGCGCTCAAGAGCCTGCGGCTTGAGGACATGCGCATCCCGCCGATCTACACGAAGACCTTCCAGGGCCCGGCCCACGGCATCGTGATGGAGCGCGAGTACCTGAACAAGTTCGGTCGCCCGCTGCTCGGTGCCACCACCAAGCCCAAGCTCGGCCTGAGCGCCCGCAACTACGGTCGCGTGGTCTACGAGGCCCTGCGCGGTGGCCTGGACTTCGTGAAGGACGACGAGAACATCAACTCGCAGCCCTTTATGCGCTGGCGCGACCGCTTCCTCTTCTGCATGGAGGCCGTCAACAAGGCCAGCGCCGTCACCGGCGAGGTCAAGGGCCACTACCTGAACATCACCGCCGGCACGATGGAGCAGATGTACGAGCGCGCTGAGTTCGCCAAGGAGCTGGGCAGCGTGATCGTGATGCTCGACCTGACCATCGGCTACACGGCGATCCAGAGCATGGCCAACTGGTGCCGCAAGAACAGCGTCATCCTGCACCTGCACCGCGCCGGCCACAGCACCTACACCCGCCAGAAGACCCACGGCATCAGCTTCCGCGTGATCAGCAAGTGGATGCGCCTCTCTGGCGTTGACCACATCCACGCCGGTACGGTCGTCGGCAAGCTGGAGGGCGACCCCAACAGCGTCCAGGGCTTCTACTCCACCCTGCGCGACAGCAAGGTCGCGATCAACCCGGTCCAGGGCCTCTACTTCGAGCAGGACTGGGGCTCGATGCCGGCGGTCTTCCCGGTGGCCTCGGGCGGCATCCACGCCGGCCAGATCCACCAGCTGCTGCACCTGCTCGGCGAGGACGTGGTGATGCAGTTCGGCGGCGGCACGATCGGCCACCCCGATGGCATCGCCGAGGGCGCGGCCGCCAACCGTGTCGCCATCGAGGCGATGATCCAGGCCCGCAACGAGGGCCGCGACTACCTGAACGAGGGGCCGGAGATCCTGGAGCGCGCCGCCAAGTGGTCGCCCTCGCTCGCCAAGGCCCTGGAGATCTGGAAGGACATCACCTTCGAGTACGCCAGCACCGACACGCCGGACGCGGTGGTCACCCCCTCCTAGTTGGCAGGGAGGGGTTTGGGGAGGGCAAAGCCCGCCCCTACCCTCCCCCTGGTTCTTCTACACTATACGGAGCGAAGCGACATGCGAATCACGCAGGGAACCTTCTCGTATCTGCCCGACTTCGACGATGAGCAGATCCAGGCCCAGATCCAGTACTGCCTGAATAATGACTGGCCGATCGCCATCGAGTACACCGACGACCCGCACCCGCGCAATGTCTACTGGGACATGTACGGGCTGCCGATGTTCGACATCAAGGACCCGGTGGCGATCATGCAGACCCTGGCCGAGTGCAAGGCCACCTTCCCGAACGGCTATATCCGCGTATCCGGCTACGACCGCTCGCTCGGGCGGGCGACCACGGCGCTCCAGTTCATCGTCCATCGCCCCACCGACGAGCCCGGCTTCCACCTGGAGCGCCAGGAGACGAACGACCGCCAGGTGCGCTACACCATCCGCTCCTACGCCGCCGATAAGCCGAGCGGCCGGCGCTACGAATAACTATGGCAGATACCCTAGAGACTCCGTCCGAGCAGATTGATCTGGACCAGGTCTGGCAGAGCTCGGAGATCCAGTCCCTGCTCGATAAGCTCAACGAGGAGCTTATCGGGCTGGTGCCGGTGAAGACGCGCATCCGCGAGATCGCGGCCATGCTGCTGGTGGCACGTCTGCGCGAGCAGCACCAGATGCTCACCGACCGGCCGACGCTGCACATGAGCTTCACCGGTCGCCCCGGCACTGGCAAGACCACCGTTGCCATGCGCATGGCGAAGATCCTGCACTCGCTCGGCTATGTGCGCAAGGGCCACCTGGTGGTGGCCTCGCGGGACGACCTGGTGGGCCAGTATGTGGGCCACACCGCGCCGAAGACCAAGGAGATGCTCAAGAAGGCCATCGGTGGAGTGCTCTTCATCGACGAGGCGTACTACCTCTACCGGCCCGAGAATGAGCGTGACTACGGGCAAGAGGCGATCGAGATGCTCCTGACGGCCATGGAGAACCAGCGCGACGACTTTGTCGTCATCCTGGCCGGCTACAAAGAGCGGATGGACACCTTCTTCCAGTCGAACCCAGGCTTCCACTCGCGGGTCGCTCACCACATCCACTTCCCAGACTACAGCTTGGATGAGTTGGTGCAGATCGCTGATCTGATGGTGCGGCAGCAGATGTACGCCTTCGACGATGACTCGCGGGAGGCATTTCGCGAGTACCTGGATCTTCGCGTGCAGCAGCCGCACTTTGCGAACGCCCGCAGCGTGCGCAATGCCCTGGATCGGATCAAGCTGCGCCAGGCCAACCGGCTCATCCGCGCCGGCGGCAGCATTGTCGCCAAAGACCTGGCCCGCATCGACGCCGAGGATGTGCGGGCGAGCCGGGTGTTCCGTGGTGGGACTGCTTCAGAGACGCCATCCTGACGTGCGCGCGGCGCTGCGCGCCCCAAGCGTCTGTTCTTCAGGGTATGGCAGCATTGCTGCCATATCCCTGAGGGCATATTGTCATACCGATCTGCCGAAGGCGTGTGACACCGTAATAGCAGAGACGTAGTAGAGAAAGCGATCACGACAATGCGCAAGCGACCGATTATCCTGGGGATTGTGGGCGATAGCGCCGCCGGGAAGACCACGATTACCTCGGGACTGGTGAAGCTGCTCGGCCCAGATCGGGTGACTCATGTCTGCACCGATGATTACCATAAGTATGATCGGCGTGAGCGCGCCGCGAATGGCATCACCGCGCTGCACCCGGACTGCAACTATCTGGATGTGATGGAGCTGCACCTGGAGCGGCTGCACTATGGCCAGCCCATCCTCAAGCCAGTGTACGACCACAGCACCGGCAGCCTGGTGCGCCCCGAGTATGTCCAGCCCAAAGAGTTTGTGATCGTCGAGGGCCTGCTCGGCTTCTCCAGCGCGATCATGCGCCAGTTCTATGATGTGAAGGTCTACCTCAACCCGCCCGAGGAGCTGCGTCGGGTCTGGAAGGTGAAGCGCGACGTGACCAAGCGCGGCTACAAGCCCGAGCAGGTGCTGGCCGAGATGGAAGTGCGCGAGCCTGACTCCGCCGCCTTCATCCGCCCTCAGCGCGACCACGCCGACATCGTGGTGCAGTTCTACCCCCCGCCCGAGGTGCCGATGGAGGAGGCTGGGCCGACCCTGAACGCGCGGCTGACCCTGCGCCCGACCATCCCCCACCCCGACCTGACCTATCTCTGCGAGGACGACACGCGCAGCCCCGGCGTGCGCCTGGAGCTCGGCCGCGATGGTGGTCGCCCTGTGGATATTCTGGAGATCGACGGTAGCGTCTCCACGGATCACGCCATTAAGCTGGAGGACGCGATCTGGCAGCACCTGCCCGATCTGTCTCCCCTGCAGGGTGATCAGTTCGGTGACTACCTTGATCGCAGCGAGACGCGCCACAGCGACCCGCTGGCGATCACCCAGCTGCTGCTGACCTACCACCTGCTGCGCCAGTATAGCGGGGTATCGGATCTCCCCTTCGCTCGCCCCGTGGCCGCCCTCAGCCGCATGGGGCTACCGACGAACACGAGCTCAGTGTCGGGGCGCTAGGGACTGTAGGTAGCTAGAGAACAGGGGATACGGACCATGTTCGTCCTATCCCCTGTCCTCTGTCTCCTGTTCTCTGCTCAGCGGCAGGCGAATGATGAAGGCCGCGCCGCTGCCAAGGGCGCTCTCAACCAGAACCTCGCCTCCGTGGGCATGGGCAACCCACTGGACGATCGCGAGCCCCAGGCCAGCGCCGCCGGTGCGCTGGGCGCGGGCGCGGTCGGCGCGGTAGAAACGCTCGAAGACATGCGACAGATCCTCGGGCGCAATGCCCTGGCCCTCGTCGCGCACCCGTAGGTAGGCCGACTCGCCATCCTGGTCGAGGGCCACCGTCACCGTGCCGTCGACGGGGCTATGCTGAATGGCATTGGCCACTAGGTTGATCAGCGCCTGCTTGATCCGGTCGCGGTCGCCGCTGATCGCCACCTGCTCGGCAAGCTGCGGCCGCATGGCCACGCCCTCGCCGAGGGGGCGCAGCTCACGCACCACCTCAAGCACCAGATCGTCGAGCGCGACAGGCGCGCAGCGTAGCTGAAGGCCAACCTCGGCCTGGGCCAGCAGCAGCAGGTCATTGGCCATACGGGTCAGGCGGTTCACCTCGCGCAGCAGGTCAGCCGTCATCTCGGCCTGGTCCTCGGCGTCGCGTACCACCCCGCGCTGGAGCAGCTCCAGGTGCCCGCGCATGGCCGTGAGCGGCGTGCGCAGCTCGTGGCTAACATCGGCCACAAAGCGGCGCTGGGCCGTGAAGAGGCTCTCCAGCCGCTCTAGCATGGCGTTGATCGTGTCGGCCAGGGCACCGATCTCGTCGGCGGCGGATGCGGCGGGCACGCGGCGGGCCAGGTCGGCGGCCTGGAAGATCTGGCGGGCGGTGGAGGTGATCTCGTTCACCGGCCCAAGCGAGCGGCTAACGATCCAGACCCCGCCGCGCACGGCGGCCACCAGGGCGATCAGCCCAGTGATAGCCAGACCCTCCAGGAGCACCTGGAGGGTCTGATCGACCGGGCGGAGCGACTGGGCCACCTGGAGCACGCCCACCACCGCGCCCCCGGCGAGCAGGGGCGCGCTGAGCTGGATCACCCGCCCGCGCCCGAGCGGGAAGATCCTGGTCGTCGTGCTGCCTCCCATCGCCGCCGTCTGATCCTCGGGCGTGCGGGGAAGCTGCTGCCCGCGTAGGCTGGCCGAGCCAATGCTGAACTGGTCGTCGAGGTCGCTCACCTGCACATAGAAGGCTGGCGTATCAAGCTCGGTGAGCCGAGGCGGCAGTGACTTCAGGAGCACATCAGGGTCGCTAAAGAAGCCGGGCAGCGGCCCCGCGCTCGCGGCGAAGTCCTGCTGGATCAGCTCGGCGGCGGCGGCAAGCTCCTGGGAGACCTCGGTGAGCAAAGCCTGGCGCACCAGCCAGTAGACCCCGGCGCTCATCAGCACAAGCACGGCAGCGAAGAAGAGGCCGTAGCCGAAGGCCAGGCGGGTGCGCAGTGAGTGGGTTCGGCGCACCTACGCATCCTCGCGCAGCGCGTAGCCCACCCCGCGCACCGTGTGGATCATGCGCGGCGCCCCGGCGGCCTCCAGCTTCAGGCGCAGGGCGCGCACATACACCTCCAGCACATTGCTGTCGCTGCCGAAGTCGTAGCCCCAGACCCCCTCGTAGACCTGCTCGCGGGTCAGCACCTGGCGCGGGTGGCGTATGAAGATGTCGAGCACCTCAAACTCTTTGGCGGTCAGCTCGACGCGCTGGCCCGCCACCCGCACCTCGTGGGCGGCTGGGTCGAGGCTCAGCGGGCCGACGGTGAGCAGCTCGTGCTCCTGCTGAGCGCTGCGGCGGCGCAGCTGGACATGGACGCGGGCGAGCAGCTCCTCGAAGGCGAAGGGCTTCGTCAGGTAGTCGTCGGCGCCGCCCTCAAGGCCGGCCACCCGGTCGGCCACCGCATCGCGGGCGGTGAGCATGAGGATGGCCAGAGACGGGCCGCCCCGCAGGCGGCGGGCCACATCCAGGCCGTCAATATCGGGCAGCCCCAGGTCGAGGATCACCAGGTCTGGCGGACGCTCGCGGGCGGCCGCCAGAGCGTCTGCCCCGCCGGTCGCCACCTCCACCGTGTATCCCTCATAGACGAGGCCGCGCCGCAGGTAGCCCGCGATCTCCGCCTCGTCCTCGACTATCAGTATGCGTTGGCTCATCGGGAATCTCTAACAGATATAGTGGCGATACGGCGGCTCCGCCGCCGTATCGCCACTATATCACTATTTTGTCGCTTCAGGCTGCGCGCCCTCGTCGTGCTGCACAGGCTCATCCCGCAGCCCCTGGCGCAGCTCGCGGATGGATCTGCCGAGCGCGCTGCCAAGCCCAGCCAGCTTCCCTGGCCCGATCACAACCATAATGATCGCCAGGATGATCAGCAGCTCAGGGACACCGATATCGCCCATCACACCCTCCTTCAGTTGCCGCCCGTGTTATTCGCCACGCCGGCGGGGTCGCTCGGCCGCGCCGCCAGAGTCAGATCAATCGTCTGCTCCTTGCCGCCACGCAGCAGCGTAACCTTCACCGACTGCCCGACCTTGGTGTGGTCGGCCAAATAGGCCACCAGGTCGTCAAAGCTCTTCACGGGCTGGCCATCCACGGCGGTGATCACATCGCCGCCAACCTGGGCCTGCATCCCGCTAATCGTCACCTGGCGGTCGCTGCCGCGCAGCCCCGCCTTGTCGGCAGGCCCGCCGCTCACCACGGTCGCCACCAGGGTGCCGCGCTGGCCTGCGGGCAGGCTCATCGCCTGGGCCTCATCCGGGTTCAGGGTCGAGCCGCTCAGCCCAATCCAGGGGTGCTCATATTTCCCGTCCTTGATCAAGCCAGGCACCTCCTGCTGCACGACCGCCGCCGGGATGGCAAAGCCCACGCCCGAGGATGCGCGCACCGGCGACTCAATCGCCGCCGTGACGCCGATCAGCCGCCCGGCGTCATCAAGCAGCACGCCGCCTGAGTTACCTGGGTTGATCGAGGCGTCGGTCTGGATGACATTGGGGATGGTGTAGCTCGGCGCGTTCCCGCTCCCCGTGGGCAGCGAGCGGCCGATCGCGCTGATGATCCCGGTGGTCATGGTGCCGTCCAGGCCGAAGGGGTTGCCGATGGCGATGGCCAGCTGGCCAACCTTCACCTGGGTCGAGTCGCCAACCTGGATCGGCTGGAGCGAGGCGGTGGCCTGCGGGTCAACCGCGATCACCGCCAGGTCACTAGTCGGGTCGGCACCAACCACGCTGGCCTGCACAGTGGTGCCGTCGGAGAGGGTGACGCTGATCTTGCTGGCCCCGGCCACCACATGGTTATTGGTCACGATGTGACCCTGGTTATCCCAGAGGAAGCCCGAGCCCGAGCCGACCTGCACCTGCGGCTGGCCCTGCTGCCCGTTGAAGAGGCCGAAGGGGTCGGGCATGGCGGGCTGGGCCGCTGCCTGCTCCACCACCTCAACGTGGACGACCGAGGGGTTGACCTGACTGTAGATCTGCTCCAAGGTGCCTTCGTAGGCGGCCAGTGAGCCAGTGCCACCGGTGGCGGGTGCCGCCGAGGCGATAGGCGCGCCAGCGGGCGCGGCGGCGGCCTGCGGCGGCGGCGTGCCGGTGCTGATGGCCGAGCAGCCCGCGATAGCCAAGGCCGTCGGCACGGCCAGGGCGGTGGCGATAATTTTCGAGCGGTTCATGTATCTTACCTCCAGAGCTATATGCTTCGTTAGAGCTTACGCTCTATAGGAAGAGTATCGCCCCGGAGGTTAAAGCCCCTGTGACCGCAAGCTAAAGATGAGCTAAGATCCACGCGGAGTCGCTGAGTGCGCGGAAGCTCAGCGCTCGAAGTCCACCCCCTCGAACAGATCCCGCTCGCGCAGCCCGCGCGGCGGCTCAGGGTAGGCCCGCATAAACGTCTCGCGCCCGCCGAGCAGCAGAAGCACCCGCCCAACAAGCCTGCGCAGCCCCCCGCCGCCCCCGCCGCCCTGGCTGACGTGGCATGCCCCCGCCTGCTCGCGGGCCTTCGCCACCGGCAGGAAGTCGATCACAGCATGGACCGGAAAGTCCACCTCGGCCAGCGAGGCCAGGTCGATATCACCATTCGTCCCGAAGCGCCGGGGGTCGCGCCCAAACAGCGGCATCAGCCACACCGCCAGCCGCAGCAGGCCCCGCGAGAAGGTCTGGAAGTAGAGCTTCTGCGGCGCGTAGGCTGGCAGATCGCCAGGGTAGCGCGCCGGGTCGCCCGCCGTATAGAAGGCCAACTCCGTCGCCTGCTGGATGGCGATATGGTCAGGGTGGCGATAGCCGCCGATCGGGTCAAAGGTGATCACCACATGCGGCCGCACCCGCCGGATCTCCGCATTCACCCGCGCCGCCACCGAATCCAGCGACTGGGCGAACAGCGCCTGCGGGTGCCGGTTCGCCTCCGCCCCCGGCATCCCCGAGTCGCGGTAGCCCATCATCGTCACGCTCGCCAGGCCCAGCGCCCGCGCCGCACAGTCCAGCTCCGCCGCCCGCCGCTCCGCCGTCGAGCCGTAGCCCTCCAGCAGCTCCGGCGCCATCTCCCCCTCCTCGCCGCCCGTCGCGCAGACCAGATGCACCTCCGCCCCGCACCACGCATAGAGCGCCAGCGTCCCGCCCGCCCCAAAGCTCTCATCGTCCGGGTGCGCCAGCACCACCAGCACCCGCGGCCGCGCCCCGCCCGCCATCTCTATCTGACGATACATTATGAGATCCTCTATAATGACCACACTCAACACCCAACTCACAAAGAAAGCCTACCACAAACCCATGCCCCATGCACCCGACATCACCATCCTACTTGCCCCCGCAGCTGCTGGCAAGACCATAGCCGCCCTTGCGGGGATGGCGGAGCCTCGGCGCGGCCGGGCCATACTCTTGGTTCCCAGCGGGCTCCACCGCGATAAGCTGGCCCCTCAGGTGCGCGATAGAATTTCCCGCGCCTCGCTGTGTCAGCCGTCCCGCCTCGTCAGCATCATCCTGAAAGAGGCAGCGGCCGAGCTGCCGCAGGCAACCCCCACCTTGCGCGCCCGCCTGCTGCGCGCCGAGCTGCGCCGCCTCGCCGACGAGGGCGCCATCCCGCAGCTCGCGCCCGTGGCCCACAAGGCCGGGCTCGTCGCCGACACCCTCGCCCTGATCGACGATCTCCAGGCCGCCCAGATCGCCCCTGAGTCGCTGGGGGCTGCCTCCGTCGGCAGCTATGACACCGACCTCGCCGCGATCTACGCCGCCTACCAGGCCGCCCTTATCCGGATCGGCGTCGAGGACGAGGCCGGGCGCATGGCCCGCGCCATCGACATCCTCCAGTCCGCCAGCCCGCCCCTCGCCGACCTCGCGCTCCTCATCGTCGACGGCTTCGACCAGTTTACCCCTCTCCAGATGAACCTTCTGCGCGCCCTCTGCGACCGCGCCGAGCGCAGCCTGATAACACTCACCGGAGGCCCCGACGCCCGCCCGGCCCACCGCCGCTTCATCGCTACCCTGGCCGCCCTGCGCGCCGCCCTGCCCGAGGCGCAGCTAAAGCAGCTGCCGCGCGCCACATCCCCGCTGCCGCCCCTCGCCCACGCCGAGGCCAGCCTCTTCGATCTCGCCGATCATCCCCCAGCCGACGCGGGCGGGGCCATCCAGCTCATCAGCGCGCCCGACCGCGAGCGCGAGGTGCGCGCCGCCCTGCGCCATGTCCGCCGCCTGCTGCGCGAAGGCACCGCCCCCGAGGACATCGCCGTCATCTTCCGCAGCGCCGCGCCCTACGCGCCGCTGCTCCGCGAGGTCGCCGCCGAGTACAGCCTGCCCCTGGCCATCGTCGCCGGGCTGCCCCTCGCCGAGGCCCCGCCCATCGTCTCCCTGCTCTCCCTGCTCAGCCTGCCAAGCTCCGGCTACCCGCGCCGCGCCCTCGTCGAGTGCTGGCGCGACCTCGGCACGCACAGCCCATCGCTCGTCGGTGCCGACCTGCCGAACATCCCCAGCTTCACCATAGCCGCCAGCCTGCTCGACCGCGCCACCCGCGCCGGGGGCTACGCCGGTCGGCTCGACCGCCTGCGCGCCCTGCTCCAGCGCCTCGCCGACAACCCGCCCCCGCCCGACGACGACCTAGACGGCCCCGCCATCACCCCCGCCGAGGCGACCGCCCTCCTCGCCCTGCTCGCCGCCTTCGTCACCTGGCTCACCCCGCCCGCCACCGCCACGCCAGCAGGTTATGTCGAGTGGACACGGCAACTTCTAAGCTGGAGCGACAACCCTGGCAGCGCCGATGATCACAGCGCAGAGGCAGGGGGCGACTCCCGACTCCCGACTCCCGACTCCCGACTCCCGACTCCCGACTCCCGACTCCCGACTCCCGACTCCCGACTCCCGTTCACCCCCGCCCAGGCCGAGCGGCTGCGCAGAGTCCTATCCGACCTCGCCGAATCATCCCGCATGCTCCAGGAGCCGCCCCAGAGCTACAGCGCCTTCCTGTCTGATCTCCAGGCCACGATCAGCGCCGCCAGCTACGGCCAGCAGTCGCCCGAGCAGGGATACGTGGCCGCCCTTGACGCGCTGGCCGCCCGCAGCGCCTGCTTCCCCCACGTCGTTCTGATCGGCCTCGCCGAGGGCGAGTTCCCCGCCCGGCTGCCCGCGCCCGCCTTCTACACCCGCCGCGAACGAGAAACTCTGGCAGCGCGCGGCGTCCCCCTGCCCGCTAACGCACCCGCCGACGAGCGCACCCTCTTCTACGAGGCAGTCACCCGCGCCCAGCAGAGCCTCGCCCTCTGCTACACCCGCCTCGACGAGGGCGGCAACCCGCTCGAACCATCGCCCTACCTGCGCGACCTGCTCGGTCGCTTCATAAAAGGCAGCATCCCAAAGCACCGCATCCAAGCAGGCAGCGCGCCCGATCTCGCCGAAGCCGCATCGCCCCAGGAGCGCCTGATCGCCCTCATGGTCGCCAAGCCGGGTCAGCCCCCCGATCCAGACGACCCGCTCCACGCCCACGTCGCCCGCGCCTGCCAGATCGAGCGCGAGCGCGAGGGCTTCGGCGAGTACGGCCCCCACGAGGGAATCCTCGACAGCCCGCAGGTTATCGCCCAGCTCAGCCAGCGCTTCGGCCCCGCGCACCAGTGGAGCGTCACCCAGATCAACGACTACACGATCTGCCCGTTCCGCTTCGCCGCCTCCCACATCCTGGGCCTCCGACAGCCCGGCGAGCCCGAGGAGGGCATGGCCCAGGCCGGACGGGGGCGGCTGCTCCACGCGATCCTCTCCAGCGCCGGGCGGCGCTGGGCCGCGCGCGACATGCCCGCCGCCGAGGCTCATGAGGATGCCTACCTGGCCGACCTAGCCGCCGCCGCCGCCGAGGTTCTGTCCACCGCGCCGCAGACCTACGGCTTCGAGCCGGGGCCGCTCTGGGAATGGGAGCAGGCCGACCTGCGCGGCACCCTTGCCCGCGCCCTCCGCCGCAGCCTGCGCGCTAGCGACGGCTGGGAACAGTACACGCCCACCGACACCGAGACAAGCTTCGGCATAGGCCGGGGCCACCAGCCGCTCCAGATCGACACATCCGCTGGCCCAGCCCTGATCATCGGGCGGATCGACCGCATCGACCGGGCCGCCGACGGCAGCCTGGCCCTGATCGACTACAAGAGCGGCAGCACGCCGCCGAACCTTGGCGACACCCTGAACGGCCGAGATGTCCAGCTCACCGTCTACACACTGGCCGCCGAGCAGATCCTGGCTCCCGGGCAGCCGGTCGCCCAGGCTGGCTACCTCGCCCTCGGCAGCGGCAGACGCAGCAAGGCGCTCACCTCCGCCAATCGCACTGATGCCGAGCAATCACTACGCACGAGCCTGGGCAAAGCCATCACCGGTGCCCGCACCGGCCGCTTCCCCGTGAGCCCCAGCGGCGAGTGCCCCTCATTCTGCGCCTACGCCAACATCTGCCGACTCAACCTCGCGAAACGGGATGCCCTCAAAAAAGTGAGGGAAGAGGGAGCGCAAATCATTCCCTAGCGCAGCAATTCAACACTCAACATTCAGCAAGGAGTTCCCATGCGTCTCGTCACCTTCACCCCGCCCGACGGCCCCGCGCGCGCGGGTGCGCTCCTCGGCGACGCCGTCGTCGACCTGGCCTCCGCCGCCGCCCTCGTCATTGAGGACGCCGAGCACCTGCGCTGGGACATGGTCAGCCTCCTGCGCGGCGACCAGGATGAGGTCAACCTAGATACCGCCGCCGACATCGTCGCATCAGTCGCCCAGATCGCCGACGGCGAGATAGCTGGCGGCCTCCAGATCGGTGGCGAGGCCATGCTCCTCCCCCTGGCCCAGGTGCGCCTACAGGCCCCGCTGCCTCGCCCGAGCAGCCTGCGCGACTTCTTCGTCTTCGAGCAGCACGTGGCCACCGCCCGCGCTCAGCGCGGCCAGAAGGTGCCCGAGGAGTGGTACCGCATCCCCACCTTCTACTTTTCCAACCACGGCGCGATCTACGGCCCCGACGACGACATCCCCATGCCGCAGACCGAGGCCCTCGACTACGAACTGGAGCTGGCCTGCGTGATCGGTCGCCAGGGTCGCAACATCCACCCCGACGACGCCGAGCTCTACATCGCCGGCTACACAATTATGAATGACTGGAGCGCCCGCGACATCCAGGGCCAGGAGATGCGGATCGGCCTCGGCCCGGCCAAGGGCAAGGACTTCGCCACCTCGCTCGGCCCCTGGCTCGTCACCCCCGACGAGCTAGAGATCTACGCCGACGACGACGGACGCCTGAGCCTGACGATGGTCGCCAGGGTCAACGGCGTCGAGCGCTCGCGGGGCAACGCCGCCAGCATGTACTACCGCTTCGCCGACATAATTGCCCACGCCAGCCGCGACGTCACCCTCTACCCCGGCGACGTTCTGGGCAGCGGCACGGTGGGCACCGGCTGCCTGCTGGAGCTGACGGCGGGCTATGGGCCGTGGCTAGAGCGGGGCGATGAGGTCGAGCTGGAGATCACCGGCCTGGGCACGCTGCGCAACATCATCGTATAGCGCGGGCTCTCCCAAAGATCCTCAGTATGTTGCAGCAATGGGCCAGCGAAGCTGGCCCATTGCTGCAATATACGATAGAGGCAATACCGCAGAAGTAACCCTGTGAAGTGTTCTGTCATTCTGAGCGCAGCGAAGAATCCCGGCCGGGACGCTTCGCTGCGCTCAGCGTGACATGGGTGACAGGGTTACTTCTGCGGTATTGCCGATAGAGGTTTAGCGCGCTGCGTCCCTACGTGTCGGAAGACGCCCCGCGCGGGCCGCTGAGCTTCCAGATCAGATTGCCCAGAGCCGGGCCAAACCGGCTGATGAAGCGCTGACGGTTGCGCCCGGCATCATACATCTGGCGGGCCAGCTTTTTCACTTGGGTGCCATCGCCCGCCTCGCCCACCGCCCCGGCGTGTACCACATCGAAGCGCACATCATCCAGGTTAAAGGTCGCGGCCACATCCACCAGGTGCGGCACCGACTCGTAAGGCGGCTCCAGGCGCACGTGGGCGCGCACGAACACCCCCTGGTCGCGCGCCGTCGTCACCGCCTGGCGCACCCGGCTGCGCACATCGACTGACTCAAACACGCTAGCTGCCCGCAGGTGCAGGGTGATCGCCTCGCAGCCGGCCCGCGCCATATGCGCGCTGAGCGCCTCATCGAGCTGGTCAGCGTCGGCGCTCGCCTCCCAGCCAATATTCAGCCCGGCATCGCACAGCCGCGTCAGCAACTCCACCAGCCAGGCCCGGTCTGCGGTGATCGAAACATCGGGGAAGAGGTAGTGACGCAGGCCGAACTCGTGCGAGACGCTGCGCAGCTCGGCGACGATCTGCGTGGGCGAGCGCAGGACGATCTTCTCGCTCTCGGAGGAGTCGAGCCCGGCCACCAGCACGATCGTCTGGAGCTCGCCGCCGACCGCTCGTAAGTCGTAGCTCTCCAACGAGAGCAGGTGCCGGGCCGGGAAGGGCAGATCATCTATCAACGTGATCGCAACAGACGGATCAGCCGGGCCTTTCGGGCCGCCGCGCTGGCTATCGATCCACTGGATCGCCCCGCTACAGATCTGATTTGCATTCAGGCTGCTGCGGCTCATCAGCACCGGCAGCACATGCTGGTGCTGATCTTCGTGTAGCGCGTCCACTGCCGCCGCGAGCATCTCGGGATGCTCGCCGGCAACCACCAGCACCTGCGGGCGAAATGATCGCAGGGGCTGGAAGGCGGCGCTGAGGGGTGCCTCCGGGTCAAGCGCGAGATCATAGATCCGCACAATATGACGCCGCTGCTCCAGCAAGGTCGCAATATATGCCAGCGTCAGCGGAGGCACCGACAGCTTACCAATGCAAGGGAGTGCAATCAAAGCCACATTCACACGCGAACCTCACTCTCGGAAGGGGGCTCCTCAGCCACCCGTGCCATATAAACGCAGGTCTTCTCGTTCTCAGTTGGGAGTGCGCCGCACCGCCGATCTCATCCCAATAGCCAGAGCATCATCTACAGTCTGCAATCGTACTAGGGCGCAACCGGCTCGCTAATCAGCTGCTCACGTCGCACCATTGGGATCGTAAAGTTAAAGCGGCTACCCTTGCCGAGCTCACTGTCAACCCAGATCTGCCCGTTATGCCCTTCGACAATCTGCTGGCAGATCGAAAGGCCCAGCCCAAGGTGAACGCCGTGCTTCGATGACTTATTCTCAAGCCGATAGAAGCGGCTAAAGATCTTCTCGCGCTGATCTGGGGCGATGCCGACGCCCGTGTCGGAAATCTGCACCTGCACCTTGTGCTCGTGAATCTGCGCGCTCAGCCGAATGTGCCCCCCTGCCGGGGTGGCCTTCATCGCATTCTCGATCAGGTTCGTCACCACCTGGCCGATGCGCTCGCTGTCTATCAGTAGCTCGGGGATATTGTCGGGGATATCGGCGTCCACCGTGAGCTCAAACTGCTCGGCCTGGATCTGAAAGCGCGCACTCGCATTGAGTAGCAGGTCGGTCAGGTTCGCCCACTGTGGCTGGAGGCGCAGCCGCCCGGCCTCCAGGCGGTTAAACTCTAGCAGCTCGGTGATCCGCCCCTTCAAGGCATCGGCCTGGCTATCGGCGAGGCCGAGGAACTCCTGCTGGAGCTCGCTGAGCGGCCCGGCCTTGCCCTGGAGCACAACCTTCAGGAATCCATTGAGCGTATTGAGCGGATTGCGCAACTCGTGTGAGACCATCGAGATAAACTCGACGCGCTGGCGCTCCTGCTGCTTGTGGTCGGTGATATCGCGCAGAATGAGCGCGACATAGCTCTCGTCATCGTCGGCGGTTCGCACGAGCGAGGCGAAGATCTGATAGGCGCGCTCCTGATCCTCCTCGCCAAACTGAAGCTCGCGCTCGATCATCGGCGTGCCCTCATCGCGCAGCTCGCGGGTGATCTGGTCGAGGGCGTCGCGCAGACCGCCGTCGAGCGAGTCGCTCTGCTGGAGCGACTGGTAGGCCACCGGGTTCGCCATCACCATCGCGCCCTGCGCATCCACTACAATCAGGCCGTCGCCAATATCGCGCAGCACCGCCTGGAGCATCGCCTGCTGGCGACCAAGGCGCGTGTGCAGCTCGGCGTTATGGATGGCCACGCTGGCCTGGATGCTGAACGATGTCAGGTGACGGGCCTCGGTTGGCGTGAAGGCGTGGCGCTGCGTGCTCACCACCGTCAGGGCACCGAGCACCTGCCCATCCGGGTCGATCAAGGGCACGCTGAGGGCCGACAGCGCCCCACAGCGCTGCACCTCACGCCAGTCACGGTTAAGCAGCGCATCGCCCACCACCACCGGGCCACGCGTGCTCACCACACGTTGGGCCAGCGGCTCGGCCCAGCAGCTTGCCACCACACCGTCGAGGCCGATCGTGCGGTGGGTGAAGCCCGCCCCGCTAACCAGGGTCAGCCCGGCAGCGCTCACGCGAGGCGTGCCGAGCATCTGCATCATGCTGTCGAGGATCTGGCTGAGCACATCGTTAAGGCTCAGCGATCCGGTGATCGCCCGCAGGCTCTCCTCAAGTGACTGCTGGCGGCGGATGCGCACGCGCAGGTCGGTGTTGATGCTCTCTAGCTCGGCCACCCGCGAATCGTGCTCGGCGCGCAGCTGGGCTATCTGGTTGGTCAGTTGGCGTGTCTGGCGCAGGCGGCGCTCGCCGAGGGCGAGTAGGAGGCCGATGAAGAGGCAGCTTCCGCCAACCAGCCCCCAGTAGGCGAGGGTCTGCTCAGTGGAGAGGCTATCGACCCCGCGGCCCATACGATAGCTCGCCGAGAGGTAGAGCGGCCCGAGCATAGCCGGGGCCAGGATCACCGGCAGGAACCGGCGACGATAGTGGATGGCCTTCATCCCCAGCACCGTATAGATCGGGAAGATGCTCAGGGTGAAGGGGCCGACCGAGAAGAGCAGCCAGATGGCGAGGGCGATATCACCCAGTGCGGATGCCAGGAGCAGTGCGGTGGCCTGTCGCTCGTGTTGAGCGTCCTGCGTGTAGCGCAGGGCCACCAGCAAAAACAGATTGAATGCCGCGTAAATAATCAGCCCGATGGCTGAGATGCGGTCGACCGGCAGCCGCACAAACCACCACGACAACGCGAGGATGGGGAGCGGCAGCACCACGCGCAAACCGTCGCGGATATTTGCGCGCAGCCAGGGCTCAGCCCGCGCAAGAAGCGTATCGGTCGCAGCCATGACCAGCGTTCTCCATGCTACCGCTTGTGTTCTTGGCGATATGGTGCCGGGGGCGTGATGCAGGGATGACCCATGATCCAGCGCGGTAGGTGTACGTTAATATCGGGCGCATCTTGCGCCAGCCGTCGACCGTGCGCTGGGGTTTGGCGGTGCTCACCCAATAGCGCTCTCCGGGCGACGTATCATGCCTCAAACTTATACCCCAGGTTGCGCACGGTGATCACGTGCCGCGGGTGCTCTGGATCTTTCTCCACCTTCGTACGCAGACGGCGGATGTAGACCGCCACGAGGTTGCTCTCGCCCTCGTAGTCATAGCCCCAGACCTTACTGAGGATCTGGCTGATGTTGAGAATGCGGCCTGAGTTTTTCATGAGGTAGTAGAGCAGCCGAAACTCAAGCGGAGTCAGCTCAACGGCCCGGTTATCGGAGAAGAGCACCTTGTGCTCCACCGGGTCGAGCGTCAGGTCGCCCTGGCTCAGCCGCGACGAGGGATTGAGCATGTCGCTGTTGCGCCGGCGCAGCACCGCCTCGACGCGGGCAAGCAACTCAGATGGCTCATAGGGCTTCACCAGATAGTCATCGCCGCCGATCTGGAGGCCCATGACCCGATCCTGGAGCTGAGAGCGGCCCGACAGGAAGATAATCGGCACATCGGAGTTGCGGCGGATCTGGCGGCAGATGTCGAAGCCGCTCGACTTCGGCATCATCACATCGAGCAAGATCAAATCCGGATTGTTCTGCTCGACAGCCTGGAGGATGCTCTGGGCGTCATAGGCTTTCACCACGCGGTATCCCGCTTCTTCAAGCACAAACGACGTTAGCTTGACACTCGGGATATCGTCGTCGGCTACCAGAATATGCATACAACTACTCCTTATGTCCCCTTCAGACTCTCGATCACCGCGTCTCGGATGCCATCGGGGTGCCGCGCTCACACATGACGAGCGCAGCAGGGCGCGTCCCAGATTATAAATACTCCACTATCATCTGAACGAGGACTCGTGGTTGGTTTGAGCATAGCAGGGCTACCACCTATTTCTAACTCTCAATTCTATCAGAAAGTTACGTCCTCTGCCAGAGTGACAGTCCTAGGAGGTGCAACATCGCTGGTGGCTGAAGCCGCGTCACAGGGGACAGCGGCCAGCCACCTGCGTAGGCGGGCGGTTCCGGCGTCGGCGCATGACGATGCCCGGCGCAACGCGCCCCGCCGACGCCATCACGCAGGTGATTGCCCAGGAAAGAGATTGAACTCGTGATCGATGAGATCGACACCCATCAGCGCCTGGTTGGGCGCACCCTGCGATCCTTGACTCCGGTGGGCGTGATCCAGGAATCGCAGGGCAGCTTTCGCGATGCGATGGTGGTGCAGCCGCTACCCATCTTGGAAGTGCCGCACCCGCTACCAGTCGTGCGCACAGGAACGCTCGTGAAGCGGGTTTAACGTGAGCCGGTCCTTAGATGGGCAATACTTGTAAGCACTATCTCGGAATCGAGCGAGGCCACGAGGATCGACCCGGCGACGGCGAGGAATTGCAACTGCTCGTCATCCCACGCAGGCAGAGGATCGCCCAGGGGCGGTTGAGGTACAAGCGGGAAGGCTCTACATTACAGTAAACGGATACAGATGGGATTACGTGCCGATCCCGGTGAGACCAATATTACGTCCCGGTGCATACATGATACCTTCATAGGCAATACCGCAGAAGTAACCCTGTCACCCATGTCACGCTGAGCGCAGCGAAGCGTCCCGGCCGGGATTCTTCGCTGCGCTCAGAATGACAGAACACTTCACAGGGTTACTTCTGCGGTATTGCCTTCATAGGTAATCTCGGTGCCCCAATCATCATCGCCTCGCACAGCCCAGGGGCGGCGGACAAAAGGCTGCTGGCAGACTATAGCCGCCAGCAGCAGCAGATACATCAAGCAGAAATACGCAGATCTCATGCGCGATCAGCCCGTCGCTGCGCCAGTCAGAGTCATAGCACCGTAGAGCAAGCATCACCCCATCACATCATTATGAATAGCGCGGGGCTGGTAATACATGGTTACACACGGAGTCTATTCTTGCAGTCAACTACATAATGTAGTAGCAGTGTCGATGTGGTTGCGGATTTCGCAATCAATTACCAGATGCAACCCATAGGAACAGGTCGTGAATCAACAGCGCATCCTCATCGTAGAAGACGACCAACTAACCCGCATG
>RYFE02000037.1 GCA_004138175.2 Chloroflexales bacterium ZM16-3 | reverse complement strand
CGCGCATAACAAGCGCGGGCGTCTTTTTGTTGTCCCTGAACCCTTAGTTGCGTTCTGTACTTGGATCGGCTATTTATAGATTAGCTGTCTTTCTCTGGTAGTGGCTCAAGCCCGAATGTCACGCTGAGCGCAGCGAAGCGTCCCGACCGGGATTCCTCGCTGCGCTCAGCATGACCGGACACTTCACAGCGTGAGGAATATTCTATGAACGACCCGCGACTGACCGCGCTCATCCAGAAGATCGAGCGCTCTGGCTGGACCTGGCGCACCGGGAAGTCGATCCCCTACGGGTCGCAGCTGCTCGTCACCGACGGCGCGCATGAGGCGACCCTGGACTTCTACCCGAAGCGCGGGCGCTGTGTGATTGGCGGGGCGGACTCGCCCCTGCGCCGCGGGCTGTCGCAGCTGGCGGTCGGTCAGGAGCAGGGCGCAGCTGTCCCCTCTCGACCTAAGGCTACCGCTAGCAGCGCCTCGGCGATCACGGGCGCGCATATTGGCATGGATGAGTCGGGCAAGGGCGACTGGTATGGCCCGCTGGTTGTGGCGGCTGTCTACGTTGACCCGCCGACGGCGGCGGCTCTCCAAAAAGGCGGCGTGCGCGACAGCAAGGAGATCGACGGTGACTCGTTGCCGAAGATCGCTGCCCTGATCGAGCAGCTGGTGCCAGAGAGTGCGCGCTATGTGCTGGTGCTCGACCCCGAGGTCTACAACCGGCGCTATGCGGGGTTGAACAACATCAACCTGCTGCTCTCCGAGCTCTACGCCGAGGCGGCCGCGCCGGTGCGGGCGGCCACCGGCAGCTCGCGGATCGTCTGTGACCAGTTCGCCCAGCGGGCCGACCGGCTTGAGCGGGCCTTCGCCGCCGCCGGGCTGCCCCGGCCCGAGCAGATGCACCACGCCGAGGCAGCCAGCGTGGCGGTTGCGGCGGCCTCGGTGTTGGCCAGCGCGCGCTTCCGGGCCGAGCTGCTGCGCCTGGGCGCGGCGGCTGGGCTGCGCGGCCAGCTTCCCGCCGGAGCCTCGGCCATCCGCGCCCTCACCTCGGCCGCCCGGCATATTCTGGCCCGTGAGGGCCATGATGGTCTGGGTCGCTACGCCAAGCTCAACTTTAAGCCGGTGCAGGAGATCATAGCCGATAGCCGATAGCCGATAGCCGATAGCCGATGGCCGATAGCCGATGGCTGCGCAGTCTGCTGTACAATAAGGCATGCCATGAACCATCTTCGGCAGTAGAGCAAAAGGAACTCTGTCACCCTGAGCGAAGCGAAGGGTCCCGGTCAGGATTCTTCGCTTCGCTCAGAATGACAGGTAAACGTCACAGCGTTCCTTTTGCGGTACTGCCATCTTCGATAGACCCTATTTCGTGCTGGAGGGTTGTCAGCCAGGCTCTATCGGCTATCGGCTATCGGCTATCGATTATTTTAGGAGCCCTCCATGACTCTGTTTGATCCGCAGTCCGTCCGTCCCCTGTTCCCCGCCCTGGCCGAGGAGGTCGCTGGCCGTCCCGCCGTCTTCTTCGATGCGCCCGGCGGGACTCAGGTGCCCCAGCCGGTGATCGACGCTATCGCGGGCTACCTTGCTCACAGCAACGCGAACACCCACGGGGCCTTCCTGACCAGCCGGCGCACCGATGCGGTGATTGCGTCGGCGCATCAGGCGATGGCCGATCTGCTCGGCTGCGCCCCCGAGGAGACGGTGTTCGGGGCGAATATGACCACACTGACCTTCGCCCTGAGCCGGGCGATCGGTCGTGAGCTTGGCCCCGGCGATGAGATTGTGGTGACTCGGCTCGACCACGATGCGAATGTGGCTCCCTGGCGCGCCCTTGAGGAGCGTGGGGTGATCATCCGCGAGGTCGATGTCGATGTCGAGGACTGCACGCTCGACATGGCCGATATGGCGGCGAAAATCAATGAGCGCACGAAGCTGGTGGCGGTGGGCTTCGCCAGCAACGCCGTGGGCACGATCAATGATGTGCGGCGGGCGGTGGAGCTTGCCCATAGCGTGGGCGCTCTGGCCTTTGTGGACGCCGTCCACTATGCGCCCCACGGCATGATCGATGTGCGCGACCTGGACTGCGATTTTCTGGCCTGTAGCGTCTATAAGTTCTTCGGGCCGCACATTGGCTGCCTGTACGGAAAGGCCGCGCACCTGGAGCGGCTGCAGCCCTACAAGGTGCGCCCGGCCTCGGACGAGTCGCCCGACCGCTGGATGACCGGCACGCAGAACCACGAGTGCCTAGCTGGTGTGACGGCGGCGGTGGACTACTTGGCCTCGCTGGCAGGAGTCGGGAGTCAGGAGTCGGGGGGCAGGCGACAGGCAATCATTCAGACAATGGCCATGCTCAGCGCCTACGAGCGCGGCCTCTCCGAGCGGCTGATCGGCGGGCTGTTGGCGATTCCTGGGCTGACCTTCTATGGCATCCGCGAGCCTGAGCGCTTCTCCCAGCGCACGCCGACGGTGTCGTTCTGTGTGGAGGGCCATACGCCGCGTGAGGTGGCCGAGAAGCTGGGCAAGCAGGGCATCTTTGTCTGGGATGGCAACTACTACGCCCTGAGCCTGAGCGAGCGGCTCGGCGTGGAGGAGCACGGCGGCATGGTGCGGGTGGGTCTGGCCCACTACAACACGGCCGAGGAGATTGATCGGCTGCTTGAGGCGCTGTGCGGGCTTTGAGGTACTACTATGATGCACGCAAAACGGGCCAGCTTCGCTGGCCCGTTTTGCGTGCATTAGTGTTGCCAGCAGGCACATGCTGCACTGATTGTGCTGCGGCGCGGCTCCGCCGCGCCGCAGCACAATCAGTTTTTTTGTGGGAGAGCGAAGCTCTCCCACACCCTCACTGTGCGCAGTGTTATTGCTGGCTACATTTTGCGTGCATTAGACACTCACTTTGCTAGAAGATTGCTCAGCTCACGCAGGATCTCGGCGCGGGGCAGCTTGATCGCCGCGCCGCCGCGTGGCTTTAGCTCAAGCTCGCCGGCGGCGAGCAGCCGGTCGCTCACCACGAGGCGCACCGGCAGCCCGATCAGGTCGGCGTCGTTGAACTTCACCCCGGCCGACTCGCTCCGGTCATCGTAGATCACGCGCAGCCCGGCGGCCTCTAGCTCGCCCATCAGCTCCTCGGCGGCGGCCTTGGGAGCCTCGCCCTTGCCCAGCGCCATCAGATGCACATCGGCGGGGGCCACGCTGGCTGGCCAGACGATCCCCGCCTCGTCGTGGTGCTGCTCGATGATGATCTGGATCAGCCGCTCGACGCCGATCCCGTAGGAGCCCATCACCACCGGCCGCGCCGCGCCCGCCTCGTCCAGGTAGGTCGCCCCCACCGCGCGGGTGTAGCGGTCGCCCAGCTTAAAGATATGGCCGATCTCGACGCCCCGGTCGAGCGAGAGCGGCGCGCCGCAGCGCGCGCAGGGGTCGCCCGCCCGCACGGCGGCGATGTCGGCCACCGCCGTGGCCCGCCAGTCGCGCCCGTAGGCGACGTTGCGCAGGTGGTAGCCCGCCCTGTTCGCCCCAGCCACGAGGCCGCCCGCGCCCTCGGCCACCGATAGGTCGGCGACCACGAAGACGCCGGGGCCGTCGCCCTCGGCCACCGCCAGGCCGACCGGCGAGGCGTAGCCGGCCACCGCCCCGGCGGCGGCGATCTGCTCGGCGCTGGCCGGGCGCAGCTCGCTCACCCTGGCGACCGCCCGCAGCTTATCCTCGCTCACCTCCAGGTCGCCCCGGATCACCGCGAAGACTAGGCCGCGCTCGGGCGTGTCGAAGAAGACCGCCTTGGCCGTGGCAGACTCGGGCACGTCCATGAGTGCTGCCAGATCGGCGATGGTGGCTGTGCTGGGCGTGGCGATCTCCTCCATTGCCTCACTGCTCATTCCCCAACCCCCAACCCCCAACCCCCAACCCCCGCTGACCGCCACCTCCGCATTTGCCGCGTAGCCGCAGCTCGCGCAGCGGGCCAGGGTGTCCTCGCCAGAGGGCGAGATAGCCATATACTCGCGGGTCTCGCCGCCGCCCATCTCGCCGGCGCTGGCCTGAACGGCCACGTAGGCCACGCCGCAGCGGGCCAGGGTGCGCTCGAAGGCAACTGCCACGGCGTCGTAGCTTTTGTCGAGCCCGGCCAGGTCAACGTCGAACGAGTAGGCGTCGAGCATGGTGAACTCGCGCAGGCGCATCAGGCCGCCACGGGTGCGCATCTCGTCGCGGTACTTGGTGTGTATCTGGTAGATCAGGGCGGGCATCTGGCGGTAGGAGCCGATCTCGCGGCGGGCCAGCTCGGCGACGGCCTCTTCGTGGGTGGGCGCGACGACGAGGGGGCGGCCGGAGCGGTCGGATGCGCGCAGCATGAGCGGGCCGTACTCCTGGTAGCGGCCGGTGGCCTCCCAGAGCGCGGCGGGCTGGACGATGGGCGTGCGGAACTCCTGGCCGCCAATGCGGGCCAACTCCTCGTGCATAATCGCCTCGATCCGGCGGGCGACGGCCATGCCCAGCGGCAGCAGGGCGTAGCTGCCGGGGGCGATGGGGCGGGCCAGCCCGGCCCGCATGGCCAGCTTGTGGCCGACGTGCTCGGCCTCGGCTGGCGCGTCGCGCAGGGTCCGGCCGAGCATGTTCGATAGGCGCATAGATCTCTCCATCCAAAATCTACAATCTACAACCTACAATCCCTACCGTGCCGCCCGCTCTTTCCCGTAGGCCAGGATCTCGTCGAGAAAGCGCGAGGGCTTGAGGATCTGGCCACGGTTGCGGCCTGGTGCCCAGGAGAGGTAGAGCCGCTCGGCGGCGCGGGTGAGGGCCACGTAGCAGAGCCGGCGCTCCTCCTCGATCCCGTCAGGCGTGCCGAGGCTGCGCTCGTGGGGCAGCGTCTTCTCCTCCAGGCCGGCCACAAAGACGAAGGCCCACTCTAGCCCCTTGGCCGCGTGGATCGTCAGCAGCTGCACCTGGTCGCGCTCGCTCTCCTTCTGGTCGGCGTTGGTGAACAGGGCGATCTCCTGAAGCATAGCCGAGAGGCTGTCGTGCTCCTCGGCGGCGACCATGAGCTCCTGGAGGTGGCTGCGCGCGTCGGGCAGATCCTCGGGGCTGAAGCGGTTCTCCAGGGCGGCCATATAGCCGCTCTGCTCCAGCACATCGGCCAGCAGGTGGTCGGGCGAAGCGGTGCCGGCGGCCATGCGCCGCCAGCGGGCCAGCAGGGCGGCCATGCGCCTGGCCCCCTCGGCCGCCTTCGGCGAGAGCAGCTTCTGGCCCTCGGGGCGGGCCATGGCCTCGGAGAGCGAGAGCCCGTTCTGGGCGGCGAATGTGGTGAGAGTGGCGATGGCCTGGGCGCTCAGGCCGCGCGCGGGCAGGTTGGCGATCCGCACCAGGCTGAGGTTATCAGCCGGGTTGGCCACGGCGCGCAGGTAGGCCAGCGCATCGCGCACCACCGCCCTGTCGTAGAAGCCCACGCTGCCGCGCACGCTGTAGGGGATCTGGGCGTGGCGCAGGGCTGCCTCAATCGTCCGGCTCATGTGGCGGGTGCGGTAGAGGATGGCCATCTCACGCAGGTGGCGGCCCTGGCCGTGCAGCTCATTGATGCTGCGGGCGAGCTGCTCGGCCTCCTCGCGGCCATCCTTCGACTCGTGGATGAGCAGGTAGCGCTCGCCCGGCACCGTCACCCCGGCGGCGCGCAGCGGCATGGGCGCAACCGCCTTGCTGTGGCGGATGACCGCGAAGGCCGCGTCGAGGATGGGCTGGCGCGAGCGGTAGTTCGTGTCCAGCTCAACCACCTTCGCCTCGGGGAAATCGTCGGCGAAGCGGGTGATGATGCTGTGGTCGGCGTTGCGGAAGCCGTAGATGCTCTGCATGCCGTCGCCGACCACAAAGAGCGAGCGCGGGCGGCCGCCGGCGGGGCGGGTGAGCAGCTCGACCATCGCGTGCTGGCTGGGGTCGGTGTCCTGGTACTCGTCCACCAGCACGTGGTGCCAGCGCTCCTGGAGCTCGTCTAGCACATCGTGGTGCTCGGTGAGCAGGCGGTGCGTCAGCAGGATCATGTCGTCGAAGTCGAGGGCGTTGGCCTGCTCCAGGGCGCGCTGGTAGCGGCGGTAGCAGCCGGCGATAAAGCGGTCGACCGGGTCGGGCGAGAAGCGGGCCATGATGCGCGGGGTTTGTAGGCGGCTCTTGGCCCGCGAGATGCGGCGCAGCACCTCGTCGGGCTCCAGGAGCATGGGCGGGCGCTCGGTGGCCGCGTCGAGGGCGGCGGCGGCCAGCTGGAGCTGCTCGTCGCCGGCGTAGATGCTGAAGTCGGCGGTGTAGCTGCCGATCCGCCCGGCGATATGCTCGCGCAGGATGCGGGCGCAGACGGCGTGGAAGGTGCCGGCCAGTAGGCCGCGCGAGCGCCCGCCGAGCTGCTTGCGCAGGCGCTCGCGCATCTCCTTGGCGGCCTTATTGGTGAAGGTGAGGGCGAGGATCTGGGCGGGCCGGGCGCCCTCCTCGATCAGGTGGGCGATGCGCAGGGTGAGCACGCGGGTCTTCCCGCTGCCTGCCCCGGCGCGCACGAGCACCGGGCCGACGGGGGCGAGCACCGCCGCGCGCTGCGCGGGGTTGAGTCCTCTCAATGCGTCCATAGGGGCGCATGATACCATAGCGCTGCCCCCTCACCCCCAGCCCCTCTCCCACAAGGGGAGAGGGGAGTTTCGCCCACACATCAGTGTCTCAGCGCCTCAGTGCCTCAGTGCTCTAGAAAGGAACCTCCTCCTCGAAAACCTCGGATGGCGCGTCGGCCTGCTCGGGGCGCGGGTCGAGGAACATCACCTCCTTGGCGCGCACGTAGCTGCGGTAGCGGGTCTGGCCGCTCTCCTTATCGACCCAGCTGTCGTTGCGCAGGCTGCCGGACACCATCACGCGGCGGCCCTTGTGGAGGTAGGTGTTGCACATCTCGGCCAGGCGCTCCCATGCCTCGATGTGGGTCCAGTCGGTCTCGTAGATCCGGTTGCCATGCTCGTCCTGGCCGGCGGGGCGGTTGGTGGCCAGGCTGAAGCGGCACAGCGCCTTGCCGCTCGACAGAAAGCGCATCTCCGGGTCGGCACCCAGGCGACCGATCAGCTCGACATGGTTCAGCGTACCCTTCACAGCGTTCACGGTGATCCTCCTGATGATTGGCCGGGCGTCCCCGCCGGCTCCAGCGGGCCGACACATCTGTCGGCGTCGCTATCTGTACCGGGCGGGGTGGGCCGAAGGTTACGCCGGCTGTGCGGAGGGCTCACCTTGGCTTTGCGCCTGGTTCCTGAGAATCGTATAATGTCCTGACCTATTTGACACCCACCGCAGAGGCAGCCGCTTATGTCCGATCTTTCAGCACAGCCAATGATGATGGCCGCCCTGCTTGACCTGAGCCGGCTGGTCTACGCGTCGCTCGATCTGAACGAGGTGCTGGGCCGGGTGATCGCCGCCGTGCGCGACCTGAGCGGGGCCGAGGTGATCTCGATCATGCTGCTCGACGAGAGCGGCGATCACCTGACGGTCGCCGCCGCCTATGGGATCGACCCGCAGCTCTCGGCCGGCATGTCGCTGCGCCTGGGCGAGGGGATCGCCGGGTGGGTTACGCTGAACAGCCAGCCGCTCCAGGTGGTGAACCCCAGCCAGGACCCGCGCTATAAGCGGATCGTCCCTGACGAGCAGCAGATCATCTTCTCGCTGCCGCTGCGCGTCTACGACCGCACCCTGGGCGCCATCAACCTGGCCCGCACCTCGGGCAGCGCGCTCTTCGATCCCGGCGTGGCCCAGGTGGTCGAGATCTTCGCCAGCCACGCCGCGATCGCGATCTCCAATGCGGCCAGCGCCGCCGCCCTGCGCTACGCGGCCGCCCGCGAGCGGCTGACGAACCTGGTGAGCCAGGCGTCTCAGTCGCCCGGCACGGCGACGGCGCTGATCGAGCGCATCCTGGCCGAGCTTGGCGTAGCTCTGGAGGCCGACCTCTGCGCCCTGATGGGCCCTGGCCCGGATGGCTACTCCGCCCTGTCCACATGGTCGGTCGGCGAGCAATCCGCTATTCTTTGGGAGCCTGATGCGCTCACCCAGGAGCAGGGCGACCAGATCGGCGCTGAGAGCTGTGATATCTATGTGATCGTGCAGGATCGCGGCAAGATGCCGCCATGGCTGATCGCCCGGGCGCTGCGCCCCGACCGCTACTGGCGGCGGGCCGAGCGCGATCTGCTGCGCTTTGCGGCCGACCAGATCACCCTGGTTATGGCCAGAGAACGCCTGATCAGCGCCGAGCAGCGCTCGCGTGACCTCAGCACCACTCTGAGCCAGCTGGCGAACGCCTGCAACGCCATGATCGACCAGGATCGGGTGCTCGACTTCATCCTTGAGCAGCTGGCCCGCTTTGTGAGCTACGACTCGTCCGGGGTCTTCCTCTTTCATGATGAACAGTACGCCCGCCTAGTTGCGGGCCACGGCTACACCTTCGACCTTAGCCAGACCATCGTGCTCGCGGCCGGGCCAGGGTCGCCCGCCTGGCTCAATCATTATGACCGCCGCGCAACCTACATCCCCGATGTGCGGCAGATCACTGATTGGCAGGATGTGCCCGACAGCGCGATGATCCGCTCGTGGATCGGCGTGCCGCTGATCGTCAACGAGTCTGTCATCGGGGTGCTGACGATCGACAAGTGGACGCCTAGCGCCTTTGTCGAGGCCGATGTGCAGGTGGCCCAGATGTTCGGCGACCATCTGGCGGTGGCGATCAATAACGCCCGGCTGCTGCGCGAGGCTCAGACGCGGGCCAGCCAGATCCAGGTAATCCACCAGCTGAGCGGGAGCCTGAGCGCTATCAGCGATGTGCAGACCCTGCTCGACGAGGTGGCCGGCCTGCTGCACCGCACCTTCGGCTACTACCAGGTGGTGATCGGCCTGGTAGAGGACGATACGCTGGTGATCCGCTCGGCCCAGGGCATTGTGAATGATGTGGCCGAGTTTGGCGAGTTCCGCAGCTACTCGGTGCAGCGCGGGCTCACTGGCTGGGTTGCCCGCCACGGCGAGACCGTGATGGTGAATGATGTGAGCCGGGACCCGCGCTACGCCAAGACTCCGACCCTGATGGACACTCGCTCGGAGCTGATCGTGGCCATCAAGCATGGCGAGACGATCCTGGGCATTATTGATATCGAGGGCAACATCAGCGGCGGCTTCAACCAGAGCGATGTGTACCTGGCCGAGTCGCTGGCTGGCCAGGTCGCCGTGGCTTTGGCGAACATCCGGCGCTATGCAGAGCTGCTGCGCGCCCAGGAGCAACTGCTGCACAGCGAGCGGCTGCGCGCCCTTGGCGAGCTAGCCAGCGGGATCGCCCACGACTTTAACAACTTGCTGACTAACATCCTCAGCCACACCAAGCTGCTGCTTGCCAATACGGAGGAGCCGGAGACGGCAGAGGGGCTGCGGATCATTGAGCGGGCCGCCTACGATGGCGCGGCGAGCGTGCGTCGCCTGCAGAGCTTTGCCCAGACGAGCCGCTCGCTGCCGACCGAGGAGGTACACATCGATAGTATCGTCGCGGTGGACAAGTGATGGCGCTGCTGCAGCCCGGTGTGCTGCGCTCGGTCGGCGCGCAGCTGGCCCGCCTCGCCCTGCTGCTGCTCATCGTCGGGGTCTGCGGGGTTGGCATAGGGGCTGCCGCCGCCGTCATCCAGTCCCAGCGCGACGATGCGCGCAGCGTCGATCTGCTGCTGGTGATCGCGCCCGATATCCCGCCGACGCCGCTGATCGAGCATAGCATCGACCTCTACCGCCGTGGCTATGGCACCCGCATCGCTCTCTCTGGGCCGGGACGCAGCCGCGCCTACGCAGCGCTGACCGGCCGGGGACTGCCCGCAGAGACGCTGGTCAGCGTCTCCGAGGGCGACTCGCTAATAGCCGTGATTGTGGCGGCCCGGCAGAGCGATGTGCGCAGCCTGCTGGTGGTGAGCTTGCCCGCCGACCAACTGCTGAGCCTAAAGATCGCCCGCGACCAGGGCATGCACGCCTATGGCTCACCTGTGCCTGCGGCATCGGCAGATCTTCTCGCTGCGCTGCGCGCCTCGCTCGGCTACTGGCGCTACGCTCTGTTTCACATGTGATGCGTGCGTCACATATCGCGTAGCAGGAATCGCAATACCGCAGAAGTAACGTTGTGATGCGTCCTGTCATGCTGAGCGCAGCGAAGAATCCCGGCCGAGACCCTTCGCTTCGCTCAGGGTGACAGTGTTACGTATGCTCTACTGCAAGGAATCTATTGAGCATCTACGAATCGTACGCTCCGATCTACGACGCCATCGGCCAGGGCTCCTTCGCTGAAGATCTGACGCGACACATTCTAGCGTCTGCGCCCGCGCCGCCGCGCCGCGCCCTCGATCTGGCCTGCGGCACTGGGGCGGCGGCACTCGCGCTGGCCGAGTCTGGCGTGCGGGTGATCGGGGTCGATCGCTCGCGGGAGATGCTGCGGATCGCCCGCGCCCGCTCGCGCGACCGAGGCATGTCGGTGCGCTGGGTTGCCGCCGACATCCGCCGCCTGAGCCTCAGCCCCGCCGCGCGCGGGGCGCTCCGCCCGGCCTCCTTCGACCTGGTCACATGCCTGTACGACAGCCTGAACTACCTGGGCGCCCACGAGGATCTGGCCGCCGTCTGCTCTGGCGTGGCCCGCCTGCTACGGCCCGGCGGGCGCTTTGTGTTCGACCTGAACACCGTCTACGAGTTTGACTCCTGGGACGACACCGACCAGGTGGTCTTCGACTCGCCCGACCTGCTGGTGTACAACCGGCTGAGCTACGATGTGGAGCGGCGGATCGCCAGGGGCCGGATCGTCTGGTTTGTGCGCGAGATCGAGCGCTGGTATCGTGGCGAGGAACTCCACGAGGAGCGCAGCTGGGAGGATGCCGAGGTGCGGGCGGCCCTCGGCGACGCCGGGCTGTCCCTTGTCGCGCGGCACACGCCCCAGTGGGAGCCAGCGCCCGCCGAAGCCCCCAGGGTGGTGTACGACTGCGTGCGGGGTTGAACGTCGAAGGCCCCTGCCAGTGGCAGGGGCCTTCAACAAAGATCCGGGATGTCACCGTTGGTGGCGACCCTAGCAGGTCTCACCAGCGGTGACACCCATACGCTTGCTTATGATCATGGGCATCACCTCCTTCGTGCCTAGATGGCATTGCTGTGGATTAGCCGACAAAAATACTATACCGAGTTTATGATCCGGTGTCAAGGGAGTCTTGAGACGGATCTGTCGTCGGCTCAGGGCGTCGATAGGGTGGGCGAGGGCGTGACGGCAGGCTCAGGCGAGCCTGTCACCGGGGTGCGCAGGAGCGAGGGGATGATCAGAGTCTGCCCCGGCTGAAGCGAGTTCGGGTCGGTGATGCCGTTGGCCGCCGTGATCGTCTCGACGGTGGTGTTAAATCGCTCGGCCAGAGCGCTCAGGGTGTCGCCGGGCTGCACCGTGTAGAGGGCGGCAGCAGTGGGCGAGGGGCGCACGACGCTGGCGTAGGAGGTGGCCGTCGCGTCGATATCGAGCGTCGGGGCCGGGGTGATATCGAGCACGGCGGGGAGCGTGGGCAAGATGCGCTGGGGCGGCTCCGGCGGCGCGCATGCGCCGAGGCTGATGCTGAGTGCCAGAAGAACCCCAACGGATCGCGCACGACGCTGCGGAGAGCGAACCCCTTTCCCTGTGGACACGGCACCTCCCCCATACCTTCTCGTGAACCACTGCACAAACCGCGATTGTAGCAGCCAGTCGGGGGCATGTCAACCGTTGAAAATTGGTTTGTTAGCCAATTCATTGACAGGGCTACCCGGCCCTGCTATACTCTCGCACCATTAAGGCAAGATTGCAGATTATAGATATCAGGTTGCAGATCTGGCGCATCAGCGCGCAGTTCACCACGGCAGCCTGTAGAGTGCCTCTGGATTCTTGTCTCACCAGACGCAGCGATGCACTCATCCGGAGCGGTGAGGTTTTTTTATGCCAGACACCACCCCCGACCACGGCCCGAGCACTGCCGCCGTCCACGCAGGAGAGCCGCGCCAGCGTGTCGAGCATTCGATCACCCCGGCGATCTTCCAGGCGGCAACCTATACGTTTGTTGATACCGCTGCCCTGATCGATTTTCAGGAGGGGCGGGTCGCGCGCGAGGAGTACGGGCGCTACGGCAACCCCACGGTGCGCGCCGCCGAGGCCAAACTGGCCGCACTCGAGTCGCCCCAAGGTGATGCCGCCGCTCTGCTCTGCCCATCTGGCATGAGCGCGATCACCACGACCATCCTGTCGATGGTGCCCTCCGGCGGCCACCTCATCCTCACCGATGACTGCTACCGCCGTACCCGCCAGTTTGTGCAGACGCTGCTGGCCCGCCTCGGCGTCGAGCATACGGTGGTGCCCGCCTGCGACTACGCGGCCCTGGCCGATGCTGTGCGCCCTGGACAGACCCGCCTGATCCTCAGCGAGTCGCCGACGAACCCCTACCTGCGCGTGGCCGACCTGTCGCAGGTTGTGGCTATCGCCCGCCAGCACCGGGTGAAGACGTTGATTGACGCGACGTTCGCCACGCCTCATAACCTGCGGCCGCTCGATCATGGCATTGACTTGGTGATCCACAGCTGCACCAAGTATATGGGCGGGCATAACGATCTGCTGGCCGGCGTGGTGATCGGTAATCCGGAGATCATCAGCGCGCTGCGCCAGTCCCAGGGCATCCTCGGCGGCATCTGCGACCCGCATAGCGCCTACCTGCTTATGCGCGGCCTCAAGACCTTCGCCCTGCGCATGGATCGGCATAACAGCACGGGCATGGCCGTTGCCCGCTTCCTGGAGTCTCACCCGCGCGTGGTCCGCGTCCACTACCCTGGCCTGGAGAGCCACCCGGATCACGCCGTGGCCATCGACCAGATGCGTGGGTTCGGCGGGGTGGTCTCCTTCGAGGTTGAGGGCGACCTGGAGTCGACCGCGCGCTTTATCGACAGCCTGCGCATCCCTTATATCGCGCCGAGCCTGGGCGGCGTCGAGAGCCTGGTTGAGCAGCCGGCCCTGATGAGCTTCTATGAGCTGACCAGCGAGCAGCGCCTCGCCGTCGGCATGCGCGACAACCTGGTGCGGCTCTCGTGCGGGATCGAGGACGCCGAAGACCTGATCGCCGATCTGAAGCAGGCCCTCGAACAATTGTAGATTGCCGATTGCAGATTGCAGATTGCGGACATCGCCCGCGCTGCAATCTGCAATCTACAATCGGCAATCGGCAATTATTCTATGCACTCAAACCTTCAGCGCCGCCTTGCCGCCGGCCAGGTTGTGGTGACTGGGGAGATGGCCCCGCCCAAGGGTGCCGCGCCCGACCGGCTCATCCAGTTGGCCGAGGGCCTGCGCACAAGCGTGGACGCGATCAACCTCACCGATAACCAGCGCGGCGTGGCCCGCATGTCGGCTCTGGGAGCTGCCGCCCTGCTCAGCCAGGTCGGCATCGAGCCGATCATGCAGATGACCTGCCAGCATCGCAACCGGATCGCGCTCCAGTCCGACGCCCTGAGCGCCTCGGCCCTCGGCGTGCGCAATGTGCTGTGTATGACTGGCGACCACCCGCGCATCGGCGACCACCCGGCGGCGAAGAATGTGCTCGACCTCAACTCCTTCCAGCTCATCCGTATGATGCGTAAGCTGCGCGAGGAGGCCGCCTTCGAGTCGGGCACGTCGCTGAAGGACGCACCGCAGTTCTTCATCGGCGGCGTGGCCAACCCGAACGTGGAGCGGGCCGCGCGCCTGGAGAAGAAGATCGAGTCCGGCGCCGAGTTCATTCAGACCCAGCTTATCTTCGATGTGGCTCGCTTCCGCCAGTGGATGGCCGACGTGCGCGCGGCCGGGCTGCACCAGAAGGCCCATATTCTGGCAGGGGTGATGGTGCTGCGCCGACCGAACTCCGCCGTCTATCTGCGCGACCACCTGCCCGGCACGCTGATGCCTGACGGCATTGTGGACCGCATGCTGGCGGCGGCAGACTCCGAGCATGAGGGGATCGTGATCGCCGCCGAGCTGGTGAATGAGCTGCTAGGCGTCGAGGGCGTGGCCGGCGTGCATATTATGTCGGTGGACTGGACGCGATCCATCCCGCAGATCGTCGAGCGGGCTGGCCTGCTGCCCCGCCCACCGCTGCCGGAAAGGTAGCGTATGGATCACGGCGGCTCCAGCCGCCGGGGCTGATGCAAAGTGCTGGGGCTGCGCCCCCAGACCCTACTTTTTGTTGGGTTTGGGCGGCTTCGCCGCCCAAACCCAACAAAAAAATTCTGCGGGGGCGGCTTCGCCGCCCCCGCACCCCCACCGGGAGGTGACGTTGCAACAGCCCAGCTCCAGCCGCCCGCAAGGATGCGAAATGCGCCGTGCATGGGGTATACTGTGTACTGGTACACCCTGTGAGAAAGCGAATACACTATGCCAGTAACACTTAAATCAGCGCGACAGATCGCGCTCCTGCGCGAAGCGGGCCAGCTCGTGCGCGCCACCTTCGATCTGCTGCGTGAGCATGTGCGGCCCGGCGTCACCACTGCCGAGCTCGACGCGATCGCCGAGGAGTTTATCCGCGGCAAGGGCGCGGACCCGGTGTATAAGGGCTATGTGCCGGGCGGCCGGCGCGGCGTCATCCCGCCCTTCCCCGCGACGATCTGCGCGTCGGTGAACGACGTGATCTGTCACGGCATCCCGAGCAAGAAGGAGCGCCTGCGCCAGGGCGATGTGATCGGCGTAGATATTGGGCTGCGGCTCAACGGCTGGATCGGCGACGCCTGCGAGACCTACCCGGTGGGCGATGTCGATGATGAGACGCACCGGCTGATTGAGGTGACGAAGCAGTGTCTAGCCCTCGGCATTGAGCAGGCCCGCGTCGGCAAGACGCTGCGCACGATCGGCGCGGTGATCCAGCAGCACGCCGAGGCCAGCGGTTTCTCGGTGGTTCGCGAGTATACCGGACACGGGCTCGGCAAAAACCTCCACGAGGATCCGACGGTGCTGCACTATGACGAGCCGCGCAACATCCGCAAGATTATGGCTGGCATGGTGTTTACGATTGAGCCGATGGTGAACGCCGGCGTCGCGACGACAAAGGTCGACTCTGACTCCTGGACGGTGCGGACGGGCGACGGGCGGCGCTCGGTGCAGTTTGAGCACACCCTGGCGATCACCGATGATGGGCCGGTTATCCTGACGGCCTAGACGATTGTAGATTGCAGATTGCAGATTGCCGGATGAAGGGGTGCGCCTGTGGCAGAGCAACTCCCGCCTGAGTTTGGCCTTGTAGACGCCCTGCTCGCGGGCGACCGTGACGCGGCGCGTCGGATCGCCGCCGATCTGCACCAGCGCGGGATCGACTACGCCATGGTCGACGAGGCGATCAAGCAGAACCCGCACCTGGAGGAGTCGCTCTGGGAGCTGCTTCGCGAGGTGGCCCCCCTGCCCCGGCGGGTCGCGAAGCGCCGGGCGATACGCGCCGCAGAGGATCGTGACTGGGGCGACTGGGAGGCTGGTAAGAAGAAGGCATAGCACTGAGGCACTGAGGGCACTGAGACACACTGAGGCCCGGCGCGTGAGCGCGCCGGGCCTGCTGTTGCCCGCCGCTATAGCGGCAGGCGGATCGATTGAGCCTGCGCTAGAAAGGTGCGAATCGTTCCGCTCAGTGCTCTAGCGCAGGCGGTAGATCACGATCGCACTGGGGCCGCTGGTGTCGCGCAGCATGATCTCGACCGCGTCGCTGGCGACAACGCCACGGCTCAGCGGGTCGAAGTTCGCGTGGCCCTCGACGTAGTAGTAGTAGACCGAGCCGCCCATGCTTAGGCCGCGCAGATTGCTCGCCCGCGCGCTCACCCCGGGCGCGATATCGATCAGCGGGTCGTTGATCGTGCCGCTGAGGCTGCTGCGCACTGTCTCGACGACTGGCGCGAGGTTGTGCTGCGAGGCGAAGGGGGTGCTGACGGGCAGCATCCAGAACAGCGCCCAGACGAGCACGCCGAAGATCATCGTAAGTTCGACGCCCATCATGATGATCAGCGCGCGCGAGCTGATGCGGCGAACTGGCCGAGCTTCGGCGCGCAGGACGCCCTCGGTGCCCTGGTGGGTCGTGGCATTGATCACGGCGTGGCCCCCTGGTACAATAGCGCCGTTCTAAGTTTCATGAGGGTGGGATTGTGAGTTGGTTATCTCACCCCTAGTGTATCAGAACAACGTCACAAATGCTATAGTTCAAAAGTTATAGACAGATGATATGAGCGTGAGTGTCTGCCGCTATAGGTATGCGTCTATGACGAACGAATCTGCGGAAAAGATGCAGGTGCGGGGCGCGATTCTGGCCTGGCTCGCCGGGGCGGTCGAGGCGCTGCTGCTGGCCCGCCTGCTGGCCCGCCTGCTGGCCGCCCGCCCCGATAGCCCCGCCTTTGCGGCGCTCTATGCCGTGACGTGGCCCCTGGTGGCTCCGCTGTCCGCACTTGACGTGACCCAGCGGCAGTTTGGCGCTGTGCTTGAGCTCTCGACACTTGCTACAGCAATCATTGTGCCCGTCGGGGCCTCCTTGCTCTGGGCCTGGCTCGCAACTCGCAGTGTTAGGCGCTCGTCCTATGGTACTGAGCGGAACCGTTGAGCCACTGAGTTGCTGGAGCTGGGTGCCTTACGATGACCGGCTCAATCCGGTAGTGGATCTATCTCGAATGTCACCCTGAGCGAAGCGAAGGGTCCCGGCCGGGATTCCTCGCTTCGCTCGGAATGACCACCACTCCACATTGGGACACTACCCAATGACAGGCTCAATCCCTCTGCCTGCGGCTATAGACAAGGTAGAGGCCAAGATCAAAGGTTTTACTGATATGTTCAATAGCGGGATCGGACAGCTGCTCTTCTGGCTGCTTGTTGCCATGGGTACGGCGCTGCTCGTCGCCCTGATCGGCCTGGCGCTGATGGTGCGGCAGATCCGCCGCCTGCCGGTGCCGCCCGATGCCGGTTTCTTCACCACGATGCGCTATGTGCCGCTCTTGCTGGTGGTGCTGCTCGACCTGCTCGACTTCGCCCTGGATATCTTCTCCGCCCCGATCAGCTGGATCATCCTGGACCGGATGGGCCTGCGCGGGCTGCGCAACAAGGCGGTGATCGAGGCGCTGATCCCCTTCACGCAGCCGATCCCCACATTCACCCTGAGCTGGGTCGCCGCGCGCCTGCTCGACCTCGGCGATCTGGAGGAGCGGGTGATCAGCTATAATGACGATCCTCCTTATCGTCGTCTCCCATAGCGATTCCTCCGCCAAGTGATCGTTCAGATCATACGATCCGGCGGGCTCTATTCTATGTGTGGCGCGTGCAGGAGCACGAGCCGGTAAGCTACCCACCCCCGCGTACACAGCGCGCCTCCCCTCGCTCTCCCGCTCGCGCTTCGTTAAGACAGCAGACAACAGCAACAGGCAACAGGTTCAGCCCCTACGGGGCGGCCTGGGGCCTTGTGGCATCTCTGAAGGCGAGCGATGATGACGCAGAGCCTTGCGGCTTACCTCCCGATCGACCGCTGCCACGCCCTGGCGAGCGGCGGCGCGCTGCCCGACCGGAGCGTCGGCGCGGTGCTGTTCGCCGATATCTCTGGCTTCACCCCGCTGACCAATAGCCTGGCCCGCGAGCTTGGCCCGCAGCGTGGCGCCGAGGAGCTCTCGCGCCAGCTCAACGCGATCTATACCGCGCTGGTGGCCCACGTTCATCGCTACCACGGCTCGGTGATCGGCTTTGCCGGAGATGCGATCACCTGCTGGTTCGCTGCTCAGGGGTCGGGAGTCAGGAGTCGGGAGTCGGGGGAAGCGACTCCCGACTCCCGACTCCCGACCCCCGACCCCCGACCCCCGACCCCCGACCCCCGACCCCTGATCCCCGGAGCCGCCGACAGGGCCGCTGCCTGCGCGCTAGATATGCAGCGCGAGATGGCAGCCTTCGCCGCGCTGCGCACCCCTGGCGGCACGGTGGTTACGCTGGCGATGAAGGTTGCGGTGGCCTATGGGCCAGTGCGCCGCTTTCTGGTGGGCGACCCGCGAATCCAGCTGATTGATGCGCTCGCCGGGCGCACGGTGGACCGGATGGTGGCGGGCGAGCACCTGGCTCAGAAGGGCGAGGTGCTGATCTCGTCTGAGGTGCTGGGCGCCCTGGGCCATCCACCAGAGATCGCTGACTGGCGTGAGGATGCGGAGGGGCAGCGGTTTGCGGTGCTGAGCGGGCTGGGCGCGCCGGTTGTGCCGATGCCCTGGGCGACGATTGTGTGGGAGGCGCTCGACGCGGAGCAGCTGCGGGGCTGGCTGCTGCCGCCGATCTACGCACGCCTGAAGGCTGGCCAGGGCCAGTTTATTGCCGAGCTGCGCCCGGCCTTCGCGCTCTTTGTGAGCTTCACCGGGATCGATTACGACCACGATGACGCGGCGGGCGAGAAGCTTGACGCCTACATCCGCTGGGCGCAGGGGATTATGGGCCGCTACGAGGGCTCGCTGCTCCAGCTGACGATCGGCGATAAGGGCAGCTACTTCTACGGGGTCTTCGGCGCGCCGCTGGCCCACGAGGACGACGCTGCACGCATCGCCGCAACCGCTCTGATCCTGCGCGCCCCGCCCGTAGAGCTGAGCTTCATCCGCGATGTGAAGATCGGCATTAGCCACGGGAGCCTGCGCACTGGAGCCTACGGCAGTGCGGATCGGCTCACCTACGGCGCGCTCGGCGAGGAGGTTAATATGGCCGCCCGGCTGATGCAGGCAGCGAGCCCCGGTCAGATCTATGTGAACGAGAGCGCTCGCCAGGGCGCGTCGGCGATATTCACGTGGGAGCCCCTGCCGCCGCTGCTGGTGAAGGGCCGCAGCGAGCCGCTGACGGCCTACCGCCTGCTGGATGCCAGCAGCCGCCAGCAGGTGCATGTGCATGCGGCGATGTATAGCCTGCCGATGGTGGGGCGTCAGGCTGAGCTAGATCGGATCGAGGGTCTGATGACCGAGGTGATCGGCGGGCAGGGCCGGATCGTGGCGATCACCGGCGAGGCCGGCCTGGGCAAGTCGCGCCTGGTCTTTGAGTGCATCCAGATGGGCGGCGGCCGCGGGATGACGGTCTACAGCGGCGAGGCGCAGAGCTACGGCACCAACGACAGCTACCTGGCATGGGAGAGCATCCTCCAGGCGATCTTCGGGCTCGACCGCAGCGCGCCCGCCGAGGAGCAGATCGGCCAGCTTGAGACGGCCCTGCGCGAGATCGACCCTGACCTGCTCCCGCGTATGCCGCTGCTCGGGCTGCCGCTGAACCTGCCCATCCCCGACAATGATCTGACTCGATCGCTCGACTCGCGGCTGCGCAAGATCTCGCTGGAGGCGCTGCTGGTGACGTGCCTGCGGGTGCGCAGCCAGGCGAACCCGCTGATGATCCTGATCGAGGACTCGCACTGGCTCGACCCGCTCTCTCACGACCTGGTCGAGATCGCGGGCCGGGCGATCTTCGACATGCCCGTGATGATCGTGGTGGCCTACCGGCCGCCCGAGCTCGACTACCTGCGCCCGCCAAGGATAACGAGCCTGCCGTACTGCACGGTGATCCAGCTGACTGAGCTGAGCCAGGCTGAGGCCGCCGATCTGATCGGGCTGAAGCAGGTACACCTGGATATGGCCAGCGACCTGCCGGGCGATGTGATCGATCTGCTGGTGGCGCGCGCCCAGGGCAACCCCTTCTTCATTGAGGAGCTGCTGAACTACCTGCACAACCGGGGGATCGCCCCGCGCAACGCCCGCGAGCTTGAGCAGCTCGACCTGCCCACCAGCCTCTACAGCCTGATCCTCAGCCGGATCGACCAGCTCAGCGAGAACCAGAAGACGACGCTGAAGGTGGCCAGCGTGATCGGGCGCTCCTTCCGCGCCGCATGGCTCTGGGGCATCCACCCCTCGCTCGGCCTGCCGACCCAGGTGCGCGCCGACCTCGACGCGATGAGCCGCATGGAGCTGACCCTGGTTGACCAGCCCGACCCCGACTGGTCCTACCTGTTCAAGCACATTCTCACCCACGGCGTGGCCTACGAGAGCCTGCCCTTCGAGACGCGGGCATGGCTGCACGGCCAGGTGGGCGACTTCATCGAGCAGGCATACGCGGGCGGGCTGGGGGTATTTCTCGATCTGCTGGCCTTCCACTACGACCACAGCACCAAGGAGGAGAAGCGCCGCTTGTACCTGCGGCTGGCTGGCGAGGCTGCGCAGGCCGCCTACGCTAATGCGACGGCGATTGACTACTACCAGCGGCTGCTCAGGCTGCTGCCTGAGGACGAGCGCGGGCCGATCCACTTTCGGCTGGGCCAGGTGCTCGACCTGGTGGGCGAGTGGGATGACGCGGCCACGAGCTACCAGCGGGCGCTCGATCTGGCCGAGGGCGCAGGTGATGCGCGCATGGTGGTGGAGTGCCAGCGGGCAACCGGCTGGCTGCTGCGCAAGCGCGGCGACTACGAGGACGCGCTGATCTGGCTGGAGCACGCCAGGGTCGGATTCCTCACCCTAGATGACCAGCCTGGCGCGATCCAGACGATCTCCGATATCGGCGAGGTCTACCGCCTCCAGGGCGACTACGCGAAGGCTGGGCAGTGCTACCAGCAGGCCCTCGACCTGGCGGAGGTGAGCGAGCGCACGCCGGGGCTGCTGGCTGCGCGGGCGAATGTGCTCAAGGGTGGCGGCACCCTGGCCAATCAGCAGGGCGACCTGCGGCTGGCCCAGGTGCGCTATGAAGAGAGCCTGGAGATGCTGCGCGATCTGGGCAACCGGCCAGAGGTCGCCGGGCTGTTAAATAACCTTGGTATGGTGGCGCTCTTCCGACAGGACTACGCGGGTGCGGCGCCCGCATTTGCCGAGAGCCTGGCGACACTGCGCGAACTGGGTGATCGCTGGAAGATCGGCGGGCTCCTGAATAACTCCGGCTTAGTGGCGCGCTACGTAGGTGATACGGTGCGGGCGCGCACGCTGCTAGAGGAGAGTGTCGCCATTCGGCGCGCGCTGGGCGATAAGTGGGGCACTGCGAACTCGCTGAGCAGCCTGGCGAACCTGCTGCTGCATAACGGTGAGGTTGATGGCCTGTTGGCCATGCTCCGCGAGAGCCTGGAGCTGAACCTGGAGGTTGGGGATCGCATCGCTGTGGCCTACTGTCTTGAGGACTATGCCGGCATGGCGGCGGCGCGGGGGCGCGCCGATCTAGCGCTCCGGATCGCAGGGGCTGCGATGAGTCTGCGCGCGGAGCTTGGCGCGCCGCTCCCGGCAAATGAGCAAGAGGCGCTCGACACGCTCCTTGCCCCGGCGCACCGATCCCTTGGCGACGACGCAGCGGCCGCCCTGGCGCAGGGCCAGGCGATGAGCTTTGATGACGTGGTGGCGCTGGCGCTTCAGGGCTGATTTACAATCACGATGATGCGAAAAGGGGCCAGCCAAGCTGGCCCCTTTTCGCATCATCGTGATTGTTTTTGTTGCCAGCAGGCACATGCTGCACTGATTGTGCTGCGGCGCGGCTACGCCACGCCGCAGCACAATCAGGTTTTTTTGTGGGAGAGCTTCGCTCTCCCACACCCTCACCGTACGGGGTAGCCCTCTAGTTCACCGGGCAGGGCACCGGGTAGGCCACGGTGCGCATCAGGCGGGTCTGGCCCTTCTTTACCACCGCCAGGCTCTTCGGCGTGATCAGGATGCAGCGGTTGCCCTTTTTGTGCGAGTGGTTGGCGATGATGGCGTAGGGCACGCCGCCCTGCACGTAGAAGCTGACCAGATCGCCGTCATCATCATCTCCGTTGGTGCGCGCCACCAGCGCCCAGCCGTCCTTCTGCTTGCCATCGTAGTCGCCCATGCCAGCCAGCGCGACGTTGCGCTCGATCCAGATCTGCTCGCCCTGCTCGGTGGCCCGGTAGATTACCTGCGTCGTCCAGCTGCGCTCGGCGGGGGTCGGGTCGGCCACGCCGCCCGCGTCTACGGCGCGCACCTGGAAGGTATGCGCGCCGTCGGCCAGGTGGTCGTAGCTGGCCGGGCTGCTGCACGGCGCGAAGTCTTCCCCGTCGAGGCTACACGCGAAGCTGAGCGGCGCTACGCCGCCGCTGCCGCTAAAGCTGAAGCTGACCAGCGTGTCGCCGCTGGTGCCGCTTGGCCCATCGCTGATCTCTGTGTCGGGCTGGTTCACGATGGTCAGGCTTACCGCGCCGCTGGCCGACGATGTGTAGGATGGGTCGCTGAGGGTGAAGTCGGGGAGCGGCACGCCGCCAGCGAAGGATGCCCGCAGGCTGTAGGTGCCCGCTGGCCAGCTCACCGCGCTCAGGATGGCCCGCCCGCTCGGGCCGGTCTTCGCCGTCTGCCCGAAGCTGCCCCCGGCATCGGCGGTGGCGATGAAGATCACCGAGCGATCCACAATCGGCGCGCCGCCCGTGCCGGTCAGCACGGCGCTGATCCCTGGGTTGCTGCCGGTGGCGACGACCGGGCCGGCGGGGCTGATCGCCAGCGAGCTGTTGGCCTTCTGGATGGCGAAGGGCAGCGCCAGGCTTGTCGAGCTGTAGCCGGGGCTGCCGGCAAAGCTGATCTGGGCTGTGTAGCTGCCGGCAGGCTGGCTCAGGCGGATGCTGACCGTCGCCTCGCCCGCCGAGTCGGTGCTGGCGAAGGCGCTCTGGGTGCCGATGGTTAGCCGGAGCAGGCGATTGCCTAGCACAGCTCCATCCTGATCCGTCAGCCGCGCCAAGAAGCTGACCGGCTGGCCGAAGGTGCCGCTGCCGGGCGCGCTTAGGGCGCTCAGCGCCGTGCCGGTGAGCGTCGTCGATGCGGGCTGGGCGACAGGATAGAACGCGCCGCTGTTCGTGTCGAGGCTCACCAGGCCGGTCGCGCTCACCGCCTGAGCCATGAAGACTGCCGTCTCGGTCAGGTTGGCGGTCGCCTCCCAGTAGCCCGGCTCGCCGGGCGCGGCGGTCAGGTCAATCGACTGCCACGAGCCGGGGGCGGCCAGATCCGTGTAGGTAATCCACACCTCCTGGAGATCAACCGAGGAGCTGGCGGCCGCGAAGACCCGCACCCGCACCGAGGTCGGCGAGAGCCGCTCGGTCGTCACCTCGCGGATCTGCGGGGCGGGGGCGACACCGGCCTCGCGGGTGGCGGTGTTCTGCGCCCAGCTCTTGTTGAGGTAGTAGGTGCGGAAGCCCATCGAGCTGAAGAGGCGCAGCGTGCCGTCGATGGTGCCCGCCCCGTTCGAGCGGTACTGGCCGACGATCGCGGCGAGGTTCGGATCACCATTGGTGAGATCGCCCATGCTGTTGACGCTCCAGGGCTGCGCCGGGTAGAACGTCTGGCTGTAGAACGAGGTGAAGCTGCGCGAGTTCTCGGTGGTTGGCGCCGAGGTGAGCGGGATGATCTGCGCCAGATCGCTGTAGCTGCCGCTGCGGAAGCCGACGCCGCGCAGCACCTGGCCGCTCACGCCGACATTTCGCAGCTCAAGGGGCAGGATGGGCTCGGCGGGGTTCGCCACCGCCCCGCTGCCGCCGCTGTAGTAGCTGGTGTCAACGCTGCCGCCGCTCGCATCCGTCAGGGTCACGGTGCTGCTGGTGGGCGCACTGCTCACCGTGATCTCCGTCGAGCCGGCCGCGCTCTGGCCAAGCTGGAGGCCGAAGGATGCGCCCGGGCCGCCAGCGCCCACCGTGCCGCTCACCACAGAGCTGCTTGCGGCGGTGATGCGCTGACCAGGCATATTGACCTTGAGCATCGGCAGGCCATAGAGGCTAAACTGGAGCAGCGTCTTCTCATCCATGCCGCTGATCGACGCCTTCTCGGAGAGGTATGCCTGCTTGGCGCGGATGAGCGCGCTGCCCAGCGCCACCGGGCCGCTGCCGGTGCGCAGCTCGCGGGCCAGGTTCACCAGGTAGCGCTCGCCATACTCAACCAGCTCGGTGTCGCCATAGGCGTAGCCGGTGGCGGCGATGTAGGACGCCCCGCGCATCGCGTATGCCTCGGGCCAGTCGGGGCTGGGTGAGAAGCCGCTGATCGCGTCGGGCGGCGGCACATTGTAGCCGCTGTGGCAGCCGAGGCCGAAGAGGATCGTATTGGTGAAGTCGGCCGGCGCGCTCAGGATGTCGCTCGCCGGTAGGCTAGTGGCATAGTCGGCGGCGAGCATGTTGCCGGCGTCAAAGTGCCCGGTGAAGAAGATCAGGTCGTGCCGCTGCTTCAGCAGCAGGTCGCCCAGATCCTTCGCCGTCCAGGCCGTCGCGTCGCCTGGCTCCTGAATAAGGTCAGTCGGCGCGGTATCCAGTCCCTGCGAGAGATCTGCGCTCACGGCGGTCGCCCCGTCGGCCACAAAGTCGTAGCCGGTGACCAGAGCCGAGTGCGGGGTGACAACGCCGCTCACGCCAGCGTAGGTTGCGAGCATGCCGCTCACCGTGTCGGCGTCGCCCACCAGCCGCCCAACCGCCAGATCGGGCAGGGGCAGCTCGTAGCTGCCGCGCCAGATCGTCGTCGACGCGCCGTAGCCATCCTGGCCGAGCACCCGGCCATCGCGCAGGCTGGCATTCGACGGGCTGCTCTCGACTACCGGCGGGTAGTACTCGTTCTCATTGCCCAGCCCGGCCTGGTCGGGGTAGCGGAAGAAGGGGATGCTCTCATCGCCGCCGACCAGGACAATGTACTGGAGGCTTGCGCCTCGGTGCGCATCGATCACCGCCTTGATCTCATTGGCGACCATGTTGGCGGCGGCAGTGCAGTCGGTGTTTGCCTGAAGCTGGGCGCGGGCGAAGGCCACGCGCGGGTAGGTCGCATGGTCGGCCAGGTCGATCACCTCGCCGCCAATCTCGCTGCGGTTGGCGAAGGTTGCCAGCGACGTGCGTAGCCCCGCGATCTGGGCCGTGGTGTTGTCCGGGTGCGCCTCAGCAAAGCGCTGCGAGTCCCAGATGATCAAGCTGGTGCGGGTGACAGACGGCGCGCCCCCATCAATCGCAAGCATGTCGGCGGGCGGGGATTCCAGACTTGCGCAGGCACCGCCCTCGACCGTGACGCTCAGGCTAAAGCTCTGGCCCTGGTCAACCGGGCCAACCACGCGCACATAGAGATCCTCGCTCAGATCCCAGCTGCTCCGCTCGATCGTCTGGGCGGCCACATTCGGCTCAGCCCCAACCGCCATCAGGCTGTTGAAGATCGCTCCCGCATAGCGCTCGGGCAGGTAGGTTCCCGGCAGGTAGGTTCCCGGCAGGTACGTCCCCGGCAGGTACGTCCCCGGCAGGTACGTCCCCGGCAGGTACGTCCCCGGCAGGTACGTCCCCGGCAGATACGTTCCCGGCAGATACGTCCCCGGCAGGTAGGTTCCCGGCAGATACGTCCCCGGCAGGTAGGTTCCCGGCAGGTAGGTTCCCGGCAGGTAGGTTCCCGGCAGGTACGTCCCCGGCAGATTGCTGGCAGATGTCTTCACCGCGCTCTGCGGGTTGCCTAGCTGCGCATAGATCGTCGGCAGGTCGCGGTGGAGCGTGATCGCGCTGCCGGGGAGACCGTTGAGCGTGATCCGCACCCGGCTGCCGGGCGTGACCGGGAAGCGGTACCAGCGCTCCTGATAGGGGCTGGTGATCTTCTGGCTGATCGTCGCGCCGAGCGCGCCAATCGCCTGAGGGTTACTCGTCGGCTGAAGGCTCAGCGGGATCGCATTTGTCCACAGGTTATTCGTGTTCACCGGGACGCAGGGCGAGAACTCCGAGGAGTTGCCTGCATCGTCGGTGGCCACAGCGGTGATCCAGAGGCCAGACAGGTCGGTGCGGGGCAGGCTCAGGCTGAAGCTGCCGTTCGTGTCCAGATCCGTCGAGCCGAGGTAGGTCTGGCCCTCGCCGTTGCCGCTGGTGTCGCAGGAGACGCTGGCGTAGAGGTCGATGCTATAGCTTGTCTCGGGCTGAGTGGCGAGGCTGCCCGCGATCAGGGTGTCGCTTGTGTTCTCGCTGGCCGCGCTAATCTGCGGGAAGGGCTGGAGGTTGTTCGCTCCCGCGCCGGGGCCGCTGCTGATCTGGCCATCGCCGTCGAGGTCAATGCCGAGGCCGCCGTTATCGGAGATGCGGTTCTGGCGCAGGCTGTTGCCGGTGCCGCTGATCACGGAGATACCGGCACCGCCGTTGTTGACGATGATATTCGACTCGACGGTATTGTTCGAGCTAGTGATCTCGATACCTGCGCCGGAGAAACCGGTGAAGCCGAGGCCACGCACGCTGCTGCCGCCAGCGTTGATCCGCAGGCCGCTGAGTGTACCCGCCGCCGCGCCGTCAATGGTGACGCCACTCTGGCCGGTCGCATCGATCACCACATGATCAGTGATGGCGGGCAGTGGCGATGCCAGGCTGATCGTCTGCGGGCCAGCGGGCAGGGCGAAGATGATCGTATCGAAGCCAGCGTTGCCATTCGAGTCGAGGATAGCCTGGCGCAGCGAGCCGTCGCCGTCGTCGGCGTCGGTCGTGACCGTGTAGACGGAGTCGAGCACCGGCGACCGATACTCAAACGCGCCGATATCGCAGGCACCCTGGGGGCGCGCCACGCCGCGCTGGTCGGTCGGCGGGCAGCTGGCGCTATCGGCCGCATTGATCGCCGGGCTGTCGGCCGCGAGGGCGTGAGTGAGGGTCGGCCCGCCGTTGTTGGCCAGGGGCAAGATGCCGGGGCTCTGCTCAGTCAGCAGCAGATCGCCGGAAGACGGGCAGCCGCCATCGGCGGCGAGCAGGTTAGAGCCGAGCGAGCTGAGGGCGCCCCATATAACAGCGCAGTCAGAGCTACCGTTGCCGAGCAGGATGCTGTTGCGGTAGCTCAGCGAGCCACCCTTGGCGAAGACACCGCCGCCGAAGGCGTGGTCGTGCGCGCCGTCTTGGATCGCATTAGCGTAGATCGTGCTGCTAGAGATCGTCACCGCCGCACGGTCAGAGAAGATGCCGCCGCCAGCCCCGCTGTAGCTATCGTCATCGTGATCATCATCCCGATCCGGGCCGCCGAGCGCCTGGTTGCCCGAGATCGTGCTGTTGATGATCGTGACGCTGCTGCCAGCGGTGCTGAAGATCGCGCCGCCGAATCCGCTGCCGCCCAGCGAACCACTGTGGCTCGCCCCATCGCCGCCGAGCGCCTGATTGCTGGCCAGGGTGCTGGCGCTCACGGTCAGGCTGCCAGTGTTGTAGATCGCGCCGCCGTTGCCGCCGTTCCTGCGCGAGCCGTGGGCGCGGCTGCCAGTGACCGTGCTAGAGAGCATCGTCAGGCTGCCGGTGTTGTAGATCGCGCCGCCGTTGCTGCCAGAGGCAAGGCCACCGGCCAGGGTAACGCCGTCGAGGGTGAGGGTGCCGCTATTCTTGAGGATGCGGAAGGCCGGGGAGCCCGCGCTGCGCGCAATCGTCGCCCCGTTGCCCAGGATGGTCAGGCTGCCGGAGATCACCGGCAGGCCGTTGGGGCCGCCGGCGCTATTATTTACCGCGCCGAGCGCATAGGTGCAGCCAGCGGCGAGGCTGATCGTATCGGCGCCGGACTGCGTGTTCGCCTGGGAGATCGCGCTGATCAGCCCGGCGACATCCCCGGCGGTGCCGGTACAGCCCACCGCTATCGGGGCAGCGGCGCGGGCGCTGCCGGTTGGCAGCCAGAGCGCCACCATCGCCAGCAGCAGCATAACCGCCCAGAGCCGCAGCGCCCTACCACCTCGTGAGCCTCGCCCGATGTGCCTGTTGTCCATGTGCCCCCCTCTACCTTCTGTCTGCCAGCCATGGTGATACAGCAGGGGAGGCATTCAAAGATCAGCCTCTCCCATACATCGTGGGCGCACAGCCCGAGGCGCGCCCTGATGTGTGTGTTGCGGTAGTACCCGAGGATGTAGTAGAGGGATGAACGCCATCGCGGCGCAGATCGTTATGATCTGCGCCGCAATAGTTGACTTACCGCAATCATAGCATCAGGGCGAGGGGAGGGGATGACAATACGGTGAATGTTATGTTGAGAAACAGTAAAGTATCGGCCCTAATCCTCGCTATAGAGCGGCGTGGAGAGGTAGCGCTCGCCGTTAGAGGGGACGATAAAGACGATCAGCTTACCGGCGTTCTCGGGGCGGGCGGCCACGCGGAGGGCGGCGGTGGCGGCGGCGCCGCTGCTGATGCCGACAAGCAGGCCCTCCTCCTTCGCCAGGCGGCGGGCCATAGCGAAGGCGTCATCATTGCTCACCAGCTGGATCTCGTCGATAATCGCGGCGTTGAGCACATCGGGCACAAAGCCAGCCCCGATGCCCTGGATCTTATGCGGGCCAGGCTTGCCGCCCGAGAGGACGGGCGACGCCTCGGGCTCAACGGCCACCACGTGGAAGCCAGGCTTACGGGCCTTGAGCGCCTCGCCGACGCCAGTGATCGTGCCGCCGGTGCCCACCCCACTGACCAGGATGTCCACCTTGCCGTCGGTATCGTTCCAGATCTCCTCGGCGGTGGTCCGGCGATGCACATCAGGGTTCGCGGGGTTCTTAAACTGCTGCGGCATAAAGCCATTCGGCATATCGGCAAGAATCTCCTCGGCGCGAGAGATCGCGCCGCGCATACCCTCGGTGCCGGGGGTAAGCACCAGCTCGGCGCCATAGCCGCGCAGCAGCTTACGCCGCTCGACGCTCATCGTCTCAGGCATCGTGAGGATCAGGCGGTAGCCCTTGGCGGCGGCCACAAAGGCCAGCCCGATGCCAGTATTGCCGCTCGTCGGCTCGACCAAGATCGTCTCGCCGGGCGTAATCTTGCCCTCGCGCTCGGCGGCCTCGATCATCGCCAGACCGATGCGGTCCTTCACGCTGCTCGCCGGGTTGAAGAACTCCAGCTTAGCGAGCACCGTGGCCTGCGTGTCATTGACCTTATTGAGGCGTACCAGGGGCGTGTTGCCGACCAGGTCGGTGATGCTGTTGTAGATCCGCGCCATTGCGCCCGGCTCCTTTCGCTTGTGTGGCTCAGTGTCTGCCAAAATTGTAGCGCCGGGTTGGATTAAAGTCAAGTTCTTAAGAGGTTTTGTTTACTTTTCGAGGTGCGGTATACTGGGCTCATTGCAGATTGCGTATCAAGAGCCACCTGAAAGCTCCGTGACAGAGGCGCGCAGGCCGGGCAACAAGGAAATCGAAGGAAATCGAGCGATGCGGGGCAGGATCTTACGAAAGAGCGACCTGGCGGGCGGCGGGGAGATGGCCGTGCTGCTGACGCGCTGCGCGGGGACGTGGCTGGAGCACCCGGCGGACGCCGCCGAGCAGGAGCGGCTCACTGCAGCGGCGCGGCAGCTGCGCGAGCAGCGCCCGCTGGCCCTAGAGCTGCACCGCGACGAGAAAGCCCTCGACGCACTCTGCATCGAGATCTTTCGCGGCGAGGCGTTCGCGCCGCTGCACTTCGGCCCGCTGCTGATCGACAAGATGATCGCCCATGTCGGCGAGCCGCCGGTGGTAGACGAGGGCGAAGCGGATATCTTCTCGGAATACCTGAGGCGGGCGGTGCTGAGCGTGGCGGTGCCGAACACGCGGCGCTTCCTGGCGACCCAGCTGCGCCGGATGCTGCCGGCCTACGCCGAGCAGGGCCGCTGGCGCGAGGCGATTGCCATCGACTATAGCGCCTTCCGCACCTCGCTCGGCAACGAAGTGACGCCCTACCTGGCCCAGATGGCCCTGGCCGGCCTGGCCGACTACTACGACGAGGCCGAATTCGACGAGCAGGCGTAAGCAACTTGAAAGCTTGGCCCTACCCTGCTATAATGCGCCCCGATACGCCCCCATAGTCTAGCGGCCTAGGACGTCACCCTTTCAAGGTGAAGATCGCGGGTTCGAATCCCGCTGGGGGTACCACCGATTTTTGTTGTGGGTTTGCAGAAAGTAGTTCGTACCCTGAGCAGAAAGTAGTTCGTACCCTGAGCAGAAAGTACTTCGCATCTTGAGCAAAAAGTACTTCGCATAGGTAGCACCACAAGCCCACACCAGCGGGGGCGGCTCTCATCAAGAGCCGCCCCCGTTGTATTTAGTAGCAGAGTATTTATGCATTTTAAGCATTGATTTAATTCTAATTTGATATCAATCATCGTCTATCATGAACTACTTTCCCTGTACTGCCCAGTAGGCTCATACTTTATCATACACGATTACGGAGCAAGGACATCTCATCCTGCTCACATTTTATATCATTGACTTGATTCGCTCTACCCGTTACAATGACAGTGTAAAGTCCCGTGTAAAGTGAGGGCTAATCCTTTCAGGTTGGCCACTGAGGGAGCTATGGAGCAGTCACTGCTCGACCTACTCAACCTTCCTGAGGTGCAGCACATCATTTATGATCGCCCACCTCTTGCTCTAACACTGTGCCAAGTTCGGTTCACCCGAGTGCTCAGCATTGGAGACCAAGCGTATGTTGCTTCTTTCCAAGACGCGATACGTGAACATTATCCAGTAGTTCAGCGTGGAACAGAAGTACAATTTGTTGTCGCACCTGCTGAGGGTGCCGTACAAGGACAAGCTCAGTCCCAACATTGGCGTTTCTCAGATGGGCGTGATGAGTGGACTGTTGTCTTAGCAGATGACTTTCTCGCTATTGAGACTCGTGCCTATAACGACTTTCAGGAGTTCCTTGGTCGTCTGGAAGTTATTCTAGCCGCACTGATTAAGTATATTCGCCCGAGCCAACTAATACGTATTGGGTTACGATACATTGACGAGATCCGACAAGATGATAGTAACTTAGAGTGGAGCGATATTATCCGACAGGAGATGCTCGGATCTCTAGCAATATCGGAATTCTCAAGTAATATTCACCTTTCAGTGCAAGAGTTTTTGTTGCGTTATTCGCATAATCGTGGAATTAACATTCACCATGGGCTGTTTCCGACCGGTACTACGGTCGCACCTCCAACAGGGCAACTAGCTCCTAATACACCATTCTATCTCTTAGATATTGATGTGTTCCGTGACTTTCCTGTTGCTGCCAAGCAGGCGATGAACCCTGACGACATCTGTCGTCATGTTGCAGAGTATAATCGGGTGGTATATCGACTGTTCCGATGGTTTGTTTTGGATCAATACCTGCAAACACTTGGAGTGCGTCGTGTTGACAACCGCTAAATTCGCATCCCCCCTCTCAAACCTTGTACGACGAGAAGTTGGTGTGCCATCTATGGGCGCTCATCAACTACTCGAAGGACATGAGTTACCATCTGGCATCGAGGCTGCTGCACGAAACCTCGCACTGGCTTTTGAGGATGCTACGAGCGATGGTGGTACACTGCTCAAGAGTCTTCGTCCGAGCACAGCGATAGCCTTAGGGCGGGTTCTGCTCCGGCAACCAATGGTTCAGCTTACGGCGAGGGTGGAACCGGTAGATATAGGGTTGCAGCCATATAGTGAGGCTGTGCAATGGATTAAAGAGGCAACGCGATTGCCGATGAACCGTATTGCACAGTTGCTTGGAGTTACACGGCCAACGATCTATGCCTGGCTAAATAATGGAGAGATTACCGATCTTAATCGACGCCGATTGTTTACAGTGCGTGAGATCCTCGAACGAGCCCAGCGTCTCAATCACTCACCAGCAGAGCTTTCAAGATGGTTGGACTCCCCTCGTACCGAGGAAGGTCACACACCCTTTAGCCTGCTTGCGAATGGTGAGTTCAACCGTGCTCGGCTGTTCGCAATTTCAACGCCTTCTCCTCGTGTCAAAACACCTCCTCCTTGGACAAGTGCTTCCCCGTCGTCGAAACATCTTGTTCGTCCAGAATATGTAGCAGAGGCGCTCCCTCCCGAGGATGATGAGCTTACAAAGTTGCTAAACGATGAGTCTGAGGCATAAGGTATCGAACAGGTAAGGATGGCGGATCGATGACGGTGGATCAGCCTCAAGAAATCTCGGTCGGGGAGCGACTCTTGACTCTGGGGTGGCAGCAAGGCACAGTATTTGCTGCCCCAGCGCTTCCTGTGATGTATCACAAATTGAACGCTGAAGATAGACGCCCAATCCCTGCCAACCGCTCGCCTAAGAACAGCGAGCGGTTTATAGTCATCTCACAAGACTGCGATATCAAGTCAAGTCAGGAGCCGTATATAGAGGCGCTTTTATGCATGGTTACGAGTGAATCTTTGATTCGTAAGCTTCTTGATGCAAAAAGCGCACGTTGGTTTACTATCGACGAGAAACAGCGGTTGGTAGCTCAGGCTAAATATCGAGTCTTGTTAGAAAAAGAAATCCTGCTCTCGCTTACACCAGCCCCTTGGCCATCAAGCTTAGAGCGCCGATTACGTTTTATCACCTGGCTTGGCCGCCGTTATGATCGCCCAGCCCTACCTGATGACATAGTTGAACAACTCCAACAGCCGCTGGAGCGCGTACTCTCACGGATTAACGAAGAACATCCTCAAACCCTAATGCTTTTCAGCGGTGTGGTACATGAAGTACGTGTTAGTCAGCCCTGGACAGCAGAACCGCCTTATCAAATGCAACTTGTCTTGATGATACAGAGCGATCAAATCTCAGCCGAGGAAGCAGATGCCATTAATATCGTGATTGACGAGATACAAGCGGAGATTAACTGTGAATATATTTTGCTAGATTCACCACGAATCGTTACTGAAGACCAGATTTCGCTTCGAGAGTACCGAGGAACCTGGCCGATCTTTCTTGATTATCTAACCTACCAAGGCAATGAAATTAATGGTATTGAACCACTCAAGACGGCATAATCTTGATTACCTGAACTCAGTAGTAATTCATTGACTGAAAGCCTGAAACAACTCCTGTCTTCACGACGCGGTTAACTTCTTCTTCACTCGCTCCAGCACATCCTGCGTGATCAGGCGCGTGCGCTTGCCATCCCACGGGCCGAGCTCAACGTCAAACGCATCCAGCATCTCCTCAAACCCCCACCAGCGCACGCCGGCAGTCTCGACCCAACGCTTATCCTCGGCCTGCTTCCGAACGCCTCCGGCTATCGTCCAGAGATCCAGGATCTCGCGCTGTTTGTTCACATCGGGTGCGAACTCCGCCTGCAAATTACGCGGCACTGCCCAGCTGACCGCCTCAAAGAAGCTCGCCAGGCCCAGGTGCTGCATCTCGATATCGTAGCCTTTCCACGCAGCCTTCGCCTCGGCATTGCCTTCTACTTTGTCATCCCCTCTAATCTTTCTGAGCAGCGCCTTACCCGCTGGTGTGTCACGATGACCGGCGAGGATGATAGCGCGGGCAGGTCTTGGGCCGCGCTGCTCATCGTAGTAGGCGCGGGCATCGAGCAGCCAGTCAAGGGCAGTGACATCAAGGTAGTGTGCGTTGTCAATGATGATCGCAACGATATGGCGCTGGCTCAGCTTCTCGATCAGCTTGGGGAAAAGCTCCTGGAGCTGGCGCGCGTTGTACATCTTGATGTCAGCCTCATCTGCATCTGCCCCGCTGCTCCTCGCAGGGAGATGGGCTGGGCGCTCAAGCAGCTGGAGAGCGTGCCAGAGCTTCGAGTAAAGCTGACACGTCGTAGGAATGGCTAGAGAGCTATCAGAGCGAAGACGGATGTAGAGAATCTCGCCAGCACGTGGCTGATCTGGCCCTCGTGTCCGCAACCGCCGCCAGTAGTCAAGGAGCCAGGTCTTACCGCAACCGAGCGAACCAAGCAAGGTGCAGAGGCGCTTCCGGGCGACAGCTTCGTCAAGCTTTGCCATAAGCTCTTTGTGGAAGCCCAGTTCGATGAATTGGGTCAGGTCAATTTCTGAAGTTGTCATCAGGCATTCCCTCGCAGCTGAGCCTTCGCCTTCTGGATCAATTCGTCCAGATTGGGCAGACCGGTTAGCTCGTCGTCCTCATCAGCGACTGAGCCGGGCTGAGGAGCTACTGGGGCAGGGCTAGTGGTCTTCTTGCGCCCACCCCTCTTAGGCTTTCCCGCAGCTTTCTGATCTGTCCCTGGAGCGTCAGCCTGGTCGGTAGGAGTGTCGCTCTCTACCGGTGCCTGGGCTTCTGGCTGCGGCTGAACCCGTGGCGGTTCTACGACTGGCACCGTGTAATCGCCTGAAGATGCCTCGGCAATAGGCTCTTTCCCGCTGGTCAACGCCATGATTATCTTGCCATCAGCCTCAAGAATGGCATCTCGCTCCTCGCGTGTGTCTTTGAGCGTCCGAGCCTGATCCGCGTTGTGCTCTTGGTCGGCTTGCTGCTCTGATTTGAGCACAAGCTCAATCCACTGGGAACCCAGGCGTACCTCAACCTTCAATCCAGTATCCAGCTTGATTGCACAAAGCCAAGCCTTCTCATCGCTCGCAGCCGCATCCATCCAGCGGCGATAGATCTGGCGATTCTTTCCCTCTATCGATTTTGGCTCCCATTCTTGGCCATTAAAGTTGACGCTCCAGCCAGTGACGGTGACGCTCTTCTGCTCGACAGCGAGATCTTCAATGAGCGCCATCTGCCGAATCGGCGGCGCTGGCAACGATTTGACACTTCTCCAGACATCGAAACGGCTCGGCGCTTTCTTTCGCGAACGCTCATTCAACTCCTTAAAGTGCTTGGCCAGTTCTGCCTCAGCCTCCTCGAATGGATAGAGCTCCTTATGCTGCCTGGCATCACGGATGCTTTTACGATCACGCTTGTTGTAGGTTCCAGGAAGGCGCTTAAGCAAGCGGTTGAGCTGTCCCAAACCGTTCTCGATCTTGCCACGACCCCAGGGCTTACCCGGACGGGTATGTGAGACCTCGATAGGCGGCTCGTTCGCCCGCGTGAGCAATGGTAGGTATTTCTCGGCGGCGATGAACTGCGAGCCGTTATCTGTGTAAATTCGCTCGGGCCGAACACCGGTGCGGTACATAGCTGTGAGGTACAGCTGGATGACATCCAGCCCCGTGAAGGTTGACGAGCGAGATCGCTTTTTACTAAGGTTGCTTCTGCGTCGCCGCCCTCGGGGCGTAGCGATCCAATCGGCGTCTTCCTGCTCCTTTTTCAGCACCAGGCGCCACCAGATGATGTAGCCACTGTAGTCATCGTAGACGACGATCAGGGCAATGCGGTGAGGCTTTCCGTTATACAGCACATACCAGGGCAAATCGCGCGCGTCCGACTGCCAGCGCTCATTTGGCCGGCTGACATCGTTGCGCTTCTTCAGCAGCAGATCGCGCTCGACTGCATCATCGCCCTCGGTCATAAGCTTGAACAGCGCCGGGTTCTCCTCACGGAAGCTATGAAGATAGCGCCGCACGGTGTGATACGAGGGCATTGGGCAGACCGATGAGGCAAACTTCCAGATCTCCCAGTATTCGAATGGGAGGTCAATCTCACGGACACGACCAAGAGCACTCTTCACCTGCCGAGCACGCGTCGCTAGTGCGTACCGGATGACACTCTTCTGCTGGCCAGTGAGTTGCTGACCCCGAGGCCGACCCATCGGCAACGGCATGAAGAACTCGGCGCTTGGATCAAGAGGGTACTGAAGGCGATAGATCAGGTATTCTCGCATGAGTATCTGAATTCACCGGCCAGTTGGCACTCCCTGTTTTTTCCATGTCGCTGCAATGCCGAACAGCTGCTTTGCATCAGCCAGTACACCAGGGGGAAGTAATTGACGAGGCGCGGCCTTCCTGAGTTTGATAAGACTGAGTATCGCCTCTTCTTTACGCAAACACTCTCGCTGTAATGCCCAAAGCTTGTGCTTCTTCTCTGAAGACTTGAGGCCCTCCCAGTCTTTGCCCGTGAGCGGCTCGAACATACTTGGTCGCTTGCGGATGTAGCGTAGGGGCTTGTCAACTAGCGAGCTGTCGGGGGCTAACTGCAAGTCTACCGGCGGTCGAACAGCGCCCACCGGCTCGTCATTTTCAGCCTGATCACCACCATCGTGGTCACTGCTATCCTCGTCCTCGTCTGCGAACTCATCATCGCTATCCTCCACATCGTCCTCAAAGAGATCATCCTGACTCGGCTCGTCCACAGCTTCCTCAAAAAGATCGTCCTGACTCAGGTCATCCACAGCGTTCTCCTCTCGCTACCTCAGTGGTTCGTGTACGACAAGGCAACGCAAGCGCCCATTCGTCTCCTCGACGAAAATGTGGTTTGGCACGCCCGCGTAAAGAAATGGCATTCCCCGTAGGTTTACGGCCAGCCCTGGCTCGACCTGGAAGTCAGGAGCTGTGTAGACATTGCCGCGATAGACGACCTGGTTGCGCTGCGTTTGGGCCTGCCCCAGGACAGGCAGAAGCCACCCTGCAACGGGTAGGTCATAGCCTGGAAGGATGGTCTGGCCATATGTGATCGAGCCAGGTGGCAGCTCTGGCGTGCGGTGGTTTGGAAAGCATCTCCCGCCCTCCTCGCCGCCAGTGGTGAGCCAATCGAGCAGGCCATCCACCGCCTCACGACGAGTGATCGGGCGCTTGCCAAAGATCTTTCTGAGGAACTTGGTGCCATCCACAACAAGCCGACTCATCAGGTCTTCAGCCTTAGCCATCTTCTCGCGCTGACGACTGTGCTGAAATCGGTTGAGTAGCTGTAGCTCGCTCGACATCCAATCAGCAGCTCGTTCAATATCTCCCTGGCGCTGCTTCAAGAACAAGCTGGGGATCTTGAGTACGCTTGGAGCACCGCGCAGCGGCCAGTTAGGATGGCCTGGATGCCACAGTGCCTGATGCAGCGCCAATCCCGGATCAGGCTCGCTATCAACCCATAGTCCTACAGGTCGCTCGATATGCTCCTCGAAGAAGATGAGTACCGCAGCCGATTGGCTAAGGGGGTGGCCAGCCTCGTCAACCAACGCAATTGACAGGCGCTGGGGTACCTGGAGGGCTACCCAGACCTCGTGGAGGCATGGTGCCCGGAGCACCAGCGTTGATCGCTGGCGCACGGTGGCGACATCTTCGCCGTAGCCACCGTGCCAATTTGGTGGTTTGGGGATACGGTTGAAGATCGCCCTGGCGACCTGAGATGTCGGTGCCGTCAGGCCCTCCTCTTGCGCATAGGATTGCAATCGGGCCATCATTGACTGCCAGTTGAGCGCGCCATCGGGTCGGCCAAGCTTGAAGAAGGAGAGGAAAGAGATGAAGCGGGTATCAAAAAGATCTGCCCACTCGCTACGAAGGAAAAGACCGGGGCCGCCATAGGTGATGAAGCTACGGATGAGGTTCCGGCCTTCAGTCTCACTCTTAAGGTTGGCACGCCGAACAAAGGCCGTGGCGAGCAGATCCTCATGGCTCGGCCCATCAAGCTTGCGGCTTTCACGGTGCTCTTGCCGCCAACGCTGCTTGCCCTTGCGCCGATATTTACGTTGTCGTCGGCTGATGCTCGCACCGACACCAAACCAGACCCGGCGACCAATACGTGCGCGGTATCTATTCGACGGATGCTGACTGATCAGGGTGACAATAGGGAGCAAAAATCCCACCTCCAGACAGGCGTCGCGGAGATGGAGGAGGATGTCGATTGCGCGCTGTTGCGCACTCAACGGAAGAGGCGAGAGCTGCATAGCGACTGCGCGTTGGATACGCTGAACTGCCAGGCTCTTGTCTGAGGCAAGGCTGCTCTTGTTGCAGCGCCAGTCAATGAGTGCCGGTAGGCCGCCTTGCAGGAAGGTTTCTTGTAGACAGGAAGCGTCGCTAGGCGTGCAGGCTCGGCGCTCTCCTAAGCGAGCAATGATCACATCTTGGGCAGAAGCACCAAATCGCTGGCGAAATGCCTCACGCAGAGGGCTGCTTGGCGGGAGGTGCAACAGATTGAATTGCCAGAGACTCCTGCGGTTCGCCCCAACCTCTGCGGACAAGGTGCTGTGCAGCGCGATGAGGTCGGCGCGCAGCTCACCGAGGATCTGCTCAGGGTGGGGAGTCAGATCCGCGATGTGGTTGGCGTGGCACTGGAGAAACAGGAGGACATCGGCACAAGGGTGTCCAGAGTGCAGAAGCATGCCAGCCCAGCCATGGTCGATGGTCGCAAGGATGACGCCACGAGCCAATGCAGATGCCTGTACCTGGGCTTTCCTCATTGCCTCGACGACTCGGCTGGCCGTCTGCTCATTGCGGCAAGCTCCTAGCTTAACGAGCAGAGCAGACTGCTGCTTCGCGGTTCTTTGGTTTGCTACTGCGGAGAGAAACCAGGATTCCACGGCATCAATCGCTGGAGCCGATTTCAGATCTTTGTACTTCTGGGGAGGCACGAGTAGGCCACGACGAATCAGATTACGAATAGCGGCCGTGCGGCACCGCTGAACAAAACCGAGCGCCTCTGCAATCTTGAGCAGATGGGTTGTCCGATAGATCTCCAGGCCACGCTCGCGATCTGCCTGTAAGGCAGCATCAGATCGCGTAATGCTCCGCTCAAAAGCCGTAAAGCGATCCAAGCGTGCGCTGCGCGTTTGCGCATCGGGGAGGTCGTTCCAATCAGTGCCGAGGCCGAGATCTTCGACAAGGAATGGATAGAAGTAAGCCCAAGCCCGACGGATGTACACCTCGCCTTCTTCATCCAGACCAGGCAAATGCAGTGGCGCATCTGCCATACCTATGGCGGGAAGCGTATCGTTGTTCATACGTTATAGAGATCCTGCAATCAGTACGGCGAAGTACTTTTACTGTAGCATACCTGTGCGTTTATTTCAATTGGCCACATTTCAGACAGAGGCCAATTCCTCGAACAAGCCGACATTCAAGAATGTCCGTCTCTATGGTCACAATCGTCAGGTAGGAGGAAGGTGCTCGACAGGCACAGGAGCACAAGAGAATACGTCAAAACTGGGAGGTAAGGGCGAACTGGCAGAACTTGCTGATCTCGTAAGCCCCTGGCTCAGCGATCTCGGCAGCCGCGACCGCTCGCCGCGCACGGTCGCCCGCTACCGCGCCGCCGTCAGCCGGTTCCTCGCCTGGTACGAGACGGAGGAGCGCCGACCGCTCGATCTCGGTGACGTGACGCCGATAGCCCTGCAAGGCTATCGGCGCGCGCTCCAGAAGACTGCGGCGACGAGCACGGTGAACATCCACGCCTGCGCGCTGCGGGCCTGGTGTGCCTGGCTGACTGAGCAGGGCCACCTTGATACAAACCCGGCCACGCACCTGCGGCTGGTGCGCACCACCGCGCCCGATGCCCCGAGCGGGCTCAGCGACACGGCGGTCAATGCGCTGCTGCGCGAGGCTCAGCGCTCGCGCCACCCGGCCCGCGACTACGCGCTGGTTCAGGTGATGCTGCAGACCGGCATCCGCATCGGCGAGTGCGCCGCGCTCTGCTGGCGGGACATCACCTTCGGCGAGAAGAGCGGGAGCCTGCTGGTGCGGGCTGGCAAGGGCGACAAGGCGCGCACGGTGCCGCTCAACGGCTCGGCGCGCACCGCGCTGGCTAGCTATGTCGGGCCAATCCTGGAGGTTGAGCCGACCCTACGCGCGGTGGCGCAGGCGTGGCCACAGCTCCAGGGTGCGCATGCCTCCGAACATGTGTGGAGGAGCCAGATGGGCAAGCACCTCACTGATTCGGGTATCTGGCGGGTGATCACGGGTTTGGTGCGCAGCTGCGCGGCGCGTGGCTTGGTTCCCGCCGAGACGACCCCACACGACCTGCGCCACACCTTCGCCCAGCGCTACCTCGATGAGCACCCCGGTGATCTCGTCGCGCTGGCCCGGCTGCTGGGCCACAGCTCACTCGACACCACGGCGATCTACACCCAGCCGACGGCTGATGGGCTGGCGGATCGGGTTGAGGGGCTCGGGCTAAATGCGTACCAGTAACGATGTATCGCCGGGTGCTGTTCACGTTCTTCTCGCAGAGCGCTGAGAAAGGAGCAAGGGCGCTCCTATACGGCATCTATGCTGGCGTTTCTGAAGATCCGTTCACTGGCACATATCCTGATGCGCGTGCTATACTGGCGCACATAGCGCAAAACCCACTCCCCGCCGGCAAGCTGAAGAGTGGGCTCTGCTTTCGCATATTGTTCGCGCTGCGCCTCGATTGTAGCATTGTCGCATCCCCCGCGCAAGCTGCTCCATCGGGTTCGCGGCACCTGAGTACCTATGACCACCCCCGAGGCTCGCGCTCGCCTTGAGATTGACCGCCTCCTGACTGCCGCTGGCTGGGTCGTGCAGGATGTTGCCGACCTTAACCTGCTGGCTGGCGTTGGCGTCGCCATCCGCGAGTTTCCCCTGGCCACGGGCTTTGCTGACTACCTCCTGTTCGTTGACCGCAAGGCGATCGGCGCGGTTGAGGCCAAGAAAGTCGGCGTGCCACTCAGCGGGGTCGAGGCGCAGTCGGCGAAGTATGGCGCTGGCCTGCCGCCGAACCTCAAGCCGTGGCGCAGCCCGATGCCCTTCCTCTACGAGAGCACCGGCGTCGAGACCTTCTTCACCGATGGGCGCGACCCTGAGCCGCGCTCGCGGCGGGTCTTCGCCTTCCACCGCCCCGAGACGCTGCGCATCTGGGTACAGGAGCCGGTCAGCCTGCGCGGCCGCCTGCGCCATCTGCCGCCCTTGATCACGACCGGCCTCTGGCCGGCCCAGATCGAGGCCGTCCAGAACCTGGAGCAGTCTCTGGCCGACGACCGGCCGCGCGCGCTCATCCAGATGGCAACTGGCTCGGGCAAGACCTTCACCGCCGTCAGCGCGATCTACCGGCTCATCCAGCACGCTGGGGCGCGCCGGGTGCTCTTCTTGGTCGACCGCAGCAACCTCGGGCGGCAGACCCTGCGCGAGTTCCAGCAGTATGTCACCCCCGACGACGGCCGCAAGTTCTCCGAGATCTACAACGTCCAGCACCTCCAGTCGAACACCCTCGACGATGTCAGCCGGGTCTGTATCACGACCATCCAGCGGCTCTACGCGATGCTCAGTGGTCAGGAGCTCGATCCCGAGCTGGAAGAGCAGTCGCTCTTCGAGCAAGACGAGTCCTTCGGGCGCGACCCCAAGCAGGTCGACTACAACCCGCGCATCCCGATCGAGTACTTCGACATCATTGTCACCGACGAGTGCCACCGCTCGATCTACCACCTCTGGCGACAGGTGCTGGAGTACTTCGACGCCCACCTGATCGGCTTGACCGCCACGCCCTCCAAGCAGACCCTGGGCTTCTTCCAGCAGAACCTGGTGATGGAATATACCCGCCAGCGCGCTGTGCTCGACGGCGTGAATGTCGATGGCGAGGTCTACCGCATCCGCACAGCGATCACCGAGCAGGGCAGCCAGGTCGAGGCGGCCTCGTGGCTGACCCGGCGCGACCGCCGCACCCGCGCCGAGCGCCTGGAGCTGCTCGATGAGGACTTCGTCTACCCGCCGCAGGCCCTCGACCGGGCTGTGGTGGCCGAGGACCAGATCCGCACCGTCATCCGCACCTTCCGCGAGCGGCTCTTTACGGAGATCTTCCCCGGCCGCACCGAGGTGCCCAAGACCCTGATCTTCGCCAAGGACGACAGCCACGCCGAGGAGATCGTGCGCCTGGTGCGCCAGGAGTTTGGCGCGGGCAACGCCTTCTGCCAGAAGATCACCTACCGCGTGACCGGCGTGAAGCCCGAGGAGCTGATCGCGGCCTTCCGCAACAGCTACTACCCGCGCATCGCCGTGACGGTGGATATGATCGCCACCGGGACCGACATCAAGCCGCTGGAGTGCCTGATCTTCCTGCGCCTGGTCAAGTCGCCGGGGCTGTTTGAGCAGATGCTCGGCCGGGGCACGCGGGTGATCAACCCAACCGACCTGCAGGCGGTGAGCGGCGACGCCCGGCGCAAAGACCGCTTTGTGATCGTGGACTGCGTCGGCGTGGTCGATCACCCCAAGGCCGAGACCCAGACCCTGGAGCATAAGCGCTCAGTGCCCTTCGATAAGCTGCTCCAGGCGATCGCCCTGGGCGACACCTCAGCGGAGAACCTGGAGTCGCTGGCGGGGCGGCTGGCCACGCTGAACAAGGGGCTGAGTGAGCAGGATCGCTATGTCGTCGCGGCGGCCAGCGGCGGGCCGACCCTGACCGAGATCGCGCAGGGCCTGCTCGACGCCGTTGACCCCGACCGCGTTGATGCCGCCGCCCGCGCCGCCGCCGGCGGGGCCGACCCGACGCCCGAGCAGCGCGCCGCCGCCGCCGAGGAGCTGGCCGAGATCGCCGTGACGCCCTTCCACATCCCGCAGCTGCGCAAGATACTGATCGAGTTTCAGCAGCGCGACGAGATCGCCGTCGATGATGTGAGCAAGGATGTGGTGCGCGAGGCGGGCTTCAGCGCGGGCGCGACCGAGAAGGCCCGCGCGACGGTGGAGTCGTTCCGGGCCTACCTGGAGCAGCACAAGGACGAGATCACGGCCATCCAGCTGCTCTACAGCCAGCCCTACGGCGCACAGCGCCCGACCTTCGCGCAGGTCAAGGAGCTGGCCCAGCGCCTGGCGCAGCCGCCGCTGAGCCTGACGACCGAGGCGCTCTGGCGGGCCTACGCCCAGCTGGAGCAGGACAAGGTGCGCGGCGCGGGCGCGCGGCGCGTGCTGACCGACCTGGTGGCGCTCATCCGCCACGCGGTGCGCCCCGAGTCCGAGCTGGAGCCCTACCCCGAGCAGGTGCGCGCCCGCTACGAGCGCTGGCTGGCCCAGCAGGAGTCTGCGGGCAGGCTGTTCACGCCGGCGCAGCGCTGGTGGCTCGACCAGATCGCCAACCACATCGGCGTGAACCTGAGCATCGCCGCAGATGACCTGAGCGGCGGGGCCTTCATCAGCCGAGGCGGGCCGCTCGGTGCCCAGCGCGCCCTCGGCGATGGCTGGCAAGCGCTTTTGGACGAGCTGAATGAGGAACTGGCGGCTTAACGCTTGACCTGATACAGTGAGCATACCCGTATGCCATCCCGCCCATCCCACTGGCTCCAACATGTCGTTCGCGGTCTCATCATCGCCAGCATCGGGCTGCTCAGCGCCTGTGCTACTGTGCCAGTCGCGGCGCTTCCTACCCCCATCGTGATTCCAACCGTAACACCAACCGTTGCCCTGAGCCCAACACCCCTTCCGCCAACGAGCACGCCTGAGCCGCAACCGAGCGCATCGGCCGACCTGCGCCAGATCCTGCGGCTTACGCCTGCTGATGCGACCCGGGTCGCCTTTACTGACTGGGCCGTAGTGAAGGCCGCCCTGAAGGAGACCGCGATCACCGGTCAGTCAGATCTGCGCGAGCGGTTAGCATTTCTCAGAACGATGAGCTTCGACTGGGATGCGCTCTCGCTCTGCGGAGCGACCAATATTCGCACCCCGGAGGCCGATTGGGGCTGGGATACGATGGACGCGCTATGGGATGCGACCATTGATCTTGACAACCAACGTAGCGTCTGCGCAATCGCCTTCCCCGCTGACAGCGATCCCAGGCTGTCGCTCCAGTGGTATGCGGATCTGGGCTTCGCGCCCAGTGACTATCGTGGCACGACGATCTATTCGGGAACGGCCGAGCTGCTGCCGCAAAGCATCGTGTCGCTGCACGGGCAGCAGGCCGTCGCTTTACTGGCCGATCGTCACCTCCTGCTGCTCTCGGATGCGCGGGAGAACCTGTACCGTGTGCTGGACGCTGACGCCGGCGCGGCCGAGACATTTCTGGACCACCCAGCTGCACTGGTCGCTGCCGAGACCCTGGGTGCGGCCGGGAGTGCGGTGATAGTTCTGGGCGCGCAGGCCTGCCAGCAGTACAGCCGCAGCTTCTTTGAAGACCCGACGCGCATGACGCGGCGCGGCGCGGAGTTCATCACCACAGCAGTTGGGCCGGAGCTGGCGGCGGTTCACGCCTACGAGGCACTGGCGTTTGGTTACCGCTATGAGGCGGGTGAGCCGGTCATTCTCTACGGCTTTGCCTATGCCGACCCCGCGCCGGCCGCCGCCGACGTACCCACCCGCGAGGCCCTGGCGGCGAAAGGCGTGGCGCATCTGGGGCAACGGCTCTACAGCAAATATATCTTCACGCCAATCTCGTCGAAAGCCGATGGGGCGACGCTGCTTGTACGTCTGCGCCGCGCGACCGAACGACTACAGGTGATGGACGTATTCGCAAAGCGCGAGATGCTTGTGGCCGCATGTCCCTCGTGAAGCTGTCCAGATAGGTACTCATGAAGGAGGGTCAGATATGTCACCGCTGATAACCCAGCTACGACGGCTTAACCGCAAGGAGCGATTCTATGTGATGCGAGCAGCGGTCGGCGAGGAACGGTTTGCCCTCGGCGACGACTTTCGCAGGCAGGTAGGTGAAAAGCTTGGCCTAGACATACCCGGCGACGCCTTCTTCGCGATCGACTACCACTTGGATTGGCTGTCTGTCGCGATTGAGGCGACGTTCCGGCCGCAAGGGAAACATATCTATCGCGACACCATCGCCATCAACCAGAATCAGGAGGATATCGATCTCCTCATCGCCTTCGATGCGGAAGAGGTGACACAGCTGGTGTTGATCGAGGCCAAAGGTGTCGGGACGTGGACACGCAAGCAAGTTATGTCAAAGCTCACTCGCCTTGAGAAGATCTTTGGGGCAAGTGATGCGGGCTTTCAGGTTGGCCTCCGACCACACCTGCTGCTTATGTCGCCCGCCGCGTCGCTGAAGCTCGGCCGATTGGACCTTGAGAAGAAATTCCCTGGTGCATCGCTGCCATCATGGCCGTTCACCGATGGGCATATCCCCTGGGTTGAGCTAAAGCTGCCGAAGGATCTGCAAGAGCCGGTGCGCTGCGATGAGGACGGTGAGCACAAGCTGGGCGGCTACTGGCAACTCCAGGACTCAAAGATCGGAAAGGCCGGACAAAAAGTGCAGACGACGGAGGATAGCGATGAGCACACCTCGGAATGACTATGAGCGGCTGGCGATTGCGCAGTTCGCGCAGATTGCCATTACGCGCGGGCTGAAGCCGGTCACGCGCTTTCGCGCCGATAATCAGCTGAAGCTGCCTGACGGCCAGCACTTTCAGTTTGGCGACCTGCGCGTCACCAAAGGAACCTGCCATGTGATCGTCGAGGTGGAGAGCGCCGGCGGGGTCACGAACCTAGTCAAATACTGGTACATCTTGCAGAAGCTGCGGGCGGAGGAGCGGGTTGTGCTGCTCCACGTCTTCCGGCAGACGAGCACCGGCGACTACGGCTCACACATGCAGCTGTGGGACTTCCTGGCCGCCCGTATGCGCGCCGACCTAGGCGACCGCTTCGATGCTGAGCAGTACACCTACCGCGCCCCAGAGACCACGGACACCTCGTTCGCTGCCGCCCTCGTCGCCTTCGAGCGCTGGCTTGATCAGGAATATGGAGCAGACGCGTGATTGAGACCGAGCATGTTGAGCCGATCACATCCAATGCCCACCCCGACATCCCGCCGGGGTGGGTGTGGACGATGTTGCCAGATTGTGTCGAAATCTTAGACAACCAACGTATTCCCGTCAACTCTGAGGATCGGGAAAAGCGGATAGCTGGTAAGTCTGAAGAAGCGTTGTTTCCCTACTATGGCGCCACAGGCCATGTAGGCTTTATCGATAGCTATATTTTCAACGAAGAGTTGGTATTGTTAGGTGAAGATGGTGCCCCCTTTCTTGACAGTACCAAACAAAAAGCTTACGTAGTTAGAGGCAGATATTGGGTGAACAATCACGCCCATGTATTACGGGCACGCGATTCAGTTACGTTGAATGCCCTCATCTGTTATTACCTTAACCTGTTCGACTATCACGGCTTTGTAACAGGCACAACACGCCTCAAGTTAACTCAAGCAGAACTACGACGTATACCCATACCGTTGCCGCCCCTCGCCGAGCAGCGCCGCATCGTGGCGGCCATCGAGACCCAGCTGACGCGGCTGGACGCCGGGGTGGCCTCGCTGCGAGCGGCGCAGGCGAAGCTGCGGCGCTACCGCGCGGCAGTACTCAAGGCCGCCTGCGAGGGCCGGCTGGTGGAGCAGGAGCCGGGCGACGAGCCGGCGGAGGCGCTGCTGCGGCGTGTTGTAGGGAACAGGGAACAGGGAACAGGGAACAGGGGGCGACGCGCCGATGAGCTGGCCCCACCTGACACAACGGGGCTGCCGAAACTGCCGACGGGCTGGTGCTGGACGCGCCTAGATGAAATCTCAGAAGCGCTCGGAGGATATGCCTTCCAAAGTAAGGATTACAGTGATACCGGGCTTCAAATTTTAAAAATGGGCAATATCAAGACCGGAAGATTAGAGCTTGGCGAAAATCCGTCATACATTAATAATGTAGATCCTTCTGTGATTGAGAAATACATTCTGCGCAAAAACGACATAGTAATCACTCTTACTGGAACGAGAAGAAAACGTGATTACGGATACACAGCAATTATCAAAGACCAGAGAGATTTGCTGCTTAATCAGAGAGTCGCACGCCTGAGATTTCATTCGGCGCTGGAAATAGAATATCTCTTCATTGCCTTACAAGGAAAGCACTTCCAAGACAATTTCTTCAAGTATGAAACGGGAAATGTCGGTCAAGGCAATGTGAGTATACGTGCAATCACTAATGAAAGCATCCCCCTCCCGCCCCTCGCGGAGCAGCGCCGCATCGTGGCCGAGGTCGAGCGGCGGCTCTCGGTGGTGAGCGCCATGGAGGCGACGGTCACAGCGAGCCTCAAGCGGGCCGAGCGGCTACGCCAGGCCATCCTCAAGCGGGCCTTCGCGGGCAAGCTGGTGCCGCAGGATCCCGGCGACGAGCCGGCGAGCGCGCTGCTTGAGCGGATACGTGGGGGTCGGGAGTTGGGGGTTGGGAGTCGGGGGCCTGCGGCGAAGGGCGGCGGGCGGCGCGGCAGGCCGAAGAAGAGCGACGCCGTAGGGGCGGGCCTCGTGCCCGCCCACAATGAGAGCGATGATCGCCAAGAGCCGGCGCCGCAGCGCAGCGGGCGGCGCGGCCGGCCGAGGAAGGATGCGCCGCAGCCCACGGGGCGGCCGCTGCCGGCCAGCGAGCCGGTGCGCGCGGCCGAGCAGCTAACGATGGACATGGAGAACCCGCAATGAGCATCTCGGCCAATGACCAGACTGCCGTCGCAGAGCTGGCGCGCAAGTATCACCTGAGCGAGGGCGCCGTGGCCCACCTGCTCGACGCCATCCGGCGTGGCAACGGTACTGCGGCCCAGTTCAACCACCCTGAGCTAGGCGGCATGGGCCAGTGGATGGCCAGCGGCATGCTGATGATCGGCGACTGGAACAACCACGCGCTCAAGGCGACGGTCGCGCAGCTCTGCGCCGATCTTGTGCCCCTGGCGGCCCGTGCGGCGGCTACGTCGGGAGGTGGCTTCCCGGCATTCCCCAGCTTCGGCGCAGACCGCCCGTGGTGGCCGGTCGAGCTTGGCGCAGCATCGGCCAGCGGCGCGCAGAACAGCGTGCGCTACGCCTACTTCGCGGCGGCGCGACGCCTGGCCCTGGAGATCGCCGGCCGGGTGACGGTCTATGACACCCTCGATCACCAGATCTCCGACGTCGCCCAGCAGCAGGGCGCGGCCAGCACGCTCAGCTTCCGCAGCCAGCTCGGCGTCGTCACGCCGGGCCAGCTGCCGCGCGTCGCGGAGTACGACCTGTGACCACCTCCTCCACCATCGTCCAGCGCCTGTGGAACTACTGCAACGTC
>RYFE02000036.1 GCA_004138175.2 Chloroflexales bacterium ZM16-3 | reverse complement strand
CACGATCCACACACAACCACACTCGATTGGGTAGATGCTAGCACAGAGGCACTGAATCACAGAGGCACTGAAGGTAGACCTTCAGTGCCTCTGTGATTCAGTGCCTCTGTGATTCCTACGCGATCTCTTTGCGCAGCTGCTCCAGGCCGACGTCGTTGTCGGTGAAAACCTGCTGGAGCTCGCTGAGCTGGCCGCGCTGCGACCGCACAAAGCGGGTGAAGGGCGCGTTGCGCTCGTGGATCTGGCCGAGCGAGCGCTCAACCTCGCGCTCGAACTGGCGCTCTACGCTGCTGCGTAGCTGCTCGCGCAGCTCGCCCACCCGCTCGCGCAGGGCCTTCTTCGCCTGCCGCCGCTTCGCCGGCAGCAACGCGAACCCGCCCGCCGCCACCAGCGTCGCCGCCAGGATGCCGGTCATATCCAGCAGCGCGGTGTGGAACAGGGCCACCAGCAGCGCGCCCAGCCCCACCGCGCCAACCTCGGCCAGCGCCGTCGCCGCCAGCGAGGCCCGCACCTCGTCCACCAGCAGCTGCGACTCGGTCTCTTTGTCGTAGGTGGCCACCACCTCGCTGGCCGCCCGACCGACCGTGTCGAGCATGGTCTTGCGGTTGTAGTCAAAGGTGCCGCCCACATCGCCGATGATCTTCTCGCTGTGCTGCGAGGCCCGCCGCTTAATGTACTCGTCGTTGCTCTGCTGGAGCCGCAGGTTCTTCTCGATCATCCAGTCGATCATGGTGTGCATCTTCTGGTCGATCTGCTGGCTGACCTCGCCGACCACCTCGCGCTCGAAGGCCACCCGCAGCTTGTCGCCGTTCATCAGGTCGGGCAGACGGGTCAGCCGGATGTGCTCCTCGAAGAACTGGTCGCCACGCTCGACGAGCTGGCGCATGATCGCATCGACCTCGTTGAGGTAGTACTGCACATCGTTCTTCAGATCCTCGCGGTAGACCGCGATCTGCTGCTCAATATTCTCAATCGTGGCCAGATCATCGCGCAGCGTCTCTAGGCGCACCTCCGTCACCTGGAGGTACTTGCGGGCCAGGCGCTGGGCCACCCCGAGCGGCGCGAGCAGCTTCAGCCGCACGCGGGCCTCCTCGTCCAGGTGATCGATGATGTACTCCTCGACGGCGCTGAAGCGGCTGCCGGCCCAGAGCTCCTCGCCCTCGACCCCGCCGGTGCTGCGGGCGCGCACCGCCTCGCGCGCCGAGATCGGGAAGATGTCCGGGGTGACGCCCAGCAGGTCTCGGGCATTCTCGCGGACGAATCCGAGCACCTGAGTGAGCTCGTCGGGGGTGAGGATGTCGATCTTGTTGAGGATGATCACGATCTTCTTGCCCCACTCTTTGATCAGGGCAAGGAAGCCGCGCTCGCTCTCGGTGAAGGGGCGGTCTGCCGAGGTGGCGAAGAGCACCAGGTCGGCACGCGGGATGAAGTCGCGGGTGAGCTTCTCGTGCTGGCGGATCACCGCGTTGGTGCCGGGCGTGTCCACAATGCTCAGCTGGCGCAGCACCTCGGCGGGGTGGGTGTGGATGCGCAGGCCGTTGGATCGCATCTCGCTGCTGGGCTGCTCGCCGTACTGGAGCAGGGTGATCGTGTCGGTAGTGGGCGTGACGCCCTCGGGGAGCACATGATCGCCGAGCAGGGCGTTCAGGAAGCTGGACTTGCCCGCGTTGAACTCGCCAGCCACGACGATCAGGAACAGCTCTTCGAGATGCTCCAGGAGATCGTTGAGCGTGCGGATGTCGCTGGGGTCGGTGTCTGCGCCGAAGCGCTCGAACCCGGCGCGGAGCCGCTCGATGAGCGCCCGCAGCTCGGTGAGCAGCTCGTCCTGCCGCTCGGTGATCAGCCGCTTTCGCTGGAACAGGCCGCTTGCGATCATGAGTGTTAAGCCTCGGAGAAAAAGATTAAGCCGATTTAATCAGATATGTGATCTAGAACACATGCATGCCCAGAGGAAGATGCTATACTCTGCACATCTCCTTCTCCTCTCTTCACAGGGGGTGGTGCCGCAAGGTACCACCCCCTGTGGATTCTGCCCTGGATAATTAGGATTTGACCTACACGACGCCAGGCAGCAGAACCTGGTTCAGAACGATACTGATGGCCCCAAACAATAAGGCCAGTCCGATCAGTGCATAGACGACGGCGGGCGCAAGCTCGCTCCACGCCGCAGGCCGCCGCCGGGGCGTGCCCGGCATCTCAATGCGCTGGCCGCGCCAGTAGGTGACGCGCCCGCGCCCGCCGCCGCCGCCCCGCCCGCCGAGGCCCGCAGATCGCCAGCTCATGACGAGCAGGTAGACTCCGCCGCCGCCTAATGCCAGCGCCGTTACGGGCCAGGGCAGCGAGCGCCCGTTAGCCAGCAGGGCAATAAAAATGATCAGGGCGACCCAGCGCCAGTCGAGCTGAAACCCACGCATCGGTAACTCCCAGAGATTGCAACTATCATACCATAGACGCCTTCTGCTTCGACGCAGCCCTGGCTCTATAGCCAGGGCTGTTGCAACGTCACCTCCCGGTGGGGGTGCGGGGCGGCTTCGCCGCCCCCGCAGTATTTTTTTGTTGGGTTTGGGCGGCTTCGTCGCCCAAACCCAACAAAAAGCAGGGTCTGGGGCGCAGCCACAAGACGTTGCAACAGCCCAACCTCTTCTGCACCTCTCATCGCATGACCATTGGCAGAAAGGTCGTGCTGGCAACGAGCGAGAGTTGGACGGTGGCCTGGTTATTAGCCGTCGCCACGTCAATCTCCTCCCCGCTGGAGGTGACGCTGGCGGTATTGGTGATAATTAGCGCCTGGCCCACCACCGTCGCACGGATCACAAACGTCGCCTGGCTCCCGCTAGGCATGGCCAGCGTGAAGTCGATATTGCCACTGCCGCTCGCTGGCCCGCTGGCCCCGCCGCTGTAGCTGGCCTCCCAGGTGATCGCCCCGAGCTGGCTGGGGAAGCTATCGACAATATGGGCCGCGCTAGCAGCAATCAGCCCGCTGCTGGTGATCGTCAGCGTCAGCGTCACGGCACTGCCCACGTTAAGGAGTTGGCTGGGCGTTGCAGTCAGAGCCAGGCCAAGATCAAGCTCGCTGGTATCAGGTATCCCGTTATAGTTGACGTCTGGGTACCAGCCGATGTCGCGCAGCAGCTCGTCGGTCAGATCGGGACTCTGGCCGATATCGGGGTTAATGGCGGGCTCCATAAGCAGGTTGGGAACTGTGCTTATATCGAAGTGCGACACTGAGGAGCCGAGCGAGATCGCCGATGGTGCATACATCAATACCCGGCCAGCGCTGTCGGTGCCAGCCAGTTGGCTCGGATCCAGGCCGATCTGGGCGCTGACTGGGCCAGGGATAAGCGCCGCACGCAGAGTCGCGCCATTGGCTTGGGTTATCGAAACAGCCGGAATGCTGATTGTCGCGTCGCTGCCGATCATCTGGGGCGGGTCGCCCGACTGGTTATTGGCGATGATAGCTGCGACTGCGCCTGCCTCCTGCGCGTGCCGCACCTTGTCAGTGAAGGCGCAGGTGCCCCGGTCGATCAGGGCAATTTTGCCGGTGAGGGCGGCGACATTGCTGATCGGTGAGCAGGCATCGAAGATCGTGTCGGCTGTGCCCGCACCGTCGGTGTCGGGGTCGATGGCGGCCACCAGCGTGCCGACGAGGGGCGGGTTCTGCACCGGCGTGCCGAACGAGGCGAGCCCCAGTTCATACCGCCCACTCACCGCTGGGGGCGTGGTGATCGTGAGCACAGGCGATGCCTGCAGAAAGTTGCGGGCGGCCGCGGTGACAGCCGGGCCGCTCCAGACGAGCGCTTTGGTGTCGGTGATCGCCCTAGCGCGCTCGGCGACGGTCATATCCTTAAAGAGCTTGCCGATGTTGTTGTCGTAGAGGAAGTAGTTCCAGATGTCATCCTGGTTCTTCGCGGGGTTTGTGTAGTAGGGGAAGTTCATGCCGTAGGTGTTGGCGCTTGTGCTCACCAGGCTGATAAACCCCAGCCCATGGCCGATCTCGTGGAGTAGCACGGCCACCAGATCGGCTTCAGTATCCGATTCCTGGTGATCCAGGCCGTAGTACCAGCCGCCCCCGCCACATCCGGACGTGCCGAATGCACTGTTGAATGTGGCACCGATATCGCTACTGCTTGGGCCTAGGTCGTGGCCAGCCCGCTTGTTGGCCAGCGCCTCGACATACAATGTATTGGCGTACTCGGGGCCAGGGTTATACCCGCTCGGCGTGAAGTTGGAGTAGAGCACTTGTGGGCCAGCCGCGCCAAGGACATTGCAGTCAAGCGGATCGAAGCCTGCGTCGATAATGATCGGCACCGTGCTCTGGAGGTAGTCGGCCCAGATGCTGGCCGCATATGTAAAAGCGATCAGGCGCTGCTCGCCGATCGTCGTGCCGGTGTTGCCGCCCACCGGCGTGGCTGGAGTCGGATCGTTGAAGCCCTCGCCGGCCAGATCCTTCACATTGATGCTGATCTGGGTCTGGCTGGCGGCGAGGGCGGCCCGGCGCTGCACGGGAGTGCGCTCGATGATCTGGTGGATTGCGGCCTCTGCAGCGCTGAGCGGCTCGGCCAGCAGGGGCGTGTCGCCGCTCAGGAAGGCGGCGGCCTCCTCGACGCTGCCGACGCAGCGGGTGATCAGGCGGCCTTGCGCATCAGTGCGGGTTAGCAGGAGAAACTGGCGGCTTCCCTGGAGATCAACAAAGAACCCGCCGTCGGGGGTGCGCTGCACCTGGAGGGCTTCGGGGGCGCTTATGAGGGCACGCACCTGCGTAAGGGTTGCCTGGTAGCTATCGGGGAGATCTCCTTGGGCGCTGGCGACGACGCTGCGGGAGCGCGGCAGGGCTCCGCCGAAGAGCAGGAGGGCGAGACAGGCGAGCAGCATGAGCTTTAGCCGAGGTGATCTACGCTGTGGCGTGCCAGCGTTCCCGAGCGAGGGAGGTGTTTGTTTCATCGTGTCCTCGTGGTTATGTCTGTCGTGAGGGTGGTGCCACGATCAAGGACAATAACAAAGTTTAGTGACTCAGTGGTTCAAGCATTCTGCTCAGTGCTATAGTACCGCGCTCTAGAATTCATTGCCAGTTGGATTCAACGAATGACGAACGACCAACGACGAGCGACCAATGACCAATCACGCCCCGACCTGCGTGATTGGTCATTGGCCGTTCGTTGTTCGTCATCAGAACCCGAAAGGGATGTCTGAAACCTTGTACAAGATACACATAGCGAAACGGTTAAGCTTGAGTCGCACACATAGCGACCCAGTGGCTCAACCATTCCGCGCCGTGCTCTAGCGAGAGCAGTGGGCGTTCAGCCTAAGGGGAAAGGCTTCTGGCAGTGGCGTGGTGCGGAGCGCCGTCGTCACGAGCGGCAGCAGATCTTTGAAGTCGATTGGCTTGGCGGCGTAGTACTTGACGCCGAGGTCGCGCATCTTCGCACGCAGGCCAGGGGTATCGTAGGCGGTGAGGACAAAGATCGGCGTGGTGGGGCGAAAGGCGTGCATCGCGCGCACGAGGGCGCTGGCCGAGCCGCTGCCCGCGCCGGGGTCAACGATCAGCAGGTCAACATTGCCGTGGGCGCAGGCGAGCCACGCCGCGTTCGGGGTGGGCGCAACAATAACGTTATAGGCATTGCCCAGGAGCGACTGGAGTCCACGCTGCGTGATCAAAGCCGCTGCCGGGTCGTCGTCAGATATCTGGATCTGCCTGGCTGGCATGGCTATATCCTCGAATACCGATGGACAAAAGGTGTCCAGGCATATCGTACCAGCCATGACAGACCTACGAAGGTGGGAGGCTGCAACTTTCTGTAGTGAAGCGATAACCAGAAGCAATAGCGCTTATAGCGATGACACTACCTGATTATTCATTACTCATTGGCCGTCGGCAGGAGGATGCTGAAGGTCGTGCCCTGATTGCGCTCGCTCTCGACCAGGATGCGCCCTCCGTGCTGGGTGACAATATGGGCGCTGATGGCAAGGCCAAGCCCGGTGCCGTGGGCCTTGGTGGTGTAGAACGGCTCGAAGAGGTGTGGCCGGTGCTCGGCGGGGATGCCCATGCCGGTGTCGCAGATATCGATCGCGATCGTCGTCGGGGACTCGCTGCGGGCCTGGAGGAGCCGGGTCTTCAGCCGAAGGTCGCCGCCGTCGGGCATGGCGTCGCAGGCGTTGAGGATAATATTGAGAAACACCTGGCGCAGCTGGTCGGCGTGAGCGACAATCAGCGGGATCTCGGCGCTGAGGTCGGCGTTGGCGTTGATGCGACTATGGCGCAGGTGGGTCTGCACGAGCTCCAGCGTTTCGCGCAGCAGCGAGTTAATATTCGTCGCCGCAAGCTCGGCCTTGGCGGGGCGGTAGAAGTCGCGCATGCGGGTGATGATGCGCGCGATCCGGCCGAGCTCCTGCTGGGCAATAGAGAGGAAGGCTCGCTGGGGCGCGTCCTCAGCGAGATCCTGCTCGACGAGGTAGAGGCTGTTGCGGGCGGCGTAGAGCGGGTTATTGATCTCGTGGGCCACCGAGGCGGAGAGCTCGCCGACAGCAGCCAGCTTGGCGCTCTGGAGCAACTGGGCCTGGGCGGTGTTAAGGCGAGCCTCGGCCTCGGCATGGAGCGTCTGCGTGAGGGCGAGGTCGCGCTGGAGGGCAGCGGCGTGCGTGTGCTGGTTCAGCTCATCGATCGCGACGGCGGCAAGGTCGGCGAGCGCCTGGATGAAGGGCAGGTCGCGCGGGTGGTAGAGGTGAGCGTGTACCCCGCCGTAGAGCACGAGGGAGCCGAAGCGCTGGCCCTCGACGCGCAGCGGCGCAAGCAGGGCGCTGTAGGGCGGCCAGTGATCCATGCTCGCGCTCAGCGATGCGATCTGCTCCCGGCTCAAATCTTCCAGGGCTTCCTCGACCTGAGGGCCGACCATGAGCATCGCCCGTGGCGAGAGGAACGCCTTGCCTGCGAGCCCCTCGCCGGGCTGTTTGAGCACGATGCTCTGGTCGCCGGGGGCGCGCAGCACAAGGGCGTTCTGCTCACTGTCGATCATGAAAAGGTGGGCCGCGCTGGTTCCAGGGAAGAGGTGGGCCGCCTCGTGCACCACCAGCCGCACAACGGTGTCCACATCGCGGCTGATCAGCAGGGCGGCGCAGATCGAGAGGATGGCGCTGAGCCGCGCGTTGAGCTCAACGGCGCGGGACACCTGGAGGGCCGCCTCGCGCTCGACAATCTCGGCGTGTGCCTTCGCCTCGGTGAGATTGCGTTCCAGGACGGCGATACGTAGCTGTAGCTGCTCTAGCTCTCCCTCGCCCATGGTGTGTCACCTGTCAAATACCCAAGGCTAAAGCTAATACACCGTCTGAGTTATTATTGGCGCGTTGCGCCCCCGGCTGGCGACTGGAAGTCGCGCCGGCGGGGCGCGCTGCGCCGGGCGTCGGCCTGCGCCGACGCTGGAGCCGCCCGCGCAGGCGGGCGGCTGGCCGCAGGCCCCCGTGACGCGGCTTTAGCCGCCCACGACAATGACGCGGCTCTGTGCGCGGCGACGCGGTGCGTTGACACCGTAAAGCCGCACATGCTATGATGGCGTAACTTCCTGAGCGCAACTATAGAGGTTTTTTTCTTGGAGCGCAAACTGTATGAGTGACTCTGCAAACATTCTTGTGGTTGACGACGAACAGAACATTCGTCTTACCCTTAGTGCCCTCCTTCGTCGCGCTGGCCACACTGTCACGGTCGCATCGAGCGGCGAGGAGGCGGTGTCGCTCTTCAGCGCCGAGTCGTTTGACCTTATGCTGGTCGATCTTCAGATGCCGGGGATCAATGGCATTCAGGTTGTCGAGGCGCTGCGCGCCCGCGAGCTTGACACTGAGGTGATCGTCCTCACCGGCCACGGCTCTCTGGAGTCGGCGATCGAGGGCATCCACCAGGGGATCTTCGACTATATGCTGAAGACGAGCGACCCGGCCCAGATCATTGATCGGGTCGGCTCGGCGCTGGCCGAGCGCAGCCGTCGTCAGCGCCAGGCATCGCTGATCAGCACGATCGGCCAGGCGGTTCAGGCGCTCGCCGGCAATAGCGGCTCCCATCAGCAGGACGCCGCTCAGGCGGGCGCGAGCGCGGGCGCGGGCGGCCACGAACGCGTGGTAACGATCGGCCAGCTCCAGATGGACACATGGCACCAGACGGCGACCCTCAGCGAGCGCTCGCTGAACCTGACGCCCACCGAGTTCCGCCTGCTGCTCTGCCTCGCCGAGCACTCTAGCCAGATGCTCTCGTACACCCAACTGGTGCGCTGCGCCCAGGGCTACGAGACGAGCGAGCTTGAGGCCGGTGAGCTGATCAAGCCGCATATCCACCACCTGCGCCAGAAGATCGAGCCCGACCCGAGCGCCCCGCGCTATCTGCTGAATGTGCGCGGCAAGGGGTATATCCTTCAGATCGATTAGGACAGCACTCTAGAAGTTTATTGCCCGTTGGATTCGACGAACGACGAAGTGTGAATGGTTTCAGGAAGGGAGAAGCCCTCTATGCTCATCATCTCCCCACGTTGGGGAGGGGGCGCAGGGGGCTTGCCGCTACCCCAGGCGCTTTCTCAAATTAGCCGATGAGGATCTATGGCCAGCGAACAGCTCTTCTTCAACGGTGTGAATGCGAGCCGTGGAACCTATGGACGTTTGCCACTTACCGCCGATCAGCTCGCCGCCCTCATCCGCGGCGATGACCCGAGCCCCACAAACCTCGACTCGGATCAGGATCAGCTGGCCGAACTGAAGCGGCGCGCCATCCAGGCCAAGTCTGGCGACTTTGGGGTTAAGGAGGGCGTGAATGAGAAGGATCTCTCTCAGACGGGCTGGGGGGTGATCTTTCCCGCCGGCCAGGAGTCGGCGGCCATCCGTGAGGCCATGGGCGAGCTGCTGGCCTGGCGCAGCACGCAGGCTGGCTCGCGCTACCGCGAGTGCAGCGGCCCGCTCGGCTACCGGCCCGGCGAGAGCAAGGCCGACTTCCTGCGCCGACAGGGTGCCGCCACCTCTGGCCCTGTCGATCCCGACCTGTTCCCCTACTACCTGCTGATCGTCGGCGACCCGGAGCAGATCCCCTACCGCTTCCAGTACCAGCTCGATGTGCAGTACGCTGTCGGGCGGATTCACTTCGATACCCTTGATGAGTATGCCCGCTACGCCCGCAGCGTGGTCTCCTCCGAGCGGGGCGATGTGAAGCTGGCGCGCAAGGCGGTCTTCTTCGGCGTCCGTAACAACGATGATGTGGCCACCACGCGCGCCGCCAATGATCTGGTGCTGCCGCTGGCCAATGTGATCAAGGCGAACCCGCGCGCCAGCGACTGGGCGGTCGAGACGGTGGTTGGCGAGGCGGCCGGGAAGGCTCGGCTGCGCCAGCTCCTCGGCGGCGATGAGACGCCGGCCCTGCTCTTCACCGCCAGCCACGGGGTGGAGTTCGATAACGGCGACCCACAGCAGATCGACCACCAGGGCTCCATCCTCTGTCAGGACTGGCCGGGGCCGCGGCTCTGGCGCGGGCCGATCCCGCAGGAATTCTACCTGTCCGGCGATGACCTCGACTCGCGGGCGCGACTGCTTGGCACGGTGGCCTTCTGCTTCGCCTGCTTCGGCGCGGGCACGCCGCGCAACGATGACTTCCCGCACCAGAAGGGCGCCCAGTCGGCGATCGCGCCCCACGCCTTTATCTCGCGGCTGCCGCAGCGCATGCTCGGCCACCCCAACGGCGGCGCGCTGGCAGTGATCGGCCACGTCGAGCGGGCGTGGACCTTCTCGTTTAGCAACGCGAGCGGCGGGCGGCAGATCGAGACCTTCAGCAGCGCCATGCGCCGCATGATGCTCGACGGCGCGCCGGTCGGCTGGGCGCTGGAGTTTTTTAACAACCGCTACGCCGAGCTGGCCTCGGTGCTGACGGAGGATCTGGAGAATGCCCACTGGGGCGGCAGTGTGGATCCGTACGAGCTGTCGACTAAGTGGACGGAGCATAACGATGCGCGCAGCTATGTGGTAATCGGCGACCCGGCGGTGCGGCTGCCCCTGGCCGACCTTGGGGCTGAGCAGGCCCCGGCCGAGCGGGCGACGATCCCATCGGTGAGCGCCCCGATAGCGAGCGTCGCGCCGCCGCCTGCCCCGGCGGAGCCCGCCGCGCCTGTCGCACCCGCCGCGCCCACACCGACTGTCCCGAGCGTGCCAGGCGTCCCGAGCGTGCCAGGGGCCAGCCCCCAGGGCTGGGTGGTGCAGGCCCAGGTCGGCGACGCGGGGGCCAGCTTCGGCGGATTCTTCGGCGGGGGCGAGAAGGGCGGCGAGGCGGTCAAGAAGCTCGCCGACTCGCTCCAGGAGTTCGCCGAGCGCCTGAGCGAGACCCTCAAGCAGGCGTTTGAGGACGCCGCCCACCTGGAGGTGGAGACCTACGTGGCCGACGATCTGGCCAACGTGAACTATCGCAGCGGCAACTTTGACGGCGCCCAGCTGCGCGCGGTGACGAGGATGGCCCTCGATGGCGACACCCAGGTGCTCGTGCCCCGGCGCGACGGCCAGCTCGATGAGGAGCTGTGGGCCATCCACCTGAGCATGGTGCAGCAGGCCCAGGCCAACCGCGCCGAGATGATCCGCGCTATCGCCGCCGCCGCCACCGGTATGCTGGGGGCATTAAAGTAGGGCCACAGCCGTAGGGGCGGCTCGCGAGCCGCCCCTACTCCTGCGCTCCAACAAACCATATGGCCATCTTCGAGGTGATCGAGCCGGTGGCGGGGGCACCCGCGCCGCCCGGCCCGTGGACAACCCGCCCGGCCCCGCCGGTCTCCTTCAGCGCCGGTGGTGCCCCCGAGGCGGGTGCGCCAATCTGGCGGGTGAGCCTGTCGGCAGACCCGCAGGAGGCGCGGCTGGCCCTGGACGAGGCTGGGCGCGGCCTGCGCGCCCAGCAGGCCGCGCTGGAGACGGCGACGGCTCGCATGCAGCAGGTGGCCAGGGGCAATGGCGGGGCCAGCTTCTCCGCCGGGCGCACCCCCGCCCCCGAGCTTGAGCTGATGGGCCTGGTGGGCGAGCTGCGCGCCGCCGAGAGCGGGGCGGCCAGCTTCGGCCTGCGCGAGTCCGTCAGCGCCGGCTGGGGCGAGGCCGAGGAGAAGTTCCGCGCCTTCTCCGCCCAGGTGTACGAGACCCTAACCAGCTACGCGGTGGTGGAGACCGAGCTTGACCGGGTGCTGATCGGGCGCACCAGCGTGGGCTGGACGGGCGATGTGCGCTCGCTTATGGCCGCCTGGCTGAGCGCCGAGCAGGCCGACCTCCACCGCCGCACGCTTGCCCTGGCCCTGGAGTCGCGGGCGGCGCTGCTGCGCACCTTCACCACGGTGCTGCGCGGCGCGACCATTGTTGCCACCATGATCAGCTCGCCGGTGGGAGCCGTCACCGCGCTGCCCGCCGCCTGGAAGTTTGTCGATCAGCTGCTCGCCGATATGCGCACCTAATTGCACCAAGGAGCAAGACGACCATGCCCACTGAGCTTGAGAACTCGATCCGCGCCGCCGCCGAGAAGGTCGCCACCTATATTCAGGATGCGGCGGTGATGGAGGTGAAGACCTTCTACGTGCTCACCAGCGCCACGGCCCTGCCCGACATGGACACTGAGCGCCCTGGAGCCTACTCTATGGTTAAGCTCGACGGCGACAGCAAGACGGTGGTGCCGATGCGCGAGGCGCGCGATGGCGGCCTGGAGCTTGATGGCACGCTCTTCGAGATTCACGAGCGGAATGTGGCCACCGCCACGGAGTACCGCGCCCGCGTGCTGAACGCGCTGATCGGGCTGCTCCAGCAGCGCGGCGGGCGGTGATCGCGTAGGGGCTGTTGCAACGTCACCTCCCGGTGGGGGTGTGGGGGCGGCTTCGCCGCCCCCACAGAATTTTTTTGTTAGGTTTGGGCGGCTTCGCCGCCCAAACCTAACAAAAAAACCGGGTCTGGGGCTTCGCCCCAGGACGTTGCGGCAGCCAGGGCTGCTGCGCCCTTACGGAGGAGGAGTAGAGATGTCAGAGATAGATCTGCCGCCGCGCCTGCGCGAGATCGTCGAGGAGTTTAGCGCGAGCGACCGCGATGAGAAGCTGGAGCTGCTGCTGGAGTACGCCGACCGCCTGCCGCCACTGCCCGAGGCGCTCCAGGGCCACCAGAACATGGAGCAGGTTCACGAGTGCATGAGCCCGGTCTTCGTCTACGCCGAGCGCGAGGGCGCGGGGGTGCGCTTCTACATCGATGTGCCCGCAGAGGCACCAACCACCAGGGGCTACGCCTCGCTGCTCTCCGAGGGGCTGCGTGGCTGCACGCCCGAGCAGGTGGCCGCCGTAACGGCAGACTTCATCCAGGAGATGGGGCTGCACCGGGTGCTTAGCCCGCAGCGGCTCAACGGGATCAGCGCCATCCTGGCCTATATGAAGCGCCAGGCCCTGCGCCTGCCCTAAGAGCCTGAGAGTCAAAAGACGCCAGGGCTCGCGCCATAGCGCGGCCCCTGGCGTCTTTGTTGTTGCGTTCTAGGCGACGCGGGCGGCGAGCAGCTCACGGGCGATGGTGTCGAGCACCCTAGCCGGCCTGCTGGCACCGCACAGGCCGAAGCGCCGGGCGAGGGCGCGGCGGTAGGTGTGCAGCGAGGGCCGACAGTGGGCGCGACGACGCGAGTGCTGGCTACGCGCGGGCCGCTCGGCTCCGGGGAAGTAAAGAATCAACGTGTGCCTCACTGTTATCTTTGCCACAAGCATAATAGCCTGCCCATGTGCGCCGTGTCAATCGTACGAACGAACGCATTTCTGTTGCATTGTCGCTGGCGGCTGAAGCCGCGTCACGGGAGCCTGCGGCCAGCCGCCCGTCTGCGCGGGTGGGTCCGGCATCGGCGCAGGCCGACGACCGGCGCGGAGCGCCCCTCCGGCGCGACTTTAACGCTTGGTGTGAGGCGATCAGGACTTTGTGCTGGTGATGGCAACAAGCCACCCCTGATCTTCTCCCTCCGGCTCTGGTACAATGTGGGCCACACACAGAGAGATGGAGGTGGCTATGCCCGAGAACATCGACCTGCTGCTGACAGGCGGCACCGTGGTGACGATGGACGCCGCCTGGACGATTATTGTCGGCGGGGCGGTGGCCGTGCGCGGCCGCGAGATCGTCGCCGTGGGGCCGAGCGCCGACCTGGCCGAGCGCTATGTCGCCGCTGAGGTGATCGACTGCGCCGGGTGCGCAGTCATCCCCGGCCTGATCAATGGCCATGCCCACGTGCCCATGAGCCTGCTGCGCGGCATGGTCGCCGACCAGCAGCTTGATGTCTGGCTCTTTGGCTATATGTTCCCCGTGGAGAGCCAGTTTGTGGACGCGGAGTTTGTGTATGTGGGCACGCTGCTCTCGTGCGCCGAGATGCTGCGCGGCGGAACGACGACCTTTGTGGACATGTACTACTTCGAGGAGCAGGTGGCCCGCGCGGCCGACCAGGCTGGCATGCGCGCGATCTGCGGGCAGACGGTGATGCGCCTGCCCACCCCTGACGCCCCCTCGTTCGATGAGGGGCTGGATCGCTCGCGGCGCTTTCTGGAGCAGTGGCGCGGCCACGAGCGGATCGTGCCCACCGTGGCCCCGCACGCGCCCTACACATGCACCGACCAGATCTACCGCGAGGCGTCGGCCCTCTGCGCCGAGTATGGCGTGCCCCTGGTGACGCACCTCTCGGAGACGGGCCGCGAGGTGGACGAGAGCATCGCCGAGCGTGAGGTGACGCCCATCCGCTACGCCAAGCGCGTGGGCGCCTTCGACGTGCCCTGTATCGCCGCCCACTGCGTCCACGCCACTGAGGACGACATGCGCCTGCTGCGCGAGGCCGGCGCGGGCGCGGTGCCCTGCCCCACCAGCAACCTCAAGCTGGCCAGCGGCGTGGCCCCCTACAAGCGCCTGATCGACTCGGGGGTGAAGGTCGGACTCGGCACCGATGGCCCGGCCTCGAACGACGACCAGGACATGTTCACCGAGATCCAGCTGGCCGCCCTGCTGCCCAAGGGCGTCTCGGGCGACCCGACGGCGGTGCCGGCCCGCGAGGCGTTCGCCCTGGCCACATGCTGGGGCGCCCGCGCCATTCACATGGACCACCTGGTGGGCTCGCTAGTGCCAGGCAAGCGCGCCGACATCGCCGTGGTGACGCTGGGCCTGCCCCACAGCGCGCCGCGCTACACCTACAGCCCCGACGCGATCTACTCGCACCTAGTCTACGGCGCGCGCGCCGCCGATGTGCGCGATGTGCTGGTGGACGGGCGACTCCTGGTGCGCGACCGGTGCCTGCTGAGCCTGGACGAGGCCGATATCCTGCAGCGCTCGCAGGGCATCGCGGAGCGGATCAACGCCTTCCTGGCCGGGCGCGAGCGCAACCTGCTCGCCAAGATCCTGGCCATCGGCGGCGTGCAGCAGGACGAGATCTTCGAGATCCAAGCTAAGGGCCGCATGGACTCCGGCGCCGAATCGGCCATCGCCCGCCTGCTCGGCTCCCCCGACGTGCGGATCACCAAGGCCAGCGAGCGCACCCAGTACGACACCTACTTCCTCTTCGCCAACGGCGAGCGCATCCGCATCCGCGAGGATCATCGCACCGACCCCGGCGCCCGCCCGCAGCCCAAGTACACGATCACCCTGATCGCCGAGGGAGTGCGCGGCGACTTGCCCTCGGCGATTGTGCTCTCGCGGGCGCGCTACACCGCCCCGGCAGACCACACTGTGCGCTTCTACCGCGAGTACTTCCAGCCCGACCAGGTGGTGGAGCGCGAGAAGCGCCGCCGCCGCTGGCGGATCATCTACAAGGACCACGACTTCGCGGTGAACTTCGACACCCTCGGACGTGGGGTGCAGCCCGACCTCTACATGGAGATCAAAAGCCGCACCTGGAGCAGCCGCGACGCTGAGCGGCGTGCCGCCCTGATCGGCGAGCTCCTCACCATCGCCGGTGTCTCTGAGGATGCTTTGGTTAAGCAAGAGTACGTCAATCTCGAATGATAAATATTGAATGTTGAATGCCAGGCATTCAACATTCAATATTCAACACCATGACAAAGCCCTACCTCATCGGCCTCACCGGCGGTATCGCCTGCGGAAAGAGCACCGTGGTGGCCATGCTGGCTGCCCTCGGCGCCCGCACCATCGACGCCGACCGGGTGACGCACCGCGTCCAGCGGCCCGGCACGCCCGTCTACCAGCAGATCGTCGCCGCCTTCGGCCCGCAGGTGCTCACCAGGCAAGGCGGCATGATCGACCGGCGCCTGCTGGGCAACATCGTCTTTAGCAACCCGGCGTCCCTAGAGCGGCTAGAGCATATCGTCCACCCGGCGGTGCGCGCCGAGATCCGGGCCTTCATCGCCGAGGCCGAGATCGTGGGAGGATACGGCACGCGCACGCAGCCCCTGCCCCGCCCGGTGGTGGTCATCGACGCGATCAAGCTGGTCGAGTCGGGCTGGGCCGATGAGTGCCATCAGATCTGGGTGATCACCTGCGAGGAGTCCCAGCAGATCGAGCGGCTGATGACGACGCGGGGGATGATGGAGTACGAGGCTCGTCGGCGGGTGGCTATCCAGCCCGCGCAGAGCAGCCGGATCGAGCGCGCCACGGTGGTGATCGATAACAGCGGCAGCCAGGCCCACACCCGCGAGCAGGTGGACGCCGCCTGGCGGGCGGTGATTCACGATATTGGCGCGTAGGGTTGAATGTTGAATGCTGAATGCCCGACATTCAGCATTCAGCATTCAACATTCAACATTCAACACTCAAAACTGACCGGCGAAGTGGCAGGCCGCCCAGTGGCCCTTGCGCTTCTCCTCGAAGGGCGGCTCCTCCTCCTTGCACACCGCGCGGGCGATCCAGCAGCGCGGGTGAAAGCGGCAGCCGCTGGGCGGGTTGATCGGGCTGGGCACATCGCCCTGGAGCACGATCCGCTCGCGCCGCGCCGTCGGGTCGGGGTTGGGGATGGCCGAGATCAGCGCCTTGGTATACGGGTGCAGCGGCTCGCGGAACAGATCCTCGCGGCTCGCCAGCTCGACCATCTTGCCCAGGTACATCACGCCCACCCGGTCGGAGATATGCTCGACCACGCTGAGGTTGTGGGCGATGAACAGGTAGGTCAGGCCAAACTCGCGCTGGAGGTTCTTGAGCAGGTTGAGCACCTGCGACTGGATGGACACATCCAGGGCGCTGACCGGCTCGTCGCAGACGATCAGCTTCGGCTCCATGATCAGGGCGCGGGCGATGCCGATGCGCTGGCGCTGGCCGCCGGAGAACTCGTGGGGGAAGCGGTTGACCTGGCTGGCGTGCATGCCCACCTTGGCCAGCACCTCGCGCACGCGCTCCTGGCGATCCTTGGGCGTGCCGATGCCGTGGATGACCAGGCCCTCGGCCACGCTCTCTCCCACGGTGATGCGCGGGTCCAGCGAGGCGTAGGGGTCCTGGAAGACAATCTGCATATCGCGGCGCAGCGCCTTCATCTGGCGGCCGCCAGCCTTGAGCACGTCCTTGCCCTCGAAGAGTACCTCGCCGGCGGTGGCCTGCTCCAGGCGCAGAATCGTGCGGCCGGTGGTGGTCTTGCCGCAGCCGCTCTCGCCCACCAGGCCCAGCGTCTCGCCCCGGCGCACCTTAAAGCTAACGCCGTCCACAGCCTTCACCGTGGCCACGGTGCGGCGCATGATGCCGCCCTTGATCGGGAAATATTTTTTGAGGTTGCTCACCTCAAGCAGGCTCTCGCCCGCAGTGTCGAGCTTTGGCGCAGCCATTCGTCCTCACCTCCGGTGGGGGTTTGGGGGCGGCTGCGCCGCCCCCAGAAATTTCTTCTATCGGGGTAGAAGTTTACTCATACAGCCAGCAGCGCACCTTGCGCCCGTCGTCGGTCTCAATCATCGGCGGGGGCTGGTCGCACTTCTCGAAGCGCTTGGCGCAGCGGGCGGCGAAGCGGCAGCCGGCGGGCGGGTTGATCAGGCTGGGAACGGTGCCGGGGATGACCTCAAGCTCATCGCGCACCTGGCCGAGCACCGGCATCGAGTGGAGCAGCCCCTGAGTGTAGGGGTGCTTCGGGCTGGCGAAGATCGCGCGCACATCGGCGTACTCAATGATCTGGCCGGCGTACATCACCGCCACGCTGTCGGCCATCTCGGCCACCACACCCATGTCGTGGGTGATCAGGATGATCGAGGTGTCGATCTTCTCGCGCAGGGCGCGCATCAGGTCGAGGATCTGGGCCTGGATGGTCACGTCGAGGGCGGTGGTCGGCTCATCGGCGATCAGCAGCTCGGGGTTGCATGCCAGGGCCATGGCGATCATCACGCGCTGGCACTGGCCGCCCGAGAGCTGGTGGGGGTACTGCTTCATGCGCCGGGGGGCGTCGGGCAGCCCCACCATCGTCAGCAGCTCGATGCAGCGCTTGGTCGAGTCGTCGCCCTTGAGCCCCTGGTGGATCTCCAGCGTCTCGATGATCTGGTCGCCCACGCGGAACACCGGGTTGAGCGCGGTGGTGGGCTGCTGGAAGATCATCGAGATGCGGTCGCCGCGGATCTTCCGCATCTCCTCATCCCCGAGGTTCAGCAGGTCGACGCCGTCGAAGATCACCGAGCCCGCGACGATCTTACCCGGATGGCTCACCAGGCGCAGGATCGACAGCGATGTCACGCTCTTGCCCGAGCCGCTCTCGCCGACAATCCCCAGGGTCTCGCCACGGCCCAGCCGCAGATCGACCCCGTCCACCGCATGCACAACCCCGTCCTCGGTGAAGAAGTGGGTCTTCAGCCCAGTGACGCGCAGCAGGTCGGCTGACGTGGCCCCGGCGGGCTTCGGCTCTGGCGTCGGGCTGCGCGCCCCGGATGGTATGCTTGTCACGAAGTGGCTCCATATGGGAGTCAGGAGTCAGGATTCGGGAGTCGGGGCCGGACATCTGGCTTTGTAGCCTACAGCGATGAGAGGTGCTGCACGCTGCCTCCCGACTCTCGACTCCCAATTCCCGACTCCTAAATCTTCGGGGTTCAGGAGTCGGGAGTCGGGGCCGGGCAGTAGTACTCGCTAACTTATGGCAATGAAAGAACCCCGATTCCCGACTCTCGACTCCCAACTCCTAAATCTTCAAAGAACTCTACGCCCCGACTCCCGACTCCTAACCCCCGACTCCTGTCCCCTAGATCTTCTGCCGGGGGTCGAGGGCGTCGCGCAGGCCGTCGCCGATATAGTTGATCGCCACAGATGCCAGCAGGATGGGCAGGCTCGGGATGAGCGGCATCCAGGGGTACTGGAACATATAGCTCTGGGCGGAGTTGAGCATATTGCCCCAGGTCGGCGTCGGGTCGGTGATGCCGAAGCCGAGGAAGCTGAGGGCCGACTCGGCCACCAGGGTGCCGTTCACGGCCAGGGTGAAGTCAACGATCATCGGCGGCAGCGAGTTGGGGAAGACGTGGCGGGCCAGCAGGCGCAGGTTGGAGGCGCCCAGCGCCCGCGCCGAGTCGATATAGACGTTCTCGCGCACCGAGAGCACCATCCCGCGCATCAGCCGGCAGGTGGTCGTCCAGCCGAAGAGGGCCAGGATGAGGTTGACCATCAGCACCAGCTTGGCCTCGCGCTCGCTCACCGCGAAGAGGAAGGAGATTGTTTTGGTGACGAAGGCGGGGAAGGGGATGTTCTTCTCGTTGCCGACGAAGATCGAAACCACGATCAGCAGCAGCGAGAGGGTGGGGAAGGTGGCCACCACCTCCAGGGTGCGGCTGATGATCGTGTCGATCCAGCCGCCGAAGAAGCCTGCCAGTAGGCCGAGCACGATGCCGATGGTTGAGGCGATCAGCGTTGCGAAGACGGCGGTGCCCAGCGAGACGCGCGAGGCGAAGAGCAGGCGGGTTGTGTAGTCGCGCCCGAGGTGGTCGGTGCCAAAGATGCGCAGCTTGCCCGCATGATCGACGCTGAGTGGTGTGAGAAACTTGGCGGCCGAGTCAAGCTGATCGCGCGGGAAGGGCGCGATCACTGGAGCCAGGGCCGATAGCAGCAGCATAACCGTGAGCAGGCCGAGGCAGAACATCGCCAGGTGGTGCTTGCGGAAGCGCCGCAGCACAATCGACAACTGGCTCTCCGGTGCGGTCGTCTTCGGCTCGTCGGCCGGGACAGCTGTGGTGGTGGTCGCCATCAGTATTTCTCCGTACCCACAAGGGGCGCCCACAAGGGGCGCCCGTACCGTAGGGGCGCCCCCTTGTGGGTGCCCACCTAGCCCAGCCGGATGCGCGGATCGACAACCGTATACAGGATATCAGTGATCAGGATGCCGATCAGCAGCAGCACCACATTGATCAGGAGCAGAGCGTTAGCGACATTGTAGTCACTGCGGCTGAGCGCGTCGATATAGAGCCGACCAAGGCCCGGCCAGTTGAAGACCGTCTCGGTGATCAGGGCGCCGCCGAAGAGGGTGGCCAGCACGCCGGCCAGTAGGGTAACGAAGGGGATAAGCGAGTTGCGCAGGGCGTGCTTGAGCACCACGGCGCTCTCCTTGACGCCCTTGGCCCGCGCGGTGCGCACATAGTCTTGGCTGAGCACCTCAAGCATGCTCGTGCGCACAAAGCGGCTCCAGCCAGCGATGTTGATAAAGGTCAGCACGCCGCAGGGCATTAGAAAGCGCAGGAAGCGGTCGAAGAACGATCCAGCCGTGATCGTGCCGAGCAGCGGGATGACATAGTCGCGGACGCCCACCGCGTCGCCCGAGGGCAGGTAGGGCAGGCCAGCCTGCTTGGCCAGAACCGATAAGATCAGAATGGCGAAGATGCCGAAGACAAAGCTGGGCAGCGACGAGCCCACGAAGGCGATCGACGTCATGGTGTAGTCGAAGCGCGAGTACTGCTTAACCGCCGAGTAGACCCCGATCGGCACGCCGATCAGCAGGGCCAGCCCGACCGCGCCGCCCATCAGGTAGAGCGTGTAGAACAGGCGCGAGCCGATCAGGTCGGTGACAGGCCGCCCGCGTAGGATCACCTGGCTCTCGCCAAAGTCGCCGAAGGCCACGCCTCGGCTGGCCTTGCGGCCCTCAAGCTCGGCCAGCGTGAGGGTGTTCTCGCAGCCCTCCTCGACGATCTCGGTGCGACCGTCGGGGTAGCGCAGCCGCACCTTGCCAGGGGTTGTGCAGCCAACCACCCAGTCGGCGCCGAAGCTGCCGAAGATCGGGCCATTTGGCCAGCCGATCAGCCAGCGTGAGAAGCGGATCGGCAGGTTAATATCAAGCTCAAAGCGCTCGATCACGCGCTGAATATCTGACTGATCGATGCGGTTTGCGCCGCCGTTCTGTTTCTCGGCGAGCAGCGTTTCAATTGGCCCGCCTGGGGAGATATAGAGCAGGCTGTAGGAGCAGATCGCGGCCACGATCGTCACGAGAAACATCTGGAGTAATCTACGAACTAAAAATGCAGCCATAGGCTTCTCGCTTTGGTTTTGGGAGTCGGGAGTCGGGAGTCGGGAGTCAGGAGTCGGGAGTCGGGAGTCGGGAGTCGGGAGTCAGATCACTGACTCCCGACTCCCGACTCCCGACTCCCAGAATCTTACTTCACGAACATGTTCATGTCGATGTGCTCCCAGGTCGGGCTGGCGATAGTGAACGCCTGCAAGTCGCCCTTCTTGGCAGCCTCAAGCACCTGCTGCACCTCAGCCCCGCCGCCCAGGGTCTCGTTGCCGAGCACGTCCACCTCGCCGGTGAGCAGCTGGGCCACGGCCTGGTTGGTGTCGGCGATGAACTTGATGACGACCTTACTGATCGCCGGCGCGCCCTTGTAGTAGTTCGGGTTGGCCGAGAAGGTCATGCTCTGGCCCTTGACCCAGCTATCGATGACGTAGGGGCCGGTGCTCAGGGGCTTCTCGGTGATCTCGGTCAGGGTCTGCCACTCCTTGGCCGGCACGTCGGCCAGCTTGCGCCCGTCGCTCAACACCTGGTGCGCGGGGTAGGCACCGATCGCGTAGATGAAGTACTCGGGCCACTGCACGCCCGGCAGATAGGTGACGGTGTAGCTCGTGTCGCTCAGGAAGTCGACCTTAGCTGTCGACTTGCAGATGGTGTAGTCCTGGGCGCCCGACTCGGGGTCGCAGTCGATCTTGTTGGCAAGCTCGAAGTCGGCCTTCACCAGCGGCTGTCCGTCCTCCCACTTGATGCCCTCGTTGTACTCGAAGGTCACTGCAAGCTGCTTCATCGTCACGGTGCCGCTCTCGTAGGTCACGGTCTCGCCTGCGGCGTTGACAACCTTGACGCCGGGGGCCAGATCAACAGGCTCACCGTCGGTGTTCCAGACCTTGTCGCCGGCCTTCACCTCAATGTCGGTGTTGGTGGCGCCGCCGTTGTCCAGTTTGGGCAGCTGCTTAAGATCGACGGCCTGGTAGTCGTAGTCGTACTTGGTGAACGACACGCTGCTGATCAGGAACGCCGGGATGCGCTGCGAGGCCGAGCTCTCGATCGTCCCCCAGAGGCTGGACGGCTCCTGGGTGAAGCCCAGCACCACCGTGTCGCCGCTCTTAAGCTTCCACTCGCCGATATTGGCGGTGTAGTACTCGGTGGCGTTCGGCTTGAAGCCCTCGACGTTATTGCTGGCAGCCGCAGCCTCGGTGCGGTTGAAGAGCGGCAGGCTCACCATATCCTTGGTGAACTCCTGCTCGAAGATCGCGTACTGCTTGATCCGCTCCGCACGGTCGAGGGTGTTATTGGCGGCGAGAATGGCCTGGCTGGCCTTCTCATTGCACCAGCCCATGTAGTTCTGGCCCTCCCAGCCGTTCGAGGGCAGCGGGATCTGGTTGCAGGCGTAGAGCGTCTGCCCCTTGGGGTCAGGCTCGCCCACCCAGGCGTAGGCGCCAAGCTCGAAGTCACGGTGGCGCAGGCCAGTGCTGTTGCCGAACCACCAGGAGGCGGGGGCGTAGGTGGGGATGATCTGGATGCCGCAGGCGGCCATCTGCTGGATGAAGACAGCCGACCATGTCTGGCGGAACTGGGCGTTGGTGGTGGTGAAGCTCAGCGAGAGCGGGTCGCCGGCCTCGTTGGCCCGCACGCCGCTGCCATCATCCTTCCATCCGGCCTCATCCAAGAGGGCCATGCCCTTCTCGGCGTCGAAGGGGTAGGTGGTGATACCATCGGTGGCCTCAGCCCAGTGGCCCTTCGGCACATTGGTGTCCATCAGCAGGCTCGCCTGCTCCTCGGTGCTGAGGAAGGGGTAGACCGAGGCGATCATCTCGGGGCGGTTGGAGCAGTAGGCGATCGCCTGGCGCACCTTCACGTCGCCCAGGATGGGGTGCGGCGTGGAGAATGCCTCGCTGACAGTCGGCTCAGCCGTCGCCTCGGGGGCGGCGGTTGCATTCGCATCAGCCGTTGGGGCGACCACAACGGTCTGCACCTCTGGCGGGGCAGTCTGCACCACAACCACGGTCTCTTTAATCGGGGCGGCGGCGGGCGCGCCGCCGCAGGCGGCCAGGGCGGGGATGATCATGCCCAGTAGCATGAGCCCGGCGATCGAGCGCTTGGAGAACGTACTCATCGTCATTCAATCCTCCTTAGAAAAGGCGGGAATCTGTCGGTGACACAGCGGTTGAGCAGCCGGCGTGGGGGCACCGGCGTGTAAGGCGATAAGTGAGCGTATCACCTCCCTTCTCGCAGGGCGGAGATGGGTACACAGTACAGCACAGCAAAGCGCGCCGGGCGATGCCAGTGTTGCCGCCTGGCGATAGATCTGGCGCGACCCGATGGGGGCGCTGCCTCCCGAGGTGTGTCGCAGCGGTGAAGATCGGGAAGATCCCTGTACGTGTATATTACCGAGAAGATGTATTTTGAGTATACGGTGTAACATTCCTAGTGTCAAATGTTACACCACTTCTATGCAGAGGGTTTTAGGGCATTAGGAAGAGGAAACGACATGCTCATCCTGTCGCCCACCTTGCCCCAGCGGCGCGGGCGATTCTACGACAGAGCATCATAGCCAAGAGATGCTATAATATTTATGAATCTGTTTAGGTCTACCCACACCACATCCCCGAATCGTCTGATCGAGAACACGTTTCCGCCAGGAGCGCCACTGTGTCTGCTCCATCTCTGCCGATGACCGAGAAGCTGGCCCAGTGCCTGAGCGCCCTCTGCGCCCAGCCCACTGGCACCGGCCAGATTGCCGACCTGCGAGCGGGTGCCGAGGTGGTCGCCGGACAACTGCGCAGCATCGGGATGTCTGTGCGGGTCGTGCCCACGCTCGGCGCGCCGGTAGTGGTCGCCCACCTCGTCGGGCGATCTGATCGCACCCTGCTGCTCTACCACCACTACGACACCGCGCCGCCCGGCCCCTGGCGCGAGTGGTCACACGAGCCGTTTCAGCTCGCCGAGCGGAATGGGGCGCTCTACGCGCGCGGCGTTGTGGCGGGGAAAGGCCCTCTGGCGGCCCATATCCAGGCCATCCAGGCCATCCTGGTCGCCGAGGGCGATCTGCCCTGCGGCGTGAGCATCATCGCCGAGGGCCACGGGATGAGCGGCAGCCAGCATCTGGCCGAGACGCTGATCTCTCACGCCGACCTTGTCCGCGCCGACGCGTGCCTGGCTAGCCAGGGCGAGCGCGACGGGCAGGGCGCGCCGCTCTGCTACAGCGGGGTCAAGGGCTTCCTCCAGGTGCGCCTGCACGCCCGGGGCGGTTCCTACCCGCTGCCCTCTGGCATGGCCTCGATCCTGCGCAACCCGCTCTGGCGGATCGCCTGGGCGCTGGGCTGCATCAAAGGCGACGATGAGGACATTCGGATCGCCGGGTTCTACGACAACGTCGAGGGGCCGACCCGCGCCGAGAACGCCCAGCTGCGCCAGATCACTATTGATGAGCCGGGGCGCCTGCGGGCCTGGCAGAGCAAAGAGTTTCTCTTCGGCATGAGCGGCGCGGCCCTGGTGCGCGCCGAGTCGACGCTGCCCACCTGCAACCTGAGCGCGATCACCTGCGACCCATCCGGCGACGTGGCGCTGGTGCCGGCCTCGGCCACGGCCATCCTCGACTTTCAGCTGGTGCCGAACCAGCAGCCCGAGGAGATCCTTGGCATGCTCAAGGCCCACCTGGCCGAGAGCGGCTTCTCCGATGTCGCCCTTGAGCGCATGCCCGGCGGCTACCCGCCCGCCTACACCCCCCCCGACACGCCCTTTGTCCAGCAGGTGTCGGAGGCAGGCGCGGCCATCTATGGCGCGCACCTCAGCACCGTGCCCGCCGGGCCGCTCACCCTGCCGCTCGCCATCCTCGGCGCGCACCTCGGCGTGCCCTACGCCACGGTCGGCCTCAACCGCTCCGACAGCGCAATCCACGGCCCCGATGAGCACGTCCTCGTCGACGACCTGGCCCGCCACGGGCTGCTGCTCGGCGAGATCCTCGCCGCCTTCGCCAAGGGGTAAAAAAACTGATTGTGGTGCGGCGCGGCTATGCCGCGCCGCACCACAATCAGTGCAGCATGTGTCTGCTGGGCACAGAATTGAACATATTGCCAGCTTCGCTGGCAGTTCCCACGCCGCTCTGCGGGGAAGCAGAACTGCTTGAAGATCCAGGCTCCTGGGTGATCGCCTTCCCTTACCTAGCGCACCGGCGGCATCTTCCCCTCGCGCACAAAGCCCAGGTGCCAGCTCAGCGCCTCGTCGAGCAGGTGCGGCGTGTGTCTGCCCGACGCGCCATCCATCGCGCGGCGGTAGTAGTCGCGCAGGGCCGGGCGCAGGTCGGGGTGGGCGCAGTGCTCGATGATCTGCTCGGCGCGCTGCTTCGGCGAGAGCCCGCGCAGGTCGGCAAGCCCCTGCTCAGTCACGATCACGTGGACATCGTGCTCGGTGTGATCCACATGGGAGACCATCGGCACAATGCACGAGATCGCCCCGCCCTTGGCGGTGGACGGGGTCATGAAGAACGAGATGTAGGCGTTGCGGGCGAAGTCGCCCGAGCCGCCGATGCCGTTCTGGATGCGCGTGCCCATCAGGTGGGTCGAGTTAACATTGCCATAGATGTCGGCCTCGATCATGCCGTTCATGGCCAGGCAGCCCAGGCGGCGGATGACCTCGGGGTGGTTGCTGATCTCCTGGGGCCGCAGGATGATCCGGCCGCGATAGTCGTCCAGGTTGGCATAGAGATGCTTGGTGGCGTCCGGGCTTAGCGAGAAGGCCGTGGCCGATGCGCTGGTCAGCTTGCCGGTGTCGAGCAGGTGAAGCATGCCGTCCTGTATCACCTCGGTGTAGGCGCTCAGCCCCTCGAATCGGCTCTCGGCAAGGCCCGCCATCACCGCGTTGGCGATGTTGCCCACGCCCGACTGGAGCGGCAGCAGGCCGGGCGTCAGCCGGCCCCTGCGGATCTCGTGCTCCAGGAACTCTAGGATGTGGCCGGCGATCCGCCGGGAGGTGTCGTCGAGCGGGCTAAATGCGCTGTTCCGGTCGGGCGTGTTCGTCTCCACCACAGCGACGATCTTGTCGGGGTTGCAGTTGAAGTAGGGCGCCCCGATCCGGTCGCTGGGGGCAATGATCGGGATCGGCCGCCGCTCCGGCGGCAGCCGCGTGCCGTAGTAGATGTCGTGCATGCCCTCTAGCTGCTCGGGCTGCCAGCGGTTCACCTCCAGGATCACCTTGTCCGCGCAGTCCAGCCAGGTTTTGTTATTGCCCACCGAAGACGAGGGCACAAGCTGGCCATCCTCGCGGATGGCTGTCACCTCGACGATGGCGACATCAAGATGGCCCAGAAAGCCCTCCCAGACCGCCTGGGCCACATGGCTCAGGTGCATGTCGAGGTACTCCATGCGCCCGTCATTGATCCGCGTCCTGCATGTCGGGTCAGACTGATAGGGCAGCCGCAGCTCGATGCCGTTAGCCTTGGCGAGGGCGCCGTCGAGCTCTGGCGCGGTAGATGCGCCTGTCCAGACGCGCACCTTAAAGGGGTGCTCGTGCTGGTAGGCCCGCTCCATGCGTGCGGCCAGGGCCAGCGGGACATCCTTCGGGTAGCCGGCGCCGGTAAACCCGCTCATACCAACCGTACCGCCGGGCGGGATGAGATCGGCGGCATCCTCCGCCGACATAATCTTATTGTGCAGGTGCACGTCAGCGATTCGTTTTCTGATAGCCATTGGTCTTCTACATCTTCCGAGGTGGGAACTAGCCCGCAGTCTACCGTAGGCCGCAGTGGTACGATGCGCGAGCGCGGCCACCCCGGCCTATAGTACCACCGTCGCAAAACCTGACACCAAGCCTATCCATGCCTCCGTCGGGAGGTGACGTTGTATGATGTCGCTCAACAAAGGCGATGCGCCGGTCGTATAATGGGCATAACGTACAGGAGTACCACTATGTCTGTTGAAGACTACCGCGATAACGCCAGGCGCATCCTGGACAACCTGCTCAACGAGACGCCTAAGGCCGACCGCGAGCAGCTCCTCGACGCCTACGCCGACCTGCTCACGCAGCTCTACGCCCACCACTCCCACCAGATGCTCACCGAGGTGATCGAGGACGCCCGCACCCGCCTCGACGCCCGTCTCTCCCCCGACCCGGTGCGCCAGACGATCGCCGGTGTCCAGACGACCATGCAGGATATCTGGAACAGCCTCTGGAAGGGCTAGGGCCGCCATCCTAAGCGCAATGGAGAGCCGTCCGATCTCGCATATAATACCCCAGTGTGTCGTGATCGATGGGAGAAGAGTATCAATGGCAGAGATCACCGGGCCTGTGCGAGTGCGCTTCGCGCCGAGCCCCACTGGCTACCTACATATCGGCGGCGTGCGCACGGCCCTGTTCAACTGGCTCTTCGCCCGCCACTACGGCGGGCAGTTCATCCTGCGCCTAGAGGACACCGACGAGAAGCGCTTCGTCCAGGGCGCAGCCGATGATATTGCGGCCTCTATGCGCTGGGTCGGTATCGACTGGGACGAGGGGCCAGATATCGGCGGCCCCCACGCGCCCTACGTCCAGTCCGAGCGCAAGGAGCTGGGCATCTACCAGCGCTACGCCGACCAGCTGCTCGCATCTGGCCACGCCTACAAGTGCTTCGTCACCCCCGAGCAGGACGAGGCCATGCGCGCCGCCTGGGCCGCCAGCGGCGCGCGCCCCGAGCGCTACCGCTTCCGTGGCCCCGAGCGCGACTGGACGCCCGCGCAGACTGCCGAGGCCGAGGCCAGCGGCCAGCCCTTCACCATCCGCCTCAGGGTGCCGATGGACGGCGCGACTAGCTTCAGCGACCTGGTTCGCGGCGGCGACCAGATCACGATCAATAATGGCGACCTCTACGACCTGGTGCTGCTGAAGACGAGCGGCATGCCCACCTACCACCTGGCCCACCTGGTGGACGATCACCTGATGGGGGTCACCCACGTGATCCGTGGCGAGGAGTGGGTGCCCAGCGCGCCCTACCATATTATGCTCTACAACGCGCTCGGATGGGAGCTGCCTGTCTTCGCCCACGTGCCCAACATCCTGCGCCAGGACGGCAAGGGCAAGCTCTCGAAGCGGAAGGACGATGTCTCGACCAACCGCTTCTGGGAGCGCGGCTACCTGCCCGAGGCCATGTTCAACTATCTGGCGCTCCAGGGCTGGAGCTTCGACGATAAGACCGAGATCATGAGCCGCGATGAGATCGTCGAGCGCTTCACGATCGAGCGGGTGCAGGCATCGCCCGCCCGCTGGAACCCCGACAAGCTGAAGGATATGAACGGCATCTATATCCGCAGCCTGCCCGCCGCCGATGTGGCCGACCTGCTCATGCCCTATATGATGAAGGCTGGCATGGTGGCCGACCCGCCCCGCCCCGAGGACTACAGCTACCTGACCCGGCTGACTCCGCTGGTCCACGAGCGGCTGGAGGAGCTGCAGCAGGCGCCCGAGATGCTGTCCTTCTTCTTCCAGGATGTGGAGGGCTACGAGCCGAAGCTGCTCATCCAGAAGCAGATGGACGCCGGGCGCACCATCGATATGCTGCGGGCCGCCCACGCCACCCTGAACACCGTCCAGGTATGGGAGACCGGCGAGCTTGAGGGGCAGCTGCGCGCCCTGGCCGAGAGCCTGGGGGTGAAGGTGGGGCAGCTCTTCGGCTCCATCCGCGTGGCCGTCACCGGGCGCAGCGTGGCCCCGCCGCTCTTCGACACCCTGGCCGCCCTCGGCCGCGAGCGCTCGCTGGCCCGAATCGCGGCGGCGGCCGCCGCGCTGGAGTAACCAATGCAAAATGCAAAATGCGCAGTAGAGCAAAAGGAACGCTGTCACCCTGAGCGAAGCGAAGGGTCCCGGCCGGGATTCTTCGCTTCGCTCAGAATGACAAGTAAATACCACAGCGTTCCTTTTGCGGTACTGCCAAAATGCAAAGTTGGAATTTGCTTCCAACTTTGCATTTTGCATTTTGCATTTTGCATTTTATGAACACCTGGCTCGCCTCCATCCACCACGACGGCTCGCCGACCTACGTCCGCGCCACAGGGCCGCGCCTGGGCGACAGCGCCGTCATCCGCATCCGCGCCGATGTCGATGCGCCTATCGATACGGTCTTCCTGCGCACCTGCCCCGACGGCGAGCAGTCGCTCACGCCTATGAGCCCCGCCGAGTCCGACGCGGTCTGCCGCTGGTGGGAGATTGAGCTGCCGGTGCGTATGCTGCGCATCGGCTACCGCTTCCTGCTGCGCACCGAGGCCGGCGTGCGCTGGTATAACGCCGCCGGCGTCTGGGGCCACTACCCCACCGACGCCAACGACTTTAAGCTCCTGGCCGACTACCACGCCCCGCCATGGCTGCGCGACGCGGTCTTCTACCAGATCTTCCCCGACCGCTTCGCCGATGGCGACCCGTCGAACAATGTGCGCGACGGCGAGTACATCTACCGGGGCCGCCCGGTGCTATCCCGCCCCTGGGGCGAGCTGCCGCACAGGGAGAACGGCGCGGCTGAGTTCTTCGGCGGGGATCTCCAGGGCGTGGCCCAGAAGCTCGGCTACCTGGAGGATCTGGGCGTCTCGGCGATCTACCTCAACCCGATCTTCACCGCGCCCAGCAACCACAAGTACGATGTGGCGGACTACGCCAGCGTTGACCCGCACCTTGGCGGCGATGCGGCCCTGGCCGATCTGCGCGCGGCCCTCGACGAGCGCGCCATGCGCCTGATGCTCGACATTGTGCCGAACCACTGCGGGGCGACCCACCCCTGGTTCCGTGCCGCCCAGGCCGACCCTAGCGCGCCCGAGGCTGAGTTCTTCAGCTTCCGCAGGCACCCCGACGAGTACGAGGCATGGCTGGGCATCGCCACCCTGCCCAAGCTCGACTATCGCAGCCAACGCCTGCGCGAGCTGATGTACGCTGGCCCCGAGTCGATCATGCGCCGCTGGCTGCGCCCGCCCTACCGTATCGACGCCTGGCGGATCGACGTGGCCAACATGCTCGGCCGCCAGGGGCCGTCGAACCTCGGCCACAAGATCGGGCGGGGCATCCGCCGCGCCGTGAAGGCCGAGCGGCCCGACTCCTACATCCTCGGCGAGCACTTCTTCGATGGGACGCCCCACCTCCAGGGCGATGAGCTCGACGCGACGATGAACTACCAGGGCTTCACCTTCCCGGTCTGGCGCTGGCTGGCCGCGCCCGAGGCTGCGACGGGCCGCTGGAGCCCCGACGCCGACCAGTGGCCGATGCCCAGCGAGGCCGCCGCCGCCCAGCTCACCGCCTTCCGGGCCGCCATCCCCTGGCAGATCGCCACCCAGCAGCTCAACCTGCTGGGCAGCCACGACACCCCGCGCCTCCGCAGCATCCTCGGCGGCGACCTGGCCCGCGTGCGGGTGGCCGCCGCCCTGCTCTTCACCTACCCCGGCGTGCCCTGCGTCTACTACGGCGATGAGCTGGGCATGGAGGGCGCGGGCGACCCCGACTGTCGGCGCTGTATGCCCTGGGACGAGTCGACCTGGGATCATGATCTGCGCGGCCTCTTCCAGCAGCTGGCCCGCCTGCGCCGCAGCGCGCCGGCCCTGCGCTGGGGCGGCTTCCAGCAACTCTATGCCGCAGGCGACACCCTGGCATTCCAGCGCGAGGCCCCCGAGGAGCGACTGATCATCGTGGCCCGCCGCGCCGACGATGGCCTGGCGGCCCTGCCGGTGCGCCAGGCCGGCCTGCCCGACGGCGCGCAGCTGCGCGATCTGCTCTCTGGGGCCACGGCCACCGTTGCGGGCGGGGTGCTGCCCCTGGCCGGGCTGCCCGCCCTCGGCGCGCAGATCTGGCAGCAGGAGCTTGAGGGTCGCAGACCCTGCGCACGGTGAGGGTGTGGGAGAGCTTCGCTCTCCCACAAAAAAAACTGATGGTGCTGCGGCGCGGCTACGCCGCGCCGCAGCACCATCAGTGCGCTATGTGCCTGCCTGGCACAAAATAATGGACATGTAGGGCATCAGCTCTGCATGATGCCCCTCAACTGCTCCTTCATCGCCTTCGCCGCCAGCGCGTACCCCCCGTCGGCCCCGTCCACAAAGTGAACCTGGCGGCCCATGCGCTCGAAGACCAGGCATGTCATCAGCGCGCGGTCGGTGACGTGGATGCCGTAGACGAGCTGCCCGCGCCGGTAGCCATCCTCCAGGTAGGCCGTCAGCCGCTCGCGCTGGGCTGCGTTCCCGGCGATGATCATGCGCAGGGTGTCGTCGTACTTCTTATAGTCCGCCGTGCGGAAGACCACCTCGCGGTAGGCGTCCCACCACGGGGTCTGGCCGCGCGCCGCCTGGTAGATCCGGTAGAGCGAGACGCCGATGTTCGTGCCCCAGATCTCCAGCAGGTAGCGCAGGCGGGTGGGCGGGCCGGGCGGCGTGCGCAGCTTTGTCTCGGCGAGCAGCTGGAGGGGGTTGAAGTTCGCCCGCAGCCGCGACACCGAGAGCGGGTGGTAGTCGCGCTCGCTGCCGTAGGCCGCCTCGATCTGGGCTATCGCCTCGCGGTAGACGGCGCTGGCCGCCAGCGGCGAGCTGCCCGGCGCGGCCATCACCAGCAGGCTCAGCGTCTCGCCGTGGCGGCTGGGCACATCCTGCCAGCGACACTCCAGGCCCGAGAGGTCGGCCTCCTCGGCGGAGTCGGCCTCGGCTAGGGCGTAGCGCGGGCCAAGCTCGGGGTCCTTGATCAGATGCTCGGCGAAGGCCAGGCCGCCGCCGCTGAAGACCGCCTGGTCGTAGTGCTCGGAGACGCGCATGCGGGCCACCAGCACCTCGGCGCCCGAGGCGCAGACCTCGGCCACCGGCACAAAGCCGACCCGCAGCTCCAGGCCGAACTCGCGCCGGGCCATCGCCCGCACCCCGGCCAGGGCCGCCCGCGCCTGCCCCAGCAGCTCGGGCGGGATCAGCAGCGTGGCCCCGTCGCCGCCGAAGACGAAGGGGATCTCGCGGCCCCCGGCGACATTCAGCAGGGCGACGATCGAGGCCGCCCCGGCCATGTTCACCTCTTTGTAGCGCCCGGCGGCGATGGCCTTGGTCGATCCGCGCACATCGCTGATCGCCACCTGCCAGTCGCCCGGCGCCGGCACAAAGTTCTTCGCATCAACGATATCGCTGAACCGCTCAAGCGCCGGCAGCTTGTCGTAAAATGATTCCATCATGGTCGTGCGCCCCCGAGCCTATGTGTTACCGCCCACTATGGGTGCTACCATGAACGCGGGCCGGGCCAGCCATTCCCCGCCCTGCTTTTGAAGCTTCCAGGAAGGTCTACCCATGCGCCACCTGCTCGCCGCCATCGCAATCGCCGCCGCCCTGCTCATCGGCCTCGCCCCACAGGCCGCCCGCGCCCAGTCCGACCCCGCCAAGGCCGCCGCCTCCGCCCTGGCATGGGCCCGCGCCCAGCAGCAGGCCGACGGCGGATTCCCCGGCTTCGGCCCCGGCGACACCGCCGATGTTGTCTTCGCCCTCGTCGCCGCCGGCCAGAGCCCCGCCAGCGTGACGAAGGGCGGCAAGAGCCCGCTCGACTACCTTGAGGCCCAGGCCAGCACCTACGCCGCCAGCGGCGTCAGCGCCGCCGCCAAGCTCGCCCTCGCCGCCCTCGCCGCCGGCGGCGACCCCACCAGCTTCGGCGGGGTCAACCTGCTGGCCGCCATCGGCAAGAGCTACGACCCGGCCAGCGGCCAGTACGGCCCCGATGTCTTCGGCCACGCCCTGGCCCTGCTCGCCATCCGCTCCGCTGGCGCAACCCCGCCCACCCTCGCCCTCGACCGCCTCGCCGGCCTCCAGCTCGACGACGGCGGCTGGAGCTTCGACGGCACCGCCGCCACCGGCAGCGACACCAACACCACCAGCCTGGCACTCCAGGCCCTCGCCGGACAGACCCAGTCCAGCGCCGTCAGGACAAAGGCCCTGGCATACCTGCGCAGCCAGCAGAACAGCGACGGCGGATTCCCCTACTCGCAGACCTCGCCCTACGGCCACGACAGCGACGCCAACTCCACCGCCAATGTCATCCAGGCCCTCATCGCCCTCGGCCAGGACCCGGCCGCCTTCACCAACGGCGACAAGGGGCCGCTGGCCGCACTCGTCGCCATGCAGAACCCCAGCGGCGCCATGCGCTACCAGAGCGCCCTGCCCGACGACAACGCCCTCGCCACCTACCAGTCTATCACCGCGCTGCTCGGCAAGACATTCCCGCTCAAGGTGACGCAGCTCGCCGGAGCCCAGGCCCTCGTCGCCCCGGCCACCAGCCTGCCCGCCACCGGCGCACCCGCCCAACTGCCCGCCGCCGCCCTCGCACTCGTGGGCCTCGCCCTCGTCGCCGCCGGCATCCTAAGCTTCTGGAAAGCTTAGAATGCGCAACCTCGCCCTAATCATCGGCCTCCTCGTGATCGCCGCCCAGCCCGCGCCCCACCGCGCCGGCATCGTGGTGCAGTACGGCGACGGCAGCGTCCAGACGGCATGCGTGGCCTTCGCCGAGGACGAGATCAGCGGCATCGAGCTGCTCGAACGCTCGGGAATCCCCGCCATCACCCAGGACAGCGGGATGGGCGCGGCCGTCTGCAAGATCGGCCCCGAGGGCTGCGACTACCCCGCCGAGGGCTGCTTCTGCCAGCGCGACGGCCCGCGCGCGATCTACTGGGCCTACCAGGTGCTCACGGACGACGTCTGGACCTACGCCGCCCTCGGCGCAGCCAGCGTCCGCGTCCGCGACGGCGACGTAAACGGCTGGGCCTGGGGCGCGGGCGACTCCAGCCAGGGTGCCCAGCCGCCCGTGCTGGGCATCGACGCGATCTGCGCGCCGCCAGCCAGCCCCAGCGCCCAGCCCGTCGCGCCGGACGACTCGGGGCGGCGGACACCGGAGGCGGTTCCCTCGGCCAGCCCGGCACCTCTGGCGGCAGGGATTGACTCGACTCCTGCCCGATCCGAGCCCAGCTACCTCATCTTCGCCGCCATCGTCGCCATACTCATCGTCGGCATCATCATCTCCGCCCGCAGCCGCCGATAAATCGCACCCCTGGGGCAAAGCCCCAGACCTGACTTTTGTTGGGGTTGGGCGGCTTCGCCGCCCAACCCCAACAAAAAAATCACCGTGGGGGCGGCGCAGCTGCACCCACACCCCACGAAAGAGGCACCTATGCGTACCAGCGTCTGGCTCATCCGCCACGGGCAGACCGAAGCCAACCGCGAGCGGCGCTACCAGAGCCACAGCGACAGCCCGCTCACCAGCTACGGCCAGCGCCAGGTGGCCGCCCTCGCCAAGCGGCTGCGCCGCATCCCCTTCAACCTGATCATCACCAGCCCGCGCGAGCGCACCCGCCTGGCCGCCGAGGCCATCGCCGCCGACCACAAGGGCGCCGCGCTGCGCGAGGACCCGGCCTGGGCCGAGGCCAACCACGGCCGCTGGGAGGGGCTCACCTACAAGCAGGTGCTGGCCCGCTACCCCGCCGAGGCCCGCGCCCGCTGGCTCGGCGGCATCGACGGCAAGGCCGAGGGCGGCGAGAGCCTCGCCGAGGCCAACGCCCGGATCGTGGCCGCGTGGCAAAGCATGCTGCGCGAGCACCCCGGCGGGCGCATCCTGATCGCCACCCACGCCACACCCATCCAGCTCATCCTCTGCGCCAGCCTCGGCACGCCCCCGCAAGAGCACTGGCGCTGGCGCGTCGATCTCGGCAGCCTCACCTGCCTAGATGTCTACCCAAGCGCAACGATCATCCGCATGGTCAACGAGGTGCCCAAACTATGAGTGGCGAATAGAGAAAGGGGCGGCTCGCGAGCCGCCCCTCCTGTCGCCTATCTCCTATCCCCTGTACCCTGATCACTACTCCGCCGCCACAGGCCAGTGGAACCAGGCCACAAAGAACCCATCAAGGAAGCGCGCGCCCAGGTACCCCTCGGCCAGCGCCTGCGAAACCGTGGGCAGCCCATAGGCGTTACACACAAAGTCGGCACAGATACGCATGCCCAGGCCGCTGCCGCCGGTGGTAAACCCGCCCTGAAAGAGCTGCCCCGGCCCGTCCGGGAAGTGCTGCGTAATCTTCACCTGCTGCTGCTCGGTCGTCCGGTTGAAGACCGTGAAGCGCAGGTGCTCGGGGTGATCGCCCAGAGGCAAAATACTCAGGTAGACCACACCATCGGCGCTGTGGGCGGTGGCGTTATTGATCAGGTTGTAGAGAACTCTGTCCAGGGCCGAGAACTCCAGACAGCGCTCCGAGACCGCCCCGTGGAACTGGCACTCCACCAGAACCTCAGCGCTACGCTCCTGGAGTCGATGCTTCTGGCCGCCGCCCCACTTCTCCAGCAGCAGGTCGATAGAGTGCAGGCGGAGGTCGCAGTCGTGCCCAAAGCCCTGCGGGTCGATCCCGCGCACGCTGTTCCGCATGATCTTCAGCTGGTCGCGGGCAAGGTTAAACATGCGGTGAGTTTCCTCCGCATGCACTAGGCCCAGCCCGATCATCTGGAGGAACATGGACAGGCCCAGAAACCCGCCGCCGCGCAGGTCGTGAAAGACCTTCGCGCGCACAGGATCGCCATCGGCGGCGCTGAGGCCGCGCACCCGGTTGATCAGCTCGCCCCAGTCCACCCCAACGCCATAGGCGCTCAGCTGCCGCAGCGTCTCCTCGGGGCTCTCGCGGTGGCCACGCAGCACGGCCAGCAGGTCGCTCAGGCGAAGGTACAGCTCTTCAATAATCTGTCGGTCATCAGCTGTCAGGCTACCAATATCCAGGGCGATACCGTCGCCATCGTAGCGGATCTGCCGGTAGGTAGGCAGATCATTCGTGGCGAGCGCGTAGATCTGGGTGGACGAGATAGGGAAGCTGGTACTATCCATCAGTTTCTGGAATGAGAGAAGGTCATAGCAGTATGAATATCATGCCGGCATAAACGTGTCAAGGGCAGCGATCTCGCGGGAGTCGGGAGTCGGGAGTTGGGAGTCGGAGATCACATCAGGTACAGGGCTTGCATGCAGTAGGCCGCGCAGGCGGCCTTCGCAGACCATAGCCCGCGGCTTCAGCCGCCGGGCGACGCCGCATAGGGCGAGTTAGTATCGCCCCTACCTCACCGCGATGCTCTGCTCTCCGATCCCCGGCTCCCGACTCCCGACTCCCGGATCATAGCTACAGGCAATCAGCTCGTCGATAAAGCCGCGCTTCGCCCCGTCGCAGTTAATCTTACGGCTGGCCCGCACCGTCTCAGCGACGACATCGTGGTGCAGCGCCTTGCTGTAGATCTCGCGGGTCAGCTCGGTGTAGGAATTGCTGAGCATCACATAGCAGCCGCGCTCGGCGAGCTGGCGGAAGACACCGGCCAGGCGGCGCTGTTGGTCCTCGCCGAAGCCGCGGCCCGTGTAGTGGGTGAACGAGGCCGTCGGGCTCAGCGGCGCGTAGGGCGGGTCGAAGTAGACGAAGTCGCCCTCTTCGGCGCGATCAAGCACATCGGCGAAGTCGCCGACCCTCAGCTCAACATTATGGAGCGCCCGGCTGACCTCGTGCATGTTATCAACATCGACGATCAGCGGGTTCTTGTAGTAGCCGAAGGGCGCGTTAAACTTGCCCTTATTGTTAAGCCGGTAGAGCCCGTTGTAGCAGGTGCGGTTGATGAAGATCATGCGCGCAGCCTTCTCGATCTGGCTGCGCTGCTCAAAGTTGGGCAGGCGATCCCAGCCACGGATCTCATAGAAGTAGGCGCGGTCGTGGGCGTGAGCCTTATGCTCAAGCAGCCGCGTGATCAGCTCCCCGGCGTGGTCGCGCACCGTCTGGTAGCAGGCGATCAGGTCGCTGTTATAGTCGCTGAGGACGCCGCCCCGGGCGAGGCGGCCGCTGTTCCAGAGGCTAAAGAAGAATGCGCCGCCGCCCACAAATGGCTCGTGGTAGCGGGCGAAGTGCGCAGGCAGGCGGCGCGTCAGCTCGGACAGCAGCTGCCCCTTGCCACCGGCCCACTTGAGGAAAGGACGTGCAGGCACCAGTGGCTCCAGTATGGGCTGGCTCAGCTGACGCGTCGCACACCGCCCCGCGAGGTACTGAATCCGGATTATAGCACAGATGTTGGCGGCATGAGAGGGGTATGGGCGCGGACGCCAGGGCTGCTGCACCGTCGCTGGCGGCTGAAGCCGCGCCACGAGGGCCTGCGGCCAGCCGCCCGCCTACGCGGGCGGTTCCGGCGTCGGCCTGCGCCGACGCCCGGCGCACCGCGCCCCATCGGCGCGACTTCCAGTCGCCAGCCGGTTGAGCCTCGCCACAGCCACAGTGAAGGGCGTTGGATCACGAACGAGCCAAAGCGGCGCGAACACGCATGGTCGTAGTACGTCCTATGACCATGCGATCCCGATAAGAGGACTACTGGGCTATAGATGCTGGCTGCGTGGGGGTGTATAACATCTCTGGGGACAAAAGTTAATAAAAGGTTAAAACACAACAAGACACGCCCCCCTCCCCAAACAAGCTTCTTGTCGCTCAGTGCTCTAGCAGGAGATGACTATGCACCGCTCCGCCCACCCGACACACCCGCTCCAGCTGTTGACCATATTGGCCCTGGCCCTCGGCCTGATCTTTGGGCTTGCGACAACCTTTAATGCGGCCACCTCGGCCTCGGCCGCATCGACCTCGGCCACCGCTGCCTGCACCGCCGACAATAGCCACCTGGTGGCCGCCTATGGCGGGCGCTACTTCCTCTCCGGCGTCAATGTGCCCTGGCAGAACGGCGGCTATGGTGCCGACTTCGCCACCATCGAGGAGTGGGGCCAGCACACCTACTCTCACGCCAATACCGACGCGATGTTCGCCGCCCTCCAGGCCAGCGGGGTCAACACCGTGCGCTGGTGGGTCTTCGCCGATGGCCGTGGCGCGCCTGAGTTCGCCGCCAGCTCTGGCGGGGCGGTCACTGGCCTCGACAGCACGACCCTCCCCTCCATGGCCGACGCGATTGGCCTGGCCGCCCAGCACGACATCCGCATCGTCTTCAATCTCTGGAGCTTCGACATGCTTATGGCCGACTCCTCGGCCTATGCGAAGGGCGAGCACGCCGGTGGTCACACCGACCTGATCACCGACGCGACCAAGCGCAGCTCCTTCATCAATAAGGCCATGCTGCCGATGCTGGCCTATCCGGTTCCCGGCACCAGCTACACCATCGGCAGCCACCCAAACGTGCTAGGCTGGGACATCTTCAACGAGCCGGAGTTCGGCATCAGCGACCTGGGCGCGGTGGATGGTCAGATCAGCCAGCCGGTCAGCTTGGCCCAGATGCAGCGCTTCGTGGCCGAGATCGCTGGAGCCATCCATCGCAACTCGAACCAGCTGGCCACGGTGGGCAGCGCGGCGATGAAGTGGAACAGCGATGTGTCGCTCGGGGCGACGGGGAATGTCTGGAAGGACTCGGCGCTGACGCGCTATGATGCTCAGGGCTTTCTGGACTTCTACCAGATCCACTACTACAGCTGGATGAATGGCGACGGGGTGTACTGGAGCTACGCGCCGACCATCATTGACTGGGCGGCGGGGGGCTTCGACAAGCCGGTGGTGATCGGCGAACTGCCGGCCAACGCGGCGGGCACGGGCTACACCCCGGCGGGGCTGCTGAACAAGTTGTACAGCAACTGCTACGGCGGGGCCTGGGCATGGAGCTACGCCGGGGTGGACGGCGCGGGGAAATGGAGCGATATCGCCTCGGCGATGAAGACCTTCAACACGGCCAAAGCCGCCGAGGTGAGCATTCAGGATGCGCCCACCCAGCCCACCCAGCCCACCCAGCCCACCCAGCCCGCGCTTGATCTCACCCCGCGCGCCTACTTGCCGCTGGTGGTGCGGTAGAAATAATGTTGCATGTTGAATGCCACCATTCAGCATGCAACATTCAACATGCAACATTCAAAGTGGTATGATGGGGCGCTCAGCCAAACCAGAGGAGCGCCCCAATGCCAATCGCCGACCGTATCCGGCCTGAGATAGCCGATCTGGAGCCATACACGCCCATCCTGCCGCTCGACGTGCTGGCCGCCCGCCTGGGAATCCCCATCGGGCAGCTGGTGAAGCTCGACGCAAACGAGAACCCCTACGGGCCTTCACCAAAGACCACGCAGGCTCTCGCTAACCTAGCCACTATCGACGGCCCCCTGGGCCGTCTCTCTATGGCCATCTACCCCGACCCGAACCAGTCCCGGCTGCGCGAGGCTCTGAGCGGCTACGTTGGCCAGCACGCCGAGCGCATCCTCTGCGGGGCCGGCGCCGATGAGCTGATCGACCTTGTGCTGCGGCTCTTCATCTCCCCCGGCGACGCCGTGATCGACTGCCCGCCCACCTTCGGCATGTACAGCTTCGACACTGGGGTCAACGGCGGCAGGCTGATCTCCGTGCCGCGCCACGCTGACTTTAGCCTAGACATCCCGGCGATTGAGGCCGCCGCCGAGGCCAGCCAGGCCAAGGTGCTTTTCCTCACCTCGCCCAACAACCCCACCGGCAACCTTACCCCGCCCAACGAGATCGCCCGCCTGCTGCGCCTGCCTCTGCTGGTGGTGGTGGACGAGGCATACATTGAGTTCACCGATCCGAGCGCCAGCGTGAGCGGCTGGGTCGAGCGCCACGAGAACCTGGCCGTGCTGCGCACCTTCAGCAAGTGGGCCGGGCTGGCCGGTATGCGCCTCGGCTACGGGGTCTTCCCCGACTGGATGATCGCCCAGCTCTGGAAGATCAAGCAGCCCTACAACCTCAGCCTTGGCGCCGAGACAGTCGCCATCGCCGCCCTGGACGACCTCGCCTACCTGCGGGCCAATGTCGCCCGCATCGTGGCCGAGCGCGCCCGGCTGCTGGAGCGTCTCGGCGAGATCGCCTTCCTCACCCCCCACCCCAGCCAGTCCAACTTCATCCTCTGCCGCGTGGTCGGACGCGACGCGCGCGAGCTGAAGCTGGCCCTGGAGCGGGTGGGCGTGCTGGTGCGCTACTACAACACCCCGCTGCTGCGCGACTACATCCGCATCAGCGTCGGCACCCCCGCGCAGACCGACGCCGTCATCGCGGCCCTCCAGGGGACAGGGGATAGGGGATAGGGGATAGGGGACAGGGGACAGGGGACAGGGGACAGGGGATATATGAACACCCGACAAACAACAGGCATCCTCTCCTTTTTGATCCTCACCGGCATGCTGGCGGCGACATATACGCTCGTGAACCAGATCAGTATGCGGATCGTCTTCCCGCCGTGGGGCGCGCCGATCATCTGGATACCGTCGGGGCTCTCCGTGGCCGCCCTAATCGTGCTGGGCCAGCGCAGGGCGATCCTCGGCATCTGGCTCGGCGCATTTGTGACGAGCCTCTCGCTTGTCATGGCGCTCGACCTGCGGCTGAGTAGTCTGGCGGCGGCCGCCGTCATCGCCAGCGGGGCAACCGCGCAATCTGTCGTAATCGTCTACATCCTGCGCCGCTACACGTCCTTCGGCGTGGCCACAGGCTACAGGGGCAAGCCAAACCCAGGCCAGATCATCAGAGCCGTCGCGATCATAGCGGTAGCATGCATCATCTCTGCGACGGTGAGCATGGGCCTCGGCTGGCTGGATGGTGTCGTGCCGTCGGGCGCAGGCATAAACATCTGGGGCATGTGGTGGCTGAGCGACTTCCTGGGGATCATCCTCCTCGCTCCGCCGCTGATCCGGCTCGGCGCATGGATCAACACGTGGCCGACATCGCGACAGATCGCCATGACCGCGATAGACATCGGCATGATGCTCTCCCTCGTCCTCTTCCTGCTGCTCTGGAGGATGGAGAGCGACCGGATCGCGGTGGATTTTGAGGGCGACGCCGCTACCGCCGCGATCACGATCACGACGCAGATCAACGAAGATCTCCACCACGTAGAGGTGCTCGACGCGCTGTACTCGGCCTCGGATCAGGGCGTGACCCGCGCCGAGTTCCACGCGTTTGTGCAGGGCCATATTGTCAGCGCCAGCCGATCCCCTGGGCTGCGCGCCCTGGCATGGGCTCCGGTTGTGACGGCGGAGGGGCGACCCGCCTATGAGCGCGCCATGCGAGACGAGGGGTTCCCAAACTTCACCATCACCGACCTCACCCCCAGCGGCCAGTTCGTCCGCGCTGGCAGCCGCGCATCCTATGTGACCATCGACTATATCGAGCCCTTCGAGGAGAATGGATTCATTCTCGGGCTTGACCTCAGCGCAGAGCCGATCCGACAGGCGGCCCTTGTGCGCGCCCGCGACAGCGGCGAGCCCGCCGCCACCGCGCCCATCACGCTCGCCTACGACCAGGCGAGGGGTGTGCTGATTGTTCGACCTATCTATGCCCAGGGCGCGCCGACCGACACGCTGGAGGCGCGACAGGCGAATATCGTGGGCTTCGTCATGGGCACCATTGATATCCAGGAGCAGACCAGCGCAGCGCTCCAGACGCCCAGGAGCCGAGACCTCGACATCTACATCTTCGATGAGCAGCCCCCGCCCGGTCACACCCAGATCCTTGCGATTCGCTCCGCACCCTCGCGCATCAGGCCGCTCGACAGCGATGAGCCAGTTAGTCCCGATATGCTCCAGACGGGCATCACCTACACAATGCCGATGGACGTAGCCGGTCGCAGATGGCGCGTGATCGTCACGCCTGCGCCCGCCTATGCCGCCGCGCGCCGCACGCTCACCCCCCTGGCAGCGCTGCTGATCGGCGCGGCGATCACATCCTGGATGGCCTACTCGCTCGCGCAGCGGCAGCAGGTCGCCGAGACACTCCAGCGCAGCGAGGAGCGCTTCCGCGCCCTGATCGAGAAGAGCGCGATCACCTTCTCGCTGGTGAGCGCCGATGGCAAAGTGCTCTACAACAGCCCCAACTACGAGATCGGCCTGGGCTACCAGCCGGGGGAGCGGGTTGGTGGCGACGCCTTCGGTCTTGTCCACCCGGACGACATGCCGCAGATCATAGCGCTCTTCGGCGAGGTGATCGCAAACCAAGGTGCCTCCCGCACCGTCGAGTACCGCGCCCGCCACAAGGACGGCTCGTGGCGCTGGATGGAGAGCACCGGAACCAATCTGCTGGCCGACCCGGCGGTGGGCGCGCTGGTGGTCAATATGCGCGACATCACTGATCGCAAGCGCCGCGAGGACGAGATCCGCCAGCTGAACAGCGAGCTTGAGCAGCGCGTGGCGGCGCGCACCGCCGACCTGAGCCAGATGAACGCGGAGCTCACCAGGGCGCTGCGCACGAAGGACGAGTTCCTGGCCATCATGAGCCACGAGCTGCGCACCCCGCTGAACGGAATCCTGGCCTTCTCTGAGATGCTGGCCGAGCAGATCGCTGGCCCGCTGAACGAGCACCAGCTGCGCTCGGTGCAGCAGGTCGAGGCCAGCGGGCGTCATCTGCTCACCCTGATCAACGACATCCTCGACCTCTCGAAGATCGAGGCCGACCAGATGGAGGTCCGGCTGGACATCTACCACGTCGCCGAGGTCTGTGAGTCCAGCCTGATCTTCGTGCGCGAGATCGCCGCCAGGAAGCGTATCCAGGTCGCCTTCAGCTGTAACGACACATCAGCCCTGATGCTTGTCGACGCCAAGCGCCTCAAGCAGATACTTGTGAACCTGCTCGGCAACGCGATCAAGTTCACGCCTGAGGGCGGAGAGATACGGCTTGATGTCGTGGCCGACGCCGGGCGCGGCCAGATCGCCTTCGCGGTGGAGGACACCGGCATCGGCATCGCTGCGGAGGACATGGACAGGCTCTTCCAGCCATTCACCCAGCTCGACTCCGGCCTGGCCCGCCAGCACGAGGGCACCGGGCTTGGGCTGGTGCTGGTGCAGCGCCTGACACACATCCTCGGCGGCAGCGTACAGGTCACAAGCGAGGGGTTCGGGCGGGGCAGCCGCTTCACGGTGGCCCTGCCCTGGTTGCCGCAGCGTATACGACAGCCGACGGACGAAGCTGCCGTGCCTGCTGCGAGCGCGGCGCCTAGCGAGCCACACGGGCAGCAGGGCGCGACGATCCTGCTCGCCGAGGATAACGAGATCACGATCCAGGCGCTGAGCGAGTACCTGCAGGCCCACGGCCACCGCGTGACGCTGGCACGCAACGGCAAGGAGGCGATTGCGCGCGCCGCCGAGGAACGCCCCGATATCATCCTGATGGACATCCAGATGCCGGTGATGGACGGGCTGGCCGCCACCAGGCATCTGCGAGCCACGCCGGATCTCGCGGCAACGCCAATCATCGCCCTCACCGCCCTGGCCATGCCCGGCGACCGCGAGCGCTGCATGGAGGCCGGCGCCGACGCCTACCTCAGCAAGCCGGTCAGCCTGCACGAGCTCGCCGAGCTGATTGAGCGCATAGTAAGGAGAACAACCTAATGGCAGAGAACATCCGCGAGCTGCTCGACTTCGCCCACACCATCGCATGGCAGGCCGGCAAGATCACCCTGCGCCACTTCCAGAGCGGGGTCGCCGTGAGCTATAAGGCCGACGAGTCGCCGGTGACGGTGGCCGACCGCGAGTCGGAGGCGTACCTGCGCGCCCAGATCGCCGCCCGCTACCCCGGCCACGCCATCCTCGGCGAGGAGGAGGGGCTCAGCGGCGGGGCCGACGCCGAGTACCGCTGGGTGCTCGACCCGATCGACGGCACCAAATCCTTCGTGCGCGGGGTCCCGCTCTACGGGGTGATGGTCGGCCTGCTGCGCGGCGGCGAGCCGCTTGTCGGCGCGGTGAATATGCCCGCCCTGGGCGAGGTGGTCTACGCGGGCAAGGGGCTGGGCTGCTGGTGGAACGGCCGACAGTGTCGGGTCTCGCAGGTAAGCACGCTACGCGAGAGCCTCGCCGTAGCCACAGTGGCCACCGGCTACGAGCAGCACGGCAAGGGCGAGGCATTCGGGCACATCCTGGCGACCGCCGGCATGTTCCGCACCTGGGCCGACTGCTACGGCTACCTGCTGGTGGCCACCGGGCGGGCCGAGCTGGCCCTCGACCCGGCGATGAACATCTGGGATGCCGCTGCCCTCGCGCCCATCCTCCAGGAGGCGGGCGGCAGCTACACCGACTGGAAGGGCACGCCCACCATCGAGAACGACGAGGGACTCGGCAGCAACGGGCTGGTGCTCGACGAGGTGCTGGCGCTCATTCGCGGGGCGTAGGGGCAGTTGTAGGGGCGGCTCGCGAGCCGCCCCTACGCCGCGCCCAATTTTAAATTCGGCGTCACATCCAGATCCCAGCCGCTCTGCGCCCCGGCCTCGAAGCGGTGGAACGCGGCCGCAGCCACCATCGCCGCATTATCCGTGCAGAGAGCGATCGGCGGGAAGCGCACCGGCACGTCGGCGCGGCGCGCAAGCTCGGCGCGCAGGCGCGTGTTCGCCGCCACCCCGCCGGCCAGGATGATCTCCGTCGCCCCGTGCTGCCGCGCCGCGTCCGCCGCCTTCGCCGTCAGCACATCCACCACCGACTCCTGAAAGGCATGGGCCATCTGGGCCACCCAGTGCGGGTCCAATGGGGGCTGAGGATTGGGGATTGGGGGTTGGGGGTTGGGGGTTGGGTGGCCACCCTTTCCCTTCGGGCCAGGCTTGGTCAGTCGCGAGTTCTGCTCCTGGCGCTCCTGCACCTTATGCAGCACCGCCGTCTTCAGCCCGCTGAACGAGAAGTCAAGGCTGCCGCGCAGCCATGCCCTGGGCAGCGTCGGGGAGCCCTGGGCACCCTCGGCGGCCTTCTGGATAGCCGGCCCGCCAGGGTAGCCCAGCCCCAGGATGCGCGCCACCTTATCGAACGCCTCGCCCACCGCATCGTCCCGCGTCTGCCCCAGGATCTCATAGTCCCCGTGGCCGCGCAGCAGCGCAAGCAGCGTGTGCCCGCCAGAGACCACCAGGGCGACGAGCGGGAACTCGGGGGCTGGGGGTTGGGGGTTGGGGGGGGTTGGGGGTTGGGATTCCGGAATCCCAATCCCCAACCCCCAACCCCCAGCCCCCACATCCAGCCAGCTCGCGTAGATATGCGCCTCCAGATGGTTCACGCCCACAAAGGGCAGGCCGCGCTGCCAGGCCATCGCCTTCGCCGCGTTCAGCCCGGTCAGCAGCGCGCCGCTCAGGCCGGGGCCATACGTGGCGGCCACCGCGTCTACATCAGCCCAGCCCCCCGGCAGCGCGGCCAGCGCCTCGCGCACCACCGGGGCCAGGCTCAGCATATGCTGGCGCGAGGCCACCTCGGGCACCACCCCGCCGTAGCGGCTGTGCATATCCATCTGCGAGGCCACCACGTTGGAGAGCACCGTTCGCCCGCCGCGCACCACCGCCGCCGCCGTCTCGTCGCACGAGGTCTCCAGCGCCAGGATCGTGAAGTCATCTGGTAGGTTCGTCATGGCTCTAGTATACTGCCAAAGACCTGTCAGCTGCGCGCCCAGGTAGCCACCAATACACGTAGCTTACAGGTCTACTTAGAGATCCTCAAGATCAAGGGCTATGGGCTCGCTGTGAGCACCTGTGAAATGAGCCGCGTCGCAGAATCGACCCAAAACTTCTTCGCGCATCAGGCACGTCGCCTTCATAGACATCAACGTTGGGTGAGACGAGTAGGGCCACTCCCGGAAATCATCGATAAGTCCGTGCCGCTGCGGATTCTGGTGAATATAGACGACCAGCCGTACAAAGTACGCCGCCTCTGTTACGGTACGGCGCTGGAACGGCCGCTGGAAAAGCGCACCCACCCTCCCATACGCTCGGTTGAATGAGCGAGCGTAGGCATTGAAGGCAATACCGCAGAAGTAACGCTGTGAGGAATCCTGTCATTCTGAGCGAAGCGAAGAATCCCGGCCGGGACGCTTCGCTTCGCTCAGCGTGACATGTATGACAGCGCTACTTCTGCTCTACTGCCATTGAAGAGATTAGCGAACGCCCGGCTCGGCTGTATGCTCGGTGAGAGATCAGGGCGCACGCGCATTAGCAAGTGAAAGTGGTTGGGCAGCAGACAGTAGGCAAAAGTCTCGGCAACAGGCTCAATATGGCTTTTGTAAAGCCGCAAAAAGTACACATAGTTGCGCTCCTCGTGGAAGAGGTTTTCACGGTTATTGCCCCGGTTGAAGATATGGTAATACCGCCCAGGCAAAAGGGGAGTCGTGCGTGTCATGTGTATTCACCTCGGGCTAGGCCTGTCAGCTGCGCGCTGGAAGCTCGTGTCGGAGAATAGGCCGCAGCGTTGGGCGCGCAGCTGACAGGTTTCTGTAAAACACCTAATGATCGTATACCGTCTGAGACACCTGTCAGGTGCGCCCGAGACCTGACAGCTGCGCGCTGCGCAGCTGTCAGGTCTCCTTGCTCCCTGGGATAAGCGATGGTAATCTGAACCTATGGCTAAGACCTGTCAGCTGCGCGCCCGGCAGTTGCTCTCTGCTCACTCTGCTGCTTCTGGCGCGCAGCTGACAGGTCTCTCTATGAGGAGGCCCCAAGATGCACATAAGCCACCGTGATGAGCACGGCAACCCAATATATACCAACCACCTGATCGACTCTGCCAGCCCCTACCTCGTTCAGCACGCCCATAACCCGGTCGATTGGCACGAGTGGGGCGAGGCGGCTCTATCGAAATCTAGATCTGAAGATAAGCCAATTCTTGTAAGTATAGGTTATGCGGCGTGTCACTGGTGTCACGTTATGTCAAATGAAAGCTTCGACGACGAGCCCACCGCAGCCCTCCAGAACCAGCTCTTCATCAACATCAAGGTGGACCGCGAGGAGCGCCCCGACATCGACAGCGTCTATATGGCCGCCGTCCAGGCCATGACCGGCCAGGGCGGCTGGCCGCTCAACGTCTTCTGCACCCCCGACGGCACGCCCTTCTACGGCGGCACTTACTTCCCGCCCGACGCGAAGGCCGCCCGCTACCGCATGCCCAGCTGGAATCAGGTGCTGCGCAGCGTCGCCGACGCCTACCGCAACCGCCGCGATGAGATTGCGGCCAACGGGCGCGAGCTGATCGATCATCTGGCTCAATTTGATGCTGCCAGCGCCACCGCCACCGCCGCGCCCCCCCTGTCCAGCCTCGTGCATGCCGCAGTGGATACGCTGAACCGGGGGTTTGATCCCGTCGAAGGCGGCTTCGGCTCCGCCCCCAAGTTCCCCCAGCCCATGACCCTGGAGTTCCTGCTGCGCGCCCATCTGCGCGGCCAGGCTGACGCCCTGCCCATGCTGGAGCTCACTCTGCGCAAGATGGCCCGTGGCGGCATGTACGACCAGCTCGGCGGCGGGTTCCACCGCTACAGCGTGGATGCCCACTGGCTGGTGCCCCACTTCGAGAAGATGCTCTACGACAACGCCCTGCTCGCCCGCCTCTACGCCGAGGCATACCAGGTGACGCAGACCTCCTTCTACCGCACCATCGCCCAGGAGACCCTGGCCTACCTCAGCCGCGAGATGCTCCACCCCGAGGGTGGCTTCTACAGCACCCAGGACGCCGACAGCCTGCCGCACCCCCAGGCCGACCACGCCGAGGAGGGCGCCTTCTTCGTCTGGACGCCCGACGAGGTGCGCGAGATCCTCGGGGCCGACGCCGCGCTCTTCTGCCAGATCTTCGACGTGACAAGCACAGGCAACTTCGAGGCCAGCAACATCCTCAACCTGCCCCGCGAGCTCGCCGAGGTGGCCCGCGTCACTGGCGCTCCCGCCGAGCGCATCGCGCAGGTGATCACATCTGGCAAGGCCAAGCTGCTCGCCGCCCGCGCGCGCCGCCCGAAGCCCTTCCGCGACGAGAAGATCATCGCCGCCTGGAACGGCATGGCCCTGCGCGCCCTCGCCGTGGCCTCAAACGCCTTCGGTACAGACGCCCCGGCGGGGCGTCTCTACATAGAAACCGCCCGCCGCTGCGCCGACTTCATCCTCACCCACCTGCGCCGCCCCGACGGCCGCCTGCTGCGCAGCTGGAAGGACGGCCGCCCCGGCCCGCTCGGCTTCCTAGAGGACTACGCGCTCATGGCCGACGGCCTGCTGGCCCTGCACGTCGCCGACGGCGACCCGCGCTGGCTGCGCGAGTGCCTCGGGCTGGCCGACGCGATGATCGACCTGTTCTGGGACGAGGATCTGGGCGGCTTCTACGACACCGCCGCCGACCACGCGGCGCTCTTCACTCGCCCGCACGACATCGGCGACAACGCCACCCCATCGGGCAACTCCGTGGCCGCCGAGCTGCTGCTGCACCTGGCCGCCCTCACCGGCGACGAGGGCTACCGCCAGCGGGCCGAGCGCGTGCTGGCGGGCGCGGCAGCAATGATGCAGCGCTTCCCCACCGGCTTCGGACGCATGCTCTGCGCCGCCGACCTGGCCGCCTCAACCATCAGCGAGCTGGTCATCGTCGGCGACCCCCAGGCCGCCGACACCCGCGCCCTGCTGGACGTGGCCCTGGGCAGCTACCGGCCCCACACCGTCATCGCCCGCCTCAGCCCCGGCGACGAAGAGACGCCCGCGCTCACCCCGCTGCTCCAGGGCCGCGAGGCGATCAATGGGCGGGCGACGGCCTACCTCTGCCAGGGCTTCGCCTGCAAGCTGCCGGTACACACGCCTGAAGACCTATCCGCCCAGCTCGCCGGGTAGGGGCGGCTCGCGAGCCGCCCTTCCGGCAGCGGCTCGCGAGCCGCCCCTCCGACATTGGAATGCACAACAACATTCCTCACACCGACGCGCCACTGCTCATAATCGCCGGGACGTAGACGTGATACTGGCCCGTCGAACCGCCCCCGCCGGTCGTCCCCGCATCGCGCACCAGGCGCACATAGTTGTAGATGCGGATGGCGTCGCCCTGCGGCCCGTGCCCGGTCGGGTAGTCAGCCGGATCGCCCTGCTTGGGGTCGCTGCGCTGCGCCCCCGCGCCGTGGACATCGACCCAGCTATTGTTCATATAGCCCAGCGCCCGGCCAAAGGCCACATACGCGCCGAACCCGCCCGACACGCTTGTCCAGTTCGAGTGAGTGGTGCCGCTCCAGTAGAAGGGGAAGTCGGCCTGTCCAGCCTCGTTGGTGATGCCCGTCGTCTTGAACAGCACGTTGATCGCCGCCGAACTCGTGGTATCGGGCGAGCGGCTGTAGTCAACCAGGCTCTGCAGCTCCTTGACATTGGGCAGCCGCCAGTCATTGTGGCCGAGGTAATTAGCAGCGTTCTGCGTCTGCACCCAGGCCAGCGCCTGCTCCCAGTTCATCCCCGCCCCGCTATCGTCCTGCGCCCACATCAGGCCACTGGCGGCATCGGTGATCGTACTGTCGCCATTGTCGGCGAAGCTATTCTGGCCGTAGCTGGTGTTGCCGCGCACGCACTGGACGAAGAAGGTTTTGTCCTTGCCGAACAGGCTCAGCCCATAGCCTTTGATCCGCCCGTCGGCGAAGTTGACGCCGAACAGGGTGCTGCCGCCATCGTTGCCGGTGTTCGCGACATAGAGCGTGCTGCTAGCGTACTGCGAGTCGATGATCCGCTCACCGGCGGCGGTGTCGCCGTAGGCGAAGTCGAAGTAGTCGGTGTCGATGAACGGGATCAGGCCGGACGTGTCCGTGCCGCTGTAGCCGCTGGGGTCGATGCCGCTAAAGTCGATCAGCGAGTAGAGCTGCTTGATATCGGGCAGCTGCCAGTCGCTCTGACCGCCCATGGTCAGGTTCTGGCAGTAGCTCCCGGCATCGGCGTAGCTCAGCTTATCGGTCGCGTTAATCGTGCCGTTGCCATTGGTGTCGGGGCTGCGCTGCCAGATCAGCCCGGTGACATTATCGGTAATCGTGCCGTTGCCGTTGTTGGTGTAGCTGGGCGTGTTGCCAGCGAGCTGCGCGTCCTGACCGTAGAAGGCCGCGTCCGTCGATGGGCACGCGATCTCGGTGCTCGCGTCGTAGCACGTGGCTTGCCCGGTGTCAACGATCGGATAGGCGCTCGTCTGGGCCTGACCGGTCTGCGGCTGCGCCGCACATCCGATCACCAGGGCAAGCATCGTACAGGTGGCGAGGATCAAGAAGAGACTGAAGCGGCGGGGGTGATGTTGAGATCGTTGCATGGTGTACCTCTGTAGAAATGAAGAGCCGACATAGGGAAAGATAAGGAACGCAATAGAATGGGCGTGCAGGTCTACGAAGGCCGCCGGGCGAACGTAGCCAGGGCTACGCCATTGTCGTCCAGCGCCGCCGTGGGGCTGAAGCCCTCGGCTCTTTTTTTGCGAAGGCCGCCTACGCGGCCTAGCTGAGGCCGCGTAGGCGGCCTTCGCAGATCGTAGCCCGCGGCTTCAGCCGCCGGGAGCAGGGAGCTGACATCCAGTCTACCCAACCCCGCCACAGCCCAACAGTACACCGGCTCATCATTTCGCAGCGCCGCGCGTGATTTTCCTCACCGACGACCATGACAATTGTCACGGTCTAAAGATCCAGGATCGTGACAGGGCGCAACAGCGCCCAGATGACGACGATGCACATGCCGACTGGACCGGCCAACAGCCCCGAGGGCATACTGCTGCGTACCATGCCGCTGCTCTTTATGGCCCTCGTGCTCACCACCTACGACGACGATGTCTGGGTCTTCGACGCCATCCGTGCCGGGGCGGCGGGCTACCTGCTCAAAGACACCCCCGCGCCGAGGTGATCACAGCAGTGCGCGGCACGGTCGCGGGCAAGGCATTTATCGATCCGGCGGTTGCGGGCAAGCTGCTGGGCCAGGTCGCCAGCCAGCAGACCCAGCCGAGCACGCACCTAACCGACATGCTGACTGTCCGCGAGGTGGATGTGCTGCACCTCGTGGCGCGGGGCTTCAGCAACGCCGACATCGCCGCCCGACTGCACCTTTCAGAGGGAACCGTGCGCAACCATGTCAGCGCCATCCTGGCCAAGCTAGGGGTCGCGGATCGCACCCAGGCCGCCGTGACAGCCATCCAGCACGGGCTGGGGGCGGCCCACGACGTGTAGGGGGTGCGTCGCGACGCGCCCCTATAGCCGTGGGCAACTCGATTGAGCCTACATCAGGAGGTCGCGAGCGGCGCGATCCGCCCGGCTCAGTGCCTCAGTGGCTCAATTATCCTGCTCAGTGCTCTACAGCCAGCCGTCCACCTCATCCACAGCGGCGGCCGCAGCGGCCAGAAGCTCCCCGCCCCCAAGGACAGCCAGCGACGGGGCCGCCAGCTCCAGGGCGCGCAGCGCCTCCTCGCGCCCGATCGTCGCCGCCCTGAGCGCCGCCCCCAGCGCCGCCTCGGCCCCCGGCTGCCCAGCAATTGCAAGGGCGTGGGCCAGGGCCACCCCGGCCCGCGAGCGGTCAGCAGGCCGCACGATCCGCAAGATCACAGCGCCCGCGTCATCGTACCGGCCAGCATCGGCCAGCGCCGTGGCCACGGCGGCGAAGTAGCGCCCGCGCGCCTCGGCTGTGGCCAGCAGCCTGATGCTGCCATCCGCCAGGGCGTCGCCATCGCGCCCCGCCGCAACCAGCAGCGGCGCAATCAGCGTCAGCGCGCGCGCCCGGTCGGCGGGCACATCAATAGCGGCGGCCTGCCACAGGGCGGCCAGCGGGTCGCCCGCCCTCGCCCGCTCGATCGCCAGGTCGGCCGCCGCGCGCGCCCGCTGGTCGTCGGCGACAATGCTCGCCACCAGGGCCAGACACGCATCCCAGCGCCCGTCGGCGGCGAGCAGGCGGGCGATCTCGTCCTTCGCCCAGTCGCGCTCGTCATCGTCATCGATCTGCTCCAGCGTGCTCAGCGCCGCCGGGTAGTCCCCGCTCTGCGCGATCGCCACAGCAACCTTCGTCAGGGCGCGGTCGCGCTCCTCCCCCTCGGGCAGCTGTGCCGTAATCTGGAGCGCGCCCTCGCGGCGACCGATCGCGGCATGGGCGGCGGCAAGGGCCGCCAGCAGCGGCGCGCGGTCGTCGCCGGTCAGCGCGCCAATATCGCTGGTGGCGCGCTCGATAGCCAGCATCGCCACCAGCCCATCCAGGTTCAGCCGCAGATCCAGCAGGGCGGCGACCCGTACCTCCACCGTGCCAATCTGCTCGGCGGCGGACAGCGCGTCGCCATCCTTCTCGGCGAGGGCCAGGGCATGAGCCAGCCGGGCCAGGCCACGGTCGCGCTGGCCAAGGCTAGGCAAGGCGTCAATGCGCGCGCGCGCGGCCCGGTCATCGGAGCCAGCCATGTCACAGGCCAGCTCAATCTGCGCCCAGGCCGCCACCGTCTCCAAAGTGATCTCCTCCAGGATCATGGCGCCGCGCGGGTCGCCAGCCCGCGTGAGCGCCACCGCCACCTCGGCCCGCGCCCACGCCCCCATGCTCTCGTGCAGAATCCCCCGGGCGACCCGCCGCGCCCTGTCCAGATCGCCGGCAGCGATCAGGTGCCGCACCACCTGCGTCTCAACCACAGCGCGGCGCTCCAGATGCTCGATCCGCTCGCCAATCGCCAGCGCGACGGTCGTCTCACCCAGGCCAATCGCAGCGGACGCCAGGGCCACAAAGAGCTGCTCGCGCTGCTCGCGCCAGCCGCGCGAGGTCGGGTTCGCCTCCAGGTCAAGGGCGCGCGAGAGCATGCGCATCGCCGAGGAGCGCATGCGTGCGCCGTAGCACGCCTCGCCCAGGCGGCGCAGGGTCTGGGCCTTATCTGCGCCATCGGGCAGATGATCAACCAGCTCGATCACGCGCTTGAGGGCAGCCTCGCGCCCGCCCCCCGCAATCCCGGCCACCAGTGCCTCGACAGCGCTGTCATCATTGAGCGTGCGGGCGCGAGTGGCCAGCGTCCCGGCCAGCGCGGCGGCGCGCACCGCGCGCAGCGGCGGGCCATCGACGGCGGCGCGCATCTCCCATGCCGCATCGCTGTGGGCATCTGCCAGCGACGCCTGCCGCTCATGGGCGCGAACCCACTCGCGCGAGGTGGCCCGAGCCAGCCGCGCGGCACGCTCCGCGCGGGGGCCGAGCGCGGCGTGGCGGGCCAGCTGCCGTGAGAGATAGCGGCCGATTGCGCCATCGGCAATGCTGCCCATCGCCAGGTCAGCCAGATCGCCGTGGGCCTGCTCCAGGCCAGCGGGCGCACGAACGGCAAGGAAGTCGCTCAGGGCGGTATGGGTAAACGTCGCCAGCATCAGGGGCGGGCCGGGCGGCATATCGGGCTCATGCGGCGTCGCCTGCATGACAAAGTCAAGGAGCTCCAGCGCCTCCCAGCGCAGCAGAAGCGGCTCAGGATCAACGCCGAGCAGGTCGGCCGCGATGGGCAGGGGCAGCGGGTCGCTGGCGGCGGCCAGCAGCAGGGCCAGCCGCTGCCCCACAGCGTCGAGCCCCTGCCACCAGACATCCAGCAGCGCGGCCAGCCCGTTGGGCGGGGCATCGATAGCGATATGCCCTCATGCAGCCACGCCGCCACGAGCCGCAGGTAGAGCAGGTTGCCGCCAGAGGCAGCGCACCACCGCGCCGCATTCGCCCCGCCATACCCAGAGGCCGCCAGAGCCTGGGCCGCCACCTTGGCGTAATCCCGGTCATCGTCGGGCAGGCGCAGGCGCAGGCGGGGAGTAACGGGCAGCACAGCGCCAGGGGCGCAGCCGACAATCACCGTGACCCCAGGCGGGATATCGCCGGGGATGATCGCCGGGTCAGGCTTCCGTGGCGGCGATTTGGGCGGTGGCAGATCAATCAGCAAGGTGAGCGGCCCATCGGAGTGGCCAGCCACCTCGGCCAGCAGCCGGTCGAGCGCCGTAGGGTCAGTGAGCGAGGCGGGGTCGATCAGCGGGACACCGGGGCGGCGCAGGGCGATGATCTGAGCGTAGAGCGCGGGCAGGCCAGCGGGGTCATCATCGGCGAGCCAGAGGGGCATCGGGTGGCGCGCGGCGAGCGCGGCGAGGATGGTGGTGACGCCGCTGCCGGGCGGCCCCTCGATCACAATCAGCCCGCCGCGCGGGTCTGCGGCGGCCTCCTCAATCGTGGCGAGGATGTGCGGGCGCTCGACGGCTCGGCTCAGGCAGACGAAGGCGCGGGCGGCCTGGCGCTGCAGGCTCGCCGAGACCTCGGCGTGCAGGGCGGGGAGCGCCTCCAAGGCAGCGTAGGCGCGCGGCAGATTCCGGCTGGGTATCAGAGTGCTCATGGGCGAGGTAGTTCCTGGCGCGAGTGTGATCACCCCATCATACCACGCCAGCCCCATCAACAAAAAAAGGGGCGCGGGGGCGGCAGTGCCGCCCCCGCGCCTCTCTGTGTGATACCTACTTGATCTCGGCGGTGGCACCGGCCTCGGAGAGCTTCGCCTTAGCGGCCTCGGCATCCTCCTTGCTGACACCCTCCTTGACCGCCTTGGGGGCGGCCTCGACCAGATCCTTGGCCTCCTTCAGGCCGAGGCTGGTGAGCTCGCGCACCGCCTTGATCACCTGGATCTTGTTGGCGCCGATCTCCTTGAGGATCACGTCAAACTCACTCTGCTCCTCGACCGGGGCGGCGGCGGCGGCCTCACCGGCGGCCGGGGCGGCGAACCCGCCCATCATCATCGGCGCGGCGGCGGTGACGCCCCACTTATCTTCCATCGTCTTCTTCAGCTCGACCAGCTCGAGCACGTTCAGGGTCTCGATCGAAGCAACAATCGAATCAATCTTCTCGCTCGCCATCGCGATACGCTCCTTAAAGTATGCTAACTAAAGATCGACCTAAGCCACAACAGCGTGGAGATCCGCCTAGTACAACTCTTGCATGTTGCACTGATACTAGGCGGCATCACCGGCAGACTCAGCGGACGGCTGCAGCTGATCGATGCGGGCCTGCAGCACGTACATAACATTCGAGACGGCGGCATTCAGCACGCCGACCACCCCGGACACGGGCGCGGAGACTGCGCCGAGCACCTGGGCCAGAGCCTGCTCGCGGCTGGGCAGCCTCGTCACATTCTCAAGGCCATCGGCCCCGATCGGGCTGGTGCCCAGCAGGCCGCCACGGACGGTAAGCGGCTTCGGGCCAGCCTTCGACGCGTCCAGCAGCACCTTTGCAACCTTGGCCACATCGTCGTAGGCGAAGGCTACCGCCGTCGGCCCTTCGAGCAGCGGCTCGATCGCCTCGCGCCCGGCGTTGCGGGCGGCCAGGCGGAGCAGCGTGTTCTTAGCGACGATCATCTCGGCGCCGTTCTCGCGCAGCTTCGCCCGCAGGGCCGTCAGCTCGGCAACCGTGAAGCCGCGATAGTCGGCCACCACGGCCAGCTGCATGCGAGACATCTTATCGCTCAGTTCATCAACGATTTCGACTTTGCGCTGTGTTGGCATTCGTTCACCCCCTCTCACACGCAGACATAATAAAAGCCGCTGTATCCTTGACACAGCGACCGAGTGTGAAGCCAGAGCTTCTGCGCACATCCATGACAGGGCGGTAAGCCCGCTACTATCACATCCGTACGACCTCGGCTGGCGGCCTGCTGACCATTAAGGGGCGCCCGTGCGACCCACCAAGCTGTCTAGGGTGGCTATGTAGTTGTAGGGCCGCGCGGATTATACCACGCTTTTGCCATCCGGCTGCGGGATGCCGCCGCACGCATGATGAAGTGTGCGGTTGAGCGGCGTTGCCGCTCAACCGCGCACTTCACTTCATCCTACGCCTGGTTCATCGTCTGCACCAGGCTCGGGTTCACCGGGATGCCGGGGCCCATCGTGCTGGTCATCGTCACGCTACGGATATAGACACCCTTGGCGCCGCTGGGCTTGGCCGCCTTCACCGCCTCCATCAGCGAGATCAGGTTCTCGGTGATCTGCTGGGGCGTGAAGCTTACCTTGCCGATCGCCACATGCAGGATGCCGGTCTTATCGTTACGGAACTCGACGCGGCCGCCGCGCACCTCGCGGATCGTGCGGGGCAGATCCTCGGCGGGGACGATCGTGCCGCTCTTCGGGTTCGGCATCAGGCCGCGGGGGCCGAGCTTACGACCGATGCGGCCAACCTTGCCCATCATATCGGGGGTGGCGATCGCCACATCGAAGTCGAAGAAGTTCTCTTTATCGACGCGGGCGATCAGATCATCGCCGCCAGCGAAGTCGGCCCCAGCGTCAAGACATGCCTGGATCGCATCACCCTGGGCGAAGACCAGGACGCGCACCGACTTGCCGGTGCCGTGGGGCAGGGCAACCGTGGTGCGAATATTCTGGTCGGCGTGGCGCGGGTCGATCCCGAGGCGCAGATGAATCTCGATCGACGAATCGAAGGCGACGAAGGACGTCTCCTTCACCAGGCCAATCGCCTCCTCAGGCGTATAGAGCTGGTTTCGATCAACCTTCGCGGCCGCTGCGGTGTACTTCTTCCCATGCTTTGGCATTGCTCATTCCTTTCGTGGTCAGACGGGCCGACGGCCCTCCCACATTGAGAATGTCGAATGTCGAATGTCGAATGTTGAATTGTCAGAGCATTCAACATTCAGCATTCAGCATTCAACATTAATCGACAATCTTAATGCCCATGCTGCGGGCAGTGCCGGCGATGATTTTCTCGGCCGCCGCAATATCGAGCGCGTTCATATCGGGCAGCTTCTGCTGCGCGATCTGGTGCAGCTGGGCGCTGGTGATCTGGCCGGCGCTGACGCGGTTCGGCGTGCCCGAGCCCTTGGCCGCACCGGCCGCCTTGCGCAGCAGGTCGGCGGCGGGCGGGGTGAGCAGCTTCACCTGGAAGGAGCGGTCGGAGTAGATCGTGATCTCAACCGGCACAATGCTGCCAGCCTGAGACGAGGTCTTCTCGTTATACTCCTTCACGAAGCCCATGATGTTGATGCCGTACTGGCCCAGGGCCGGGCCAACGGGCGGGGCCGGGGTCGCCTTCCCGGCGGGAAGCTGTAGCTTGACGATACCGACGAGTTTCTTTGCCACAACAGTGCTCCTCTGTAATGGAGATCCGGCGCGTTGGCCGCTCTCCTCCCTCACCGGGCCGACAGGCTTCGTCTGCCAGGCGATGAGGTGTCAGACATACGTGTGGGGGCCAGAGGCCCCCAATGTGACGCAAACGAAGCTTGCGCGTAAACCCTAGTCAACCAGACGCGTGACCTGGAGGAAGTCGAGCTCCACCGGCGCCTCACGGCCAAAGAACGAGACCAGGACGCGGACGCGACCGCGCTCGTGGTCAATCGCATCGACCATACCCTCAAAGTCGGTGAAGGGGCCATCGGTGATCTTGACAGCCTGACCCTTTTGGTAGCTGACGCGCACCTTAGGTGCCTCGCCCTCCATCTGCTTGAGGATCGTCTTCACCTCATCGTCCTCAAGGGCGGTGGGGCGATTGCCGTGACCGACGAAGCTTGTCACGCCAGGCGTATTGCGAACAACATACCAAGAGTCATCCGTCATATGCATCTGCACCAGCACATAGCCGGGGTAGATCTTCTTGTTGACGGTGCGGCGCTGACCGTTCTTAATCTCGATCTCTTCTTCGGTTGGCACGATCACACGGAAGATCTGGTTGCTCATCTCCATCGACTCGATGCGATGCTCCAGATTCTGCTTAACCTTGTTCTCGTAGCCAGAGTACGTATGAATCACGTACCAGCGCCGCTCCTCACCGCTCTCGCTGCTCTCTTTTTTTTCTTCCTCTGTCACAGCAGCCCTCACATCACTAGCTCTTAACTCAGGAGCGAAACCAGCTGCGTGTACAGGAACAGGAATATTGAATCGCCAACAAACAGGATGAGCCCAATAGTCACAGAGACGGCGATAACAACAACCGTTAGCCGGGTCGTCTCATCGCGGGTTGGCCACACGACTTTCCGAAGCTCGCTCCTGGTCTCTCGGAGCGTGCGTGCGACGACATTTTCCTGCTGCTCTCGCTCTTTTTCTTTGGCCACGGCCATTATATTTCCTTAAATAGGCGGTTTGGGGTGGTGGCGGGCCGCAATTTCGTACGGCCCGCCGCCTATGGACAGAGCCTATTCGATGATCTTGGTGACGACGCCGGCACCGACGGTGCG
>RYFE02000035.1 GCA_004138175.2 Chloroflexales bacterium ZM16-3 | reverse complement strand
CGACTCCCGACTCCTGACCCCCACCCCCCACCGAAACCCCACCCCGAAAGCTCCAGCGCGCCTCCAGCGGCCGGGCCGGGTCGTAGCTGGCCAGCGTGGCGCGCCAGGGCGCCCCGGCGTACTCCAGGATGTTCAGGGCCAGCACGTTGGTGCCGGGGCGCAGCAGGTCGGTGATGTCGGCCCTCAGCACGCCGCCGCTGCGGTGTCGGCTAAATCGCTCCACCGCCGCGCCGTTCACAAAGAGCCCGCCCGAGTTGCGGTCGCCGGTGATGTGGATGAGGTAGCGCCGCCCCGGCTCGGCATGCACCGTGCGCAGCAGCCAGACCGACGGCCCGGCGAAGGCGAAGCGTCCCAGGTGGACGTTCGCCGCATCGGGGCGAACGGCCCAGGGCTTGACGTTCGCCACCGCCTCGCCTGCGAACTGCACCTCCTGCCAGAGCGCCACCCAGCCGCCAGAGATATCCTCCTGCGCGCCGCCGAGGTAGAGCGTGTCGAGCAGCCCCTTGCGCTCGCCCAGCTTGACCCCGTAGTTGAAGCGGCCCAGGTTATCCGCCAGGATGCGCAGCTCGTGGCGACCAGCGCCCAGGCTCAGCGGCAGCGTGTAGCGCGGCCCGTCTATGTCCACGCCGAGCCAGCCAATATCCACGCCATTCAGCAGCACCCGCGCCCGGTCGGAGAGATCCGGCGCGATGATCGTCGTCTTCATGGGCGCGTCCAGATCCAGCTCGGCCCGGTACCAGCCGTAGCCATAGTCACAGCCCAGCCGCTCCATCGCCGTGGGCGCGGCGATCTCCTGCCAGCCGTCGAGGTCGCTCACCTCCAGGGCGGACAGGCGCTCCATGGGCAGGGTGAGTGTGGGGGCTGGGGGTTGGGGGTTGGGGGTTGGGAGGCTGACTCCCGACTCCCGACTCCCGACTCCCGACTCCCGACTCCCGACTCCCGACTCCCGACTCCCGACTCCCGACTCCCGACTCCCGACTCCCGACTCCCAAAGCTCCGCCTGCTCCTGAGCCATCAGCTGTATGGTTAGCACGCGCTCGCCGAAGTGGACATAGACCTCACTGCCAAAATCGCTCAGCCAGTAGTGAATATGGAGCGTATCGCCATCGATACGTGCGCGCGCGGCCTGGTCGCTCGCATCAATGTACATAGCCAGATCCTCGTCAGTGCTGCGCAGGCCCAGCACGCCCTGCTCGCCCATCTGCCCGTAGATGATCAAGGTATCTTGACGCTCGCCAGATGATTCGTCATTTTCTGAAGCTGGCCAGAAGCCCAGGATGCGCCCGCTATGGTAGGCGATCTGCGCGCCGGTGTCGCCCAGGGGCAGGCTGGCGAAGATCGGGCGTATGCTGGTCGGCTCGACATCGACGCTCAGGTGCGGCCCGCCGTTGGGCAGGAAGACCTGGTAGGTCGCGCCCTCAAGGCCGGGGTTGTGCAGGTAGGTGCAGCAGAAGTCGCGCCACGCCGCTGGCGCGCTCGGCCCGGCCCGCACGGTGCGGTAGGGAGCCGCGCCGCCCTCGCTGCGCCCGCGCACCGCCGCCGGGGCGATCACCGTCATCCCGCCCGGCGCGGCGTCGGCCAGGACGGGTGCGAGGGCCGCGCCGAAGCACTGGAGGAAGAGGTGGTGGCGGCGGGCTACCAGGGCCTTGGGGGTCAGCTCGCCGTACTCGGTTATGGGCGAGTCGTAGCCGTAGCTGGTCGTCATGTGAATGGTGTCGCCGCCCACGGTGCGCCCGCCCCAGTAGCCGAAGTTCGTGCCGCCCGCCCACATCCAGTGCGAGAAGCCGCTGGCCCCTACAGCGGTGAGCTGGTGTAAGGTGATGTCGAGCTTAGCCGGACTCTTGCGGGTCTGGAGGCTGGCGCCCCAGTTATCAAACCAGCCGCTCCACAGCTCGCTGACGATCATCGGGTTCTCCGGCCAGATCGCCCGCGTCTGCACCAGCTTCTCGGCGATGCCGCTCCAGCCGTTGCGAAACTCAGGCCAGCCGCTCATCGCGCCCATGCAGGTGTACTGCGGCACATCGATCCCGCGCACAATGGCGGCCTGGGCCAGGCTGGACTGGTGATCGTCGCTCGCGTAGACACCCGAGGCCCAGTGCTCATTCTCGATCTGGCAGAGGATGATCGGGCCGCCGCGCGTGATCTGGCGCGGCGCCAGCACCGGCATCAGCGCGTCAAACCAGCGCGCAACAGCCGCCATATAGCCGGGGTCATCGGTGCGCAGGCGCAGGTCGCCCCCGGCGGTGAGCCAGGCCGGCAGGCCGCCGTTATCCCACTCGGCGCAGATGTAGGGGCCGGGCCGCACAATCGCGTAGAGCCCCAGCTCGGCGCACAGATCGAGGAAGGCCCCCAGGTCGGCGTCGCCGCTAAAGTTATGCTCGCCGGGTCGCGGCGCGTGGAAGTTCCAGGGGATCACCGTGTCGATCGTGTTCAGCCCGGCCCAGCGCGCCTGCTCCAGCAGCGGCCGCCACTCGGCGCGCGGCCAGCGGAAGTAGTGGACGCAGCCCGAGAGCAGGAAGATCGGCCGCCCGTCGATCACGACCCCCTCGCGCATCACCGCCACGCTGCGTGTCATAGTGCTCCTCATATAGCTTGTTCGCTCTCGCAAACATCACTCTCTATATCTTCGCGGGCCGCACCTCAGGTGCGGCCCGCGAAGATATAAAAAATTAGATCCACCCCCGCACCCTCGGCAGCGTATCCCGCCAGCGCTCCAGGATCGCCCTGCGCTGTGGCTCGCCCATCTGCGGCTCAAACATCCGCTCCGTCCCGTTGAGCAGCGGCGGCAGCGCATCAAGCGAGGGCCAGACTCCCGCGCCCATACCGGCGAGCAGAGCGGCAGCCCGCGCGCTCGTCTCGGTGTCGCGGGCGCGCACCAGGCGCACCCCGGCGATGTCGGCCTGGATCTGGCAGGCCAGGTCGCTGTTGGCCAGCCCGCCGCCGGTGCGCAGCTCGCTGATCGTCAGGCCAGCCTCATGCTCCACCGTATCAAGGATATCGCGCAGCTGGCAGCCGATTGACTCTAGCAAGGCGCGGGCCAGGTGGCCCGGCGCGGTGCCCAGGGTCATCCCCAAGATGCTCCCGCGCGCCGTGCGATCCTCGCTGGGCACACCCAGCCCGGTGAAGGCCGGCACAAAGACCACCCCGCCGCTGTCGGGCACGCTGGCCGCCAGCGAGTTCAGCTCGCCGGCCCGGCGGATGAGCCGCATCTGGGTCAGCCAGCGCACCGCCGCCCCGGTGACAGTCATGTCGGCCTCCAGGCTATAGACCGGCTCGCCGCCGACCTCCCAGGCCAGGTAGGTCTTACAGATGCCCTGGGGCGGGGCGACGGGGCCAGCGACCACATTGATGAAGGATGCGGTGCCGTGGGTGGCGCTGGCCTGGCCGCGGGCGCGGCAGTCGTAGCCGAAGAGGGCCGCCTGCTGATCGGCGATCATAGCGGTGACGGGCACCTGCGCCACGCCGATGTGCAGGTCGCCGAAGTGGTGGAGGGTGGGCCGGGGCGTGGGGAGGGCCGCGCGCGGGATCTCTAAGTAGTCCACCCACTCGTCCCAGAGCGCGCGTCGGCGCGGGTCGAAGACCGTCATCGCCTGGAGCAGCGAGTAGTCAAGGGTGTGCTCGGCGGGGCGACCGAGGGCGCGGATGATCCAGCCGGCTGCGAGGGATGCCTGGAGCCTGCCGCGCTCGGCCGCCTTACGGAATGCCGCGTCGTGGCGCATGCGCCAGGCCATATGCATAGCCGCGCAGTAGGCGCCGGGGAACTGGCCAAGCCGGGCGCGCCGCTCGTCGGCGTGCGCCCAGCGGCCCACCTCTTCGACCAGCGGCACCGTGCGCAGATCCTGCCAGGTGATCGCGTTACCGATCGGCGCGCCGCTGATCCGATCCCAGGCGAAGACTGTATCGCGCTGCGAGGTGATCCCGCAGGCGATGATCGCCGACGGGCTGACATTGGCGCGGGCCACCGCCTCATCGATCGCCTCGCGCACGCTGCGCGCGAGGGCAGATGGGCGCTGCTCGACCCAGCCCTCTCGCGGGTGCAGCCGACCCAGCGCCCGATACCCGTAGCCGCGCACGTGCCCCGCAGTGTCGTACAGCACCGCGCGGCTGCCGCTCCCCCCCTGATCGATGCCAAGCACGAGCCGGTCGGCCACATTGCCTCCGATAATTTGCCAGATCTTGTGGAACCGGCGCTATTATCGCAGATCATGACCGGATAGTAAACCGCTTTCCTTGCGGTCTGTGTGATCCGCGACGCGGCTGGCGTGCGCAGAACCGTGCGGCATGCCCTGCACCGGGCTGCTATAATAGGGTGGCCGAACACGCCGGGCGCGGATCGGCATCAGCGAAGGAGTTACGCAGATGACAGACACCCTGAACGAGCAGACGCTCGACACATTCCTTGGCCTCCTGGCGTCAAGCTCGCCGACGCCGGGTGGCGGCAGCGTCGCCGGGATCAGCGGGGCCATGGCCTCCGGCCTGATCAGTATGGTCTGTGCCCTGACTATTGGCAAGAAGCAGTTCGCCGACATCGAGGACGAGGTGCGCGGGATCCAGGATCGCGCCGAGGGGCTGCGCCGCGAGCTCCAGGCCCTCGCCCAGGAGGATGTCGAGGTCTTCGGGCGGCTCTCGGCGGCCTACAAGCTGCCGCGCACCGCCGAGGCCGACGCGGCCAGCCGCCGCGCCGCCATTCAGCAGGTCACCCGCATCGCCGCCGAGGTGCCTCTGCGCACCGCACTGGCCGCCGCAGCGCTGATCCCGCTCTGCACCTCGCTGTCCAGCCGCTGCTCGCGCCTCGTCGTGAGCGACATTGGCGTCGCCGCCCTGCTGGCCCGCGCTACGGTGCAGAGCGCCATCCTCAATATCGAGATCAACCTCTCGGGCCTTGAGGATCAGATCTTCGTGCGCGAGACCCGCGCCCAGATCGCGGATCTGGCCATCGGGCTCGGCGACGAGACCGATGGAATCCTCGCTATCGTGCGCAGCCGGATCAATCAGTAGTGTTGAATGCTGAATGTTGAATTGAGCTACATTCATAACATTCAGCATTCAGCAATCAGCATTCAGCATTCAACATTCAACATTCAACATTAAACTATGACCGCAACTATCCTCGACGGCCGCGCCCTCGCCCAAGAGCTGCGTGCCACTGCCCAGTCCGATATCGCCGTCCTGAGCGAGCGGCTTGGCCGCGCTCCGGGGCTCGCCGTCGTGCAGGTGCTTGGCGATGCTGCCTCGACCCGCTATGTGCGCAGCATCGAGAAGCTCTGCGCCGCCGTGGGTGCCCGCTTCCGCCTCGTCACCCTGCCCGCCGACGCCGCCCAGGTGCAGCTGGAGGTGACGATCGACGAGCTGAACGCAGACTCGGCCACGGATGGAGTTCTGCTCCAGCTGCCCCTGCCCGCCCATCTGCACGCCGACTCCGCGATTATGCGGATTGACCACCGCAAAGATGTGGACGGCGTCCACCCGATCAGCGCTGGTCTGCTGGCCCAGGGCCGGCCGGCCCTTGTGCCAAACACGCCCGCCGGAGGCATGGAGCTGCTGCGCCACTACGAGATCCCGCTGCGTGGCAGGCGCGCCGCTGTGATAGGTCGCTCGGCCATTGTGGGCCGCCCAATGGCTCAGTTGCTTATCCAGGCCGACGCGACCGTTACCGTCTGCCACTCGCGCACCGCCGACCTCGGGGCCGTCCTGCGCGAGTGCGAGATCGTCTGCGTGGCCGCCGGTCGGCCCGGCCTGGTCACGGCCGACATGATCCGCCCTGGCGCCGTGGTGCTAGACTTTGGCACCAACGTGGCGGCGGACGGCAGCCTGGTGGGCGACGTGGACTTCACCACCGTTGCCGAGTTGGCCGGGTCGATCTCGCCCGTTCCCGGCGGCACCGGCCCCATGACGAACATCATGCTCATCCGCAACTTGATAGCCGCCGCACATCAATAATGTTGAATGCTGAATGTTGAATGGAAGTTTGGTCTTGTTCAGTATTCAACATTCAACATTCAACATTCAACATTTCAGATGAAGATCCTCATCCTTGGATCAGATGGCCGCACCCACGCGATGGTCTGGAAGCTGTTCTCCAGCCCTAGCGCCGATGTGCTCTGCGCGCCGGGAAACGGCGGTGCGGTGCTGCTCGCCCCGCAGGTGGACCTTGATCTGGACAGCCCCTCCGAGGTTGCGCGCTGGGCCTTCGCTGAGCAGATCGACCTGATCGTTCCCGCCGAGAGCAGCGCCCTGTGGGCCGGGATGGTGGACGAGGTGGTGTCGATGCACATCGGGGTGTTTGGGGCATCGCAGCGTAGCACCCGCCTGGAGTGGAGCCGCTGCTATGCCAAAGAGTTCCTGCAGCGCTATGGGCTGCCCACCGCGCGTGGGCGGGCCTTCACTAGCCTGCCCACCGCCGAGAAGTTTCTGGCATCCCAGAGCCTGCCCGTGGTGCTCAAGGCCGACCATCCGGCTGGCGGTGGCGGTATCTACAATGATCGCTACGCCGCTCTGGAGGGGCTGCGCACCCTGTTCATTGATCGTCCGATCGAGGGCAGCAGCAACGGTGTGGTGATCGAGGAGTACCTGCCCGGCATCAGCGTGAGCTTTTCGGCGATCGTAGATGGAAGCACGGCGCTACCGCTCCTTCCGGCGCGGATCTACGACCGGCTCGACGCCTCGCCCGATAGCCCGCGTGCGCCGGGCATGGGTGCGATCACCGGGAACTCCAGCTACACCCACCGCCTCAGCGACTACCTGCACAGCCACCTGATCAGCCCGATCGTCGCCGCCGTCGCGAAGGAGGGCCTGCCCTACTGGGGCATTCTCGGCATCGACTGCGTGATCACCGAGCAGGGGCCGATCATCGCCGACCTGCGCTGTAGCCTGCGCGATATGGAGGCCCAGGTGGTGCTGCCGCGCCTAGAGGACGACCTGCTGCCGCTGATGGAGGCGGCGATCAGCCGCCGGCTCCACCAGCTCCCGCCCCTGCGCTGGCGCGACGAGGCGAGCGTCGGTATGACGCTGGTGGCTCAGGGCTACCCCAACCACTTCGCCATTGGCGGGGCCGTGCGCGGCCTGAGCGATCTGGACGAGGGCGTGTTTGTGTTTCATGATCAGACCCACAACCCCGCTGGGCTACGCTACACACCTGCCGCGCGCGGCGGGCCGGGCATCCTCAGCAGCCTGATTATGGGCGCGCACAACGTGGCCCCCGACATCACCCTCACCGGCGGCCACGTGCTCACGGTGGTTGGCCTCGGGGCCACGCTTAACGGCGCCCGCGGCCGCGCCCTGCTCAACGCCGAGCGGATCAGCTTCCCCGGACGCACCTACCGCGAGGATGTGGGCGCCCACGAGTTTCGCTGAAAGACAAGGTTTCAGATGGGCCAGTTGTGCGCGTCTTGACACGCATGACGCAGCGTGTTATACTCGAAATATAACGCAATGCGTTATCGCCTACGCCGATAAGACTATGGTATCATGCCAATGCCTGCGGGGCGCCGCGACGATATCGTACAGCGACAGCACCATAAGGAGCACGATTATGACCAATGTTGAAGAGATCGAGGTCAATGTCCGCCAGGTTGAGGATGCGGTGCCGACGATGAACGGCAGCGCGCAGATGTTCGATATTATGCGCAAGCTCATCCTCGCCGGCGTCGGTGCCGTGGCCCTGAGCCGTGATGAGACTGAGGAGTTCATCAACCGGCTGGTGGAGCGTGGCGAGATGGCCCAGAAGGATGCTCAGCACCTGATCGACGAGGCGGTGGAAGGCATTCGCAAGAATGCACAGCCTCAGACGAACCAGCTGCAGAGCGGCGTCACCACCATTGGCAACCAGATCGAGACGAACCTGGAGCAGTTCCTGAACCGGCTGAACATTCCCTCGAAGCGCGACATCGACGAGCTGAGCACGAAGATCGCCCACCTCGCCGGCCGCGTCGAGGAGCTGCGCCGCGCCCAGGACACGCCCTCCAAGGGTAAGGCTGCGCCGAAGAGCGAGGTTAAGGTCGAGGAGTAACGGCGGCTTGCCCTTTGCCATAGCGCCCCCGCCCCGATGAATCGGGGCGGGGGCGTCTGTCTTCTGACACAGTGTGTTATACTGGCCCTGCCAAACTCTTTCCACACAATGCCGAGGGCGTATGCACACGATCAAAAAGTACGCCAATCGCAAGCTCTACCATACGAACCGTAAGCAGTATATTACGCTGGACGGCATTGCCGGGCTCGTGCAGAACGGCGATGCCGTCCAGATCCTCGATAATGAGACCGGCGATGATATCACCTCCAGCATCCTCGCTCAGGTTGTGCTCCAGGCCCGTGGGCGCAGCAGTTTGCAGCTGTCAACGACACTGCTGACTGGGATGATCCAGCTGGGCGGCGATACGATCACCAACCTGCGACGCACGCTTTTCGGGTCGCTCGGTGGCACGGAGCTGATCGAGACGGAGATCGGACGCCGGATCGACACTCTGATCGAGCGCGGCGAGATCACGCCCGATGAGGGAGTGCGCTGGCGGCTGCTGCTGCTCCGCCAGGAGTTCGCAGACAGCGCGCCATCCCATATCGCCGACCAAGAGATCGATATGCCCAGCCGCAACGACGTTGTCCAGCTTCACGCTCAGGTCGATGCGCTGTCCTCAATTGTCGAACAGCTCCTCAGGAAATAACAATGGAAGGGTGACGCGTGAAGGTTTTTGTTCACGCGTCACCCTTCCCTACCAATGGTGCAGCTATGCAGCGTAGCAAATCTGCCCTTGTGCTGGCGGGCGGCGGGGTCGCTGGTGCCGCCTACGAGATCGGTGCCCTCTGCGCGATCGACCAGATCCTCGATCAGCACTCGGTCAACGAGTTCGACAGCTATGTCGGTACGAGCGCTGGCGGCCTGGTCTGCGCCTGCATGGCCAACAATATCTCGCCGCGCACGCTGCTCTCTGTCCTCCACAGCTCGACCCTCGGGATCGACCAGCTTGAGCCGCAGCACCTCTTCTCGCTCAACCTGCCCGCCGCCATCGCCCGAGTCCGCCATCTGCCCGCCGCCCTCGGCACAATCGTGGGCAATCTGCTCACCGGGCAGGGCACCTCGCTCTTCGACCTCGCCGAGCACCTCGCCCCCAGCTTGCCAAGTGGCCTCTACGATGCCAGCGCTCTTGATCACTACCTGCGCGCCGCTCTAGAGCTTCCCGGTCGCACCAACCACTTTTCCAAACTCGATCACGAGCTGTCTATCATCGCCACCAACCTCGACACCGGCGAGCGGGCGATCTTCGGCCATCCGCCCCTTGAGCATGTCCCGATCTCGCAGGCGGTCTCTGCCTCGGCGGCGATCCCGCTCTTCTATCGGCCGGTACGGATCGGCGAGCGCGACTATATCGACGGCGGGATCCGTGGCACCGTCAGCCTTGATGTGGCGATCGAGGGAGGCGCCGAGCTGATCGTCTGCATCAACCCGATGGTGCCCTTCGACAACCGGCACCATCCGCCTGGCCACGCCATCAGCGACGAGGGACTCCCCCTGATCGGCAGCCAGGTCTTCCGCACCTTCATCCACGCTGGCCTACACTACCACATCAAGCAGATCCGCCGCCGCCACCCTAATGTCGATATCATTCTGATCGAGCCCAGCCGCGATGATCACGTGATGTTCCACGGCAGCACGATGCGCTACCAGACGCGACTGACCATCGCTCGCCACGCCTTCGAGACGGTGGCCACGCAGCTCACGCAGCACTTCGCGCGCTACAAAGCGATGCTCGGTCGCCACGGTATTGCAATCGACGACCGACGGCTTTGTCAGGATCTGATCGACATGGAGGCGGCGGATGATGATATTGATTCGCTCCGCTCGATCATGATGGGCGACGGTGCCCTCAGCCGCACCCCCGCCGGGCTCTCTCACACGCTCGCCGAGCTCGACCGGCTACTCGGACGGATTGAGAGTGGTGCCTAAGGGCGGCGCTGCCCCCCGGAAAACCGTTATAATGTTGTGGGAATATGCCAGCTTCGCTGACATATTCCCGCAACATTATGTGCATGAGGCGCGCCTGATCAGGCCGAGAGCGCACCATCGTACCGGAAGATCGTCGTGATGAGATCCCGGTCGTCATCCTCGACCTCGGCTGTTACAACCACGTCGCCTGCGGTGATGTGATCCCATGTGACCCCTCCGAAGATGCCGCCGATGATAAGCCCGGCCACAATACCGGCGATCATGCTGGCGAAGTTGCCTCCTATGCCCACGCCCGCCATGACGCTGAGGATCAGCGTGCTGAGAACCGGGATAGACATGAAGAGCGCGCCAGCGAAAGCGCCGATCGTCCCGCCGAGCAGCCCGCCGAAGATCACGCCGATGATCATATCGGTGCGGGCGGGGCTGGCCGTTGTGCGCCTAACGCCCTCATCGATCCTCGTCAGATGGATCGCCTCACGGCGAATCCCGCTGGCGGCTAGGTCGCGCATCGCTTGCTCTGCATCCTCGCGCGTATGAAAGCGCCCTGAGATTGCTTGCACCATTATCGTATCCTCCATCTGAGGGGATGTCGCGGCGCTGGCTGGCTTAGCTTGCCAGGTGCGTCGGCTGCTCCCTGGGTAAGACAAGGTTTCAGGCGGCAGGGACGGTAACGTGCTCTGAAACCTTGCTAATGTATAGGCACGGCGGGCAGATGATATGTCACGCCCACTGCGTGCTGTAGTCCCTGTAGCAAACTGCGTACCAGTCCGCTCGCAATGGCGGGCTGCATGAGCATAACAATCGCCCAAAGGTACGGTGCTGCTCCCGTTGACATCACCGATGGGGGCTGCTACCCTATCTTTACATCTGCCTTATGGCATACAGTTTTCTGAAAGCTCCCATGATAACCCATCGGCGCAAGATCGCCTCTCTGCTGCTCCTGCTCACCACCCTCGTCGCGAGCTTGGCCGCCCCCGCAACCCCGCAATACGCTTTTGCTGGCGCAGGCTCGCAGCTCACCAGCACGCCGTCGGCCATCACCGCCAGCGTGGCCCTCGGCACCACCGATAAGGTGACAATCAGCCTCCAGAATGGTGGCGGCTCGCCGGTGACGCCTCGACTCTACGAGGCGTTGGCTGCCAGCGCCCCGGCGGCGAGCCTAGCATCGGCCGTGCCTGCCGATCTGCGCGCCGCGTCGCTGCCGCAGCAGGCCCAGCGCGTCGATCTCCAGTTGAGCGCCGCGACCGCTGCCGCGCCCGATGGCTCGGCCGACTTTCTTGTCTTCCTGGGCGACCAGGCCGATCTGAGCGCGGCCTATACGATCAGCGACTGGGATCAGCGTGGCCAGTATGTGTACGAGACGCTCCGTGACCAAGCCGCGCGTAGCCAGGTCGGCCTGCGCGCGCTTCTCGACGCCCGCGGCGTCCCCTACACGCCCCTCTGGATCGTCAACGCCCTGGCTGTTCACGGCGACGCGGCCGATGTGGCCGCCCTGGCGGCCCGCCCCGAGGTGGCGATGCTGCGGGCGAACCGTATTATGGCCTTCGACGAGGCAGTGCCCACGGATGCCTCCCTTGACGCGACGACCAGTTGCTACCCCGACGCGGCGAATGTGTGCTGGAACATCGTGCGCATCGGGGCCGACCGGGTCTGGAGCAACTTCGGCGTGCGCGGTGCCGGGATCACGGTGGCCAATATCGACAGCGGGGTGAACTATAGCCACCCGGATCTGGTGGGCCAGTACCGTGGCAACAAGGGCGGCGGGGTCTTCGACAATATCTATAACTGGTACGACCCCTTCGCCAATTCGACAGCCCCGACCGACTCGGGCTACCACGGCACCCACACCATGGGCACGATGGTTGCGAGCGGCGGGGCCAGCGCCATCACGCCGGCGGTGGGCGTCGCCCCCGGCGCGCGCTGGATCGCCGCACGGGCCTGTGATGTGAGCGCCTGCGCTGAGACGACGCTGATAGAGGCCGCCCAGTGGCTGCTTGCCCCGACTGACCTGAGCGGCCAGAACCCGCGCACCGACCTGCGCCCGCAGATTATTAGCAACTCCTGGTCGTCGGGCGTCAGCAATGACTCCTGGTACGCCGGCTATGTGGCGGCCTGGCGGGCAGCGGGGATCTTCCCAGTCTTCGCTGCGGGCAACACCGGCAGCGCCGGCGGCTGTAGCAGCATCCAGTCGCCCGGCGACTACGCCCAGGTTGTAGGCGTGGGCGCGCTCGACAGCGCCAACAAGATCGCCAGCTATAGCAGCATCGGCCCGAGCATGGATGGTCGGCTGAAGCCCGATATTACCGCGCCGGGCAGCTCGATTGTCTCCACTGTCTCCGATTTGACTCAGCTCTACAACGCCGTGAGCGGCACCTCGATGGCGACTCCGCACGTGGCTGGCAGCGTGGCGCTGATCTGGTCGGCCAACCCCAGCCTGATCGGTGACTATGACCGCACCTACCAGATCCTCGCCGACAGTGCCGTGCCGATCAGTGGCGACACGCGCTTCGACAGCTCGCTCTACAGCCTCTGCCACGCCACCAGCGCGCCGAACAATATCTATGGCTATGGCCAGCTCGACGCCTACGCCGCCGTGGCTCAGGCCAGCGTGGATGTGCCCTGGCTCAGCCTGCCCGCTGCCGGCGTGAGCACAATCGGCACCTTGGCAAGCGCCAGCGTCGATATCATGATCGACACGCACTACGTGCCAGGGCCGGGAACCTACCAGGCTCGTATCCTCGTCCACGACGCCGATCTGACCCAGTCGCCCCTGGTCATCCCGGTGACGCTGACGGTGCCCGCCGACTCGAACTATGCGACGGTGAGTGGCCATCTGACCCGCGCCGCCGATGGTAGCCCCCTGGCGGGTTCGGTGAGTGTGACTGGTGGCGTAACGGTGAGCACCGATGCGAGTGGTGCCTACACGATCATCCTGCCCCCCTCGACGACAAGCTACATGCTCACGGCGCGTTCCTTCGACTACGCGCCGCAGTCGGTCAGCGTGACTCTCGCTGCCAAAGAGAGCCAAACTTCCGACTTCGCCCTTGACACTGACGTGGCCCACCTGTCTGCCGACGCGAGCCTCCTGACGGCGACCGTCGCGCTAGGGGAGCCACAGAGCCTTACCTTCACGCTGCGCAATGATGGCACGAAGGAGTTGACCTACAGCGCCAGCCTGCCGGCGGCGAGCTATGGCGTTTGGCGCAGCGGCCAGGCCGACGGCCCGGCGGTGGCGTGGATCGACCCGCCCGCGAATGCCGTCACGCTCGCGCTGGCCGACGATGAGGTGAGCGCCCCGATCAGCCTGGGCTTCCCCTTCCCCTTCTTCAGTCAGAGCTATGTCAGTGCCTCGCTCGGGGCAAATGGGATCATCAGCTTCGCATCGTTGGGCAGCACAACCGGGAGCTACATCACGGGCTGCCTGCCGCTGAGCGAGACGCCCGACGCCGCGCTGGTCCCGCTGCACGTTGACCTCGACCCCTCGGCAGGGGGGAGGATGAGCTACGCCAGCACGGCGGCGGGCTTCCTGGCAACCTGGGAGGATGTCCCGCTCTTCGGCGATCTGAACACGCGCATGAGCTTCCAGGCGCTGCTTCGCCCTGACGGCCGGGCGACGCTGAACTACAAGCGCGTGGACGCCCTTTCGCCGAATAGGCTGGCGAGCGCGGGCGTGCAGCAGAGCAGCACGAGTGTCCAGTCACTAGGATGCGGCAGCAGCCTGTCTCTGAGCAGCGGCCAGACGATTGAGCTTCGCCAGCAGCCCATCACTTCCATGTGGGCCTCACTGCCCACCCCCTCGGGCACTATCGCCCCCGGCGGGCAGGCGAGCCTGCCAGTTCGGCTGAGCTGGGTACGCACGAGCGAGAGCTGGCCGGCGAGCGCCGATATTCTCATCCAGAGCAACGACCCGCTGAATCTGAGCACAACGCTGAGCGTGCGGATGGAGACGCTCGACGCTCCGCACACGATATGGATGCCCATCGTGTACCGATAGCGCTTCCTCCGCGCTCTTATAGCACTGAGCAGAGCAGCTGGGCCACTGATTTCATGAACCTGGTTGCTCGCAAGCTCAATCAATCCGCCTGTCACAAAATGTCGCGCTGAGCGAAGCGAAGCGTCCCGGCGTCCCTATCGCCCACCGGGACGCTTCGCTTCGCTCAGCGTGACAGGGCGAGTTTTGCGGTATTGCGCGTGAAGGCTTGCGCCTCTCTCAGATCGCGCCCTCATCGTGCAGGCGGGCGATCTTCTCATCATCATAGCCGAGCAGCTCGCCCAGGACGGCCTCGGTGTGCTGGCCGTGATGCGGCGGCGCGCTGCGGATGGCGGCCGGCGTGGCGCTCAGCTTGGGCGCGGGGCCGACCATACGCACCGGAGGGCCGCCCTCGGCGGGGATCTCCTGCACCATGCCGCGCGCTGTGGCCTGCGGGTCGGCCAGGGCGGTGGGGATGTCGTTGACCGGGGCGCAGGGCACGTCGGCGGCTAGCAGATCATCGACCCAGGCATCCACCGGGCGCCCGGCCATGATCGCGGCGATCATGGGCAGCAGCTCGGTGCGGTTGGCCACGCGGGCCGGGTTGGTGGCGAAGCGCGGGTCGGCGGCCCACGCGGGTTGGCCCAGGGCTGTGCAGAGCCGGGCGAACTGGCCGTCGTTGCCGACCGCCACCATCACATAGCCGTCGGCGGCGGCGAAGGGCTGGTAGGGCACGATGGTGGCGTGGGCGTTGCCCTGGCGTGTCGGCGGCCGCCCTGAGACCAGGAAGGCCGAGGCGACATTGGCCAGCCAGCTCAGCTGCACGTCGAACAGGGCGATGTCGATCATCTGGCCCTCGCCGCTATGCGTGCGGTGGTGCAGGGCGGCCAGGATGGACGTGGCCGCGTACAGCCCGGCGGTGATGTCAACCACGGCCACGCCCACTTTGAATGGCTCGCCGTTGGCTGGCCCGGTGATGCTCATCAGCCCGCCCTGGGCCTGGATGACCGTGTCGTAGCCGGGGCGGCGGGCGTATGGACCATCCTGGCCGTAGCCAGTGATCGCGCAGTAGATCAGGCCGGGGTTCAGCTCGCGCAGCGACTCGTAGCCCAGGCCAAGGGCGGCCATTGTGCCAACCTTGAAGTTCTCGATCAGCACGTCGGCGCGGGCGGCCAGCTCGCGCACAACCTGCCGGCCCTCGGGGTGGCGCAGGTTGAGCGTGAGGCTCTCCTTGTTGCGGTTGGCGCAGAGGAAGTAGGCGCTCTGGCCGTCGGCGGCGAAGGGCGGCCCCCAGCTGCGGGTCTCGTCGCCCTGGCCGGGCTGCTCGACCTTGATCACGCGTGCGCCGAAGTCGCCCAGCACCATCGTGCCATACGGCCCGGCGAGGACGCGGCTGAGGTCGAGGATGAGGATGTCGTCGAGGGCTCCTGGCATGGAGGATCCTTTCAATGTTGAGTGTTGAAGATAACTGTATCACGAAGCGGCCCTGGCGTAGATTCCGCTTCTTCACAATGGGATACGCGATCATTCGCCACAGAAGGGATGCCCAGTTCTATAATAAGCAGGCAACTTATGATGCGAAGCTATGTTGAAATTCAACATTCAGCATTCAGCATTCAACATTATGTGCTACGACTACGTGATCATCGGTTCCGGGTTCGGCGGGAGCGTCTCGGCGATGCGGCTGACCGAGAAGGGCTACCGCGTGCTGGTGCTTGAGCGCGGCCGGCGCTTTAGCGAGGAAGACTACGCGAAGACGAACTGGAACATCTGGCGCTACCTCTGGCTGCCGATGGCGCGCTGCTTCGGCATCATGCAGATCATCCCCTTCCGCGACGTGGTGGTGCTGCGCGGCAGCGGGGTGGGCGGGGGCAGCCTCGTCTACGCCAACGTGCTGATGGTGCCCAGCGACGAGATGTTCGCCGCGTCGGCGTGGCACCAGCTGGCGGACTGGAAGGCGCTGCTGGCCCCGCACTACGAGACGGCCAAGCGCATGCTGGGCGTGGCCACCAACCCGCGCCAGTGGCCGGCCGACACGGTGCTGCGCGAGATCGCCGAGGAGCTGGGCCAGGCCGACACCGCCCGCCCTACCGAGACTGGCGTCTTCTTCGGCGAGCCGGGGGTGACGGTGCCTGACCCTTACTTCGGCGGGGCCGGGCCGGCGCGGGCCGGGTGTACCCACTGCGGCGGCTGCATGGTGGGCTGCCGCTACAATGCCAAGAACACGCTGCCTAAAAACTACCTCTACTTCGCCGAGAAGGGGGGGGCCGAGGTGCGCCCTGACGCTGAGGTGTGCGACATCCGCCCGCTGCCGCCCGGCCAGCCCGACGGCGCCCGCTACGAGGTGCTGTATCGTCGCCCGACGGCATGGCTCCCCGAGCGCCCCCGCCGCGTGCGCGCCCGCAATGTGATCATCTCCGGCGGCACGGTGGGCACCCTGCGGCTCATGTTCCGCTGCCGCGACATCACCCGCTCGCTGCCGCGCATCTCGCGCCGCCTGGGCGACATTGTGCGCACCAACAGCGAGTCGCTGCTCGGCGTGATCAGCCGCAGCCGCAAGACCAACTACTCCGAGGGGGTGGCGATCACCTCGATCTTCTACGCCGATCCGGTGACGACCGTGGAGCCGGTGCGCTACCCGGCTGGCTCCGACCTGATCCGCTTCCTCGGCGGCCCGCTGATCGAGGAGGGCAGCATCCCGCGCCGCCTGCTCCAGTCGGCAGGCGACATCTTCAGGCGACCGCTCGACTTCCTGCGCACCCACGTTGTGCCGGGCTGGGCGCGGCGCACCACGATTATGCTGGTGATGCAGACCATAGACAACCAGATCAGCATGCGCCTGGGCCGCAGCCCGCTCACCCTCGGGCGGCGCGGCATGGTTAGCCGGGCCGACCCGAACAACCCCATTCCGAGCAAGATCCTGATCGGCCACTATGTGACCAAGCGCTTCGCCGAGAAGACGAACGGTATCCCCTCGGCCAGCGTGAACGAGTCGCTGTTGAACATCCCGATGACGGCGCACATCCTGGGCGGCTGTCCCTTCGGCCTCAGCGCCGAGGAGGGCGTGATCGACCTGGACTGTCAGGTTCACGGCTACCCCGGTCTGTATGTGGTGGATGGGGCGACCGTGCCGGCGAATCCGGGGGTGAATCCGAGTCTGACGATCACGGCGCTGGCCGAGTACGCGATGAGCCGGATGCCGACTGCGAATACATAGCTCTGCACTTGAAGCGGTTACTGCTGCGTGCTACGATGATTGCGCGTACTAGTGCTGATCCTGCCCTAAGGAGACTCACTCATGAGCGATGATGCCGTGGATGTTGAGAAGGTCGGAACGCCGGAGAAGGCCGGCGAGACTCGCGAGGGTAAGTCGATTCAAATGATCGTGCTTGCGGACACCGCTGTCGCAGCAGGGGATGTGTCCGGTGCGCCGCCAAACTATCATATCGACACGATGGGGGGCATTAGCCTGCTGGTTGATGAGGATCGTGCGGGCGACGCCCTCGGCCTGGCGATCTACAACAGTCGACGACATAATATTGATCGTATCGCTGTCAGCATCATGCTCCAGCGGTATGAGGGCATGGATTACGGCGACGATCAGCTCAGCGCGCTGAGTCAGCTGATCGCTGGCGCTATGGCCCGCCACGGGCTGGGCGATGATGCGCTGGTACGTCTGCTCCCCGGCGCCAAGGGCAAGCTGCGGGTGACGCCATCGTTGCCCCCGGCACCTGGGGTGGTGGCTGAAGGCGGCTTGCTGGGCGCGGTGCCGATGAGCCCCGAGCAGGCGCTGTGGCTCTTTCTCTACGGCGAGACCTACAAGCCGCGCGGCGGCGCGCTGAAGATCAATCAGGCCATGCCGCTCCACGCCGCCAAGTTTAAGCTGGGCGCGCCCGTCGGCCCCAACGATGCGACGACGACGGTTGCGGTGGAGGGCCATACCTACAGCGTGCAGACCTTCGCCACCGACCTGATCTTCTACGAGGGTACTCAGTACGCCGCCATCCAGAGCATGAATGCGCAGTTCGACGACGCGGCGGCTGAGATCCCGGCCAAGGGCACGGCCCGCACTCTGCTGGAGGCGTCCTACAAGATCGCGATCTCCACCACCGAGAAGCGCACCGGCGCGCTGACCCACACCAAGGTGCTGCGCCCCGACTGGCGCTTCCACCTGGTGGCTAAGAACGGCCACCTTGGCCCGGCCCTGAGCGATAACTACATCTTCAAGGCCGACCAGGACTATGCCTTCCAGATCTTTGGTGCGGACACGCTCTACACCCCGATGAGCGATCAGGCTGGCTGCGAGCGCCTGAACCTGACCGACCCGGCCTTCCCGGGGGCGAATGCGCTCTGGGGCGAGACCTACAGATTCATGGGGGTGCCCTTCGACGCGAACTCGCCCTGGCATAAGAAGGCCGTCGAGTGCCGGATCGGCGTGCCGCTGACCGCCACCTACACGCTGGCCAACGGAGCAACGACCTACGCGGTGCAGGTCTGGACGCTGGATACGCTCTACGCTGGGCCAGACGGCCAGATCAAGCGGATGAGCGACCTGCCGATGGTCACAGAGGCGCAGAACTGGGCACCAGCCGCGCCGAAGCCCATACCGCCGACGCCGCCGAACCCGCTGCCGCCGGTCATTCCGCCGACGAACGCCGGCGCCCCGCGCCCGAATGACATCAACTGGCCGCCCCGGCCAGACTTCGACTTCCTCAAGGATAAGGGCGGCTCGCGTGAGAAGGCGCTGGGCCACATTGAGTATGTGCGCACCACTGGCGACAACATCCGGATCACCAACGAGTTCGCAAACAACATTATTGTCGTTAACGTGCCGCAGATCGCCAAGGTGCCGGGCGGCCCCAAGGACGGCAACGTGCGCTTCCACAGGGTGGCCGCCGACCCGTTCAAGCGGCTGTGGGCAGCATGGGAGGCGGCTGGGCTGCTGCACCTGGTGCTCGGATTCTCTGGCACCTTCGTGCCGCGCACCATCCGTAACAACCCGCGCGTGCTGAGCAACCACGCCTACGGCACGGCCTTCGATATTAACGTGCCATGGAATGGCCTGCTGAAGATCGCCGCATTTGTGGGCCAGAAGGGCTCGGTGCGCGAGCTGGTGCCGCTGGCCAACGCCCACGGCTTCTACTGGGGCGGCCACTGGAACTACGACGGCAAGGGCGCCTCGGACGGCATGCACTTCGAGTGGGCGGTGCCGCGCTAGATCACGAAGGACGCGAAAGGGACGAAAGACACGAACAATAGGTTCGTGTCTTTCGTCCCTTTCGCGTCCTTCGTGGTATGTTACGATACTCCGTATGGGTGATCTGTCTGTACGGAGGCTGCGATGAGCGATCTGGCTATTCAGGATGTGGGCGATCCAGGCGTGGCGGGCAAGGGCCGGGGCCGATCTCAGGTGCTGCTGGTGGTGCTCGGCGATGAATCGCGCCCGCCCGCCGATGCGCTGGCCGCCTACACGGTCCCCGCCGCCCCGCTGCTCCCCAACTACCATATTGGCAGGCTCGGAAAGATCAGCCGCCTGGTGGACGAGGGCCGCGCCGGGCGCGGCCTGGGCGATGCCGTCTACCAGGGCTTTGCACAGCGGATCGACCCGCTCGCCGTGAGCGTGCTGCTCCAGAAGCGCCCCACCGCCGGCTACGATGGCCCGCTGCTCCGCGCGCTCGACGCGCTGCTCGACGACCTGATCGCTCGCTATGGGATCGATGACGGGGCGATTGTCCGCATCACACGCGGGGCGAGCGACCTGGCCAGGGTGGTGCCCTATGTTACGCCGCCCGCACCTAGAATTGCAGATTGTAGATTGTAGATTGCAGATTAGTCGGAGATCCTGTCCAATCTGCAATCATTACGTTCGTGGGCTGCGCAGCACCACAATCGAGCGCGGGGCGACGGTGTAGCTCTGGGCGGCGAGCGCCACCTCTGCGCCGGGATCGGTGATGTCGTCGGGGCTGGGCAGGCTGGTGTCCACCACGCGCAGCCAGCCGCGCGGCGGCCGCTCGGCGATGCGGAACGTCAGCTCCTCCCAGTAGGCGTTGATCATCACATACAGGTCGTCGTCGCTGATGCTGGCTCCGCGCAGGAAGTAGGCCAGGGTGTGCGAGTAGCTGGCCTGGTCGGGCGGGCCGCTCACCCCGTACCAGCGCACATCGTCGCGCCAGTAGCGCGAGCGCATGATCGTCGGGTGCGATTTACGGAAGGCGATCATCTTCTGGAAGAAGCGGAAGATGTCGCGGTTCTGCTCAAGCCGATCCCAGTCCAGCCAGGTGATCTCGTTGTCCTGGTTGTAGGGGTTGTTGTTGCCGTTCTGCGTGTTGAGGAACTCGTCGCCGGCGCAGAACATGGGCGTGCCGTTGGAGAGCATCAGGATGCTGAAAAGGTTCTTCACCTGGATTCGGCGCAGGGCGAGGGTCTCTGGCGGCGCGCCCTCATCGCCCTCCCAGCCGCAGTTCCATGTGTAGTTATTGTCCGAGCCATCGGTGTTGTCGTGACCGTTGGCCTCGTTGTGCTTCTCGTTGTACGCCGTCAGATCGTAGAGGCAGAACCCGTCGTGGGCGGTGATAAAGTTCACGCTCTGGTAGGGCCGACAGGCGTCGTGCAGCGAGTCGGGGAAGAGGTCGTCGCTGCCGTAGATCCGGCGCATCAGGGCGGGCACCAGCCCCTGGTCGCCTTTCACGAAGCTGCGCACATCGTCGCGGAACTTACCATTCCACTGGAACCATGTCTGGCCGGGGAAGGTGCGGCCGAGCTGGTAGGAGCCGATATCCCATGCCTCGGCCACAAGCTTGATGTCGTTGTAGCGGGCCAGGGTGCTGATCTCAGCCACCACCGCCGGGTCGAGGGTGTTCACCGATCCGTCGTTGTTGCGGGTGAGGATGGAGGCCAGGTCGAAGCGAAAGCCGTCCACCCGCATGTGCTGGGCCCAGTGGATGAGGCTACCCAGGATGATGCCGCGCGGGCCGGGGTTGGCGCAGCGCAGGGTATTGCCAGTGCCGGTGTCGTTGATATAGCGGCTCCGGTCGTTCTGAAGCAGATAGTAGCTGCGGTTGTCGATCCCCCGGTAGCAGTAGGTCGGCCCGCCCTGGTCGCCCTCGCTGGTGTGGTTATAGACCACATCTAGCCAGACCTCAATGCCCGCCGTGTGCATGGCCTTCACCAGCTGGCGGAACTCTGCGGCAGGCTCGCCCGCCGCGTAGTCGCCGTGGGGCGCGAAGAAGTTGAGGGTCATGTAGCCCCAGTAGTTGCCCTCCTGGGGGTCGAACTGGTGGACAGGCAGCAGCTCCACCACCGTGACGCCAAGCTCCTGGAGGTAGGGAATCTTGTCGATCAGGCCGACGAAGGTGCCGCGCCGCTCGGGGGCCAGGCCCGAGCTAGGGTGGGCGGTGAAGCCCCGCACGTGCAGCTCATAGACGATCGTCTGATAGGTGTGACGCGGGCGCACATAGGTGCCCCAGTCAAAGTGTGACAGAGGACCGTCAGGGATGCGCGCCGGCAGCACGCCCAGGGGCGCGCGCCCGTCGGTGTGCAGGCCGGGCGTGCAGGCGGCCGCCCGGTCGTAGCCCTCGGGGAAGAAGACCTCGGTGGCGAAGGGGTCGAGCAAGATCTTCGAGCGGTCGAAGCGGTGCCCAGCCATCGAGTCGTTTGGCCCATCCACCCGGTAGGCGTAGTAGCGCGCGTCGGGGATGGAGTCGCCGCGTACCCAGCAGTGCCAGACCCGCGCCGTCTTATGCTTGAGGTAGTCGAAGCGGAATTCGTAGCGCGGGTTGAAGACATCGTCCTCGCGGTAGAACAGCAGGGTGACGCTGGTGGCGTGGCGCGAGTAGAGGGCGAAGTTGTAGCCCTTGAGGGTGTCAACCCAGGTGACACCCATCGGCGAAGGTGAGCCCTCCTCTAGCTCCCAGTCCTCGACCGTGTGCAGCAGCCCGCTCCCCGCGTCCATCATAGCCTTTCCCTCCGCCATGCCCCGACGCTGTGCCGAGTATACATATTATGATACCGCATGTCGGTCTAGGTCATATTCGTTAGGAATCCGTCCGCCCGGAGGCTGAATCCGTGGGCTACGGTGCTGCGAAGCCCGCCTAACTAGGATGGGACGTGATCACCTTACTCCACAACCCAAGAATGTGCGCTATGGCACCTCAGTGTTCTGTGGCACATAGCGCGCATTCGCACTCAAGCTGCGGACTCGCTCAGCGAGATGAGACTGCCTTCGGACGGCTACCGACGAATGCCGCCAGGTGCTCGCCGGTCAGCGTCGATCTTGCCGCCACCAGGTCGGCCGGGCTGCCTTCGAACACGACTCGCCCGCCGTCGTGGCCCGCGCCCGGCCCGAGGTCGATGATCCAGTCGGCGTGCGCCATCACCGCCTGGTGGTGCTCGATCACGATCACCGACTTGCCAGTCTCGACCAGTCGATCCAGCAGCCCGAGAAGCTGCGCGAGGTCGGCCAGGTGCAGCCCGGTGGTCGGCTCGTCGAGCACGTAGACGCCGCCGTCGGCACCCATATGCGTCGCGAGCTTGAGCCGCTGCCGCTCGCCACCCGACAGCGTGGGGAGCGGTTGGCCGAGCCGCAGGTAGCCGAGCCCCACATCGGCCATGCGCCGCAAGATCGAGTGCGCGGTCGGCGTACGCGCCTCGCCTGCGCCAAAGAAGCTAACCGCGTCTTCGACCGACAGGTCGAGCACCTCAGCGATGTTGCGCCCGCCGAACTGGTAGTCCAGCACCGACGCTTGGAACCGTCGGCCCTCGCACTCCTCGCAGGTGGTGGCGACACCGGCCATCATCGCCAGGTCGGTGTAGATGACACCAGCGCCGTTGCAGGTGGGGCATGCACCCTCGGAGTTGGCGCTGAACAGGGCGGCCTTCACGCCGTTGGCCTTTGCGAACGCCTTGCGGATCGGGTCGAGCAGTCCGGTGTATGTCGCCGGGTTGCTCCGTCGCGAGCCGCGGATCGGGGTCTGGTCGACCGACACCACGCCGTCCCTGCCACACACCGAGCCGCGGATCAGTGAGCTCTTGCCTGACCCGGCCACGCCAGTCACCACCACCAGCACGCCGAGCGGGATGTCGACGTTGACGTCCTGCAGGTTGTGCGTGCGCGCGCCGCGCACCTCCAGCATACCCGACGGCGTCCGCACCGACGGCTTCAGGGCGGCCCGGTCGTTCAGGTGACGCCCGGTGAGCGTGCCGCTGGCCCGCAGCCCATCGACCGTGCCCGCGAAGACCACCTTGCCGCCGGCGGTGCCGGCACCGGGGCCGAGGTCGACGACGTGGTCGGCGATCATGATCACCTCCGGCTTGTGCTCGACCACGAGCACCGTGTTGCCCTTGTCGCGCAGCCGCAGCAGCAGGTCGTTCATCCGCTGGATGTCGTGGGGGTGGAGGCCGATGGTGGGCTCGTCGAAGACGTAGGTCACGTCGGTGAGTGACGAGCCGAGGTGGCGGATCATCTTGGTGCGCTGCGCCTCGCCCCCGGACAAGGTACCCGATGGTCGGTCGAGTGAGAGGTATCCTAACCCGATCTCTGCGAAGGCGTCGAGGAGGTGGTGCAGCTTTGTGAGCAGCGGTGCCACCGACGGCTCTTCCAAGCCCTGGACCCAGTCGGCCAGGTCGCTGATCTGCATGGCGCAGGCGTCGGCGATGTTGATTCCCTTGATCTTCGACGACCGGGCCTCCTTGCGGAGCCGGGTGCCGTCGCACTCGGGGCAGATTGTGAACGTCACCGCCCGCTCGACGAAGGCGCGGATGTGCGGCTGCAGCGCGTCGATGTCCTTGGACAGGAACGACTTCTGGATCTGCGGGATCAGCCCCTGGTACGTCAGGTTGATCCCGTCGATCTTGATCTTGGTCGGCTCCTTGTAGAGCAGGTCGTGCAGTTCCTTCTTGGTGTACGTGCAGATCGGCTTGTCCGGGTCGAAGAAACCGCAGCCGCGGAAGATGCGACCGTACCAGCCGTCCATGCTGTAGCCCGGGATCGTGAGCGCGGCATCGTTGAGCGACAAGCGGTCGTCGTACAGCGCAGACAGGGCGAAGTCGGTGACCGCACCCATGCCCTCGCAGCGCGGACACATGCCTCCCAGGTGGGTGAAGGTCGCCTTCTCGGCCTTCGCCTTGCCGGGGCCGCGCTCGACGGTGATCGCCCCGCTGGCCTTCACCGAGGGGATGTTGAAGGAGTAGGCGTTGGGCGAGCCGATGTGTGGCTGACCGAGCCGGCTGAAGATAATGCGCAGCATCGCGTTGGCGTCGGTCGCGGTGCCGACCGTCGAGCGGGCATTGGCCCCCATCCGCTCCTGATCGACGATGATCGCGGTCGTCAGCCCTTCCAATACGTCGACCTCGGGCCGGCCCAACGTTGGCATAAAGCCCTGCACGAAGGCGCTGTAGGTCTCGTTGATCAGCCGCTGCGACTCCGCCGCGATGGTGCCGAACACCAGCGACGACTTACCCGATCCCGAGACGCCGGTGAACACCGTCAGTCGCCGCTTGGGGATCTCGACGCTGATGTTCTGCAGGTTGTTCTCCCGTGCGCCCTGGACACGGATCAGGTCGTGGCTGTCTGCGGGGTGCTGGTTGGAGGAGGTCATGTTCGTGGCCCTATCATGCGTATGGACGGTTTATGACGGCTCCCAGGGCTAAATTCCTGGGCTTTACGGGCTATTTCTGTAAATGGCAGTAGACAAGGTTTCAGAGGGACGATTCCAGCTTAACAATCCGTAGCGCAGGCTTCCCGTCTGCGGCGGCGCTCTCAAGCTCGGCGGCGAGCGTGCCGATCTCGATCTGCTCTATACTGGCTGTCGTCCATGAGGCGAATGTGGAGTCTACCACACGCTAGTGTCTGATGCAACACATGAGCTAAAATCGATGAAGCGGTGCGCTTTATCCTAGGCGTAAACGCGCTAGGCTTTCACGCCTAAAGGCGAGCATCTGTAATCTTGGCGCAGGAGGGGAGATAGTGATGATGACAGAACCTCTTTCGATCCTGATCACCGGGGCCTCGCGCGGGATCGGTCGGGCCACGGCCATGGCCCTGGCCGCGCCCGGCGTGCGCCTGGCCCTGTCCGCCCGCTCGTCTGGCCTGCTGGATGCGGTGCGGGCTGAGGCCGAGGCGCTTGGCGCGGAGGCCATTGCTCTGCCGGCCGATGCGACCGACGCGGGGGCCGTGGCCGACATGGTGCGGGCGGCGGCTGGCCCGGCGGGGCGGATCGATGTGCTTGTCCACAGTGTCGGCGCGGCCCTGGTGCGGCCCTTCGAGGAGATCACGCTAGGCGAGTGGGAGGGCGCGCTGCGCAGCCAGCTCACCAGCCTCTTCCTGGTGTGCCAGGCGGTAGCGCCCAGGATGGGGCCGGGCGGCCTGATCGTCAACCTCGGATCGGTGGCGGCCCGCCAGGCATTCCCTGGCTGGTCGGCCTACTGCGCCGCTAAGCATGGCGCGCTCGGCTTCGCCGCCGCCATCCGCGAGGAGCTGCGGCCACGGGGAATCCGGGTGACGAGCGTGCTCCCCGCCGCAACCGACACGGCGCTGTGGGACGGGGTGCCGGGCGAGTGGGGCCGTCAGAATATGCTCCGCCCCGAGGATGTGGCCGCCGCCATCGCCGCACTGGTGGCCCACCCGCCCCACGTCACCGTCGAGGAGTTGACGATTGGCCATGTGGCCGGGCGGCTGTAGGTCTGTGGGGGTTGGGGGGCAGGAGTCGGGAGTCGGGAGTCGGGAGTGCTACTGACTCCCGACTCCCGACTCCCGACTCCCGCCCACCGGCTCGACCGTCATCATCCGGTGGCCCGCCGTGTTGATCACGGTCGTGTCGCGGTAGGTGGACATAACGGTGACATCATAGCCGTAGGAGAGGTGGATGTGGCCGTGGATGAGGTAGCGCGGGCTGAAGCGATCCATCAGCCAGAGAAAGGCCCGGAAGCCACGGTGCGGGTAGTCGGGGCCGTTGTGGATACCCAGGGGCGGCGCGTGGGTGATCAGCATGTCGAGGTAGCGCCCATAGCGTAGCCGGTTGAAGAACAGCCTCGGCGCGAGCCCCCAGACCCGCCGCATCATCTCGACATCAGTGTACTGGTGCTCGCCATCCGGCTTGTAGCGCAGCGAGCCGCCGAGGCCGGCGATCGTCAGCCCCCCGTGCTCCACGCAGCGGTCCTCAAGGCAGGTGCCGCCGCGGATCTCGTATAGGGTTGTCCCGTCAGCCTGGATCTCCGGGCTATCGTGGTTGCCCCAGACGTAGAAGCAGGGCGCGGACAGCATCGTGATCACAAAGTCGACGTAGTAGATCGGCAGATCGCCACAGCTCAGCACCAGATCCACGCCCATAAAGCGCTGCTTAATGTTGAGGCTGTAGATCGCCGGTACGATCTCGTCGCTGATCGTGAGGATCTGCATCGATGCTCTGGTTTCTCTGTACGCGAGGGTTCTCGCTATTGTACCAGATCACATCCAGGCCACCGACTACGCGCTTTACGGCATGGGTCGATACCATCGACGAAAAGGCTGTTCTAGCCCGCGATCATCTCGCCGGGGGCTGGATGATCTTGAATGTTGCGCCGCCCGGGTCCATCACAGCGGCCAGACGGCCAAATGGCGAGTCATCGACGTTGCTCAGCGCCTTGCCGCCGTTCCCGGTTATTGCCGCCAGCGCTGCATCGGTGTTGGTCACCGTGAAGTAGGTCGTCCACTGTGGGGCAAAGCCGCCCCAGGCGGGGTCGATCTGCATGATGCCGCCGAACATCGTCTCGCCGTGCTTGAGCACATAGTACTCCATGTCTCCCGGCATCGGATCGGCGGTAGCCCTAAGCAGCGCCATGTAGAAATCGCGTGCCCGCTTCGCATCGGGTGAATACAGCTCATACCAGGCCGCCGAGCCCGGCTCGTCGGTGATCTGTGTGCCCACGTGCTGCCCGGCCTGCCAGAAGCTGAACGCCGCGCCGGTGGGGTCCTCACAGGTCGCCATGCTGCCAAACTCGCCCACGGTCATGGCCGGGTACATGACCTTGGCCCCCAGCTCTACCGCCCGCGCCACGTCGGCCTCGATGTTGTCGGTGGCGAAGTAGAGGCTCCACGCCGCTGGCATGGGCGGGGTGCCGGGCTGCGGGCCGGCCAGGCCAGCCGCGGCGAGATCGCCCACGCGAGCCGTGGTGTAGCCGCCAAACTCCGGGCTGCCGATGTCGTACTCCCAGCCGAACACGGTGTGGTAGAACGCGCGCGCCGCGTCGATGTCTGGCGTCATCAGGTCGATCCATGTCGGCCTGCCGGCCGGTTTCGCCTCTGAGTAGGTGGCCATGCTGTCTCCTTTTTATTCCGTACGGTGCGGTGTGGGCGTGGCATTCCGCGCCCACGAGATCTACGCGCCGAGCTTATTCTGGGTTGTATGAGAACTTTTGTTCGGTAAGGCAATCATATCATGCCTGTCAAGATGCGCTGCCCGAGGATAGGGCTGTTGCAACGTTCTGGGGCAATACCGCAGAAGTAACCCTGTCACCCATGTCACGCTGAGCGCAGCGAAGCGTCCCGGCCGGGATTCTTCGCTGCGCTCAGAATGACAGAACACTTCACAGGGTTACTTCTGCGGTATTGCGTTCTGGGGCTTCGCCCAGACCCGGTTTTTGGGCTGCGGACAACAGGCGAGCGAACCCTGGCCCCGCCCGCACGCTGGCTGAGCGAAAGAGCTGTGTGCTCTGATCCGCAATACAATGCGGGCCTTGGAGTGTGCCAGCCCTAAATGCGTCGGGGTGGCGACATGGTACAATATGGCCACTCTGTCAGATGGAACCCGTGGAGGATCTGCATTCATGCGCTCAGACGCCCGCCTGATCGGGCTTGCTCTTTGTCTCCTTGTGTTGCTCACTACGTGTAGCGCCCCCGGCGGGGGAGGCTCCCCTGCACGCATCTCGGGGTTCGTTGCCACAGACACACCTGTGCCCGCCCAGTCCGCCGCGTCCGTCGGCCAGCCGACGGTGCAGCCGACGGTGACGCCGCTGCCCGCCCTCGCCGGAGCGCCGCCCGCCGACACGCCCACGCCCGCGCCCCTTGCCGCCGTCATGACCTCGGCCGAGGAGAGCCAGCTTAGCCCTGTGCTCCAGCCGGTGGCGGCCCAGATGGACTCTTACCTGAGCCTGCTTACCGAGCAGGGCAGCTTTAGCGGCACGGCCCTGGTGGCCTACCAGGGGCAGATGCTCATCCGCAAGGGCTACGGCCTGGCGAACCAGGAGCTGAATATTCCCGCCGGTGTGCAGACACGCTTCCGCCTGGCATCGGTCAGCAAGCCGCTCACCGCTCTCGCTGTCATGCAGCTCGTGCAGTCCGGCAAGGTTAACCTGCGTACATCAATTTGTACCTACTTGCGTGACTGCCCGAACACCTGGGGCGGGATCACCGTTCACGACCTGCTGGCCCATACCTCGGGCCTCCAGAACTATACGGACTTTCTCTCGTTCGCCGATGTGGAGACGAAGCCCGCCACGCCCGACGAGGTGATCGCCCGCTTCCGTGACCTGCCCCTGGAGTTTGCCCCCGGCTCAGCCTACCACTACACCAACTCAAACTATGTGCTGCTTGGTCGGCTGATCGAGGATGTCTCGGGCCAGTTATACCCGGACTATATGCGCGACCACCTCTTCCAGCCCTTGGGCATGACCAACACCGGCTACGATAGTGGCGACGGCGCGGCTCTCAGCGGCACACGCGGCTATATCGGCATCGGCACGTCGGCCACGCCGATCGACACCAGCAACCTCTTCGCTGCCGGCGGCATCTTCTCGACGGTGGACGACCTCTACATCCTGCTGAATGCGCTTGGCGACGGCAGCCTGCTTCCCGCCGACTTGCTCAGCCAGATGTACACGCCCAACTTCTTTAACTACGGCTACGGCTGGAAGATCGAGCAGCGCTTTGGCCACCAGGTGATCTACCACCCCGGCCTGATGAGCGGCGCCGTGACCTATATCGGGCGCTACCCCGACGATGACCTGACGGTGATTGTGCTAAGCAATAACGAGGATACGAACTCGGGGGCGACGGCTGACTATCTGGCGGGGATGCTGCTCGGCGGGTAGCCGCCTACTATCCAGATTGTTTTGCCAAGAATGGGCCAGCTTTGCTGGCCCATTCTTGGCAAAACAATCAAAAACATCGGGGCTGCGCCCCAGGGCGATCACCCGCGTGCGCTGAGCGCGCGCACGGCGTCGGCGCGGCCCTGCGCGAAGAGCCGCAGGTGCGTCTCCTCCTCGTAGTCCACGATCCAGTCGAGGGGCATGAGCTGCTCGGGGGCGATCACCGTGGGCAGGGCGATCGGGCGCGGGATGACGCCGGTCGGCATCATGCTGCTGTCGCCCACGGCGACGGCGGCCAGCTCCAGGCGGCCGAGGGCGTCGGCCAGGCGGTTGCGGTGCTGGAGGCTCTCGAAGGCCACCCGGTAGGATGCCAGCAGCGTCCAGTCGAGGGTGAGGGTCAGCGCCTGCACGAGATCCTGGGGCATGATCCCGGCCCGCTCGCGCAGCGTGTTGGGGTCGGCGTTCCAGGGCGTCATCATCACCACAATAATGTCCACATCATCGTCGCCGGCCAGGTCGATCACCGGGTCGAGCGGCGTGTTGGCCAGCACCGCGCCGTCCCAGTACTTCCCGCCGCCGATCTCTGTCCAGGGGTAGACGATCGGGATGCTGGCCGAGGCCATCAGGTGCTCTATGCCGATCCGCTCGGCCGGGCGACCGACGAGGGGCCGGTTGCAGAACACCTCCAGCGCGCCGGTCTGGAGTTCGGTGGCGGCGATCAGCAGGGCCGGGGCGTCGGCCCCGTTGATCCGATCAAAGTCCATCCAGCCGGCGAGGGTGTTGCGCCAGGGCGCGGTGTCGAGCAGCGAGCGGAATGGCCTGGCCTTGAAGAGCTCGCCGATGCGACCGAGCAGCCCCTGGGCGCTCTGGCCGCGCTCTGACTCGGGCATGCTGTAGCCGACCGGGCCGCCGTGGGCCTGCGAGGTGAGCACGCTGCGCAGCAGGAAGCGCACCAGCGGACGCGCCAGGGGCGGCAGATCGTCGGAGAGCCGGTGAACCTCCTCGGTGTGCATCTGCATCCAGAGCTGGCGCATACGGGCTGCCGTGAGGCCACTGGCCAGGGCGGCCGCGTTGATCGCGCCGATTGAGGTGCCGGCGATGATGTCCGGCCCCTGGCCGTCCTGCATCCAGCCGGCCTCTACCAGCGCCTCGATCACGCCGATGTGGTAGGCGCCGCGTGCGCCGCCCCCCGAGAGCACCAGTGCCTTCTTTCGCTCTGCCATGGCTCGTCCTCCCCGTGTGTTGCGCCATTCGCCCTCGCACCGGATTGAACGAGAGAACACGCGGGATTGCAGGAGCGCATCGCGCTCGCGCAATCCCGCGTGTTCAGGGGGGACGCTGGCGTCCCTACGCCGCTATGTAGGTGCGCACCTTGAGGATCATCGTCTCGTAGTCGATCGGCTTGGCCAGGTAGTCCGCACAGCCAACACGGATCGCCCGCGAGATCTCGTTGTGGGTGACGTGGCCAGTCACAGCGATCACCGGCACGTGGGACAGGCCGGGGTCAGCCTTCAAGCGTTCTGTGGCGCCCCAGCCATCAAGCTTGGGCATGGCGAGATCCATCAGGATCAGGTCTGGCATCTCACTGGCGGCCAGCTCTAGGGCGTGCAGCCCGTCGGTGGCGCAGATCGTCTGGTAGCCGCTGATCTTGAGCATCTGGGCGATGATGGTGCGGTTGTCGTGGTTATCGTCAACGACGAGAATGGTCTTTATCATGATGGAAGCTCCTGGCTAGTTGATGCCTCGGCGCTGATCGGGGCGAGGGTGCTGCTGCTTGGAAGTGAGACGCGGAAGGTTGACCCCTGGCCCGGTGCGCTCTCGACGCTGATGTCGCCCCCGAGGGCCAGGCAGAGCTGGCGGCTCAGGGCCAGGCCCAGGCCGGTGCCCTCGAAGCGGCGCGTCACCGAGGAGTCGATCTGGCTGAAGGGCTGGAAGAGCTTGTCCTGCTGGTCGGCGGCGATGCCGATGCCGGTGTCGATCACCTCGAACAGGAGGTTGGAGGCGGGAGGCATCAGGCTTTCCTCCTGCCTGACGCGCAGCGTCACCTCGCCGTTATCGGTGAACTTGGCGGCGTTGGCGAGCAGGTTAAAGAGCACCTGGCGCAGCTTCGGCCCGTCGGTCTCGATGACGCCGATGTCGGGCGGGCACTCGACGCGCAGGGTGTTGCCCTGCCGGCGCATCAGCGGATCGACAATATCGGCTGACTCGCGGGTGAGGGCGCAGACGTTGACCGTAGTAATATCGAGGTCGATTTTGCCCTGCTCGATCTTCGAGAAGTCGAGCACGTTACTGATCACGGTGGTCAGGTGGCGGCCGGCACCGACGATGCGGTCGAGCTGGGTGATCATCTCCGGGTCGATGCCGTTGCTTATGGCACCCATACGTAGCAGCTGGGCGTAGCCGAGGATGGCGTTCAGTGGCGTGCGCAGCTCGTGGCTCATGGTGGCCAGGAACATGCTCTTGGCCTGGCTGGCGGCCTCGGCGGTGGCCTGGGCGCGCTGGGCCTCCTCCTCGGCCTGCTTGCCGCGCCGCAGGTCGTCGGTGAGCTGCTCCTGGCGGCGCAGGCTGATCTGGAGATCCTCGTTGCGCTGCTCCAGGGTCTGGTGCTGCTCGCGTAGGCTATCGACCATCTGGTTGAAGCTCTGGGCCAGCGTGCCAAGCTCATCGCGGCTCAGCACCTGGACTTTGCGCTCAAGATCGCCCGCCGCCACCTGGGCCGTCGCGCTGGTGAGCCGGCCGATACGCAGGGCGATCCGCCCGGAGAGCATCAGCCCAATCACCGCCGAGATCAGGATCGTTAGGGCGGTGTCGCCCATAATCACGGTGCGAGCGCGCTCGTAGGTTGTCCGCACGTCCTCTAGCGCGTCGGTGGCCTGAGTCTGCCCCTCGGCTGCCAGATCGCTCATCGCTAGGTCGAGCTGGTCGTAGAGCGGGTTCATGCGCGAGTAGAAGGGCTGCACGCTGCCGGTGTTGGCCAGCCCGGCGGCGGGGATAAAGCTGGTGTAGTTGGTGGTTACGACCTGCTGCCAGGCCGTAACCACATGGTCGAACCGCGCGCCCTCGCTATCCGAGGTGATCAGCGGCTGGTAGCCAGCGAAGTGGCTGGACATCTCCGCCTCCAGCGTGCCCATCTTCTGCTTGCTGCGATCTTTGTCGTAGGGGTTGCTGTAGATCAGGTACTCAAGCTGGGCGACACGGTAGCGGTTGATCACGGTGGTGATCTTGGCGATCGTGTCGAGCGAGGGGATGGTCTGCTGCTCGACGAAGGTGGCCTGTGTGTTCATCATGGCCATCTGCTGCGCGGCGAACCAACCCAGGCTGATCATGAGCAGCAGGTCGAGGGCGAAGGCCGCCAGCAGCTTTGCGCGGATCGAGCTGCGCATCGCCTACTGTCCCCCTTCAAGCTGGAGGATCTCCTCGATCGAGACGCCGACCTGCGACCCGCCGCTGAAGACCGAGCCGGTGCTCCGGTGCTCGACCCGGCGGGCGACTAGGGGGTAGGTGCTGTCGGGCAGCGGAATGTAGCGGGCCTGGCGCACCAGGGCCGGCCCGTTGGTTAGGTAGAAGTCCACGAAGGCGCGCATCTCGGGCCGATCCAGCGCGTCGGCCCGCACGTAGAGGAAGATCGGTCGCGAGAGCGGCTGGTAGCTGCCGTCGGCGATGCTGGTGGCGCTGGGGGCCACGCAGCCCTCGCCATCGTCGATCTCCAGGGCGCGCAGCCGTCCCTCATACTCGACATAATACGCATAGCCAAAGAATCCGAGGCCAGCAGGGTCGGCGGCGAGATCCTGGGCGAGCAGATAGTCGTCCTCACTGGCGACATAGTCCTTGCGGCTTGATCGCTCGGTGCCGACGATGGCGTGGGTGAAGTAGTCGAAGGTGCCCGAGTCGCCGCCGGCCCCGTAGAGGCTGATCGGCGTGTCGGGCCAGCCCTGGCGCAGCTGGCTCCAGCGCGTCACCACGCCCTCGGCCTCTGGCACCCAGAGCGCCTTCAGCTCGGCCACAGTGATGCAGTTGGCCCAGGTGTTATCCGGGTGAACCATCACCGAGATGCCGTCGAAGGCGATTGGTAGCTCGACATAACTGATGCCAGCCTGGGCGCATGCCTGGGCCTCGTCGGCGCTGATCGGACGCGAGGCATCGGAGATCAGCGTCTCGCCGGCGCAGAACTTCTTGAATCCGCCGCTTGATCCGCTTACGCCGAGGCGGATCTCGACCTGGGGGGCGAAGCTGCGGAAGGCGATGCTGGCGGCCTCGGTGATCGGGAAGACGGTGCTGGAGCCGTCAATAATGATCGAGCCGCTCAGCTGCTCGGGTGTGCCGGCGGGCGGGACGAGGGTCGCGGTCGTACGTACAGGTGTCGTAGGATGGAGGACTGCGGTGGTAGACTGGCCGGGGGGGGGCGGCTGGGTGGCGGCCGTGGACTGGCTGGTTGGCGGCTGAGCGGCGCAGGAGGCAAACACCAGACACGCCAGGAGAATCATGAGGGCCGACGAGTGTCTCACATAAACCCCGAATTCGCACAGGCAGCCCGCCGTCTTCTAGCACCCGGCGACGGGGGCGTTCTGTCTGCATCGACAGCGGGCCGCTATGAAGGTGGAACGAATGCCTTGGCCATTGTATGCCCGATACGTTAAATCTTCATTAAGGGCTAGTAAACGCTCAACAACATTCTCGTGCCGTCTGCGGCGGCGTGATGCTACAATGGGAGAGGCTCGGAGAGGGCGTGCCCTCTCCGAAAAGATTCCATCCCCCTATGCGTGCCGCTTGGGCATAGAAAGCAGAACGATGACCCAGGGCTACTACCGCTTTCCAACCATCCACGGCGATACGGTGGCGTTTGTGTGCGAGGACGATCTCTGGACGGTGGACGCGGGCGGCGGTGTGGCCCGCCGGCTCACGGCCAACCCCGGCGAGGCGCTGCGCCCGGCGCTCTCGCCCAGCGGCGATCTGCTGGCCTTCACCGGGCGCGATGAGGGCGGCCCTGAGGTGTATGTCATGCCCGCCGTCGGCGGGCCGTCGCGGCGGCTCACCTTCCTCGGCGCCGCGCGCACCCAGGTGGTCGGCTGGTCGCCCGACGGCGCGGAGATCATCTTCTCTAGCGAGGCCGGCCAGCCCTTCGCCGGCATGCCCAGGCTCTTCGCCGTGCCGCACCTCGGCGGCGACCCGCGCCCCCTGCCCACCGGCCCGGCCCTCAGCATCAGCTACGGCCCCCAGGGCGGCGCGGTGATCGCCCGCAATGTCACCGACCTGGCCCGCTGGAAGCGCTATCGCGGCGGTCGCACCGGCGACCTCTGGGTGGACCCGGACGGCGGCGGGGACTGGCGGCGATTGATCAGGCTCAGCGGCAACCTGGCCGCGCCGATCTGGATCGGCGAGCGGATCTTCTTTGTGAGCGACCACGAGGGTGTGGGCAATATCTACTCCTGCCTGGCCTCCGGCGAGGATCTGCGCCGCCACACCGACCACGCCGACTTCTATGTGCGCCACCCCTCTAGCGACGGTCGGCGGATCGTCTACCACGCTGGGGCCGACCTCTGGCTGCTCGACCCTGTAGGCGGCGAGCACCGCGTGATCCCGGTGGAGCTGCATAGCCCGCAGCCCCAGCGCAAGCGCCGCTTTGTCTCCGCCGAGCCTTTCCTAGAGAGCTACGCCCTGCACCCGAGCGGGAAATCCCTGGCCCTCACCGTGCGCGGCCGGGCCTTCGCCATGGGCAACTGGGACGGGGCCGTGGTGCAGTACGGCGAGGAGGCTGGCCGCACGCGCATGGCCCGCTACCTCCACGATGGCAAGCGCCTGCTGCTGCTCAGCGACTCTGGCGGCGAGGAGGCGCTGGAGATCCACACGCTCGACGGCTCCGCGCCGCCGCGCCGCCTCGACGGCCTCGATATCGGCCGTCCCCTGCGCCTGCGCCCCGCGCCAAAGGCCGACCATGCCGCGATCACCAACCAGCGCCACGAGCTGCTGCTGGTCGATCTGGAGGCGGCCACCCTGCGCGTCCTCGACCACAGCCCCCATGGGCGGATCAGCGGGGCCGTCTGGTCGCCCGATGGCCGCTGGCTGGCCTACAGCTACCCCGACACCCGCCGCACCCGCGTGATCCGGCTCTGTGAGGTGGCCAGCGGGGCCACCCACACCGTCACCCAGACCCTGCTCTACGACACGGCACCGGCCTGGGACCCCGAGGGCAACTACCTCTACTTCATCGGCAAGCGCGACTTCGACCCCGTGCGCGACCAGGCTCAGTTCGCATGGGCCTTCCCGCGTATGGCCCGCCCCTTCCTGATCACCCTGCGCGCCGACCTGCCCTCGCCGTTTGAGACGGGCGGGGTTACAAAAAAAGCGAAGGACGCGAAGGACGCGGACGCAAAAGATCCGAAAGATGCGGACGCGAAAGATCCGAAAGATGCGGATGTGGAGGGTGAGAGCGCGAAAAAGGATGATGGCGAGAAGAAGGAGGGCGAAGGCAATCCTGAGAAGCCCGAGGACAAGGCTATGCAGATCGACCTGGAAGGCATCGCCGACCGGGTGGTGGCCTTCCCGGTGGCGACGGGAATCTACGGCAATGTGGCTGGGATCAAGGGCAAGGCGATCTTCACCAGCTACGGGCTGCGCGGCGCGCTCAGCAGCTCGCCCAGCGATGAGCTTGGCCGCATGGAGGTCTACGACTTTGCCGAGCGCAGCTGCGAAACCCTGATCGACGGCGTCTCCAGCTTTATCCTCTCGCAGGACGCGCGGGCGCTGGCCTACCGCAGCGGGCGGCGGCTGCGCGTGATCAAGGCCGGCGAGAAGCCGAAGGATAACGGCGGCCCCGGACGCAAGAGCGGCTGGGTTGAGCTTGGCCGGGTCAAGGTGGATCTGTCTCCGCCCCAGGAGTGGCACCAGATGTACCGCGAGGCATGGCGCCTCCAGCGCGATCAGTTCTGGAGCGAGGATATGTCCGGGGTGGACTGGCAGGCGATCTACCGGCGCTACCTGCCGCTGATCGACCGGGTGGCCACACGTGGCGAAGTCTCCGACCTGCTCTGGGAGATGCAGGGCGAGCTGGGCACCTCGCACGCCTACGAGATGGGCGGCGACTACCGGCCCTCGCCCTTGTACCGCCAGGGCTTCCTCGGCGTCGATCTGGCCTACGACGACGCGAGCGACAGCTACACCATCACGCGGGTTCTGCCCGGCGATGTCTGGGACGAGCGGGCCTCGTCGCCGCTCTCCCGCCCCGGACTGGGCGTGTCGGCGGGCGACACGCTGCTGGCGATCAACGGGCGGCGGCTGGGCAAAGGCCACAGCCCCGGCGAGCTGCTGGTACACCAGGCCGGGGCCGACCTGCTGCTCACCATCGCCCCCGCCGCCGGCGGCGAGCCGCGCACGATGACGGTGAAGGCGATGAGCAGCGAGGGGCTGCTGCGCTACCGCACCTGGGTCGAGGCGAACCGCGCCGCCGTCCACGCGGCCACCGAGGGTCGCGTGGGCTACCTGCACATCCCCAACATGGGGCCGTGGGGCTTCGCCGAGTTTCACCGGGGCTACCTGATGGAGAGCACCCGCGAGGGCATGGTGGTGGACGTGCGCTACAACGGGGGCGGCAACGTCTCGCAGCTGCTGATCGAGAAGCTGGCCCGCCGCCGCCTGGGCTACGACGTGTCGCGCTGGGGCCAGCCCGACCCCTACCCCGCCGACTCGCTGATCGGGCCGGTGGTGGCGATCACCAACGAGGGCGCCGGCTCAGACGGCGACATCTTCAGCCACGTGTTTAAGCTGCTGGGCCTGGGGCCGCTGGTGGGCAAGCGCACCTGGGGCGGCGTGATCGGGATCAGCCCGATCGACCGCCTCTCGGACGGGGCGACCACGACGCAGCCAGAGTACTCGTTCTGGTTCCCCGACGTGGGCTGGGGCGTGGAGAACTACGGCACCGAGCCGACGATCGAGGTGGAGATCGCGCCGCAGGACTATGTGGCCGGGCGCGACCCGCAGCTTGAGCGGGCTATCGCCGAGGCGCTGCGGCTGATGGCGGAGAGCCCGCCGCAGCTGCCGGAGTTCGGCCCGCGGCCGAGGCTGGGCCTGCCGACCCTGCCCGAGGTGTGATCGCGAAGGACGTGAAATTGGCGGAAGACACAAAGCAGCGGCACCCCACCGGGGTGCCGCTGCTTTGTACCCGCGTTTGTCTCACACCCGTTCGCGCAGCCCGCATCCGAAGGTGGTACAATCGCGGCATCTGTTGCCGCCCCCGTACGAGGCGGGCGGCTCTACCTATTGGAGGCCAGAGGCGTATGTCCGCACCGCTCCGCGACTTTCTAGAGATCCCCTACGACCAGCTGGAAGAGCTTAACCTTCGCGTCAAGCAGCAGCGCCGCGACCGCGTGCCGGCCGCGCAGGTGCGCGAGGAGCGCATGGCCTACCTCGCAGCCGAGAAGCGCATCAAGGCCGTCACGGTCTGCTTCACCGACCTTGAGGGCCGCCTGCACATGCTCGACTACGATAAGAAGTTTCTGCTCGGGTCAGACGACAACCTGACCTTCGACGGCTCCTCGATCCGTGGCTTCTCGGCCCAGGTCGAGTCCGACCTGCGCCTGAGCATCGACTGGGCGGCCTTCTACTGGCTGCCGTCCGACGTGTTCGGCCCCGGCAAGGTGCTCGTCTTCGGCGAGGTGCGCCAGCGCGACGGCTCGCCCTACCCCGGCGACATGCGCTCGCGCCTGAAGGCATTCCTGGAAGACCTCTACGCCCGCGAGGGGCTGACGGTCAACCTGGCCAACGAGATCGAGGGCTTCCTCTTTGATGGCCGCAACGCCGAGCAGCGCTACCGCGAGCTGGGCGAGTTCAAGATGGTCAGCACCTCGGGCTACTACCACTCGCTGCCCGGCGACCCGCTGCGCACCTTTATCGACAGCGCCGCCGAGGTGCAGCGGGCCATGGGCTTCGCCAACGAGAAGGACCACCCCGAGGTGGCCCCTGCCCAGTTCGAGATGAACTATGGCTACACCGAGGCGCTGATCGCGGCCGACCAGATCCTGCTCTACAAGCTGATCTGCCGCCAGGTGGCCAGCCGCCTCGACATGACCGCCTCCTTCCTGCCCAAGCCGGTCACCGGTGTGAACGGCAACGGTATGCACACCAACCTCTCGATCTCGCGCGGCGACACCAACCTCTTCCACGACGCCGCCGGTGAGGAGGGCCTCTCCTCCTACGCATGGAACTTTGTGGACGGGATCCTGCACCACGCCAAGGACCTCTGCCTGCTGCTGAACTGTAGCGTGAATTCCTACCGCCGGCTCGACCCGCACTTCGAGGCGCCGAACCAGATCAAGGCGTCGCCGATCGACCGTGGCTCCATGGTGCGCATCCCGATCGGCAACGCAAAGACGGCCCGCGTCGAGGTTCGCTCAATCGCCCCCGACGCCCACCCGCACCTGGCGGTCTACGCGCTGCTCCAGGCCGGCCTCAGCGGCGTCGATGCGGCCCCCGGCGTGCGCCAGGGCGACACGACCCTGCCCGACAACATCTACGACGCGATCAGCGACTTCCGGGCCAGCCAGCTGATGGCGGATACCCTCGGCGAGGATGTCCAGACGAAGTACGCCGACCTCAAGGAGGCGGTGGCGAACCGCTGTCCGCGCCTGCTGGGCACGCTGATCAAGCGCGCCGAGGTGCAGTTCCACCACGAGGTGACCAACCAGTACCTCTGGGGCCGCTTCTAGATCACTGAGGCGCGGAATCACTGAGGCGCTGAGGCACTGAGGCGCTGAGATATTGAGGCGCTGAGGCAATCATGCCTCAGCGCCTCAGCTTCCAGCGCAGCCGGGGGGCCTGCTGGTCGAGCGCGAGCGTCACCGTGTAGACGATGTCGCCCTGCTAGATCACTGAGGTGCTGAGATATTGAGGCGCTGAGATATTGAGGCGCTGAGGCAATCATGCCTCAGCGCCTCAGTGCCTCAGTGATTCCGTGCCTCAGTGCCTCGTGTAGACGATGTCGCCCTGCTAGATCACTGAGGCGCTGAGATATTGAAGCGCTGAGATATTGAGGCGCTGAGGCAATCATGCCTCAGCGCCTCAGTGCTTCAGCGACTCTGTGCCTCAGTGATGCGCACCGACGCCGTCATATTCCAGCGCAGCCGGGGGTCCTGCTGGTCGAGCGTGAGCGTCACCGTGTAGACGATGTCGCCCTGCTTGCTCTCGCCGAGAGTCTGGATGTGGCTGACGGTGCCGGCCAGGTCTAGGTCGGGGATGGCGTCGAGGGTGATGCTGGCCCGGTCGCCCTCGCGGACGCGGGCGATGTTCTGCTCGGTCAGGTCGGTGGTCTCGATCTGCCAGGATGCGAGGTCTGCCAGCTCGATGGCGGGCGCGCCCACCGTGATGTACTCGCCGGGCTCCGGGGCGATGGAGGCGACGGTGCCGGCGAAGGGCGCGCGCAGCTCGGTCTCGTCGAGCGAGACCTGGGCCAGGTTGAGCGCGGCCTCGGCGCGCTGCACCTGGGCCTGGGCCACGGCGAGATCATTCGCTGTGGTGCCCGCCTTCACCAGGGCCAGGTTCGCCTCGGCCTGGTCGATCATCGCCTGGGCTACATCAATTGCGCCAGTGCGCTGGTCGCCGCGCAGCCGCTCCAGCGATGCCTGGCTGGCGGCCACCTGAGCGCGGGCCGCCGCGACCTGGTCGGCCGTCGCTGGGGACACGAGCTTATCCAGGCGGGCCTGGGCGTCGCGCACCTGGGCCTCGGCGGATGCCACCCCGGAGACCTCGGCATCCTGGGCTTGGGCTTGGGCGAGTTGGGCTTGGGCCTGGGCCTGCTCGGCGTTCTGGACGGCGCGCAGCGCGGCGGACTCCTGATCCTTTTTCGCCTGGGGCAGGTCGCCCGGCAGGCTCTCGGCCGTGCGGTTCTCCCAGTAGATGCGGCTGTAGGCGTCCTGGGCGTCGCGCAGGGTGTTGGCGGCCTGCTCTAGCTGAGACTGGGCGCGCAGCTTGGCTGCCGAGAGCGCGTCGCGCTGAGTCTGGGCGGCGGCCTGGGCCTGGGCGAGCTGGGCCTGGGCCTGGCGCAGGTCGGCGTCGGCGGGGCCCTGGGCGAGCTGGGTCTGGGCGGCCTGGGCCTGGGCGAGCTGGGCCTGCGCGGCGGCGACATCGCTCGCCGTCACGCCGCCCTCAGTCTGGCGGAGCTGGGCCTGGGCCTGGGCCACGCTGGCCTCGGCGGCGGCGATCTGCTCGGGGCTGGCCCCGGCGCGCAGCTGCTCGTAGGACGCCTTGGCGGCCTGGAGCTCGGCCTGGGCCTGGGCCACGGCGGCCTCGGCGCGGCCACGGGCGACCCGCAGCAGCGGCTGGCCGGCCTGCACCGCGTCGCCCTCGGCCACCAGCACCTCGGCCACCACCCCGCTCACCGCAACGCTCAGCGACGCGCGCCGGGCCGGCACCACCCGCGCCTCGGCCCGCAGCGAGCCGCCCACCGGCGGCAGGGCGGTGGCCGCCTGGGCGACCGGGGTGGGCGCGGGGGCGGGCGTGTTCGAGCAGCCGCTGGCCAGGATCGCCAGGGCGATGATGATCAAGATTTTATACATATGCTTTCTGGGGGCTGCGCCCCAGACCTCGCTCTGGTGTGAAGGATTGGCAGCTTTGCTGCCAATCCTTCACACCAGAAGATTCTTTGGGAGGGCGCAGCCCTCCCAAACCCTCCCCTACGCGGCAATCCCCGCATCGATAATGCTGCCGTCCTGCATCTTCACCACCCGCCGGGCGTAGGAGATCACCCGCGGGTCGTGGGTTGCGTACACAAAGGCGGTGCCGGTCTCTTTGTTCAGCCGCTCCATAATCTCCATGGCCTGCTGGCCGTTGGCCGTGTCGAGGTTGGCCGTCGGCTCGTCGGCGAGGACGAGGACGGGGCGGGGGGCCAGGGCGCGGGCGATGGCCACGCGCTGCTGCTGGCCGCCGCTCATCTGGTCGGGCCGGTGCTTGGCGCGGTCCTCCAGGCCCACCGCGCGCAGCAGGCCCATCACCCGCTCGCGGCGCTCGGCTGGCTTCACCCCGCTGAGCAGCAGCGGCAGCTCTATGTTCTCGTAGGCGGTGAGCACCGGCACCAGCGCGAAGAACTGGAACACGAAGCCGATACTGTCGCGGCGCAGATCGGCGCGCTTGTTCGCGCTGAAGCGGGTCACGTCCTGGCCCTTGATCTTCACCGTGCCGCTGTCCGGCTTGTCCAGGCAGCCGATCAGCTGGAGCAGCGTCGTCTTCCCCGAGCCAGAGGGGCCGACCAGGGCGGTGAACTCGCCCTCGCCGATGCTCAGGCTGATGTCGTTGAGCGCGTGGGTCTCGATCGCGCCGACGTGGTAGATTTTGCTCACGTGGTCGAGCTGGATGGCGTCCATATACATTCCTTACAGTTATCTTTGGCCCTCACCCCCTTCCCCCTCTCCCTTAAAGGGAGAGGGGGTGCCGCGTCAGCGGCGGGGGTGAGGGTATCAGCCCCGCAGCGCGGCGACGGGCTCCAGGTGGGCGGCGTACCAGGCCGGGTAGAGCGCCGAGAGCATCACGATTACCAGGGTGGACAGCGAGATACCGGCGAAGGTGCCGGGCACGAAGCGCCCGTGGATGGTGCTGCCCAGGGCCACGCCGCTGCCCGCCGAGCTGGCGATGTCGCCGATGTAGATGCCCACATAGGTGAGATAGGCCACCCCGCTCAGGCCGAGGGCTAGGCCGACGCCGATGCCGACCAGGCCGAGGACGGCCGCCTCTAGCAGCAGCATCTGGGTCAGGTGGCGGCCCTTCATGCCCAGCGCGGCCAGGATGCCCATCTCGCGGATGCGCTCGAACACCGACATCAGCAGGGTGTTGGCGATGATCACGGCCACGATCAGGATGACGATCCCGTCGAGGATGTAGTAGAAGGCCAGGCCGGCCTCCATCGTCTGGAGGAATGCCTGGTTCAGGTCGCGCCAGGTGAGCACCTGGGTGTCCGGGGACTGGAGCGCGGCGGCGACGCTGTCGGTGGCCTCCTGGCTATCGAGCAGGATCATAATCGAGCTGGCCCGCCCGTCGGCGCGGGCGAACGCCTGGGCCTTCGAGAGCGGCATCAGCACGGTGCCCTCGTCGTAGCTGGGGATGCCGGTGCTGAACAGCCCGCGCACCGTGAAGATACCCTCGTCGGCCTCGCCGTCCGAGTCCACCACCGTCAGGCTCACGTCCTGGCCGACGCCGATGTTCATGCTCTTGGCCATGCGCTCGCCGACCAGGATGCCGCTGCGGTCATCGGCGGCCAGGAAGTCACCGGCGACAACCGAGTCGCGGATGGGCGCGTAGAAGGCCGAGGTAGTGTCGATCCCGCTGATCTGTAGGCTGGTCGAGTCGTTGATGGTGGCGATCATCCCGCCAGCCCAGAGCACCGGGGCGGCCGCGCGCACGCCGGGCAGGGCCGCTGCGCGCGCCGCGATCTGGTCGGGCTCGCTCAGCAGATCCTTCCACTGCAGGCTCATGTCGTCCGAGTTGTACGAGCTGGCCCGAATCTGGATATGCCCGGTGTTCAGGCGGATGTTGTTCTGAACCGACTCGTCCATCACCCCGGCGATGTAGCCGTTCATAATGATCAGCAGGGCCAGGCCAAGGGCCACCGCCGTCATCGACAGGATGGTGCGCCGGCTGTTGCGCCAGAGGTCGCGGTAGGCCAGCACCCAGAGCTTGCTTAGCATAGGTTTCTCGCTTCGAGATTGCAGATTACAGATTGCAGATTAGTTCGGGGGTAGTGGTCCAATTTGGAATGGTGGTCATTCCGAGCGAAGTGAGGAATCTCGGTCGGGACCCTTCGCTTCGCTCAGGGTGACATTCGAGATAGACCCACTATCTGGCTCGGGCAATCTACAATCTACAATCTGCAATCACACATGGTGCAGCGCCAGCGCTGGTTCGCGGCGCGATGCCTGCCAGGCCGGGAAGAGCGAGGCCAGCGAGGTGATCAGCACCACCAGCACCCCACGGCTGATCAGGTCGCCCAGGCTCACCGCCGGGTAGATCCGGTCGCCCATGAGGGCGCCGATCTCGCCCATGCCCGACACGTCGCCGAAGCCGATGCCGACCGAGCCGACCCAGGCGATCAGCAGGCCGCCCAGGATGCAGCCGATCAGCGCGCCCACCACGCCGATCATGGCGCCCTCCAGCATAAAGAGGCCCATGATCTGGCGGCCCTTCATGCCCAGCGCGGCCAGCACGCCCATCTCGCGGGTGCGCTCGAACGAGGCCATCAGCATCAGGTTGAGGATGCCGATCCCGGCGATCAGCAGGATGACGATCCCGAAGAAGGTGGTGACGGCCAGCTTGGTCTGCATGGTCTGCTGGATCTCGGGCCGCAGGCTGCGCCAGGTGTCCACCTCGTAGCTGGGCAGGTCGCCCTGGAGCGTGGCCATCAGGCTGTCTTCGTTGCCGGCCACCTGGAGAAAGATCACCGCCTCGGTGGCCTGGTCGCGCAGGTTATAGAGCGTCTGCGCGTCGCTGAGCGACATGTAGACAACGCCCTTCTCGATCTCGGGCATGCCCAGGCTGTAGACGCCGACGATGGTCATGGTGTGCTGGCGCATGGCCTCGTTCTTGCGCCGGCCGATCAGGTTGACGGTGTCGCCCACCTGGACCTGGAGCGACTCGGCCATGGCCTTGCCGATCACCACCGCGTCGCGGTCATCGGGCAGCAGGAAGCGGCCCGCGACGATATTCTCGGCCTGGATGCTCAGCGGCGCCTCGACCGTCGGGTTGAGCGCGGTGATCGCCACCCGCAGGGTGTTGCCGTGGTTGCTGACGATCCCGGCGGTGTTGATCCGCTCGGAGACGGCCAGCACCTCGGGCTGGGCCTTGACGATCTCGATAACCGTGTCGGCGCTCGCCAGGGGCAGCAGCGGGTAGCGGGTGGCCTTCTCGCGGAAGCCCGGCGCGTGGACCTGCAGGTTGCCGCCGTAGAGGCGAATGGCATTGCCGAAGATCGCCTGGTCGGAGCCCTTGATCAGCCCGTCGAAGAAGAGCAGCAGGATCACGCCCAGGATGATCGCCACCAGGGCGATTGCGGTGCGCCGCCAGTTGCGCCACATGTTGCGCCAGGCGAGCTTGAGAGATTGGGTCATAGATCACCTCCAGCCTCGAACCACTCGCGGATCGTCTCGGGGTCGATCAGATGTAGGGAGCCTGGCTGCGCGCCGAGCACACGCTCCAGCGCATCGTTGTAGGCCGCCACCATCGTGTCGGCTGCCTGGAGCGCATTGATCGCCGGGTCGGGCTCCAGCAGCATCTTGGCGAAGGCGTCGCCCATGCCCACGAGCATTGTCAGGGCGATCTCGCCGGCTGTATTCGGGAAGGGCGTGGTCAGCTCGCCCTCGGCCACACCTTGCGTGATCAGCTGGCCGAGCAGCGGCGCGACGTGCTGGATCATCGACGCGGTCACGCGCATGCGCACCACCGCGTTCTCGTCGGCGTGCCAGCCGCGCAGCAGCGAGATCATGTTGGCCTTCTGGGCCACCTTCCAGCGGCCGACCGTGTCGAAGAAGCGCTGGAGCCTGCTGATCGTTGGTGTCTCTGGCTCGCGCATCACCTGGGCGAAGATCTGCTCGCCCTGGGTGCGCAGCCGCTCTAGCAGCCCCTCAAGCAGATCCTGCTTCGAGTCGAAGTAGTGGTAGAAGGCCCCCTTCGAGATCTTCAGCTCGTCGATAATGTCCTTGATCGTGATCTGTTCGTAGCCCTTGCTGTAGAGAAGCCGCCAGGTGACATCGAGGATCTCGGCGCGCTTGATGGCATACTCTTGCTCGTTGACCTTGCGTGCCATGGCGCTGCCTTGTTCCTGGGAAATAATAAACCGACCGTCGGTTTATTATTTTAACGACGATTTGGCCTGCTGTCAAGGTGTAACTGCCCTGACCTCAGGGCTGATGAAGAGTCGCCTCCCGGTGGGGGGGCGGGGGCGGCTTCGCCGCCCCCGCAGTATTTTTTTTGTTGGGTTGGGCGGCGAAGCCGCCCAACCCAACAAAAAACCGGGTCTGGGGCGAAGCCCCAGGACGTTGCAACGGCACTACCTGTTATCCGCAGCTTGACAGGCGGACAGATGCGGATCTATACTTCTTACGGGCCGGGGAACCGGCCCGGCATTTCACGCGCCCGTGGCGCGGCCGCTCGGGCGGTCGATGCAGGGGGACTACGGCAGCGCCGCCACCCCGCGAGCCTTAGGCGCTTACCCAGAAGGCATATGGAAGGTAGTCATCAACAGAGCCACCGCGACCTGATGCGCCGTCTGATGTGCGGCTGCCTGGCCACGGGTGGGATCATGCTGCGCTGACGGCCGCCCCCCATAGGGCGCGCCCGCCGCGCCCTGACCCTCCCCGCCCCGGCAGACGCCGGGGTGTTTTGTTTGCCCCTCACGCCGCACGGGTCGCTCCGCGCCGTCTGTGGCCCCGCCGCCACGGTCGGTACCTCGCTGGAGGGACTCATGATCGCATTCCGCACCCCCGCCGAGGGCGCCTTCCTGCGCGCCCAGGATGTACGCCCGGCCGCGCACGACGCCGACGGCCTGATCTACGCGCCCGCCCTGAGCTTCCCGCGCCACGCGACCGCACAGCAGGTGATCGATACCCTGCGCCACATGCGGCCCGACGCCGCCAGCTCATCCTACCTCTTTGTCACCGGCGAGGCCGGGCGCCTGATCGGCGCGCTCAGCCTGCACCAGCTGGTGGTGGCTTCGCCTGATGCTCGCGTCGAGAGCCTGATGAGCCCCAGCCTGATCAGCCTGCCTGAAGATCTGCCCGCCGAGGAGCAGGCCCGCATCCTGAGCGACTCGGGCCTGATGGCCCTGCCCGTGGTCGATGGGCTCGGTCGCCTCGTGGGTGCGCTTGACGCTGGCGACCTGCTCGACGCCGTCGAGGAGGAGGCCACTGAGGATATGTATCGCCTGGCCGGCGTCCATAAGGACGAGGAGATCTCGCGACCGCTCAGCCTCGCCGCCCGCGACCGGGTCTTCTGGCTGATCATCAACCTGGGCACGGCATTCCTCGCCGCCTCGGTGGTCAGCAGCTTCCAGAACGTGATCGCTCACGCCGCCGTGCTGGCCGCCTTCATGCCGATCGTCGCCGGTCAGGGCGGCAACGCCGGCACCCAGACCCTCACCTTCATCGTGCGCTCGCTGGCCCTCGGCGAGCTACGCTTCGCCAACGCCCGCCAGATCCTCCTGCGCGAGATCGCCATCGGCATCTGTAACGGGCTCTGCATCGGCCTGCTCGTCGGCCTGCTCGGCTGGCTTTGGAAGGGCATCCCCGCCCTCGGCGTCGTTGTCGGCGTGGCCATGCTCGGCAACCTGATCCTGGCCTCGGTGGCCGGGGTGGTCGTGCCCCTGGCCCTCAAGGCGCTGCGGATCGACCCGGCCCTGGCCTCATCCATCTTCGTCACCACCGTCACCGATGTCTGCGGCTTCTTCTTCTTCCTCAGCCTGGGCATGCTGGCTTTGCAGATGGGCTACCTGTAGATAATGGTGAATGTTGGGCGTACTAAGCGCGCGCTCACCGCCACATAATTCTCCCGATCTCACTCCCGGTGCTATGATCATCCTGAAGTCGTAGCTGATCTAGGGCACAGAACAGAGTCCCCAGATGTTTCCTCTGTGGCACTGTATCTTGTGCCCTTCTAACCGGGAGGAATCTATGAACCGTCATCTTCTGCGCCTATTGTTGCCAGCACTGCTGATCGTATGTGTCGTCGGGCTCGCGCCGAGCGCTCAGGCCCAGCCTAGCCGACAGGTCTGGTCGCGCGTGGGCGGGGTTGATTCGAATGTCACGCTGGAGAGCGTGTTTATGGTAGACGCCGCGCACGCATGGGCGGTCGGCCACGATCAGCAGGCGACGGCGGGCTACGCCTACCAGCTCGCCCTGATCGATGGCCGCTGGCAGATCGATCTGGTCGGCAGCTTCGCCCAGCCGCTCTACGCGGTGGCGGCTCTGGGGAGCGATAGCGCCTGGGCCGTGGGCGCCAACGGCCTGATCGTGCGCTACGACTCGACGGGCTGGAGCCAGGCTGAGAGCCCTGAGCCCAGCGCGAACCTGCGCGCCATCCAGATGCTGGGCGACGGCAGCGAGGGCTGGGCGCTGGGCGAGCAGCCCCGGCGCGGCCCGAGCACGCCGGTGGCCCTGCGCTATAGCGGCGGGCGCTGGGCCAGCGCCAGCATCGAGAGCGGCCCCGACGGCGACACGGTCGCCAGCGTACACCTGAGCGGCGGCGGCGGCTACGCCGTGGGCAGCAGCATCTGGCAGCTGCGCGACGGGGACTGGCACCTGGAGCCGAAGCCGTCCCTCTGCGGCGGCGTCGGCTGCGCGGGCGGATTCAGCGCCGTGCGGGCGATCGACGGCGAGCGCGCCCTGGCCGTGGGCAGCTGGGTCGGCATCTGTGCGATCTGCACCTCGCACCTGTACGTGGCCGAGCGCGCCGGCACCGGCTGGCGGGCGGCCTACGCCGAGAATCTGGACACGATCCTGCCCACCCCCAGCGGCTTCCCCGACACGACGTACCTGAGCGCGATCTACCTGACCGACGCGCGCAACGGCCTGGCGGCGGGCAACCGGCGCTTCCCCCACGCCGACGGCAGCTACGGCCCCGATAGCGCGTCGATCTTCGGGCTGCGCTACAGCGACGGGGCCTGGAGCTACGAGACTATCCTGAGCGGCGCCCAGGAGCAGGTGGCCGACCTGTTCATGGCCGACCCGACCCACGCGCTGCTGGTGGGCTACGGTGGCCTGCTGGTGAGCTACGGCTACGGCGAGCAGAGCCCGACCGCGCCGGTGGCGAACCCGAGCCTGCCGGGGGTGGCCTACTTCCCCGAGACCGGCCACAGCCTGCGCGGGATCTTCCGCAGCTACTGGGACGCCCACGGCGGCCTGGCTCAGTTCGGCTACCCGCTCACCGAGGAGTACCGCGAGCTGAGCGCCACCGACGGCCAGACCTACACGGTGCAGTACTTCGAGCGGGCCCGCTTCGAGCGCCACCCCGAGAACGCCGGCACGCCCTACGAGGTGCTGCTCGGCCTGCTCGGCCACACGGTGACGGCTGGGCGCAGCGAGGCCGCCTTCCAGCCAGCGGCGCCCACCGGCCAGCCGGGGTCGCGCTACTTCCCCGAGACCCAGCACACGATGGCCGCCGAGTTTGTGGGCTACTGGGACGCCCACGGTGGGCTGGCGATCTACGGCTACCCGATCAGCGAGCCCTTCACCGAGGTGAACGCCGCCGACGGACATAGCTACACGGTGCAGTACTTCGAGCGCAACCGCTTCGAGCACCACCCGGAGAACGCCGGCACGCCCTACGAGGTGCTGCTCGGTCTGCTCGGCAGCGAGGTGCTGCGTGGGAGGGGGTGGATCCGCTAAAGAAATATGGAGGAGGGCCAGGGAGGACAACGCCCTCCCTGGCCCTCCCTGCGGGCTACGAGGCGAGTGGCCGCAGCAGGCTGAGCGCGGCGTAGCAGGCCATGTAGAGGATCGCGGCGACGACGATGCCGAGCCCGACCACGCCCACATCGGCGACGCCGACCGCCTTGCCGATCAGCCAGGGCACCAGCGCGCCGCCGACGGTGGCCGCCGCCACCTCCATGCCGATCGTATTGTCGGCGTGCTCGCGGCCGACCCGCTCGGCGGTGGTGGCGATCAGCAGCGGGAAGATCGGGGCCAACGCGAAGCCCATCAGCAGCAGCCCTGCCACGTCGGCGAGGTAGCCCGCGCCAAGCGAGATCAGCAGGGCGCCGACAAGCGCCCCGGCGGCGCCTGCCCAGAGCATGGCGCGCGGGGCCACCCGTCCGGCGATGAATCCCATCAGGACGCGCCCTGCGGTCAGGCTGCCCCAGTAGATGCTGACCCACTGCCCGGCCAGGGCGGCGGGCACGCCGCGCCCGAGGGTGAATAGGCTGAAGCTCCACTGGCCGGCGCTCACCTCTAGCCCGGTGTAGAGCGCGAAGACCAGAATGCTTAGCCAGACGGCGGGCAGGCTGAAGGTGGCGCGCAGGCTGGTGTGGCGGCGGGCCTCGCCGGGGGCCGGGGCCGCCGCGATGCTGCCGTCATCCCAGCGCTTTCTGGTGAGCGCGAAGACGGCGGCCAGGCTCAGCTGGGCGATGCCGACGATGAGGTAGCCCATCTGCCAGGACAGCCCCCCGCTGATCACCGCCGTCATGATCGCCGGGCCGAGGGTGGCCCCGATGCCGTAGCAGGCGTGGAGCCAGTTGATCACACGCGGGCTGGTGTGGGCGGCGGCGTAGGCATTCAGCCCGGCGTCGATCGCCCCGCCGCCCGCGCCGAGCGCCACGGCGACGATCAGCAGCAGCCCCCAGAAGGGTACCAGGGCGATGCCGATTAGGCTCAGGCCGGTGATGCTGCCGCAGATCGCCAGCAGTCGGCCCACGCCGAGGGCGGCCAGGATGCGCCCGCTGAGTACGCTCACCGTGAGATAGCCAACCGAGAAGGCGATCAGCAGCGTGCCCAGGCTCTCCAGGCCGACCCCGCGCGCCCGTGCGATCGAGGGCCATGCCACGCCGAGCAGGCCGTCGGGCAGGCCGAGGCTGATGAAGCCGATAAACATAAGGCCGATCAGCAGGCGGCGATCACGCCTGCGATCGGCGGGGAGAAGGGCCATAGGGATTCCTGTATGAGGGCAAGCGCGGAACCAGCGACGACACTCAATACTCCGCGACGGCGGGGATAATCTCGCGGCCGAAGATCTCAAGCGGCTTCAGCTCAGAGACATTGGGCATATTGAAGATCGCGTGCTGGACACCTAGGTCGGCCAGCCCCTTGCAGTGGGCGATGATCTCGGCGGCGGTCTGCGCGCCGGGGATGAAGGCCGTGCCGAGGGTGGTGACCTCGATCTCCTCAAAGGGCCGTCCGAGCTTCTCGCAGTGGCCCTTGAGCACATCCAGCTTATGGGTCAGCGCCTCGGGGCCGAGCCGGTCGAAGAGGTTGCAGGCATCGGCGTACTGCGCCACCATGCGCAGGGTCTTCTGCTCGCCGGTGCCGCCGATCATGATCGGCGGGTGGGGCTTGCGGATGGCCTGCGGGCTGTTGAGCGGGCGCTCCAGCTGGTAGTGCTTGCCTGTGAAGGGGCTCTCGTCGCCACGCCACATCTGGTGGACGATCTGGAGCGCCTCCTCTAGCTGCTCGAAGCGATCCTTCAGCGGCGGGAAGGCCACGCCCAGTCCCTTGGACTCCTGCTCGTTCCATGCCGCGCCGATCCCCAGCCAGGCCCGCCCGCCCGATAGCACATCCAGGGTCGTCACCGTCTTGGCGAGGATGCCGGGGTGGCGGTAGATCACGCCGGAGACGAGGGTGCCCAGGCTGGCCCGCTTCGTCACAGCGGCAAGGTAGCTGAGGGCGCTGTAGCCCTCCAGCATCGGCTCCTCGGGCTTGCCGACGAACCCGATCTGGAAGAAGTGGTCCATCACCCAGATGCTATCAAAGCCAGCGTCGTCGGCGGTGCGCCCGATCTCGGCGAGCCGCCCGCCGATCTCAGCGTCGCCGCCCGGCCATGTGAAGCTCGGGATCTGTAGTCCGATCTTCATGGGATCTCCTTGTTTTGTTGGTTCATGTGGGGACACACCCATTGTAGCACGGCGGAGATCTGCCCAGGGTATGTGCTATACTGGCCGCGCAACCGCCACTGTGAGGGAGCCTTATGACCTCGACCGCCCAAGATTCGTCGGCCGACCTGGATCTGGCCTCGATCCGCCACCTCTATCCGTTCAACACGGCTCGCCTAGACGTGCCCGGCGGCGCGATCAGCTATGTGGACGAGGGCGTTGGCCCGCCGGTGGTGATGGTTCACGGCAATCCGACATGGTCGCTCTACTACCGCCACCTGATCGCTGCTCTGCGCGGCTCGCATCGGGTGATCGTCCCCGACCATATGGGCTGCGGCCTCTCCGATAAGCCCCAGGACTACCCATACCGTCTGGCCGACCACATCGATAACTTGACCAGGCTGATCGACCACCTCGATCTCGGCCCGGTCGATCTGGTCGTCCACGACTGGGGCGGGGCGATCGGCATGGGATGGGCGACTCGCCACCCCGATCTGGTGCGCCGGATCGTGGTGCTCAACACCGCCGCATTCCTCTCGCCGCGCCTGCCCCTGCGCATCGCCGTCTGCCGCGTGCCTGTCCTTGGCGATATCGCCCTGCGCGGGATGAACGCATTCGCCGGCGCGGCCACCTTCATGGCGGTCGAGCGGCCAATGCCCGCCGACCTGCGCATGGCCTACCTGCTGCCCTACAACAGCTGGCAGAACCGCATCGCCCAGCTGCGCTTTGTGCAGGACATCCCGCTTCACCCCTCGCACCCCACCTGGGCGGTGGTGGACGGGATCGACCGCGATCTGGCCGCCCTGCGCGGCAAGCCGATGCAGATTCTCTGGGGCGGCAAGGACTGGTGCTTCAACGACCACTTCCTGGCTGGCTGGCTCCAGCGCTTCCCCAAGGCCATGGCCGCCCGCTTCGATTACGCTGGCCACTATGTGCTTGAGGACGCCCACGCCGAGATTGTGCCCAGGGTGGTGCGATTTTTTGAGGTGTCATCGTAGGGGCGGGGCAGTGTCGTTTACGCTATGCGCAAGCCACACTGCTTCGCCTCTGCGGGTGTGTTATACGGAGATATGCCCATGATCACCACTGAATCGGCACCGCCGACCGTCGCTAGCTCCAACATCGCCCGCTACCTGCCACAGATGGCCGCCGAGCGGCCCGACCAGGTGGCCGTCGTGGTCGGCGGCGGGCGCAACCGCGCCGGTAAGGTGATCTATCGGAGCCTCAGCTTTGCCGAGCTCAATCAGGTGAGCGACCGCTACGCCTGGGGCCTCGCCGGTGTCGGCATCCGCCGGGGCGTGCGCGTGCTGCTCCTGGTTCCCGCCGGCCTGCCGCTGATCAGCCTGACCTTCGCCCTCTTCAAGGTCGGCGCCGTGCCGATCATGATCGACCCGGCCATGGGTCGGCGCAACCTGGCCCAGTGCATCGAGGAGTGCCAGCCCGAGGCGATGGTCGGCGTTCCGCGCGGCCACCTGGCCCGCCTGACCTTCCCGCACGCCTTCCGCAGCGTCCGCCGCAGCGTCATGGTCGGCTCGCGCTACATCCCGCTCGGCGATGTGAACCTCGCCGCGCTGAGCGCGCCCATCCGCGCGCCCTTCCTGATCGAGCGGGTTGCCGCCGATGAGCTGGCCGCCATCCTCTTCACCACCGGCAGCACCGGCGTGCCCAAGGGCGTGCTCTACGAGTACGGCATGTTCGAGGCCCAGATCCGCCTGCTGCGCCAGCTCTACGCCATCGAGCCCGGCGAGGTGGAGATGCCGGCCTTCCCGCTCTTCGCCCTCTTCAACGTGGCCCTCGGCGCCACCTCGGCCATCCCGCCGATTGACCCGGTTCGTCCAGCCTCATGCGACCCCGCCGCCGTCATCGAGTTCATGCGCGACCAGCAGGTCACCTCGACCTTCGGCTCGCCTGCGATCTGGGAGAAGGTGACGGCCTACTGCGTGGCGCAGGGCATAACCGTGCCCACGCTCCGGCGCGTGTTGATGGCTGGCGCGCCAGTGCCGCCGCACCTGCACGAGCGCTTTCGGCGCATCCTCTCGCCATCGGCCGACACCCACACGCCCTATGGGGCCACCGAAGCGCTGCCAATCGCCTCGGCCAGCGGCCGCGAGGTGCTGGCTGCCCTCGCCGAGCGGAATGACCCGACCGCCGGAACATGCGTCGGCCGCACCGTCCCCGAGGCCACCCTGAAGATCATACGCATCTCCGACGAGCCCATTCCCACATGGGACGACTCGCTGGCCCTGCCACCCGGCCATGTCGGCGAGATCTGCGTGAAGGGGCCGTCGGTGACGAAGGCATACGTGAACCGCCCGCAGTCCACAGCACTGGCCAAGATCCGCGATGGCGAGACGCTCTGGCACCGCATGGGCGACCTGGGCTACCTCGATGATCAGGGCCGTCTCTGGTTCTACGGCCGTAAGTCGCACCGCGTGGAGACGGCCGCTGGCCCGCTGTACACCGAGCCGGTGGAGCTGGTGTTTAACCAGCACCCGGCGGTGTTTCGGTCGGCTCTTGTAGGAGTCAGGAGTCGGGGGTCAGGAGTCGGGAGTCGGCCCCCCGACTCCCGACTCCCGACTCCCGACTCCCGACTCGCGACTCCCGACTCCCGACTCCCGACTCCCGACTCCCGACTCCCGACTCCCGTGGTGATCGTCGAGCTGCGCAAAGACATGGCCCCGAAGAACACAGCCGCGCGCGAGCGGCTCTTCGCTGAGCTGCGCGCGCTGGGGGCGGCCCACCCGATGACGGCGGGGATCGACCGCTTCATGATCCACCCCGCCTTCCCGGTGGACATCCGCCACAACGCGAAGATCTTCCGCGAGCAGCTGGCTGTGTGGGCGGAGTCTTCAGGCGACAGGCAGTAGGCGGCGGGCATACTGCTCGGAGATGGCGTAGTTCTGCTACGGCCAGATGCTCAACTGGCCCCCAGAGAGCCTCGGCGCAGTAGCCCCAGGACGTAACAGCCTTGGTGCTGGTGGCTTTGCCGCCAGCACCAAGGCTCATATACATTGGGGTCACTTAAACAGCGGCGATTCGGGGTACTTCGCGTGGAGGTGCTTGTCGAGGCCGAACCACTGCCCGGAGGGGGTTGACATAAACAGCACCGCAGCCACCAGAAACGGCGGCATACTCGGGTTGAAGAAGGCTCCCGCGCTGATATTCATCAGCAGAAAGAGCGAGAGCGTCGCCGTCGGGCGCACCGCTACGCCGAGCAGCATCCCGGTCGCCACAAACATCTGCCCGATGGTGAGCACCAGCGAGACCGGGCGATACCAAGGGATGGCAAAGTGGCGCAGGTAGGCCGCCGAGAAGCTCTCGGGGTCGATCTCGCTCAGACGCTTCGCGAAGTGCTCGCGCATCACCGGGCTCGTCATCCAGCCGCAGACTGTCTTATGGTACGCGCCGTAGAGGAAGAAGGCCCCGAAGCCGTAGCGCAGCGCCAGCACCGATCCCCTGCCAATACGACGCCAGCGATCCGAGGGGTTCTGTTCCGTCAGGCGATTCCGTTCCATCGTGTGATCATGTTCCATTAGTACACCTCAGCAAAAATCGCGACCTGTTAGGCAGGTTCAAGCAATTCCGCTGGAGCATTGTCCAGCGGCATCTCCTTAACCTCATCCGGGAGCGGCAGCCAGATCGCGAAGGTGCTGCCCCGCCCAGGGATACTTGCAACGGTCACGGTGCCCCTGTGGGCCTCGGCGACCCAGCGAACAATCGAGAGACCCAGGCCGGCCCCGCCGTTATGCCGTGAGCGGGAGCGGTCGGCACGGAAGAAGCGGTCGAAGATGTGGGGCAGGTCCTCCTCGGAGATGCCCTCGCCGGTGTCGGCCACCGTCAGGCAGGCGAAGCCATTGCGCTGCTCCAGGCCCAATGTCACATAGCCGCCGGCAGCCGTGTGCTGGATGGCGTTCACCCCCAGGTTTAGCAGCGCCTGCTTGAGCCGGTCGCGGTCGCCAGCGACCAGCACCTGATCTTCGGCCCCAATGCGCAGGGTGACTGCCCCGGCCAGGGCGCGCAGTTCGCGGTAGACCTCAAGCATGAGGGTGTCGAGCTCCACGGGCTCGCTGCGAATCTGGCGGCGGGTGTCGCTCTGGGCGATCACCAGCAGGTCGTTGACCATGCGGATGAGCCGGGCCGTCTCGCGTCGCATGTCGCCGATCGTCTCTTCGAGGATCTCGGGGTTCGCACACGCCCCGCGCGCGAGGATCTCCAGGTTGCCCTGCATGGCGGCGAGGGGCGTGCGCAGCTCGTGGCTGACATCGGCCACGAAGCGCTGCTGGGTGTTGAAGAGCCCCTCCAGGCGACCGAGCAACTCGTTGATCGTGACGGTCAGGCGGTGCAGTTCGTCCTGCTGGGGCGGCACCGGCACGCGCTGGCCCAGGTCCTCGGCGCGGACGATCCCCTGGGCCGTCTGCGTTACCAGGTCGATCGGCAGCAGCGCGCGGCGCGAGAGCAGGGCCGCCCCTCCCGCCGTCATCATCAGGGCGATCGCGCCGCCGCCGAGCAGGATCACCGTGAGCATGCCGAGGGTCAGGTCGACATCCTTGAGCGGGCGCGAGATCTGGAGGATGCCGACGACCTTGCCGCTCTTCAACACCAGCGGCGTGACGAGCGATTGGATGCGCACGTCGTTGATCTCGCGCAGCGAGGTGAGCCCGCTGTTGATATCGTCGGCACCAAGGGCGAGCGAGCCCTCGGGCAGGGTCAGGCCGTGCCCGCCGAGGTTGGGCGTGCTGTCGAGCAGGTCGCCGGTGGGGCCAAAGACCTGGGCACCAAGGTTGGGGTTGTTGAAGATTTGGATGAACTCGCCCTTGAGGAAGAGCGATATCTCGCCGCTGGGCGTGCGGATAGGCTCCAGGCCACCGGCGTTGAAGATCGCCCGCACCTGCTGCGTGGCCGCCCACAGGTCGCGCTCGACCCCGCCATAGAGCGACTGGCGCACCGAGAAGTAGATCCCGCAGCCCAGCAGGAACAGTGCCAGGGTGAAGAACCCGGTGTAGGCGAGGGTGAGGCGGGCGCGAAATGACATATTCCCTGATCCGATTCTGCGCGTAACTGGCATCTCATAGAGAGTGTAACGCGCTCACCGGCCGCTGCGCAAGGGGAGAGTTATAGAGCGGGCAACGCCCACGCTATAACGCTCCTAAAAGCTCCTCGGCGGCGGTGTAGGGATCGCCCCGACGGGCGACGATCTTCGCCACGAGGGCGTCCCATGCCGGGCCGCGCAGCCGCTCAATGGCCAGCTCCTGCACGGCGGCGCGCAGATCGCCCTCGGCGGCGGCGCGGGCGTGGGCATCGGCCCCGTCCCCGGCGCGCAGGTGCGTTGCGTGTCGGTCGGCCTCCGCGATGATCTCGGCGATGCCCTGGCCTGCGGAGGCGACGGCGGGCAGCACCGGAGGCTCCCATCCATCGGCGGGCGGGCCTCCCAGGTGCAGCATGGATCGCAGCTGGCGCACCGTCTTGTCGGCGCCGTCGCGGTCGGCCTTGTTCACCACGAACAGGTCGGCAATCTCCAGCACTCCGGCCTTAATGCTCTGGACATCGTCGCCCATGCCGGGCACCTCGACCACAATTGTGGTCTGTGCGGCGCGGGCGATGTCCACCTCGCCCTGCCCTGCGCCGACCGTCTCGATCAGGGCGATATCGAAGCCAGCGGCGTCGATCAGGGCGACGGCGTCGGCGGTGGCCCGCGAGAGGCCGCCCAGCCTGCCCCGGCTGGCCATGCTGCGGATGAAGACGCCAGGATCCCCGCAGAGGGCCTGCATGCGGATGCGGTCGCCCAGCACAGCCCCGCCGCTGAAGGGCGAGGTGGGGTCCACCGCGACAATCCCAACAGTGCGGCCGAGGCTGCGCAGCTCCAGGGCCAGGGCGTTCACCAGGGTGCTCTTGCCAGCGCCGGGCGGCCCCGTGATGCCGACAATGTGAGCGCGCCCGGCGTGGGGGTAGACGGCGGCGAGCAGCTCGCGGGCGGGCGGGCCGCCCTGCTCCGCCAGCGAGATCGCCCGCGCTAGTGCGCGTCGGTCGCCTGCGAGCAGGCGGGGGAGAAGATCAGGTATGCGCATATCAGTCGCGGGCGACGCCGGCGTTGGCGCGGATGTAGGCGACAATATCGTGCGTGTTCGAGCCGGGGCCGAACACTGCGCCGATCCCGTGCTCGCTCTTCAGGGTGGCGGCATCTTCGTCGGAGATGATCCCGCCGGCGATCACCAGCACATCGTCCATCTGCTGGTCGCGCAGGAGCCGGGCGAGCTTGGGCAGCAGGGTCATATGGGCACCGGAGAGGATCGACAGGCCGATCACGTCGACATCCTCCTGGAGGGCCGCCTCGACGATCATCTGTGGGGTCTGCTGGAGGCCGGTGTAGATTACCTCCATGCCAGCGTCGCGCAGGGCGCGGGCGATCACCTTGGCACCACGGTCGTGTCCGTCCAGGCCGGGCTTGGCCACCAGGACGCGGATGGTTCGCTCCATTGCAGGTTCTCCTCTGAGCGCAGCGTTGTGATGCCGGGATTATACCACGGCGGGTTACGTGCCCAGGAGTCGGGACTCAGGAGTCGGGAGTCAGTGGCTGGGGGTTGGGGGTTGGGGGTTGGGGGCTCACTACGCTCGCTTGCTGACTCCCGACTCCCGACTCCCGACTCCCGACTCCC
>RYFE02000034.1 GCA_004138175.2 Chloroflexales bacterium ZM16-3 | reverse complement strand
ACTCCCGACTCCCGACTCCCGACTCCCGACTCCCGACTTCGCCAGTCGAGACTCTCGCGAGCTTTGCGGCGGGACGCACGTGGGGCGCACCGGCGAGATTGGCTATGTGCGAGTGGTGGGCGAGAGCAGCGTCGGCAGTGGTATCCGCCGTATCGAGGCGCTGACTGGTCGCGGTGCCGAGCAGTGGGCTGAGCAGCAGGCTGATCTGCTGCGCGATCTGGCCGCGCGCCTGGGCGTGCCGACGCCCCAGGTGGCAGAGCGGATCGAGCTACTGATCAGCGAGGGCAAGCAGCGCCAGCAGGAGCTCGACGCCCTGCGCGGCAAGCTGGCCCGCGCCTCGATTGAGGGCCTGCTCGACACCGTGCGCCGCGATGGCCCGGTGCCCATCCTGGCCGCCGAGGTTCAGGCCGAGGACGCCAACCGTCTGCGGGAGATGGGCGACTGGCTGCGCGATAAGCTGGGCAGCGGCGTGATTGTGCTCGGCGCGGTGATCGGCGAGAAGCCCCAGATCCTCACGATGGTCACGCCCGACCTGGTGAAGCAGGGCTACCACGCCGGGAACCTGGTGAAGGCGCTGGCCCAGATCGTGGGCGGCGGCGGCGGCGGGCGCCCCGAGATGGCTCAGGCCGGCGGCCGCGATGTGAGCAAGCTGGCCGACGCGATAGCTCGCGCGCCCGCGCTGGTGGCGGAGCAGAAGAAATAATGTTGAGTGCTGAATATTGAATGTTGGGCATTTAACACTCAACATTCAACACTCAACATTCCCCGGAGGGGAAGGCATGGTCGCCGATGAAACCGTACTGATCCTGGCGCTGCTGGGCGATACCGCCGACACGCTGCTGCAGAAGGTCGGCCAGTCGGGGGCGCGCCAGGTGCAGCTGCTGGTGCCCGAGGGAGTGCCCGGCCTCCAGAAGCTGGCTCAGCTACAGCGCCTGCGCGAACTGGCCGTCCAGCGCGGCGTGACGCTGACTCTGATCAGCTCGGACCCACAGACGCTGCGGGCGGCCCGGAAGGGCGGGATCGAGACGCTACAGGTGCGCGACGCCCACGTAGTGGTTCCGTCGACGACTGATGGCAGCCCGTATGCCACCCGCGTGCTCGACCGCGAGCCGGCGCGCGGCGGCGTGTCGAGCCATCTCGCTGATGACCTGAGCGCCGGTGACGCCGCCTTTCTCGACGCGCTTGACGACCTCGACACCATGCCCCCTCCCCGCGCCGTCGGCCCTAGCCCCGAGGACGAGGATATCTTCGCTGCTCTGGAGAGCCTCGACGCCCTTCCCGCCCGCGGTGCCCCGACGGCAGACGATGATTTTATGGACGCCTTGGACAGCATCGGTGCTGATGATGGCGACCTGCGGCGCGCCCCGCCCCGCCGCGCTGAGGCTCCCCCCGCCGCACCCAGGCGCATCCGCCCCGAGGATATTGAGCTCACGCAGGCGGAGAAGGTTCGCGCCAAGCAGACCGGTAAACACAGCTCCACCCCGCCTGCCTCGCCTCGCCCCGCCGTGACGCAGCCGATGCCCGCGCGCCGTAGCCCGCTCTACGACGAGGACGACGCGCCCTACGCGCCGCCGCGCCGCCGTAGCTGGCTCGTCCCCGTGCTGCTCATCCTCATCCTGCTGGTGAGCGCCGCCGTCGCCGCCGTGCTTATCCTGGGCGGCAGTGCAACGGTGGGCGTGGCCCCGCCGGTGCGGCCTGACCAGATCGAGCCGATCAACGCCATGCCGATCCCGCTGGCAGCCCCCGGCAGCGGAGGGTCAGGCACCGCCGTCGAGGCCGAGGGGGTTGTCAGCGATGTGGCGGTGAGCGTGAGCGGCCAAGTCACCGAGGGCACGATGTCTCCCTCGGGAACTGCCCGAGGTACGGTCACGATCTACAGCGGCAGCCCGCAGCCGATCACCCTGCCTGCGGGTACTGAGTTTATCGCGGTGAAGCCCGATGGTCAGGAGGTGCCCTTCATCAGCGGCGTCGATACGACCATCCCCCCGGCGACCACCAGCGACCAGGGTGCCCAGATTGTCACCACCCGTGGCGTGGTGAACATTGATGTGGCGGCGCGCTCGGCCGGCAGCGCCTCGAACGTCGATGCCAACAGCATCCGCAGGGTCGCAGTACCCGGCGGCCAGACCTTTAATGTGGACAGCGGCGCTCTGATCGTACAGAACGGCCCGATCACTGGCGGCAGCGAGGATCAGGTCTGGATCGTCAAGGATAGCGACGTGCAGGCGATCCTGGCCCAGGGGCTGACCCAGCTCGACACCCAGGCCCGCCAGCAGCTCCAGGGGCTCGCCTCCGCGCGCGGCCTCCAGCTAGCGCCGACGACGATCATCCCGCGCCGCGCTGAGCTCCAGCAGCTCCAGGGCTTTGAGTACTCGGTCTCCCCGGCTGTCGGCGAGACGGTGGATCCGCAGAACCCGACCTTCACCCTGACGGTTCAGGCCCACTACAGCGCCCTGTCCACCGCGCCCGGCGCGCTGATCGAGGGCCAGCTTGCTAAGGCGCTCACCGAGCAGTTGCGCCAGGCCGGCCTACTCCAGCCCGGCGACTGCAAGGCTCCGGCGATTACCGGCTGGCGCTGGGACGGCGAGCGGCTGACGGTGGATGGCCAGATCGCTCCGAACACCCAGGATCCGGCCTGTGGCCCCGGCCTGAGCGACAGCGTGCTCCAGCAGGTGCGCGACGCTGTGCGCGGCAAGTCGCGATACGATGCCGACGCAGCCCTCCAGACGCTCCAGCAGCAGGGTTTGATCGGCACCTATGTCTTGCCCAATGTGGATCAGCTGCCCGGCTGGGACTTTCAGCTGCGCGTCGAGGCGCGGTGATCATAGGAGGCGGCGGGCAAGGAGGCAGGAGGCAGGGTTGTGATCCTGCCTCCTGATTATACTGATGATTGACCGACGGGTTCTGGGCCTTGATATCGGCTCGCGGCGGATCGGTGTGGCTCTGAGCGACGCGTCAGGCACGCTGTCAAGCCCGCTCACCACCGTCAGCGCGACCCCGCACGAGCGCGCCCTCGCCGAGATCGGGCGGCTTGTGCGCGAGAACCAAGTGGTAGAGGTTGTGGCCGGCCTGCCGCTGACCCTGCGCGGCGAGATCGGCCCCCAGGCCGAGCTGATCCGCACCTTCGCCCGCGAGCTTGAGGCAGCCCTCTCCATGCCGGTGGCCCTCTTCGACGAGCGCCTCTCCACCGCCGCCGCTGAGCAGATGCTCCGCGACCTCGGCGTCAAGCCCGAGAAGCGTAAGCAGCAGATCGACCAGGTCGCCGCCTCGATCATCCTCCAGGACTACCTTGACCACACGCGTAACCTGTCCGAGGCGTAGGGGCGGGCCGACGTGCCCGCCCGGACGGTGCCGCGCCATCCCTATGTGCGTCGCCTGTAACGGGGTACATACCTGTCGTGGTTGCGATAGTCGCGGGTGACGCGGATGCCCACGCGGCGCAGAATTTGCTTCCCCCCCGTCACCAGCCAGTCGGCGATGCTGTGCGCGGCGCTGCCGGTACAGAAGCCGACCAGGAATGCCGTTACTGTGTCGGGGTGATCGGCGCTGATCTGGCTGAGGGCGCGGACGATCTGCGTGTGGTAGTCCGGCACGACAATGCCGACCAGCCCGAGCAGCCACGTCCCGCCGATGATCAGCCCGATCATCACGACGTAGAAGTAGGCCAGGCGCAGCAGCGGCGCGATGACTAGGCTGTGGCTCCAGAAGCTACGGTGGGGCACCAGCCACATGTAGGGCCGCCAGATCCAGAAGAATATGCCCCAGCGGTTGTCGATCGCCGAGTCCAGATCCAGATCCGGCGAGAACATCACTCCCGAGATGATGTGGGCGATCACCAGCCAGGCGCTGTTGGGCCACGCGGCAAGCTGCGGTAGGCCAAGCAGGCTCACCTGGGCGACCTGGGATAGCGGCGCTAGGGCCACGGCGGTGGCGTAGGTGATCATGTCGTGGGTGCGGGCGTCGGGCATTGGTCGCTCTCGCTCAGGGAACAGGGAACAGACAACAGTGTTTAGTATAGCTCATTCGTGCGGTATTAGCAAAGGTTCTATTAGCGCGAATAAGTCCTGGGTCAAGTTGCCAGCAGGGAGGGTATCTGTCGATGACACCAGCAGTCGTTCCAGTCCCCATTCAGGACGAGGGTACGCAGGGCGGCCAGCGCATCGCTGGTTTCCCGAATCCAGCGCATCCCAGCTCCCTTCTGCCGCTGGGCCACGATCTGGTCATTCTCTTTTTCGGCAATACTGTAGAAGGAACGCTGTCACTGCTGCCGCGATGGCTTGGCAGCCGGATCGCCAATTACTCACAGCGTTCCTTCTGCGGTATTGCGCATTTTGCATTTTGCATTTTGTATTTTGCATTCCTCCCCCTGCTGATCGCCTCGACTATGCCCCTGGCCCCCGGCCCGGCCGTGGTGCCGCCCGCTCTCACGCCGAGCTGCGCGGCCATGGGCTACCCCGACGCGGAGTCGCTGCTGGCGGCCCTGCCGGGCGCGGGCTACGACTGCGCCGAGGAGATCGCGGCGGCCCTGCGCCCGCGCGCTGATGAGCCGGTTGTCGATACGCTGATCGCGATGGCTACGGACGCCCGGCGCGACACGCGGGCGCGGCGCAACGGGCTGCGCGCCCTCGGACGCCTCGCCGAGAGCCCGCCCGCCAGCCGGGCGGGCGAGCTGATGCGCCGCACGCGCGCCGCCGCCACGCGTATGGCCCTCGACCAGATTCTCGCTGGGGAGCGCGATAGTTTCCTTGTCCAGGACGCGATCTGGATCTACGACACCTTCTACTTCCCCAGCTTTGGCACCCAGCCTGCCCTGGAGCGAATCAGCGCCGATGTGCGTGTGGCCCCGGCGCTGCGCGCCCGCTCGGCCATGGCCGCCGCCCGTCTGATCGGCCGCAAGGTCGGCCCGCTCGCCGCCGCCGACCGCGACTCGATCATCGCCGGGATGTTTTCGGACGACCCCGGCGTGCGCGCCGCCGCCGCCGATACGGTGGCCCGCCTGCGCGATGAGCGCCTGCCCCCGCAGATCCGTGCCGAGCTTGGCGAGATCTTGCTGGCTGCGCAGCTTGACGAGCCGCCCCTCGCGCTGCCCGAGGACTCGCCCGACATCCGGGGGAGCATGGCCTTCGCCGACGCCGAGAGCACGCCGACTGAGCTGACCGCCCGCGCCGCCATCGCCCGCGCCCAAGATCGCCTGGAGGGCGGCGCACACCTCGCCCAGCTGCGCGCCGACTACGAGACCCTGGCACTGCCGAATCGTCTGGAGGCCGCAGGCTTCCTGCTGCGCTCCGGTCTGCCTGTGGGCGAACTGCCGGCGCTGCTGGATCACGCCGCGCTTGTGTCGACCGCCTACGCGCAGGCTCTCGGCCCGGCGCTCTCCGCCCCGCTGCCCGGCGAGCCAGCGGGCACGCTCACGCTGCTAATCTTCGCCAGCCAGGCGATCTACCGCGACTACATGCGCGCCTTCACGCCCTTCACCGTCGATGTGGACGGGGTCTACGATGAGGCGACGCGCACCCTCTACACCCACCAGCGCCGCCCCGACCAGAGCGAGAACACGCTGGGCGAGACTATTCAGCACGAGCTGACCCACGCGCTGACCGGGGAGACGCTGTTTGCGGGGCTGTGGGCCGACCCTGGCTACCACGCCGAGCCGAGGGGCTGGGCCGACGAGGGGCTGGCTGAGGTGATGGCTGGGGCGATCGCCGATGGCGAGGGCGGGGCGACGCTGGCCCCGCGCCCCGCCCAGATGGCCCGGCTCTGCGGGCGGGCCGCCCAGCCCTCCCTGGCCGAACTGCTGGCCCGCCGCGCGGGCTACGACCGCTACGGCAGCTTCGACTACGATGCTGCCTGGGCGCTGTCCTACTACCTGCTCACCGAGCGACCTGATGCCGCCCGCCGAGTCTATGCGGCCTACCGCGACGGTAGCTACAGCCTAGCGGCATGGCCGCAGCTTGTCGGCGCGCCCCTGGATGCCTTCGAGGGCGACTGGCACGGGGCGATCTCGGGGTGGTGCGCAGGAGCATAGCGGGCGCTACTCCACCGTCACACTCTTGGCCAGGTTGCGCGGCTGATCCACATCGCAGCCGCGGCGCAGCGCCACCTCGTAGGCCAGCAGCTGGAGCGGGATGACCGTCAGCACGGGCTGGAGTAGGGGCAGGGTGCTGGGCACGCTGATCACGTGGTCGGCCTTCTCGGCGAGCAGGGCGTCGCCGGGGCTACCGATGGCGATCACCTGGCCGCCGCGCGCCTTCACCTGCTCGATGTTGCTGAGCATCTTCTCGTAGATCCCATCGCGCGGGGCGATGCAGATCACGGGCATATGCTCGTCGATCAGGGCCACCGGGCCGTGCTTCATCTCCCCGGCGGGGTAGCCCTCGGCGTGGATGTAGCTGATCTCCTTGAGCTTGAGTGCGCCCTCCAGGGCGATCGGGTAGTTGGCCTGGCGGCCCAGGAAGAGCGCGTTGCTCGCCCCGTGGTAGCGCTCGGCCAGCTCGGCGCAGATCGGCCCGGCGGACTCCAGCACCTCGGCGACCTTGCCGGGTAGCTCGATCAGGGCCTGGAGGTGCGGGCGGATCTCGGCGGGCGTGAGGGTGCCGCGCGCCTGGGCCAGGCGCAGGGCGAAGAGGTAGCTGGCCACCAGCATCGAGGTGAACGCCTTGGTGGAGGCCACGCCGATCTCGGGGCCGGCGTGCAGGTAGAGCGGGCCGCCGTCGGCCACGCGGGCGGCCTGGCTGCCGATCGCATTGACGATCGCCACGCTCGGCACGCCCTGGCTGTGGGCCTCCTCCATCGCCGCGAGGGTGTCCACCGTCTCGCCGCTCTGGGTAATCGCTAGCAGCAGGGAGTCGGCACCGAGCACCGGCTCGCGGTAGCGAAACTCGCTCGCGTAGTCCACCTCGACGTGGACACGAGCCAGCCGCTCGATCATAAACTTGGCCACTAGCCCGGCGTGCCACGCTGTGCCGCAGGCGGTGGCGTAGATCCGGCTCACCCGGCGCAGGGCCGCGTCGTCGAGCTTCAGGTCATCGAGGAAGACCTGGCCGGCCTCCTGGTCGATCCGACCGCGCAGCACATCGGTGAGGGCGCGGGGCTGCTCGGCGATCTCCTTCTGCATAAAGTGCTTGTAGTCGCCCTTGGCGGCAGATACCGGGTCCCAGCTGATTGCCACCGGGTGGCGCTCGACCGGCTCGCCGTCCAGGCGGGTGATCTGGGCACCCGCGCGAGTGACCACGGCGATATCGCGATCCTCCAGGAAGATCAGGTTGCGGGTGTAGTCGAGGATGGCGGGGATGTCCGAGGCGATAAAGCTCTCGCCCTCGCCGATGCCGATCACAACGCCGCCGGCGTTGCCGAGGCGGGCGGCGACCAGGGTGCCCGGCTCGCGCACACTCATGGCCACCACGGCGTTGCCCCCGCGCAGCTCTGCCATCGTCAGGCGCATGGCGGCCTCCAGCGAGCCCGTCTGCGCGTAGTGGTGGCCGACGAGGTGGGCGATCACCTCGGTGTCAGTCTGCGAGACAAAGGTATGGCCAGCCTCGATCAGGCGGCCCTTCAGCTCCAAGTAGTTCTCGACGATGCCGTTCTGGATGACCACAATCTCACCGCTGGCGTCGCGGTGGGGGTGGGCATTGGCCTCTGTCACGCCGCCGTGGGTGGCCCAGCGGGTGTGGCCGATCCCGACATGCCCGGCGGCCGGCTCCTCGGCCAGACGTACCACTAGGTTGCCAAGCTTACCCACGCTGCGCCGCAGCTGGAGGCCATCGCCCTCGGCGAAGATCGCGATCCCCGCCGAGTCGTAGCCGCGATACTCAAGGCGCTGGAGGCCACCGACAACAACATCCGTCGCATTGCGCTGGCCGATATATCCGACGATCCCACACATATGTTTGCTCCTTAGATTGCAGATTGCAACGTGAGACATGACTCCCGTATGGGGTCTGTTCAGCGTCGCTGTGTCATGTCACGAGGACGAGAGATGCACAGAACAGAGCGCCTCGCATCAGCGAGCGCCCAGCCTTCTGCTGTTTGCGTCCTATAGCAATGGGCAGATCGATTGAGCTTGCGAACGCAAGGCGCACGTACAGCGCACCACCAAGTTCAGTGACTCGGTGGCTCAACGGCTCCGCTCAGTGCTCTATGGTGGGGTTGGGAAATGGGGTGCGCGCAGATCGACTGGCAGATGCAGCGCGTAAGCGAACACAATCTGCAATCGACAATCTGCAATCGCTGGGGTGGGTCGCTGCGGTGGCCTTGCCCTACCCGTCGCCGGGAGATATTGCGCCATCCGCTTGCAGGCCGCGCCCTGGGCCTGGGAGGCTTCCGCTGATCTTGTCGATGTTCTACGGGCGTGCTGCCCGTATTAGCCCCGCCCTGCGGCGGGGAACCTCCTCCTCGTCAGCTCGCGCCACAGCGCGAGCCCATGCGCTTTCGGTGATGCTTTTGGTGTCCGTTCCCTCCCGGCCACGTTTCCCGCGCGGCCATCACGTATATAAGTGGCAAGATTATAGCATGGGCGGGGCAGGCCGCGCTAGAGGGCAGGGGGACCGTTACGTCCTGGGGACTACTTCGCCGAGGGCCTCAGGGGGCCAGTGGAGCAGCTGGCCGCGCATGGGCAGGGTCGTTCTCCGATGAGCCATGATTCCTCTCCTGTGGCAGATGATGCTATTGTGGGCTGGTGCTGGACAGGGATGAGAACGCGGCGCTCGCTATTCTGTAACGGGGCCTCCTTTCGCTTCGCCTGTGATCGTGTGGGATGGGGTGGCATCCCCTTGAAGCCCAGCAGCTTTAGCGCTGGAGCCGTCACTCAGGTAAAATGACCACACCATTTGACTCCCCGCTGTCCCCTCAAACCAAGGAGCACCCGCATGACACACCGCCGTACGCTGCGATGGATCGCCCCGCTGTTCGCCCTGATCGCCCTCGTCTCGCTCGCCCATGCCCCGGCCCCGGCCCGCGCCGCATCCGACCGACCGATCATGGCCTTCTACTACCCCTGGTGGGAGCCGAGCGACTGGACCTACGACAAGATGAGCGACTTGCCCGCACCCAAGTACTCGGGCGGCGATGATGAGACCCTCAAGCGGCATATTCAGCAGGCCGACGCTGCCGGGATCGACGCCCTGATCTGTACCTGGTTCGGCCCCGAGGAGGATCGTCTCGATAAGCGCTGCCGTCGGATTATGGATCTGGCCCAGCAGATGGGCAGCGACATACAGTTCGCGATCATCCCCGACCAGTCGGCATGGGCTGGCCTGAAGAGCGTCGATGGCCTCGCCCGCGCGATCGGCGTCCTCCAGCGCGACTTCTTCACAAAGCCGAACTACCTGACCTTCCAGGGCAAGCCGGTGGTCTTCTGGTTCTACCCGCCCTCGCTGGGCGGGCTGGACACCTGGAAGCAGCTGCGGAATCAGGCCGACCCGAACCATCAGCAGTACTGGTTCGGCGGCACCGATGACTTCAGCTACCTGGATGTCTACGACGCCCTCTACTACTTCGATATCACATGGGAGAAAAGCCCAGGCGCGGCGATGACCTCCTACGCCGGTCGGCTCGACCGCTACAATAAGGCCAACGGCCAGAGTCGCCCCTTTGTGGCTACGGTGATGCCCGGCTACAACGACCTGAAGTTTCGCGGAGGCCACGCCCGCGACCGCCAGGGCGGCGACTACTACCGGGGCACCTGGCAGACGGCAATCGACCGCAACGCCCAGGCCGTTGTGCTGACGAGCTTCAATGAGTTCTTTGAGGGCAGCCACATCGAGCCGAGCGAGCAGTACGGCGACCTCTACCTACGGCTGACGAAGGAGCTGAGCGATAATTTCCGCACCCAGGTGGGCAACCCCACGCCTGTGCCCCAGCCCACGCCCAGCGGCTGCCAGACCTTCCCCGAGACGGGCTACCAGGTCTGCGGGCGCATTCTGGAGTACTGGAAGCAGAACGGCGGGCTGCCGGTGTTCGGCTACCCGATCGGGCCGCAGCAGGGCGTGACGATCGAGGGCAAGCCTTTCCAGGCCCAGGAGTTCGAGCGCAACCGGCTGGAATTGCACCCGGAGAACGCCCGCCCCTACGACGTGCTGCTCGGCCGTCTCGGCGCCGACGTGCTGGCGAAGCAGGGCCGCGACTGGCAGCAGTTCGCGAAGGTGAGCGGGGCGTCCTCGGGCTGCCGCTACTTCCCCGAGACCGGCCACTCGCTCTGCGAGCCCTTCCTGAGCTACTGGCAGAGCCACGGCCTGACGCTTGATAACAAATCCGGCTACACCGCCGACGAGAGCCTGGCCCTCTTCGGGCTGCCGCTGAGCGAGCCGCAGCAGGAGGTACTGAGCGATGGCAAGACCTACACCGTGCAGTGGTTCGAGCGCGCCCGCTTCGAGTCGCACCCGGAGAATGCGCCGCCCTACAACGTGCTGCTCGGCCTGCTCGGCGTTGAGATGAAGAAGTAGGGGTCAGGGGTCAGGAGTCAGGAGTCAGGAGTCAGGAGTCGGGAGTCGGGAGTCGGGAGTCGGGAGTCGGGAGTCAGCGATCTGAGAGTCGGATCACTGACTCCCGACTCCCGACTCCTGTCTCCTGCCACCAAATCACTGGCGGGGGCGACGCGGGCGACGGGAGTCGCGCTGGCCCCGGCGCACCATGATCTGCCAGCCGGTCTCGGCGTCCATCTGCCGCGCGATCTGCTGGTCGCTCACCCGATTGGCCTGCGAGTCGTTCAGCGAGGCGATACTGCGCTCCAGCTCCTCTTCCTCCGGCGAGACCTGGGCGAAGTTCTTCCAGAACCGCCATATCAGCGCCACAAGCAGGATCAGCAGCAGTGCCGCGACCACGAAGAGGAGGTAGGCAGTGACCATCGGGACTCCTGTCACGCTCGACAATAGCTCTGCGCGCAGTATACCGTATTCGCGTTGGGGTTGGAGGGCGGGAGTCAGGAGTCAGGAGTCGGAAGCCAGTGATCCGAGAGTCGGAACACTGACTCCCGACTCCCGACTCCTGACTCCTGCCCTCCTGACTCCTGACTCCCGATCCCCAGATCACCCGTGAGCCGGTGCCTCGTTCCCGGCCTCCACGGCCGCGCGGCGGATGTCGACGCGGGTGAGGATGGCCAGGCCCACGATGAAGAAGACCATCAGCGAGACGATGGCGATGCGGTAGCTGCCGGTGAACTGGAGGGCTAGGCCGAAAAGCAGCGGGGCCAGCCAGCTGGTGCCGCGCTCGCTCACTTCGTAGAGACTGAAGTACTCGGCCTCCTGTCCCGCCGGGATCATCAGCGAGAAGACTGAGCGGCTGAGCGCCTGGCTACCGCCCAGCACCACGGCGATGATCGCGCCGAGCACGAAGAACAGCGGCACGTTGTTCGCCGGCATCACATAGCTGAAGATCACCGCCCCCACCCAGATCACCAGGCTGATCATGATCGCCCGCTTGCTGCCCACGCGCCTTGCGAGCCAGCCGAAGGCCAGAGCGCCACCGAAGGCCACAAACTGTACGATGAGGATGGTGAGGATGAGGTAGGACTGCGGGATGTTCAGCTCCTCGGCGCCGAACACCGAGGCCAGGGCGATCACTGCCTGGATGCCGTCGTTATAGAGCAGATAGGCCACCAGGAACGTGATCGTCTGCGGGTAGTGGCGCATCTGGCTGAAGGTGTGGCCGAGCTGACTGAATCCGACTGTCAGGTAGCGCTCGCCGGACGGCAGCGCCTTTGCCGAGGCCCGCACCCGCAGGGTCAGCAGCGGGATGATCGTGAAGATCGCCCACCAGACGCCCGCCGAGGCCAGGCAGATCCGCACCGCCAGGTTCGTGGGGATCCCCAGCGCATCGCGGCTGTTGAAGAGTATCAGGTTCAGCACCAGCAGCAGCCCGCCGCCCAGGTACCCCAGCGCCCAGCCCTGCGACGAGACCGCATCACGCCGATCCGGGCTGGCGATGTCGGGCAGGTAGGCGTTGTAGAAAACGATCGATGCGCCGAAGGCCAGATTCGCCACCAGGAACAGCCCGCCGCCGAGCAGGTAGTTGCTGCCCTCCAGGAAGAATAGCCCCATAGTGGCGAATGCGCCGATGTAGGCGAAGAGGCCGAGCAGCTGCTTCTTGATCTGCGTGTAGTCGGCGATCGCGCCCAGGATGGGCAGGAAGAGCACCTGGAGCAGCACCGAGAGCGACACCATGTAGGGGAAGAAGGAGCCCGAGGCCACCGGGATGCCCAGCGGGTAGACCATGCCCTGTGCGTCGGCGGCGGCCTCGGCCACCGAGGAGAGGTACGGCCCCAGGAAGACGGTCACCACCGTGGTAGAGAATGCAGAGTTTGCCCAGTCGTAGAAGTACCAGCCGATCTGCTCACGACGGTTCTCGATCATTGGCCCGGCCTGGGCGACGGTTGGGGCGGTCATCAGGACGTCCTCTCAGGGATTGGATTATAGGGAGGGGAGGGTTAGAGTCGCGTAGCCCCCAGCGCAAACTACCGAGCAAGCTCGACCGTCGAGAGGTCGAGGATTCCCATTGGCGTCACCTCAAGCCCGCGCACATAGGGCTTGACCAGGGTGTAGGCGATGTTGTGGTAAAGCGGGATCACCGGCGCGTCAGCCAGGATCTGGATCTCGGCCTGGTGGTACAGGTCGAATCGCGTCGCCTCGTCCTTCTCCACGGCGGCCCGGTCGAGCAGGTCGTTCACCTGCGGGCTGTCGTAGCTGGTGTGGTTCTCGCCGCTGCCACCGCGAAACAGCACATCCAGAAAGTTCTCCGGGTCGGGGTAGTCGGCGATCCAACCGCTGCCGTAGATCTGGAACTGGCGCTGGTTTAGCGCGCTCAGGTAATCGCTGTACTCCTCGTAGCCGCGCACCTCAATGGTGATGCCCAACTCGTCCTTCGCCACCTCGCTGAGCGTGCTTGCCCAGCTGCCATAGGCCACAATCGGCGGAAGCTTATCGGCGCTGCCGTAGCGCGACTCGGCAAGCAGCGCCTTGGCCCGCTCGATGTCGTGCCGCACCTCAGGCAAGTCCGGGTTGTAGCCGGGGATGCCTGGCGGCAGGATACCGCGCGCCATCTCGGCGGCGCCATCCAACGACACCTCGGCAAGCTTAGCCCTGTCGATCAGCAGGCCGAATGCCTGGCGTACCTTTGGGTCATCAAAGGGCGGCAAATTCACATTCATTGCCACATAGTAGGTTGAGAGCTGCGGCACACGCACAAGCTCCTTCGACAGAGCGTTGCTGGCATCTTGCACACGGGCGAGGGCGTAGATAGGCACCGCCGTCAGGTCGATGTCGCCCTGCTCGTAGAGCACCATGGGGTTGCTCGCGGCCGCGCCGATCAGGAATCGCACCCGGTCAAGCTTCGGCAGGTCGCGGTAGAAGTTGACATTGCGCTTCAGCACCAGGAGCTTATCGTGATCCCATCGCTCCATGTCGAAGGGGCCGCTGCCGTTGGGGTGCTCCATCCAGTTGCCCTGGCCGGACTCGACCGTCCGCCTATCGACGACATAGCTGGTGGGGAAAGCGAGCTTGGAGAGAAAGAAGCTCTTGGGCGCATCGGTGGTGATCACCACGGTGAGATCATCGGGGGCGCTCAGGCCGGAGATGCTGCTAGCCTTCCCGGCGAGCTTCTCGCGCACGCCGACGATGTCGTTCAGGTAGGTGGCCGCAGGCAGCGAGGGGGCCAGGCTCGGGTCGGTGGCCCGCTCCAGCGAGTAGACCACGTCGGCAGAGGTGATCGGCGTGCCGTCGGCGAAGCGGGCGCTCTTAAGCAGGGTGAAGGTGTAGGTCATCCCATCGGGCGAGATCTGCCAGGACTCGGCGAGGTCAGGCTGCACCTTCAGGTTGGCGTCGAGCCGGGTGAGGCCGCTGAAGAGCTGACGGATCAGGAAGATGTTCCCAATGTTCCCTGCCAGGGCCGGGTCGAGCGACTCCGGGTCGCGCGCGCCCAGGGTCATAATCAGCGTGCCGCCGTTGCCCAGATCGACGACTGGGGCGGGGATGGCCGGGACGGCGGCGACAGGCGTCGGCGTGGGCACGGGCTGGGAGGTGCCGCAGGCGGAGAGCAGCAAAAGGCAAAAGGCAAAAGGCAAAAGGCAAAAGGCGAGACGTGAATTACAATTGGTGGCACAACGTGTCATCTGAAACATCCTCAACTTTGTATTTTGGCAATACCGCAGAAGTAACCCTGTGAGGCGTCCTGTCATGCTGAGCGAAGCGAAGAATCCCGGCCGGGACCCTTCGCTTCGCTCAGGGTGACAGCGTTACTTATGCTCTATTGCGTATTTTGCATTTTTAATTTTGCATTGATCCTGCGAGCTGCCCACAGGCAGCGGCGATCTCGACCCCGCGCTCGACGCGGACGGTGCAGGCCACGCCGTAGTCCATCAACACCTGCTGGAAGGCGAGGATGCGCTTGTACTCGGAGCGGCCGAGCGGCGCGCCGGGGATAGGGTTCCAGGGGATGAGGTTGACGTGGCAGAGCAGGGGCACGCCCCGGTTGGCGCCGTCGGCAGTGTGGCCGCGCAGCAGCTTAGCCAGGGCCAGCGCCTGGTGCGGCTGGTCGTTGCGCCCCTGGAGCAGCACGTACTCGAACGAGACGCGCCGCCCGGTCTTCTCAATATACTCGCGGGCCGCGTCGAGCAGGTCGGTGATCGGGAAGCGGTCGTTGATCGGCATCAGCTCGCTGCGCAGGGCGTCGTCGGGGGCGTGGAGCGAGATCGCCAGGTTGATCGGCATGCCCTCGTCGGCCAGGCGGCGGATGCCCTGGGCCAGCCCCACCGTCGAGACCGTCATGCTGCGGGCGCCCATATTGAAGCCCTGCGGGTCGTGCAGGCGCTGCACCGCAGCCCACCAGCGCTCATAGTTGGCCAGCGGCTCGCCCATGCCCATGAAGACTAGGTTCGAGATACGGCTGAGCTGCTGGACGGGGGTGGGTGAATCGGCCATCCAGCGGCCCCCATCATCCTGCGGGTCATCAGTACCTGTCCCCTGTCCCCTGTCCCCTGTCCCCTGCCAAGCCCGCAGCTCGCGGCTCGCCCAGATCGCCTGCTCGACGATCTCGCCGGGGCTGAGGTTGCGCAGCAGGCCAAGCTTAGCGGTGGCGCAGAAGACACAGCCCATGGCGCAGCCCGCCTGGGTGGAGACACAGGCGGTAGCCCGGTCGGCGTAGAGCATAAGCACCGTCTCGACCACCGCTCCATCGGGGAGGGCAAAGAGCGCCTTGCGGGTCAGGCCATCGGCGGACTGCTGGGTACGGACGAGGCGCAGCCCGCCGAGGGGTACCTCGGCGAGCAGGCGCTCGCGCAGGGCCAGGGGCAGGTCGGTCATCGACGCCGGGCTATCGGCAAGGTTTATGTAGAGCTGGCGGTAGATCTGGCGGGCGCGGAAGGGAGGCTGGCCCCAGCCGCGCATCAGGGCCTCAACGTCGGCCAGAGTCATATCATAGAGCGAAGGGTTTGGCATAGCGGGTAGATTATAGCATCCTTCCACCGGGGCCGTCACCAGCAATGACTCACAACCATCATGTCGATGCGTCGCCTGGAATGTGCTACCATACACCCGAAGCTTCACTGGACAACCTTGTACCCTGTACCCTAGGAGCTCCCGATGTCGCTGCCAATCACCCGGATGACAATCTACAAGCACGGCGTGGGCTACTTCGAGCGGCGCGGGCCGCTGAGCGGCGAGCGCCTACAGCTCACCTTCGCCCGTGAGGCGATGGACGATGTCCTCAAGAGCCTGGTGGCCATGGATCTCGGTGCCGGCCAGGTGCAGAGTATCGACTTTGAGACCCCCGAGGATCGCGCGGCCGTCCTTGATCGCGGCAGCATCCACCTCTCCGACCGGCAGAGCATGCTCGACCTGCTGCGCGACCTGCGCGGACGCCGGGCGCGGCTGGTGCTCGCCAACGAGAGCGGCATTGAGGGGCTGGTTGTTGGCGTGGACTACGAGGACGATGAGCCGCTGCTGCGGGCGATGGTGTCGATCTACGACGCCGAGGCGCGACAGGTGCGCGCACTGCCCCTGGCAGATCTGGCCCGCGTGGATCTGCTCGACGACGCGGCGGTTGCCGACCTCGGCTACTTCCTCAAAGCCGCCCAGAGCGAGGAGGATCGGCGCAGCGCCACCATCCACCTCAGCCCCGGCGACCACGAGCTGCTGGTGGGCTACATCGCCCCGGCCCCGGCCTGGCGGGTGAGCTACCGGCTCCTCTTTGAGGAGGTGGCGGCGGCGGATCAGCCCTCCGCCCTCCGCTCTCCGCCCTCCGCATTCGTCCTCCTCCAGGGCTGGGGCATCTTCGACAACCAGCTGGACGAGAACCTTGAGGGCGTCGAGCTGACTCTGGTGGCGGGCATGCCGATCTCGTTCCGCTACCGGCTCTACGAGCCGCGCACGCCGGAGCGGCCCCTGGTGGAGGATGAGGAGCGCACGGTGGGCGCGCCGATCTTCTTTGACGCCGCGCCGCTGGTACAGCCCGACGTCGATATGATGGCCTTTGGCGCGGCGATGCCGGCCCCGATGGCCCCGCCTCCAGAGAGAATGCTAGCAAAGTCGGCCAGCCGCGAGCGCATCTCGGCCCAGCAGCTCGATGAGGCCGTCGAGATCAACACCATGGGCGATGACCGCGGCGCCCTGTTCGCCTACAAGGTCGGCCACCCAGTCAACGTGGCCCGCGGACAGTCGGCGATGGTGCCAATCGTCAGCAAGCGCCTGCCCGCCCGCCGGGATCTGCTCTACAACCGGGCCAAGCTGCCGGATCACCCGGTGGCGTCGCTGCGGCTAACCAACGGGACGGGGCTGACCCTGGAGCGCGGCCCGGTGACGGTGCTCGATGAGGGTGACTACGCCGGAGAGGCGGTGCTGCCCTTCACCCGGGCTGGCGGCGAGCTGATCGTGCCCTACGCCGTGGAGCTCGGGATCACGGTGAGTGATCGGCCACTGTCCTACCGTCGGCTGCACGCCGTAAAGATCCGTGGCGAGTATATGGTGTACGAGGAGTACGACCTGCGCATTCGCAACTACGATCTGGTGAGCGGCCTCGACCGACCGACCGATGTGATGATCGAGCAGGCCCGCATGGCCAACTACGATCTGGCCGACACGCGCGCCCCCGATGAGGAGAGCGCCGGATTCGCCCGCTGGCGGGTGGCATGCCCGGCCCACGGTCGCAGCACGTTTGTCGTCACTGAGCGGTCTCTGGTGAGCCGACAAGAGCAGGTGCGCAGTCTGAACGGCGACCGCCTGCGCATGCTGCTGCGCGACGGCATGGTAGACGCGAAGACGGTCGCCTTCCTTGAGGGGGTGCTCGATCTCTATCGCCGCATTGACGAGGCCCAGGGCCTGCTGCGGCAGATCGACCAGGAGCGCGAGTCGATCTACAAGCAGCAGCGCCAGATCCAGGGCAACCTGCAGCCGCTCGGTCGCGACGGCGACGAGGGCGCGCTGCGCCAGCGCTATGTGACGACGCTCAACCAGCTTGAGGACGCCCTGGCGGCCGCCGCCAAGTCCGAGGAGGGGCTGCGCCAGCGGATCGCGCAGCTGGAGGAGCAGGTGAAGGGCCGTTTGAATAAGGCGTAGGGGCGCATCGCGATGCGCCCCTACGGAATGGATATGCGACGGATTGACCTAAGAACGCTCGGCGTGATGCTTATCGCGCTCGCCGTGGGCCTGGCATGGGCGGCCTATAACCTGACGCAGGCCGGGCTGGTGCGCGACGAATCAACGGTTCGCCCGCTGGTCTGGGCGGTCTTCGCCGCACCTGCAGCGCTCTTCGTAGGCTGGCTGATCGCCCGCCGCCGCGAGATGGGCATGGCCGCCGCCTGCTGCTTCTGCCTCTACTTCTTCAGCTTCTTTGTCGCCCAGCGCATCGAGTCGCTGGCAGTGTCGCCGGAGCAGGTGGCGACTTACGTCCACAGCTTCTACTTCTGGACGGTGCTTGTCCTACATGCCATCGTCGGCGTCGGCATGGCGATCTGGCGGGCGCAGAGTCTGGATGTGCCGGGGCGCGCATAGCACCGCCTACACATCAACGTCAAGAGCAAGGAATGCCCGCACGACCTCTGGGTCGAAGTGGCGGCCCGCCTGGGCGGTGATGTAGGATCGCACCACCTCCGCATCCCATGCCTGGCGGTAGGGCCGGTTCGAACGCAGCGCGTCCCAGACATCGGCCACGGCGAAGATGCGCGCCGCCAGCGGTATGGCGTCGCCCTTCAGCCCGTGCGGGTAGCCGCTGCCATCCCACTTCTCGTGGTGGTAGCGGGGGATGTCGAGCGCGGGCCGCAGGTAGATGATCGGCTGGAGCATCTCGTAGGCGTAGGTGGGGTGTTGACGCATCTCGACCCACTCGGCGCTATCTAGCGGGCCAGGCTTGAGCAAGATCGCGTCGGGCACACCCATCTTGCCAATATCGTGCAGCAGTGCGCCGCGCTGGATGTGGATACGGCCCTCCTCGCCCACCTTGAGCGCATGGGCCAGCCGCATAGTCAGCGTCGTCACCCGCTGGGAGTGCCCCTCGGTCTCGCGGTCGCGCAGATCCAGCGCGCGCGACCAGCCCTCGATGGTGGCGTCATAGGCGAGGGCCAGGTCCATGTTCGAGCGCTGAAGGCTCTCGAACAGCGCGGTGTTGTCGATCGCGACGGTGGCCTGGGCCGCTAGGATGTGCAGCGACTCGTCCCAGTCTGCATCGACCTTCCATGCTCTTCGCACAAAGACCTCCAGCACGCCGCGCACATAGCCCTTGGCGATCAGAGGGATGTTGTAGTAAGACGAGAACTGCTCGCCGTCGATCTGGCGGGCGCGGACGAACGGCGTGTGCTGGCTGAGATCCGGCAGGCTGATCGGGCGCCGCTCGATCACCGCCTTACCGGCGGCCGGGTCGTCGAGGGCGAGCCGGACGCCCTCGATGCCATGGGTACGAAACCCGCGCCCGGCGGCGTACTCCAGGCAGAGCGAGCGCGGCTCAAAGAGCAGGATGGCCGCAGCATCAACCCGCAGCTGCTCGATCACGTGATCGAGCAGCACGCCGAGGGTAACACCAAGATCCAGGCTGGCCGAGATAGTGATGTTCACATTGTGGATGGCCTGAAGGCGCTGAAGCCGCTGCTTGGTCTGCTCGTGAAGCTCAGCCCGGCGCAGCGCGCTGGCGGCTATGTCGGCGATAGATATGAGCAGGCGCAGCTCTGCGTCGTTGAAGATCTCCTCGCCGCAGCCACCAATCATCGCGCGGCTGACGATCAGCGCCCCGATCAGCGTGTTCTGAGCGCTGAGCGGCGCGACCGCCAGCGACTCGTTCAGACGCCCGGTGTGGATCTGGCTGAGGTGTGGGTCGCTCCAGATATCGGCGGTCTGGTAGGGCTCGCCGGTGCGAAGGACGTGGCCAATCACCCCCGAATCGGCCGACACCCGCAGCCCGCTCATCCCTGCCATCGCGCCATAGCCACGCTCCAGAAACACCTCGCCGCTGGCGCGGTCGTGGATGGCGATCATGGCACCATCGGCGTGCAGCAGGTTACAGATCTGCTCCAAGATCACCGGCAGCATCTCCGCACGCGTCGAGGCAATGCGCAGGGCGGCGCTGACTGTGGACACCGCTTCAAGCTCACGGGCGCGCTGGCTGCGCTCGGTGACATCCTGTTTGATCGCGACATAGTGCGAGATCCGGCCCAGCGCGTTGCGGACGGGGGTAATCGTCTGCTCCTCGACGTAGAGCGAGCCGTCCTTGCGCCGGTTCAGCAACTCACCGCGCCAGATCTCGCCAGCGGTGATCGTCTCCCACAGCTCGCGATAGTATGCCTCTGTCTGCCCGCCAGAGCGCAGGAGCCGAGTGGTCAGCCCAATCGCCTCCTCGGCGCTGTAGCCGGTGAGCGTTGTGAAGGCCGGGTTGACCCAACGGATCACGCCATCGGTGTCAGTGATCACGATAGCGTTGGCAGTCGCGTCGAGCGCGGCCCGCTGGAGGCGGGCGTCTTCTTCCACGCGGAGGTACCACAGCTGGGCAGTCTGCTGACTCTCGATGGGCATACCAGACCGATCAACAATGCGGGGGGCCGCAGGTCGTTGGAGCGAATCGGAGTCAGAGGATGTGTCACGCTGTCGTACCTGCGCCATAGGTTGCCCCTATTTCTTGGTATGCGGGTAAGTCGAGGCTTTACGGCGGTCTTGCCGTGACACTCCGTGGTGTGTAGCGATGACAGGTGCAGCGGGGCTCCCGTCTTTAACCAAAGTATAACATCTTGCGCCCCTTATGCAATTACATAAGCGTAAGGTGCGTAGGCCCGCGCTGGCACTGCCTGCGCGTTTCGGGTAGAATCAGGGAGTCACACCGGCCTGCGTCGAGGAGGTTCTATGATCAGCCCGACCATCCGTGAGCGGCGCGAGGCGCTGGAGGCGGCGACGCTCTCGCCCCTGGCGGCCCTCAGCGTCGCCGCCGTGCGCGAGCGGCCTGAGCAGCCCTGCCCGATCCGCCCGGCCTATCAGCACGACCGCGACCGTATCCTGCACTCCAAGCCCTTCCGCAGGCTCAAGCATAAGACCCAGGTGTTCATCGCGCCGCTGGGCGACCACTACCGCACCCGGCTCACCCACACCCTTGAGGTGACGCAGATCTCGCGCACGGTGGCCCGCGCCCTCTGCCTGAACGAGGATCTGACCGAGGCGATCGGCCTGGGCCACGATATTGGCCACGCGCCCTTTGGCCACGCTGGCGAGACGGCCCTGACCCGGATCTACCCCGACCACTTCCGCCACAACGAGCAGAGTCGGCGGATCGTCGAGGTGATCGAGCGCAATGGCGACGGCCTCAACCTGACCTACGCCGTGCGCGAGGGGATCTACCTGCACTCGAAGGCCCGCCGCGATATTATGACTACGGCCTGGGGCACGGCCAGCACCCTGGAGGGCCAGATCATTAAGATCTGCGACAGCGTGGCCTATATCAACCACGATATCGACGACTCCATCCGGGCCGGCGTGCTGCGCCCCGAGGAGCTGCCCCAGGATTGCCTCGATGTGCTTGGCCACAGCCACGGCGTGCGGATCAACACGATGGTGAGCGATATGATCAGCCATAACTGGTGGGCCACCGGCGATGGCTCCCCGCCTAACCCGCCGCTGCTGGCGATGAGCCCGCCCATCCTGGCCGCCACCAACAAGCTGCGCGAGTTTATGTTCAGCCACGTCTACGTCACCCCGAGCGCCAGGCGGGACGAGGAGAAGGTGCGCTTTGTGATCGAGACGCTCTACGCCCACTTCTGCGCCCACCCCGAGGAGCTGCCCGCAGATCTGCTACAGATCAACGCGCGCCGCCAGGAGCCTCCCGAGCGGGCTGTGGTAGACTACATCTCGGGCATGACCGACCGCTACGCCCTTGAGATGTTCAAGCGGATCTTTATCCCCAATACGTGGGGAGCGTGAGAACGATAGCCGATAGCCGATAGCCAATAGTTCGCTATTAGCTATCGGCTATCGGCTATCGGCTATGACATATGAGCCAGATCGACGATGTCCGCAGCAAGACCGATATTGTCGAGGTGATCGGCGCCTCGGGCGTGAGCCTGCGCAAGACGGGGCGCAGCTTCGTGGGCTTCTGCCCGTTCCACCCGAACTCGCGCACGCCGGCCTTCACGGTCTACCCCGACTCGCAGAGCTTCTACTGCTTCGGCTGCCACGCCTCGGGCACGGTTTTCGACTATGTGATGCGCAAGCAGGGGCTGGACTTTAAGGACGCCCTGGAGCAACTGGCGGCGCGGGCGGGGGTGCGCCTGGAGCCGAGGGGCGACCAGGAGCGCCAGGAGGACGCCCGGCGCACGCGGCTGCTGGAGATCAACGCCGCCGCCGCCAAGTACTTCAACTATGTGCTGCTGAGCCTGGCCCGTGGCCAGCCCGGCCGCGACTATGTCGAGCGGCGCGGGCTGACGCCCGAGACCGTCGAGTCCTTTCAGGTCGGCTACAGCATGGATGATTGGGGGCACCTCTTCACCTACCTGACGGGCAAGAAGGGCTACCCGCCCGAGGATGTGGTGGCGGCCGGGCTGGCGATCGACCACGAGACGCGCGGCCCCTACGACCGCTTCCGGGGCAGGCTGATCTTCCCCATCCGCGACGCGCGCGGCCAGGTGGTGGGCTTCGGCGGGCGGGCGCTGGGCGACGCCCAGCCCAAGTATCTGAACACGCCCGAGACCCTGCTCTTCAAGAAGGGCGAGCTGCTCTACGGCCTCGATCTGGCCCGCGACGCCATCCGCGACGAGGACCGCACGGTGGTGGTGGAGGGCTACGTGGATGTGATCACCGCCCACCAGCACGGCTTCCGCAATGTGGTGGCCCCGCTGGGCACGGCGATCACCAAGGGGCACGTGGCCCTGCTCAAGCGGCTCTCGCACAATGTGTATATGGCCCTGGACGCCGACGCCGCCGGGCAGAAGGCCACGCTGAAGGGCCTGAACGCCCTGCGCGATGGGGCCGAGGAGGGCGAGGGCGGGCATCTGGTGGCCACGGCCCAGGGCGCGGTGCGCCTGGAGAGCGACGTCAGCCTGCGGATCATCAGGATGCCAGAGGGCCGCGACCCCGACGAGGTGATTAAGGCCGACCCGGATCTCTGGCGGCAGCTGGTGGCCGACGCCGTGCCGGTGATGGAGTTCTACATCGGGACCTACACCGGCGGCCTGGATCTTGGCGACCCGCAGGGCCAGCGGGCGGCCCTGGACAAGCTGCTGCCCCTGCTTTCCGAGCTAGACGGCGCCCAGCAGCGGGTCTACATCGCCCGGCTAGAGCAGGTGATCGGGATCAAGGCCGAGCTGATTCTGGATCTCCTGCGCGGGGGGCGGAGCAAAGGGGCTGGGAGTTGGGGGTTAGGGGTTAGGGAGCGCACATCCGGTGCTGGATCTCGGAAGTCACATCCCAACCCCCAACCCCCAACCCCCAACCCCCAACCCCCAACCCCCAACCCCCAACCCCCAACCCCCAAGGTCGAGAACTACCTGCTGGCCCTGGCGCTGCGCCACAACACGGTGGTGCCCGCGGCCGTGGAGGCGCTGCTGGAGCAGGGGATTGAGGCGCACCCTGCGGTGCGCGAGCTGCTGGGCGGCGGGCTGGAGGATGTGCTAGAGGACCCGGCGAACCAGCAGATCTGGGCGGCATTTATGGCCATGCCGATCGAGAGCCGCCCGACCGACGAGGCTGGCCTGGAGGCGTGGGCGGGCTGGCTAGAGGAGCCGCTGCGCGAGCGCTACCTGGCCCTGCTCGCCGGCGCCCAGCGCAACCCGCAGGACTTCCGCCACCGCCGTGAGGCCGAGGACTGCGCCAGAGGGCTGCGGCTAGAGCAGGCCCGCCGGATGCACCGCATGCTGCTCCAGCGGATCGCAGAGCCGGATGCGGGCGAGAGCGATCATAGCGCAGAGCTGCGTCAGATGGCCGCGCTGGCCCAGTTCATCGCCGATTCCACCGCGCCGCGCCGCAGCAGCACCTTCCCCGATATCCGCGACACGCTGGGGAAGGTATAACTGTAATACCGCAAAACTCGCCCTGTCACGCTGAGCGAAGCGAAGCGTCCCGACTGTGGTATGGCCTACCGGGACGCTTCGCTTCGCTCAGCGTGACATGAGGCTGGGATACGTCAAACGATCCGCTTCCCTTATACCGAGGATCACATCTGGCGAAACAGCGCCCCCCGCTGCGCCCAGGCCCAGGCGTTGTTCGGGTCGATCTCGACGGCGCGGGTAAGGTCGATGTATGCCTCCTCGAAGATCTTGAGCGACTGATAGGCCGCGCCGCGCCGACTGAGCGCCCAGGAGTCCTTGGGGTTCATCTCGATAGCGCGGGAGAAGTCGGCGATCGCCTCCTCGTAGCGACGCAGGACCCGGTAGGTCTCGCCGCGCTCGGCGATAATCCACGCCTCATCGGGGCGCAGGTCGTGGGCGCGCGAGAAGTCCTCCAGTGCCTCGCTGTTGCGACCGAGGGCGCGGTATGCCTGGCCACGGCTGCCGATCGCCCAGGCGTAGGCGGGGTTCGCCTCAATGGCTCCAGAGAAGTCGGCCAGCGCCTCCTCATAGCGCTTGTGGAGGCGATGGATCTCGCCGCGCTCGGCCAGCGCGTTGGCGTGGCTCGGCCGCAGCTCGATCACCCGCGAGAAGTCGGCCAGGGCCTCGTCGTAGCGCTTCTGGCTACGGTAGAGAGTCCCGCGCTGCATGATCACCCAGATATAGCCATCATCAAGCTCGATGGCGCGCGAGAAGTCGGCCAGGGCATCGTCGGTCTGGCCAATTGAGCGCCGGGCCGCGCCCCGGCTGCCGAGTGCCCATGCGTAGTTCGGGTCGATCTCCAGCGCGTGGCTCAGGTCGTCGAGCGCCTCATCAAAGTGACCCATCAGCCGATGAGCCTCGCCGCGCTCGGCGTAGAGCCATGCTTGTTTATCCTCAATTTGGATGGCCTGATCGAGGTCGGCAATCGCCTCATCGTAGCGCTGCTGCTCACGGTAGGCAATGGCGCGGTGGCCGATGGCCCAGATGTAGTCAGACTGGATCTCGATGGCGCGGCTAAAGTCGCTGATCGCCTGATCCTGACGGCCCATAGTGCGATAAAGCTCGCCGCGCTCAGCGATCACCCAGGCCATAGAGGGGCGCAGCTCGATGGCTCGGTCGAAGTCGGCCAGCGCCTCCTCGTGTCGGCGCAGCGAGCGGTAGACCTGGCCCCGGCTGCCTAGCGCCCAAGGGTACTCCTGGTCGAGATCAATGGCGCGGGAGAAGTCGGCCAGAGCCTCATCGTAGCGACGCAGAACCCGGTAGGTCTCGCCGCGCTCGGCGCGGTAGGCTGCGTCGTCGGGCACCAGCTCGATGGCGCGCGAGAAATCCTCCAGCGCCTCATCGTGACGCCCGATCTCGCGGTAGATCTGGCCGCGCTGGTAGCGCGCCCAGGTGTAGTCCGGGTCGATCGTAATGGCGCGCGAGAAGTCCGACAGAGCGGCCTCATTGCGGTCTTTGAGCAGGTCATCAAGCGACATATCCTCACCTTGGATTGTAGATTGTAGACAAGGGCACAGGGCACAGGGTACAGGGTACAGGCCGAGCGCATCAGCAAGTGATCCATGACGACAGGAGGTGACGCATAATCTACAAGGCTACAATGGCCTACGCCGTCAGGCGCAGAAGCATCTTGAGATAGAAGGGCAACATGAGCTCCATCTCCCAGGCCACCTCCATGTTCGGCAGCACAACCTGCTGGTAGGTGATGGCGTGGTGAAGGGCGGCCAGGGGCTGGGCGAGCTCGAAGGCGCGCTCCAACTGCGGGCGTGGCACGTGGGTGGCCCACGGGTCAAGGTAGGCGTCGCGCAGGCGCTCGCGGACGCTGGGCACCTTCGGGAAGTGGTCCTCGATCTCGATCAGGAAGAGCAGTAGGCTGAAGAATGGATGGGAGATCGAGCTGTCCGACCAGTCGAGGAAGGTGAACCCGTTAGGGCCGGCGATGATCTGGCCGGCCCAGAAGTCGCCGTGCTCGATGGTGGGCGGCAGGCCGTAGCGCTCTAGCTCAGCGCACATCTCGTAGAAACGTGGGGCGAGGTCGGCCAGGGCGGCGCGATGCTCGTCGCTGAGGCCAGCGGGGCGGCCGGGCAGGGTTGCGGCCACATCGGCGATGAGCGGGCCGATCTGAGCGGCGAGCTGGCTGAGCGGGCGGTCGGGCACACCGGCGGCCCGCAGATCGGCCAGCCGAGCGACGCTCGCTATCTGGAGCTCGGCAAAGCTGCGCAAGGCCGCCTCCCACAGCTCGATCTCGGGCTGCTCATCCAGGCTGTGGCCCGGCACGGCGGGGGTCAGCATCCAGCCCCGCGCTGGGTCGATGGCCAGAGGGGCGGCGATACGGGCCGGGTCGGACGCGGCCAGGGCTGCGGTGAGGGCCGGCTCGTGGCCGAACATCGCGGGAACCGCCTTGAAGGATACATCGCCCCGCTCGGTGGGCGCGCGCAGGGTGGCCGAGCGCTGCCATGAGCGCAGATGCTCAACCGGGCCGATCAGAGCGATGCCGAGGCTTTCCAGCGTTGTGCGAACCCAGGCATCGGCCCTGGCGTGCCAACCAAGCTTGTACCAGGGGGCGCGGGAGGCTGGGGTCGGCACACGCTCGGCGTACCAGTCGAACCACTCCGCGATCACGTCGCGCTGGCGCGGCAGGGCCAGGGGTATGGCAGACAGCTCCGCGCGCCCGGCCCAGATGGCCCCCTCGGGCGGGCACCAGGCCGGGTCACGCAGCGCCGCCGCGTAGACCTTCGAGAGCAGCTCGGATTCACGCTCGTAGTCGATGGCCGCGCAGCGCAAGGTGTCCACCGTGGCCGCATAGCGATCCGCTATCGCCCAGTTCACATGGCCCACATCCTGCCATGAGCGACGCTCGGCGGTGAAGAAGTTGGGCAGCCGCCAGCCGCCCTCGCCGGGCAGCAGCAGCACCTCGGCGCGCGCCGGGCGACCCAGGATGACATGGTATTCGTAGCTGAGAGGGGGCTGGTCGAGCATAGTGTTGAGTGTTGAGTTATCTGAAAAGCAACACGCAATACTCATGGTACCATAGCCTGTGATGCAAGAATTATCGCTGGAGCCCTTCCTACAGGAGCAACATATATGTCCAGCCCCACGCTCACCGGCACCCCGGCCGCGCCCCGCCGCGAGCGAGGCCTCGGCTACGCCCTTGCGGGCGGCCTAGGCATCACGCTAGCCGCCGTGCTGCTCGGCGCGGCCTACTGGTTCTGGTTCTACACCTCGCAGCGCTCGGCGCACCCGGCCGAGCTGCTTCCCGCCGACACGGAGCTCTACATCTCGCTCGCCCCATCCCTAGGCGATGTGCCCGAGGGCCAGCAGGTCGCCAGCGTGCTGCGCGACCAGATCGGCGTGGAGGAACCCAGCCAGGTGCTTGATGGCGCCGTCCATCTGCTCGGCGTAGACTACAACAATAACCTGCTGACCTGGATCGGCGGCACGATGGTGGTGGCCGTGCGCGGCCTTGACGGCCAGGGCGAGGCCACGGCGGACCGGCTGCTGCGCGAGGGCGAGGTGGTCTTCATCCTAGGGTCGCGGAACGACCCGCAGGCCCAGGCATGTATCGAGAAGCACCTGGCGGCCCGCGCGGCCCGCGGCGATCTGATCACGACAACCCAGGTGGGCGAGGCGACGATCTACGCGCAGGAGGGCGGCCAGCCCAGCCCGATCGCGGCCTTCGCGCTGTTTGAGCACTACATCATCTTCTCGAACCGGCCCGAGGCGATCGCCGCGATGGTTGGCCAGCTGGGCAACAGCGCGGGGAGCCTGGCTGCGGTGCCGAGCTTCGCGCAGTTCGACGAGGGGCTGACCGCGCGAGTGCCGGGCGGGCGCTACAGCGTGGCCGGCAACGCCGCGCAGATTGAGCTGGCGGCGCTGCGCGATCTGCTGATGAACCTGGGTATGTGACCAAGGACGAACGACGAACGACGAACGACCAAGGACGAATCGCTTATTCGTCCTTGGTCGTTCGTCGTTCGTCGTTCGTCGTTCGTTGGGTCGAGGCGGCGACGATCTGCTGGAGGTATCCCTGCCAGTTGGCCTGGTTGGCCCGCGTGATCCGTCGCACCGCGTCGATATCACCCGTCTCGCCTGCATCGTAGGCGGCGGCGAGCGACTCCTGGAAGGTGCGGGCTAGGTCGGCCACAGCCTTACGCAGCTCGCCGTTCATCTGTCGCTGACGGTCGAGCTGCTCCTGCAGCCATGCGATCAGGCGGGCCTGCTCGGCCAGCTGCTCGCGGGGTTCGCTGTCGCTCATAGTATGCCTCAGATCGCCAAACGCCCAGCCTGAGTCAGGCTGGGCGTTTGGTTTGGGTATGGTTCTGCCCGCCGCTATAAAGCCTTGTCTTAACCGCCCAAGCTAAGCATACCACAGCCGCTCAGGATAGCCGATGCGCGTGCCCGGCTCGTATACGGGCGGGCGATACCGCACAGGCGAGTCTTGCGGTCGTGCGGGGCATGTGCGGTGTGTTACCGGTGTGATCCAGGGGCGCAGCGCTATACAGCAGGGTATCACTGAGGCAGATTATATCTCTAGCAGTGTAACACTACATTGTATCAGAAAATATGAGTAGCGCAAGGATATATTAAAAAACCACAACCACACGTTGTTGATAATTCACCTAATGATGGCTATTTCATAGCAGTTTCTTAAAATCTTCTCATAAAGTAATCACACTCATAGCTTGCAGATCTATACGTAGGCTGCAGCATCGGACATCCCCGATCTTCTTCCGACAGCTCGGCATGGGGGCAACCTGCTGAGATGTTACGTTGCTGGTTGCCCTGTGTCCGTGTCAGCTTGCTCCAATGCAGGAGCAGGGAGCACAAGGAAGGAGAGAGGCTTGAGACGCTCGTTGCTAGTCCCTGGCTTCGTCGGAGTCCTGTTCGCCATCATGGCCACCGCCTGTGGCACATCGCCAGCTGCGGTGCAGCCCTCCCCGGTCCCGGAAGCCACGGCTGCGGCAGTGGCCACTGTTCCGCCCACCGATGTCCCGCCCACCGATGTCCCGCCCACCGATGTCCCGCCCACCGATGTCCCCACCGCTGCCGCTGCCGCGCCCTCGGCGGAGGCCACCGCCGCACTGGCCGACGTGATTCTGAAGGCTCCCCCAGGCGTCTTTGTCTCAGCCGACACGCCTGAGCGCGCCGGCATGTACATCATCGGCTGGCTCGGCAACTGCAACGACTGCCACTCCCCCGGCTGGGGCACACGCCCCTACGAGGGCCGTATCCCGATGGAGAACTGGCTGATGGGCGGCGAGCGGAACGTCAACCCCGCCGGCCTGACCTACTCGGCCAACCTGCGCCTGGTGCCCGAAAAGGCAACCCTGGAGGAGTTCCAGCAGTGGTTCAAGACGCGCGAGAACCCGCGCATGCCCTGGAACTACTTCCACGGGATCAATGATCAGGACCTGGCCTCGATCTACAGCTTCCTGAAGAGCCTGGGGCCGATGGGTGAGGTTCAACCGGTTATGGCGACCTTGACGCCGGTTCCGACCGTCGATCCCGCCCTCCCGACCGCGACGGCCGCCCCGGCGGCACCCGCCGTCGTGGCCCCGACCGCCACGCCGCGCCCGGATCTGCTCGCGCCGGATAAGATTGTGACCGCCCCGTCTGAGGCGTTTGTCTCAGGCCCCTCTCCCGAACTGGCCGGCGAGTATATCATCTGGGTTGGCCGCTGCAACAGCTGCCACACCGCTGATCGCACAACCGGCGTCGCCAACTGGACAGAGACCACCCCCAAGGACGACTGGCTGATGGGTGGCCGCAAGCAGTCCGGCAATTATGGTACGGTCTACTCGGCGAACCTGCGCCTGGTCCCGCAGAACTACACCGAGGAGGAGTTCGTGAGCATGATGCACACGCGCACGGTCAACCCGACGATGCCCTGGTTCGCCCTGCACCAGTTCAACGAGAAGGACCTGCGCTCGGTCTACGCCTTCCTGAAGAGTCTGGGTCCCAAGGGAGATCCGGTGCCGCCCTTTGTGCCGCCGGCACCGGTACCGACGGCGACGCCGTAGCACACCCTGCCGCCAAAATAGTCTGGGGGCGGCTCTGCCGCCCCCACACCCTCACCTGTAGCTGACGTAGATTTACACACACAATGGAGAGCAAAACCTTGAAGCGAACAGCGCTCTACAAAAAGCTATCGACGTTTGTCTTGTCGGCCTGCCTGGGGCTACTCTGCGTGGTGCTGATGGCTGGCTGCGGCCAGAACGGAACCGCGACGGCGCAGAACACCGCCCCGCCCGCCCCGCCCGCCCCGCCCACCCCGCCCACCCCGACAGTTGAGGTGATTCCGACCATCGCCCCGGAGCGACTGGCCGCCGCCAAGGAGCTGATCATTGCCCAGGGCTGTGTTGGCTGCCACGCGATCGACTCGATCCCCGAGGCGATTGGGATCATCGGGCCGAACCTTACCCATATCTTCACGCGGGCTGCCGACACAATCACGACGGATGCGTATAAGGCAACGGGTAAAGCGACCACCGCCAGAGACTATCTGCAAGAGTCGATCTTGACTCCCTCCGCCTATGTGGCCGCTGAGTGCCCGACCGGCCCGTGCGTCGATTTTGTGATGACGAGAGATTTTAAGACTCGGCTCAAGCCCGAGGAGCTAGAGACCATCCTCGATCTGCTCTCGACCCTCAAGTAGAACCTCTTGCGCCAGGAGGGGCAACGTATTCGGCTGGCTCGCTTAGCGAGCCAGCCGAATACGTTGCCCCTCCTCATGATGGCATTTTGCATTTTGGATTCTTGCGCTATACTCTCATCGGCATTCAGCTATAGCCCTAAGGAGCGGATACGATGACACAGGCCACCATCGGCGTGATTGGCGGGAGTGGGCTCTACGCGATGGGCGGGCTCACCGAGGTTGAGGAGCTGCGCTTAGAGACACCCTACGGCGACCCGAGCGACGCGTTTGTGATTGGCACCCTGGCCGGGCGGCGGGTTGCCTTCCTGCCCCGCCACGGGCGTGGCCACCGCCTGAACCCTAGCGAGCTGCCCAACCGGGCCAACATCCACGCCTTCAAGCAGCTGGGCGTGCGCGCCCTGATCTCGGTCAGCGCCGTCGGGTCGCTGCGCGAGGAGTACGCCCCCGGCCACGTGGTGATCCCCGACCAGCTCTTTGACCGCACCAAGGGCGGGCGCGCGACGACCTTCTTTGATCAGGGGATCGTCGCCCATATCGCCTTCGACAAGCCCTTCTGCTCGGCCCTCAGCCAGATCCTCTACGTCTCCGCGCAGGCCGCCGGGGCCACCATTCACCAGGGCAGCACTATGGTGGTGATGGAGGGGCCGGCCTTCTCGACCCTGGCCGAGAGCGAGGAGAACCGCCGCCGTGGCCACGACCTGATCGGTATGACGGCGCTGCCCGAGGCCAAGCTGGCCCGCGAGGCCGAGATCGCCTACGCTACCCTGGCGATGGTGACGGACTATGACTGCTGGCACACCGGACACGATTCGGTGACGGTGGATGCGGTGGTGGCGGTGCTCCAAGCGAACGCGGCCCTCTCCCAGCGCATCGTGGCCCAGGCTGTGGCCCGCATCGGCGATGATTTCGCTAGCCCGGCCCACAGCGCCCTCGCCACCGCGATCATCACCGACCGCGCCCGCATCACCCCCGAGGTGAAGGAGCGCCTGGCGCTGATCGCCGGGAAGTACCTGTAGTAATGTTGAATGTTGAATGCTGAATGCTGAATGTAGGCCATTCAACATTCAGCATTCAACATTCAACACTAAAGCAGCGTCGCCTCTAGGGTCATCTCCTCTAGGCCAGGGGCCAGCAGCTTAGAGACTGGGCAGCCGACCTTGGCCTCGTCGGCGAACTTCTGGAAGGTGGCCGCGTCGATTCCCGGCACCGCGCCCTCGGTTGCCAGATGAATCCGTGTGATCTTCGGCCCGCCCTCGCCGACCAGCAGGGTCACGCGAGCCTTTGTGGCCACCGAGTCGGGCACATGGCCCGCGCCGCTGAGTATGGCCGAGAGGTACATGCTGTAGCATGCCGCGTGGGCCGCGCCGATCAGCTCCTCTGGGTTGCTGCCGCCGCCGTTCTCGAAGCGCGAGACGTAGGTGATCTTGAGATCCGACAGGGCGCCGCTCTCTGTGGAGGCCACTCCCGCGCCGCTTTTTAGGTCGCCGCGCCAGGTTGAGTCCGCGCCTCGGTGAAACTCTGCCATTGTTCGCTCCTTTGCGCTAACAGGATTACATGGATGCGCTTGTATTGTATCGCGAGTTGGGTTGCAGCGCACTTCGCCCCCAGCGCAGCGGAGGGTTTCCTCTATGACTGATGAGATCCGGATCATCCCCGTGCGCGGCATCGGCGAGGTGCGCCCCGGAGACGACCTCGCCGGCATGATCCTCGACGCGATCACCCAGGGCGGCCAAGCTATCGCCCCCGGCGATGTGCTCGTCGTCACCCAGAAGGTTGTCTCCAAGGCCGAGGGCCGCCTGGTGGACCCGGAGACGGTGGAGCCTTCCGCGTTCGCCCGCCAGATCGCCGAGACGGCCCGCAAGGATGCCCACTTTCAGGAGGTGGTGCTGCGCGAGAGCCGCCGCATCGTGAAGATGGCCAACGGCGTGCTGATCACCGAGACCCGCGATGGCCAGATCTGCGCCAACAGCGGCGTGGACGAGTCGAACGTCGCCGGGGGCAGGGTGGTCTGCCTGCTCCCCGAGGACTCCGACCGCAGCGCGGCCCAGCTACGCGCCGCCTTCCTTGATCGCGCCGGGGTCGCCCCGGCGGTGATCATCTCTGACACCTTCGGGCGGCCCTGGCGCGACGGCCAGGTGAATGTGGCGATCGGCGTGGCGGGCATGCTGCCCCTGAGCGACTACGCCGGCGTGGACGACCCCTACGGCTACACGATGCACGCCACCCTGATCGCTGTCGCCGACGAGATCGCCGGGGCCGCCGAGCTGGTGATGGGCAAGATCGACGCCGTGCCTGTGGCGATTGTGCGCGGATTCCCTTTCACCCCCAGCGACACCGCCAGCGCCCGCCAGCTTCTGCGCGACCCGAGGTTTGACCTGTTTCGGTAGGGTTGGGGGTTGAGTATGGACATGATGGACATTATCCGCGGCCGCCGCTCGGTGCGCGCCTTCCGGCCTGAGCCGCCCAGCCGCACGCAGCTTGAGCAGATCATCGAGGCCGCCGGCTGGGCACCCTCGCCCCACGGCCGCCAGCCATGGCGCTTCGCCGTCATCACCCGCGACGCGCTGAAGGCGCGCCTGGCCGACGCCATGGGCGCGGAGTGGCGCGCCCAGCTGGCCCTCGACGGCCAGGATGCCGCCACCATCGCCCTGCGCCACCGCAAGTCGCAGGAGCGCATCACCGGCGCGCCGGCGATCATCGTGCCTTGCCTCTACCTGGAGGATCTGGATGTCTACCCCGACGAAGGCCGCCAGGCCGCCGAGACGACCATGGCCATCCAGAGCTTGGGCTGCGCCATCCAGAACATGCTCCTGGCCGCCTTCGCCCAGGGGCTCGACACGGGCTGGATGTGCGCCCCACTCTTCTGCCCCGACACCGTGCGCGCCGCCCTCGATCTCGCGCCGACCATGCACCCCCACGCGCTTATCCCCGTCGGCCTCGCCGCCAAAGACCCCGTCCGTCGCCCGCGCCGCCCACTCGATGAGCTTGTGGTACGATGGGAGTGAACTTCCTGGAAGCTGAGATCATATGCCACACACCAGCCCGCTCTCCGCACGCATGGCCGAGCAGATCGCCCGCTGGGAGGCCGCCGACGACCGCCGCGCGGTGTTCCTCTCATGCTACAGCCTGATGACGGCCAACATGTTCGCCGGGCTTGAGGCGGGCCGCTTCGCCGACCGCGACTGGGTGCGCGACCTCATCCATAACTTCGCCGGCTACTACTTTGCGGCCCTCGACGCCTACGATTCCGGCGACGTAGGGCTGCCCCAGGTCTGGCGGTTGGCCTACGACACGGCCCGCCAGCCGGGCACCCCGGTGGTGCAGAGCCTGCTGCTCGGCGTGAACGCGCATATTAACTGCGACCTGGTGCTGGTGATAGCCGACATGCTCGGGCCGGAGTGGGAAGACCTGGCCGCCGAGAAGCGGGCCGAGCGCTACGCCGACTACTGCGAGGTGAACGCGGTGATCGCCGAGACGATCGACCGCGTGCAGGACGAGGTGGTGGCCCCCTACGCCCGCCTGATGGGCCTGGCCGACCTGATGTGCGGCCCGCTGGACGAGTGGTGTACCGCGCGGCTGCTGCGTAACTGGCGCGCCGATGTCTGGGGCCAGGCGATCACCATTGTCGAGATGCCCGACATGGTCGAGCGGCTGGAGCTGCGCCGCCGGGCCGATACGAGCGCCATGCGCCGCATCCAGCTGCTGCGCGATGGCGGCGAGATCGGCGCGCGCGTCTTCGGCTACCCTCTGCGCTGGCTCAGCCGGCTCAAGATGATCTAGTGTATTTGCTGGGTGTTGGTGCCTAGCATGCATCGATAGTACAGAGGTTGAGGGATACGATGATTGTGCCGATTGCCTACGACCCCCAGGAGCTGCGGCTGCTCCAGCTGCTCAGCCGGCGCTACCCGACCATCACTGCCGCCCACACCGAGATGATCAACCTGAGCGCCATCCTCGCCCTGCCCAAGGGCACTGACCACTACATCTCGGACATCCACGGCGCCTACGAGCAGTTCGACCACATCCTGCGCCACGCCTCGGGGGCCATCCGCCGCAAGATCGGCCAGACCTTCGGCATCGAGATGCCGCGCCAGCAGCAGGTCGATCTGGCGATGCTGATCTACTACCCCGAGAAGAAGCTGCGCCAGACGATGGCCACCCTCGACGACCCGCACGACTGGATGGCGACGACCATCGCCCATATGGTGCGGGTGGCCCGCACCGCCGCCCAGAAGTACACCCGCAGTAAGATGCGGAAGCGCCTCCACCCCCAGCTGGCCTATATCCTGGAGGAGCTGCTCAGCGAGAGCCAGTCCGACAACCAGCAGAAGGAGCGCTACTACCACAGCATCGTCACCTCGATCGTCGAGCTTGGCGAGGGCGAGAATGCGATCATCACCCTGGCCTACCTGATCCAGAACCTCGTGGTTGATCGGCTCTACATCCTGGGCGATATCTTCGACCGCGGGCCAGCCGCCGAGAAGGTGATGGACCGCCTGATGGCCTACCACTATGTCTCCATCCAGTGGGGCAACCACGATGTGATCTGGATGGCCGCCGCCAGCGGCGGCGATGCCATGATCGCCAATGTTATACGCATCTCCCTGCGCTACGGCAACCTGGAGACGCTGCTCGACGGCTATAGCATCAGCCTGCGCCGCCTGATGGACTTCGCCAACGAGGCATACGCCGATGACCCCTGCGCCCGGTTTCAGCCCAAGCACGGCCCATCGTTCGAGGACTATACGGCCGAGTCGGTCGCCCGTATGCACAAGGCCATATCGATCATCCAGTTTAAGCTGGACGCCCAGATCATCCGCCGCCACCCCGAGTATGCGATGGATGACCGGCTCCAGCTCGATCAGATCGACCTGGCGACCGGGACGGTAAACGTCTACGGGCAGAGCCACCCGCTGCTCGACTCACACTGGCCCACTCTCGACCCGCAGGACACGGCGGCGCTGAGCGAGGGTGAGGCCGCCGTGGTCGAGGATCTGCGCTACCAGTTCCAGCACTCGGCGCGGCTCCAGGAGCACATCCGCTTCCTCTACAGCTACGGCAACATGTTTCAGGTGCAGGATGGCAACCTCAAGTTCCACGGCTGCCTGCCGGTGGACGAGGCCGGCGACTTTATCGAGTTCCCGCTGGGCGGCGAGCAGCTGTCCGGGCCGGCCCTGCTGGCCCGCTACGAGCAGATGGCCCGCGCCGCCTACTTCAGCCACAACCCGGAGTCGCGCCAGAACGGCCAGGACTCGATGTGGTACCTCTGGTGCGGCCCGCTCTCGCCGCTCTTCGGCCGCCTGCGCATGACCACCTTCGAGCGCTACTTTGTGGCCGACAAGGCCACCCACGATGAGCCAAAGGGGCCGTACTACGACCTGCGCTACGACGAGGGTTTCTGTCGGCGCATCCTGACGGCATTCGGCGGCGACCCGGATCACGGCCACATCATCAACGGGCACACGCCGGTGAAGGTGCGCAAGGGCGAGCGGCCGATGATGGCGGGCGGCAAGCTGATCGTGATCGACGGCGGCATGAGCGTGCCCTACCAGTCGGTCACCGGTATCGCCGGCTACACCCTGATCGGCAACTCTCACGAGATGGCCCTAGCCGCGCACAGCGCCTTCACCTCACCCGACGAGATGATCGCCCAGCGCCAGGACGCCGCCCCGCAGACGGAGCTAATCGCCAGCTTCCCGCAGCGCGTGCTGATCGCGAACACCGATACTGGTGCAATGCTGAAGGGTCAGCTTGAGGATCTGCGCAAGCTGGTTGAGGCGTACCGCAGCGGCGTGCTGGTTGAGGGGGCCGCCGGTGATCGACCGGCGCGGCAGTAGGGGCGGCTCAGTAGGGGCGGCTCGCGAGCCGCCCCTACGGCAATACGCTGCAACACGTACAATTCATTACGACTGCGCGGCGCGCTCGGCCTCTCGCTCGTAGGCGTCGCCCGCTGCGGTAACGACCATCGAACCAGATGCGGGCATTGAGCGCTGCTGCACGACGTGGGTCAACTCGTGGGCCATAAGGCTACCGTCTCCCGCACTGGCACCCTTGCCCAGAAAGATATCGTTGCCGGTGGTAAAAGCGTGGGCGCTCACCGCCCTGGCGAGGTGCTGCGCCTGCGCACCACTATGCACATGCACATCCTCAAAGGAGGTCGCGAATCGCTGCTCCATCGTCTGGCGCATACCCGTCGCGAGCGCTGCGCCACGGCCGCGGGCGGCGTTAATCGTGCTCGCCAGCTCCGCGCTCACCGGACCGCCCGCCGCGCCAACCTCAGGGCCGCTCGCCCCACCCTGCTCAAGGATGCGTGCGACGCTCCGATTCCCGATCTGGCGCTGGAGGATGTGAATTGGCGTAGCAGCCCGCGCCGGCGTGGCCGCACGGGCTGGCCGGGCTGTGGCCGCAGCTTTCGGTCGCTGCTCATACTGTCGTCGCTGAACCATAGCGCCCTCTGCGTGCTGGCTTTAGAGGTTTTCCAAATACGCTACCTCATATTTTACCATGTATGTCAAGGTGTATGAAGTACCGAAACTGCACCTTGTCACCCTTGAGCTCATGAGCTATAATTGCCCGGGAGCACCAGAATGGTGTAGGCTATTGCTTTCGCTGGCGCATATCTCCGACACCTGGCTATAACGAACACTTGCTAAGGAGATCCCCAATGCCGAAGCATCAGTTCACGGATCGCGGGCGACAGGTACAGCAGCACAGCCAGAAGCAGCCCCCGGTGCGTCGTCCAGGGTCAGAAGTTGGCTCGGCGGACTCCGCCCCCGTGCTCGGCTCACAGCGCTCCTCGGCAGCCCATATGCTGATGCTCCAGCGTACTATTGGGAATCGGGCTGTCCAGCGGCAGATCAGCCAGACTGGACAGATGCCGATTCAGAGGATTGGGAGGAAAATAACGCCAGAAGAAATTGAAGATGACTCTTTGAGTCGCATACAGAAGATCAAGAATGGCATACAGAAGATCAATCGGGGAATCGAGGACGAGGACAAGGTAAAGCCAGTTAAGCAAAAGAGTGCCTTCGTTGATGTTGCATCTGTCCATGAATATGCCGGGCAGATTCTCCATGGAATGGAAGCGCACCAGCATGCCATGCAGAAAGATGCTCTCCTCCTACAGGAAGATCAGTTTGCCCTCAAGGAGCGATCAGCTAAACTCGAAGAGCAGAGGAAAAAGGCAGAGGAATCGCTCGGTAATGTAAAAGAACCTACCGGAATATTCGCTGGCTTGAAGAAAAACGCTAGTAAGCAGACAGATACTATCCGCAAAAAGATAGAAGAGTACATCAAGGAAAAAGAGAAGAATGATAAAGAGCTAGAACTTACCAATGCGCGAGTTGAGCGTGCCGAACAGATAGCGGCATCGGTCTTCGCCGATAGCGCATCGGTGATGATGGCCTACCTTGGCATCAAAGGCATCCACAAGGATGTGAAGTCAGGCGCACAAGTTGCAGCCGAGATGATGCCACTCGTGGCCGGGAATGTGCAGAAGATGGCTGAGATTGAGCGTGACACCGTAGAGAAACGGAAAGCGATCACCAAAGATGCCAATGAGGTGCGCAAGACTGGCCGAAGCGCCACTCTCATCGGTGGCATTGCCAAAACGGTGCTGGCTAGCGTGATGTCGGCTGGTCTGTCACTGCTTACGGCTGGCTACCTGAAGGTAGAGAAAAAATCTCGCGGCGGCGACTATAGTTCGACCTTCCGCGTCTCAACAGGCAAAGAACGCTTTAATAAGGAGTTCACCCATCTGACGGCTATCATTAACGCAAATACATACGGAAATAGGAATGCTTCACAGGCCTATGCGATCATCAAGACTATCTCAACGAACATCATTGTGCCAGCTCGTAACCTGATTGCATGGCTCTCTCTGGTGACCGGTCTTGCCGGTACGGCACTCACATCAGCAGCTCTGGTGACTCTCGGTACGGCTGCTGCTGTGGGCGCACCGTTACTCGCCATATCAAGTGTTCTCAGTTTGATCGGCATCGGATTGACTGGCCTCAATGCCCTGATCAATGGTGCTCTCTTCGTTTGGAATCTAGTGCGTGAGAAACTCCTCCAGAACGAAGCGAAACGCGCTATACTTCGCGGTGAAACAATCGGCACCGGTATCACTGCTGTTACCGAGGCGGTGAGCGCAGCTGCTTCATCTGGTGTTGTCGTGTATAAAGGCGATCCCTTTGTCAGGATTCACACCAAATTAAACGATCTCGCATATACGAAAACAGAAGAATCATTGCGTACTCTTTGGGGATATGAAAAGCCTACTAAAACTGTAACCGAGACTGTAACCGATTTCATGAACCAGATACCAAGTGCGATTGAAGGAGGCATTAAGACTGGGGCACCAACTGGGATTAAGGAAGGCATTAAGACTGGTACTAGTATTGGTACGAGTGTCTTCAAGAGCAAGGCTAAGCCAGCTGAAATGGCCAAAATGCAAGAAGAGAAGGGCACGTTGCTGACTGCACCTCATAAGTCACGTGGCCCCAAGATCGTACGTGCCAAGAAGTACTTGGGCGAACTTCAGGCCAAGATCAAACCCACTCAGGACGAGGTGTTAAAGATCGCCGAACTCGGCAATTCGATCATGAAGCCATTTAGGGCACTCAAGCAGATAACCATGAATATCAAGGCGAAGCTGCATCCAGAAGTCAGCCCAGAAGAGATGGAAGATCATGCTGACACCGCGAATAAGGGCGCAGATGTGTCCGATTTGTTAGTGAATGCCTCTGGACAGATGGATGAGGCATTCACGGATGGCTTTGCCGACTTGCAGGAGCAGGTTGAGCGAGATGATGAGGCGGAGTTAGCAGATGTACATCATTAAGCGTAGTCTGCTCCATGCCTCCTGGCTCGTAACACTGATACTGGTTTTTGGGGCAAGTATTGGGGCAGTAGCGGGCTTGACCGCCACCACTGTAGATGATGCAGGGAAACAGTGTGCGCAATTCTATCCGCTGCTGGCAGTGATATTACCGCTAGGTGTGTGGGGGAGTACGCTCGGCTTTCTCCGGCAAGATGAAGATCTCTATGCCAACTGGAGTGGGGCTATGGGTATCCCGATATTGGCCGGGGTATTTGGCGCACTGTTTGCCCGATTAGGCTACGTGTGGATCGCTGGCGTTGGCGCGGTGATACTGAGCGTTGGAAAGTTTGATCCTTATACCATCAATCGGGCCATTCAGGTGAACCTGAGTGGTCTGGCCTTCCTTGGCGTACTCGTGACCACACTACTAGGTACCGCACTTGTCGGGGTATGGGCACACAAACGAGCAAATCGCATTTAGGGAAGCAGAAAAACTAGATTATCCAAAATATGCTACCCTGGTGCAATCCAAACGCGAGTAGGATTGCTATTGAACTGACCGAGAATCTAAAGCGGGTCTTTATCGAGACGGTGATAACCCTGAAGGGATATGCGCGTCGGCACTTCATGGCCCAGACCGTCAAGGCGTTTGGGTATGGGGGTGCTAGTCTGACGGAACGCGAGCCCAGGTGGAATCGCAGGATCATTCGCACAGGGATGCGCGAATAAGGATCGGGGCGAACGGCAGCCCACATTCAAGCCTCTATCTGGTTAGAACGTTAGCATGAACACACCCACCAATGCCTACGCCAGTCTGTCAGGCTGGCTCGGCTGGCTGCGGCGGCTGCTGAGCTGGCAGATCGAGCAGACCCGCTTCATCTACGGTGCGCTTGCCGACGACCCCCAGCGCGGCCTCTACATCCCCGATATCGAGGCCGACCTGCTCGCCGCAGGCCCCTTTGCCCTGCCTGAGGATCTGCGCCGCCAGCGCACGGCCCTTGTCGCCGAGCGCGCCGAGCTAGAGCGTAGCGATACAGACTCATCCCTGGCCCGGCTTTGCCAGCGCTTTGGGCTTGACCCGTTTGGCCACGATGTGATCCTGCTCACGCTCGCGCCGGCGATCGATCTGGGCTTCGAGCGGCTCTACGCCTACATCCAGGACGATGTCACCCGCAGGCGGCCGATGGTCGATCTGGCGCTACGCCTCTTCTGCCTGGAGCCAACGGCACAGGTGGCCGCGCGGGCCAGCTTCGCGGTCGATGCGCCACTGCGTCGGCATCGGCTGATCCAGCTGCTCGACGAGGGCCAGGCCAGCCCAAACCTGATCGCCTATGGGGTCAAGCTCGCCCCCCGGATCGTCGCCGCGCTGCTCGGCCAGCCGGCTATTGACGACCTGATCAGCCCCTTCGCGCAGATGATCAGCCCCACGCGCAGCCTGAAGGATCTGGTGCTGCCTACGATGCTCATCGACCAGGCCCGACGCATCTTTGCGGCGCCTGGCCCTGGCCCGGTGATCGCGCTCGACGGGGCCTACGGCAGCGGGCGCCAGGCGCTCGCCGAAGCCCTCTGCGCCGAACCCGGCCAGCCAATGCTGCTCATCAATGGCCCGCAGCTACGGGCAAGCGATCTGCCCGCCGCCGAGGCGATCAGCCGCTGCCTACGCGAGGCGCGGCTCTCCGATGCGGTGCTGTTCTGGCAGGGGGCCGACACACTGCTCGATAGCGAGGCGGCGCTGGCCTGGCGCGAGGCGCTGCTGGCGGGGCTGGATCAACACCCCGGCTGCGCATTTTTGGCGCTCAGCCAGCCCTCGCCGGGGCGGATGCTGCGCCACAGCACCCAGCGAGCGCTGTCGATCCCCATGCCCAATTTCACCGAAAGGGCGCAGATCTGGCGACAGAGCCTCGGCGACCTGTACCCTATGAGCGATGAAGATCTAGCGGCTCTCGGCGGAACCTTCCGGATCAGCGGCGGCCAGATCCGCGATGCCGTGCAGGCAGCCAGAGATCATGCCAGCCAGGAAGGGCGCGCCCTAACCAAGGCCGATTTCTACGCCGCCTGCCGGGGTCTCTCAGCCGCTTCGATTAGCAAGATCGCCTGGAAGATCCCGCTCACGTACCACTGGGACGATCTGGTGCTGCCAGCCGACCAGGTTGAGCGGCTGCGCGAGGTGTGCATCCAGGTACGCTACCGGCGAATCGTACTCGAAGACTGGGGCTTCGAAGCCCACCTGGCGATGGGCAAAGGGGTCAATCTGCTCTTTGCCGGCGAGTCAGGAACCGGCAAGACCATGGCCGCCGAGGTGATCGCGGTCGAGCTCGGGCTTGATCTCTATAAAATCGATCTCTCGGGCATGGTCAGCAAATATATCGGTGAGACCGAGAAGAACCTGGATCGGGTCTTCATTGCGGCCCGCGAGGCAAATGCGATCCTGTTTTTTGACGAGGCGGACGCGATCTTCGGGAAGCGCAGCGAGGTGAAAGACGCCCACGACCGCTACGCAAATATCGAGGTTGCCTACCTGCTTCAGCGCATTGAGGCATATGACGGATTAGTGATTCTGGCCACAAACCTGCGCAACATCATTGATCCGGCCTTTCTCCGGCGCATGCATATGGTGGTCGACTTCCCAGCGCCAAAAGAGCCCGAGCGGCTGCGGATCTGGCACAAGGTTTTTCCCGATCAGGCACCCCTCGATACGGATGTAAACCTGAAGGTGCTGGCCCAGAAATACGAACTGACGGGCGGCAATATTCGGAATGTTGCCCTGCTCGCGGCCTACCTCGCCGCTGAGAGCGGTACATCGATCACCATGGCAGTGATCAACCGCGCACTGCGCCGTGAGTATCAGAAGCTTGGCCGCATGTCAATGCCGTAGACAGGGCTGGATGCCTGATTCTGGCGACCCGGCTTGCGCAGCGCCGCCACACCTGCCAGCCAGGGTATAAGGGTACCGTAGAGACGCCCCGCCGGGGCGTCTCTACTTTAACCCTGCCTTGCGTAATGCCGCCGCCAGCGGGTTATCGTCGTCATCATCAGACGACTCCTCATCGGAGCTGCTGGCGTAGAGCGAGGATGCCGGGCGCGGCTCAGGCGGCTCCTCCGGCTCCTCATCGTCGGCGGCCCAGTCGAGGTGCAGGTTCTCGGCCCCAGCCAGGGCGATAATATCATCCACCGAGAAGCGCACCACGTCGATCGTCTCGCCGTCGCCCTCGGTGCCCAGCGAGTCAACCAGGCGCAAGATGGGCATAGACTCCAGCACCTCGGCGAGCAGCTCGGGGCGGCGGGACGGCGGGCGATCCGAGGCCATCAGGGCGTCCACCTCGGCAGCGTTGGCCGGGATGCCCGTATCGACCAGCAGGATCGTCACCCGCACCGTGTGGCGCAGCAGCTTCAGGATCTGGCGCGTCTCCTGGAGCTGGCCGACGGCGCGGCGGAGCGAGCTGGCGCTGCGGCTGGCCTTGAACTCAAAGGCCCAGATCGCCCGCTCGTCCACCGCGAGCGCGTCAACCTCGCGGTACTTAACAAAGGCGCGCTTATTGCGGCGCTCCTCGTACTCGATGATCCGCCGGTCGTCGAGCTCAACCTGCGGGGCCAGCCATCCGCGTAGGGCCGCCTCAGCCTCGCCGCCGAACAGGTCGCGCTGGCGGGGCGGGCGGATGGCCTTGTTATTCTTGCGCTGTAGCTTGAATCCGTCGACATAGGCGCGGTAGCGCCGGTCGTCAGCGGTGAGCAATCGCGGGCGGGCGTATGTAATCATATACACACCGTAAGGGTGCCCCAGCGTGGGCGCCCACGCTGGGGCGCCCTTACGCTGGCGCTAGCCTTGCTTCCCTAGCTCCACAGATCTTCGGTACGCGGCCCAGATCGCATCGGCGAGGACGGTGCGCATGCCGCCGCGCTCAAGCTCGCTGAGGGCGGCGCTGGTGGTGCCGCCGGGCGAAGTGACGGCGTTGCGCAGCTGGGCCGGGTGCAGCCCGCTCTGTAGGGCGTAGCGCACCGAGCCGAGCATCGTCTGGAGCACCAGATCCTCGGCGATGCGCCGCGACAGGCCCATATGCACGCCGGCGTCGATCATGGCCTCCATCATCAGGAAGAAGTAGGCCGGGCCGGTGCCGTTCAGCGCAGTGGACATGTCCAGGTAGGTCTCATTGTCCACAAACAGCTCGTGGCCGAGCGCGCTGAGCACCGTGCGCGCCCAGCCGCGCTGGGCCTCATCCACCTCGTCGGGGGCCGTCCAGACGATCATGCCCTCGCCGATCATCGCGGGCGTATTGGGCATGCTCCGCACCACCGCCGTGTGATCAAGGTCGGCGGCGAAGGTGCCGATCGTCGCCCCGGCCACCACCGAGATCACCAGGGCGTCATCGCGCAGCAGGCCGCGCAGGGGCTGGAGCACGCGCTTCAGCTGCTGGGGCTTCACGGCGAAGATCACGATCTGGCCCCACTGGGCCGCGTCGACATTATCGCTGGTCACCCGCACGCCGTGGCGGGCCTGCATCTCGCGCAGGCGCTCCTCGCGCGGGTCGCTCGCCAGCACCTGGTCGGCCGAGACCAGCTCGCGCCGCAGCAGGCCGCCGATGATCGCCTCGCCCATGGCCCCCGGCCCGATCACTGAGATTCTTAGGTCTTTCAGCATATATTCTTGGCTCTATAAGGCTGTCTTCGCTGCGCGACAATAGCACGCGCCCGCCGGGCTGTCAACCAGCGGAAAACCGTTGGTCGTCAGGCTCATCCTCGCGTCTCCTATGCCTGGGGGCCAGCCACTGCATCCTGACCGATTGCTGTGATCACGAAATCCCAGTAGAAGCTATCGACGCCACGGTGGGTCACCCCGAGCTTCGCCAGGAAGCGCCGCTCGTTGCTGATGAGTGTGGCGCTGTCGCGAACTCCTAGCACAGGTACGAGCCAGGCGATCGGGTTGGCTGCGCCGAGCCCGATGACATGGAGCAGGCCGGCGCCATAGATCGGGTGCTCCAGGTAGCGATAGAAGCCGCTCTGCTGCGGCTCGGTGGCGGCATTCGCCGACCAGCCGAAGGAGTTGGCCGCGATCAGCTGCCAGCGCGCCCCCAGCATGATGATCAGGGCAATCGCCTGGATGATCAGACCCGCGATGCGCAGCGGTCGCGGCAGCCGCAGCGGCCATGCCATCGGGACAAGGGCGAGCAGGAGCGCCAACGATTGGGGTGACTGCGGCGCGCCCTCAGGATCGCGGCGCTTCTTGAAGGAGCGGGCTTCATCGAGCATCCAGATCGCGAACAGGATGCGGCTGATGGCGTTGAGCGTGCGGTGATCTTTCTGCACGGATGTCTCCTGATGCGCGAGTCCTCTGTGGGTTAAGACAAGGTGGGCAGGTGGCGCAGATGCACATCATCGCCTCCCGACCCCCGCCACCTGAACCCCGATGTCGCGGGCCTGGTAGGCGATGCCGAGGATGAGCAGCAGGACGACCACAGCGGCGGCGATCAAGCTGCTGAGCGGGTAGATCCCGAGCATGCCGCTGCCGACGGCGGCGGCCCCGTTGAGCGCCGACACAATGATCAGCGCCCAGTCGAAGAGGGCGGCCACCAGCAGCACGCCGAGCAGGCCGAGGGCCAGGAAGAGGGCGATCTGCATCACCGACGACGCGCCAATCTGCGCGCCCAGGCTCAGCCCGACCGAGCCCATAGCGATGAACGCAGCCACCATGGCCATGGGGCGCTGGAGGGCGAGGGCGAGGCCGGCGAAGATCAGGCCCACGAAGATCCCGGCGAGCAGCTGCGCCGTCTGGCTCGGGATGGCTAGTCCAACCTGGGCCACGTTCAGACCAAAGACAAACCCGGCAACGCCGACGAAGAGCCAGAAGATCCGACGGCCGAAGAAGAGCGTCAGGAGGCCGACCAGGACGAGCATGATCGAGCTAAGCATGGGCAGTGTCTCCCTTGGCGGTGGGTGGTCGTACGCAGGGCGGTAGCTGCGGGGGCAGGCGAATTATAGCGCAGCCCGCTGCGACGGGCAACCGCCAAGGGAGATGATTACCTCGTCGGCCCCGTCGCACTGCGATAGTGCCAGACAAGCATCGTCTACGATGCAAGCGCCACATCGCGTTTCGAGAGCCGCCGCGCTCGCATAACCCCCAGCCCGCCCAGCAGCCCAAGCGTCCCGATCTGCATCAGGTAGCCGACCAGATCGCCGATCTGCGGATACAGCGTCTGCACGGAGCCAATCGGCGTGGCCGTGCTCTGCGTGGCCGCGAAGTCAGCCGTGCCCCCCTCTGCAAAGAGATCAATCCGCTTGACCGTCCGGCCATAGCTGTCCGTCACCAGCGACACGCCCTGCCCAGCCTGGCGATAGATCGCCAGGCCATTCTCTACAGCGCGGAAGGCCGCCATACCCGCGTGGATATCCTTCACAGCGGGCCAGTCGTTGGCTGGCACGAAGAGCACATCCACGCCCTGCTGGCCCGCCTGCCTGATGATGTCGGGGAAGTCGGCATCCCAGCAGATCACGGCGCTCAGCCTGCCATAGGGCGTATCTACCGTGCGCAGGATACCATCGCCGGTGACTGAGCCCTCAAACTGGGTGCCGCCATACTTGACGTGCTCCAGCACCACCGCCCCGCTCGGGTCGATGATGCGCACCACATTTGCCGTCTGGGGCTCGCCAACGGCGATGGTCGGCAGGACAATGTAGATCTGCTCGGCTTTGGCGACTGCGGCGGCATCTGTCAGTAATTGCGCGACCTGGTCGGTGTAGCCCAGGCCCGCGCCTTCCTGCAAGACCACGATCTGCGCGCCGCGCTGGGCGAGCGTGCGGATCTGCGCCAGCTCTTGGGCGTGCAGGCTATCTACCGCCTGGCGGAAGCCCACCTGATCGCCCGACTGGAGCTGAGCCAGCATGGCGGACAGCTTCCCCTCGGGCAGCGAGAAGCCCGCGATCTGGGCGGTCTGCGCAGCCTCGGGCGCAAGCCAGACCCGCGCAGCGCCAAGCCCAGGCACCAGCGCGATCACACAGGCGACGAGCAGCGCGGGGCGGCTGAGCCGGAAGCCGTGCTCCCAGATGTGATTAGACAGGCTAGCAAACCAGCTGATCACAAAGGTGATGCCCCACAGCCCGCTGAGCGCGGCCAGCTGCATGATCGGCGCAGCATCGCGCTGTGCGTAGGCCCCCGCGCCAAAGCTGCCGAAGGGGCTGCCACTGGAGGTGAAGAAATCGACGGCGGTGGCGGCGACCGGGAAGACCAGCGTCAGCGCCGCCCCCCCCTCCTCCATCTGGGGCAGCTTCTTGGTCTCGGCGATCATCTGCCAGATCGGCGAGGCGCTCGGCTGGTGGGGCAACTCGCGCACCGCCTTATTGCTGGGCCTGTTCTACGTCAGCCTGGGGCTCACGTTGCTTGCCCTGCTGCTGGATCGCGCTGGGTTCGCCGCTGCCGCCACAGGCATGCTGATCAACGGCGGTATTGTCGTGCTGCTCATGGTGCTCTTCAACCAGCAGCTGATCGCCCGGGAGCGCGCGCTTGATCTCGCCGAGTCGCTGGAGAGCGCGAACGCCAAGCTCGCCGCATCCGCCGGCAAGATCGAGGCGCTCACCCTCCAGGCCGAGCGGCAGCGCATGGCCCGCGAGCTGCACGATACGCTGGCCCAGGGCGTGGCCGGGCTGGTGCTCCAGCTTGAGGCGGTCAAGGCCCACCTCGGGGCCGGCCGCAGCGAGCGGGCGAGCGCGATTGTGGATCAGGCGCTGGCCCGCGCCCGCAGCACGCTGGCCGAGTCGCGCGCCGTGATCGACGACCTGCGCAGCGCGCCCGCGAGCCTGGCCGAGGCCATCCGTGAGACGAGCGACCGCTTCAGCCAGGCGACCGGCATCCCGTGCCAGGTAGACATCATCCTCGCCGCAGATCCAGTCAGCCATGAGGTCGCCAGCCACACGCTCCATATTTTGAGCGAGGCGCTTGCCAATGTCGCACGCCACGCGCAGGCCACCGAGGTGGCCATCACCTGCGGCGTAGCGCATGGCCGCCTTGATCTGGAGATCCGTGATAATGGCCGCGGCTTCGACCCCCAGCAGGAGATCGGCTCAGGGCACTACGGCCTGCTGGTGATGCGCGAGCGGGCGCGGCTCACCGGCGGCGCGCTCACCATTGAGACAGCCGCACAGCGCGGCGCCAGGGTACACGTAAGCGCCCCCAGCGCAGAGAGCGGAGCAGCGCCATGAACCCGATCCGCGTGCTGATCACCGACGATCACCTGATCGTGCGCGAGGGCCTGCGCCTCATCCTTGAGACCGCCGAGGGCATCGAGATCGTGGGCGAGGCCGCTGACGGCGTGGAGTGCCTTCAGCTCGCCGCCGCGCTTCAGCCTGCGGTCATCCTCATGGATCTGCGCATGCCGCGTATGGACGGCATCACGGCGATTGAGCAGCTGCGCCGCACGCACCCCACAATCGCCATTGTGATCCTGACGGCCTATAACGAAGATGACCTGATGATCCGCGGCCTTCAGGCGGGCGCGCGCGGCTACCTGCTCAAAGACACCAGCCGCGAGAAGCTGCTCGATAGCATCCAGGCCGCCGCGAAGGGCGAGACGCTGCTCAAGCCAGAGTTTCTCGCCCGCGTGCTCGCGCTGCACGCGTCGCCGCCGCCGGTGGCCGCCCCGCCAGGCGACACGGCGCTCACCGAGCGCGAGCGCGAGGTGCTCCAGGCCGCCGCGAAGGGCGAGCGGAATAAGGAGATCGCCTACAAGCTCGGCATCAGCGAGCGCACGATCAAGGCCCACCTGGCGAGCATCTACCAGAAGTTCGGGGTGGACTCACGGGCGGCGGCGGTTGCGGTTGCGGCGCAGCGCGGGCTGCTCGGTGCCTGAGCGAGGCGGTGACGATCCGCCGCAAGCGCGGGGCAAGGATGGTATGATGCCGCATACGCAAAGCCTTTTATCGAGGTGCCCATGCCCCTGCCCCAGCTGCCCACCAAGTACGGCTCGCCGGCGGTCTTCGAGCCAATCGACCACCTCGACTACTTCCGGGGGATGGGCATGGCCCCCGACGGCCCGCCGCCCAAGGGCGTGATCTTCTGCTACCAGCGCTCGCTGCTCAGGCATATTCTGGCCGAGGAGGGGGCGACGCCGGTGCCCTGCGTGGTGGGGCGGCTCTACCCGCTGCCCTCGACCGGCGGCGCGGTGGCCGTGGCCGCCGAGTTCGGCATCGGCGCGCCCGCCGCCGCCATGCTGATCGAGCTGCTGATCGCCATGGGCGTGCGCCGCTTCGTCAGCATCGGCACCGCTGGCGGGATCGACCCGCGCCTGAAGATCGGCGACCTGACCCTCTGCACTGAGGCATACCGTGACGAGGGTGTCTCTCACCACTACCTAGAGGACCAGTCGCCTACGGTGGCCCCCGACCGGGCGCTCAGCGCGGCGTTCGCGGCCGCCCTGGATGGCGCGGGCGCGTCGGCGATGCATGGGCCGACCTGGACGACCGACGCGGCCTTCCGCGAGACGCGGGCCGAGATCGCGCACTACCAGGAGCGGGGCGTGCTCTCGGTCGAGATGGAGGCGGCCGCCCTGTTCGCGATCTGCGCGGTGCGCGGCGCGGCCATCGCGGGCGGGTTTGTGATCAGCGACGTGCTCGCCGAGCCAGTCTGGAACCCGCAGTTCCGCGCCGAGGCTACGGCCGCCGGCCTGGTGCGGCTCTTCACGGCTGCGAAGGCGGTGCTCTATGAGGCGTTTGGTGCAGCGAAGCCACCTAAACCTAACATAAAACTATGATACAATCACCAGCATCTTTTGCCACGAGGAGGGTCGTGTGTATCGAGGACTGCGTATTTCGGTGGTGATCCCCTGCTTCAACGAGGAGCACGGCCTACGCCACGTGCTCGAAGGGATGCCCTCCTATATCGATGAGGTGGTGGTAGTTGACAACAACTCCACCGATGATACGGCTAAGGTGGCCGAGGAGATGGGCGCGCGAGTAATCTTCGAGGCCCGTAAAGGCTACGGGAATGCCTACCAGGCCGGCCTGCCCGCCGCCACTGGCGATATTATCGCGACAGTGGATGGGGACGGCACCTACCCCTCGGCCAGCATCGCCCCGATCATCGACGACCTACTCGACCGCGGGCTAGACTTTGTGTCGGCGAGCCGCTTCCCGCTGCGCGACGCGCGGGCAATGCGTAAGCGCAACATCCTAGGCAACAAGGTGCTCACCTACACCTTCCGCGTGCTCTACCTGCGCTGGGTGGCCGACTCACAGTCGGGCATGTGGGTCTTCCGGAGCACCTGCCTGGCCCGGATCCACCCGACCCAGCCCGGCATGGCCTTCTCCGAGGAGATCAAGATCGAGGCGCTCCAGGCCCGTGGCCTGCGCTTCGGCGAGCACCATATCGATTACTACGAGCGCATCGGCGAGACGAAGCTCTACACGTGGAGCGATGGCTTCGTCAACCTGGGATACCTCTTCCTCCGCCGCATCGCCCGCCGGGCCGCACCTGCCCGCCAGGCGACACAGCCTGTTCCATCAGATGAGTAGGCCATAAGACGTGAGGCGTGAGGCGTGAGGCGTACAGCTCACGCCTCACGCATTATGCCTCGTGGCATGTAAGGAAATATGTATGGCGAAGCCCACCGCCACAAAGAAGCTCGGTCGCAACGAGCCATGTCACTGCGGGAGCGGCCGCAAGTATAAGGACTGCCACCTGTTGATCGAGGAGACCGCCCGCAGAGAGCAGCTGCTTCTGCGCCACGCCCAGGATAGCCTGCTGCCGAAGATCATCGAGGCGGCACAGAGCGTGCCCGATCAGTTCCCGCCCGCCTTCGCCCGCTTCTGGCAGGAGAAGTATACCGTCGATCAGATGGCTGATCTCGACGAGGCTGAGGACCGGGGGGCCGAGCGCTTCCTGACATGGTTCGCCTTCGACTTCCGCCAGGCCGACGGCCGCACCCTGGTGGGCCAGCTCGATGATGCGGCAGATACCGGCGGCTTCGACGTGGACCCCGCCGAGCGCACGCTGCTGGCCCAGTGGCGGCAGGTGCGCCTGCGCCCCTATGTCGTCGATAGCGTGCGCAAAGGCAAGGGGCTGACCTTGCACGACCTGCTGGGCGGCGCGAGCTACGAGGTGGCCGACTATAACGCCTCGAAGCGGCTGGCCCCCGGCGAGGTGGTGGTTGGCCACCTGACCCCGGCGGATACCGCGCCCGGTGCCGATGTGCCGACCTACTACCTGGCCGGTGCGGCCGCCCAGCTCACCGACGACACCGCCGAGAAGCTGCTGGAGTTTGCCGAGTTGCACCTTGCCGACCTGCGCCGTCGTGCGCCCGATGCCACCTGGGACGACCTGGTGGACGAGCGCAGCGAGATCCTGAACCACTTTGTGACGGCCCTGCCTCACGAGCAGCGCGACCCGACGGTGATGGATCGCCTGCTGGTCGACGGCCGGATCGCTCTCCAGCTTACCGCTGAGAGTGTGGCCTCTCTGCTCGGACGGGAGCTGCCCAAGGATGAGTCGGTCGTCGAGAGTACGGAGCCAGAAGTTGGGGATGAGGAGCCGGCGAGCGAGGGCAAGGATTAGGGCATGGCGGAGTCGGTCGTCGGTCGTCGGTCGTCACAACCCATGCTCGCCATCTTCCTGCTCCTCGCCGGTATCTACCTGCTCACTAGCGGGGGGCACACCTACGCCTCCGACGAGGAACAGATATTTGGTGTGACGACGAGCCTGGTCGAGCACGGCAGCTTTGCGTTGAATGCGGGCACGGGCGAGCCGCCGATCTACAGCTCCTACGGGCCGGGGCAGTCTGTGCTGGCCGTGCCGCTCTACGTGGCCGGCCACGCCGTGGCCACCGCCTTCCCGCCCTGGGGCGAGGCATACATCACCCGCGCGATCATCAGCTGGTTCAACCCGCTTGTCACCGCCGCCGTGGCCGCCCTGGTGTGCCTCGCCGCGCTGCGCCTGGGCTACGGCGCGCGCCCCGCCACCGCCGTAGCCCTGATCTACGGACTGGCGACGATGGCATGGCCGCACAGCAAGACCTTCTTCACCGAGCCGCTCGCCAGCGGGCTGACCTTTGCGGCCTTTGTTGTGTTGTTGGAGGGTGGCGGCTGGGGGATGAGGGCTGGGCAGAGGCAGATTCGTTATATCATCTCTGGCATACTGGCGACACTGGCCTGCACTGTGAAGATCCAGTCCGGGCTGGCCCTGCCATTACTCGGACTTTATGTGCTGTATCAGGCATACCAGCAGGCGAAGGAAACGCGCCGACCTTCATCCTTCATCCTTCCCGCATCATCCTTCGCCCTCGGTGCCGCTGTGGGCCTGGGGGCGCTCGGGCTCTACCAGTGGGCGCTGTTCGGCAGCCCGCTGAGCAGCGGCTATGGCAATGCGAGCGGCGTGTTCAGCGGGGACTGGGCCAAGGGGCTGTACGGGCTGCTGCTCAGCTCAGGCAAGGGCATTGTCTGGTACGCGCCGCCCCTGGCTCTGATGCCCCTCGGGTTGATCTGGCTCTACCGGCGCGACCGGGCCGCGGCCCTGCTCTGCGGGTCGATGGCCCTGGCCACCCTGCTCTTCTACGGCAAAGTGACATTCTGGCATGGCGACGGAGCCTGGGGGCCGCGCTACCTGAACATGGCCCTGCCTTTTATGGCACTACCCCTGGTAGCCGTTGCCGATGCCGCCCTGTCCGGTCGGCGCATCGCTGCCGTAACCCTGGCGACCACCCTGATCCTGGCGATGCCTGTGCAGATCGCCGGTGAGGCGATCAGCATAAACGCCTATATCGAAATGCAGGACAGCGAGCGCCAGCGTCACTTCGTGCCCTCCCAGTCGCCGATCCTCGGGCACCTGCGCCTGGCCGCCGCCCAGATCGGCATGGCGTACGATCTGGCCCTCGCCCCCAACAGCATGGTGCTGCGCGAGGGCTTCAGCTACAGCGAGGGCGACCGCGATCATGGCGAGCAGTTGCCGCGCTGGACGTTACCCTCGGCCCGGATCGACCTACGCCCGCCCGCATCCGACAACCTGCTCGTCACCCTGAGCGTAAGCGGCTGCCGCCCGATCCCTGTGCCGCCTGCGACGCTTGGCCTGCGCCTAGACGACACGCAGCTCGGCGGGGTGGCGGCATGCCCGCCGCGCCGTATCGCCCTGCTGCTGCCGTCCCGCCCATCGCACCTCCAGATCGATAGCCCGGCATGGAACCCCGCCGACGCAGGGATCGAGCGCGAGGGGCCGCTGGGATTTTACCTTAGCCGCGCCGAGGCGTGGGCCGACACGACGCCCATGATCCTGCGCGGCAACCCGATACCCATCCCGCCGCTCCCAGCCGGATCGGTGTCGCTGCGCCGCTGGGAGAGCGACTATCGCTACGGACACTGGGATGTCTGGCCCTGGTATCTCGCCAACAGCGGACTTCCGACGACGCCGAGCTACCTGCTGGCGACGGTGTGGGCGGGGATCGCTCTGGGCATGCTCGGAGCAGGGGCGCTGCTGTTGCGATCAGCGATTACCGACCACTGACGACCGACCACCAACGCGCACGAGTGGTGGTTGGTGGTCGGTCGTCAGTGGCCGCATAGGCAAGCATGCAGATCTCTCTTGTGTGTACCGTTCGTGACGAGGCCGACAATATCGCCACGCTGCTCGACTCGATGCTGGCGCAGGCGCGGCTCCCCGACGAGATCGTGGTGAACGACTGCGGCAGCCGCGACATCACGGCGGCGATTGTGGCCGCATACGCTGCGCGCGACCCTCGGGTGCGCCTGGTGCGCGGCGGCCACAATATCCCCTCGGGACGCAACAGCGCCGTGGCCCAGGCCAGCGGCGACCTGATCGCCTGCACCGACGCCGGGCTAACCCTCGACCCCGGCTGGCTCGCGGCGATCTGCGCGCCCCTGGAGCGCGGCGAGGCCGACCTGGTGGGCGGGTTCTTCGCGCCCGCGCCGCACACCCTCTTCGAGCTAACCCTCGGCGCGGTCAACTACCGCGATGTGGGCGAGGTCGATGGGGAGACGTTTCTGCCCTTCGGCAAGTCGATGGCGTTTCGCAGGGAGCTGTGGGAGCGAGTGGGAGGGTTCCCCGAGTGGGCCAGCCACTGCGAGGATCTGATCTTCGACCTGGCGGCCGAGCGGGCAGGCTACCGGCGGGCCTTCGCCCCGGCGGCGGTGGTGCGCTTCCGCCCGCGCCCGTCGCTGCGGGCCTTCGCCCGCCAGTACATCCTCTACGCCAGGGGCGACGGCGCGGCCGGGCTGTGGCCAAAGAGGCACGTAGCGCGCTACCTGACCTATATGGGGCTGCTGGTCACGCTTGGGGCGATGGCGCGCAAGCCATGGGCGCGGCTGCCGGGCCTGGCCCTGATCGGCCTGGGCGCGGCGGGCTACACCCGAGGGCCGTACCGCAGGCTGTGGGGCCGCCTAGCCGGGCGCAGCCCCGCCGAGCGGGCCTACGCCCTGGCCCTCGTGCCGATCATCCGCCTGGTTGGGGATGTGGCCAAGATGGCGGGCTACCCGGCGGGGGTGCTGCGGCGCTGGAGGGGCCAGGGGAGGCAAAGCCTCCCCTGAGATCCCCTCCCCTTAGGCAGTCACAAGTGACGGCTTGCCCTTGTTGACGTAGTACTCGCGACAGTACTGCTCCAGCGTCTGCATCTGGCCGAGACGCAGGATGCGGCTCGTCTCGCGCATGTCGCAGGACATCTCATCGTAGCTGAACTCTAGCAGTTCCATGATCCCAGGGGCGGAGGGCGAAAAGGGCTTGAGCGCCGCCCCAATGCCATTCATCAGCGAGACTGGCAGGTGGACAACGGGAATCTTCTTGCCCAGGACACGCGACCAGATGCCGACGAACTCGTCAAAGGTGAGGTGCTCAGGGCCGCCGAGCTCGAAGGTGCGGTTGATCGCCTCGGGATTGTCGATGGAGTTGACGAAGGCGCGGGCCACATCAACCATAGACAGCATCTGAGTGCGCTTGGGGCCGAAGCCCACCACCGGGAAGAATCCGAACTTCTCAACAATCGGCTCGCCGCGCTGGACGATCTCGTAGAAGAGGCCGCAGGGCCGGAAGATCGTGTAGGGCACGCCGCTATTCTGGATGGCCTCCTCGGCCATAAGCTTGGCCCAGCAGAACTTATAGCCCACCGGATTCTTGGGGAAGAGCGTGCTGGTGAAGATATACTGCTTCACCCCGGCCGCCTTCGCCGCCTCTAGCAGGTTGATCGGCCCCTGGTACTCGGCCATATGCCGCGACTCAGTGCGCCGGTCGGAGCCTGCGCTAGTGGCCGAGATCACCACATCGGCGCCCCGACAGCCCAGATCAAGGCTCGCCTTGTCGCGCATATCGCCGCTGATCAGCTCGGCACCCAGGGCGCGCAGCGGCTCGGCCTTGGCCCGCGAGCCCGGCCGCACCAGCACACGCACCGCCTTCCCCTGCTCACGGAGCATGCGCACCAGCGCCTGCCCCAGCGTCCCCGTGCCGCCGACAATGAAGATCATAACAGCTCCTTAGGGATGTTTCGGAATGGCGGCCAGTATAGCACAGGTCGTGCGCGGCAGATAACAGACTTTTGCCTATATGTCTGGACATATAGGCAACGGAGTAGTATACTGGGCGAACATTTCCCCTCTCCAATCAATAATCTCACCGTACAGCGCCTATTCGCTGTAGCCAGTTCGCCGTACCCTTACCCTAGCTCGGGAGAATCGCGCTATGCTCTACCAGATCAACCGCCACGCCGACAACATGCTCTGGGTGACGATGCAGGGCCATATGGCCATGGAGCACGCCGAGCACTACTTTCAGGAGATGTGGCGTACCCTGAACGGATGCCCACGACCGACCGACCTGCTTGTCGATGGGCGGCAGATGCAGAGCGCGAACAGCCACGCCCGCCAGCGCACCGAGCAGATCGTCCACCACCCGCACCTGGGGCACATCGCCTTTGTGGTGGGTGCCCAACACCTGCTGATCTTCGCCCCGCTCGTGCGGCTGGTGAGTGGGGTCGGCCTCTTCGGCAATGAGCGCGAGGCGATGACGTATCTGAATAGCGTGCGGGGCACGCCGACGATCCCGAGCGTTGGCCTTCCCACCATGCCCCCGCGCCCCAAGGAGAGCCAGCGCATTGCGCCGCCCGCATCCCCGCAGGGCGGCCTCGCGAGCTTGATCGAAAGCTGGGGCCAGAGCCTGGATCAGATCTCCGCTCGCAACAGCAAGCGGGACTGAGCCATGTCACACATGTCACGCTGAGCGAAGCGAAGCGTCCCGGCGGGCGATAGGGACACCGGGACGCTGAGCGAAGCGAAGCGTGACATGGCGAGTTTGGGGTTGGGCGATTTTGCCGCTCCGCACCCCGCCCCGCCGTTTTTGTGTGGTATGCTTGCGCCATGAACACGCTCACCACAGGCATCACCACCGCTCTGGGCGCCCTCGCCGCACTGTCGAACCTGCTCGCCATCCTGCTCGGCCGCCCCAACGCCGAGGGCACCAGCCGAGCTATCCCCTGGCTCCAGCGCAGCACCTCGCTGATGCTCGCCCTGGCGGCATGGGCCTTCTACCTGCTCAGCGCGATGCCGACACCCCTGGCCGCCTTCTCCCTCGCCATCGCCATCGGCATGAGCGTCTCCTTTGTGGCTGACCTGATCATGGCCGAGATCATCCGCATGCCCAACCGGGTGATCGGCGGGATCGTGGTCTTCGCCGTGGCCCACCTGGCCTATATCGCGGCCACGCTCCTGCTGGCCCGCGCCCTCGGCCGCATTCCCCTGTTCGCCATGCTCGCCTGCGCCGCCGCCTGCGTGCTCGGCGGGGCGGTCTACTGGCGCGCGGCGGTAGACTCGCCCAACGCGCCGGCCCCGCTGCGCTGGGGCTCCCTGGGCTACCTGGTCGCCCTCGGCGTGATGACCGGGCTGGCCTGGGGGCTGGCCATCACCTGGCCGACGCTGTGGCCCCTGGCCCTCGGCGCGCTGCTCTTCTTTATCTCCGACGCCATCCTCGGCAACCAGATCTTCCGGCGCAACAACTGGCGCGGGGTGGGCGATGTGGTCTGGCTCACCTATATCATCGGCCAGGCCGGGATCGTCTGGGCTAACGCGGCGGCGATGGGGATGCTTGTATGATGGTGGTGCTGGATGGCCATTTTGGCAACCACAATGCCGTAGGGTGACAGCGTAACTTCTGCGGTATTGCCTTTCTTGCCAAATGATAGCGGAGGGCAGGCCGCTTGAGCCGACGAAATGCTGGTTGTACCATTAGAATGCGGTGCAGCCTACAATCGGCTATAGGAGACAGCGATGATCCAGCGCGTCGATCACCTCGTGATCCTGGTAGATGATCTGACACAGGCTAGGGCCGACTATGAGGCACTGGGGTTTATGGTGGTGACGGGCGGCGAGCACGCCGATGGCAAGACACACAACGCCCTAGTGAGCTTTGCCGATGGGGCCTATCTGGAGCTGCTGGCCTTCAAGGCCGAGGCGTACCAGCATGTCTGGTGGCGGCATGTGGCCGTCGGCCAGGGGCTGATCGACTTCGCCCTGCTCCCCGGCGACACCGCTGAGGATGTGGCGGCGGCCCGTGCGCGCGGCCTGGAGATCGATGGCCCCTTCCCCGGCGGGCGTAACCGCCCCGACGGCGTGCGCCTGGAGTGGCAGACGGCCCGCCCCGCCAGCCCGGAGCTGCCCTTCTTCTGCGGCGATGTGACCCCGCGCACGCTGCGGGTGCCCGGTGCCGACACCTGGGATCACGACAACGGCGTGCATGGGCTGGCGCGGGTGAGCGTGGCCGTGCGCGACCTCGACGCCAGCGCGGGGCGCTACGCGGCCCTACTTGGCAGCAGGCCGCTGGTGGAGCTGGGCCGCCGCCTCTTCCGGCTGGGCGACACCTACATCGCCCTGCGCAGCCCCGGCCCCCACGAGCCGGAGAGTGAGGCGATCGCGGCGCAGCTGGACGCGCGCGGCGAGGGGATCTACAGCTTCGGCCTGCGGAGCGAGAGCCACGCCGTGGAGCTGTGCGACCTGGGGCTGGCCCACGGGGCGAGAATAACCATAGACTGGTGATGATCAGCGCATGATGATCGAACAATCTGAAACACTCCTCGCCCTCATCCTTGAGCTGCACGCCCAGATCCGCGACGCGGTGGTGGCGGCCTGCGAGCGCAGCGCCGTCGATGAGCTGGCGGGCGTGGTGGAGGACGAGCAGGCGGGCGACACGATCTACGCGGTGGACCGGGTGAGCGAGGAGCTGCTGGTGGGCTTCTTCGCCGAGCGGGTGGCTCCGACATGGCCGCTGGTGCTGGTGGCAGAGGGCATCGCTGGCGGGCAGATCGTGCTTCCGGAGGGCTGCGCCGAGGGAGACGCGGTAATCCGGGTGCTGGTTGACCCGATCGATGGCACGCGCGGGCTGATGTACCAGAAGCGCAGCGCCTGGGTGCTCACCGGCGTGGCCCCGAACCTTGGCCCGGCAACGCGGCTGGGCCATATTGAGCTGGCCGTGCAGACCGAGATCCCCCTGGTGAAGCAGCACCTGAGCGATGTGCTCTGGGCTACCGTAGACGGCCCGCTCCACGCGGAGCGCCACAACCGGCTCACCGGAGAGCAGACTCCGGTGCGCCTGCGGCCCTCGCGGGCGGGAAGCATCGCCCACGGCTTCGCCATGATCAGCCGCTTCTTCCCCGGTGCCCGCGAGGAGCTGGCCGCCATCGACGAGGCGGTGGTGCGAGCGACCCTCGGCCCGCCCCAGGCCGGTAAGGCCCAGTGCTTTGAGGATCAGTATATCTCTAGCGCGGGCCAGCTCTACGAGCTGATCGCTGGACACGACCGCTTTGTGGCCGACCTGCGCCCGCTCCTGGACCGCCACGTGGCCGCGCGCGGCGAGGCGCTGGGCATCTGCTGCCACCCCTACGACATGGCGACGATCCTGATCGCCCGCAAGGCCGGGGTGCAGCTCACCGATGATCGCGGCGGCGAACTTGACGCACCCCTAGATATTCATGCCGATGTGGGCTGGGCTGGCTACGCGAACGCGCAGATCCGCGCCCAGATCGAGCCTGCCCTGCTCGGCGTGCTTCGCGAGCGGGGGATTCTGTAGGGGGCGGCGTAGGGGCGCAGCGCGCTGCGCCCCTACGCCAGGACAATGCATGCCATCAGAGTTCGACAGGTTCATCGCTCAGGCCCGCGCCGAGCGAGGGAGTTTCTTCGATGCGGCGCGGCCGATCACCCTGGCGCGTGCGCCGGGCTGGGTGGATCTGCTCGGCGGCGCGGCGGCTCACGGCGGGGCGCTGGCGCTGGGCTGGCCGCTGGGCGGATCGACATTCGCCGCGCTCCAGCCCGACCCTGAGCCGATGATCCGCATCCGCGCAGGGGATGTGGAGTCTTGCTTGCCGCTTGAGGCGCTGGCCTCTGGCGGGCGGCCCCGCGAGTACGCCGAGATCGCGGCGCGGGTGGCCGACTCTGCGCCTGTGGGCGCGGCATGGTGGTCTGCGGCGCTGGGAGCATGGGCCGCCCTGATGCGCGAGGAGTTTGTTGTATTCTCGGGCGGGGCGCGGCTGCTGCTGCGCCCCACCGACGGGCCGGGTGCCCGCGAGAGCTGGGCGGCGGCCACGGCTCAGTCGCTCGTGTCGGCCTACGGGGTGCGGATCTCACCCCGCGAGCTGGCCATGGGCTGTCAGGTGGCCGCAGGCCGGGTCGGCGGGCGCGACGGCGGGGCGCTCGGGCCGATGATCAGCGTCTGCGCGACGGCGGGCGAGCTGCTCCTGCTGAACCCGCAGCCGGCATGGCAATCGGGCGGCCTGCATATGCCCCACGGGTCGGCGATCTGGGCGCTGCGGGTTGGCGACGGCCCATCCCATAGGGGCGAGGCCCGCTACCACATCGCCGCCGCCATGGCCTACCGCATGATCGCCGACGCCGCCGAGCTGACGCCGCAGCAGGCCGATGCGCGCTGGGGCGGCTACCTGGCCAATATCGGCACCGCGATCTTCGCCCGGCGCTACCGCGACCTGCTGCCGCCCCGGCTGAGCGGGGCCGACTTCCTGGCCCGCTACGGCTCCCCGCCGGGCGTAATCATCGCGCCAGACGAGATCTACCCGCTGCGGGCGGCGGGGACGCTCGCCGTCGAGGGACACCTTCGCTCGCGCAGCGCCGTGGCCCTGCTGCGGGCGGCGGCCAGCAAGGCCCAGCGCGAGGACGACCTGCTGCTGGTGGGCGAAATAATGGCCGATTCCCACTGGCACCAGAGGGCCGCCGGACTCGGCGACCTCCACGCCGACCGGCTGGCCGATATGGTCGATGCCGCAGGGGTAGATCGCGGGCTCCTGGGCGCCCGCGCACCGGCCTCGGCGAGCGGGGCCACGCTGGTGGTGCTCGCCCGTGCGGGCGCCGAGGGCGAGCTGCGCGCCATCGCCGAGCGCTACGCCCAAGTCTGCGGCGAGCCAGTGGGCCTCTTCGGCGGCAGCGCCCCCGGCTGTAGCCCCGCCGGAACGCGGGAGATAGCCGATAACTAATAGCCGATAAGGGTAAGGCACAAAGAAACCCTCGACGCTATCCGCTCGTATTGTCAACATGTGTATCGGCTATCGGCTATCGGCTATCGGCTATCGGCTAT
>RYFE02000033.1 GCA_004138175.2 Chloroflexales bacterium ZM16-3 | reverse complement strand
TAGTCGCCCGACTTGGCCGCGCTCTGGCCCTCGCGGCGGGCCTCGATCACATCGGGGATGCGATTGAGCTTGTCGAGCAGGGTTGAGAGCTGGTTGATCGACTGGATCGTGCAGGTGACGTGGAGCACGGTGCGGCCGACGCGGCGGCTGCTGCCCTGCTCAAGCTTCTCGATATTGACCCCGGCGTCAGCGATGACGATCGAGACATCGCGCCAGAGGCCGACGCGGTCCCAGGACTCGACGCGGACGGGCACTGAGTAACCCTTGGGCTGCTGTCCGCCCCAGCAGACATCGATCAGGCGGGCGCGGTCGCGCTCGTTGACGATCGTGCGGCAGTCGGCGCGGTGGACGGTGACGCCGCGACCGCGGGTGACGTAGCCGACGATCGGCTCGCCGACGACCGGGTTGCAGCAGCGCGCCAGGCGGTTGTACACGGTGCCCACGCCGATCACCTGGATGCCCACCGGCTCGATGCGTGAGGGGGCGGGGCTGATCGCCGGCATCTCGGGCGGTGCCTCATCCTGAGCGGGATCGACCTGCTGGGCGAGCGCCTTCTGGGCCACCGTGCGGGCCGAGATATCGCCGGCCCCGATCTGGGCGAACATCTCCTCGACCGAGCGGGTGTTGGTGAGCTCGACGAGATGCTCGAAGCTGACCGAGCTCATGCCGAGGCGTTTGAGCTCCTTCTCGATCAGGTCGCGCCCGCCGGTGACATTCTCCTCGCGCTCGGAGCGGCGGAAGAAGCGCTTGATATGGTCGCGGGCGCTAGGTGTTTTGACGAAGCCGATCCAGTCGCGGCTGGGGCCGCGACCGGTCTTGGCCGTCATCACCTCGACGATCTCGCCATTCTTCAGGTGGTAGTCGAGCGGCACGATTCGCCCGTTGACCTTGGCCCCGATACACTTGTGGCCCACCTCGGAGTGGATGCGGTAGGCAAAGTCCACCGGGGTCGAGCCATCGGGCAGATCGATGATCTTGCCCTTGGGGGTGAAGACATAGACCTGCTCCTCAAGCTCGGCCTTAAAGCCCTCGACGAACTCGCGGTCGTCGGTCAGCTCAATCCGCCAGGCGATCAGGTCGCGCAGCCACTTGATCTTCGCCTCGTAGTTCTGGTCGCTGCCGCGGGCGAAGCCCTCTTTATAGCGCCAGTGGGCGGCGATGCCGTGCTCGGCCACATGGTGCATCTCCTCGGTGCGGATCTGCACCTCGCAGGGGGTGCCGCCGGGGATGAGCACCGTGGTGTGGAGCGACTGATAGGAGCTCTCCTTGGGCACGGCGATATAGTCATCGAACTCGGAGAGCACCGGCGTCCAGAGCATATGGACGACGCCGAGAACGCGGTAGCAGAGCCCAGAGGCCCGCTCCTGGTCCTGCTCATGGAGGATGACGCGCACGGCGAGCTGGTCATAGATCCGATCAAGGGGCAGCCCCTTGCGATCCATCTTGCGCCAGATCGAGTAGATATGCTTCGGTCGGCCGGAGACCTGGGCGGAGATGCCTTCTTTTTCAAGCGCATCTTTGAGCCGCTTGCTGACGCGCTGGATGATCCGCTCGCGGGCCTCTTTGCGCAGGGTGAGCCCCTGGGCGATCTCCTGGTAGCGCTCGGGGTTGATCGCCTTGAAGGCTAGATCCTCAAGCTCCGACTTGACCTGCCACATGCCGAGGCGGTGGGCCAGGGGCGCGTAGATATCGAGCGTCTCGCGGGCGACCCGCTTCTGCTTATTGGGCGGTGTGGCGCCGAGGGTGCGCATATTGTGCAGGCGGTCGGCCAGCTTGATCAGGATCACGCGCGGGTCGTCGGCGGTGGCGATGATCAGCTTGCGGTAGGAGCCAGCCTGTAGCTCCTCCTTCGACTTATTCTCAAGCCCGGACAGCTTGGTGACGCCATCGACCAGGTGGGCGATGCTGGGGTTAAAGTAGGTGCGCAGCAGCTCAAGCTGGACGCCGGTGTCCTCGACGACATCGTGGAGCAGCGAGGCGGCGATTGACTCGGCGTCGAGTCGTAGCTCAAGGAGGATGGAGGCCACGGCCACCGGGTGGTCGATATAGGGCTCGCCGCTCTGGCGGTACTGGCCTGCGTGGGCGATCATCGCCAGGGCGTAGGCTCTGCGTAGCAGGTCGGCGTCGCCGGTGGGCAGGTACTGGTGCATCTGCCCGATGATTGCCTCGACCGTTGGCGCGGTGAGGGCGGCCACATAGTCCCGGCGCACGCTGTCGGCCGATGCCTCGGGGTTTTCCTTCTGGCGCAGGTGCTCGGCGAATGCCTCAATGATCGGGTGCTGGAGGAAGGGGCTGAGGGAGATAGGCGGCGCGGGCTCGGGCGCGCGTCGCTGCGGGCCATTCGGCCCCTGATATGCGGAGTGTCGCGACGAATCTTCGTAGTCGCTCATCGCAGCGGTGGCAGTCGAGTCGTCCATAGCCGTGTCCTCAGCTGAAGTTGTCTCTTGCATGAGGCGGGCCAGTGGCCGAGGGGGCGATTCACTAGGTGTCGCCGGCAAGAGCCGTGTAAGAACATTCCGTAAGACAAGTTTTCAGGCGGCAGGTGGCAGGGGTTGCGCGTTGGGGTCGCCTTGCGCTATGCCAAACGGTAAAGCTCTCTGAAACCATGTCTTAGAAACAAAACGGCTGGCGTATAACGCCAGTCCGCGCCTGTCTAGTATAGTCTTCCGCGACCATTACGTATGGTACTTTATGGTGGTATGTAGGATAGCACCGCCATATACCCTTGTCAAGGTGATGTGCGCCTTGGGGGAGCGGCATCTCCGGACTTATAGCGGCGCTGCAGCTTTGGGGTGTCGCTCGATGAATTTGCTTTATCCATCGCTTGCAAAGCTATCGCAGCAATAATAGTGACAGTTTACGCATTGAATCTGGCTACCCTCGGTGCTATGATGTGCCCATTGCGCGGGTGGGTTACACCGCAGCGCGATGCCATTTCGCAAACTCCAATGATGGAGAACGCAAGGAAGCACGGCCATGATCCAAAAGGAAGATCTTATTATTCGTGTCGCCGGCGAGTCCGGCGACGGAAGTAACGCGACGGGCGAGATGCTGGCCCAGGCCGCCGCCCGCTCGGGCTTGCACGTCTTCACCTTCCGCACCACCCCCGCCGAGATCAAGGGCGGCCCGGTGATGTTTCAGGTGCGGGCATCGAACAACCCCGTCCGCTCTATGGGCGACGCTGTCGATGTGATGTTCGCCTTCAACCAGGAAGCCTGGGACATCAACCACACGTCGCTCGCGCACCACCCCGTCCTCCTGTTCGATCCCGATGAGTTTACCCCCCCGGCGAGCTATACGGGCGCAGCTTACCCGGTGCCGATCGGCAGGATCGCCCTTGAGGCGGGCAACCGCCGTGGCAAGAACGTGGTGGCCATGGGCGTGGTGGCCGCGATGTTCGGCCTGGGGCTGAGCCGACTCGAAGATATTGTGCGCGCCAAGCTGGGCAAGAAGGTGGAGTACCTTGAGTCGAATCTGGCCGCCCTCCAGGCTGGGATCGACTACGCCCACGGGCTAAAGCGCACCGACAAGCTCTGGATTGAGGCGTCTACCGAGCGCGAGCACTATGTGATGACGGGCAACCAGGCGATCGTCGCCGGTGCGCTCCACGCCGGGGTCGGCTTCTTCGCCGGCTACCCGATCACCCCGGCCTCCGATATTATGGAGGGCATCGCCAGCACCCTGCCGAAGCTCGGCGGCGGCTACCTTCAGGCCGAGGATGAGATCGCCTCGATCATGGCCTGCGTCGGTGCTTCTTATGCCGGCAAGAAGGCGATGACGGCGACCTCTGGGCCGGGACTGGCCCTGATGGGCGAGGCGATTGGCCTGGCCAGTATGGCTGAGATTCCGGTGGTTGTGGTGGACGCCCAGCGCGGCGGCCCCTCCACCGGCCTGCCCACCAAAACCGAGCAGTCTGACCTGAACATCGCCGTCTACGGCGGCCATGGCGACTCGCCGCGCATCGTGCTGGCCCCGGCCTCGGTGGCCGAGTGCTTCTCCCTCACGGTATGGGCGTTCAACCTGGCTGAGGAGTACCAGTCGCCGGTGATCATCCTCTCGGACTACTCGCTCTCTTTTCGCACCGAGACGATCGCGCCCTTTGATCTGTCTAGGTACCCGGTGGTACATCGCAAGCAGCCTGAGGGCGAGATTCAGCCCAAGGAGTATCAGCGCTACCACGTGAACGGCAGCTATGTCTCGCCGATGGCGCTGCCCGGCACGCCTAACGCGAGCTACACCGCCACCGGACTTGAGCACGATGAGTTTGGCAACCCGGCCTACACGTCTGAGTTTCACATGATGATGACCGAGAAGCGCTGGCACAAGCTCGACGCGCTGAAGTCGAGCCGCAAGTATGTGCGCCGCTTCGGCGACCCCTCGGCGAAGGTGGGGATCATCTGCTGGGGCACTACCGCTGGCGCAGGCCGTGGGGCCATCCACCTGGCCCGCCAGGAGGAGCTACCCCTGGCCATGCTTCAGGTGGAGATGCTCTCACCCCTGCCCGTCGATGCTATCCAGGAGTTTATCGACAGCGTCGAGGTTGTGCTCGTGCCCGAGGTGAACTACCAGGGCCAGTTCGCGAAGCTCATCCAGGCCGAGATGGGCATCCGCGTGCATAGCCTCGTCCAGTATGCGGGCATGCCCTTCTCGCGCCTCGCCATCCTGCGCAAGGTACACGAGCTGATGGAGATCGGCGAGCCGGTGGTTGATTAATGTTGAATGCTGACACCATTCAACATTCAGCATTCAACATTAGGAGCGAAGCGACATGAGCAGCATTCCTATTTCTGATGTGGTCGTGCGCAAGCCAGCCGACTATAAAACAGACCTCAAGCCGATCTGGTGCCCTGGCTGCGGCGACTTCGCCGTGCTCGCGGCCATCCAGCAGTCCCTCGCGGCCCTCCAGATCGACCCGAAGGATCTGGTGATCGTCTCTGGCATCGGCTGTAGCTCGCGCCTGCCTGGCTTTGTCGAGTCCTACGGCCTGCACACCGTCCATGGCCGCTCCCTGCCTGCCGCCCAGGGCATCAAGCTGGCCCGCCCCGAGCTGACGGTGATGGCCGTCGGCGGCGACGGCGACTACTTTAGCATTGGCGCGGGCCACCTGCCCCACGCCTTCCGCCGCGATATCAACATCACCTGCATCGTGATGGATAACGAGATCTACGGCCTCACGAAGGGGCAGACCTCGCCGACCTCGCCGCACGGCCACGTCACGAAGTCCACACCGATGGGCAACCCGGCCTTTCCGCTGCGCCCGCTGGCCCTTGCGCTCTCTAGCGGGGCGACCTATGTGGCCCGTGGGTTCTCTAGCCAGCCTAAGCAGCTCGCCGAGCTTATCCGTAAGGGCATGGAGCATCAGGGCTTCAGCTTCATCCAGGCGATGAGCCCCTGTGTGACCTTCTATGACACCTATAAGATCTATAAGGAGAAGGTCTATCAGATCCCTGCGGATCACGATCCGCACGATGTTGCGGCGGCGATGCGCTATGCGATGGAGGCAGATCGCATGCCGCTGGGCCTGATCTACCAGGCCACCCCCGCCGAGCGGCCCGCCCCCGTTGAGCCGAAGGCGTTCGATACGCTGGCCTACCTGGCCCGCTATCAGGCGTAGGCGCTTCGCTTCGCAGAAGCGCGCAGAAGGCCCCGCGACCACATGTGGTCGCGGGGCCTTCTGCGTAGCCATCGGTCTTAGTACCATCTGTGACCGCTACTCTGCTGTGGTAGGACCTCTGAGCTATGGTCGTTCGTTAAAAAAAGGTGTATAACATCTCCGAGGGTAAAAGTTAATAAAAAGTTAAAGGCGCATCGCCGCCGATAACTCGAACTACTAGCGCCCCTCACAAACAAGGAGATGCTCATGCACCACTCATTCCGCAAAACGCCGACGATCACGATCCAGGTTCTAAGTACGCTACTCCTCGGCCTGATCTTCGCACTTGCGCCGACCTTTAACGCAGCCACCTCGGCCTCGGCCGCCTCGACCTCGGCCACCGCTGCCTGCACCGCCGACAATAGCCACCTGGTGGCCGCCTATGGCGGGCGCTACTTCCTCTCTGGCGTGAATGTGCCCTGGCAGAACGGCGGCTACGGCGCCGACTTCGCCACCATCGAGGAGTGGGGCCAGCACACCTACTCTCACGCCAATACCGACGCGATGTTTGCCGCCCTTCAGGCCAACGGCGTCAACACCGTGCGCTGGTGGGTCTTCGCCGATGGCCGTGGCGCGCCTGAGTTCGCCGCCAGCTCCGGCGGCGCGGTCTCTGGCCTCGATAGCACGACCCTCCCCTCCATGGCTGACGCGATTGGCCTGGCCGCCCAGCACAACATCCGCATCGTCTTCAACCTCTGGAGCTTCGACATGCTTATGGCCGACTCCTCGGCCTATGTGAAGGGCGAGCACGCCGGTGGTCACACCGACCTGATCACCGACGCGACCAAGCGCAGCTCCTTCATCAATAAGGCCATGCTGCCCATGCTGGCCTACCCGGTGCCCGGCACCAGCTACACCATCGGCAGCCACCCCAACGTGCTGGGCTGGGACATCTTCAACGAGCCGGAGTTCGGCATCAGCGACCTGGGCGCGGTGGATGGCCAGATCAGCCAGCCGGTCAGCCTGGCCCAGATGCAGCGCTTCGTAGCCGAGATCGCCGGGGCCATCCATCGTAACTCGAACCAGCTGGCCACGGTGGGCAGCGCGGCGATGAAGTGGAACAGCGATGTATCGCTCGGGGCGACGGGGAATGTCTGGAAGGACTCGGCGCTGACGCGCTATGATGCCCAGGGCTTTCTGGACTTCTACCAGATCCACTACTATAGCTGGATGAATGGCGACGGGGTGTACTGGAGCTACGCGCCGACCATCATTGACTGGGCGGCGGGGGGCTTCGACAAGCCGGTGGTGATCGGCGAGCTGCCAGCCAACGCGGCGGGCACCGGCTATACCCCGGAGGGGCTGCTGAACAAGCTGCACAGCAACTGCTACGGCGGGGCCTGGGCCTGGAGCTACGCCGGGGTGGACGGCGCGGGGACGTGGAGCAATATCGCCTCGGCGATGAAGACCTTCAACACGGCTAATGCCGCCGAGGTGAACATCGTCTTGGGCGGCGGCACGCAGCCGACTGCGACGGCAATTCCGCCGACGGCAATCCCGCCGACAGCAATCCCGCCCACCACCGTTCCGCCGACTGCGACGGCAATTCCGCCGACGACAGTCCCGCCGACGGCAATCCCGCCGACAGCAATCCCGCCCACCACCGTCCCGCCGACCGCGACGGCAATTCCGCCGACGGCAATTCCGCCGACGGCAGTTCCGCCGACGGCAATCCCGCCGACCGCCGTCCCGCCGACCGCGACGGCCGTCCCGCAGCCGCCAGCCTCCCAGACGATCTATAGCGATAGCCTGGCCAGCGGGTGGCAGAACTGGTCCTGGGACAGCAAGGTAAACCTGAGCTACACCAAGAAGACAAAGGTTGGCACCAGCTCGATCGCTGCGACCTTCACCAAAGCGTGGGCGGGCCTGTACCTCCACACCGACAGCGCGCTGAGCACGCAGGGCTACACCAAGATCCGCTTCTGGGCGAACGGCGCTGGCGGCAACCAGCAGCTGATGGTCTGGGTACGCGACGCCAACGGTAATGGGAGCCAAGCGGTGAAGCTGCCGACCCTCACCAAGAAATGGGTACTGGTGGAGATCCCGCTCGCGCAGCTCGGCAACCCGTCCAACCTGAGCGATCTGGTCATCCAGGACGCCCAGGGGCGCACGCAGAAGACCTTCTACATCGACCAGATCGAGCTGGCCAACTAGGGGACAGGGGACAGGGGACAGGTAGGGCATGTGCAACGTCCTGAGCGCCCCACGGCTGGCGACTGAAGTCGCGCCGGCGGGGCGCTTCGCGCCGGGCGTCGGCGCAGGCCGACGCCGGAGCCGCCCGCGCAGGCGGGCGGCTGGCCGCAGGCCCCCGCGACGCGGCTTCAGCCGCCAGCGACGTTGCACATGCGCTGAGGGGGCAGGGTGTGAGCTTGACAGCTATACCCTGTCCCCTGTACCCTGTCCCCTATGTACCGAATCTACCTTTGCACTGGCCCGCACTGCAGCGCCCGTGGCTGCGCCCGCGTTCGTGACGCCCTCGACGCCGCTCTCTGGGAGCTGCGCGTCGGGGGCGTTGAGCTGCTGACGAGCGGCTGCCAGGATCACTGTGATCACGGGCCGAACCTGCTCATCCACCCCGGCGCGACGCGCTACGCGGGGCTCACCGTCGAGCGCACCCGCGAGATTGTGTGCGAGCATCTGCGCGACGGGCGGCCAGTGGAGGAGTGGGTCGCCACCCCGGAGATGCGGCGCGGGGCGCGGTAGGCCGATTGCGAATTGCAGATTGCAGATTGTAGATTGGATTCAGCGCGCTCCGCTGCGATCTGTGGATTGATACCGGTTTCAGGTTATGATAGCTCCGACTTTCCAAAACCTGATATAATGCTCATTAGATGAGCACTGCAATCTGCAATCCGCAATCTGCAATCTGCAATCTACAATCTACAATCGCACAAATAGTATAGATGGAGTGATAACATGGGCCTCTTCTCACGCGGTTCCGGCGATCAGGTGAGCGAGCAGCAGGTGCTCGCTGCCCTGAGCAAGGTGCAGGAGCCGGAGCTCGGCGGTGATCTCGTCTCGCGCCGGATGATCAAGAATGTGAAGATCGATGGCGGCGCGGTGAGCTTCAGCGTCGAGTTGACCACTCCGGCCTGCCCGCTGAAGGACCAGATCCGCGGCGAGGTCGAGGCTGCGGTGCGCGATCTGCCTGGCGTGAGCGAGGTCAGCGTTGAGTTCACGGCGAATGTGCGCCACCACGCTGGCATCCCCGAGCAGGCAGCCATCCCCGGCGTGGCTAACGTGATCGCGGTGGCTGCAGGCAAGGGCGGCGTGGGCAAGAGCACCGTGGCCGTAAATCTGGCGGTATCCCTGGCACAGGAAGGCGCTAAGGTGGGCCTGCTCGACGCCGACGTGTTTGGCCCGAGCATGCCGCTCATGTTAGGCGTGCGCGGCCAGCCCAGCGCAGTGACCGGAGCGGACGGCGAGGCGGTGATGGTCCCGCTGGAGGGCCACGGCATCAAGCTGATCTCGGTGGGCTTCCTGATCGACGAGAGCCAGCCGGTGATCTGGCGCGGCCCGATGGTGAGCCAGCTGCTGCGCCAGTTCCTCTACCAGGTGTCCTGGGCGCCGCTCGACTACCTGATCATCGACATGCCCCCCGGAACCGGCGATATCGCCCTGACGCTGGCCCAGAGCCTGCCGCTCACCGGCGCGGTGATCGTCACCACGCCGCAGCAGGTCGCCACGATCGATGTGGTCAAGGCGATGGAGATGTTTAAGAAGGTGAACGTGCCGCTGATCGGCGTGGTGGAGAACATGGCCTACTTCATCGCCCCCGACACCGGCACGCGCTACGATATCTTCGGCAAGGGCGGAGCGGAGCGGATCGCGACCCAGCTCGGCGTGCCCCTGCTCGGCCAGATCCCTCTGGGAATGGCCGTTGGCGAGGGCGGCGACAGCGGCAAGCCTGCGGTGATCAGCGACGCGCCCGACGCCTACGCCGAGGTCTTCCGGGGCGTGGCCCGCCAGGTCGCCGCGCGGATCTCGGTGATGAAATTTGGAGGTTAGGGGTTGGGGGTTGGGGGTTGGGGGTTGGGGGTTAGGGGTTGGGGGTTGGGGGTTGGGGGTTGGGGGTTGGGGGTGCTTGTGCTTGTGCTCTACCCCAGACTCCAGCCTCCAGCCCCCAGCCCCCAACCCCCAGAAAAAGGAGAGCAATGATGCCTGACAGCCCAATGACGGGCATAGCCCCGATCACCTTTGTCGAGCCGCACAGCTACCCGAGCTACTCCACCGACTCGGCGGCGCTGGACAGCTACGGGCGGCGGATCGACTACCTGCGGGTGTCGCTCACCGACCGCTGCAATATGCGCTGTGTCTACTGCATGCCTGCCGTGGGCATGCGGTTCCTGCCGCGCCCCGAGCTGCTCTCCAATGAGGAGCTCATCCTGGTGCTGCGGGCCGCCGCCGCCGCTGGCTTCCGCAAGATCCGGCTCACCGGCGGCGAGCCGACCCTGCGCCACGAGATCGTCGAGCTGATTCGCGAGATCAAGGCCATCCCCGGCATTGAGCATGTGGCTATGACCACCAACGCCCTGCGGCTGCACCAGCTGGCCGGGCCGCTGAAGGAGGCCGGGCTCGACCGGGTAAATATTAGCATCGACAGCCTTGACCCGCAGAAGTTTCGTCAGATCACCCGCGGCGGCAGCCTGGACGATGTCTGGGCGGGCGTGCGGGCGGCCGATGAGGCTGGGCTGCGGCCGATCAAGCTCAACGCGGTGGTGGTGCGCGGCATGAACGATGATGAAGTCATTCGCCTGGCCGCCCTCACCATCGAGCACCCCTGGGAGTTCCGCTTCATCGAGGTGATGCCGCTGACCGGGGTGGCCGGCCTGGCTGAGGAGGGCGTGATCAGCACCGCAGAGCTGATCGCCCGCATCGCGGCCTACTTCGGCCAGCTGGAGACCTATGGCCAGGACCCGGCCGACCCGGCACGGCGCTACCGCATCCCCGGCGCGCCCGGCAAGCTTGGCTTCATCAGTGCTGTGACCGACCCCTTCTGCTCTACCTGCAACCGCATGCGGCTCACCGCCGAGGGCCGCCTGCACCTCTGCCTGCTGCGCGACGACGAGCTTGACCTGCGTGATGCCGTGCGATCCGGTGCCGGACAAGATGAGATCGAGCAACTCATCCGCCACGCCGTGCATGTCAAACCCTGGGGCCACGGCCTGCCGGAGGGCGTGTTGCCCACCCTGCGCGGCATGTCACAGCTCGGCGGATAGTGTGTCGCCCCCGAATTCGTGGTATAATCCCGCGATTGCGATAAAGGTACATCGCTGCGCCAAAGAGCGCAGCAGATGTCTTTCTGTCCCGCCGCCCCACATGGCACGCGCAGCCGGTCTGGGTCGACGAGCGGGATTACACCAGAGGAGGAATGAATGCGCGAACGTCGTCGTAACTACGAGCTGATGATCATCATCAGCCCGCTGCACGCCAATGAGGAAGGTGTCGCCGCCGCGATCGAGCGGGTCTCCCAGACGATCACGGGCGCTGGCGGCGAGGTGACGAGCGTCAACCACGCGTCGCCATGGGGTCGGCGCAAGATGGCCTACCCGATCCGCGAGTACGCCAGCGGCGAGGCCAGCCGCCGCAGCTTCACCGAGGGCTACTACGTGCTGCTCACCTTCAACCTCTCGGCTGGTAAAGTTCTGGATCTTGAGCGCACCCTGAAGCTTAGCGACGCCGTGATGCGCTACCTGATCACGGTTGTCGAGCAGAAGGCCGTCAGCGCGGATGCGGTCGCCGAGCCTGCTGAGGTGGTCGCCGATACGGCGGAGTAGTGCTGAGGGGCGGGGTTGGCTTTTTTGGCTGGCCCCATCCCCCGTCAGCGGCAGAAAGGCAGGCGACGATGGCCCGCGATCTGAATAAGGTCATGATCATCGGTCGCCTCGGCGCCGATCCTGAAATGCGCTACACCCCCTCGGGTAGCGCAGTGACGACGTTCCGCGTGGCGGCTGGCCGTCAGTGGCGGGATGGCGCCGGCGAAACGCGCGAGGAGACCGAGTGGTTCAGCGTCGTCGTGTGGAACAAGCTCGCCGAGATCTGCAACCAGTACCTCGCCAAGGGCACACGCGTCTATGTTGAGGGCCGCCTCCAGACACGCTCCTGGGATGATCAGCAGAGCGGGCAGACGCGCTATCGAACCGAGGTGATCGCCAACGATATGATCATCCTCGATGGCCGAGAGGGCCGCGCCTCGCGTGATGATGATGATCTCCCGCCGCGCGAGGCACCCCCGCGAGGCGGCCGGTCTGCCCCTCCCGATATTGGCGATGAGGATATTCCGTTTTAATACGCCACTATGCGATGATGCGTGAGACGCAGCGCGCCGCCTGCACCGCTGGTGCATTGGCTCGCCCCTTGCGTGGCACGCATCATTTTGTGCTCTCACACACTCATGGCTGACACACCGAAGACCCCCCAGCAGGACAATCAACGCTCGGCGTCGCAGAAGAGCCGCCGTAAGGCGCAGGCTGTGGCTCCCCCCGCGCCCCGACCGATGACGCGTAAGCGTCTGGCGCGCCACCAGCGTGAGGTTCGCGATCAGCGCCGGGTGATGATCGTGACCGCTACCGCCATTGGCCTGGCCCTCCTGGCCGTGATCATCGGACTGAGCTATGACCAGCTCTGGATCCCGAGCCGTCCGGTGGCGCAGGTGGGAAGCGTCTCGCTGAGCCGGCGCGACTACTGGCAAGAGCAGCGGCTCGCCTTCGCCCGCCAGATCGCCCAGAACTTTCAGCTCGTGGCGCTCTTCGGCGGGAACCAGCAGTTTACCCAGCAGTTCGCCAACCAGAGCCCGGCCTTGAACCAGCAGGTGCAGACGATCCGCAGCAGCCCGGTGGACGATACTGTGGTGAGCCAGTGGGAGACCCTGCAGATTAAGACGCAGGGTGCCGCGCAGATGAGCATCAGCGTGAGCCAGGATGAGGTTAACCAGGCGATAGCGAATGACCTGGGCAAGATCTTCATCCCGCCGCCTGCCCCGCTGATCACATCTACGGCGACGATTAGCAGCACGGAAATCGCCCCGTCCGTCGAGGCCACTGTGGAACCGACGGCTACGGTTGAGCCGACAGCCACGGCTGAGCCGACAGCCACGGCTGAGCCAACGGCTACGGCCACGCCGGGCGGCCCCACGGACACACCTGAGCCGACCATCACGCCCGAGCCCACTCCGGCTGCGGCTGAGGCGGCAACCCAGGTCGATCAGATCATTGATGAGATCTACCGCCGCTACGAGATCGAGCTGGCTAGCGCCAATGTGAAGCCGGCGCTCACCAAGGACGATTTCCGCGCCGCCCTCAACAGCCAGTACCGCGAGCAGCAGCTCAACACCAAGATCCAAGAGAGCCTTGTCCCTGATGCGACCTTTGAGGTCAGCAGCGATCCGAGCAAGGTGAAGGCCCGCCAGATCCTTGTGGCGGTGAGCGCGCCCGATGGCTCCACGCAGGAGCAGATCGACGCGCTGTTTGCCACGGCGAAGGATCGCGCAGATAAGCTGGCCATTGAGCTGCGCGCCGGCGGCGACTTCGCCGCCCTGGCGGCGGCCAACTCCGATGACCCTGGCTCGGCCAGCGCTGGCGGCGATCTGGGCTTCTTCGATAAGGACGGCAAGGCCGATAATGGCGCAACCTACCCGCCCGAGCTGGTGAGCGCGGCCTTCAGCCTGGCGCCGAACACGGTCAGCGACCCCATCCGCAGCCAGTTCGGCTGGCATATCATTGAGGTGACGGATCGCACGATCCCCACCAAGGATGAGCAGCTACGCGATGCGCGGACAAAGGCGCTGGACACATGGCTCACCGAGCAGCGGGCCGCGATCAGCTCCCAGCGCTTCCCGCCGCAGACGCCCACGCCGACAGCTAGCGCCGAGGCGCCGACCCTGGAGCCGACCTACCTGCCTGGCCCGCCGACCGAGGTGCCGACCCCGGAGCCGACTCTGGAGCCGACCCCGGAGCCAACGGTTGAAGCGACGTCAGCAGCAGCGACGGCGGAGCCGACAGCGACAAGCGCTCCATAGGCCGCACCACTCGATCCTGCGGGATCAGACCTGCCCCGTAAGGGCGCAGCAGCGCCTCGCTGCTGCGCCCTTACGGCTCATATCACCACTATGCGACGATGGAAACCACAGCCTAGCAAGCGCCTCTGGGTGGCGGTCGCGCTGCTCGTGATCGCGGCGCTTGGGGCGATCTCGCTCTTCACTCGGGTTGGCATGGCCCTCGCCCAGCCGCCCGAGCAGTGGCCGATTGATCTTGTCCTGTACCTCCAGCTGCTCGGCGGGCTGGGCCTGCTGCTGATTACGGGTCAGGTGGCGTACCGTGTGGCTGCCGCGTTCACCCTTGCCTATGGGGTTGATCGCAACGGCTTCTACATCTTCTGGCTAGGCAACCGCGCCGTCGTGCCTCTAGCCCAGATCGAGAGCGTCGAGAGCGCAGCTAGTGTCGCCAAGGGCAGCCTGGCCCGCAGAATCGGCTACTACTACGGGCGAGTCAGCCTGGCCGATGGGCGGCAGGCCCACCGCTTCTCGACCGCCCCGATGGCGCATGCGCTAATCTTGCATACGCCGGGCGACTCGTATGTGATCTCGCCAGATACCAGCGAGTCTTTTGTGCAGGAGTTGGAGCAGCGCCGTCGCCTGGGCGTGATCCAGCAACTCACCTCCGGGGTGGAGGTGGGGCGCATGTTCTTCTACGCCTTCTGGGAAGATCAGGTGGTGCGCGTGGCCCTCGTTGTGGCAGTTGGGCTGAGCCTGGCGCTGGTGGGCTGGCTGGCCGCGATCTACCCTGGCCTGACGCCGATGATCGACCTGCGCACCGATGCGGCGGGGGTCGCCGAGGCGCTGCGCCCGCGCCACCAGATACTCTTCCTGCCCCTGGCTGCCATCGCCATTCTGCTGATCAATGTTGGGTTTGGGCTGAGCCTCTATGGACGCTCGCCGAACGGCGCACGCCTGCTACAGATCGCATCAGCCCTTGTGCAGGTTCTCTTTGCTGTGGCTGTGCTGACGATCATACGGTGAAATTTGTAAAGCGATCTAAGATTTTAGCTAGGACGATCATGGCTCGTAGAGGCAGTTGCCGCCAGGAGAACATCTGAGACTCCCGATGTGCCAATGAGCGGTTGTCGCTATGCTGAGGGCGCGCTATGCGCTTGGAGAAGCCAAAATCCGCGCTGGGCAAGGGAGCCTAGCGCGGATTTTGCTGTTGGGCGCTGCGACCAGATCCGTTTGTGCAACAGTCCTAATGCATGTTGCAAATAGTGCGATGTATTTAATACATTTGACGGTTGAGAGTGGGCATGGTACGATCATTGCACCACATGAATAGCTCCAGCTGCATTGTCTTGTTGCGGGCGCGCGTTCACGATGACACGCACGCTAGGCGGGACGTACAAAGATGTACGATATCGCGTCAACACAACCTCCATGGATGAGCTTGCCCCCACCGTATATCCCTCCCCTAGTGATCGCGCAGTTTGCGCGTCACGCTGTGATATGGTCGCCCCGCACGATTCCGTGAGGGGCTGGCCTTATGTGCTACCTAGAGCATAGCCAGCAAGACGAGATTTCAGATTGCAGATTGCAGATTTGGCGCGATAGTAAGCGATGTGCCAAGCTAAGCTGTAAACTCCTCGGAAACCTTGTCTAAGGAGGCGCTATCGATTAGACAGAACCGCCCTGAAGCCCACGCTGAAGATCACCCTTCAGTGCCCCTCGTGTCGAAATACAGATACCCTGTGTTAAGGAGAGCTCAATGTCTATCCGTAACCTGCGCAACACAGCGGCCCTGGCGCTGATGCTTGTGCTCGTCGTACCGATTCTCGCCGCCTGTGGCGGTGCCCCGGCCGCGCCTGCGGCCACCACCGCCCCAGCCGCGCCGACCGAGGCCGCCGCCGCGCCGACCGAGGCCGCCGCCGCGCCGACCGAGGCCGCCGCCGCGCCGACCGAGGCCGCCGCCGCGCCGACCGAGGCCCCCGCCACGAACACCGGCAACGCCGAGCCCGGCGTGCTGCGGATCAGGATGCCCGGCGGCAGCGGCTCGGAGCCCGATAATGTTGACCCGCAGCAGTCCAGCTTCGTCGGCGAGATCTCGTTCATCATGATGGCCTACCAGGGTCTGATGAGCTTCGATAAGGATATGAAGCCCATCCCCGGTGCCGCCGAGAGCGTCGATGTCTCTGCCGATGGCCTGACCTACACCTTCAAGATCCGCCCCGACAGCAAGTACTCTGATGGCACCCCGCTAACCGCGAAGAACTTCGAGTACGCCTGGCATCGGCTGGCCAACCCGGAGACCGCTGGCCAGTACCAGTCGCTCGCCTGCGGGATCATCAAGGGCTATAGCGAGTGGTCTGCCGCCGCCTGCCAGGGCAAGACGATGACCGAGACGCTGGCCCTCGACCAGACTCAGCTTGAGGCTGACTATGGCGTGAAGGCGATCGACGACAGCACCCTGCAGATCGAACTCGCCGCCCCCGCGCCCTTCTTCCTGAGCATGGCCGCGCTCTGGATCGGTGCCCCCGTCCGCGAGGAGGATGCTGCCAAGGGTTCAGACTGGTGGTACGACCCGGCCAACTATATTGGCAACGGCCCCTTTGTGCTCAAGGAGTGGGACCACGGCAACAAGGCGGTCTGGGAGCCAAACCCGAACTATGTCGGCCCGCTTGGCCCGGTCAAGCTCAAGCAGGTTGTCTACAACATTATCACCGAGTCTCAGGTGGCCTTCCAGGCATACCAGAACGGCGAGCTTGATATGCTTACCGTGGCCTCTGAGGATCTATCTGCGGTGCAGACCGACCCAGTGTTGAGCAAGGAGATTGTCAACACAGTTGGCTCGTGTACCTTCTATTTCGGCTTCAACAACACGAAGGCCCCCTTCGACAACATCAAGGTGCGTCAGGCATTCGCCCAAGCCTTCGACCGTGAAGCCTGGGTGCGCGACATCTTCAATGGCCTAGGCAACCCGACCCAGACGTTCATCCCGCCCGGCTTCCCCGGCTACGAGAAGACTGACCAGTGGAGTTTCGACCCGGCTGCCGCTAAGGCGACGCTGGCCGATGCCGGCTTCCCCGATGGCGCGGGCCTGCCCGAGATCAAGCTGACCTACTCGGCCAGCGCACGCAACAACGCTCGCTTCGAGTGGGTAGCCAACCAACTCAAGGTCAACCTGGGCATCGATGCCACCCTCGACCCGGTTGATCCGACCGCCTATAGCGCGCTGACCAAGGATAAGGCGACCTCGCCGCAGATGTACTACCTGGGCTGGTGCGCGGACTACCCGGACCCACAGAACTGGGTCTCGCTCTGGGCCACCACTGGCCAGCTGGCTGACCGGATCGGCTACTCGAACCCCGATCTCGACGCGCTGATCAAGCAGGCCGATGTGGAGCAGGATCCGGCGAAGCGTGCTGATCTCTACGCCCAGGCCCAGAAGATCCTGGTCAACGATGTGCCGGTGGTCTTCCTGCAGAACGACGGCGGCCCGGTGCTGGTCAAGCCCTATGTGAAGGGCGTGACTGCGGAGACGATCACGCCGCTCGATTACTGGCTGGGCTTCTTCAACATGCCCAATGTGGACGTTCAGCCGTAACGCACTGAGCGGAATGATAGCGCTGCTGAGTCACTGAGCTACTATGTAATGTTGATGGTTGGCGGCGAAGCCGCCAACCATCAGCATTACATGGTATGATTTGGCCCAGAGATACCCGACGTAGCAAAATATAAAGCGAGCAGCCAATGACCGCGTATATTATTCGGCGCATCCTGTGGCAGATTCCGGTGCTGCTGATCGTGGGGCTGATGACCTTCGCGATAGCGAAGATCACCCCTGGGGGGCCGTTTGATACCGACCCGAACCGGCGTCAGCTCTCGCCGGCGGTCGAGAAGATCCTGAAGCAGAAGTTCGGCATGGATCTGCCCTTCTGGCACCAGTTCACCCGCTATATGTTCTTCGACTTTGTGGAGAACCCGAAGACCGGCGAGACCGAGTTCCAGTGGGGGGCCTTGGGCGGCAACTTTGGGCCGACCTACTCCTCGCGCGGGTCGCGCACGGTGCAACAGGAGCTGTTTGGTGATCGCTCAGGCAAGCCCTCGCGCTTCTACTATTCGGCCCGGCTGGGCCTGCAGGCTCTGCTCTTAGCGGTCGTGTTAGGGATTCCAATGGGGGTGCTGGCCGCGCTGCACCAAAACACGATCATTGATTATGTGTTACTTTTCGGCTCCACTTTCTTCGCCTCGCTCTCATCGCTGATCGTCGGCTTCCTGCTGGTAATTATCTTTGCGGTGATCCTGAGCTGGTTTACGGTGATCCCGGACTGGAGCGATCCGGTGCAACCATGGATCTTGCCCACGATCGCGCTTGGCTCCATACCGCTCGGATTTATTACCCGGCTGACCCGATCAAGTGTGCTTGAGGTGAAGCGCCAGGACTATATCCGAACCGCGCAGGCGAAGGGCCTGGGCGATCAGGTAGTAATCTGGCGGCATATGCTCAAGAATGCGCTGCTGCCGGTCGTGACGATCCTTGGTCCGATGGCAGCCGGTCTACTCACCGGCACGCTGTATATCGAGATCATCTTCCAGGTGCCGGGCATGGGCAGCCTGCTGGTCGAGGCGATCGGCAAGCGCGACTACTCGATGATCACGGCCGGCGCGCTGATCTTCGTCTTCTTCCTGGGCGTGGCCAACCTCCTGGTTGATATCGCCTACGGCGTGATCGACCCGCGCATTAGCTATAAGTAGGGGGCGAGGCATGGCTACATCCGCACAGACGATTGGCGGCGCTAACGCGCTTGATCGGAGCAACCAGAAGTCGCGCAGCCTCTGGGCCGACGCGATGCGCCGGCTCACCCGCAACCGCGCCGCAATGGTCGGGATCATTGTTGTCATCCTCTACATTCTGGTCGCCCTCTTCGCGCCGCTGCTCGCGCCGAAGAACCCGGTCGAGCAGACCGCAAGAAACAGCCTGCGCCCGCCGGTCTGGGTGACAGACAACCCGCAGCGTGTGCCGAACCCCGAGAACATCCTGGGAACCGACAATAATGGCCGCGACATCCTCTCGCGGCTGATCTTCGGCACCCGCGTCTCGCTGATCGTCGGCGTGGTGCCGCAGCTGATCATCCTGGCCCTCGGGGTCTCGGTCGGGCTGGTCTCGGGCTTCGCCGGCGGCTGGCTGGACAACCTGCTGATGCGGATCACCGAGATCGTGGCATCCTTCCCCGACCTGCTCTTTATCATCACGCTCACGGTGGCCTTCCGCGAGACACTCTTCGGCAAGGCGTTCGGCGGCCTGCTGCTGATCTTCACCGCTGTTGCAATCATTAGCTGGACGGGTATGGCTCGGCTGGTGCGCGGCCAGGTGCTCTCGCTCAAAGAGAAGGAGTATATCGAGGCGGCGCGGGCGCTGGGCATCCCAACCTGGCAGATCCTGTTCCGGCACATCCTGCCCAACACCCTGGCCCCGATCATCGTCTCGGTCTCGTTCAGCATCCCCGGCCTGATCATCTTCGAGGCCATCCTGACCTTCCTCGGCGTTGGTATGCGGCCCTCGGTCGATCCGACCAACCCGCTGCCGACCAGCCTGGGCCAGATGATGCAGGAGGGCTTCTCGAACCTCAGCTCGGGCCCCTGGATGCTGCTCTTCCCGGTGGTGCTGATCTCGACCCTGGTGATCTCCTTCACCTTCCTGGGCGATGGCCTGCGCGACGCGCTCGACCCCAGGGATAACGGATAATATTATTGATTGGAATGCCGAACGGTGCCAGCAAAGCTGGCACCGTTCGGCATTCCAATCAATATTTTGTGTTGCCAACAACAACACTTCGTACGGTGATGTCCTCTATATAGCACAAAAAAAGCACCAGCTTTGCTGGTGCTTTTTTTGTGCTATATAGAGGACAGTTTTAGAGGGATGGGCGATCACCAAAGATCGCCCGCCCCACCCGCACGATTGTCGCCCCCTCGGCGATCGCCGCCTCGAAGTCATCGCTCATCCCCATCGAGAGATCGTCCCAGCGCGCCTGCGGGATGCGGCGGGCCAGGTCGTCGCGCAGCTCGCGCAGCAGGCGGAAGGTTGGCCGGGCCTGTGCGGGGCTCTCGGCGAGCGGGGCGATTGTCATCAGCCCGCGCACCTCGATGCTCGTCATGGCCGTCACCTGCTCAAGCTCGGCCAGCAGTGCGGCGTAGGCGGGCTGGTTGGTGATCCCACCGGCCAGGGCGAAGCCCTCTTTGCTGGCCTCGCCGCTCACGTTCACCTGGAGCAGCACCGGCAGGCGGCGGCCAAGCTCTGCGGCGTGGCGGTCGAGTGTCTCGGCGAGGCGCAGGCTGTCCACCGACTGGATCATATCGAACAGCTCGGCGGCGGCGCGGGCCTTGTTGCGCTGGAGGTGGCCGATCAGGTGCCAGCGCGGGCGGGGAGAGACACCGGCGAGGGCGGCGATCTTTGGGGTGGCCTCCTGCACGCGGTTCTCGCCGAGCTGGTCGGCACCGGCGGCGACGGCGGCGCGAACAATGTCGGGGCTGTGGGTCTTGCTCACCGCGACAAGGGTTATCTCCTCGGGCCGGCGGCCGGCGCTGCGGGCGGAGGCGGCGATCTGCTCGCGGATCGCGGCGATCCGTGTGGCGATCTGCTGCATAAATAAAGACCTTTGAATAATGGCTCAGATGCGGCGCGGCATTGCCGCGCCGCATCTGAGCCATTATTAATTTGTGGGATCGGCAACCAGCAGCTTCTGCTCAGCGGGCGGGTCGGGCGGGAGGCGGGTGATCAGGAGCAGGCCACGGCCGGGGGGGAGTGAGACGCTCAGCTCTAGCGGCGTGCTCTCGCCGGGGCGCAGGGTCGCGCTGGCACCGCCGCCGGCGATGTAGGATGCGCCAGCGCTATCGCGCAGCTCGAAGGCGCTGATCGGCACCTGCACATCGGCTGTGCTGATGTTGGTGACGCTGCCGATCACCTTCAGGCCACCGCCGTCGGGCTGCAGCTCGCGCACCTCGACGCGCAGGCGGGGCGTGGTGGACACCGGCTCAAGGGGGGCGCCGCTGCCGCCGAGGCCGATCTGGCTCCAGAGCTTGCGCGCCTGGTCTTGGACTCCGGGGGCCAGCCCGGCGATGCCCAGATCGGGTATCTGTACGCCGCCGGACGGCGTCGGCTGCATGGCGAAGTGTTGGCTCAGGGCCGGGTTGCCAACGAGCTGCCCACGGCTGCTGATGATGATCAGGGCCAGGGCTACCAGGACGCCCCATGCCCAGATCGGTAGGCCCCGCGACGGGCTTGAGTTCATAGTATTATTTCTTGGGGCGGCTGAGCCCCTGCAAACCTCCAGCTCCATTGTACATCCGCGCATCTGGCTTGACAAACATTTTACCTTCGGGTAGACTCGAAATCCATATACCCCAAATCTTGGGTCAACTGAACATGCCACGATGCGCGATACCTGTCGTGTTGCGCAGCCCCCCATGAGCCCGTCCAGCGATGCCACACTCCCGATGACAGGGAATGCACTCCGAAAGGGGGTGTTTCACGCTATCTTGTGTTGCGCGTTGTGCCTGGCGCATAGGTGGGTTGGCAGCCCCGTTATTGCCCCTCAGGCGCAGGTGACCTACAGATTCCCTTTGCTGGTTCTGATGTTAAGGAGCCTTACAGCATGAAGCGAGCGTTTAGTCTGATTCTCCTGGCCGGGATGCTGATGTCCCTGCTGGCCGCCTGTGGCGGCACGCCGACGGCAGCGCCGACCACGGCCCCCGCTGCGGCCACTGAGGCCCCCGCCACCGAGGCCACTGAGGCCCCCGCCACCGAGGCCACTGAGGCCCCCGCCACCGAGGCCACTGAGGCCCCCGCCGCCATGGGCGGCACGATCAAGATCGCCAGCCAGAGCCCGCTGAGCGGCCCGCAGGCCGCCCTGGGTACCGGCATCCGCAACGGTGTCGAGCTGGGCGTCGAGCAGCTCTCCAAGGTGCTCACCGACATGGGCTACACCGTGGAGCTGGCGCCGTTCGATGACCAGGCCAAGCCTGAGGTTGGCTCGGCCAACGCCAAGAACATCGCCTCCGACGGTGATATCCTCTGCGTGGTCGGCCACCTGAACTCGGGCGTGGCCCTGGCCTCGCTGCCCGACTACAGCAACGCCAACCTGGTGATGGTCAGCCCGGCCAACACCAACCCGAAGATCACTGAGAGCGGCTTCGCCGACGCCTTCCGCGTGGTGGGCCGCGACGATGTGCAGGGCGCGGTGGGTGAGCAGTTCGCCCGCGAGACCCTGGGCGTGAAGAGCGTCTACATCCTGCACGACAAGACCGACTACGGCCAGGGCGTGGCCGAGTTCTTCCGCCAGAACGCCGAGAAGAACGGGCTTGAGGTGCTGGGCTTCGAGGGCACCGAGGAGCAGAGCGACTTCAGCTCGATCCTGACCCCGATCCAGGCCGCTAACCCCGACCTGATCTACTTCGGCGGGATCTACTCGCAGGCCGGCCCGCTGTTCCGCCAGGCCCGCGACCGCGGCATCACCGCCAAGTTTATGGGCCCGGACGGGCTGGACAGCCCGGAGCTGGCCAAGCTGGCTGGCGACGCGGTTGAGGGCATGTACTACACCTCGGTGGCCGCCCCGGTGAGCCAGTTCCCCGACGCTGCCACCTTCGCCAGCGATTACAAGGCGAAGTACAACGCCGACGCCCCGCCCTTCTCCCCCCAGGGCTACGACTCGACCGGCGTCTGCATCACGGCGATCGCCAAGGCCGCCGAGACGGCCGGCGGCAAGCCGACCCGCGAGCAGGTGCTGGCCGCGATGAAGGATATTGGTGCCTACAAGGGTATCACCGGCACCTACGACTTCAACGCCAAGGGTGACGCCAAGACGGCCACCTACTATGTGCTCCAGGCCAACATCAGCGACTGGAACGCCAACACGCTGGTCAGCAAGCTTGAGATCGCCCCTCCCGGCGAGGCGAGCAGCCCGACTGAGACCCCCGCCGCCGACGCGGTGAAGATCCCGGCCTACCTGGCCACGCTGACCAGCAAGGTGAGCGGCCTGAACCTGGGCACGATCAAGATCGCCAGCCAGACCCCGCTGAGCGGCCCGCAGGCCGCACTGGGCACCGGCATCCGCAACGGTGTCGAGCTGTCCATCGATCAGCTGAATGCCGCCCTAGAGGGCTCCAACGTCACCTTTGAGCTGGCTCCGAATGACGACCAGGCCAAGCCTGAGGTCGGTTCGGCCAATGCGAAGAGCATTGTCTCCGACCCGGATGTGCTCTGCGTGGTCGGCCACCTGAACTCGGGCGTGGCCCTGGCCTCGCTGCCCGACTACAGCAACGCCAACCTGGCCATGGTCAGCCCGGCTAACACCAACCCGAAGATCACCGAGGGCGGCTTTGCTGACGCCTTCCGCGTGGTGGGCCGCGACGATGTGCAGGGCGCGGTGGGCGAGCAGTTCGCCCGCGAGACCCTGGGTGTGAAGAGCGTCTACATTTTGCACGACAAGACCGACTACGGCCAGGGCGTGGCCGAGTTCTTCCGCCAGAACGCCGAGAAGAACGGGCTTGAGGTGCTGGGCTTCGAGGGCACCGAGGAGCAGAGCGACTTCAGCTCGATCCTGACCCCGATCCAGGCCGCCAACCCCGACCTGATCTACTTCGGTGGGATCTACTCGCAGGCCGGCCCGCTGTTCCGCCAGGCCCGCGACCGCGGGATCGCAGCGGCGTTCATGGGCCCGGACGGCCTCGACAGCCCCGAGCTGGCCAAGCTGGCCGGCGACGCGGTTGAGGGGATGTACTACACCTCCGTGGCCGCCCCGGTGAGCCAGTTCCCCAACGCGGCACAGTTCGCCACCGACTACAAGGCGAAGTACAACGACGACGCTACGCCCTTCTCGGCCCAGGGCTATGACTCGACCGGCTTCTGCGTCTCGGCCATTCTGCAGGCTGCGGCTGATGCCGGTGGCAAGCCGACCCGTGAGCAGGTGGTTGAGGCGATGAAGGCTCTGCCGATGCTGGGCGGTATTACGGGCGACTACAAGTTCAACGCCAAGGGCGACCCGGAGGTCGCCACCTACTACGTGCTTCAGGCCAACACGGCCGATTGGAACGCCAACAAGCTGGCCGCTAAGCTTGAGATCGCCCCGCCCCAGTAGAGCACTGAATGGAATGATTGAGCCGCTGAGCCACTGAGGCGCAGGCGGCTCAATCGTTCAAGACCCACACTTTCAGGCGTGGGTGTGTTATACGTATTGACGACGCGCGGCGGCCCGGACGCCGCGCGTCGGCGCAGATGAGGTGAGGTTTCATGGCTGCTGAGGCGAAGGCTCCAACACGCCGGGTTTCAAGCCAGCGGACGACCGCAGAGCTACTGCGGGTTATCTTTCTCCCCCTTGGGCAGCTGTTCGCCTTTATCCTGGGCAGCGCGGTTGTCCTTGGCCTGATCGTGGTGGTTCTGTCCTTTTTGCTCAGCCGCGATGACCCGAAGATCTTTCAGACGGCCATAGCGATCCTGCCCCAGGTGATCATCGACGGGATCGTGCGTGGCTTCCTGTTTGCCACAATCGCCCTCGGCTACACCATGGTCTATGGCGTGCTTGAGTTCATCAACTTTGCCCACGGCGAGATCTTTATGGTCGGCGGCTTTGTGGGCGCCGGGGTGGCCTACCTGCTTAACCAGTGGGGCATTCTGTCCAACCTGCCTGCGCTGCTCTTCGTAATCATCACGGTGCTGATTGGCATGACGGTGAGCGGCCTGCTGGCGATGGGCACCGAGCGGATCGCCTACCGCCCGCTGCGCAACGCGCCGAGACTGGTGCCGCTGATCTCGGCGATCGGTATGTCGCTGGTGCTTCAGGACATGGTGCGCCTGATCGCAACCAATACGCCGCTGGGCTTTAACGCACGCTTCGAGACGCCGAATTTCGGCAAGCCCTTCCAGCTCGCCTCCATCCCGCTGGGTGATCGCGGCATCCCGGTGCTGATCGGCCCCAAGGCGGTGATCTTTATTGTGGCGGCCCTGCTGATGCTGCTGGCCCTGAACTATCTGGTGAACGCCACTCGCCTCGGCAAGGCCATCCGCGCTGTGGCCCAGGACCGGGCGACGGCCAGCCTGATGGGGATCAACGTCAACCAGATCATCTCGCTGACCTTCCTGATCGGCGGGGCGCTGGGCGGCGCGGCCGGCGTGCTCTTCGGCATGAATATCGGCACGGTGAACCCCTATATGGGCTTCATCCCCGGGCTGAAGGCGTTCACCGCCGCTGTGCTGGGCGGGATCGGCAACATCACCGGCGCAATGGTGGGCGGGATCGTGCTGGGCTTCCTTGAGGCGTTTGTGGCATCGTACCTCTCACTCTTTACCGGTGGGAACTTCTCCGGTGCCAGCTACGCCGACATCGCCGCGTTCAGCATCCTGATCCTGATCCTGATCTTTCGGCCCGAGGGTCTCCTCGGCGAGTCGACGACCCAGAAGGTGTAGCCATGGCGAAGAGCACCCCACAGACGGGCGGCACGGGCGCATGGGATCAGCTGGTCGGCCTGATCGGTCGCGGCCCCGGTGGCTACGTCTTCCTGTCGATCTACACGCTTGTCACCTCGCTGTTGCTGCTGCTTAACCCGCGCACCAACCTGTTCACCGACATTGTGTTCATCCTGTTCCTGCTGCTGATCCTGGCGATCTACCGCACGAAGGTGCATGTCGGCTTTAAGATCGCCCTCGGCGTGATCACCCTCGGCTTTGTGATGCCCTACTTCGGCACGCTCAACCCCTACTACATCGACGTGGCCACCCAGGCTGGCATCTTCGCCACCCTGGCCATGGGCCTGAATGTGGTGGTCGGCTTTGCCGGTCTGCTCGATCTAGGCTATGTGGCCTTCTATGCCGTGGGCGCCTACCTGTGGTCGATCTTCAGCACGCCGCAGGTGGGCCTGATGATCAGCGGGGCTACGCCGATCCCTAGCGGCTGGTTCTACGGCTTCATCCTGCTCGGCCTGACGGTCGGTGGGGTGTTCGGCGTGCTGCTCGGCCTGCCGGTGCTGCGTCTGCGCGGCGACTATCTGGCGATTGTGACGCTGGGCTTCGGCGAGGTGATCCGTGTGCTGGCGGTGAACCTCGATAAGCCGCTGAATATCACCAACGGCGCCCAGGGCATCAAGGATATCGAGCGGCCGCCGCTCTTCTTCGCCGACCCCCTGCGCGCTATCTTCAGCTCATTTGGTAGGCAGCTCGATAACAACCAGCTCTACCAGATCTTCTTCTACTTTATGGTGCTGGTGGTGGTGCTGATCACCATCCTGATCGTCAGCCGCCTGAAGAACTCGCGCATCGGGCGGGCATGGACGGCCATCCGCGAGGATGAGACGGCGGCGATCGCCCAGGGCATCCCGCTGGTGCGCATGAAGCTGATGGCCTTCGCCGTGGGCGCGTCCTTCGCCGGGGCCATGGGCGTGATCTTCGCCTCCAAGCAGCTCTTTATCAACCCGCCCACCTTCGACCTGCTGCGCTCGATCGGCATTCTGACGATGGTGATCCTGGGCGGGCTGGGCAACATCCCCGGCGTCATCCTCGGCGCGGTGCTGGTGACGCTGCTCGACCTACAGATCCTGCCGCGCATCGCCGAGATCCTGCGCAGCGCCCAGAAGGCCGGCTGGCCCATCCCCTCGGCCTTCGACCCGACCCAGTACCAGCGGCTGCTCTTCGGCCTGCTGATGATCCTGATGATGATCTTCCGCCCCGAGGGCATCCTGCCCGAGGATAGGCGACGCCAGGAGCTGCACGAGGAGGATGAGGAGATCGTCGAGGATGCGGCCGAGGCCGAGGCGGCGTAGCCTCGTAGAGACGCCCCAGCGGGGCGTCTCTACCGACATGCAAGGAGGGGCAGATGGCCCTGCTGGAAGCGACCAATATCACCAAGATCTTCGGCGGCCTCACCGCCGTGAACGATGTCACCCTGACGATCGAGAAGGGCAGCATCGTCAGCGTGATCGGGCCGAACGGCGCTGGGAAGACCACCTTCTTCAATATTCTCACCGGGATCTACAAGCCCGATAAGGGCGTGGTGCTGTTCGATGGCGCGCCGACCGCTGGCCTGCGCCCTGACCAGATCGCCGCCCTGGGCATGCGCCGCACCTTCCAGAACATCCGCCTGTTCCATAATATGACAGTGCTGGAGAATGCGCTGGTGGGCATGCACACGCATCTGCACGCGCCGATCTGGAATATCATCCTGCGCAACCGCAGCCTGCGCCTGGAGGAGGGCAAGGCCCGCGACCGCAGCCGCGAGCTGCTGCGCTTTGTGGGCCTCGATGAGAAGCGCGACGAGCTGGCCAAAAATCTGCCCTACGGCGACCAGCGCCGCCTAGAGATCGCCCGCGCCCTCGCCGGCGACCCTAAGCTGATCCTGCTCGACGAGCCGACCGCCGGGATGAACCCCAACGAGACGGTGGAGGCCACCAACCTTATCCGCCGCCTGCGCGATGAGCTCGGCGTGACGGTGGTGCTAATCGAGCACGATATGCGACTGGTGATGGCGATCTCCGAGCGGATCTCGGTGCTCGACTACGGCACGAAGATTGCTGAGGGCGACGGCGCGGTGATCCGCGCGAACCCGCGCGTGATCGAGGCGTACCTGGGCAAGGGCGCGGCCGGCAACCCGGCGTAAGAAAAATAAGGAAGCCTTATGGCCCTGCTAGAGCTACAGAACGTCCACACGTACTACGGGAAGATCCACGCCCTCAAGGGGATCTCGGTGCATATCGAGAAGGGTGAGATCGTCACCCTCATCGGCTCGAATGGCGCGGGGAAGAGCACTACGCTGCGGACGATCTCGGGCCTGCTGACGCCGCGCCATGGCCAGGTGATGCTCAATGATAAGCGGATCGACCACGTCCCGCCCCACGAGATTGTGAAGATGGGCGTGGCCCAGTCGCCCGAGGGCCGCCGGATCTTCCCCCGGCTGACGGTGCTGGAGAACCTGGAGCTTGGCGCCTACCTGCACGACACGCGCAGCGAGGCATACCACGCTGATCTGGAGCGGGTGCTGACGCTCTTCCCGCGCCTGCGCGAGCGGGTGGCCCAGAAGGGCGGCACGCTCTCGGGCGGCGAGCAGCAGATGCTGGCGATCGGCCGCGCCCTGATGACCCGGCCCTCGGTGCTGCTGCTCGATGAGCCGAGCATGGGCCTGGCCCCGGTGCTGGTCGAGCAGATCTTCGAGATCATCCAGGAGATCAACTCGCAGGGGATGACGGTGCTGCTGGTGGAGCAGAACGCACTCCAGGCGCTCAGCATCGCCAACCGGGGCTACGTGCTCCAGAGCGGCGCGATCGTCCTTGAGGATGACGCCAAGGCGCTCATCGAGAACGAGATGGTGCAGAAGGCGTACCTCGGCCTGGAATAATAGCCGATAGCTGATAGTCGATAGCCGATAGCCGATCATGGGTGATCGGCTATCGGCTATCGGCTATGAAGCAAAGAAGCCACGTGTTATGAACAAAGCAAGCTCCCTCAGCGCCCGCCGCGCTGCGCAGGCGGGCGTCGGGGCCTCATGGGCCTGGATGCTCGTCTCCCTGATGGCCCATACCGGCTGGGGCGCCTACCCCGTCCTGGCCCGCTACCTCCAGACGGTCAGCCTCATCCCGAGCATGTCCCTGCTGAGCCTGGGCAACCTGATCGCGGTGGCCGTCTATGCGCCGTTCGCCCTGCGCCACCTCGACAGGCGCTACCTGCGCTCGCGGGCGCTGTGGGCCTTCGCCCTGGTCGTTGTGATGCGGGCGATCACCAACATTCTGGCCGCCCGCTACACCCACGCGATCTATATCCAGCTGATCACGCTGATGACGCCGCTGCTGGTGGCTCTGCTGAGCGCCGGGCTCTTCCGCGAGAAGCTGCCCGCCTATACGCTGCCGGCGATCGGCTTCTCCCTCATCGGCGCTCTGCTGATGATGGGCGGCGATATCGGCAGCGGCGCGCCGGGCCTGGACATGGGCGGCTCGAACTGGCTCGGCATTGGGATGGCTATCGCCTCGGCCTTCTGCCTGGCATTCTACATGATCCTGGTGCCGCGCACGATGAAGGACGCCGTGCCCGGCGAGACGGTGCTGCTGGTGCAGCTGGTGACGCTGACACTGGCCACGGGCGCGATCAGCCTTGTCACCGGCGAGGACTGGGGCCGCTATGCCGCCCTGGGCGCGGGGGACTGGGCCATCTTCCTGGTCTTTGTGGTCTTCGTGTTGCTGGGGGCCAACCTGGGCCAGATCGCCTCTCTCCGCCACCTGGGCGCGCCTCTGGTGAGCAGCACGATGGCCTGGCGCCTGGTGAGCACCCTGGTGATGGCCGCCCTGCTGCTCGGCGAGCACCTGTCCTCGCTCTGGCAGGCCCTCGGCGCTGTGATCGTCCTCGTCACGATCACCGGCTATCTCTGGCGGCAGCGGCGGGTGTAGGGGGTTGGGGGTTGGAGGTTGGGGGTTGGGGGTTGGGAGTTGGGAGTTGGGAGGGGGTTGGGGGTTGGGGGTTGGAGGTATGCCTGTGATTTCACCGACGACGATCCGCTCGCTCAGTGTCGAGCCGCTCGATATTCCGCTGTTCGCCCCGTTCGGTATCTCCGGCGGCGCGCAGGATGTGGCCCGCAGCCTGCTCGTCACCGTTGAGCTGGCTGATGGCACCCTCGGCTACGGCGAGGCCGCGCCCTTCCCCGCGTTCAACGGCGAAACGCAGGCCAGCGCCCGCGCCGCCGTCGAGGCAACCCGGCCCGCCATTGAGGGCTCCGACGTGCGCGAGTGGCGCACGATCGCGGCCTACATGCGCGACCGCATCGCCACCGCCGGATCGGCCCGCTGCGCTATCGAGACGGCTGTTCTCGATGCGCTCACCAAGCGGGCATCCGTCCCACTCTATGTCTTCTTCGGCGGCGCATCGAGCGCGCTGGAGACCGACATGACCATCACTACCGGCAGCGTCGAGCAGGCCAGCACGGCAGCCCTGGAGATCCTCGGCCGCGGCATCTCCGCGATCAAGGTGAAGATCGGATCGGGCGACATCCAGCTCGACCTTGCCCGCCTGGTGGCTATCCACGCCGTGGCCCCCGACTCGCCGCTCATCCTCGACGGCAACGGCGGGATGAGCGCTGATGCGGCCCTGGATCTACTCGGCGCGCTGCACATCCAGAACATTCGCCCCGCGCTGCTGGAGCAGCCCGTCCCCGGCGATGACTGGGCGGGCATGGCCCAGCTGGCGCGCTGGGGCGATGTCCCGGTGGCCGCCGACGAGACGGCTTCGAGCGCCGCGAATGTGCTGCGGGTTGTCTATGAGCGGTCGGCCCAGGTGGTGAACATCAAGCTGATGAAGGCCGGTGTGGTCGAGGCCCTCGACATCGCCGCGATCTGCCGGGCCGCCCAGATCCGCCTGATGGTCGGCGGCATGGTCGAGTCGATCCTGGCCATGACCATGTCCGCCCACTTCGCCGCAGGCCAGGGCGGCTTCGCCTTTGTGGATCTCGACACGCCCATGTTTATGGCCGAGAACCCCTTCGAGGGCGGCTTCCGCCAGTCGGGCGCACGCCTCGACCTGAGCCACATCACGGCGGGGCACGGGGTTCGGCCGAGGTAGGAGTCAGGAGTCAGGAGTCGGGAGTCGGGAGTCGGTGCCCCCATAGGCATTAAGCTTAATGCTTATGGGGGTCGGGGGTCAGGAGTCGGGAGTCAGGAGTCGGGGGGCACCAACTCCCGACTCCTGACTCCTGACCCCCGACCCCCGACCCCCGACCCCTGACTCCTAAAGATGCACAGTCAGCTTTGTGCATCCTGGCCGTAGCCCGCCCAACATCGTACCGCTATACTGAGCCATAGCCAATTGAATAGCACTGAAGCCCCCCATCCGCCGGTGACGGCGCGGCGAGGGGTTTGTTTTGTTTATAGGAGATATCAATGGAGAGTTCGGCAGGGAGATCGATGGAGACTCGTATTATAATCGCCGATGACGAGCCGCTGATCCGGATGAACCTGCGCGAGACGCTTGAGGAGCAGGGCTACCTGGTGGTTGGCGAGGCTGGCGATGGCCTGAGCGCGCTGAATATGACCCGCCAGCTGCGGCCGGATCTGGCCCTGCTCGATATTAAGATGCCTACCATGGATGGGCTCACCGCCGCTAAGGCCATTCACGATGAGGCGCTGGCGCCGGTGCTGCTGCTCACGGCCTACAGCTCTCGCGAGCTGGTGGTGCAGGCCCGCGACGCCGGTGTGCTTGGCTACCTGATCAAGCCGGTGCGCGACGCTGAGCTGATGCCGCTGATCGAGGTGACGCTGGCCCGCTGGGGCGAGCAGACCGGGCGCAAGAAGGAGCTGGCTCAGCTGCGCGACCGCCTGGAGACCCGCAAGCAGATCGAGCGGGCGAAGGGGCATCTGATGGATAGCCAGGGTCTTAACGAGGCCGAGGCGTTCCGCAAGATCCAGCAGCTGGCGATGAACAGCCGCAAGACGATGCGCGAGGTGGCTCAGGCGATCATGCTCGCCCAGCAGCTCGCTTCCTAACAACGTACCCATGCTGATGCAGCGCCGCATGTGGCGGGGTTTGGGGGCGGCTTGCCGCCCCCAGCATATAGATGCTTCTTGGGGGCGGCTGGCGACGGGGTTGCTGTCCGCCTCTAAGATGGCGAAACATTGATATTGCTGCGGCGGCTGCCGCTTTGTGGTATGCTCGGGGCTGGCGGATATCCGCCGGTCCCGAGCTTTCTGTGTCTCTGAATCTCTTGAGGAGCCTCGCATGTCGCGCAGCCCCGCGCCCACGCCCTGCGCCACCCGCCACGCCGTTATTCTGGCCGCCGGCGAGTCGAAGCGCACGCGCCCGCTGACATCCCACCGGCCTAAGCCGCTGATCCCGCTCCTTGGCAGGCCGCTGCTGGCCCACATCCTCGACGAGCTGGTCGGCCTCGTTGATCGTGTGACCCTGGTGGTTGGCTACCGCGCCGATGAGATCCAGCTTGCCTTCGGCGAGTCGTACCGCGGGGTGGCCCTGCGCTATGTGCTCCAGGAGCAGGTGAATGGCACCGCCGGGGCGCTGCTCGCCGTCGGACAGATCGCTGAGCCCTTCTTCCTGCTCTACGGCGATAACCTGATCGCCCACGCCGATGTCCTGGGGGTCTGCGCCCAGCTGCCGAGCCTGGCCGGGATGCGGGTCGAGGACGCTCGCCCCTTCGGGGTGCTCCAGGTTGCGGATGGCCGAGTGCTCGGTATCATCGAGAAGCCGGCCGACCCGCCGCCCGACGCACTGGCCAACCCGGGGATCTACCACCTCGACGAGGCGGCCTTCCCGGCGCTGGCGCGGATCGCGCCCTCGCCGCGCGGCGAGTACGAGCTGACCGACCTGGTCGGCATGCTGGCCGCCGAGCGCCGGGTGGGCTACCACATCTGCACGGGGTTCTGGGTGCCGGTGGGCACGCCCTGGGAGGCGCTGAGCGCGGCGCAGTTTCTCATCGCCCGCCGGGCAGGGCTGCGCGAGCAGATCAGCCCCACGGCGCAGATCGGCGCGGGCAGCCAGGTCGTCGGCCCGGTGGTGATCGGCGCGGGCTGCCTGATCGGCGCGGGCTGCCTGATCGAGGGGTCATGCCTTGAGCCGGGGGCGATCGTGGGCGACGGGGCGGTGGTGCGCCACTCGGCGGTCGGCGCGGGTGCCCGTGTCGGGGCGGGATGCGTGGTCGAGAGCAGCTGGCTCGACGACGGGGCGACGGTGGGGGACGGGGCGAGCCTGCGGGCACGGATCTTCGGTGAGCTGCGACCCACCGCCGACACCGCTGGCCTGCTTAGCCGCGAGATACTCTGTACGCGAGGTGCCGTGCTCGGCCGGGGCGCGGTGGTTGCCGCAGGCGCGCAGGTGGAGCCTGGATCGATTATTACGTAGGGGCACCCCCGTGATGGTGCCCCCATAGGGCGCCCACGCAGGGGCGCCCCTACGTGATCACCATGCCTCTTTGAGAATTTCCAGCAGCTCCTCCTCGGTGGCGACGCGCGGGTTATGATAGATCGCGCCGTCCACCATGGCGGTGGCCGCCAGGTCGGGCAGAGCCTCCTCGGACACACCCACATCGCGCAGGCGGGTGGGCACCCCGCAGTCGCTGGCCAGGGTCGCCACGGCGCTGATCCCGTCGGCGATCACCTCAGCGTCGCTGCGGCCGCCGGCGTTCACGCCCATGGCGTGGGCGATCCGCACATAGCGATCCGGCACAATTGCGCTGTTGAAGCGCATCCCGTAGGGCATAAAGATCGAGATGGCTGTGCCATGATGAACGTGGAACTTGCCGCCGACCGCGTGGGCGAGGGCGTGGATCACCCCGAAGTAGCTGTTCGCACAGGCCATGCCGGCCATACAGGCGGCGATCAGCATCTGGCTGCGGGCATCTGTGTCGATGCCGGTCTGCACGGCGTCGCGCAGGTGGCTGGCGATCATGTCGATCGCAGCGAGGGCCATCCCGTCGCTGAAGGGGTTATTTTCAGTGGAGACGAAGGTCTCGATCGCGTGGGAGAGGGCGTCCATGCCGGTGGCGGCGGTGAGCATGGGCGGCAGCGAGCGGGTGAGCAGCGGGTCGAGCACGGCCACGTCCGGCACGAGGTAGCGGCTGGCGAAGCTCAGCTTGACATCCTGATCCTCGTCGCGGATGACGGCGAAGGGCGTCACCTCGCTGCCGGTGCCGCTGGTGGTGGGGATGGCGATCATCGGGGTGAGGGGGGCCGAGATAACATTGTAGCCCTGATAATCGAGCAGGTGGCCGCCGTTTGTCAGCACGATGCGGATGGCCTTGGCAGTGTCGATTGGGCTGCCGCCGCCCATCGCGATAATCAGGTCGGCCCCGCCCTCGGCGGCGGCGGCGGCGCCCTCCATCACCTTCGCCACCGAGGAGTTGGCGGGCACTGAGTCGAAGACGCCGACGACCTCGATGCTCTCGCGCAGGCCAGCGATGATCGGGTCGAGCAGGCCGGCCGCAACGACGCCCTTATCGGCGACGATGAAAGCCCGCTGCGCGCCAAGCTCCTCGATCACCGGGCCGAGTTCGGTGGCCAGCCCCAGCTTATACAGCACGCGCGTCCCCAGGCCGAACTCGAAAAACTCTTGCATATGTCGATCCTTTATCTCGCTGCGTCATGGCATAATCTCATTATACGGGCATTGTGAAGGGGGTACTGATTGCCAACTTGCGCGCACGCGCCGCCCGTGCTATGATCCGCCCAGCACATCACATCCGATGCACAGCGATGACGAGGACGAGTAGCCCGGCAACCGCCTACAGGGAGAGCGCGCCAGCGACTGAAAGCGCGCCCGGTATGGGGCCAGGCCAAAACCACCTCGGAGCGGGCCTTTGAACGCGCACGCGCCAGTATGGGGCCACGGGTCGCGCCCGTTATAGCGCAGGTAAGTAATGTTGAATGCTGAATGTTGAATGTTGAATGGCCCAAACCCATTCAACATTCAACATTCAACATTCAACATTTGAACTTGGGTGGAACCACGGAGCAACCCTTCGTCCCATGCGGGCGAGGGTTTTTTGTTGTGCAGGAGTGCCCGCTATGTCTCATCGCTCATCCCGACCCGTGCGCCGTCGCAGCTGCCTCGGCCAGATCGTCGCCTTCGGCGTGGCTCTGCTGGTGATCATCGCCCTCTACGGGGCGCTGGCCCGGCCCGCGATCAGCAGCCTGATCGGATCGCAGATCAGCCAGCGCCTCGGCCCGACCGCCCAGGCCGGTGCCGCCATCGAGCAAGCATCCGCCGCCCTGCCCGGCGTCGTCGCCGCCCTGCCCCCCGGCCAGATCGTCGTCGGCCAGGATCAGGCCAACGCCTTCCTGGACGACCACCAGGATGACTATGCGCCGATCGACCAGATCAGCGTCCGCTTCACCCGTGGCCAGGCCGTGGCCGACCTGAGCGCCCTCGGCCTCGCCGGGGTGGCCAGCAGCGGCCTCGCCGCCGTGGATGGCCGAGTCGCCCTGCGCGACCCGCAGCTCGACGGTGCGCTCGGCCTCGCAATCTCCAGCGCCGACCTGCTCGCCCCCCTTGCCGAGCGCCTCAACGCCGAGCTCGACCGCCAGGGCAAGTACGTCGAGGACATCCAAATTCAGGAAGGCCAGATCGTGATCGTGACGAGGTAGGGGCGACCCTCGTGGTCGCCCGCACATATAAGGAGAAAACCCCCATGCCCATCTCACCCAATAGCGACCCCTACTACCGCCTGCGCCACTCGCTGGCCCACGTTATGGCCGAGGCCGTGCTGCAGATCTTCCCCGATGGCAAGGTAGCCATCGGCCCACCCATCGAGAACGGCTTCTACTACGACTTCGACCTGCCCCGCGCGCTCACGCCCGAGGATCTGAGCGAGATCGAGGGCCGGATCAAGAAGATCATCGCCGGCAAGTTCCCCTTCCTCTACCGCGAGGTGAGCGCCGCCGCCGCCCGCGAGATCTTCGCCGACCAGCCCTATAAGCTGGAGCTGATCGACGGCCTGGCCCACGGCCTTGATGAGTATGGCGAGACGCACCACGGCGATACGGTGATCTCGACGTACAAGCACGACACGTTCGAGGACCTGTGCCGCGGGCCGCACCTGGAGCATACGGGCCAGATCCCCGCCGACGGCTTTAAGCTGATGAGCATCGCCGGGGCCTACTGGCGCGGCGATGAGAAGCAGAAGCAGCTCCAGCGTATCTATGGCACGGCCTGGGCCAACAAGGCTGAGCTTGAGCAGCACCTCTTCCAGATCGAGGAGGCCAAGCGGCGCGACCACCGCAAGCTCGGCAAGGAGCTGGGCCTCTTCTACTTCTCCGAGGATGTCGGCCCCGGCCTGCCGCTCTTCACGCCCAAGGGCGAGATCCTGCGCCACGAGATGGAGACCTATGTGCGCGAGGTGCAGACGCGCTACGGCTACCAGCACGTCTGGACGGGCAATGTGGTGAAGGAGCAGCTCTACCATAAGTCCGGCCACTACGAGAACTACCGCGACAGCATGTTCCCGCCGATGGTCGAGAGCGAGGATATGGTCTTCCGGCTGAAGCCGATGAACTGCCCGAGCCACATGACGCTCTTCAACCAGATGGGCGTGATCAGCTACCGCGACCTGCCCATGCGCTTCGCGGAGTTCGCCACGCTCTACCGCTACGAGGACAGCGGCGCGCTGAACGGCCTCACGCGGGTGCGCGCGCTCACCCAGGACGACTGCCACATGTTCTGCCTGCCCGAGCAGATCCAGGAGGAGTTTAGCCTGGCCCTGAACCTGATCCGCGAGGTGCTGAACACCTACAATTTCAGCGACTACAAGGTGCGCCTCTCGCTGCGCGGCGACGCGGGCAAGTTCGTGGCCGATGACGAGAAGTGGGAACTGGCGACGAGCGCCCTGCGCGCCGCCCTGGACGCCAACGGCGTCGTGTACACCGAGGAGGAGGGCGAGGCGGCCTTCTACGGCCCCAAGGCCGACTTCATCGCCCGCGATGTGCTCGGCCGCGAGTGGCAACTCAGCACGATCCAGGTCGACTTCATCCAGCCCGCGCGGCTGGGCTGCGAGTATGTGGGCGAGGACAACCAGCCCCACACGCCGGTGGTGCTGCACCGCGCCGTCACAGGCACGACGGAGCGCTTCCTCGGCGTGCTGATCGAGCACTACGCCGGGGCCTTCCCCGTCTGGCTGGCCCCCGTCCAGGCCATGATCATCCCGATCACGGACAAGCAGGTAGACGCCGCCCAGGATGTGCGCCGCCGCCTGATGGCGGTGGGCCTGCGGGTTGAGATCGACACCAGCCGCGACCGCATGCAGGGCAAGATCCGCCGCGCACAGTTGCAGAAGATCCCCTATATGCTTATAATCGGCAACAAAGAGCAGGAAGCCAACGCGGTCGCCGTCCGCCTGCGCTCCGGCGAGGATCTGGGCGCGATCCCCGTCGAGAGCTTCATCGAGCGCGCACTTGAAGAAGTGAAGTCGCGGGCATCGTAACGCATCGTAGGGACGCAGCGCGCTGTGTCCCTACACGTTCATTTGAAGGAGCCCCCAATGACCGTCGAGTCCGAGACACTAGTGGAGGCCGCGCGCCGCTTCGGCGAGGTGATCCAGGCCGAGCGCAGCTCGACGATCTCGGCACTGGAGGCCGAGCGTGCGGCGGCGATCAAGATCATCGAGGCCCTGCGCCGCGAGAACGACCGGCGCTCGCGCGGATCTGGCGGCAGGTTTGTGCTGGGCTTCCTGGTCGGCGCGGCGATCGGCGCAGCCGCCGTGAGCGTGCTTGTGTCGAAGCCGGGCGAGGAGAGCCGGGCTAACTTGACGGCCAACATCACTGTCGCCCGCGCCAGCCTCACCGACCGCTGGCACAAGGCTGTGGACGCCGGTAAGCGCGCCACCGCCGCCGCAGAGCAGGAGCTCTGGGCGGAGTACCGCAAGCGGGTAGCCGCGACTCAGCATCCCTAGCCCCTATCTGTAAGGGCGCCCCTTGTGGGCGCCCACAAGGGGTGCCCACAAGGGGCGCCCTTACGCCCTATAGGCGCCCACAAGGGGCGCCCTTACACCCTATAGGCGCCCACAAGGGGCGCCCTTACGCCCTATAGGCGCCCACAAGGGGCGCCCTTACACCCTATGGACGCAGAGATCATCGCCATCGGCTCGGAGCTGCTGCTCGGTACCACGGTCGACACCAACAGCGCCTACCTGGCCCGCCAGCTCGCCGCCGCCGGTGTCAACCTTTTTCGCAAGTCGGTGGTCGGCGATAACGCCGAGCGGATCGCCGCGACGATCAGCGAGTCGCTGGCCCGGGCTGAGCTGGTGATCTGCACCGGCGGCCTCGGCCCGACCCTGGACGATGTCACCCGCGAGGCGGTGGCTATGGCCTTCGGCCGCGAGCTGGAGTTCCGCCAGGAGCTGATGGACCAGATCGCCGCCCGCTTCGCCGCCATGGGCCGCCCGATGAGCGAGAGCAACCGCCGCCAGGCATATGTGCCCACCGGCGCCCGCGCCATCGAGAACCTGCGCGGCACCGCGCCCTCGTTCATCGTCGAGGATGAGCGCGGCACCGTGATCGTCCTGCCCGGCGTGCCCTATGAGATGCGCTACCTCTTCGAGAGCGCCGTGCTGCCCTACCTGCGCGATGAGCGCGGCGTCACCGATGTGATCCTGGTGAAGACGCTGCACGCCGTGGGCCTCGGCGAGAGTGTGATCGGCGAGCTGATCGCCGACCTGATGCTCGCCAGCAACCCGACCGTCGGCATCTCGGCCAAGCAGGCTCGCTACGAGCTGCGCATCGGCGCCAGGGCGACCAGCCGCGCCGATGCCGAGGCGCTGGTGGCCGTGGCCGAGGCGACCATCCGCGAGCGGCTCGGCGCGAACCTCACCGGCGACGAGACCCTGGCCGAGACGGTGGCCCGCCTGCTGACCGAGCGCGGGCAGACCCTCTCGCTCTACGAGGGCACCAGCGCGGCCCCGGTCTACCGCGCCCTCGCCGACACGCCCGGCGGCCTTGAGCATGTGCGCGGCGCGATCATCCACCCGCTCGACCGGCCCACCGATGAGCACGCCGCAGCCTCGCTGGCCCACGCCGGGGCGATCAGTGCCGCCGACCGCTGGCGCAGCGACCTTGGGCTGGCGGTGCAGGCCGCAAGTACGCCCGATGAGCGCGGCTTCACCGCCGTCAGCGTTGCCCTCTGCCACTCCACCGGCGCGCACCAGGCCACCCGCCACTACGACCTGCGCCAGCCCGAGGGCTGGGATTTCGTGGGCACCCTGGCGCTCGATCTGCTGCGCCGCCACCTGCTCGGTGGGGCTGAGTGACGGGGTGACGGGGTGACGGGGTGCAAGCACCCCGTCACTCACTGTGGAATCATATGATGTTGGGTATGGGTGGCAAAGCCACCCATACCCAACATCATATGATCGTGGGCGCGACATCGGATGCATCCTTCACTGCCCACCGGGCGTACAATAGAGTGCGGCATCCTCATTACTTCCAGGAGGCTCAGTATATGGATATTGGACGCGCCTTCAGCTATGTATTCGACGACGAAGAGTGGCTCACGGTCATTCTGCTCGGTGGCCTGATCCTGATCGTGCCGATCTTCGGCCAGATTGTGCTGATCGGATTTCTGCTTGAGACAGCCCGCAACGTGGCGGCGGGGCGCGACCGGCCCCTGCCAAAGTGGAACCACCTGGGAGAGACCTTCGGCATAGGCTTGCCCGGCTTCGCCATCCAGATTGTCTACGCCCTGCCGATCATCCTGATCTCGTTCGCCTTCGCCTGCCTCGGGATACTGGGCGGCAGCGCGCTGGCCAATGAGAATAGTGCCGGCGGCCTATTTCTGGCGGCTATCTTCTGCCTTGTCCCGCTGACGATCCTGTTTAGCCTGATCATCCAGCCAATCACTCTGGCCGCCACGGTGCGCTACTTGCAGACCAGGAGCCTGAGCGGGGCGCTCCAGGTGGGCGAGGCGGTGCGCATGGTGCGCAGCGACCTGGGCGGATGGGTCGTGCTCTGGCTGCTCCAGATCCTCTGCGGCATTGTCGGCGGCCTGGGCAGTATCGTCTTTGGCATAGGCGCGCTCTTCACCACCATCTACGGGCAGGCGGTCTTTGGGCACCTGCTTGGGCAGACCCTGGCCAAGGCTATGCCAACAACAAGCAACGACCTGTACATGCCGCCTGCGCCGCCGTCGTCGTTCTAGGTTAGGAGGTAGCTGATGACGGTACACAGGCTCTTCCATCCCAAGGAGCTGATCTACCCCTCGAACCTGCTCACCGTCAGCCGGCTGCTGCTGCTGCCGCCAACCCTGCACTTTTTGGGCCGGTCGGAGCGGCGACGCGAGGCCCTGGCATGTCTGGCCCTGATTATGTTTACCGACGCGGTTGACGGGCCGATCGCCCGCTGGCGGGGCGAGGTTTCGCAGCTTGGCGAGTTCCTCGATCCGATCGCCGATAAGCTGGTACTCGACTCGACGGCGCTGATGCTCTCGCGGACACGCGGGTTCCCGTGGGCCGTCACCGGGCTGCTGATCTTCCGCGACGTGGGGATCATCTTGGCGGCGTTGGTGGTGTTCAGCCGCCGGGCCAGCATCACCAGCGCGCAGTCGAGCGGGAAGCTGACCACCGTGGCTCTGACGGCGGCGACGCTCTGCTACATCGCCGACGGGCCACGCAGCGGCAAGCCAGCCCTGGCCCTGGCGATGGTGCCCTTCGGGCTCTCGTTTGTGCAGTACGGGGCGCGCTTTGTGCGGCTAATGCGAGGGGAATGATAAATAGGCGCAGGGCACCGTTGGTGCCCTGCGCCTATCTATACATTTTTATTTTTGTGCGGTTTTGCCGCACACCATCTATATAATCAGTCGCAATACCGCAGAAGTAACCCTGTCACCCATGTCACGCTGAGCGCAGCGAAGCGTCCCGGCCGGGATTCTTCGCTGCGCTCAGAATGACAGAACACTTCACAGGGTTACTTCTGCGGTATTGCAATCAGTCGTTACTATCATGATCGCCCATGCGGTTCTCGCCCTGGCGGATCTCGGTGGGCGTCTCGATCCAGCCACGGCGCAGGGCGAAGAGCACCGCCTGGGTGCGGTCGTTCAGCGAGAGTTTGCGCAGGATCGAGGAGATATGGTTCTTCACCGTCTGGGTGCTGATGCCGAGCGAGTCGGCGATGTCCTTATTGCTGCCGCCTGAGGCGATCCGCTCCAGCACCTCGATCTCGCGGTCGCTCAGCGGGGTGAATATCGGGAACTCGGACTCGGGGGAGGTGCTTGTGGCCTGGGGCAGGTTGCGGAACTGGGTGAGCACCCGGCTGGCCACGCGCGGCTCCTCTAGCACCACGTCGTTGATCACATACTCGCCACGGGAGACCCGGCGCAGGATCTCGACGAGGGACTGGGGCTTCACATCCTTAGAGCGGTAGGCGGCGGCGCCGGCGCGCAGGGCGTTGAACGCCTGCTCGTCGCCCTCGTGCATGCTCAGCATCACCACGCCGATGCCGGGGTACTGACGGCGCACCTGGCGGGTCACATCCAGCCCGCTGATGCCGGGCAGGTTCAGATCCACCAGCATCGCGTTTGGCTCGTGGTTGGGGCCGGCGGCGGCGAGCCATTCGAGCGCCGCCTCGCCGCTGGCCGTCTCGCCGACGATGCTGATATCGTCCTCGGACGAGAGCGCCCAGCGCACGCCCTGGCGGAACAACGGGTGATCATCAACGATCAGCAGCCTTATGGTAGCGTTGGGGGCCATGGCAGAGGCTCCTTTCCCTGTTGCGCTAGCCAGCGCCGGTAGCTCTGCTCCGGGTCGCGCAGGTTGTCCACGCCCGCCGCCCGGAGCAGCCGGTGGGTGTTGGTAAGGGGCAGGCCGACGACGGCGGTGTAGCTGCCGCGCACGCTGCGCACTAGCTGCCCGCCGAGCCCCTGGATGCCGTAGGCCCCGGCCTTGTCGAGCGGCTCTCCGGTGGCCACGTACGCGGCGATCTCGCCAGCGCTCAGCGGCGCGATCTCGACCTCGCTAGATACAAGGTCGAGCCAGATCTGGTAAGGATGAAGGATGAAGGATGAAGGATGAACGCTGAGAACGTCATTGGCGGCTTCATCCTTCATCTTTCCGCCTTCATCCTTTCGGATCACACACAGCCCAGTGTACACCGTATGCACGCGCCCGGAGAGGCTGGCGAGCATCTGTAGGGCGTGGGCCGGGTCTCGTGGCTTGTTCAGCACCACGTCGCCGAGGACGACGATCGTGTCGGCGCCGAGGACCACCGCGCCAGGGGCGAGCTCGGCCACGTGGCTGGCCTTGCGCCAGGCGAGCAGGGATGGGTGTGTGGCGCGGGGCAGGCCAAAGGGCGGCAGGGCGGTCAGCACCGCGCTGGGCACCGGGTCGTCGCGCTCCTCGGCGTCGCTGGCGATCACCTCGTAGCGGGGGCCAAGAAATGCGAGCAGATCCCTTCGTCGCGGCGAGGCCGAGGCCAGCACGAACTGTGCCTCGGGGATGTCGGTTGGTCTCGTCGGCTCCACCGATACTACGCCCTTATATCGTATGAGGATGGCGTCAGCAAGCGAAAAAATCAACAATGACGACCGGATCATAGCACGCGCCCCGGTAATCCGCAAGATGCGGTAATATGCAGGTATGTACCGCAGCAGTCGCGCGGTCACCCAGGAATCCACATCCCCATGTCACCCTGAGCGAAGCGAAGGGTCTTCCCGCGCGCAGCTGGTAGATGCTTCGCTGCGCTCAGCATGACCGATAGCTCACCGCGTAACTTCTGCGGTATTGCGGTAATATGCAGGTATGTACAGTTTCCCGGAAGCTCCGGGAAGCTCAACTCCCACGTCGTTGGTCACACACTCAATGGCATATCTACGCACGATCCCTATGCTCGCCCTGCTGCTGCTGCTGCTCGCCCCCGCGCGCGTGGCTGCCCAGGGCGGCCTCACCGTCACTGACCGTGGGGTGTTCGTTGTCTTCCCCGACCGGATCAGCTTCAACGCCCATATCGTCAGCAGCTCGCCGATCACCCAGGTTGTCCTGGAGTACGGCGTGGATAAGCGCACCTGCGGCGATGTCACCGCCAGGGCCTTCCCCGACTTCACCTCCGGCACCACCGTCGAGGCCAGCTGGACGTGGGAGATGCTGAGCACCGGCTCGGAGCCGCCCGGCGCGACGATCTGGTACCGCTGGCGGGCCACCGATAGCGCGGGTAACACCGTCGTCTCTGACGATCAGCGCGTCACCTGGATCGACACATCTTACGACTGGCATCAGATCAGCGGCGACGGGCTGACCCTGCACTGGTACAGCGGCGACTCGGCCTTCGCCGAGGATCTGCTCGCCGCTGCGACGGACGGCATCGCTCGCCTGGCCAAGCTCACCGGCGTGCGCCCCCAGTCGCCGATCGACCTCTACATCTACGGCACCTCCCAGCAGATGCAGGACGCCATCCTCTACGAGCCGAGCTGGGCGGGCGGCGTGGCCTACCCGGCCAACAATATCACCATTATCGGCATCGGCCCCGCATACCTGGACTGGGGCCGCCGCACGGTCGTCCACGAGCTGACCCACCTGATCGTCGGCCAGATCACCTTCTCTTGCGGCGAGAATGTGCCGACCTGGCTGGATGAGGGCATCGCCGTGTATGCCGAGGGCGGGCTTGATCCCCGCTCGCAGTTCTTCTTCGACGATGCCGTGGCCACAAATAGCCTGCTCTCGGTGCGCTCGATCAGCAATGGCTTCTCGCAGCACCCCGACCTGGCCGACCTGGCCTACTCGCAGTCCTACAGTATGGTCTCGTACCTGGTGCAGACATACGGCCCCAACAAGTTGCTGGCCCTCTTTGGCAACCTGCGCGATGGCATGACGGTGGAGGAGGGGGTCACGGCGGCCTATGGCTTCGACCTGGGCGGCCTGGAGGATCGCTGGCGGGCATGGCTGAAGGCGGCCCCGCGCGTGAAGATCGCACCCACGCCCACAGCCGTCCCCTCTCCCATCCCGACGATCCCGATTATGGCCGTGGCACCCACCGGCCCGGCCATCCCGCCCACGCCCACCAGTGTGCCGACCCTCGCGCCCACGCCCACGGATGCCCCTGTGGCCCAGGCCGAGCCCGCGCCCGCCGCCGCGCCCGCGCCGCGCCGCGATATCACCCTGCAGCTGGCCGGGGCCTCCCTGGCCTTCCTGGTCGGGCTGGCCCTGTCCGGGCTGGCTCTGGTGAAGCTCCTGAGGTAGTAGGGGCGGCTCGTGAGCCGCCCCTACTACCTTGACTGCGGTGACACTATGCAGCATACACAGACATATAGCCACATCCTCGCCCTCCTGATCCTCATCGCGGTCGCGGGATGCTCCCGGCAGCCGCCGATGTCCGACCCGTCCACCCGCAAGACGATCATCGCCGCCGCGCCTACGATCACGCCCAAGCCATGGGAGACGGTGCGGCCCATACCGCCCACCGCCCTGCCCACCCCGAACCTGCCCACGGTTACGCCCTTCGCCACCCCGCGCCCCCAGGGCGGCATCTTCGAGGATGCAGCCCTCGGCTTTAAGATCACCTACCCCTTCTACTGGAACAGCAGCGCCGCCGCCGTGCCAGGCACGATGGTTCAGCTTGCCAATAAGCCAAACAACGTCTTTGTGCTCATCCTGCGCACCGTGCGCGATCAGGACAAGACGCTGGAGGAAGATGCGGTCGGTGTGCAGGCTCAGGTCGGCGACCTGATGGGCGGCCTGGATGTCGTACACACCGAGGGCGGCGCGACCGCCGCCGACGACCCGACCTGGGACGGCGAGTACCGCCGCGAGTACAGCGGCTATGGCCTCACCATCAGCAGCCAGATGGTCTCGGTGGCCAACGGGAAGCAGCTGATCACGATGGCGGCCTACGGGCTGGCAGAGGATATCGGCCAGGAGCGCGAGACGATCACGCAGATCTTCGGCAGCATCACGCTCTCCGAGCCGGAGATCTATGGGGTGCCGCACGACCAGGCGTATGTCTACGCCGAGCAGGAGCCGACAGACCCGCAGGAGGCCGACCCGGCCATCGGGCGCGGCGACCGCCTGGCCTTCAGCGGGCTGCTGCGCTTCGCTCCCGACCTGAGCCTCCAGCCAGACCTGGCCGCGAGCTGGGCGATCAGCGACGATGGCCTGCGCTACACCTTCTTCCTGCGCCGCGACGCGCGTTTCCAGGGCGGTCGCCCGCTGACAGCACAGGATGTGATCTACTCCTGGGAGCGCGCCGCCAGCCCCAAGGTCGGCTCCGACACCGTGCTGACATTCCTGGGCGATATCGCTGGCCTGCGCGAGCGGCGCGAGGGCAAGGCTGAGACGATCAGCGGCCTGAGCGCACCGGATGACTACACCGTGCAGGTGACGCTCGTCGCCCCCCGGCCGGACTTCCTGATGAAGCTGACCGGCGGCCCGGCGCTGGTGGTCGATCATGCCAACGTGCAGAGCGGCGCCGAGTGGTACCGCCACCCCAACGGCAGCGGGCCGTACCGGCTGATCCGCTGGGAGCCGGGCAAGGTGAAGATCTATGAGCGCAGCGAGACATACTACGGCGACCCGCCAGCCACCCGCTACCTGATCGCCCGGCTGGATGTGGGCTACAATGGGATCTACGAGTACATGCTGGGCGAGGTCGATCGGGTTGGACTGAGCGATGCGGAGCTCGCCGCGATCGGCGACATCGACAGCCGCCTGGGCGCTGATCTGCGCGAGTCGCCGCAGATGTGTACATCTTTCGTCGCCTTCGACACCAGCCGCGCGCCCTTCGATGACCCGAAGGTGCGCCAGGCATTCTCGCTGGCGGTGGATCGGCAGCGCTACCAGGAGCGCGTGCTGCGCGGCACGGGCATCCTGGCCCACGGGCTCTACCCGCCATCCATGCCCGGCTATGACGCAAGCTTCAAGGGGACGACCTTCGAGCCCGACCTGGCCCGCCGCACCCTCGCTGAGTCGACCTATGGCGCGGGGCTGCCTGAGATCACGCTCACCACCAGCGGCAACGGCATGTCTGTAGACCCAGGCGTGGGCGTGCTGGTGCAGATGTGGCAGGAGCAGCTGGGCGCGAAGATCAAGATCGAGCAGCTGGAGCCGACTGGCTATGTCGAGAGCGTGCGCAGCGGCGGGCGGGGCAACCTCTTCTTCTGGGAGTGGTGCGCCGACTACCCAGACCCGTCCGCCTTTGCCAGCACCTTGTTCGGCAGCGGCTCGCCACAGAATATCGGGCGCTACCACAACGCCGACCTGGACGGGCTGCTGTCCCAGGCCGAGGCCGAGTCGGACCCCGCCCGGCGGGTAGAACTCTACCAGCGTGCCGAGGCGCTGATCGTGGACGACGCGGCGGCGATCTTCCTGAACCACCGCGTGGATGCGATGCTGGTCTCGCCCGCCGTCCACGGCCTTGTCCGCGCGCCCTTCGACCTGCCGGTGGAGCCAGCCATCCAGCTGGAGCACTGAGCGGGATCATTGAGCCACTGAGTCACTGATTCTGGTGGCTCGCTCCGTTTGCGATCTGCTTTCGTAAGCTCAAAGGTAGGTGGCTATGACTCCCTCCCCTGAATCTGCCGACGACCTGCTGCGCGAGGGCGTGGCCGCCCTGCGGGCGGGCGACCGCGCGCTGGCCACGAGCCTGCTCGCCCGCGCCGTGCGCAGCGACCCGAGCAGCGAGCGGGCATGGCTCTTCCTGGCTGGCGCGGTGACGGACCCCGCCCAGCGGCGCAGCTGCCTAGAGCGGGTGCTCATCCTGAACCCGCAGAACGATGCCGCCCGGCAGGGGCTGCGCAGCCTCTCCCCGGCGGCCCCGCCTGTCCCGGCCCCGCCTGCGCCGATAACGGCAGCTGCATCTACCATACCGCTTCCCCCCCCGCCCGCCCCGCCCGCCCCGCCCGCCCCGCCTGCCCCACCCACACCGACGACAACGACGCAGGTGATGTCGCTCCTATCTGCTGAGCCGGCCCCCGCCCCTGAGCCCACCCCGCCGCCTGCGCCAGAGCCCGCCACATCAGTCACCATGCGGCTCTCCCCCGCCATGGTGGCTCTGGATGTCGAGCCGCCCCTCCCTGCCCGTCGCCAGCCCGACCGGCTCGTCTGGGCGCTGGTGCTCGCCCTCGGCCTGATGCTTATGCTCGGCTCCGCCGCCTACGCGGTCATCCTGCTGCGCGGGTAGGCGTGGGCGGGCCAGGGCGGGCATGCCCGCCCTGGCCCGCCTATTTTTTTGCGCCGAATCAGCGGCAGCTAGACCTTAATGCTCCCCCCGTCGTATCTTTTTGCCTCCTGTGACGGTATAGATGGCGAGACCTACGTTCTCGCATCGTCACAAGGAGGCCCTCATGAGCAACGACCGCGTCCTCTCCACCGGCACCGCCCGCCAGTCGATCACCCGCTTCCAGTCGATCGTCAACGGCCCGCTCCTCGACCAGATCAACGAGCTCCACAGCCAGGGGCAGATCCTCTCCCAGCCGGAGAACTGGGACGGCCAGCTGGCCAGCCAGTTCCGCAGCTACTGGAGCGAGACCAACGGTAAGCTGCGCCAGATCCAGCAGGCCCTGGAGGAGCTGCGCCGACAGGTGGCGCAGATTAATCAGAATATCATGCAGGCCGGTGGGAATAGCTAGGTCCTTCCAGATCGCGCTTCCGGGGAGGTTCATCTCCCCGGAAGCCATGCGAGGCTGTCTATGGAGCGACTCTACCAGATCAGCCACGAGGAGCTGCTGCTGCTGAGCGGCCTGCTGCAGGTGCCGACGCCCCTGGCGCTCGGGCCGCAGCCGACGGCGGGCTACAGCCGGGCGGCCCTTCAGATCGCTATGGGTGCCGCCGCGAGCGGCCTCGCCGCCCGAGGCTTCCTCTTCCCGCCCGACAGCCCCGGCGCGCCCCCGACGCCCGCGCCAGGGATCGCCGGCTCCCTGCGCATCCTCGCCACGTCCGAGCACTGCCTCGTGCTGGCCGGGGGCCAGGGCGTCCGGCACAGCATGAGCCAGATCTGCCTGCTGCCCGACGGTAAGGCGCTGCTGCTTGAGCGCCCGCAGCCGGGCGCCTACCGCATCTGCGCGGCCCACGGCCACGCCGCCGTGATCGACCACGTCGTCGCCGCGATCCCTCCCGCCCCCGCAGGCCCAGCCTCGCAGCTACACGCCCCGCCGGCGGCCCTGATCGCCGCCCTCGACGCCGCGCCCGCCGGGCCGGAGGCGGCCGCGACGCCGCTCCAGATCGCCGGGGTTCCGGCGGACGAAGCCGAGAGCTTCGCCCATAGCCTCGGGTGTGCCCCCGCACGTCACGCCCTCGTAGCCCTGCGCGGCCATGATCGCCGCCCGGCGCGGCGCGGCACCCTCGCCATTGTCGGCGCGACAGCCGCCTGGTGCGCCGATGATGATCAGCCCCAGACCGTCGCCCTGCGCCCGGTCGGCCCCGCCGACCTGCGCGCCCACATCGCCGACCTCATCGACTGGATCGCCGCCTGAGCAGGCAGCTCTCAGGGAGGGCGCTGCCCTCCCTGGCGCTCCCATACCATACAGATGCCATGACACAGACGATCAGCTCCGCCCAGCCCGCGAGCATGCAGCGCTTCGCCAATCTGCTAGACACGCAGGGCGACGCCGTCGCCGCCGAGGGTCGCCGCCTGGCCTCAGCCCTCGGCCGCCTGTCATCCACCTGCCGCGAGTACTCCCTCGGGAATGTCGGCTCATTAGGGGATCGGGTGCAGTCCCTCGGCCGCCGCGACGCCGAGCTCGCGGGGTGGGTGCGCGGCGTGGCCGAGGCGTTCCTTGCAGCCGATAGCACATCCGCCCCGCCGCCCCCGCCCTCGGCCTGCGCGCCCGTCGCGGAGCCGGGGCCGATCAGCACCGCCGCCCGCTGGGTGTTTGCGGCCTCGGACACGATCAACCGCTGGCAGGCCCAGGTGGCGCAGGGTAGGCAGTTCGTCGCGCACGGCGGGCAGATCGTCCTCGACGTTTCCGTCAGCATCGCCGACTCCGCCGCGTGGAATATGGCGGCCCAGCAGCTGCTTGAGTCGCTCCAGTTTCTTAACGCCTCCGCCGAGATCAGCGGCAACCATACCTGGGGTGTGGTTGTGGGTGGACTACAGGATATAAGGCCGCTCGGATCGAGCCTGCTCACTATCGGTGGCCTGATCATCCTGGAGAGTAGGCCGCAGTGGGAATCCGCGCCAATAGACGACCCCGGGGATCAGATCAACCTTCTTGAGCAGCGCTTCTGGGATCTGGCTTTCCACAAGGTCTCCCCAGATCTGCTCCTCGCCCTAGCCGCCGAGATCGAGGAGCTGAACCGCCGCACCTGCGCCGACCGGGGCAGCTGCGCGAACCCGCGCCCGCCGGAGTTTGCGGAGGACAACCTGACGCTAGAGCAGGCATTCCCCGATGCGATCCCCGACCCAGTTAGCGGCGAGCTAACCCTGCCTCCCTGGACGCTGATGGACGGCGACTACAGCGCGATCAGCCCCTATCAGGACGAGCAGCTCTCGTACCAGCAGATTGGCGATCACGAGCACCTCTTCGCCATCTGCGGGCTCGACCTGGAGAATATGGCCAACTCGCCAAACGGCCTCGTCGCGGTGATCCAGACCGCCACGGATGCCGACCCGATGCAGAATGCCTACTACCGGCTGATCAAAGAGCGATTCCTGAGCTATCTGGAGGAGATCCCGCCCGGCGACACGCTCGACATCACTGGCCACAGCATGGGAGGCGGCATGACCATGCTCCTGCTGAACGACCCGGAGATCCAGGCGGCCCTGCTCGACGGTGGCTACACCCTCAACAGCGTCACCTTGTATGGCGCGGTGCGCCCGATGGATGCGCGCTTCAACGGTGTTCCGCCGAGCACGCCGAGCGAACTGGCCGCGACCCTCTTCTCGGGCACCGAGGTGCGCTTCTATATCGACCCGGAGGATCGCCTGGCGATGAACGTGGGCGCAGGCCACCTGACGAGCGACGGCCTCCCGATGCCGAACGTCCACTTTATCGGCGACAGCGAGCTGAGCGGCGGAGTAGAGGCCCACACAACCTACTACAACCGGGAGAAGTACAAGGATCTGCCCGAAGATCTACAAAGCCTACCCTTCCACGTCGATCCTCGCTACTGGGAGCACACCCGCTTTCCGCCGTCGCTCGGCCTCAACCAGGATGAGGATATGACGCCGACGCCGGTGCCAGGCCCGACGCCGACGCCGACACCGACGCCGACGCCGACGCCGACGCCGACGCCCCATCCGTAGATCGCATCTGAATGCGCTGTGCTCAATCTGCAATCTGCAATCTGCAATCTGCAATCGCATTTGGGAGAACACTATGCCGAACTGGCAGGATGTCATCTGGGATCACGGCGCGGCGGATCATGCCGTCGCGGCCCTGGGCCATGCCGCGAGCGAGATCGACCGCATGGCGGGCGAGCGGGCCAGATCCGCCCTGGCCGTGCTCGGCGAGTGGCGCGGAGAGCACCGCGAGCGATTCAACGAGCGGCTACGCCAAGTAGATGGAGAGGATGCGGATCTGTCCGGCGACCTGCGCCGAGCGGCCCAGCAGGTTTCTCGCCTCAGCCAGCAGGCCCGCGAGGAGCAGGCCCGCCGTGAGCGCGAGCGCGCCGAGTGGGAACGTGAGCGTGCGCGTGAGCGAGCGCGCGAGCGAGCGCGTGAGCGCGAGCGTGAGCGCGCCAACGGGTAGAGGAGAGACCATTGCGAGCACATAGATTCAACCGCCCGCCGAGGGTGCGCCCGCGCTGGGGTGCCGAGGAGGTCGCCCTGCCCGCGCCGCCCGCGCCCCCGGCGAGCCAGAGCGCCGACCGCATCACCATGCTGATGCCCGTGGTAGGCAGCGGCCTCATGGTCTCTGTGGCTGTGGCCGGGGGTGGCAGCTGGCTCTTCGCCCTGCCTGCCGGGGCTATGGCAGGACTCGGCGTGGTCGCCGCCATGCGCTCCGAGCGGGCGGCCTCCCGCCGGGGGGCCGCCGAGCACGCGGCCCGCCTGGCCTTCTTTGAGGATCAGCTCGACGCGGCCCGCTCGCGCCTGCGCCGGCTCTACGAGCAGGAGCGCGCCGCCCGCCTTCACCTCGACCCCGACCCCGCCGAGCTTCTGGCGATTGTCGGCGTGGGCAGCAGGGCCGCGCCCGACCCGCGCCTCTGGGAGCGCCGTCCCGCCGACGATGACTTCCTCGCGCTGCGCGTCGGCTCCGGCGACCTGCCCGCCACCTGCACGGTGACGCAGCCGCCGCCCGCCGCCGACAGCCCGGTCGATCTGCGGCTGCCCCGCATTGCCGCCGACTACGCCACCCTGCGTCAGGTGCCGATCAGCATTCCGCTGGGCCAGCTCGGCTCGCTCGGCGTCGCTGGGCCGCGCCCGCAGGCCCTCGCCCTGCTCCAGGCCATGATCTGGCAGGCCGCCGTGCTGCACGCCCCCGCCGACCTGCGGGTCGCCCTGGTCGCCCCGGCGTCGGGCGGCGAATGGGAGTGGCTGCGCTGGCTGCCCCACAGCATCCCGCCGAGCAATGAGCCTGCCCACAGCCAGCGCATGTGCGCCACCGATGGCGCATCATCCGCCCGGCTCATGAGCGATATCCTTGACCAGCTCAGCCGCCGCCGCGAGGCACCTGGCCGGTCGGAGTCGACGCCCATACCGCTGCCCCGCCTGCTGCTCGTGATCGATGGCACCGATGTGGCGGGGGACTACCCAGCCGCCGCCGAGATCATGCGCCACGGCCCCTCGCTCGGCATGGCCGTGATCGTGCTCGCTGGCGCGTGGCCCCACATCCCCGAGGCATGCGCCGCTATGCTGGATGTCGGCCCCACCGGCGCGCGCTGGGTGCGCGCCGGCGAGCCGTGGCCGCAGGCCCAGTTTACGCACGACCGCGCAGACACCGCGACGAGCGACCGGCTGGCCCGCCGGATGGCTGGCATCCGCCTCCAGGAGGGCGGCGGCAGCCAGGATGTCCCCCGCAGCGTGCGCCTCTTCGACCTACTTGGGCTGCGCGGTGAGTCCGACCTCTCGCCGCCGCGCTACTGGGCCGAGCCGCTGGCGGGCGCCTGGCGCGGCGACGTGCCGATCGGCGCGGTCGCCGAGGGTACGCCGATCTGCCTCGACCTGAACGAAAGCCGCCACGGCCCCCACGGGATCATCGCCGGGGCTACGGGCGCGGGCAAGAGCGTGCTGCTCCAGAGCATCATCGCCGCGCTCGCCGTCACCCACGGCCCGGAGCGGCTCCAGCTCCTGCTGATCGACTTCAAGGGCGGTGCAGCGCTCTCGATGTTCGCTGGCCTGCCCCACGTCGCTGGCCTCGTGACCGACCTGGAGGGCCGCCTGGCCGAGCGGGCCATGACCGCGATCAAGAGCGAGCTGCGCCGGCGCAAGGCGCTGCTCAAAGCCACCGCAGCCGAGGCCGGATCGAAGGTTGAGAATGTGAGCGACTACCGCGCCCTCGCCGCCGCGCACGGGCTGGCCCCCCTGCCCAACCTGCTGATCGTCGTGGACGAGTTCGACGAGATGGCCAGCAGCTACCAGGAGTTCGTCGCCGAGCTGGTGCGCGTGGTCAAGCAGGGCCGATCCCTCGGCGTCCACCTGCTGGTGGCCACCCAGCAGCCCGCCCGCGCGGTGAGCGATGAGATAAGAAGTCAGCTTAAGTATTTCATCGCCTTACGCCTCGGCAGCAGCGACGACAGCCGCGAGATGATCCTCAAGCCCGACGCCGCCTTCCTGCCAACCGACATCCCAGGCCGGGCCTACTTCCGCGCCGGGGCCGACCTGCGGATCTTCCAGGTGGCCCAGGTGACGGGCGCGCACCGCAGCGGCCAGGAGTCGGCCGCGCCAAGGGTCAGCTTTGTGTCCGGCAGCCGGGAGCGCCCGATCATCCTCGGCGGAAATACCGAGGACGAGGCCCAGCGGCCCCGCGAGACCGACCTGGATGTCCTGGTGCGCGCCCTTGGCTCGCAGGGCGATGCCGGGCGGCAGCCGCCGATCTGGCGGGCTCCCCTGCCCGCCCGCCTCACCCTCGGCGCAGTGATGGCCCTCACCCAGCCCCCTCTCCCTGAGCGGGAGCGGGGGAGCGATCTCATTCTGGCGCAGGATCTCCCTTCTCCCTTTAAGGGAGAGGGGCAGGGGGTGAGGGTCTGTATCGGCCTGCTCGACATTCCCCAGGAGTGCCGACAGGAGCCCTTCGCCCTCGATCTGGCCGCCGCCCACCTGGCTGTGATCGGCGCGCCCGGCAGCGGCAAGACGATGCTCCTGCGCAGCCTGATCCTCAGCCTGGCCGCCGTGTACTCGTCTGCCGACCTCTGGCTCTACATGATCGACGCTGGCGGACAGGGGCTCGCCCCGCTCGTCGGCCTGCCACACGTCGCCGCACTCATCCAGGCCCGCGAGCGCGAGCGGGTGCGCCGCCTGATCCGTATGCTCGACGCAGCCATCCGCGAGCGTCAGGACCGCCTGCGCGCCGCCGACGCCGCCGACCTGCAATCCTACCGTGGCGCGGGCGGCCGAGATATGCCCGCCCTGCTGCTGGTGATCGATAAGCTGGCCGTGCTCTGTGAGGAGTTCCGCGACTCGCGCAGCGAGACGACCATCCTGGACGATCTGGTGCGCCTGGCCCGCGTCGGCCGCGCCTGCGGGGTGTACCTGGCGATCAGCGCCGACCGCGCGGCCGACCTGAGCTACCGGCTGCTCTCGCTCTGCGACGCGCGCATCGCCCTGCGCCAGGCCGAGATCCACGACTACGCCGATATCCTCGGCGCGCGGGTGAGCGCCCCGATCCCGGCGACCCTGCCCGGCCGAGCGCTCTGGGCCCACGCCGATCACGGCCCCCTGGAGGTGCAGGTGGCCCTGCCGAGCCTGGAGCCGCCCGCTCACGGCGAGGACGCCCCCGGCGCCGAGCTTTCCGCCCGCGCCCTCGATAGCGAGCTTCTGTCCGACCTGCGCGATCAGGCGGCGGCCATCGCCTCTGCATGGCGCGCAACCCCCGGCGCGGAGCAGGTGCGCCCGCTGCCGGTCGAGCTCCTGCCCGAGCGGATCAGCCTGGCTAGCCTGGCCTCGCCTAGCGCGGCCAACATCGGCGCGGGACTAGCCGCGCCCATTGGCCGCGAGAGCATGGCCCTGGCCGTGGCCGAGCTGCGCCTGAACGACGACTCGCCCCACGCCCTGATCATCGGCCCCCGGCGCAGCGGCAAGACCTCCGCCCTCGACACGATCCTGCGCGGCCTGGCTTCCGTTCACGCCCCGCCCGATCTGGAGCTGCTCATCCTCGACGGCCCGCGCGGCGGCCTGGCAGCTCTGCGCGATCTGCCCAACACCACACACTATGCGCGAGCTGAGCAGGGCGCGGACACGCTGATCGCCGCCGTGGCAGACCTGCGCCGCGCGCGCGACCCAGGCCCGCGCCGGATCATCGCCATCGACGACTACACCCTTTGCCGCGAGCGCCTGGGTGAGCAGCTTGGACAGAGCTACGGCCCCGAGCCGAACCTGCTGGCGCACCTCTGCGACCTGGCGCAGAGCGGCGGGCAGCAGGGCATCCACATCCTGCTGACCACAACCATGACCTACGTCGATGACGCCCTGCTGCGCGCCCTGGACGGCGGGCGCGGCGGGATCATCCTCTGGCCGGGGCGCTACGACGGCGGGACGCGACTGCTTGGCGTGGGCATGCCCCTGGCCGAGCAGCGCGAGGCTGAGCAGCCGCCGGGGCGGGCGCTGCTCGTGCGCGATGATGAGCAGGCGATCATCCAGATCGCCCTGGCATAATTTCTTTTGTATTGCCGCAATCTGCCAGATTGCGGCAATACAAATAAATAATGAAGGAAGGAGCAGACAGTGGCCCACACACCATCAACGATCACCGTCACCCTACACTGGCAGGGCAGCGCAGGAGCGCGCTCGGCCAACATCATCTGCGAGGATGGGCCGCCCGGCGAGCTGACCCCCATCCTGGCAGCAGGCTGCGGCCTTCCCGAGCGCGACCCCACGGGCGCGCCGATCAGCTATGCGCTACGCCTGGGCGCGGCCGGCGGGCGTCCGCTCAGCCCGGACAGGTCGCTCAGCGCCCAGGGCGTGAGCGACGGGGGCCACCTCTGGCTCGGTGGGCCACGGGGCAGCCCCTCGGGGCCGCGCTACTGTGCGATCTCCCTCCCCGAGGGCGGGGCCATGCTCGTGCCGCCCTCGGGGATCGTGCTCACCCGCAGCTGGCTCCTGCGCGCCCTTGATCTGCTCCAGCCTGAGTCCTACGCCCGCGAGCTGCGCCTGCTCGACGCGGGTAGATCAGACTACCGCTTTGTCTCGAAGCGGCCCCACTGTGCGCTGGCCCCGTCCGCCCCCGGCGTCTGGCAGGTGATCACCGAGCGCGGCGACGTCGACACCCTGCTCAACGGTAGCCCCCTGCCGGTCGGTCGCCCCGCCCGCCTCGCCGACGGCGACGCCCTCCAGCTGGGCGACGGCGGCCCATCGCTCAGCATCGCGTTTTTGTGAAAGCTGCGTGCCCGGCCCGTGAACGGGCGGGCTATGGGTTTGCCAAGGCCGCCTGCGCGGCCTCGGCCAGCCCGCGCAGGCGGCCTTCGTAGACCCTAGCCCGCGGCTTCCAGCCGCCGGGCGATTTGGTAGGGGCGGCTCGCGAGCCGCCCCTACCGCTCCTGAAAAACCACCGCTGCCCGCTGCTCGGGTGCGCCGCTTAGGTAGACGGTGGTGGCAACGCCAGAGTCGCCGCTGCCCGGCGTCCAGAACAGCACCACGCTCCATGTCGATGCCCCGAGCCCGCAGCGCTCTGTGTAGCCGCCCGCGTCGGTCTGGCTCTGGTAGCTGTGCTCCCCGTTATTCACCCCGATCACCGCGCCTTCCACTGGCCCATCGACCCCGACAACTTGCACGTCCACGCAGCTAGAAAACTGGCCGCTCTCGCCGCTTCCCTCGAAGCTCTTGCGCTGAGCGACAACATAGGTCGGGCGAACCGGCGGCGTGGGGGTAGCCGTCTGCGCATGGGGACGTGGGGGCGCTGGTGTTTCGAGTGCAGGCACCGGCGCTGTCTCGGCAGCGATCTCGCCCATGCGGGCCGCGATCCGCTCGCGTAGCTCGCCCTCGGGCGCAACCGCTATGGCCAGGGAGAGCTGGTCGATGGCGGCCCGACGTGCCGCTTCGGGCTGCTCACGCAGGATCGCCTCGGCCCAAGACATCCGTGTCTCCACCACGATCTTGGCCGCTTCGGGGCTTGTTGTCGCCCATGGGCCAGCTAGGGCGACCGCCGCCGCGTACTGGCCCGTCTCCATGGCCGCGCGGGCCTGCGGCAGCGCGGCCGGGGCCGACGGCGGGGCGATCCGCTCGACCTGCTCAACGCCTGAGCACCCCACGAGCAGCGCCAACATGAGCAAGAGCCAGCCATGAGCAGTACGCATTATCTTTCTCCAATCTGTAATCTGCAATCTGCAATCGCCCAAGCATCGCCGCCATATCGGGGATAGCCGCCGCGCGATCCTGCGGGTCGCCCAGCGTGGCGTCGCGGATCAGGTCGGCGAGATCTGGCGGCGCGGGCTGATCGCCGAGCATCGCCCGCAGCGTTATCCCCAGGCTATACACATCGGCCAGGGCGCTCGCGGGCGCGCCAGAGAGCCGCTCCGGCGCAAGGTAGCCGCGCGCCCCGTAGTCGCAGCGCCGCCTGGGCGCGCCCAGGCTCTCGGCCACCCCCAGGTCAATCAGCGTCACATGAGGCTGCCGCCCCGGCCCGACGATCAGGTTCGCCGGGCGCACGTCCTGGTGAACGATGCCCAGCCTTCGGTGCAGGTGCCCCAGGGCCGAGGCCGCCCGCGCGGCGATGTGGGCGGACAGGCAAGGCGGCAGACCCCGTCCGCCCCGGCGGGCAAGCAGATCTGCGAGGCTGCGGCCCGGCACATAGGCCAGCGCCAGGAAGGGCACTCGCCCCGCGCCCGGCACCTCGACGTACCCCAGGTCGCCGGGGCCGCCGTGCTGCCGCGAGTAGAGCCGGGACAGGCCGGGGTGATCGGCGGCGGGGCTGGCGAGCCAGCCGTGCTCATCGTGGAGACCTGCGGCGTGGCATGGCCGGGCGACCTTGATCGCGGCCAGCGCCGCCCGCCACCCACCGCCCGCCGGTCGGGCCATGTAGACATCGGCCTGCCCGCCGCCGCCGACCCTGCGCAGCAGCACGAAGCCGCCAGCCCGCGTGTGCCGGTTCAGAATCGCTGTGCTTCGCGCACGATCAGACAGCATACGCGTTTCACCACTCAACATTCAGTCTTTCCGCAGGGCGACCCGCACCTCCGGCCCAAGCCAGAACTCGTCGCCGTCGCGGATCTCGGTGGGGAGGTGGGCGACGAGCCTCGGGCCGCCGGGGCCGAGCGATGTCCCGCTGCCGCTGTCCAGATCCGCCAGCGTGATCTGGCCGTCGGCCACGGTGAGCCGGGCGTGTAGGTTCGAGACGGACGGCCCATCGATCTGGAGGTCGCAGCCGGGGTCGCGCCCGATCACGCACTGCCGCTCGCGCATCTCGTGGGTGATCCGCCGCTCGCCAGCCCAGGCGACCAGCCGGTAGACGGGGCGGGCCGGCTCCGGCAGCCGCCGCGCCCCGCGCTCGGTCTCCGCCTCCTCGCCTCGCCCAGGGGTCGGGGGTCGGGAGTCGGGAGTCGGTGTTCGCCCCCGACCCCCAACCCCCAACCCCCAACCCCCAACCCCTAGCCGCCCCACGAGCATCCCCAGCGACAGCCCACCGGCCCCGGCCAGCGCCGACAGTCTCCAGTCGATGCCGGGCGCTGCCGCGCTCGCGCTCACCCATGCCTCGGCAGAGCCGCCGCAGCCCTTTAGGGCGATCTGATGCCGCCCGGGGGGCAGGGGATCTGCGGTAGTGGCCCGCAGCAGTGCGCCGGGCGCGATCATCTCGGCGTAGCGCGCCCCCAGGGCGTCGAGTAGCCCCGGCAGCGCAGCCAGATCCTCGCTGTGGTAGGGCAGATACGCCGCGCCCATGCGCTCCGCCGCAGCCCGCATCCCCGCCTCGCCCGCATCGCTCAGGCCCACAACCGTTATCGCAACCGTGTTGTCGCCCGGCTCCGGCAGCGCCTCGCCCTCGCCCGGCCCGTCGGCGGCCAGGATGACGAGGGCCTGCGGGCCGGCCGGGGCATCCCGCAGCTGGTCGCGGGCGAGGCCAACCGCCGCGCTGAGCGCGCCCTCGGCCGGCGGGTCGGCGGGGAGATCACGCAGCCCGGCCGCGAGGGCCGCCCTGGCCCCGGCCAGGTCGCCGCCCAGGGGCGCGAGTAGTTCGGCCCGCTCGCCGTAGCCCACGGCGGCGACCCTGCTCCCCAGCGGTAGCCGGGCCAGCAGCAGCTCGGCCTGGCCGAGCGCGTCGTCCGCCGATGTGCTGTGGGGCGTGCCAGCCAAGGCCATCCCCGCCCCGCGCTCGACGATGATCGTCAGGCTCGGCGGCGCGTCGGCCCGCTCGGCAGATCCCGGCGGCGCAAATGGCCCGCCGTCGACAGATAGGCTCAGATCGGTAGAATCGCCTGCGGGGCAGGCGACGATCAGCTCGGCCCCGCCCGTCGGCTCGGCGCGGGCCGCGACGATGCGCGGGCCGGGCGGGCCCTCGGCGCGGGCCGGGGATGCGGCGGCGAGCAGCAGCAGGGCCAGGGCGATCCAGGGCGCGGCGCGGCGTGCGGGCATGGCGAGCCTCCAACGGTGCAGAGCGATCCTGTGATCTGTACCGCCGGAGGCCGCCAAAAGATGCGCAAAGAGTGACAGGAGGTTATAATTGTCCGAGTGTGAATCAGGCTGCGAAGTGACTATGCTCATTACGTAACAGGCCACACTGATTTTATAGCGCATCTCAGCGCCAGAGGATGTACACCATGAGACACCCACCCATGCCTTCCTTCCGTCGCTCGCTCCTCGCGCTTCTCACAGCAGCCCTGATCTGCACTGGATGCGCCAGCGCCGCGCCGCCCCCCACACCGACTGAGCAGCCCACCGTCGCCATCGCGCCGACCGTGCCCGACCAGACGCTCCAGCCCTCCATCGATGCCGCAGTCCGCGCGACCCTCGTCGCCCAGGCGGTGGCGGCAACTATCGCCGCGCCGACGCCGGTGAGCGCCCCGCCTCCTCCGCCGCTCGTGCCAGTCTTCGCTCAGCCGACACCATTTCTTCACCCGCTCTCCGGGATCTCCGGCCTCATGCCTACTGGCTGGTCACTAGAGGGCGATGCCAGCGGCATCACTATTCGCCCCGCCCCTGGCGAGCAGGGCAGCCTCACGGCGGCTATCACCGCCACCGGTCAGCTTCCGGTCGAGGGGCCGGCAGCCGCCACCAGCGCGCTCTTCACCCAGCTCAAACAGCCCGGACAGGGCTCCCCCGCGCCCCAGGTCGTCGAGGAGACCTACGAGACCAATGGCGGCGGTCGGCTCACCCTCTCCGCTGATAGCGCGGGCACGACGACCTACGCGCGGGCAACCATGACTGAGCGCGGCCTGCTAGTGGTGCAGCTCACCGTGCCGACAGATCGGATCCATGCGGAGGATCAAGCCATCCGCGCGGTGTTTGACTCGGTCAAGCCCTCGGGCGACTACCTCACGAGCACGGCATGCCTGAGCGGCTTCGATGCGCCGGAGCCTATGGATACACCGTTCTCGACCCAAGAACAGGGGACGCTTTTCGCAACCTCTCTCTGGTATAAGAGCAAGGACGATCTCTCCTTTGGCGGCGGCGGGATCGGCGACTTCAACGGCGATGGCCTGGACGACCTGGCGGTCGTCACGAATGACTACAGCAATGCGGCTGACCAGCTCTACATCCTGCTCCAGCGCGACAGCCAGATCCTGGCACCGCCGATATGCTTCAGCACGGAGGGTCGTGAGAGCGCCCTCGCGGTGGGCGATCTGAACGGCGACGGGCGCGACGATCTCGTCGTGGGAGGGGAGGGCGCGCAGATCACCCTGTTCCTCAGCGCCGCCGAGGGCGTCTTTGGCACCCGCCGCACCCTGCTGGCTGGCGACTCCCCCGACTCGCTCGCGGTGGGCGACCTGAACGGCGACGGGCGCATGGACGTCGCGGTGGGTCACTGGCAGAGCCCGATAGTGGGGCTGTTCATCCAGCAGGAGGATGGCGAGATGGCCCCGATGATCAGCCTCCCGGCGACCAAGCAGGGCTATGACGATATCGCGATCGGCGACGTGAACGGCGATGGCTTGGCCGATGTGGTCAGGCTACGCCGGGAGGTCTCTCCTCCGCTCGAAGTCTTCTTTCAGCAGCCCGACCATAGCTTCGCGAACGGCGTGGGCTACGATGATCGCATCGGCCTGGGAGGTGTGAAGATCGGCGATGTGACCGGCGATGGGAAGAATGACCTCGTTATCGCCGGTGGCGGCAACCGGCCAAACGCGCAGATCGATATCCTGGCGCAGGGCGCCGGGGGCCTGCTAGTGAAGCGGGCGAGCTACCCCTCCTACGACTCCCCCAGAGCGGTGCAGATCGCCGATCTCGACGGCGATGGGCGCAACGATGTGCTGCTGCTCCACTGGGGATTTTTCATGGTGACTCTCTCGCGCCAGCGGGCCGACGGGACGCTGGCTGAGCCTGAGTACTACCAGATCAAGAGTGACTCGAATAACCCTCAGGCCATGGATGTGGGCGACCTGAACAATGATGGCCGCATGGATGTGATCGTCGCAGCGCCCGGCGGCTTCTCCCTGCTCTACGGGCGCGCGCCTTGACAGCCCCGGCCCCTGCCTCTACCATTGACAGAGCAGGCGACACAGACGTTCGCCGGGATAGCAGGGGAGACAACCATGGCCGACGAGCTCTTCAGCGGGCTGAACCCCGCCCAGCGCCGCGCCGTCGAGGCGGTGGACGGGCCGGTGCTGGTGCTGGCCGGGCCGGGCAGCGGCAAGACCCGCGTGCTCACCCACCGCATCGCCTACCTCATCCGCGAGGTCGGGGTTGACCCCTTCAGCATCCTGGCCGTCACCTTCACCAACAAGGCCGCCCGCGAGATGCGCGAGCGCCTCGACGTGCTGATCGGCTCGGACGCCCAGGCCCTCACCGCCGGCACCTTCCACAGCCTCTGCGCCCGCTTCCTCCGGCGCGACATTGTCCACCTCGGGCGCGAGCGCGACTTCGCGATCTACGACAGCGACGACCAGGAGCGGCTTATGCGCCGCGTCCTCAAGGAGCTGAACCTCGACGAGAAGAAGAACCCGCCGCGCGCCATCCACGCCCGCATCTCTAGCGCCAAGAACGAGCTGGTCTCGCCCGCCGAGTTCGCCCGACTCAACCGCACCTACGCCGACGAGATCGCCGCGCGCTGCTACGAGCGCTACCAACACCTGCTGCGCGAGAGCAACGCCCTCGACTTCGACGACCTGCTGGTCGAGATGGTCCACGTCTTCGAGCAGCACCCCGAGGTGCTGGCCCACTACCACAAGCGCTACGCCTACCTGCTGGTGGACGAGTACCAGGACACCAACCGCGTCCAGTACACGCTGATCAAGATGCTGGCGGGCGAGCGGCGCAACCTGTTCGCCGTGGGCGATGATGACCAAAGTGTGTACGGGTGGAGGGGAGCAGACATCCGCAACATCCTGCAGTTCGAGCAGGACTACCCCGACTCCCAGGTGATCCTGCTGGAGCAGAACTACCGCAGCACCCAGGCCATCCTCGACACGGCCCAGGCCCTGATCGCCGGCGGCGGCAAGAAGAAGCACCTCAAGAAGCTCTGGACGGAGAACGGCGCCGGGACGCAGGTCAGCCTGCACGAGGGCTACGACCAGGGCGAGGAGGCCAGCTTCGTCGCCGATGAGATCTCCCGCCTGGTAGCCTCGGGCGACTACAGCTACGGCGACTGCGCGGTGATGTACCGGATCAACGCCCAGTCCCGCGCGCTGGAGGAGGCGCTGATCGGCCGCAGCCTGCGCTATGTGATCATCGGCGGCACCCGCTTCTACGAGCGCAAAGAGATCAAGGATGTGCTGGCCTACCTGCGCCTGGCCTACAACCCCTACGACAGCGTCAGCCTGGGGCGGGTGCTGAACTGGCCGGGCCGGGGCATCGGCGACCGCAGCGAGGCCGAGCTGCTGCGCTGGGCCGCCGAGCTTGGCATGCCTGCCTTCGAGGCGCTGCGGGAGGTTCAGACGGGGGCAGTGCCGTCGCCCTTCACGACCCGCACCAAGGGCGCCCTGCTGGGCTTCCTGGCCGTGATCGACCAGTTCATCGCCGCGCGGGGCACCATGCCGCTGATCGAGCTGATCGACCTGATCCTGGGCCGCCTGGACGTGCGCGAGACCCTGCTGAAGGAGTACAGCGCCGACGAGGCCGAGGACCGCTGGAGCAACGTCCAGGAGCTGCGCAACGTGGCCGCCGAGTATATCAACATGCCGCTTGAGGCCCAGCTGCCCACCTACCTGGAGGAGATCGCCCTGGTGGCCGAGGTGGACAAGGTAGACGGCAAGGCCGATGCGGTGACGTGCATCACCCTGCACCAGGCCAAGGGGCTAGAGTACCCGGTCGTCTTCCTCGTCGGCCTGGAGGAGGGGCTGCTGCCCCACAGCCGATCCAGCGACGACCGCGAGAAGGTGGAGGAGGAGCGCCGCCTGCTCTACGTGGGCATGACCAGAGCCCGCCAGCGGCTCTACCTCTGCTACGCCTTCCGCCGGGTCAGCTACGGACGGACGAGCATCAGCACGCGCACGCGCTTCCTGGCCGACATCCCCAAGGAGCTGATCAGGCAGCCGAAGAAGCGCGGCACGACGACGGCGAGCCCGCAGGCGAGCATGTTCACCGGGCGCAGCGGCTACGGCGGCTCATCGCCGCGCGGGCCGTCGCCATCGGCGGGCGCCCGCCCGCAGCCCGCCCCCGCGCCCACCGAGGTGAGCTTCTTCGCCGGCCAGCGGGTGCGCCACGCCACCTTCGGCGAGGGCGTGGTGATGAGCAGCCGACTGGTGGAGGGGGACGAGGAGGTGACGGTGAGCTTCGCGGATAAGGAGCGGCGGCTGCTGGCCAGCTTCGCCCGCCTAGAGAAAGCCTAGCGGGCGCAGCGCTTTTTCGCGGGCGCAGCGCCCCGCGCTTTTTCGCGGGCGCAGCGCCCCGCGCTTTTTCGC
>RYFE02000032.1 GCA_004138175.2 Chloroflexales bacterium ZM16-3 | reverse complement strand
AGGACGCCTCACAGCGTTACTTCTGCGGTATTGCCTAATACTTTTCAAATAAGCCGATTGCGCGCCGGGCTTTCCCCCTCACTCCCGCCCCCCCTCAAGGGGAGAGGGGAGATTTCGCACCAAGACGCTTCCGGCTCCCCCTCTCTCGGTCAGGGAGAGGGGGCTGGGGGTGAGGGCCGCGCGGAACGGTAAAGTAAACTTGGCCCTCTTGAAACCTTGTCTAAATCGCCAGGGATCACAGGTGGTACTCACCGGGATCCGTCCCGAGGTTGCGCAGACCCTGATCAGCCTGGGGACAGATCTGCTGGGGAGCATCGTCACGCGCGGTACGCTGCAGGACGGCATCGCCTACACGATGCGTGGCTGACCGTGGCGAATGACCGCTCCAGGCCACGCGACCCAGACCGCACCCGAGCGAATCCGCATCGCGAGATTCTATGAGGCGTAGACTGATCCGAATGCTTTGGCAGGATGCTCAGACTCCCGGCTTGGAGAGTCGCAGCCTCCAGCAGGCGCGTGAGCGTATTCTCAAGGCCATGACCAGAGCCGGTGCAGTCCTGGGCCTCCTGGCCTTACTCTTCACCCTCCCTTCCTTCGTCGCTGAGGGGGTGCTGTACATCTTTCCAGTCTATCTCGTGGCCGTGAGCACGCTCTGGGTGATGGCCCTGGGTCGGAAACTGCCCTACCGCCTGCGGGCGGCCACGCTCCTGTTCAGCACCTACCTGCTTGGCCTCACAGAGCTGCTCAACTTTGGCTACACCGTCGATGGGCACGCCTACCTCATCGCCTGTGCGCTCTTGGGCGTGCTCTTCTTCAATCAGCGCATCGGGGCGGCCATCCTGCTGGCAAACACCTTGACCTTGCTGGGCATCGGCGGGATGATCGCTACGGGGCGCTTTGTGGTCTGGGGGTTTCTGTTCCGCGACATCAATGCGGTGATGATTATCGACACGGCGGTGATCTTCTTCAGCGTCGTCGGGGCGCTCCAGTTCGGGATTGCCGTGCTGCTGACCCAGCTTGACACGGCCCTCCAGGATGAGCGCCAGCTGCGCGACCAGCTGGAGGCCCGGGTCGAGGAGCGCACTCGCGAGCTGGCCCTGGCCCGCGATGTGGCGCTGGCGACGGGCCGTGAGGTGGCTGAGCAGCGCGCGTACATGACCGCGCTGTATGAGACGACGCTCGACCTGCTCAATCGCCGCCAGATGGATGATCTGCTCCAGTCGATTGTGGAGCGGGCCACGCTGATCCTCGACTCGCCCTATGGCGAGCTGATGATCCGTGATGGTGATGCGCTGGTGGTGCGCGCCCATACCGCGAACCAGCCCTTCTTGAAGGGCGACCGCGTCGGCCGCCACGAGGCGCGGTTCTCGTGGCAGGCGTGCGACAGCGGCCAGCCGGTCGTGCGCGATGATTATGCGGCCTGGGCGGGGCGCCGTGACCTGTATATGGAGGTCGCGGTCTCCACCGTGGCCGACTTTCCGATCATGATCGGTGATCACTGCCAGGGCGTGCTGGCCCTGGGCCGCGCGGCGGCCGGGCATGTGTTCACCGCGCAGGATATCCGCCAGGGCCAGCTCTTCTCGCAGCTGATCGCCCTGGTGCTAGAGAATGCCCGGCTCTACGACACCGCCCAGCGCGAGATCGCCGAGCGCGCCGAGGTGGAGCTGGCCCTACAGCAGTCCGCGCACGAGCTCCAGGCGCAGAACAGCGACCTCGACGCCTTCGGGCATACGGTGGCGCACGATCTGAAGACCCCGCTGACCGCGATCATTGGCTATACCCAGCTGCTCCAGCTGCTCCACCGCAAGATGGACGCCGACGAGATTGATCGCGATCTCCAGTCCATCCTGGTGGCCGGTAGGAAGATGACAACCATTATCAACGAGCTGCTCCTGCTGGCGAATGTGCGGCGATTCGGCCCGATCACCTACGAGACGCTCGACATGGCCGCGATTATCGCCGAGGTGACCGCACGTCTCGCGCACCTGATCACCGAGTCGCAGGCTACGCTGAGTGGCCCGCCGACATGGCCTGCCGCGCTGGGCTACGCCCCCTGGGTTGAGGAGGTGTGGGTCAACTATGTAAGCAATGCGCTGAAATATGGCGGCACGCCGCCGCAGATCAGCATCGGGGCCGACCCGCCGACGGGCGGGTTCGTGCGCTTCTGGGTGCGCGATAACGGCGCGGGGATCGCCGACGCGCAGCAGGAGTTGCTCTTCAACGCCTTCACACAGCTCCAGCCGGCCCGCGCCGATAGCCACGGCCTGGGGCTCTCAATTGTGAGCCGGATCGTGGAGAAGCTTGGCGGCAGCGTTGGTGTGGAGAGCAGGCTAGGTGAGGGCAGCACCTTTTCGTTTACACTGCCTGTAGCGTAGGTATCAAGTACGTGTGAGCATCATGCAATCTACCCCTTACTCCGCACCCCTCTTGATCACCGCGGCTCTCTGCGCACTGCTCACGCTTGTGATCTGGCGACGTCGACAGGCACCGGGCGCCGTGCCCCTGGCGGTGTTGGTGTCCGCTGTGTCGCTGTGGTCACTGGCGTACATGTTCAGCCTTGCAGGCACAACGCTGGCGGCGCAGCTCTTCTGGGTCAACCTGGCTCTAGTGGGCATTGTGCTGGTGCCGGGAAGCTGGCTGGCCTTCGCCCTGATCTACAGCGGCCAGGGCGGCTGGCTCACCCGGAGCAGGCTGCTGTTGCTCACAATCATGCCTCTGACGAGCCTGGCCGCAGCCTGGACCAATGAGCAACACCATCTGTTTCGCAGCGGGGTCTATCTTGTCAACAGCGGCTCGTTCGTCGTGCTTGAGACGACGTTCGGACCCCTGTTCTGGATTCACACGGCCTACTCCTACCTGCTGCTGCTGCTGGGCAGCCTCCTGCTGGCACGCAGTCTATTCCGGATGTCGCCTTCCTACCGCAGGCAGGCCAGCGGCCTCATCATCGGGCTTATCACAACGTGGGCCGGCAATGCGATCTACCTGAGCGGCCTTAGCCCCTTTCCTCACCTAGACCTGACACCCTTCGCGCTAGGCATCAGCGGGCTCGCGCTCACCTGGGATCTCCTCCGCTTCGGCCTGTTTGAGCTTGTGCCTATCGCCTACGGCACCGTCTTTCAGAGCATGGATGACGCGGTGATCGTGCTGGATGGGCGCGACAAGGTGGTTGAGATCAACCCGGCCGCCCTCGCGCTCATCCGCCGAGAGTCGCGCGAGGTGATTGGCCATCCGGTAGAGCGTGTCTTTGCAGGCCAGGCAGAGATGATCGCGCGCTACCGCCAGGTCAGCGATGTCTGCGAGGAGCTCGTGTTTGGCACCGCGCCCGATGATCGCTCCTTCGAGCTGCGCATCTCGCCGATCTTTGACCGCAGCGCCCAGATCAACGGGCGCGTCATCGTGCTGCGCGACAGCACCGAGCGCAGACGCGCCGCTATGGCGCTCCAGCGGCAGAACGAGGATTTGGCCGCCTTCGCGAGCGAGAACGCACGGCTCTACAGCGCTGTCCAGCAGGAGCTGGCCGAGCGCAAGCAGACGGAAGTCTCTCTCTCTCTGGCGAAAGAGGCCGCTGAGGTGGCCAACAGGGCGAAGAGTCGTTTTCTGGGCAATATGAGCCACGAGCTGCGCACGCCACTGAGCGCGATCCTTGGCTACGCAGAACTACTGAAGATCAGTGCCAGGAAGCAAGGCTCCCAGGATCTGGTGAATGATATCGAGCACATTCAGGTTGCCGGGCAGCACCTGCTCAGCCTAATCAGCGATGTGCTCGATATCACCCGCATTGAGGCAGAAAAGCTCGACTTACACCTGGAGTACTTTGATATTGCGACTCTGGTGCGCGATGTGGAAGTTACCATCATGCCGCTTGTGCAGAAGAACGGCAATACGTTTCATGTCGACTGCCCTTCCGATAGCGGGATGATGTATGCCGACAGCACGCGCATGCGTCAGGTGCTGCTCAATGTGCTTGACAACGCGGCCAAGTTTACCGAGCACGGCCAGATCCGGCTACGTGCGGGCATCGAAGCGGCTACAGCACGGTCGGGAACAGCCCCGCTGGAAAGCGGCCAGCCTGTTGTTGCCCTATTTCAGATCAGCGATACAGGCATCGGCATAAGCCCTGAGCAGCAGCGGGATCTCTTCAAAGAGTTTGTACAGATTGATGATTCGCCAACCCGCAAGTATGGCGGGAGCGGCCTGGGCCTGGTGATTAGCTATCGACTCTGCCATCTGATGGGCGGAACCATCGCCGTGACAAGCACACTGGGCCAGGGCTCGACATTCACTATCGAGCTGCCACTGCCGGTCCGCATGGCAGGTCCAACCCACTAGTACAAGGTTTCAGAAATCCCTTTCGGGTTCCGCTGACGAACGACCAACGACCAATGACTAATCACGCCCCGGTCTTCATCGTTCTCAATGCTCTCGTTTCAGATACTGGTACAGGGTCTCGCGACTGATACCGAAAGCGCGAGCGACAGCCGCCTTCGATTCGCCTTGGCCAACCCGCCGCCGCAGATCGGTCGCCTGATCAGCGGACAGCGCCTTCTTGCGCCCACGGTACACGCCGCGCTGCTTGGCCAAGGCGATGCCCTCACGCTGGCGCTCGCGGATCAGCGCCCGCTCAAACTCGGCAAACGCGCCCATCACCGAGAGCATAAGATTCGCCATCGGCGAGTCCGCGCCCGTGAAGGTCAGGCACTCCTTCACAAAAGAGACGCTCACGCCGCGCTTGGTCAGCTGCTGCACCAGGCGGCGTAGATCATCCAGGTTGCGGGCCAAACGATCCATGCTGTGGACGACCAGTGTGTCACCCTCGCGCACGAAGGCCAGCGCCCGCTCTAGCTCGGGACGCTTCGTATCTTTACCGGATGCCTTGTCGGTGAACACCTTGTCCACCTGGACTTGTTCCAGCTGCCGCTCTGGGTTCTGGTCGAAGCTGCTGACCCGGACGTAGCCGATGCGTTGACCCTTCATAGATCTCTCCTGCACACATGCTGTCAGGAAGAAGTCTATGACCCTTCGCGGCATTTGTCAAGAAGACAAGGTTCGCGGCAGGGCATGTGCAACGTCCTGCGCGCCCCACGGATGGCGGCTGAAGTCGCGCCGGCGGGGCGCGTTGCGCCGGGCGTCGGCCTGCGCCGACGCCGGAACCGCCCGCGACGTTGCACATGCCATGAGTTCGCGGATCTCGGCGGCGACATACTCCATCTGAACGCCCTAACTTTGCCCAGCAATGCAATCCGTCACGGTATCGACAGCGGGAACCGCGCGGTGAAGGTCGAGCCAACACCGACCTCACTCGTCACCCTGATCATGCCGCCGAGCATCTGGCTGAACCGCTGGCTAAGGGCCAGCCCTATCCCGGCACCGCCATGTCTACGGGTCGTCGACGCATCGGCCTGCGTAAACCGTTGGAACAAGCTGCCGAGCTGCTCGGGCGCGATCCCGATGCCGGTGTCGACGACACTAATCACAACCCACTCCTCCTGCTTAACGTCTCGCTCGCGCATGGCGCGCAGGGTGATCTGGCCATTCTCGGTGAACTTGGCGGCATTGCTCAGCAGATTGAGCATAATCTGCCGGATCTTGGCCATATCCGAGTGCATCGGGCCGAGCGTGTCAGGAAGCTGGATATCAAGTGAGTTGCGGTTCTTCTGGATCAGCGGAGTGGACGTCGCCAGCACGTCGATGAGCAGCGCGCTGAGGTCGAAGGTCTCGGCAAAGATCTGCGTGTTGCCAGACTCGATCTTCGACAGGTCGAGGATGTCGTTAATGATCGCCAGCAGGTGCTGACCGGCCGCGTTGATCTTGCCGAGGTCGGAGATCATATCGGGGTAGCCCCGGTGCTTCGCATCATAGTGCAGCAGCTCGCTGTAGCCGATGATCGCGGTCAGCGGCGTGCGCAGCTCGTGGCTCATGTTTGCCAAAAAGGTGCTCTTGGCATGGTTGGCATCCTCGGTGATGATAGCTGCGTGGGCCGCCATAAATCCCCGCGTAACCCCGCTCTCGTAGCGCTCGACCAGGTCGAGCGCGGGGATGCGCAGGTGCTCCGGGACGCCGCTGAGGAAGAAGCGGCGGGCCGCCTGCGCGAGGGTGACAATGCTCGCATCGCCGAGCCCATCCCGACAGAGCCGCTGGCCGCGCGCCAGCGCCGCCGAGTCGTCGGGTGCCGCCACATAGGCGGCCAGCATCTGGGCCTCCTCATTGGCGACACTGCCGAGCTGATCTGGGTACATCTCCTGGCGGTTACTGAACATCGTCGCCTGCAAGGTGAGCTGAAGCTGCGCCGTCAGCTCATGCAAATGCTCGGCAAGCCATGTGGCAATCTCCTGGTTGAGGTGTCTCGTGTCCGGCACAGCCCCAGTGTTTGCATAATCCAGGTTGGCCATATTCATGATCGCGAGATTCCTAAGGGGCCATACGATGCCTACTATCGCCTAACTTTTCCACACAAGCTCGTTTGGGCGTGGGGCATTAGTATGGGGCGTGAACCTGCAGCATCACGCCTCAGGAATCATGCCAATAGGGCAAGCGTACTCAATAGTAAATCCTTGTAGCGCCTATTGTAGCCAGCCAGCCCGTCACCGTCTATGTGTGCTGTGTGTCTTCTGTGGTCATGTTGTGTGTGCAGCCTGCGCGGCGTTGCGTAAGCTAGACGATAGCTGATACACAAGCAGTACAGACACAGCCTGTGCGAACAGCTACACTAGAGCTGTTTCCTGCCCGTTCTATGCACGGTGAGCTTACGACAATTGGTAGTACATCGAAAGTGCGCTATGCTAAAGCTATTGGTCGTCGAGGATGATTCGCTCATACGTAATCTGCTGACGCGCCGACTGAACCGCGAGGGGTTTCAGATCATCACGGCGAGCAACGGCGTTCAGGCGGTCGCGCTTGCACGGGCCGAGCATCCCGCATTGATCTTGCTCGATATCGATCTACCCATCCTCGATGGCTGGCAGGTGGCCCAGCGCCTGCGGTCGCTCGCGGAGACGCGGGGGATCCCGATCATTGTGCTGACTGGGTCGCTGTTTGAAGAGGCGCAGGATCAGATCCGGGCCTACGGCTGCGATGCCTACGTGCCAAAGCCGATCAACTTTCCGCAGATGATCGCGCAGATCCGCTGGCTTGCTCGCATTGAAGTTGCCCCTCTCTACTGTGGGGTAGGAGCCTCGGCATAACCGTGAAGTGACGAAGGCATACGATGGGACATCTCGATCACGAAAATACCCCCGCCTACCCCAAAGATGCTGATGCCCTGCGTCGGCGCGCGAAGGATCTGATCCTTATCAAGGACATCCCGGTCGCGCAGACCCAATCGCCCGAGGAGATCGCGCGGATCATACACGAGCTACAGGTACACCAGATCGAGCTGGAGCTACAGAATGAGGAGCTGCGCCGCGCCCAGGATGAGCTGGCGACCGCGCGCATGCGCTACTTCGACCTCTATGACCTTGCCCCGGTTGGCTACATGACGCTGAGTGCGCAGGGGATGATTCAGGAGACGAACCTCACCGCCGCAACGATGCTAGAGCTGCCGCGTGGCACCTTGCTCCGCCAGCCGTTTAGTACGTTTATCCTCCCTGAGGATCAAAATATCTACTACATCCAACACATGGCGCTGTTGCGCGAGGGCGGGCGGCAGGTCTGTGAGCTGCGCATGCGACGACCAGATCACGCTCCGTTTTGGGTGCGGCTGGAGGCAACGGCAGCGCCAGAGACGTCAGACGGTGTGGCTATGTATCGGGTGGTCATAAGCGATATCACCGAGCGCCACCATGCAACTGATGCGCTGCTCCATGCCAAGGAGGCCGCCGAATCCGCCGACAGAGCCAAGTCGAACTTCCTGGCGCACGTCAGCCACGAAATCCGCACGCCGCTTACGGTGATCATTGGCATGGCTAGCCTGCTGCACAATACGCACCTCTCGCCGCGCCAGCGTGAGTACCTGGCCACCATCCGCACCGGTGTCGAGACTCTGCTGACGATCATCGGCAACATCCTCGACATCTCGAAGATCGAGGCCGGCCAGATCGAGCTCGAGTCGCAGCCCTTTGATCTGCGGGCCTGCCTGCGCGATACGCTCGACCTCGTTGCGCACGAAGCCCGGCGCAAGAGGATAGCGCTAGACTGGGTGGTTGAGGCGACGGTGCCCGTCGCCCTCATCGGTGATCGCGGGCGGCTGCACCAGGTGCTGGTGAACCTCCTCGGCAACGCGGTGAAGTTCACCGAGCGTGGCTCGGTGACGCTCACCGCAGGCGGCAGGCCGCTCTCCGATGCCACCTACGAGCTATCGCTGAGCATCCGCGATACGGGGATCGGGATCGCGCCCGAGCATCTGTCGCAGATCTTCGACCCGTTTGTGCAGGCCGACAGCACGACGACCCGGCGATTCGGGGGCACGGGGCTGGGCCTGACGATCAGCAAGCAGATCATTGGCCGGATGGGGGGCGAGATCAGCGTGACAAGTGGGCATCACACGGGATCAAACTTCATGATCCGCCTGCCGCTACCTCGCACCGACATGCCCCTCGCCGTGCGAGAGGACGCCCCGGACGATAGTCGCCCGGCTGCACAGGGACGGCTGCATGTGCTCCTGGCAGAAGACAACCCGGTCAACCAGGAGGTGCTGTTCCGGCTACTGGAGAACCTCGGCCACACGTCCGACATCGTGGGGAACGGAGCAGAGGCGCTGGCCGCCGTGACCCGCCAGGCATACGATGTGGTGCTGATGGACATCCAGATGCCCAAGCTTGATGGTGAGGAGGCGACCCGGCGCATCCGCGCGCTACAGCATACCGCCCAGCCCTATATTATTGCGCTGACTGCCTCGGCCCTGCACGATGACCGCGAGCGCTACCTGGCGGCCGGCATGGACGACTATCTCAGCAAGCCGGTGCAGATCGAGGATCTGCACGCCGCGCTGGCACGAACGGCGCGGCGCGGCGGCGCACTGCCCAGCCCGACCGCCCAGCCGGAGTCGGCTTCTGCGCAGCCCAACAATTCAATGCAACCAGACGACCTTATCGACTGGCCTATGCTAGAACACCTGATCGGCTCGGTGGGAGGGGGGCCGGATCAGGTGTCGGTGATTGTGCTAGATCTTTTCCGCAGTGTACTCTCGGCCCAGATGGAGGACATCGCCGACGCGATCATCGCAGATGACCGGCCCCGCGTCCGGCTCCTGGCCCACAAGCTGCGCGGCGGCAGCCGACAGCTCGGCGCGAATCGGCTGAGCGACCACTGGGAGTCTATCGAGATCGCGTCACAGATCCCAGGAGAGTCGCTCGTCGAGACCCTCGCCCTCGCCCGCCATGTCTACGATAAGACGCTGGCACAGCTCACGGAGCGACTGAGAGCGCCCGGCCCGTGAGCGGGCGAGCTATGGCATCGACAAAAGAAACCAAGAGCCTTGGCCAGCTCGCCGCGATCAATGGTCTGGCCGATGTCTTCGAGAAGCACGACTCGGTGACGGATCTCAAGGCCGCCCACGCTCGCCGCGCTACGGCGCACTGAGGCTGGCGCTGTAGTCGTACACCCTCCTGAGCGCCAGATTATCGGCATCCGTCATCACATCGCCACAGCTGGTCACATAGACCGCAATGCTCACCTGCGCCTGTGTACCTTCCATCACTGGGGTGTCTGGCGTGAAGGCGATCACCCGCTGGCCGTTAGTGACGGCCACCTGCTCGATCACGGACCCGAACCCCGGCGTCTCCTCATCGGGATGCGCCCACCTGTAGGGCAGAATCGCGACCATGATCGCGCAGGTTTCTGTACCGCTGTTGGTGGCCTGAGCATCCAGCACCAGCTCATACGGCTCGCCGGGGCGCAGCGTCTCGGGCAGCCCACTCCAGCTAGCGTCGATCTGGTAGCTGTAGGCGGGGGACGTCCCGCCGAACATGCCCGGGCGCTCGGCGCAGCCCCCGCTCTGGCTATAGCCTGTATCCATGAAGCTCTGGGTTAGCGTGCATGCTGGATTGGAAGTACTCCTGGCGCTCTCGCGGTCGCGGCGCTCGATGAGCTGCCATGCGCCGGACTGACCGGCCGGTGTCGGCGTCACGATCTCGGTGATGCGGGCATGCACCGCGCGCGCGGCCCCCGCGCTATTCACCGCCAGCAGGTAGAGGCCGTCGCCCGGCCCCACCGCCACCTCAACCGAGCGGGTCAGCTCGTTCAGGTCCATGCTGGAGGAGCTGAAGGTGGCCCAGGGATTCGCCCCGCCCGCTGATCGCCGGTCGCCGGGCAGCACGTCGACGTAGAGGGTAGTGCCATCGGGCAGCTCCAGCGGCTCGACCTTCAGCATGCGCGTGGCCTGGCCGGGACTCGCTGCCACCTCAACCCTGAGCACCTGCGCGGTGTAGTAGGGCTTGAGCGCAAAGCGGTGCTCGACCACGGTCGCCGTCGCCTCCATGCGGACATGCTCTGCCACCGCCGGGGGCAGCAGCTCCGGCGGGCTGGCCGGCAGCGCGCTCGCCGTGTTGAACAGCCAGTCGCGGGCGAAGGCCCGGTAGCAGCCGTCCAGGCCGCGTCCCAGCTCGCAGCGGTCGCTGAGCGCCGCGTCAAGCGCTGCGACGACGGAGGGGTTGCGCGAGCTTGCCACCGTGCGGAACAGCTCTGGGAAATCCACCCCGTAGCGCTGCGTCAGAAACGCGAAGAACCAGGCCGTGGCATAGGCGTGGTCGCGCTGCGGGTCGGTGCCGCCCAGCGCCTCGTAGATCTCGCTTGGTGCGTAGAGCAGCGACTCGTCCAGGTAGCGCGGGATGCGCCTCCCGGCCATCGACGGGTTTGGCCGGTCGCCATCGGGGTAGGCGATGGTGGCGGCGGCATACTCGGCGGTGGAGTCGAGCCACCAGACCCGGAAGATGCCGGTCGGCAGCGCCCCAGGCGCCGAGGTGAGCGGGATGCCGAACTCGGTCATGCCCGCCGCCGTGTAGTAGGTCGCCTGTACGCTGTGGAAGATCTCGTGGGCGATGAACAGCCGCAGCTGCGCGCGCGTGAAGACCGTGAGGTAGGGCATCTGGATGGCGCCGGTGTACTTGCTGCGCGAGAGCCCGCCGTCGCCCGCAAGGCTCACCTGCTGGCGCACGACGACCTCGCTGAGGGTGGGCAGGTTGACCACGAGGCCGTCGGCGCTGACGTAGCGCTGGCTCGCCACCGTGCGGGAGACATGGCAGATGCGCGGCATGTCGGCCGCGTCATAGGCCAGCGCGGTGTCATTCAGCGCGTCCCAGACCGTCTCCAGGTAGTTGCGATCAACCATGCCAGTGTCGATCTGCTGGCGCAGATCGGCCTGGCTGAAGAACAGGTCGAAGCAGTCGTTCTGCCAGTGTCCGTCGCTCTTGCTCGTCACACCGACAAAGGTGCTGAGGTGGCTGGTGACGATGATCAGCTGATGGTTTGCCGTATCGACCAGCGACGGCTGCGTCACCCACCCGCCGAGCGACTCGTCCCAGAAGCGCGCGGACAGCGCCTCCTCGGGCGGCAGCGGCGTATCGAGCGCAGCGGGGTCATAGGCGATGGCGATGAGCAGGGGCTGCTCAAACTGGTGCATGTCACCGATTTGGATATCGTACTGGGCCAGAACCGCGCCGCCGAACGGCATATCCGGCGGCGGCAGCCCGTCTACAGCGGCGATGCTGACCTGCTGCGTCGTGGTGAGCAGCCCGCCTGGGATGCTCACCGCAATGGCGCCGGGGACGACCAGGCTCTGGATCTCGTCGGAGGGGCCGAGCGTCTCCTGCGCCAGCGTCGTCAGATCGCGGGGCACCGGCGGGAGCTCAGGGGCGGGCCACGCCAGTGCATCGGCGGCCGCATCGCTGGCGTCGGGGGGCGGCCAGGCAGCAATCGGCCACCCGCCGACGAGCGGGATGGCGGCGGCGGCGATGAGCGCGATGAGCAGGATCCCGGTGACAGCCAGACAGCCCGCGCGGCGCGGGCGCTTCTTGGCGATTGGCGCGGCTGGCTGCGGTGAGGGCGGAGGCAGGGGCACCACCGTGTCGCCCACAGGCGTCCCGCAGCCCTGGCAGAAGCGTGCGGCTGGGGCCAGGGGGCCGCCGCAGCGCGGGCAGGTGCCGCCGAGCGGGCGGCGACATGACGTACAGAATCGCGCCCGCGCCGAGACGGTCGCGCCGCACCCTGGGCAGCGGCTATCGGGAGGAGTTGTCGGAGTCATCATTGGCCTCCGGTTCTGATCGCCGGGTCTGCGGGGCTACCCCTCATCGGGGCCGTCATCGACAGCATCCCCGGCGCCACGGACCTCCATCCGGGGCAGCGCCTCCTGCACAGCGGCGAGCATGCGGGGCGGCACCAGAATAACCGTCGGGAAGGCGTAGACGAGGCTGAAGCGAGATGCGTAGCGGTCGATCTTCAGACGCGGCGGGCTGTGGCGGTTGAGTCGCACCGCCGCAAGGTGGTGGCGGCGGGCATCAAAGTAGAGCCGCTCGTAGAACAGCTCGTGAGCACCGATCGCCACCGTGGCCGGAGACTCGTCGCGAAGCGCACGGGTGGCGGCCAGATAGTTGATCAGGCGCACGGGCAGAATCAGCATGCCGCCGACCGCTGCGCCGACCGCTGCGCCGACCGCTGCGCCGACCAGCGCCTCGGAGAGCCCCGTGTCGGCACCGATCATCAGACCGGCGAGCAGGCCAGGCGCGGCGAAGAGCGGCGGCAGACATCCCAGGGGCGGGCGGTCGCGCTGCTGCTCCTCGTAAAAGAAGCTGCGCACCTGCTGCCACTCCTCGGGCGTGTAGGCCCAGCGCACCAGAGGGCGCGAGCTGCCCAGGAATGCGCGGCCCTGGCGGACATTCGCGCGCCCGAGGCCCCAGAGCAGCAGCAGGGTGAGCAGCAGGGTGAGCCCGATGAGCAACAGGCTGTAGGCCAGGCCGGTGCTGTCGGCGGCATAGGCGGCAGCATACCCGATGGCGCAGATGGCGATCAGCACCGATAGGACGGGCCATGCCTCGGAGGCTGGGGTGCGGAAGGCGGGAACAGGCGGCGACGCGCCGACCGGCGCGGCGGCGGTGGGCGGGGAGAGCGGACGATCACAGGCGCGGCAACGCGTGGAACCTTGGTCTTGTGGCGCGCCGCAATGGGGGCAGAATCGTGGTGTAGGTGACATACGGCATATCCAGACAAACAGATTTTCGGATGCCTCCCAAGTATACGGCGCATGGCATACCAGTGGCCGACTGCTCCCGCTGTGCGCAGCGCGCAATCTTAGCCGCTCCGCAAGCGGCTAGATTGCGCGCTGACCCTGGGCACCGCACGTGCGCGTTCTATACAAAGGTCAACTAGAATCTGCGGAGCCTCACAGGAAATGAGGCTGGGAGACCCTGGCGCGGCCATATGTCGCCTTACGCCGGTGGGCCTATGCGGCAGCGTGCGGCGTGCGTTCTGCTATACTGCCCCGTATCAGCGTCCCCGCCCAATCAGTACGTGCAGAGCAACCCGATGACAGGAACACGCGGGCTCACCCTCGGTAAGTTCGCCCCGCTGCACAAGGGCCACCAGCTGCTTATCGAGACGGCACTTGCCGAGACGGATGAGCTGGTGGTCGTGATCTATGACGCCCCTGAGACAACGCCCATCCCGCTGACCGTGCGCGCGGGGTGGCTTCGTCGGCTCTACCCGGCGGTGCGGGTGGTTGAGGCATGGGATGGCCCGACCGAGGTCGGCGACACGCCGACGATCCGACACGCCCACGAGCAGTATATTATCGAGCGGCTGAAGATCGGCGGCATCACTCACTTCTACTCCAGCGAGTTCTACGGCGACCATATGAGCCGCGCCCTCGGTGCCATCGACCGCCGGGTCGATCCGGCCCGCGCGGCGATCCCAGTCTCTGGCACCAAGGTGCGCTCCGACCCGTACGCCTGGCGCGCCTTCGTCCACCCGCTGGTCTACCGCGATCTGGTGACGAATGTCGTCCTGCTCGGCGCGCCCTCGACGGGAAAGACCACGCTGGCCGCGCGGCTGGCCGAGGCATACGGCACGGTCTGGATGCCGGAGTACGGGCGGGAGTACTGGGAGCAGCACCACGTCGACCGCCGCCTGACGCTGGAGCAGCTGGCCGATCTCGCCGAGGGCCACCTCGTGCGCGAGGAGGCGCTGCTCGCGCAGGCGAACCACTACCTCTTCAGCGACACCAACGCCATCACGACCGCGATGTTCTCGCTGGCCTACCACGGCGCGGTGGCCCCGCGCCTGGCGGATCTCGCCCTGCAGGCCCAGAGCCGCTACGACCTGATCATTGTCTGTGACAGCGATATCCCCTACAACGACACATGGGATCGCTCGGGCGACGCCGACCGCCAGGTCTAGATCGCACTCCGGCTCACCCTCGGGCTGTGCGACGAACGACGAACGACGAACGACCAATGTATGATCGTTCGTCGTTCGTCGTTCGTCGCTCGTCGTTCGTCGCAGAACACACCACGGATTTACGTCATCGATTTGCGCTCGACACTGGTCAGGAAGCGCACACACGCGGTGAGCGCCTTCCGATCAATGACGATGTGCATGATTGTGACCAGGCTTGCGGCAATGCTGAGCCAAAAGTGAACATCGGCCCACTGCGCCTTGGTCAGGATGAACATGATCAGCCCTCCCGAGCGCGGGCCTGCCGGCGCAACGTACAGGAGAAATCCGGTCAGTGCGGTAAGGATCCAGAGCACGATCAGGGTCACGGCAATCAGCGCCCGCAGACGAGCCTTTTGGGTGCTCTGGCGGCGTCGGTCTGAGGTATGGGCGTGACCAACCGCGCCAGATTTAAGGCTCATGGGTGCTTCCTTGCTTGTGAGTCTGTCACCTGCTGGCCAGCCGCCCGAGCGCGCTGTCGAGGGCGCGCTTCATCTTCTGTGCCGCGCCTTCGGCCGCCTGCTCCAGAGTCGAGGCATGATCGCTCACCTCGATCGGCTGCATGCCGGCCAGATCTGCCACCAGCAGGCAGCGCTTCGCGTCGGTGCCGACTTTTTTGTCGCTGTTCTCGTCGCTCAGGTGGACATCCATCCGTGTGATCTGCTTACCAAAATACGTGATTCTGTCCGCTATGATCGCGTTGACCTTTTGGGTCAGGGTGGCATCGGCCTCGATGTTGCTATCGGTGTTGATCTGAATAAGCATAGTCATATCCTTCCTCTAATACCGGTAGATCGCGGCGACGCCCATCGCCGTCGGCATCCGCTCGGCGGGCATGATCACGACCTGTCCGCCCATTTTCAAGACCAGCGCTCCCAGGTCATCGAGCACATCATCAATCTGCGTATTTGCCAGATCGTCCAGCTCAATGTCGCCGGTCACAGCAGAGATCCGACCAGGAATCCAGCGATTGGCTTCGATCAGCAACGTCGCGACCCGCCCGGCTACGACTGCCTTGGCGATCCGCCCCAGATCATCGTCACCGAGATCCTTGGGCCTGGCGCTGCTAAACTCCGCGACCAGCGCATCCAGCCGTGCCAGATAGTGCGGCTCGAACACCTGCCAGGCACGCATGCGGAATTCGTCGAGCGATAAAGCCTCCGGGTTGCTATCAATGCCATTTTCCAGGAGGAATGGATTGTGGCTCACTTCGTGGAACAGCTGACGATGCTCCGGCAGCGTCGCCAGGATCAGCGGCAGACCCGATGGCCGCGAGTGGTGCTCCAGAATTCCCTGGCCGATGGCACGGAAAAAGCGCTCGTCATCGATCGCGACCTCGGGCTCTTTCCCGCCGTGGCCATGGTGCATCGCTGAGTTCTCGCCACCGACGCCGCCGTATGAGGCGACCGTCATGTGCGGCTCAGTCACTTCTGCGCCGAGCGCCTCAATCATGGTGCGCGGAATACCTTGGGCCGGCTCGATCTGGTCCAGGGCATCACGGTTGCCCTCGTAGAGCGTGATCGCCTGGCGGCTCAGGCCGAGGATCTGATAGCGATCAGTCGACTGACGGATACGGATCAGCGGCTTGGTATGGAAGCTATCGGCCACGATCGCCAGCTCGGGAACCGACCGCTGGAGTCGGTACACGCGGAATACACCCTTTGCAGCCAGCACCGCCAGCCCATCAAGGGTGTGGTTCCAGAAGTCGTGGCTGTCAGCCAAGGCCAGGAACGGATCCAACAACGGCTGGATCACCTCCGTTGGATACTTTTGGAGGAGCGACTCCTCAAGTGTCTTCACAAGGTTGCAAAACCGGATTGGATCTTGCTGGTTTTCCGAAAAGTGCCGATGGGTCGGCTGGTAGAGCGAGATGCAGGGGGGCACACAGCTCTCCAAGATCCCCGTTTCGTCGTCTTGATAAAGCGAGTACATGGTGTATTCCTCTCTTCTTGCAGGGTCCCCCCCCGATCCCAGGGTTCGGGCCACCTGTCAATAATCTCGCGCTTCTCTCTGTCCCTGACCTGCGGGTGGATGTATTCTAGGGGAGGCACCCCATGGTGGTATGAAGTTTGTTCATACGAATCTGTCTGCAATCGGCGATACTGTCTACGGTGCGCTCCACATCTAGACTAGCAAGAGTAATGCCGGTGGATATGCGGCAAGAGCGAGGAGGATACTATGTCAAGCGTAAAGTCCGATCTCCAGATCCAGGACGACGTGCGTGATGAGATCGCATGGGACCCTGAGGTTACCATTACCGATATCGGCGTGACGGTCAGCGATGGCGTGGTGACGCTGCGCGGGGCCGTCGTGCTGGCGAGCGAGAAGTGGGCCGCCGAGCGCGACGTGCTGCGGATCACCGGGGTGCGCGGCTTGACGAATGCGCTCACGATCACGCCCGTCAGAGGCCAGCGCTACGCCGACGCGGACATCGCGCGCCATCTCGCCGACGCGCTGCGCTTCGACGCAGCGGTGCTGGGCGACCGCATTCAGATCAGCGTCGAAGACGGCTGGGTGACGCTGCGCGGCACCACCGACTGGTACTACCAGCGCGCCGCCGCCGAGGCCGACGCCTGGCGGATCGCGGACGTCAAGGGCGTGGATAACGACATCACGATCGTGCAGCCGCATGTGTCGGCGAGCGATATTGAGACGGGGATCAGGAAGGCGCTGGATCGTCACGCCGCGATCGATGCGAGCGGGATCGCCATCTTCATCGAGGGCTCACATGTGACGCTGGAGGGCACGGTTCAATCCTGGGCCGAGTTTGACACCGCCGGGGATGTGGCCTGGCGCGCAAAAGGGGTGACGACAGTGGCCAATGATATCGTGATCCGGGAGTGACTACTATTGGCCTGGCCCACAGAGCCACGTCCCTCTACGCCGCCGTGGGATCTTCGGCCGCCGTGGCGACGAAGCGATAGCCACGGCCGGGGATCGTCGCGATGTAGCGCGGCTCCTTCCACCCGTTCTGCAGCTTCACCCGCAGGTTGTGGATGTGCCGGTCGACCACATTACTCTCGGCCACATAGTCGGCGCCCCACAGCTGGTCCATGATCTCATCGCGGCTCAGCAGCTGCCCCGCGTTGGCCGCCAGCAGATACAGCAGGCTCTGCTCGACCGAGGTCAGGTGCAGATCCTTCCCGTGGACATGCACCGTCCGATTCAAGATATCGATCTCCAGGTCGCCGAGGCGCAGCACAGGGGTAAATGTCACGCTCTCGTGGTAGGTGCGCCGCAGCACCGCCAGCATGCGGGCGACCAGCTCCTCCGGCGAGAAGGGCACGGTGAGGATATCGTCCACGCCGTGGTCGAAGGCCGCCAGCTTAGTCTGAAGATCGCCCCGGTGGGTCAGGGCGATGGCCGGGAGGCGATCGGTGGACGGGGTGGTATAGCCGAGCTGCCCGAGGATAGCGCCGTGCGCCAGATCCATATCGACGATCACCAGATGCGGTCGCCAGCTGCGGATCGCGGCGAGCGCATCCTCCGTGCTCCGCGCCACCTGGGTCTGGGAGATGCCATGGTTGAGCGTGAGGCTGACATACTGGGCGAGCACCAGCTGGTCGATCACCAGCAGCACGCGCGGGGCCGTGTCGAACGGGCGAGCATGCAGGTTCATCGGTTGCCTTCCGCAGGTTGCGGGCCACAAAGCGCTATGTTCAGCATAGCACGTTAGGCACGGCTGGGCCACGCAGCTGCGGCGTGGGGCAGCCCCCGCTGCGCGTGATGAGCGATCTTCATACGAGGGCGCTGCGGGACTGCTAGACTCATCCACGACCGCTCATACGGGTCTGCGCCCGTCGCGCAGGCCACCGGGGCCATCACATCAGGATGGAGGCGTCGCATGCCTAAGATTGATACGACGGCGCTGGTGCGCCGCGCGGTCGAGGCGATCTGGAACCAGGGCGATCTCGCCGTAGCCGACATCCTCTTCGCCGACGACTATATCAACCACGCCGGCCTGATCACGAATCTCGTGCGTGGCCCGGAGGCGATCAAGGTCAGCGTCGCCCTCTACCGCACTGCGTTTCCCGATCTCCAGATCATGATCGACGCGCTGACCGCACGGCGGAATGCCGTGCTGGTGCGATGGACTGCGCGGAGCCCCGTCCATCATGGCACGCTGACAGGGATCCTCGTCTGCCGGATTGCCGACAGCCAGATCGCCGAGAGCTGGACACAGTGGGATCATGCAGGCGCGCTAGGACCGCTCGGCCTCCGTCCGGCAGGCAGGACTTAGTAGTGGCGAATACCCGAATGGTGGTGTGGTGACGAATCGACCGTACATTGCACAAAATCATTGCCACCTTCGGTGATCGGCTTCCGTGAGCAGCATGCGATTGTAGCAAAAGAGCAATAGCCGAAGACACACTCGCTCATCCCCAACTAGCGTGCAACCTCTTAAAAAGCGAACAAGCGTGTTTTTCTTCAGGACGCCCACGCCGCGCGCCAGAATCATCAAACACACGTGCGCTTTGCACGCTAGTTGGGGATGAGCAATGCCGGAAAGACGCCCCGGCGGGGCGTCTTTACCACGTCGGCTGAACCCCACCAATATGTGCCAGAGAGTCACGCAGCGGAGGCCATCCTCCCCTTGCTACGTGACTCTCTGGCACATATTGGTGGGCAGATGGCCCATCATGTGTGCCAGAGAGTCACGCTTGACAGATCAGTACGCTCGTGCTACGGTAGGTGTGACTCTCCGGCACATATAAAAGGGTTCGCCATGAATCTGCTCCCACCAGAGAAATATCAAGAGATCGCGTTTGAAGGCGATACGCTGCTCTCTGTGTACCGCCCCGGCGAGGGCATGGCAGTGCCCGTGCGTACCATCTGCGCGGTGCTAGGACTCGACCTCAAGAGCCAGAGCGAACGAATCCGCCGTCACGAGGTGCTACGACAAGGGCTGCGCAAAGATCGCGTGCCCATCGATGGACAAGCACGAGAGATCGCGGTGCTGCTCCACAAATACATCCCCTTCTGGCTCGCGACTATCTCGCCACATCAGGTGAGCGAGGCGGTACGCCCAAAGCTGGTGCAGTACCAGACCGAGCTGGTCGATGTGCTGGCCCAGATCTACCTACGCAGCTCCGACGTGCCGACGACCCCAGCGCAGCAGCGGATTGACGAGGCGCTCGCCGATATTCGCCGCCTGCTAGACGCCCAGATCAACCACGAGCGGCGCATCAGCATCGTCGAGGAGATTGTGGGCGACATCCAGCAACGTACCCCTGTCAGCGCGACACAGGCTGAATATATCCAGCGGTCAATAAAGCGCATCGCAAAACGCTATGAGCTGCGGGAGGGACGCGACATCTTCGGCAAGCTCTTCGCTCAGTTCTGCATCGACCTGGGCACACCGCGCTACGATGCGCTGCCCGAATCAAAGTATGAACAGGCGCTGAGGTGGCTAGGACAGACAGCGCGAACCTACCTGCCTGATGACCCAGATGCGCTGCCACCACTCCAGGAGAGCTTGCTATGACCGATCCCGCCCAGGTTGACGCCCAGGTAGGCAACGCCTTGCGTTCCGCTCGGCTGTCGCGGGGGTTGCGGCAGGACGATCTCGCGGAGCAGATGGGGGTTGATCGCTCAACGATCGCCCGCTATGAGCATGGCACGCGGAGTATGTCGGTCAGCACGCTGATACAGGCTGCCCATCTGCTCGGTCGCCCGGCAACCATCTTCCTCCCCGGTGTCTACGCCAATGAAGGATTACAGACCATTCTTAGCCTTCTGGAGCGACGCCCTGACCTCCTCCCACGTGTGCTTGACCTCTTACTGGTGAGCCTGCGTGACGAGGCCGTAGACGATCCTACGGCGACAGACCAGAGGCAACCGACAGCAGACACGCTGCGCCACTAGAGGGGACACACGACGATGGGATCTGAACGGGTGTCGCCGTTACCAAGCTGAGCGCCCGGCCCGTAAACGGGCGGGCTATGCCCGCGGATTCAGCCGCCGGGCGATGCTGCCTCACATGGTGGCCATGATCCGCGCTCCATGATCTGGGTAGATCGCGCCCAAAGAGACGCTCGCCTCGGGGCGAATGAGCCCCTCCTGGATCACGACCTTATTCAGCGCCTCGATCACCCGTGGGTCGTAGCGAGCGCCACTGCACGCACGCAGCTCGGCCAGCGACTCCTCGACGCTCCAGGCGCGCTTATAGGGACGCTCGTGGGTCAGTGCATCGAAGGCGTCGGCCACTGCGACAATCCGAGCCATGATCGGGATGTCAGGCCCCTTGATCGCCTGCGGGTAGCCTGCGCCGTCCCATCGCTCATGATGGTAGAGGGCGATCTCGTGGGCGGCCTGGAGCAGCGGGAACCGGCTATCTTCCAACATACGCGCCCCCACCGCCGCGTGCTCCTGCATCCGCCGAAGCTCATCTGCGGTGAGCCGTCCCGGCTTGCGCAGAATATGATCAGGGATCGCGATCTTGCCGATATCGTGGAGCGGCGCGGCGCGGCGGATAAGCTCGATCTGATCGTCATTGAGGCCAAGCGACCTGGCGATTAGCGCCGAGAGCCGTCCAACGCGCTGGGTGTGCAGGCCAGTGTCTTCGTCGCGGTACTCGGCGGCCTGCGCGAGCCGCAGGATGACCTCAGTCTGGGCCTCGTCGATGTCGCGCAGGCCGAGCTGAACCTGTTGGCTCAGGTGTTGATTCTGCTTCTGGAGCTGGAGGTAAAGGTGGCGTGTCTCCAGAAGGTTCCGGATTCGCAAGACGACCTCGGTCGGGTCGAACGGCTTGGTCAGGAAGTCTTTCGCCCCCACGGCCAGAGCCTCCCGCCGCGACTCGGGGCTCATGTCTGCCGTGAGCACCAAGACGGGCAGGTAGACGCTGTCGGGGATGTACTGGTTCAGCAGATGCATGATCGTGATGCCGTCGAGGCCGGGCATCATCAGGTCGAGCAGGATGACATCGGGCTGGTACTCGATGTAGGTCGACAGTACCTCGTAGGGGTCGCTCAGGCTATGAACAGAGCTAAAGCCTTCGTGCCGGAGAATACGTTCGAGCAACTGGAGGTTTATCTCCTGATCGTCAACCAATAATACCTTTTTGTCGAAAAGGCTAGCGCCCCGAGTCATAGAAGGCCCCCTTGTGCTCACGACCGAACACCGTGTTGCTATCACCCATCGTATACGCCGAGCGCGAGGAGATCTATGCTTTTTCTGTGTCGGTTGTGGTTCGCTCCTGTGCGCATATGTGATGGGGCTGCACCTTGAATAACAGTCGCTACGGTTCGATTCAGTGCCCCACGCACGCTCCTTGACAGCCTCCGTATAAGCTCCGGGGCAGTTGTCTGTCAGATATGTGTCGTGTCCCCAGATTGCCCTCTCAAGGAATCTGCCGCAGCCCAGCCCTCACCCTCCAGCCCTCTCTCCCACCAGGGTAAAGAGGGATGAGCGCATCCTGATGCGGGATTCCCTCTCTCCCTCGGAGCGGTTAGGGCGGACAGAAATTCTGTTTCAGGGGATAACCTACCGCGCTCCAATGCCGTAGAGACGCCCCAGCGGGGCGTCTCTACCCGCGCACCGGAAGAATCAAGATTGCGGATTGATGTACCACGTGACTTCTGCGGTATTGCCACTTTTTACACACAATAGAACCGCAATTGCTACTCGGGCAGCATGAAGGCAAACACGATGGCGGAATAGGGCACCCGCTCGCCAACAACGCCAACACCAGCATGACCATCCACAGCGGTCGTTTGATGCCGTAGATCGGCGTGCCACGTGTCTCCACGAAGCTTTTCTTACCGTACGATATGATCGTAGATCTGTCAGGTGCGAAGATGAAATCGGTTACGCATCAGATAATTGCGTCGGCTCAGCGACCGTCGGTGCTGTGCGCGTAGCAGTGATCGCCGCATACCCGGAGAACGGATCACGCGGATAATTGAATTCATATTACGCGCCTGATCCGTGCCCTCCGCAGGTTGCGCATAATCGGTGGGGAGATCCCGCTCGCTACGCGGTGGCACCCGTCGCCCACGCCGCATCAACACCCAGCGCTCGTAGGCGCGCTCGCCGCCCTGCGGCAGCGTCACGACCCGCCGCTGTTGAACCAGCCGTAGCCCGAGTCGGCCCGCCACCGCGGCCAAGTGCTTGCGCACGGTTACTACGCTGGCCCCGCTGGCCTGAGCTAACTCCTCCACGCCGATCAGCCGTGCGCCGCTGTCCAGCAGCCTGCGCGCCGTCGCGGCTAGCGTCTCGCGGGCCTGCTGGAGACGCCCGCCGTTGCTCATTCGCGAGGGCGTATCCTCGTGGATCTTGGTTGGGCTCAGACCGGGGATGGGCAGGCCAAAGAGCAGGGTGATCTGTACGTCTGGGTGATCGAGCGGTCGCCCGCGCAGCGCGCACTGCACCATCTCTGCCTCGCGCTGGCTCTCTAGCAGCGCTGCCAGCCGCGCGTCGGCGAAGGTCGGCACCTGCACCGCCCAGCGTGCCCCACTCGCGTCCGCCAACACCCGGTCGGTGGTGATGATCCGCTCGTCGAGCGCCTCGGCGTCGTCGGCGAACAGCGCCCGGCCCGCGCGGGTGATCGCCTCCAGGTTGGGGTGGTAGACCTGGGCCAGGATCACGTCGTGGCCCTTGTAGTCGTTCGCGCCGCGCAGTGCGCCATAATGGGCGACGACCACATCGGGGTGGCCGCGCGCGGCCAGCGCCCGCCGCAGGTCGTCTGCGGCGGCCAGCGTGCACACCACGAGGGTTGGTCGGTCAGGCCGGATGTGCTGCGCCACTGCGTCGTACCACTGGTCGCGGCGCTGGCCGCGCAGGGTACTCTTGGCCCAGTCGCGGGAGATGACCTGGATCACGGTGGCCTGGTCGGCGCGGGGCGGCTGCTCGATCTGGATGGGCGTGTCGGGGAAGATCGCCTGGAGCAGCGGCGTGTTGACGGTGGCGTCGAGGATGATCTTGGGCTGGGCGGGCTGGGCGAGCTGGGCGATCAGGTGCGTGTGGCGCAGCAGGAGGCGCAGTATGCCGCCGCCCAGTTCTAGGCGGCTGGTGAACGGCGTGCCGCTCAGGTGGCGGTGCTGCTCGCGGGCCAGCTGGCGGATGATTGTGCCGAGGTGGTTGGGTGGCAGGGCGTTAAACTCGGCCAGGCTCGCGCCGTTGGGGAGGCCGGGCAGCAGCGCCTGCTGAGCCTCGTCGGGCAGGTTGGCCTCGGCGGCGTTGAGGGTGGCCGCCAGCGCGAGACCCTCGGCGCGGGCGGCGGTCTCCAGCTCGCGCAGTAGCAGCCCTCCGGTGAGGGTGCGGTCACTGGTTGCCCCGAGGATCTGTCCCAGCCAGCGCAGGGTTGCCTGGGCGTGGGGGCAGTCCGCGCTCCGCCCGATCGCGGCGAGGTCGGCGCTGGTGAGGGTGACGAGGTTGGTGAGCTGGGCCGGGTTGAACTCGTCCATCACCAGCACGCCGGCATCCTGCCACCATCCGGTGGCGAGCAGCAGCGGTTGGGCGGCGAAGCGGTCGGCCTCGACGCCGAACTGGCGCAGGTAGGGACAGTGATCGACGAAGGGGCAGCGGCGCTCACAGAGCGTCTGGCGCACGGGGTAGCCCTTGGCGGCCAGGGCCTGGGCCTCGGCTAGCCGATGGCAGTTGCCTTCGTTGCGCCCGTGGAGCGGGATGAGGTCAAGGCCGGTCTGGTCGTGGAGCTGGGCCTTGCGTGGGGCAGTCCAGACGATCTGGCCGGGGGACTCGGTGCTGCGCAGGTGTGCCCGCAGACCTTCCGTGGTGTTGTGGCCCTTGCCGATGCCGGGGGCGTGGGCGAGGATGAGGAAGCCCTGGCCGTCGGTAGCGTGCTGCTGCACGATCTGGGCGATCTGGGCACGGGTCTGCTCCAGGCTGATGCTGGGCGGTGGCGCGGCCGAGCGGGCGGCTGACGCCGCTAGGCGCTGCGGCCGGGCCCGGCGGGTCGGATAGCTGCCGGGCGTGGGAATCTTTGCTTGCTGGAGCAGGTATCGCGGCAGGCTGCGGTGATAGTCGTGCAGGCTGGGCGCGCTGTCGATCAGGTGCTGGAGCTGGGCGGGACTGTGATCAAGCAGGAAGGCGTCGAGGTCGGCTTTCTGCTGGCCGGGGGCGAGCGGCAGGCGCAGCACGCGCACATCCAGCCCGGCGGCGGCCAGGCGCTGGCCATGGCGGATGCTCCAGGTCTCCTCGGGGGCGAGCTGGAGCGCGCCGTCTTTCGTTGGGCGCGGGCCGCTGTCGTAGGCCAGGATGACGGTGCGGATGCCGCGGGCCTGAAGCTGTTGGGCCCACTCCTCGCGGATGTAGCTCAGGCCGGGGTGGGCCAGGGCGGGCAGGCTCAGTCGCCCGTCGCGGTATGCCTGGGTGACGGCTAGGGCCTTGAACTCGCCCTCGGTGAGGATGACGGTATCCTCTCCGTCGAGGCTGTCCCAGCCGAAGGGGAAGATCGCGCCACGCTCGGCGTAGCCGCCGGGGAGCGAGCGGTAGCCCTTGCCGGGGAAGGAGCGGGCGCGCAGGTCGACCACCTCGCCATCGGCGAGGTAGGGGAAGAGCAGGGCACCGCAGAGGTTGGGGTGGGCGCGCAGCTGATCGCCGTCGCGCACGAGCACACCAGCCTCTTCGGCATAGGTGAGCAATTCGGGAAGCTCCCGGCGCAGCAGATCGGGGATAGCCTGGGGGTCGCGCAGGGTGACGCCGAGCAGCTGGTGGCCGATCATCGCCTCCGTGATACCGCGCTGGCGGATGTAGGCCAGCGGCTCGGGATTGGCCTCGTCAAGCAGCAGGGTGTGCCCCCACAGGGCGATGGTGGCGTAGATCTGGCGGTAGTGGGCGACGTGGGCCGGGTCGGCCAGGGTGACCGGGTGCCGCTTGCTCTGGCGAGTGGTGATTGTCTGCGGGCGGATCTCTTCGCCAAGCAGCTTCTTCAGTGGACCCTTGGCGTCGCAGGTGCGGCACCAGAAGCGCTCGTGGCCGGGCTCCATCCAGACGTGGAAGCGGTCGCTGCGGTGGTCGCCGCCGCAGAAGGGGCATGCGCCGACATGCTCTAGCGTGCGCCGATTGACGAGGCGGAGCGGTGGCAGGCTCGGGTGAATGGTCGGGATGGTCTGATACGGGTCCACAGGTGATGCTCCTGCCAGCAGGCCCTTTTTTGGCGACACGAACCCGCCACATCGACCGAGGTGATCAACATGGGCAAGACGGCCCCGCTATGGGCGTTATCTGGCTTAGAAAAACGAAACGCGCGTCCCTATCAACAGGAGGGCTTGACAGTGGGATCGGCAGTTGTTATAGTAAAATGGCAACACAAAGCCATGCTGTATGCGGGCTGCGTTTGGGAGGCCTTCGACCTAGTGCTTGGCGGCAGAGGGGTCGAGGGCCTTTTGCGTGCCCGCAATACTGTGTTATTTTCCGTGGTGATGGCCGTGTCGCCGTGACGTGTGCTCCATCATCGAGAATGTGATACTGCACCTAGCATAGCAATTTAGCGTGACATGCACAAGATAGTTGCGTGACACTTTTCGATGACTTGCGCGACATGAATCGTAGTTTGCGTGACATGGGCTGCCCCGTCATGTCGCGCAATTAGGCACAGTTAAGCTGGCCAGGGCTGTTTACCGCGTCCTAATGCGGTTTCTGCACAGTGGCTGGTGCATATATTGCTCGACATGGCCGCATGGTGTCGATGCCCGCAGGTATTGTCTACATCGCACCGGGTGCGGGCCGTTGCGCGCCATTGCGTGACATCGTAATGTCACGCAATGGCGCGCGGTCGTTTCTCGACATTACGATGTCACGCAATGTCGAGAAAGGGAGGTTTATGGCAATACCGCATAAGTGGCGCTGTGGGAGAGCTTGTCATTCTGAGCGAAGCGAAGAATCCCGGCCGGGACCCTTCGCTTCGCTCAGGGTGACAGCGTTACTTCTGCGGTATTGCGGTTTATGGTTCGAGACGCGGGAGACGCGGCGGGCCTGCGATGCGGTAGCGCGTATTCCGCGAGCGGCCAACGATGACGATCAGCCCCATGTCGACCATGAGGTTCAGGTCGCGCAGGATCTGCCGCGCGCTTATCGTGGAGCCGAGCACGCCGCGCAAATCGTTGACGGTCACCTCGCCACGCTCGCGGATCACCTCTAGAGTCTGCTTCTGGCGCGCGTTGAGCTGTGTGTAGGCGTCGTGCTGGAAGACATTCTCGATCGACCGGCCGCGCACGCGGGCGACGAAGAAGGCGTGGTTGATGTCCTCGAACTCGGCGGGCTGCATCTTCTCGCGGGCGAGCGTCTCGACGACGGTGTCGAGCCCCTGGCCTACCCCCTCGATGAGGCCGCGGTCGAAGAGCAGCGCGAAGAGTGCGGGGTTGCGGCTGCGCTGCACGTTGAGGAGCTGGTCGATGGTGACTCCCTCGGGGAGGCCGCCTGGGTTCATCCACTCAATGTGATCCGCGAACAGCTTGACGCTGGCGAAGGAGTGAAGATCGCGGTAGTCGCGGTGGGCGATCATATTCACCCCCAGCTCGCGAAGCACCACCGGCGGGTACTCGTGGACATCTACGCGCTCGTAGCCGCTCTGGATGGTCATGCCGTGCTTGGTGTTATGGTTGAGGTACTCTTCGATGCGCGCGAGCTGGTCGAAGATGGTGCCTCCGATGGCGCGCTCGATGTGGATAACCTCTAGCGAGTTTGGTTGGGTTCCACGGTAGTGCAGCAGGTGGACGCCGCTGGCGGCGAAGAAGCGCTGCGGCTCTCGTGCGAAGGCCAAGATCCCGGCGGGGGTGGCCAGGAGAACCTCGCCGTCTTGCACCAGGCAGCGGCGCTGGATGAGATAGGCGATGGGGTCGGGGTCGCCCGTGTGGCGCCGCCACTTGATCGCGCCCTCGATGTGGGCGCGCACGCGCTCCATATCGAACAGATCCGGGCCTGTTCCATCAATGGGCACGCTGTCGATCGTCTGGAGGCTCTGGAGGTCAATCCGGCTGTCGCTCATCGGGCGCGCTCCTTCGCCATGCGCTTGCGGGGCCAGGTATGAGTCGCGGCCGCGTGGCCACCATCTACCATGTCGGTGAGATCGTCGCTCTGCGGCCTGGCGCAGGTCGGGGTGCGTCTCCCGATACTGATGCACGGTGATGCGTCGTGCCTGATCGACGACAAGCCTAGCAGATGTGACGGGCATCGTCAACGCATCACTGCGCACAGCATGACATGGGGCCGGGACACTTTGAAATTTTCACTGCTGCGCACAGGTGCGGCATGCACGATGTCGTGGCCGTCCTGGTGAATGCGCCTCCTCAAGCATCCATGCTGCTCGCGTCCGCGCTGGCGGGGCCAGATCTGGAGACATCTCCGCCAGCGTCTGCCCAAGATGCTCGGCTGGCGAATGCATGTTACGTATCAATCACGGTCAGCTTGTGTGTCGGGAAGCAGGGAGTGGCGAAGACACGAACGACGAACGACCAATGATCAACGACGGGGCGTGATTGGTCATTGGTCGTTCGTCGTTCGTCGAATCCAAGCTGCCTCAGATCGTATGCAGCCCCCTGGCCCTGAAGATCTCGGCTGCGCGCAGGGTCGCCTCGGCAGTGGCGGGCTGGGTGTCGGCGAGGGGATAGTCGCGGCCAAGCTGCTCCCACTTGGCGCGCCCCAGCTGGTGGAAGGGCAGCACCTCGACGCGCTCCACGTTGGGTAGCCCGGCCACAAAGTCGGCCAGCCCCGCGATATTCGCCGGGTCATCGGTGAGGCCCTGCACGAGCACGAAGCGCACCCACGCCGGGCGGGCAAGTGCCGCGAGGCGGCGGGCAAAGGCCAGCGTGGGGCCAACCTCAACCCCCGCAACGCGCAGGTGGGTGTCCGGGTCCCACGACTTAATATCGAGCAGGACGAGGTCGGCCAGCCGCAGCTCATCATCGCTGAGCCGGTCGCCGAAAAATCCGTTTGTATCCAGGGCTGTGTGGATGCCCCGCTCTTTGCAGCCGCGCAGTACGCTCATCACAAAGGGTGCCTGCACGAGGGGCTCGCCGCCGCTGATCGTCACGCCGCCCCCGGTGTAGCGCATGAACGACGCGTGGCGCGCCACCTCCGCAACGACGGAATCGACTGTCACCTCATGGCCGCCCTTGAGGTGCCAGGTGTCGGGGTTGTGGCAGTACTGGCAGCGATAGTGGCATCCGGTGGTCCAGACCACGGTGCGCAGCCCCGGCCCGTCGTGGGAAGAGCCGGTGGTGTACGAGTGGATGTAGCCTGTCGGTTGGCTCATGGATCCTGGTGGTGGCTCACCACAATGAAATATGGTGGGTATTTTTCGGAGAGGGATTGTCCCTCCCGGCGGGGGTGCGGGGGCGGCTGCGCCGCCCCATGCGCATCACGTTAAGTCCCAGGCTTCCCGGAATTTCTTGTTGTTTTGGCAAAAATGGCCAGCGAAGCTGGCCATTTTTGCCAAAACAACACCAGTTTTTAGGGCGGCAGCCCTAAACTTGATGCGCATGGGGCGAAGCCCCCAACTCATATCCCGCCGTGGAAGGTCCGGTTGATCACATCAAGCTGCTGCTCGCGGGTCAGCTTGATGAAGTTCACGGCGTAGCCCGATACGCGGATGGTGAGCTGGGGGTAGCGCTCGGGGTGCTCCACGGCGTCGAGCAGCATCTCGCGGTCGAGGACGTTCACGTTGATGTGGAAGCCGCCCTCGGCGAAGTAGGCGTCGAGCACGCCGGCCAGATTGCGCACCTGCTCATCGGCGTTGCGTCCGAGGGCAGAGGGCACAATTGAGGTTGTCCACGAGATGCCGTCCTGGGCGCTCTCATAGGGCAGCTTGGCAAGCGAGAGCGCCGCCGCCACCACGCCGTGCGTGTCCCGGCCGTGCATCGGGTTGGCACCAGGGGCGAAGGGCTCGCCCGTGCGTCGGCCGTCGGGGGTGTTGCCGGTATGCTTGCCATAGACCACATTTGAGGTGATCGTCAGCACCGACTGGGTGTGGGTAGCGTTGCGGTAGGTGGGGTGCTGCCGCAGCTTCTCCATGAAGCGCCCCACCATATCCACGGCGAGATCATCGGCGCGGTCGTCATTATTCCCATAGGTGGGAAAATCACCCGTGGTGATATAGTCCACCACCAGGCCGCGCTCGTCGCGCACGGGCCGCACCTGGGCGTACTTGATCGCCGCGAGGCTGTCGGCCACCACCGAGAGGCCGGCGATGCCGAAGGCCATGGTGCGCAGCGGGCTATAGTCGTGTAGCGCCATCTCGATGCGCTCATAGGCGTACTTGTCGTGCATATAGTGGATGCAGTTCAGCGCATTCACATACACCCGCGCCAGCCAGTCCATCTGCACATCAAACTTCGCCATCACCTCGTCGAAGTTGAGCACCTCGTCCCCGGCGGGCTCGCTCTCCGGGCCGATCTGCTCGCCGCTGATCTCGTCACGGCCGCCGTTGATCGCGTAGAGCAGGCACTTCGCCAGGTTGACCCGCGCGCCGAAGAGCTGCATCTGCTTGCCCACGCTCATCGCCGAGACGCAGCAGGCGATAGCGGTGTCATCGCCCCAGGTCGGGCGCATCAGCTCATCGCTCTCGTACTGGATCGCGCTCGTATCGATGCTCACCTGGGCGCAGAAGTGCTTAAAGCCCTCTGGCAGATCTGGCGACCAGAAGACGGTGAGGTTTGGCTCGGGCGAGGGGCCAATGTTGTAGAGCGTCTGCAGGAAGCGGAAGCTGGTTCGCGTCACCAGATGCCGCCCGTCCGTGCCCACGCCGCCGAGGCTCTCCGTGACCCAGGTCGGGTCGCCGGAGAAGAGGGCGTCGTAGTCGCGGGTGCGCAGGAAGCGCACGATACGGAGCTTGATCACAAAGTCGTCGATCAGCTCCTGAGCCTCACGCTCGTCGATGCGGCCCTCGCGCAGATCCCGCTCGAAGTAGATATCGAGGAAGGTAGCGGTGCGGCCGAGCGACATCGCCGCGCCGTTCTGCTCTTTGACGGCGGCGAGGTAGGCGAAGTAGAGCCACTGCACCGCCTCGCGGGCCGTGGCGGCGGGGCGTGCGAGGTCGTAGCCGTAGCTGAGCGCCATCTCCTTCAGCTCGTGGAGGGCGCGGATCTGCTCGGACAGCTCCTCGCGGTCGCGGATAATCTCATCGCTGGAGTGGGCCGCATCAATGCTTGCCTTCTCGTCCTGCTTCGCCGCGATCAGCCGGTCGATGCCGTAGAGCGCCACGCGGCGATAGTCGCCGATGATCCGGCCGCGCCCGTAGGCGTCGGGCAGGCCAGTGACGATGTGCGACCTGCGCGCCCGCAGGATCTCAGGCGTGTAGGCATCGAAGACGCCATCGTTGTGGGTCTTGCGATACTTCGTAAAGATCTCGCGCAGCTGCGGCTCAACCGGGAAGCCGTAGCTCTCCAGGCTGCTCTCGACCATGCGCCAGCCGCCGTAGGGGAAGATCGCGCGCCTGAGCGGCTTCTCGGTCTGTAGGCCGACGATCAGCTCCAGGTCGCGGTCAATATAGCCGGGATCGTGGGCGGTGATGCTGCTGGGGATCTGAGAGACATCGAGCACGCCCTTCGCCCGCTCAAGGGTAAACAGCTCGCTCAGCTCGGCCCAGAGGCGCGTGGTGCGCTCGGTGGGGCCAGCCAGAAAGCTCGCGTCGCCATCGTAAGGGCTGTACTGGTATTGGATAAAGTCGCGGACGGCAATGGAGGTGCTCCACGCGCCGGGAGTAAAGGTGCGCCACGCCGAGCCTGGGTCCACACATGTCTGCGGTTCTAGGTAAGGGTGCATAGTTCTACCTATCTTGGGAGCGTACGGCACAAGCTAGGTCAGAGCAACGACGCACTAACCAGCGACTATTGTGATCAATTTCACGGGATAGCCCATCCTACCATCCTTAGGAAATGGGAAAAGATGTCATCTTTTTGTTGTAGGTGGAGGAACGATAACTGACAAGCGCGGCAAATCAATCCGCTATCTTGATTCTTCCGGTGCGCGGGGGTAGAGACGCCCCGCCGGGGCGTCTTCCGGTGCGCGGGGGTAGAGACGCCCCGCCGGGGCGTCTCTACGAGGGGTGAGATGCGCTGGAGAACCCGTCGTGCGCCAGATCAAACCGCATGGCCGAGCGCGCTCTGCAGCGTGCTATGCGTGCGGATGTCGCGCAGGTCGATCCCGAGCCCGACGATCGACTGGGCGACCTCGGGACGGATGCCGACCAGGGTCACAAGTGCCCCGAGCAGCCGCGCCGCCTGCACAACGCGGATCAGCCCCTGCGCAACCTGGGTGTCTACCACGGGCACGCCGGTAATATCGAGCAGCAGGTGACGAGCGCGGGTGGACTCCAGGCGACCGAGGGCCTGCTCTTGAATATGAGCGAGCCGGGCGCTATCGAGCGCACCCACCAGCGGCATCACCAGCGTGTCGTTGCTGATCGGCAGCACCGGGACGCTCATCTCGCGGATGAAGTCGCGCTGCTGCGCGTTCTCTGTTAGCAGGAGATTCTGCTCATCTGCCTGGCGGCGGATGTCGTGCAGGGCCGTCTCAAGCGCGGCGGTGCGCTCGCCGACCATCACCTCCAGCGAGCCACGGATGCCCTCCAGCTCGGCCTCGCGCTCCAGCGCCTGGCTGAGCGCGCCGCGCAGCGCCGCCCCGAAGCGGTCGAGCATCAGCGAGATCAGCAGAGTCACCGCCACAAAGAAGACCAGCGGCTGCCCGAGGTCGGGCGTCGTCGCGGTGCCGCCCATGGCGGCGGCCATCGCGGCCGCGCTGAAGAAGCCGGCCTGGGGCGGACTCATGCTTTGCAGAAAGCCGACCAGCAGCACGAATCCGATGCCATAGCCCGACACAGCCAGCAGCATACGCCGCCCGCCCAGCAGTCCGGCCAGCGTGATCGGGATCTGGTAGACCACATACACCGAGGGGTCGGTGACCCCCAGGGCGTAGGTGGCGATCGTGTGGCCGAAGAGCAGCCCCCAGACCGCCATCGCCACTGCAGCCGCGAAGCGCCCGCGCCGCAGGAGCACCAGCGCGATCACCGGCGCGAGCCACAGCATCAGCGTGGCGAGGAAGAGCAGCGAGATCAGGGCGATCATGATCGGCGGAAGCGCTTCGGACGTTGGCATGGCCGACTGCCCACCCGCGAAACTGCGCAGGAAGTTGAGCGGCAGCCCGAACGTCGCCAGGATGATCCAGCCCACCAGGACAACCTGAAAAAACCCTGCCTGCTGTCGCTGCACGAGATTCGAGACAGGTATCCGACCCCACCATGTACGTAGTGCTTGAGTCATTACTTCCTCACCGGGCTTACCGGCGCCACTTTCTACAGATAACCGTCGTCCCGGCACCCACCTGCGAGCGCAGGTCGAACTCGTCCATCAGCCGCTTCGCTCCTGGCAGTCCCATCCCCATGCCGCGCGAGGTGCTGTAGCCGTCCTGCATCACCAAGGGGATGTCGGCAATGCCAGGCCCCTGGTCCTGGCAGACGATCTCGATGCCACAGCGCCCCAGCCGATCAAGAAGGTGCACCGACACAGTTCCCGATCCGGCGTAGAGGAAGATATTCCGCGCCAGCTCGCTGACCGCCGTCGCGATCCGAGCCTGGTCGATCGCACCAAAGCCCAGCCGCTTCGCCACATCGCGGGCGGACGTGCGGGCGATTACAATATCGAGGTCGCTGCGGATCGTCACATCACTAGGGCTGCTCATGTCCGATTCCCTCTGGCTTAGACTGGAACAGCGCCAGACCTTTTTCCAGATTCAGGGCGGTATGGATGCGCGGCAGCTCCAGGCCCAGTTCCACTAGGGTGATCGCAACTGCTGGCTGGATGCCGGTGAGCACCACTTGTGTGCCCATCAGGCCGCACATCGCGCCGATATCACTGATCAGACGGCCAATGAAGCTATCGACCAGATCGACGGCGGTGAGATCGATCACCACCCCCTGGGCGCGGGTTGTGTGGATGCGCTCAAGCAGATCGTCTTTAAACTGAACCGCCGAAGCATCGTGCAACTCCGTCTGGATGGAGGTGATCAGGGTGTTTCCGATCTTCAAGATCGGGATACGGAGCGCGTCCATGATGTTACCTTCGTCCGGTGAGGGCCATACCTGTCTGCCACCCCAGCGCCTCAGCGATCCCATCCTGGAGGGTGCCGCGAGTAATGATCCCGCTCAGATCGACCCCCAGGCCCACCAGCGTCTGGGCCACCTCGGGGCGAATGCCGGTGAGGATCACCCGCGCGCCAAGCAGCTTGACCGCCTGGGCCGCGCGGAGCAGGGCGTTTGCTACCTGTGTGTCAACCACCGGCACGCCAGTGATGTCAAGGATCGTCGTCTCCGCGCGCAGCGAGGCCACCCCCGTCAGCAGCGTCTCGATCACCATCTGGGCCCGCCCGCTGTCGATGCTGCCGATCAGCGGCATGGCCACCACGCCCTCGGCGATCGGGATCAGCGGGGTCGATAGCTCGCGGAGGGCAGCCTGCTGGGCCGCGATCACCTGCTCTTGCAGGTTTAGGCGATCCTCTTCCTCCCGCCGACGCTCGCTAATGTCACGCGAGAAGATGCAGGCGTACTCCTGGCCCTCGAAGGCCAGGTAGTTCGTGACGACCTCGACCGGGATCTCACGCCCGTCCTTGCGGCGCTGCACTCCCTCGAACAGCTGTGCCTGGTGGTGTTTGATCGCCGTCCAGATCTGACCCATATCATTGCTCTTCAGGCTGATGGCGACATCGAAGATGCTCAGCAGCAGCAGCTCCTCGCGCGTGTAGCCCAGGGTTGTGCTGGCGGTGTCGTTCGCATAGGCAATCTGTCCGTCCGATTTGAGCCAGTAGATGCTGTCGGCGGCCCGGTCGAGGGTGAACTTCACCAGGCGCAGCTCCTGCTCGCGGGCCCGCTCCGCGCTCAGGTCGCGCACGATCGCCGCCGTGCTGCTTGGCTTTCCGTCGGCGTCGCGCAGCACGAAGCCCGCGACATCGGCCGGGAGGCTGCTGCCGTCGGCGCGGCAAATGTTCATCTGGTTGTGCCAGTGGCCCCGCGCCATTGCCTGCGCGTGGTCGGCGGCGACGACCTCCATGTCATCGGGGTGCATGTCGCTAAGCGACTTCCCGATCATCTGGTCGCCGTAGCCGGTAAGCCTGCCGAGGGCCGGGTTACAGTAGGTGATCCGCCCAGACAGATCGGTCACGCCGATACCATCGTGGGCATTCTCAACCAGCGCAGAGAAGAGCGACATCTTCCGCTCGGCCTCGACCTGCTCGGTGACATCCTGGAGCATCATGCCTACGTGGGTGGCGTGGCCGTCGCCGTCGCAGAAGGGGAAGTAGCTAATCGTGACCCAGCAGCTCGCCCGATCCGCGCCCTGGCTGCCGGGGAAGGAGAAGTCGTAATACATTGGTGGCGACTGCCCAGCCTTACCGGCCACCGCCGCCGCGAACAGGGCCGGCCTGCTGGTATCCTGATTTGTGGCGTTGGTCAGCACATTCAGAGTCCCGATCACCGCCGCGCGCGGGATGCGGAAGAGCTGCTCTGATAGGTTGTTGACCCCAACGCAAAGGCCATCGCAGGTGCAGATCGTCAGCGGGAAGGGGAGCGACTCAAGAGCCTCATGGCTCAGTGGGAGATTCTGCGGCGCACTTGAGCGCATGATCTGGCGCTCAGGTTCAAGGTTGCCGGATGAGGACGTATTCATTGCGCCAGTGTTCCTTGTCACAACATAGAACCGTGCCAGGAACATGGCCTGGCAACAGCCTAGTCTAACAAGGCAGTCGGCATGTGTCTGTAGTTTTTGTGTATCAACTGTGGTTAGGTTTTTCGGCCCGCATGAATCGCATTGCACACACACTTTCATCGGGTAGTGGATCTATCGCGAATGTCACCCTGAGCGGAGCGAAGGGTCCCGACCGGGATTCCTCGCTGCGCTCGGAATGATCACCATTCCACATTGGGCCACTACCCTTTCATCGCAATGCCGCAGAAATCACCCTGTGCGGCAACGCCCGGCGGTCGAGGCCACGCAGGCGTGGTAAAATGCTTATGAGAATGATAGTTCTCACACGCACCGCTCTGAGACTCAACCACCCAACCGGAACCGGATAGCCCCGCCGCTCAGAGAGAGCACATAGTGTCATGAGCGAGATCGTGCCAAACGACAACACCGCCCTGTCCCCGGTTGCGCGGGCCGACCCGGCCCGCAGCCCGGCGGCGGTCTACCTGGCCAGCCTGCCCAGCCCCCACAGCCGGCGCACCATGCGCGCCTGCCTAGACTCCATGGCCCATCTGCTCACCGGTCAGGCCGACGCCGACCCCCTGCTGCTCCCATGGGAGCGGCTCACCTACGCCCACACCGCCGCCCTGCGCGCCCGCCTGATCGATGCGTTGGCACCCGCCACCGTCAACAAGCACCTGTCGGCCCTGCGCGGCACCCTCATCGCGTGCCGCCGCCTCGGCTTGATGGGCGCTGACGCAGCGGCGGCCGCAGGCGACCTCAAGCCGGTCAAGGGGGCGGGCATGCCGCGCGGGCGCATGCTGGCCCCCGGCGAGCAGGCGGCCCTCATGCGCGCCTGCGCCGACGGCACGCCCATGGGCGCGCGCGACGCCGCCCTCTTCGCCATCCTGCTGGGCTGCGGCCTGCGCCGCGCCGAGGCCGTCGCGCTCAATGTGGGCGACGTGGCCGAGGGCAGCGCGCTCGTCCAGCTCGGCAAGGGGCGCAAGGCCCGCCGCGTGCCCATGCCCGCCGGCACCCGCCATGCCGTCGCCGCATGGCTGGCCGCGCGCGGCGAGGTGGCCGCCGACGCGCCGCTCTTCACCTCCTACGACCGGCGGCCCAGCCAGCGCGGCGGGCGGATCACCGACCAGGCCGTGCTGCACATCCTCCTGCGCCGCGCGGGGATGGTCGGCGTGGCCAACCTCTCGCCGCACGACTTCCGGCGCACCTACATCTCGCAGCTGCTCGACGCCGATATCGATATCGCTACCGCCAAGCAGCTGGTCGGCCACGCCAGCGTGGAGACGACGGCGCGCTATGATAGGCGCGGCGAGCAGGCCCGCCAGCGCGCCGCCGAGAAGATCCACGTGCCCTTCTTCCCTGCGGAGGTGCGGGATGCGTGATCATTGACGCCTCGCCCGCCCCCGGCTACCATATCTGTGGTGGTATGGCAGATCCTTCTCATCTGGGAGCCGTCACAGTATGGATGCTGAGACCCTCGCTGCCTACGACACACGCGCCGACCGCCTCGCCGCCATTCACCGGGCGATCACACCCGCCCGCACCCAGGAGCTGATCCGGGCCTTCTTCCACATCGGCGCGCCCACAGCCGATGTGGGCTGCGGCAGTGGGCGCGACACCGCCTGGCTCGCGGAGGCAGGCTACCCCGCCGTCGGCTACGACGCCTCGGCGGGGATGCTGGCCGAGGCCCGCGCCGCCCACCCGCAGCTCACCTTCGCCCACGCCGCCCTGCCCGACCTGGACGGCGTGCCCGACGCGGCCTACGCCAACGTCCTCTGTAACGCGGTGCTGATGCACCTGCCCCGCGAGGAGCTAATTGGCGCTACCCTCGCCCTCGCCCGCATCCTCGCCGACAGCGGCCGACTCGTCATCACCCACCGCGCCAGCGCGGCGGTCGGTGAGCGCGAGCCCGATGGGCGGCTCTTCACCGCCATACCGCCCGATTATCTGGCCCTGCTGCTGAAGCACGCGGGCCTCACCGTGCAGCACCGCGAGTCCCGCGACGACGATTCTCGTCCCGGCGTCATCTGGCACACCTTGGTCGCCGAGCGGGTTCCCGCCCGCTCTGGTCGCATCCCGGGCCGGATGGGCGAGCCGTCATCTCACTAGCCGTATAGCAGTGGCTTGCGAGCCCCCGCCATTATTGCGTTGATCGGACGAAGATAGGAACACTACCCCTGGGTGTCATCACGATAGATCGTCAAGCATTAAGGAGCATCCATGAGTGATCACGATGAGACTCTCCAGGCCCAGCTAGAGGAAGCGCAGGCGAAGCTGGCTGAGTTTGTGCGGCGCGAGCAGGAATGGCGCGAGGTCGAGGCGGGGCTGCGTCGTGATCTCGCGCAGTATCAGCTGGTGATCGATACCCTCCCCATGCGGGTCTTTTGGAAAGATGCTCAGGATCTGCGCTACCTCGGCTGCAACCTCGGATTTGCCCAGGATAGCGGACGCCGATCCCCGTCTGACCTGATCGGCGATGATGACTATCATATGGGCTGGGCCGATCAGGCCGAGGCTTATCGTGCCGATGATCGCCTGGTGCTCGATTCTCGCCAGGGGCGGCAGAACTATGAGGAGCCGCAGAGTCGTGATGACGGCACAGATGCGTGGCTGCGCACCTCCAAGCTGCCGTTGATTGACGCCGAGGGTGTCATGATCGGCCTCCTCGGCACATACGAGGATATCACGGAGCGTCGGCAGGCCGAACAGGATCGGCTTATCGTACAAGAGCGCACGATTGAGGCGCAGCAGGACACCCTGCGCGAGATCTCGACCCCGCTGATTCCGCTGAGTGATGGGGTCGTCGTCATGCCCCTCGTTGGATCAATCGACACCCACCGAGCACTTCAGATTATGGAGACCTTGCTTGAGGGCATTGCGCGGCTACAGGCCGATGTGGCGATCATTGATGTGAGCGGCGTGCGCATGGTTGATACCCAGGTGGCCGATGCCTTATTGCGCGCGGCGCGGGCAGCCAAGCTCCTCGGTGCTCAGGTGTTACTCACGGGTATGAGCGCCGAGATCGCGCAGACGGTGGTGCATCTCGGCGCTGATCTGAGCGGGATCACTAGTGTGGCCACGCTGCGCGATGGCTTGCAGTACGCTATCACACAGCGCTGAGATCTGGTCTGCGCAATGGGAGGGGGGCATGATCATCATGCCCCTGCGATTTACCCGTCCTGATGCGCTAAACCTGCACATGAGATGATCTCGCCTGTGCGGAGGGGCATGATCATCATGCCCCGCGTGTTTTGGCGTCCTGACGCCCTATATGTTGACACGAGCTGTGCGTTCTCGTATCATATATGCACTTCAAGAACTATTTAAAGGAGCGTTCGCCATGCATGTCTATGCGCTCAGCCTGGAGAAGGGCGGCTGCGGAAAGACGGCGCTCGCGGTGAATATCGCTGCGGCATTCCAGCAGCTGGGCCTGCGGGTGCTCTTGGTCGATCTCGACTCACAGGCCAGCGCCACCCACTGGCTGGGGATCGATCCGGAGTCTCTGCACCCAGACCAGAGCGTGCTAGGTGTGCTGAACGACGCCATCCAGAATAGGGCGACGGCGGCGTCGGTGCTCCGCCGCGTGCGGGACACCCCGGAGGGCATCTCAATTCTGGCGGCCCACAGCCTTATGGCGTCGCTGCCCGCACAGCTGACCTCGGCGCCGCTGGGCGGGCTCTTCCTGCTCAAGCATGTCTTCGCGGAGCTCGCGCGGGCGGCGAATACCTACGATATCGTGATTCTGGATCTCCCCCCGGCCCGCGGCCCGGTGCTGGCGATGGCGCTCGCCGCCACCACCCGCTGCCTCGTGCCCATCCAGCCCGAAGATCTGGTGATGCGGGCGCTCCGGGCGCTGATGACCTCAGTGCAGCAGATCAAATCCAACGGGGTGAACCAGGGCCTCCAGGTCAGCATCGTCCGCAACAAGTACGCGCCGCGCAGCAACGCGGATCGGGTCTTCGACCAGCTGCTGCATGATCACTACGCTGTCCAGATGGCGCAGACGGTCTTTCCGATCCGCGCCGCGCTCCGCGACTCGGCGGCCATGCAGCAGAGCGTGTTTCGCTATACCGGCACCGATGCCTCGGAGGTGCGGGCGCTGTTCCTTCAGCTGATCGAGGAGCTGATGGTGCTGGATGGGAGGGTGTGATGCCGCCAAAGCCAAATGAGAAGATGCGGGAGCTGCGCGAGCGCGCTGCCGCCATGATGAACCGCCCGGCAGTTGAGCCTGCGCCCGAATCTCAGCGAGAGGCTGCCCCTGACCAGCCTTCCGTCGCTGCTGCGGATACGCCAGCTGCGAAGCTCAACGCACACTTCGGGATCGCGGCCCTCGATCAGGTGGCGCAGGGGCGCGCTGTGCAGCGACTCCCTCTCGCCGCGATCTCGCCCGAGCAGCGACCGGAGGCCCGCCAGGCTCGGCTGCTGCCGCCACCTGAGGATCTGCTTATCCAGGGCCTTCCGAACCCGGCCTACGCGGATCTTGTGGCGTCGCTGCTCGATCTCGGGCGGTCGATCCAGGATCGCCAGATCCAGCCGATCATGGTCTACCCGGACGAGAGCGCGGTCGCGCCTGCCGCACGTTACCACATCCTGGTCGGACACCGCCGTTGGACTGCCGCCCGTCTGATCGGCATGGCCGAGATTGACGCCGTTGTCGTCGATCCGCCGAGCGCGGCCGACCGCGTGCGCATCCAGTATGCCGAGAATGAGGAGCGGGTAGACTTCAGCGACATGGAGCGGGTGTGGGCGCTCCAGCAGATGAAGCAGGCGTTGGGCGATGCGCCCTGGGATGCGGTCGAGGAGCGCTTCCAGATGAGCCGCGGACGCCGGCAGGAGCTGCTGCGCCTCGCGACGTTCACCGCCGACCAGCAGGTTCAGGTGGCGCGGCTCAGGCTTCGCGAGACGCAGCTGCGCCCACTTCACGCCGCAGCCCGTGCCGGCGAGCTGCAGCCCGCGCATGTGGACACGGTACTGGCACAGCTGGGTCGTCTGATCGCCCCGGCGGATGAGGCGGCAGCGGAGACGCGCCCGCAACTGGATGGGCCGACGATCGCCCGCGTGGTGGCGCGGGCGAAGCGCACCGCGAGCAGTACGCCACCTGCCCCTACTCCCAGGTGGGTACTGTCGCTCCAGGAGCAGCTTGGGCGTGTCGATGCGCAGGTGGCGCGCACGCGACCGCGGTTTCACGAGCTGCGTGGGGGAGCCTCCGCCCAGCTCCGCGCCCATCTGGAGGCGACCGCCCGCCGGCTGCACGAGGCGCTGAAACAGCTCCCGCAGGATGAGACTACTCAGGCCGACCCAGATCAGCTCTGATTCTACAGCTCTCGCTTCATTGGCGCTCGGGGGGCACAGAGCGGCCCGTCGGCAGCGCGGCGCGCGCCGCTCACGCCATATCGTCTGTGGTCGTCGTCTGAATCGCCATCTGACGTGCCACCCGCATCCGGCGGCGCCATACCACCACTCCCGCGATCTGTCCGCCGAGGATGGCGGCGACGATGCCGATGGCCAGGAATAGATATGTCTGCGCTCGCTCATCAGTCGGGATAAAGACGATTGCGTGGAGCGTGATCAGTCCGAGCAGCACATAGTTCAGCCGCTGGAGCAATTTCCAGCGCCTGCGGCCGAGGTTTCGCAGCGCGCGGTCATTGGAGATCGTCAGGAGCAATGCGACGATCAGAATGCTGCCTAGTCCAAGGTAACTGGCCTGGCCGAAGCTGTCGAGCCGCAGCGGGATAGTGCCGCTACCATCCCAGAAGAACTTCCAGGGCTCCCAGGGGTAGTGCCACTGGAGCCCGAAGAGCATATGGGCTACGCTTACCAGGCCAGCCCAGATCCCGACGTCGCGGCGCAGATCGTTCGAGAGCGGGTTGGGCCGCCGGCGCAGCAGGTTGAGCGGCCCGATCAGCAATGTGACTCCGATCAGGATCAGGCCGAGGTAGGCGCTCGCCACCACCAGCCGCTCCAGCTTGCTGCCATCAGGGTGGAGCACGAGGTCGATAGCGATCATCGCCATCCCGCTCAGCAGGCCAAGTGGCACATAGTGACGGATAAGCCGGCGCTGTAGACGAAGGGCTTTGGCAGATCGGATATCTGCAGATCGGGGCATGCGTTCGATCTCCTCTGTGGTTCGCTGTAGCGATTCCTTACCTATCATATGCGGAGGGCGCAACCAAGCGCCTCACGGGAAGAGCGCTTCTTCCACAGGCAGTGTATCGCGACACGCTCAAGATCTGATGCGCGCAATCATCAAGATCTGATCAAGCTGCATGCGAGTTGACGGAGGGCCGGTTCGCAACCATCATGCATCGGTGCGAACGGTTTCAGATCGCCAACCAGGATTGGCGCGCAGTGAGGAAGACGCGATGAGCGCTGCCCCGACCGTGCTTGTGGTTGATGATGAGGCCCGGCTGCGCGAGCTGGTGCGCGGCTACCTGGAGCAGGCCGGCTTCCAGGTGACGCTCGCCGACAATGGGCTGCGCGCCCTGGAGATCGCCCGTCGCCAGCCGCCCGACCTGGTTGTGCTCGACCTGATGCTGCCCGGCATCGATGGGCTGGAGGTCTGCCGCCAGCTGCGCAGCTTCTCCGACGCCTATGTGCTGATGCTCACCGCCAGGGCGGAGGAGATCGATCGGGTGATCGGCCTGGAGGTGGGTGCCGACGACTACTTGACTAAGCCCTTCTCGCCGCGCGAGCTGGTGGCCCGCGTGCGGGCGATGCTGCGCCGGCCGCGTGCCGGTCTATCCAGCGAGGCGCCTCCACCGCTGGATCTGGTCTTTGGCCCGCTGACCATCGACCACGCCCGCCACGAGGCGCGCCTCGCTGGCGCGCCGCTGGCGCTGACGAGCCTGGAGTATGATCTGCTGGCCGCGCTGGCCGCCCACCCTGGCCGGGCCTTCACCCGCGCCCAGCTGCTCGACCGGGTCTGGGGCGATACCTACTTTGGCGACGACCACGTGGTCGATGTGCATATCGCCAACCTGCGCAAGAAGCTCGGCGACGACCCGGCCCAGCCCCAGTTCATCGCCACGGTGCGCGGGGTTGGCTACCGCTTTGTGGAGCCGCGGTGAGCCCGCGTCGCCGCGTCGGCCTGCGCGCCCGGCTGTTCCTCGCCCACCTGCTGGTGATCGTCGCCGGGATGGCGACCCTGCTGCTGGTGACGCTGCTGATCGCGCCCTCGCTCCACGACCGGCTGATGATCGCGCTGCTCGGTGCCGATGCGCCGACGGCGGCTGACCCAGGCATGGCCGCGATGGCCCAGGCCACCAATGCGGTCTTCCAGACCGCTATGTTCGAGGCGCTGCTGCTCAGCGGCGGCGCGGCCTGCCTGGTGGCCGCCGCTGTGAGCCTGCTGGTCTCCAGCCGGATCGTCACGCCGATCGCGCGGCTGCTGATGGCCAGCCAGCGCATCGCCGGCGGCCACTACGCCGAGCGCGTCCCCACCGAGGGCCGCGACGAGTTGGCCGCCCTGGCGCTCCAGTTCAACACCATGGCCGGTGCCCTGGAGGAGGCCGAGCGCCGCCGGGTCACGCTGATCGGTGACGTGGCCCACGAGCTGCGCACGCCGCTGGCCACGATCGCGGCCCAGGCCGAGGGTGCCCTCGACGGGGTGGTGGTGCCGGACGACGCTGCCTGGGCGCTCATCCTCGACGAGGCTGGCCGGCTCCAGCGGCTGGTGGCCGACCTGCAGGCGCTCTCGCGGGCCGAGGCCAGGCAGCTGCCCCTGCACCTGGCGCTGATCGCGCCGGGGGCGCTGGCCGAGCGTGCGGTCGCCCGGCTGGCCACGCAGTTCGCCGAGAAGGGCGTGGCGCTGACCACCGTGGTCGCCCCCGGCCTGCCCGCCGTCGCCGCCGACGCCGACCGCATGGTCCAGGTGCTGATCAACCTGCTGGGCAACGCGCTCCAGCACACCCCAGCCGATGGCGCGGTCGCGCTCACGGTGGCGCACGACGATGCAGCGGTACGCTTCGAGGTGCGAGACAGTGGGGCGGGGGTTGCCGCAGCACACCTGCCGCACCTCTTCGAGCGCTTTTACCGGGTGGACAAGGCCCGCGCGCGGGCCACTGGCGGCAGTGGGATCGGCCTGACGATCAGCAAGGCGCTGGTCGAGGCCCACGGCGGCCAGATCTGGGCCGCGAGCGCCGGCCCCGGCCAGGGATCGACCTTCACCTTCACCCTGCCGGTGGCCGAGCGGGCCGAACGCTTGACCCAATCTTGATGCGTGCGCGCACGTTCCCTTGACCAGCGACGGCTATACTGCGCATCAGCCGGACGCATCGCACGCCCGGATGCACGGAAAGAGGGAATGTCATGATGTACGGATACGATATGTTTGGCGGGATGGGCTGGCTTGGGATGATCATGATGCTGTTGATCTGGGTCGGCGTGATCGCCCTGGTGGTCTGGGGGCTGTCGGGCCTGTTCCCGCGCAGCCGCACGGTCGAGCCCGACGCGCTGGCCATCCTGCGCCGACGCTACGCCAGCGGCGAGATCAGCCGCGAGGAGTACCTCCAGGCGGTCGAGACCCTCCAGGCGCCGGGCGTCTTGCGCTAGCACGGCAGCGGGCGCACCCGCGATGGCCCTGAGGTTTGACGGTCCACGCACCAGCGGGGCGGTATCACTGCGCACCCAAGTGAGAAATGAAGGAGCCCATGGGACGTACCATCGCACGCGGCAGCCGCCGGCTGTCGCAGCGCACGATCGGCTTCGCCGCCGTTGGCCTGCTGCTGGCCGGGGCGATCATCGGCAATGTGCTGGCGAACCGCCCGTCCGGCGGCGGTCCCGGCGGCGTGGCGGCGTCTGGCGACGGACGGGCGCTGTATGTGACCTACTGCGCGAGCTGCCACGGCATCAACCTGGAGGGCCAGCCAAACTGGAAGCAGCCGCTGGCCAGCGGGACCATGCCCGCGCCGCCCCACGACGCGAGCGGCCACACCTGGCACCACGCCGACGACCTGCTCTTCCAGATCACGAAGGCTGGCGGGCAGAGCGTCGCCTCGCCGGGCTATGTGAGCGGCATGCCGGCCTTCGGCAGCCAGCTCAGCGACGCGCAGATCGTGGCCGTGCTGACCTACATCAAGAGCACCTGGCCACCCGAGGTCCAGGCCGCGCAGCGGCAGGTGACGCAGCAGAGCCGCTAGCCGCCGCCTATAATGGCTCAAGGAATTCGGACACTCGGCCAGGCAAAAGAAAGGGAGCCTGACCCGATGAAAAAGGGCAATACCGCAGAAGTAACGCTGTGAGGCGTCCTGTCATTCTGAGCGAAGCGAAGAATCCCGGCCGGGACCCTTCGCTTCGCTCAGGGTGACAGCGTTACTTATGCTCTATTGCGAAAAAGGTTTACACGTCCGCCTTCAAGGCCCAGGTCGCGCTGGAACTGCTCAAGGAAGAGAAGACCCTGGCTCAGCTCAGGAGCGCGCATGGGGTGGGAACCACCGTGCTGTGCGCGTGGCGGGCTATCGCACGCAAATGCCTGGCATCGCTCTATGAGCGGCGGGACAACTTGGCCGACCAGCACGCCGCCCGCGAGAAGCAGCTGGAGGAGCTGTACGCCGAGATCGGTCGCCGCACCACGCAGCTGCATTGGCTGAAAAAAAAGCTACCAGCCTGAGTCTGCGGGAACGGCAGGCGCTGATCGAGCGCGATACGCCTGAGCTGCCGCTCGCGACCCAGGCCATGCTCCTGACCCTCAGCCGCTCCAGCCTGTACTATCAACCCGTTGCACCGTCTGCGCGTGAGGTGGCGATCAAGCATCGGATCGATGAGATCTCTACCGACGCTCCCTTTTATGGCAATACCGCAGAAGTAACGCTGTGAGGTGTCCTGTCATTCTGAGCGAAGCGAAGAATCCCGGCCGGGACCCTTCGCTTCGCTCAGGGTGACAGCGTTACTTATGCTCTATTGCCTTTTATGGTTCACGGAAGATTCAGGTGCTGCTGCGACCGGAATTCGGCACCCTGGCGCGCAATACCGTGCGGCGGTATATGCAGGAGATGGGGATTGCGGCGATCTATCCTGGGCCGAATATCAGTCGGCGGCACCTCGACCATCAGATCTACCCCTATCTCTTACGCGGCATCACGGCTGCTGAGCCAAATCACATCTGGGGCATTGATATCACCTCTATCCGCATGCGCCAGGGCTGGATGTATCTGGTCGCCGTGCTGGACTGGTACTCGCGCTCTGTGGTGAGTTGGGCACTCGATGACACGCTGGAACTGCCGTTCGTGTTGGAGGCCGTCGATGCCGCCCTGGCCGTCGCCACGCCGCGCATCTGGAATAGTGATCAGGGCAGCCACTTCACCAGCCCACAGTATACGCAGCGTCTGGTGGCGGCGGGGGTATGTATCAGCATGGATGGGAAAGGCCGTGCCCTCGATAACATTTTTACCGAGCGGCTCTGGCGCTCCGTCACATACGAGGAGGTCTATCTGTATGATTATGCCTGCCCGCGCGACGTGCGCCAGGGCATCACGCGATACATGGCGCGCTACAACGGGCAGCGCCCCCATCAGGCCCTCGCCTACCAGACTCCGGTATCGGTCTCTTTCGCGCCACCTCCCGTGACCCCAGGCGCCTCCGGCGGCCCGCATGACCTGACCACCGCAACGTCGTGACCGATGCACGGTCGGTAGCCATCGTGTTCAGCCGTACCAGAGGGCGGTGGACAGCTCATGTCGGGCATGATTTCACGCACATCGGCGTCGATCATGGTGGTGCCAGTGTCAAGCCTTTCGTGCCCAAATCCGGTTCGCGATCTACGGATATCTGGCCAAAACAGTGTCTTGACAACTTGAGCCACTATAGAAGCTCGCAGTGTAAGACTTTTTCATAGGCTCATTCTACCGGGCCCTGGCCTCCTGAGTGTGCAGATTCTTGGGTTCACTATACTGCCGATCTTTCGTGCGCCGCCATGCGCCCCTGTTGTTCTATCGTCACCTACGGTAATATCACCCGCGTTCTACCGCCCCTCCCTAGTGCTATACTCATGGATGGTAGGGGAGTAGCCACCCGCCCTTCGGGCCGATCAGTCGTCATCACGGAGCCCCGCTCCCGGCTGATCGTACGTGTAACAACACTACTGGCGAGACCACCACGACACACGCTGCCGTGGGGGTGCTCGTCCTTTTTATACCTCCCCACGGCCTACTTCAATGCGGAGGTAGGCGCTATGGAACCCTCAGCCCTCTGGCACACCCTTTCCACCGAGACCGTGTTGCACCGGCTGCGCTCCACGCCCGCTGGCCTTGCGGAGCGGGAGATCGCGCTGCGCCAGACCAAGTACGGCCCCAACGAGCTTCAGGCGACCGCCCGCGTCTCGCCCTGGGCGATGCTGGCCGAGCAGTTTCGCAATGTCCTCGTCATCATCCTACTCGCCGCGACGGCGATCTCCGCGTTTCTTGGCCAGGGGCTCGAAGCGCTGGTGATCGCTGTCATTGTGCTGTTTGCGGTCCTGCTCGGGTTCGTCCAGGAGTATCGCGCCGAGCGGGCGATCGAGGCGCTGCGCGAGCTGGCCGCGCCAACCGCCACCGTGCTGCGTGGCGGCGACGAGATCGAGATCCCCTCCCGCGACCTGGTGCCGGGCGATGTGATCATGCTGCGGGCCGGCCAGCGTGTCCCGGCCGACTCCCGGCTGATTGAGGCGGTCAATTTGCAGATCGAGGAAGCATCCCTGACCGGGGAGTCGCTCCCGGTTGCCAAGCAGACCGCGCCGCTCCCCGAAGGGCAGCTTACGGTCGGCGACCGCACCAATATGATCTATGCTGGCACCATCGTCACCTATGGGCGTGGCAAGGCGCTGGTGGTGGCGACCGGGATGCAGACCGAGTTCGGCCGGATCACGGGCATGCTTCAGGCTGTCGAGACCGGGCGCACGCCCTTGCAGGAGAATCTTGACCGGGTGGGCAAGGCGCTGGCTATCGCCGCCTTTGTCGTCGTCACCATTGTGGTGGCGCTCGGCATCCTGCGTGGACAGCCCTTCCTTGAGATGCTGATCTTCGGGATCGCTCTCGCGGTGGCCGTGGTGCCGGAGGCGCTGCCGGCGGTGGTCACGATCTCGCTGGCCATCGGCGTGCAGCGCATGGCCCGCCGCAACGCGCTGATCCGCCGGCTGCCGGCGGTGGAGACCCTGGGAAGCACCTCGGTGATCTGCTCGGATAAGACCGGCACGCTCACCAAAGATGAGATGACCGCCCGCCAGATCTTCGTCGCCGGGGAGCTGATCGCGGTCACCAATACCGGCTATGAGCCGTCCGGCACATTTCTGCGGGATGGTGCGCCGGTGACGCCGGATGGCGCGCTGGGAGAGCTGCTACGCGCGGGCGCGCTCTGCTCCGACGCACGGCTGATCCAGCACGAGGGTCGCTGGCAGATCAAGGGCGATCCCACCGAAGGGGCGCTGATTGTGGCGGCTGCGAAGGCCGGGCTGGAGAAGGCTGACCTTGAGGTGTCCGCGCCGCGCGTGGGCGAGATCCCCTTCACCTCCGAGACCAAGCGCATGATCACGCTCCACACCACGCCCGACGGCGCGGTCGCCTACGCCAAGGGCGCGCCGGAGATCATCCTCGCCGCATGCGGCTCCGCGCTGACGGCCGAGGGGGATCGCCCGCTCGACACGCTGGGCCGCGAGACGATCCTGGCTGCGGCGCAGCAGATGGCCGGCGCGGCGCTGCGGGTGCTGGCCGTGGCCCGCAAGCGCGTCAGCGCCATCGCCGAGGCGGAGCACGAGCTGACCTTCCTGGGGCTGGTGGGGATGATCGACCCGCCCCGCCCCGAGGCCCGCGCCGCGATCGCCACCTGCGTCCAGGCTGGGATTAAGACGGTCATGATCACCGGCGATCACCCGATCACCGCGCAGGCGGTGGCCCGCGAGCTGGGCCTGCTGACCCATGGGCGGGTTGTGACCGGCGCCGAGCTGGATGCCATGAGCGAGGCGGAGCTGGCGCAGGCGGTTGAGGAGATCGCGGTCTACGCGCGGGTCTCCCCGGCCCACAAGCTGCGGGTCGTCACCGCGCTTCAGCAGCGCGGCCACGTGGTGGCGATGACCGGCGACGGGGTGAACGACGCGCCCGCGCTCAAGAAGGCCGACATCGGCGTGGCGATGGGCATCACCGGCACGGACGTGAGCAAAGAGGCGGCGGCAATGACCCTGACCGACGACAACTTCGCCTCAATCGTCGCGGCGGTCGAGGAGGGGCGCGGCATCTTCGGCAATATCAAGAAGTACCTGATGTACCTGCTCTCGTCGAACATCGGCGAGATCGGGCTGATGACCGGCGCCGTGCTGCTCGGCTTCCCGCTGCCGCTGACGGCCGTGCAGATTCTGTACGTCAACCTGGCCACCGACGGCCTGCCCTCGCTGGCCCTGGCGGTCGATCCGCCCGAGGCGGACCTGCTGCAACGCCAGCCGCGCAACCCGCGCAGCGGCATCTTCACCCGCCCGGTGGTGGTCCTGATGCTCATCGGCGGGCTGTGGTCCACCATGGTCAATCTGGGGCTGTTCGCCTGGGCGCTCAACTCAGGCCGATCGCTGATGGAGGCCATGACGATGACCTTTGTCGCGTTGGTGCTCATCCAGTTCTTCAAAGCCTACAACTATCGCTCCGACCGGCACTCGGTGCTGCGGCGTCCGTTCGCGAACAAGTGGCTCAATATGTCCATTCTGTGGGAGCTGCTGTTACTGGTCGGGATTATCTACGTCCCCTTCCTGCACGAGCCCTTCGGCACCTTCGCGCTGCCGCTGGTCGACTGGATGATCGTCATCGGCGTCGCCTTCACCGTCTCCCCAGTGCTGGAGCTCGCGAAGTGGATGGAGCGGCGGGGCTGGTTTGGGGCGCTGAGCTAAGCCGCTGGCCAGCGCTGCCCCAGCGGACGGATGGCATGTAGTGGGGAGGGCGCAATGAAGAGCGATACCGCTTTGCCGACCGGCCACGCGCGAGTTCGTCGCGATGGGGCGGTCGAGACCGTGCCTGTACGTGCTCTGAAGCGCGGGGACCTGGTCGTGATCGCACGGGGCAGCACGGAGCAGGTCAAGGCCGGTCGGCACATGCCTCGCAGCGCAGCTCACCCCGCCGAGCGAGGGCCAGCGCGTACGTGGGGCGGCCGCAGTTGGGGCAGTCGAGGGCGTCGGTCTTCTCTGTGAGCGGGTCCCAGCTCACGCTGAGTGCTGGTGTGGACGCCAGCTTCGGGCCGGTCAGGCGGGCGCGCAGGAAGAGCCGGGGCGCGCTCAGGTGGAGCAGGTTGCGCAGGCGCAGCTGGGCGCGCACACCCGCCTTGCGGCGCAGCTCATCGATGCGCAGGGCCGCCTCGCGCCCGAGGGCGACCTTGCGCTGGGCCAGGGGCGCCGTATCCTCGCCCTTGGCCGTGGCCTTGGCCATGCGCGCCTCCAGATCCTCGGCCATATCGGCGAAGTAGCGCTCCATACGGGCGATCTCGCGGTCGGCCCGCCCCTGGCGCTCGCGCTGCTGGCTGTTGGCCTCCGTCACCACGCTGCGCACCACCCGCTCGCGTGCGATCAGGTAGGCCCGCTCCAGCGGGATCGCCGGGGCGTCGGGGAAGGCCCAGCGCCGCTCCTCGCCCAGATCCGGGTTAGCCAGCAAGGGGTCGAGGTGGCGCACCAGCCGCCCGTAGCGCCGATCGACCGCCGCCGAGATCAGCGCCTGAGTCTTCTCATCGCCCAGGTAGCTCACCTCGAACCAGCAGATACAGTGCGCGACATAGGACGGGCGCGGCGCGGATAGCTCTAGCTCCGTCCCCGCCGGGACGCGCAGATCGCGCCGCACCTGCTGCTCCAGCCGGTAGGGCTGCAGGTTCATCTCATCGTGGTAGACGTGGGCGATATGCCCGCGCTCCTGGGCCGCGCTCAGCAGCTCGGCGAGCAGGGGCAGGCCGAAGGTGAGCAGCTGGGCCTGCGGGTGCTCGGGTAGCGCCTCGGGGTCGAAGGTCAGCCGGATCGGCTGCTCCGTATCGGGCCAGAGCACATCGTAGACCTGCGGCTCGATCTCATCCCACAGGCCATCGACCGCCTCGGCGTAGTCGCGCAGAAATTGCTCCAGGGGTGTGGTCATCCTATCCCTCCGGGGCGAATCGCTCGCCAAACAGCCGGTCGTCGTGGGCGCGCTGGCGCTGGTAGGCCCCGCGCGCGGCCACCAGGCGCTCGCCGAGCTGGTCGATGGCGCTGTGGAATGCGGCGTCGTCCGGCGCGGCGGCCCACATGTTGGCCAGCAGATCCTCAAACTCCTGCTCGTCGTCGAGGTTGCCCAGGATCATATCGACCTCGCCGATCACCAGCTCGAACATGGCGATCTTGGCGTCGAGCAGGTGCAGGATGGCCGCCTCCAGGGTGTCGGCGGCGGCCAGGTTGAAGACGAAGACATCGCGGGCCTGGCCGATCCGGCTGAGCCGCCCGATACGCTGCTCGATCCGCATCGGGTTCCAGGGCAGGTCGAAGTTGACGATGCCGTTGCAGAACTGCAGGTTGCGGCCCTCGCTGCCCGCGTCGGTGGTGAGCAGCAGGCGGGCCGGGCCACGGAATGCCGTGACCGCCTCCTCCTTCTGCACGCGGGTCAGCCCGCCGTGGAACATCACCACCTGCTCGCCGTCGTCGCTCAGGCGGCGCTGGAGCAGGGCCTGGGTCTCGCGGAACTGGGTGAAGATCACCAGCTTGTCGGGGAAGGCGCGCACCAGCTCACTCAGGCGGTTCAGCTTGGCGTGGTCGCTGAGGCTGCGAGCGGTGTCGGCGAGCGCCCCCACCGCCTCGCGCTCGGCGGCGGGCAGGCGCTCATCGAGGGCCAGCCGCTCCAGGGCGGGCGCGGCGGCCAGGCTGGAGCTGCCGAGGGTCTTCTGGAGCGAGAGCAGGGTCATGCGGTTGAGCGGGCCGCGCCCGCCGCTGGCGTGAAGGTGCCGGCGCACAAATGCGGACACCCCATCATAGAGCTGGCGCTCGGCGGGGGCCAGCGGCACGCTCTCGGTGCGGGCGACCCGCCGGGTCAGGGCCAGGCCCACCGTCGAGCGCCGGTTGCGCACCATCACCTCGGCCAGCAGGTCGTGGAGCTGGTCCATGTTGCGCGGCGTAAGCTTGTCGCGCTTATCCACAAACTGTTGCTGGAAGACGCGGGCGGTGCGCAGCAGGCCGGGCTGGAGCAGCGTGACCAGGTTGAACAGCTCCTCCATGTTGTTCTGCACCGGGGTCGCGGTGAGCAGCAGGATATACTTTTTGCGCAGCTCGGCCGCGAACTTCCAGAGCACGGTGGTGCGGTTGCGCAGGTGGTGGGCCTCATCGACGATCACCAGATCCCACTCGTGGGCCAGGATGGCCGAGCGGTGCGGCTCGCGCTTGGCGGTGTGGAAGGAGGCGATGATCCGCTCGTGCTGGCCCCAGGCCGCCGCGCCCTGCTCGCGGAAGAGCGGGTCGTCATAGGCGATGCTGTCCAGCCCGAACTTGCGGCGCAGCTCGCCCTGCCACTGCTCGACAAGCGCGGGCGGGGTGAGGATCAGGGTGCGTCGGGCCAGCCCGCGCGTGGCCAGCTCCAGCGTGACCATGCCGGCCTCCACGGTCTTACCGAGGCCGACCTCGTCGCAGAGGAGGGCGCGGCCGCGCATGCGCCGCAGGACGGTGCGGACGGTGCGCATCTGGTGCTCCAGCAGCTCGACATCGCGCAGCAGCGGCGTGGCGAGCAGCTCGTCAAAGCCGGCGACGATGGCAAACTGGGCCGCCTGGAGGCTGAGGCGGAAGTCGCTCCAGCGGATCGGCGCGTCAGGCGTCGCGAGCTGCGCGCTGTCCTGGGGGTCAAAGGCCAGGGGCACGCCATCCTCGGTGGTGATCGGCGCGGCGGGGATCGCCAGCGCCGGCGCGCCCGCGCGCAGCAGGTGGAGCGTGAGCGGGGCTACGCTGCGGCACTCTAGGCGCAGCTGCACGCCGGGGGCCGCCAGCTCGCGCAGGGCCGGGCCAACGATGGCCGCCAGGACATGGTCGAGGGCGAGGGGCTGCGGCCCAGTGGCCGTCTCCGCGAAGAGGCTGACGCTCCCGGCGCTGAAGAGCCCTAGCATCGCGGGCGCCAGTGGCAGATGGCCGGTCAGCAGATCGCCTGCGCGGGCCTCAAGCCCCCAGGTGTCGCCGACCTCAATGGTTGGTATCACAGATCTTCTATGAGATTGACCTACAAAATGGCGTTGGGTTGACTGTAGTATAGCAGCTAACGCCGCTCGCGTGATTCAGGTAGGCATGTGATGCAGGGCTGTTGCAAAGATACTGCTCGGTGGAAAGCGCACAAATAAGCGAGCATCTTTCCGGGTATGATTGGGGCATCAAGCATCCAATCATGAGAAAGGTGTTCACCGTGGATCCTACCATATGCACCGCCACGCTATTTGGCAGCGACCAGACTTTATCATACCGGTTGCGAAGGGCTTCAGCCCGATCCCGCAGCGCGCCATGGCGGGCGCGCTCGATTATATCCTATTTCGTGTGTGGCTTTACAATAGCCCTGATGCCGGGATCACCCGTGTTGCCAACGACTGCCAGCACATGCTGTGCTAAAAGGATATCTGCTCATGCGCTTGATCTTCCACCTGCTGCTGCTGCTCATCCTATCTGCCTGTAGCGTGGGCGGCGTGCCAGCTGCCGCTACGGCCATTCCCTCCGCCCCTGCGGTCGCACCCACCCATATCGCGGTCGCCCCCAGCGTCACACCTGCCCCACCCAGCGTCACACCTGCCCCACCCAGCGTCACACCTGCCCCACCCAGCCCAACGCCCGACCCCTACGCGGATCTTGCCCCGCTGACGATTGCGGGGCTGCGCAGCCGTACCTACGGCGGCGGTGCGATCACCTTCGTACGCGTGCTGGAGGAGACGCCGACGTTCACCCGCTACCTGATCGCCTACCCCAGTGATGGTCTGCGCATCACCGGGATGCTCAACCGCCCCCACGGGGACGGTCCCTTCCCCGTCGTCATCCTCAACCACGGCTACTACCCGCTCGACACCTACCAGACTGGCAACGGCTCGAAGCTCGCCGCCGACTACCTGGCCCGCCAGGGCTTCCTGACCATCGCGCCGGACTTCCGCAGCCACGCCGGATCGGACAATGCGCCGAACGTCTTCCGCGCCGGGCACGTGATCGATACGCTGAACCTCATTCCATTAGCCCAGGCCCTGCCCGATGCGCAGCCCGGCAAGCTGCTGATGTGGGGCCACAGCAACGGTGGGGCGATCACCGCTAAGACGATTGTCGTCAGCGAGCAGATTGCCGCCGCCCTGATCTACTCGCCAGCCTCATCAAACATCGCGGAGGACTATGCGTTTCGGGTTGATCGGGCGCGTCTGCGCACGGGCCAGCCGACCGGCTCGCGCAGCGGTGTGATTGACCGGGTTAGCATCGAGTTCCCAGTGACGCCCGACGCCGCGCCAGATCTGTATGCGCGCCTCTCGCCGCTCGGATTCACCCGCTACGTCACCGCGCGCACCATGATCATCTGGGGCGATCAGGATGAGACGGTGCCGCGCACGTGGCCGGAGGATCTCTACCAGAGCCTGCGCGACGCGGGGAAACCGGTGGAGTTTGTCGTCTACCCTGGTCAGCCGCACTCCTTCAACGCAGCGGGGAACGCCGCGTATCTCCCGGCGATGCGTGACTTCTTCCGCGCCGCGCTAGGAGGATGAGCCAGCGCCCGCCCGATGCGGTACACGAACAGGTCGATCGCCTCGGCGGTGCACCGCGCTCAGCCGCGAACAGTGCAAAATTGATGCTCGACGAGCCAGCCTTGAGCGCCAGAATGACATCGGTCATAGCTGGGTCCTCCGCTTGCTATGGGCCAGCAGCAGCGCGAGGCTACACAAGGCTATATGGGGTGTGCCGAAGACGGGCGAGATTCACCCAAAACCCCTACACCTATAGCACTGAGCAGCAGGCTTGAGCCACTGAGGCACTGAATTCGGATCACGATCTCTACTTTACCCCTGGCACTGCTAGGGATAGCGGGACAGCGGGACGGCACATATCCTGCTAGTACCGTTATGCGGAGATTTCCATCATCCACGTGTACCGTAATGTGTGCCAATTGTCGTACGGCTACGCCTGTTCGCTTTAGCTTTGCCTTAGCTGGCATGCACCTGTCTCTTCATTTCGCTTCTGTACACTGGCTTACACAGACCTTGGATCAGCAGTCGCAATGATACGTCTGGAGTTGGCCATGAACGTGAGCCCGTTGGCTAGGAACCCGGTCGAAGAGTTGCTGCTGGTACATATTCCCAGGCTGGTCAGTGCCTATTATACGGAGACCCCTATGCGCCGCCTGCTGGAGGAGGCACAGGCAATGGTGAGCGCCGCACTGGCAGATCAGGAAGGTGGATGATCATGACCCTGCAGCTCTACCTGGTTCGGCACGGCGGGACCGCCTGGTCGGTCTCTGGCCAGCACACCGGCCGCAGCGACATCCCGCTGATCCCCCAGGGCGAGGCCGAGGCGCGGCGCCTCGCGCCCCGCCTTCAGGCTGTGATGTTCACCCATGTCTTGACGAGCCCGAGCCAGCGGGCGCGCCAGACCTATGATCTCTCGGGCGTGGGGCCGAAGGCCGTGATCGACCCCGATCTGGCCGAGTGGGCCTATGGCGACTACGAGGGCCGGAGCTCTGCGGACATTCGGGCGGAGCGTCCGGGCTGGAACGTCTTCCGTGACGGCTGTCCGCACGGCGAGTCGCCGGCCGAGATCTCGGCCCGCGCGGATCGGCTGATCGACCGCCTGCGCGTGCTGGACGGCAATGTCGCGCTGTTCTCGCACGGCCAGTTCAGCGCGGTGCTGGCCGCGCGCTGGATCGGGCTCGCCGTGATCGAGGCGCAGCACTTTCGGCTCAACACCGCATCGCTGAGCATCCTCGGCTACGACCCGCATCACCCCGAGGTGGCGGTCATCGCGATGTGGAACACCAGCGCGTAGGCGCGTGTACCTTGAATGACGCTGAGCCCCCGCGTGGGCTTGGAAGGAGCGAGATCACTATGCAACTTGGAATGATCGGCCTCGGGCGCATGGGCGCGGGTATGGTTCGCCGCCTGATGCGCAACGGGCACGCGTGCGTCGTGTATGACCGTAATCAGGCGGCGGCGGCCGAGCTGGCTGGCGAAGGCGCGACCGCTGCCACGTCACTCGGCGATCTTGTCGCCACATTGGAGACGCCGCGGGTGATCTGGCTGATGCTGCCCGCCGCTGCGGTCGATTCGGCGCTGCAGGATCTGCGCGGGCTGCTCCAGCCCGGCGACAGCGTGGTCGATGGCGGCAACTCCTACTACATCGACGACATGCGCCGGGCGCAGGAGCTGGCAGCCAGCGGCATCACCTACATTGATGTGGGCACGAGCGGCGGCGTGTGGGGGCTGGATCGCGGCTATTGCATGATGATCGGCGGGCCGCAGGCCGCCGTGCAGCACCTCGACCCCATCTTCAAAGCGCTGGCGCCCGGGGCGGGCACGATCGCACGCACGCCTGGCCGCGCGCAGCTGGGCGGCACCGCCGAGGCTGGCTACCTCTACTGCGGGCCGAGCGGGGCCGGCCACTTTGTCAAGATGGTGCATAACGGGATCGAGTACGGGATCATGGCGGCCTATGCCGAGGGGCTGAACATCCTCAAGCACGCCAACGTCGGCGCGCAGGGCCACGCCATCAGCGCCGAGATGACACCGCTGCGCCATCCGGAGGACTACCAGTACGATCTGGACCTGGTCGACGTGGCTGAGGTCTGGCGGCGCGGCAGTGTGATCGCCTCGTGGCTGCTCGATCTGACCGCGACGGCGCTGGTGGCGGACCCACAGCTCGCCCAGTTCATGGGCCGGGTCTCGGACTCGGGCGAGGGGCGCTGGACGATCCTGGCGGCCATCGAGACGGGCGCGCCCGCGCCGGTGCTGAGCGCGGCGCTGGACCAGCGCTTCGCATCACGCGGCGAGGACGACTTCGCCGACAAGCTGCTCTCCGCGATGCGATTCCAGTTTGGCGGGCATCACGAGCTGCCGCTGGCGTGATGGCGGCGAGCGAAAGGTGGTGCGAGCGATGACGGAATCTGATGCCTTTGTCTTCTTTGGCGCGACGGGCGACCTGGCCTACAAGAAGATCTTCCCGGCGCTGCAGGCCATGGTTCAGCGCGGCACCCTGCGCGTGCCGGTGATCGGCGTGGCCAAATCCGGCTGGGGCCTGGAGCAGCTGCGTGAGCGGGCCCGCGCAAGCATCGTGGAACACAGCACCCTCGACGAGCCGGCCTTCGCCACGCTGATGTCGCTGCTCCAGTATATCGACGGCGACTATCGCGATCCGGAGACATTCGTGCGTTTGCGGCAGGCGCTCGGTCCGGCCCAGCACCCGATCCACTACTTAGCCATCCCGCCTGGGCTGTTCGGCGATGCCGTGACCCAGCTCGGGCAGTCGGGCTGCGCCACGGGCGGGAGGGTCGTGGTCGAGAAGCCCTTCGGCCGCAACCTCGCCTCGGCCCAGGCCCTGAACACGACGCTGCACAGCGTGTTCCCAGAGGCGGAGATCTTCCGCATCGACCACTTTCTGGGCAAGAGCGCGGTGCAGAACCTGCTCTTCTTCCGCTTCGCCAACATCTTCCTAGAGCCGATCTGGAACCGCCACTATGTCGAGAGCGTGCAGATCACCATGGCCGAAGCGTTCGGCGTGCAGGGCCGGGGGAAACTCTACGACGAGCTGGGCGCGATCCGCGATGTGGTGCAGAACCACCTCCTACAGGTCGTGGCCTATGTGGCGATGGAGCCGCCCATCCTGGCCTACCCCGAGGGGATCCGCGACGAGACCGCGAAGGTCTTCCGCGCCATCGAGCCGCTCGACCCACAGAACCTGGTGCGCGGGCAGGTCGCTGGATACCGTGGCGAGCCGGGCGTGCGCCCTGACTCGCGCGTTGAGACCTACGCCGCCGTGCGCCTGCACATCGACTCGTGGCGCTGGGCCGGCGTGCCCTTCTCCATCCGCGCCGGCAAGTGCCTGCCGGTGACGACGACCGAGGTGCAGGTGACGCTCAAGCGCCCGCCGCTCGCCGGGCTGGCACCCGGTCAGGGCAACCGCGTGCGCTTCCGCCTCACTCCGCCGATCACGCTGGGGGTCAACACCCGCATGAAGGCTGCGGGCGACGCCATGGCCGCACGCGAGCAAGAGCTGACCGCCGCGTATCAGCCCGGCCCGAGCATGCTCGGCGACTACGAGCGGCTGCTCACCGACGCCATGCGGGGCGAGGCGATGCTGTTCGCGCGTGAGGATGCGGTCGAGATCGCCTGGTCGATCGTCGAGCCCATCCTCGACGACGTGACGCCGCTGTGCGACTATGCGCCAGGCACGTGGGGGCCGCAGGAGGCCGAGCGGCTCATCGCCGATGTGGGCGGCTGGCACCGGCCAGGCACCGGCTAGGCATCGTTGGCGCTGATGCGCACCCCAGGGTCTGGGCTTCTGAAAAACAGGATCTTCCTACTGTTGGCATCCAGCTGGTGGGGCTATGCTAGGTGCAGACCTGGAGATGCCGAAACTGGCAATAGCGCGTAAAGACGCAGAAGGATACGGTGATGAACCAGAGCACGATAGGAACATATGCGACGCTAGACGCGGCCGAGCAGGCCGTGCATACGCTCGGCGATGGCGGCTTCCCGATCCGCCAGGTGTCGATCCTGTCCCAGGACATGCAGAGCGAGCGGGTGGTCCACGGCTATATCACTGCGGGCGATGTGGCGAAGCAGGGCGCAGGCGTGGGCGCGTGGACCGGCGGCCTGTTTGGCATCCTGATGGGTGCCGCCTTCATCTGGGTGCCGGGCTTCGGGCCGCTGCTGGTGGCGGGGGCATTTGCCGGCGTGCTGCTGGGCGGCATCGAGGGCGCGGCGGTCGGCGCCGCTACGGGCGGAGCGCTGGGCGCCCTGGCCGGCTGGGGCGTCTCCAAGCAGCATATCATCACGTACGAGGAGCAGCTCAAGGCCGGTAGGTACCTGGTGATCGCCCACGGGAGCGATACTGAGGTCGCGCAGGCTCGCACGCTGCTGGGTCAGACCGACGCGGAGGAGCTGAACGTACACGCCTAGCGTATGTGCGCCGATGGCGCTGATGGGCCGATAGTGCTGTCGGCCCATCAGCGCCATCGGCGCATCACAGGGGTCATTATGAGCAAACCAGTGGAATCTAAACCGCTCTCCCCGGACCTGCTCCGCAAGATTGACGCCTACTGGCGCGCCGCCAACTACCTGTCGGTCGGCCAGATCTACCTGTACGATAACCCGCTGCTGCGGCGTCCGCTGGCGCTTGCGGATGTGAAGCACATGCTGCTGGGCCACTGGGGCACCACCCCGGGGCAGAACTTCATCTACGTCCACCTGAACCGGGCGATCAAAAAGTACGACCTCGATATGATCTATGTCTCCGGCCCCGGCCACGGCGGCCCGGCCGTGGTGGGCAACACCTACCTGGAGGGCACGTATAGCGAGATCTACCCCAACATCAGCCAGGATGCAGCCGGGCTGCGCAAGCTCTTCCTCCAGTTCTCGTTCCCTGGCGGAATCCCCAGCCACGCCTCGCCCGAGTGCCCCGGCTCGATCCACGAGGGCGGCGAGCTGGGCTATTCACTCAGCCACTCCTTTGGGGCGGTCTTCGACAACCCTGGCCTGATCGTCGCCTGCGTCGTCGGTGACGGCGAGGCGGAGACCGGCCCGCTGGCCACGGCCTGGCACTCCAACAAGTTCCTCAACCCGGCCAGCGATGGCGCGGTGCTGCCGATCCTGCACCTTAACGGCTATAAGATCGCCAACCCGACTGTGCTCGCCCGCATCGAGCGTGAGGAGCTGGAGCAGCTGCTGCGCGGCTACGGATGGACGCCCCACTTCGTCGAGGGCCACGAGCCCGCGCTGATGCACCAGGCTATGGCCGCGACGCTCGACGAGGTGGTGGAGGAGATCAAGCGGATCCAGGAGAACGCCCGCGTCCACGGCGACCTCACCCGCCCGCGCTGGCCGATGATTGTGCTTCGCTCGCCCAAGGGCTGGACGGGGCCGCAGATGGTCGATGGCATCCAGATCGAGGGCACCTTCCACGCGCATCAGGTGCCGCTGCTGGTCGATGCCGAACATCCCGCGCATCTCCAGCAGCTTGAGGCGTGGCTGCGCAGCTACCGGCCCGAGGAGCTGTTCGACGGGCGGGGCCGCCTCATGCCCGAGCTGGCCGAACTGGCGCCGAAGGGCGAGCGGCGCATGGGCGCGAACCCCCACGCCAACGGCGGCATACTGCTGCGCGACCTGCGCATGCCGGACTTTCGCAACTACGCGGCGGAGGTGCCCACGCCCGGCGCGCCCGGCATCGGCGACACCCATGTGCTGGGGCGGTTTCTGCGCGACGTGACGAAACTGAATGCGGCTCAGCAGAACTTCCGCATCTTCGGCCCGGACGAGACCCTCTCGAATGGGCTGGAGGCGGTCTTTGAGGCCACCGAGCGCCAGTGGGAGGCCGCGACCGTGCCGGGCGACGAGCTGCTCGCTCCCGCCGGGCGCGTGATCGAGATGCTCAGCGAGCACCAGTGTGAGGGCTGGCTCGAAGGCTACCTGCTCACCGGGCGGCACGGGCTCTTCAACTGCTACGAGGCGTTCATTCACATCGTCGACTCGATGTTCAACCAGCACGCCAAGTGGCTCAAGGTCACCGCCGACCTGCCCTGGCGGCGCAAGATTGCCTCGCTCAACTACCTGCTGGCCTCGCACGTCTGGCGTCAGGATCATAACGGCTTCACCCACCAGGACCCGGGCTTCATTGATCATGTTGTGAACAAGAAGGCCGAGATTGTGCGCGTGTACCTGCCGCCCGATGCGAACTGCCTGCTCTCGGTGATGGACCACTGTCTGCGCAGCCGCCACTACGTCAACGTGGTGGTGGCCGGCAAACACCCGGCGCCCCAGTGGCTCACCATGGATGCTGCGGTCAAGCACTGTAGCGAGGGCATCGGCATCTGGTCGTGGGCCAGCAACGACCAGGGTGCCGCGCCCGATGTGGTGATGGCCTGCTGCGGCGACGTGCCCACCCTAGAGACCCTGGCCGCCGTGTCGATCCTGCGCGAGCACCTGCCCGACCTGCGGATCCGCGTGGTCAACGTGGTCGATCTCATGAAGCTAGAGCCGCAGACCGAGCACCCCCACGGCCTGAGCGACCTGGAGTTCGACGAGCTCTTCACCAAAGACACGCCGGTGATCTTCGCCTTCCACGCCTACCCCTGGCTGATCCACCGGCTGACCTACCGCCGCACCAACCACGACAACATCCACGTCCGTGGCTACAAGGAAGAGGGAACCATCACCACGCCCTTCGATATGACTGTGCTGAACGATCTGGATCGCTTCCACCTGGTGATGGACGTGATCGACCGCTTGCCGCAGACCGGCGACAGGGGCATCTACCTCAAGCAGCAGCTGAAGGACAAGCTGATTGAACACAAGCAGTATATCGACAGGTACGGCCAGGATATGCCGGAGATCCGGGACTGGACGTGGAGCAAGCGCGCATGAGCTGAGCAGACTAGCTTGGCCCTGTCCCAACATTAACCGTTCCCTATAGCGCATAAACCATAACGGGTAAACAAGCTGCACGCTCACGCAGCATCTGCCGATAGATAAGCGAATGAACCGTAGGGGTTGACATGGCCGTAGTGGCGCACGGCCCAGGTGGGGCCTATACAAACGTTGCTGTCACCAGCCGCCATGGAAAAGAGGCCGTTGTGCGCAGCACGGTATTTACATCCACGGTGACTCATGGATACAGGCGCGTGTAAAGCATTCGCGCGAATCCGAGAATGCTTTACACGCGGCACGCGGTGCGTGTGCGCCGATTCACCGCATTGGTTCGTTGGCAGGTGTCAAACGATATGGCGCTGATCGGCCCCGTATTGGGCTGCTCAACGGCGTATGTGTAACATATCCGCATCGTATGTTACGCTTGGGACGCGCAAAGATTTTACACCCACGGCATATCCTTATGCCGCGCGATCCTCCAGATCGAGCCGTGTCGTCATATCGAGCTGGAACAGACCATAGGGGTTGACGTGGCGATAGAAGAGCGGGGTGAGCGCCCGCAGGTCGTCCGCCCGCATCCGTGCCATCCATGTCGGCTCTGCCAGCACCTGCTGCACCATGAGGGTGTTGATGTAGACCAGACAGTTCTGCACCAGATGGAGCGCGAGTAACGCGAGCTCCTGATCCTCGTGCTGGTTGGTCGCGATCTCCCCGCCTCTGCCGTAGAAGACAAAGCTGTTCGCACCGTTCCACGACTCAATCACGTTCAGCCCCTCGTGGATTTCACGGCGCAGTGCTTCTGACTGAAGATAGTCGCAGAGAAAGATCGTCTTGCGCACCTTACCGTACTCGGCAAGCGCCTGATAGGTGGGATGCTGCGGCCCGCTCCGGGTAAAGCGGCGCAGGATCGCCTCGGCCTCCGCCGTGCCCAGTCGCAGTGCCGTCGCATACTTGACCATCTCATCGTATTGCTGGCGGATTAACTCCCAGTTGATGGGGCGCGTCAACACCCCCTGGAGGTTTGGATACGCCTCCGGTGCTCCCACGTCGGACGGGGATAGTTTCTGTCGCCCGACCCCCTTGATACGCGGCAAAAGTTGGAAGCCGAGCAGGGAGCAGAACGCGAACGCCACTTCGCTTTGCCCATGCGTGTCCACGTAGTTCTGCTGCACCGCCATCTCGGTGCAGTGGCGCAGGACTCCCTCGATCATCGCCGCCACCTCTGACGAGGAGCAGCGCTTGAGTTGGGAGTAAATACAGACCGATTTGCGCTCGACGTGCCAGTACACCATAATGCCCGGCCCACGGTAGCGGATATGCCATTCGGTCAGGATGTTCTGATCCCAGGCCCCAAACTTCTTGGAGTCCGACGCACATGCCGTGGTTGCGGTCCCCCAGATCTCCGGTCGGCGCACCCGCAGCGTGGCGTTGACCACATCCTGGATCGCGGCACGCAAGTGATCGCGCGTAATGAAGCGTCGCCGGACATAGAGCAGATCGCGGTAGGCCGCGCCGTGATCGCTCGCACTGACCGCTTTGAGTCCCGTATTGGTGCCGAGACCGTAGAGGCACAAGAGCAGGCGCTGCTGGAGCGTGGCGGGGTCAAGTGCCTCGTGGGCCGTCACACTGCTGAATCGGTTGGTGAACCCAATCCGCAGCGCCGCCTCTTTGAGGATATCGAGCAGACTCGTGGTCGGCCAGCGATGGCCAACCTCGGCTTTGACCCGGGTCAGATTCTGCGGCTCCGGCTGGGGGGCTAAGGGCGACACCACGAACCGGCTCCGCGCGTGCCGCGTACGGATGCTGACCGTGGAATTGCCGGGCAGCCCGTCATTGAGGGTGGTCAGCGCCTTGCGCAGCGCGGCCTGCTCCTGGGCGATAAATGTTTCCACGTCCGTGGGCAGCCGCAGCGCGGCATAGTAGCCGCTGCGGCCCGTGTCAAAATCGTGCGGGAGGTCATCATCCGGGTTGCGAAAGCGGTTGGCCCCCTCGACCCATAGCTCCCGGCAACGGAGCTGCTCACGGACGGCTTGGAGTACACACAACTCATAGGTGATGCGATTGATCCGCACCCCACCGCGGGCGCTGGTCTGTTCGACGAGATCGCGCCACGCGGTGGGGACGACCCCGGTCATGGGGACATCGTCACCGACATCATAATGGAGCTGGGTGCGATCCGCATAGCGGATGAGCAGATCAATGGCGCGGATGACCGGGCGATGCACGGTGTTGTTCGAGCGGAAGGTCAGCACGCGTAGCAGGTTTGGGAGCATGCGGCGATAGTGGTGGCCATACGTGCGGCGCATCGTGCGCTGGATTTGGCGCTCGTAGCTGTCGGTTGCCTGGTATTCCGCGACCAGATCCCGCAGGGTTTGCTCACCGCCGGCGGCGGGATAGACCACCGTACGCACAACCTCGTCAGGGTGCGCCAGTGCGGCTTCCGCTACCGCATAGAACAGCCGATTCTTGCCCCGCACCCGGGTGATCTCTTTGAGCACCTGACGGTCGATCGTCTGCTCCGCACGCGTGCCGATGCCCGCGACCACGGCGATGAGCAGATCGACGAGCGTGTCGGTGATCTCCTGCCCCCGCAGGTGGCCATAGGCGGCCAGGAGGGTATACCGGATCGGATCCGGGTGGCGTCGCACTTCGTGCAGGTCTTCCCGCTCCAGCCGCTGCCGATAGGCTGCCACCGCCTTGGGTGCAATGGTCGCAAAGAGATCGGTGGGAAGATTCAATGCCCGAATCTGCTGGAGCTTGGCAATCTCGGTCTGCATACTATCAAGGCTGATCCGCCCCGCGTCGGTTTTCAGCGTGTGCAGCGGGGAGTACGCATGGATCGGGGAGACATCCACGGCATCCACCGTATCGGGCTGCGCCACCACCAAGAGCGCGTCCAGCCCCGCACGAGCCTCCACCGTGAGCCGCCCAACCACGCGTTGGCAACATCGCGTATCCGCGAGATGCATGGCCGAGCGAATGAGGCGCTCAATCCGGAGCGGGGAGGGCGGCTCCATCCGCAGACTCCGACAGTGCGTCAGGAGTGCGATTTTGAGCGCATCGAATGACGGCTGCTGTGGTGCCTGAGTGGTGGCGAGCCATTCCATCAGCGCCTCCGCATCCGCGACGGTCGTTTCGCGCACACCCAACGTCTGGCGGATCTGGGCGCGGTAGCGCTCCGCGGTGCGACCTTCCCAGTCGTAGGTCAGGATCACGTCAGGGGTGACGGACACCTGCTTGGCCAGGAAGTGGAGTACCGGGAGCGGGATCTCGTGCGCGTGCGTAGGAAAGCACCCTTCATGCTGGAACCATGCCAGGAG
>RYFE02000031.1 GCA_004138175.2 Chloroflexales bacterium ZM16-3 | reverse complement strand
ATTTCACGAACCGATTCCGAATATAAGCGAACGCTAAGAATGGAGCTATGAAACGGGAGATCCCAGCTACCCAATTATTGGAGGGGGCACTCTCGGCACATTCCTCGCCATCCCGCTGAGCCTGCACGATGGGCTATTCATCTTCCCCTCCTACCTGCCGCCCTCAACCAACGCACTGGCCGCCAGCACCATGACGCAGATCTGGCAGTCGGGGGATGCGAACCTGCTGATCAGCGATGGGCAGGGCGGGCTGATCGGCTATCAGAACGGTAGCTTTGTTAATACGATATCGGGGGCGTATATGACTCAGCCCATCGGTGGACTGGGGGTTGATGCGCCGCCGATCTACAATCTGCCGACGGGTCAGCACACCCTGAGCGTCGACGGCGCAAGCCTCACGCAGGCAACGACGCTGGATGTCGCCCAGTTCGGGCCGGGCTACGCCGTCTCTGTCGCGGATCTTGCGCTTGCCCCCGGCGCGAGCGACCAGATCAGCCTCGCCGCAGATGGCAGCGGGATTGTGCTCGACTCGAGCGCGGCACGCTCGCTTAACGTGGCGCTGTCGAACGATGGGTCGGGCGAGCAGTTCACGCTGAGCGGGCTCGATGTAGCCTCGGGCGATACGCTGAGCGCCAGCCTGGCGAATAACACCCTGACGCTGTCACAGGGCACAGCTGGCGCTGGCACCTACAGCCTGAACCTGACCAGGGCAGGCGCGAATGGGATTAGCTGGTTTGTCTACAACGACCTCAGCATCGGCGCATCCGACACGCAGTACATCGACTCGACGGGGTGGGCGCAAACTGGCACGCTTCAGCTACAGATCGACCAGAACAGCGATGGCACGATCGATCAGACGGTGGATCTGGTCAACCAGATCCACTATGTGTTCCTGCCATCGATCATGAACATAAGGAGCGGCAGCCTGGCGTCTGTCCAGTAGCACGAGGAGCATCATCGGTGTATCGTGCCCCCCGGCGGATGCTCGCCGGGGGGCGCGCTGTCTCATGAAGGCTGCCCCGTACACCGAATCCTCATAATTTGTGGTAGTATCAGCCCTTAAGCACCCAGGAAGTGATCGCCTATAAGCAGCTTAGGGAGGATGCAGCCTATCATGATGCGTCGCCTTGTTTCGGCTATCCTCGGGATGGCCATCCTCACGGTGTGGGTCGGTGTGGCGGGGAGTAGTTCGGCTCTGGCCCAGAGTGCCGTCATCACCTTCGAGAGCGGCGTGGATGGGGCCGAGATCGGCACGGCCATCCCAGGGGTGAGCTTCAGCAACACGGCTGGCAACCCCTGGCTCTACGGCGATGTGCGGACGGGCCAGTATAACGCGCCCTTCCCGGATGACTGTCCATCCTTTGGCACCCAATGCGCCTACGCGGTAGATGGGAACATGTTCGCATGGATGGGGCTGGTGCAGGGCGTGGGCCGGATCGATTTCACCTCGGGTGGCGTGACCAACGTCTCGGCCTACTTCTCAACCGCTGAGACGCTGACGATTGAGGCATACGATAGCGCCGACACCCTGGTCGACTCGCAGCAGATCGCCGCCAATCTGAACACTGGTCGGCTCGATCATGTGTCGCTGTCGGGGGCGGAGATCGCCTATGTGCTGATCACGGGCGCGCAGAACCGCTGGCTGATGGACGACCTCAGCACGGACGCTCTGTATCCGGCGGCACCCAAGGCGTCCGAGCCAGCCCAGATCACGGTGGTGCAGCACAGCGAGTCGGCAGATACGATCACGTCTGGCAGTAGCCTCACCCTCACGGTGGTGTCCACCAACCGTGGTCATGGCAAGGCCAAGGATGCGATTATTACGCTCCCGCTTGACCCGGCGCTGCTGCGGGTTGAGGAGGCGACCTTTAGCCGTGAGGGCGCTTGGGTGAGCGAACTCACCGATACGGCGCTGACGATGCAGACCGGCCCGCTGGGCTCGGGTGGGGATGTTGTCACCGCGACGATCCATCTTACGCTGCTGGATACCGCCGCAGTCGGCGGGGCGCTCGGCGGCCCACTGAGCTTTATCTGGCGGGATGCGGCGGGCGGCGGCAGCAGCAGCAGCAACAGCCTGGCCCTGAGCGTGGGCGGCCCGGCCTTCGCCCCGAGCCTCGCCGCTAGCGCGGCCGATGGCGAGATCACCTTCAGCAGTGCGATCTTCGCCCCCGATGAGCCGGTTGGCCTCTGGTACAACGCCCCCGATGGGAGCGTCGTCGCCCTCGACATGATCCTCGCCGATGCCGAGGGTAAGATCGCGGTTTCGCTGGCGACCGGCGGTATCGCCGCCGGTGACTACTCGATGGTTGCCTATGGCCACTGGACGGAGTTTACTGCGATGGCACCGTTTACGGTGGTCGCCGTCTCCACCGGCTCCTGATATGTAGCGCGCGCAGAGCAGCAGTTGCTCTGGCAGCCCACCAAAAAAGAGCGGCTCAGCCGCTCTTTTTTGGTGGGCTGTGTTATCCGGTCGTTAGGCGCTCAGCGAGACGGACGCATCTCCAGGCGATGTTGGCACCGATATTGCGACCCTGTGAGGGCAGGGCGCGCATGTGCGCTCTGGTGAACAACATACAGGGAGGATTTCAGGATGCGCTATATCGCAACATGGACGATTGGGCTGATTGCGCTGCTCGCTATGGCGCTGGCCCCGGCGGGCGCTCTCGCTCAGAGCACGATGACATCGAATGTGACGCCAAGCATGGGGCCTCCTGGGGCGCGCTTCGCCTTCGTCGCCACCGGCTTCAACGCCAGTGAACGGGTCGGGGTCTGGGTGAATACACCGGCGGGCGAGCCGATGGCGATCACGCCGGAGCAGCTGAATGGGGCCAACGGCGACGGTCGGGCCGACTGGTACTGGACGGTGCCCGCCGATGCGGCGGGTGGCACCTGGCAGATGGTCGCACGTGGGATCGACAGCGGCATCCAGCATGTCATCCCCTTTGATGTGGTCGGAGACCCCGCGTCTCCGCTGTCCGATACCACGCAGACGAGCAATGTGACGCCGAGCGTGGGGCCGCCTGGGGCGCGCTTTGCCTTCGTCGCCATCGGGTTTAACGCCAGCGAGTCCGTCGGGGTCTGGGTGAATACGCCGAGTGGCGAGCCGATGGCGATCACGCCGGAGGAGCTGAACGGGGCCAACGGCGACGGCCGGGCCGACTGGTACTGGACCAGCCCAGACAATGCGGCGCGTGGTACCTGGACGATGGTCGCGCGCGGCGTCGACAGCGGTGTCGAGCGGGTTATCTCCTTCGAGATCCAGTGAGACAGGTTCGGTAGGCAGGGCTTCTGCAATGTTGTGGGGCTTCGCCCCAGACCTGGTTTTTTATGTACCCAGCAGGTACATGCTGCACTGATTGTGCTGCGGCGCGGCTTAGCCGCGCCGCAGCACAATCAGTTTTTTGTGGGAGAGCGAAGCTCTCCCACACCCTCACCGTGCGCAGTGTTGTTGCTGGCAACACCCCTAATCACCATCGCCGGATCGAATGCGTGGCCCACGAGGTAGCGGCGGTCGCCCTCGGTGGCCACATCGGCGATCAGGTAGCGGCCTGGTGCGAAGCCGACTGTCTCGGCGAGGATGGCGTCGGTGGCGGCGCGCCACGCGGCGGCGGCGTCGAGGTCGGCGGCCTGGAGGGCCGTCCAGTCGGCGGGGATCTCCACGGCGATGTGGGGCGCGCCGCCGGGGCCACGCAGAGCGCACGGGCCAGCGTTGAGCACGGCGCAGCCGATGAAGCGGGCCAGCGAGCGGTCGCGGCGCGGGCCGTCGGTGAGGCCAGCCCGGCCCCAGGCGGTGGCCGGCAGCCAGGCGATGCCCAGGCGCGAGGCGGGTACGCGGTTGAGCTCGTTCTGGAAGGGGTAGTAGGCCGGGTAGAACTCGCCGGCCACCGCCCGCAGCTTGTGGAAGTTCAGGGTGGCGTTGGCGAACTGGAGCGGGTCGGCTGTCCAGTGGATCAGGCCGACGCCGCGCGCCATGGCATCGGTGGCCTGGGCGCGCTTGAGGGTCGCCGCTAGGCCGACCCGGCGCAGCGTCGGGTCCACGCCCATCACCTGCGACTCGATGCTCAGCGACGTATCGACGCCGACGCGCTCCAGACCCTCCAGGCCGCCGAAGCGGTAGAAGCCGAGCAGGAATCCTGCCAGCTTGCCGTTGGTGCGGGCGACCAGCGAGGTGGCCGGGCCAAACTCGGCGCTGTGCAGGTCGTCGGGGTACTGGGCGCCGGGCGCGGCCCCCCAGATCGCCATATGCTGCGCCCGGATGGCGGGCAGCTCGTGCTCCCCCGGCGCGCCGATGGCGAACCCGCCGATCTCACGGTGTGTCGCCGTGTAGGTGCGGGACTCAGGGATCAGGACTTGGAGGTTAGGGGTTGGGGGTTGGGGGTTGGGAGTCGGGCCGCGAACATCGAGCCCTGTGCTATAGCGGGTGAGCAGATGATCCGCCGCTCTGCTAAGCTCTGATTCAGCGATCTGCCCCCTAATCCCTAACCCCCAACCCCCAACCCCTAACCCCCAACCCCCAACCCCTAACCCCCAACCCCCAAGACTTACCCGCAGCGTATAGGCCCGCCTTCCGCCCTCTAGCCCGCGCGGGAAGAGCAGCCCGACCCCGGCGAGGGAGTCTCCTTCGTAGAGGCGCAGGGCCAGCCCGCCCATCTTCACGAAGGTCGTCTGCACGAAGTAGTCGGGCAGGAGCTGGGGGTTCTCTGGTGCGCCGAGGGCGGCCCAGAGCGCGGCGATCTCGGCGGGCCATGCGGGCGATGTGTGGTCGAGCAGCTCAAGGCGCAGGGTCATCGCTCTCCGCCATTCGAGCGGCTCCTACCGATGCTGAGGATCGAGCCGGAGCTGCCGATGCTGAGGATCGAGCCGGAGCTGCCGATGCTGAGGATCGAGCCAGCGCTGCCGATGCTGAGGATCGAGCCGGAGCTGCCGATGCTGAGGATCGAGCCAGCGCTGAACAGGCTGCCGATAGACAAGCAGCTAAACATGCTGAAGGCTGAGAGTGCGCTGTAGGCGCTGCGCCAGCTGCGCCAGCTCGGGGGGGCGGAGGGTGCGGACATGTGTTACGCTCCTTATGATTAGGTAGAAGGCAGTACCGCCCGGCGGCTGAAGCCGCGGGCTCCCGTCTGCAAAGGCCGCCTGCGCGGCCTCAGGCAGCCCGCGCAGGTGGGCTTCGTAGACCGTAGCCCGCCCGTTTACGGGCCGGGCGCTTGGGAGGGCGCTACTGTGGCAAAAGGCACTATGCGAGGGCTACCGAAAGTGCGTGCTATACTCTCTGCATTCTACCGCAGATAGCGGTCGTGCCGCCAACACCCAAGCAGAGAGAGAAGAACTGAGGAACTCTTATGTTGGAGAGCGTCAGGTTAACCTTCCAGATCGGCGGGCTGGACTGCGCCGGCTGCGCGAAGACGGTGGAGCTGGGCGTGGCCCAGCTGCCGGGCGTCACCTCCAGCGAGCTGAACTTCACCACCGAGCGGCTGACGGTGGTGGGCACGGTGCCCCGCGAGCTGATCGTGGCCCGCGTGGTCGAGATGGGCTACACCGTAGTCGAGCCGACCGCCGACGGCGCGATGCCCGAGGCTCCGGCAGGCTTTCTGGCCTTTATGTGGGGCCGCACAGAGACCCGGCTGGCCCTGCTGGGCGGCCTGCTGATGCTGCCCGGCCTGCTGCTGGGCGAGATCGGCCAGGTGCGCCACCCGCTGATTGACGCGGCCTCGCTGGGCGCGCTGGCCCTGGCCGGCTGGCCGGTGGCCCGCAGCGCATGGCGCGGCCTGCGCGCCGGCGGCCAGATCAGCATCAACCTGCTGATGACCGTCGCCGCCGTGGGGGCCGTCCTGATCGGGGCGATCACCGAGGCGGGCATGGTGATGGTGCTCTTTGCGCTGGGCGAGGCGCTGGAGGGCTACACCGCCGGGCGGGCCCGCCAGAGTATCCGCAGCCTGATGCAGGTGGCCCCCAGCACGGCGCTGCGCCTGAGCAGTCACGGCGGGCACGACCATGAGCAGCAGGTGCCGGTGGCTGAGCTGCGCGTTGGCGATGTGGTGGTTGTGCGGCCGGGCGAGCGCGTGCCGATGGATGGCAGTGTGCGCGCCGGGACATCCTCGATCAGCCAGGCCGCGATCACCGGCGAGAGCCGGCTGATCGACAAGGCGCCGGGCGACGAGGTCTTCGCTGGGAGCATTAATGGCGAGGGCAGCCTGGAGGTTGTGGTGAGCCGTCTGGCGGCCGACAACACGATCAGCCGCATGCTGGCCTTGGTCGAGGAGGCCCAGGAGCGGAAGGCGCCCGCCCAGCGTTATGTGGACTCCTTCGCCCGCTGGTATACCCCGGCGGTGATGGTGCTGTCCGCCCTGACGATGATCGTGCCGCCGCTGCTGTTTGGCCAGCCCTTCCTCAACCCGCCCGAGGGCGGCTTCGGCTGGCTCTACCGTGGCCTGGCCCTGCTGGTGGTGGCCTGCCCCTGCGCCCTGGTGATCAGCACCCCGGTGAGCGTGATCAGCGCCCTGAGCAACGCCGCCCGCAGCGGCCTGCTGATCAAGGGCGGGGCCGCGCTGGAGTCGCTCAGCCGGGTGCGCGCCGTGGCCTTCGACAAGACTGGCACGCTCACCGCCGGCACCCCGCAGGTGGTGGCCATCCGCTCGGCCGACTGCCGGGGCTTCGACGGGGAGCTGTGCGCGCCCTGCACCGAGGTGCTGGCCCTGGCCAACGCCGTCGAGCGGCGCAGCGAGCACCCGCTGGCCAGGGCGATCGTGCGCGCCTCGCAGGAGCGCGGTCTGTCTACCCGCTACCTGCCCGCCGAGGGCGTCACTGCGCTAACCGGCCAGGGCGTGCGCGGGCAGGTGGGCGAGCTCAGCGTGCTGATCGGCAGCCACGCCGCCTTTGAGGGCACCATCCCTCACCCCGCCGCCCACTGCGCCGCCGCCCGCCAGGAGGCCGCCCTCGGCCACACCGCCGTGCTGGTGAGCGCCGACACACACTACCTGGGTATGATCAGCCTGGCCGATACGATCCGCCCAAGCAGCCAGGGTGCCGTGGCCGCCCTGCGCGCGCTCGGCCTGCGCGCCGTGGTGATGCTCAGCGGCGACGATCAGGAGACGGCGCGTCGCGTCGGCGAGGAGATCGGCGTCACCGATGTGCGGGCCGGTCTGCTGCCCGCCCAGAAGCTGGCCCTGGTCGAGGAGCTTCAGCGCCAGTACGGCCCAATCGCCATGGTGGGCGACGGGATCAACGACACGCCGGCCCTGGCCGCCGCCTCGGTCGGGATCGCCGTCGGCGGGGCGCACGGTGGCACCGCCCAGGCGATGGAGACGGCCGATGTTACCCTGATGAGCGATGACCTGGGTCGGCTACCCTTCCTGCTCCGCCTCGCCCGTGCGATGATGGCTACCATTCGGGCTAACGTAGCGGTGAGCATCGCGATCAAGCTGGCCTTCCTCATCCTGGTGCTGCTCGGTGTGGGCACCATGTGGATGGCGGTGATCTCGGATGTGGGGGTGGCCCTGCTGGTCACGCTCAACGGGATGCGGCTGCTGGGGCGGCCGACGATAGCCGGTAGCACTGAGCGGAATGCTTGAGCCACTGAGCGCGCGATATCCGGCTCCCGTATTGCGGCGATGCGCCGAGCGCAGTACAATACGCTCAGCCCGGTTATCATACCTATTCCTGAGGCACACTCGGCCGCGATGTGCCGCCGTGCGATGCCCGGATTCCGCGCAAGGAGGCGCACCCCATCGATGGAGACACCCCTCACCCCCATGGAGTTTGCCCGCCGCGCCCGTCGCCTCTACGCTGGCCGCGAGGCGGTGGTCGACGGTGACCTGCGGCTCACCTACGCTCAGCTCTTCGACCGCTGCGACCGCTGGTCGACGGCCCTCCAGTCCTTCGGCGTCGCCCAGGGCGACCGGGTGGCCTACATCGCCCCCAACACCCACGCCCAGCTCGAGTCCTTCTACGCCGTGCCCCAGATCGGCGCCGTGGTCGTCCCGATCAACTACCGGCTCATCCCCGATGACTTCGCCTATATCATCAACCACAGCGGCGCGCGGGTCGTCTGTGTCCACAGCGACTACCTCGATGCCGTGGACGGCATCCGCGACCAGCTGCCAGAGGTGAGCCACTTTGTGGCCCTGGAGGGTGCGAAGGAGGGCTGGCTTGACTACGAGGCTATGCTGGCCGATAGCTCGCCCGCCTTTACGCCGGCTGAGATCGCCGAGACTGACCTGATCTCGATCAACTACACCAGCGGCACCACCGCCCGGCCCAAGGGCGTGATGATCACTCATCGCAACGCGACGATGAACATCCTCAACACCCTGGCCCATCAGCACCTCGGCCCCGAGGATCGCTACCTCTGGACGCTGCCGATGTTCCACGCCAACGGCTGGACCTTTGTGTGGATCGTGACGGCGCGGGGCATGGCCCACATCTGCCTGCGTAAGGTGGAGCCGCGCACGATCTTCCAGCTGATCCATGAGGAGCGGGTGACGATGCTCTGCGCCGCGCCCACCGTGATGATCGCTATCGCCAGCGCCCCGGCAGATCTGCGCGCCACCGCGCCGCGCGGGGTGCGCCTCTTCACCGCCGGTGCCCCGCCCGCCGCCGCCACCATCGAGCGAATCGAGGGCGAGCTGGGCTGGGATATCACCCACGTCTACGGCCTCACCGAGACATCTCCCCTGATCACGATCTGCGAGCCGCTCCCCGAGCACGCCAACCTCCCGCTGTCTGCGCGGGCCGTGATCAAGGCTCGCCAGGGCGTGGAGATGCTCTTCTCGGGCGAGATGCGCGTGGTGGATCCGGAGGGTGACGAGGTGCCCGCCGACGGCCTCACCCTCGGCGAGCTGACGGTGCGCGGCAATGTGGTGATGAAGGGCTACTACAACGACCCCGAGTCCACCGCACGGGCTATCCGCAACGGCTGGTTCTACACCGGCGACGCCGGCGTCGTCCACCCCGACGGCTACATCGAGATCCGCGACCGCTTCAAGGATGTGATCATCAGCGGCGGCGAGAACATCTCCTCGGTGGAGGTCGAGGGTGTCCTGCTGCGCCACCCGGACATCCAGGAGGCCGCCGTGGTGGGCATGCCCCACGAGCGCTGGGGCGAGGCGCCGCACGCCTTTGTGGTGCTCAAGCCTGGGGCGACGGCCAATGAGGCTGAGATCAAGCAGTTTGTGCGCGACCACCTGGCCCACTTTAAGACGCCGCAGTGGGTTAGCTTTGTGGATGATCTGCCGAAGACGGCCACCGGGAAGATCCAGAAGTATGTGCTGCGTGGGGGCTCGGGGATCACGAAGCAGTAGGGGTATCCCTTCTGCTTCGTGATCCGAATGCGGGCGCTGCGCCCCGCGCCCGTTGCGGGCGCTGCGCCCCGCGCCCGTTGCGGGCGCTGCGCCCCGCGCCCGTTGCGGGCGCTGCGCTTCGCGCTCCGTAGCCTCTGCGGGTAAGTAGATCTCGGATGCGGGCGCTGCGCCCCGCGCCCCGCCCCGGGGGCCAGCCCCCGGGACCCCCGCTGGGGGCGCTGCGCCCCCCAGACCCCCTGAATCTGATGCTGCCTCAGCTTGGAATGCACGTTGTTTGGCCTACGTGCGGTGCGGGAGATGCCGTGCCAGCCGCTTTTCCTGTGTCGGGCAGCAGCATTCCCAATGAGGCAAGACTACCCGCACCTGCGTACGGGCATGACAACGGGCTGTCCAAAAGCCGCCAGCCTAAGATTCCAGGGTTCGAAGGGACGAAGTCCCTCGCGGGGGTCCAGGGGGCAAGCGCCCCTTGGCGCGGGTCTGGGGCGCGCAGCCCCAGCATGAGCCCACAGGGTCTGGGGCGCGCAGCCCCAGCATGAGCCCACAGGGTCTGGGGCGCGCAGCCCCCGGCCTACTTCGCAATGCTATAATGCCGTTGCAGCCCAGGTACTATTAAGGAGCATCCCATGGCCTCAGCCGACAGCCTGGTCGCCATCTTCGAGGCGATCACCCAGAACCTTGAGCGCGACCAGAACAGCCTGAACAAGCTCGACCGCAATAACGGCAACAGCGGCGACAATATGGTCCATAACTTCCAGCTCGTCACCAGCACCCTGCGCAAGGTCACTGGCCAGGGCGGCCAGGCCGACATCGGCCAGGCGCTCGGCCAGGCCGCTCAGGTGCTGCGCGAAGACGGTAAGGGTGCCACTGCCCCGATCTACGCCTCGGGCTTCCAGGACGCCGCCACCGAGCTGAAGGGCAAGAGCAGCTTTAGCCTCGACGACCTGATGCCGCTGCTGCAGTCGCTCCTCGGCGGCATACAGAAGGCCAATAGCAGCAAGCCCGGCGAGGGCTCTATGCTTGATTCGGTTGTGCCTGGGGTGATGGCCTACCTGGACGCTAAGAATAATGGCCAGTCTGAGATGGAGGCCATCCTGAGCGGACTGCTGAGCAGCCGTCGGGGGGCCACCGCCACCGCAGGCGCGTCCACCGGCTACGGCAAGGGTGCCGGCCGCGACACCACCGGCGAGGTGGACCCCGGCGCCGCTGGGGCGGCCTCGATGCTGGAGGGCATGTTCGGCGCGCTGCTCCAGAGCGCCATGCGCAGCCAGGCCCAGAAGCAGGCACCCGCCCAGCCTGCCCAGCCCGCCCAGCCCGCCCAGCAGCCCTCCGCCGCCAGCACGATCATCGATGTGCTCGGCTCGCTGTTCAGCGGGCGCTGACGCGGCCAGCCGCCCGCCCGCGCGGGCGGCTCCCGCGTCGGCGCAGGCCGACGCCCGGCGCAACGCGCCCCGTCGGCGCGACTTCCAGTCGCCAGCCGAGGCCCGCCGGGCGCTATCGGCTGTGACTGGCTGCGCTATAATGCAGCTGAATCGCTGATCACGCATATAAGGAGCATGCGCTATGGCCACCACGCGCGAGCGGCCCGTCGTCACCGACTCGGGCATTGCTGTCGAGCCGGTCTACCGCGCCGAGGATGCCGGCACGCCCCAGCCCGACCCCGGTGCCTACCCCTACACTCGCGGGGTCTACCCCACAATGTATCGAGGTCGGCTCTGGACGATGCGCCAGTACGCTGGGTTCGCCAGCGCCCGCGAGAGTAATCTGCGCTATCGCTACCTGCTCGCCCAGGGCCAGACGGGACTCTCGGTGGCATTCGACCTGCCGACGCAGCTTGGCCTCGACAGCGACGACCCGCGCGCCGAGGGCGAGGTGGGTAAGGTTGGCGTGGCGATCGACAGCCTGCGCGATATGCAGACGCTCTTCGCCGACATCCCGCTCGACAAGGTGACGACCTCGATGACGATCAACGCGCCGGCCAGCGTGCTGCTGCTGCTCTACGAGCTGGTGGCCGAGGGCCAGGGCGTTAGCCCCGACAAGATCGGCGGCACCATCCAGAACGACATCCTCAAGGAGTACGCCGCGCGTGGCACCTACATCTTCCCGCCGCGCCCGAGCATGCGCCTGATCACCGATATCTTCGCCTACTGTCAGGAGCGCATCCCGCGCTGGAATACGATCAGCATCAGCGGCTACCACATCCGCGAGGCTGGCGCGACGGCGGTGCAGGAGATCGCCTTCACCCTGGCCGATGGCGTGGCCTATGTGGATGCGGCGATCAAGGCTGGGCTCGATGTGGACGAGTTCGCCCCCCGGCTCTCCTTCTTCTTCGTCGCCAACCCCAACTTCCTGGAGGAGGTGGCTAAGTTCCGCGCCGCCCGCCGGATCTGGGCCACGATTATGAAGGAGCGCTTTGGCACCAAGAAGGCATCCAGCCAGATGCTGCGCTTCCATACGCAGACCTCCGGGGCCAGCCTGACGGCCCAGCAGCCGCTCAACAATGTCGTGCGCACCACCATCGAGGCGCTGGCCGCCGTGCTCGGCGGCACCCAGAGCCTGCACACCAATGGCTTCGACGAGGCGCTCAGCCTGCCCACCCAGCAGGCGGCCACCCTGGCCCTGCGCACCCAGCAGATCATCGGCTTCGAGAGCGGCGTCACCGACACCGCCGACCCGCTGGCTGGCTCCTATGTGGTCGAGGCGCTCACCGACGAGCTTGAGCGCCAGGCCCGCGCCCTGATGGCCCAGATCGACGACATGGGCGGCGCGGTGGACGCGGTGGAGCGCGGCTGGATGCAGGAGCAGATCGCCGACTCGGCCTACGCCTACCAGCAGCGCGTCGAGTCTGGCGAGCGGGTGGTGGTTGGCGTGAACAAGTTCGTCGAGGACGAGGCCACCAGCGTGCCGATCTTCAAGCCGGACGAGAACGTGACCCGCGAGCAGACCGAGGGGCTGGCGCAGCTGCGGGCCGAGCGCGACTCGGCGGCCGTCGCGGCGGCCCTGGCCGACCTGAAGGCCACCGCCGAGGGCACCGGCAGCCTGCTGCCGCCTATGCGCGAGGCCCTGCGCCGCTACGCCACCGTCGGCGAGGTCTGCGGGGTGCTGCGCGAGGTATGGGGCGAGTACCGCCCTGAGGTGCGCCTCTAACGAGAGCAGCTTATACCACAAAGGCGTGGGGTCGGCATAGCCGACCCCACGCCTTTTTAGATCAACGTTTATGCCAAGCGGGGCGCCGGGGCCGGCTTTCTCAGCAGGATGCGGTAGAGCGTCATGAAGAGCACGCTCGCGCCGGTGCCAATGTACATCCAGAAGGCCCAGACGGTGCCGCTGTCGCTGCCGCTGAATATGCCGTGGCCGAGGGCCAGGGCGAACACCAGGAAGCTCATAAAGTGGATAGCCCGCCAGGTCTTCGCGCCGATCTGCTTGCGCACGTAGAAGCTCAGCGTCACCAGGGCCATCAGGTAGATCCCCACCTGCCCGAGGCCCACCCAGAAGGGCTGGTAGCTCCCGGAGAAGGGCACCAGGATCTGAGTCAGCGAGTAGCCGATGTACTGGTCGCCTAGCAGCACGACAGCGTGCAGCACCCCGAAGCCCAGGCCGAGCAGGCTGGCGTGCTCGTGCAGGTCGGCCGCCGCCGGGCCGCCCGGCCACGCCCGCGCCGCCTTGCTGGTGATCGAGAGCCCCAGGATCATCGACCACCAGAGCAGCACGTATGAGGCGAAGGCGCTGGCCCGCGAGAGGTACCAGGCGCTGTGCTGGCCTAGCAGGGCCGCGCCCAGGGCGACGAGCCCGCCCGCCTGTCCGCTGAGCATCGCGCCCACCCCGAGCATGATCCCCACCCCCATCACGGCGCCGATCAGCGGCGGCAGGAATGTGATCAGCCCGTCGCCTGCGTCCGCCGCCTGGCCCTTGGCCGGGAGCCGGGGCGTGCTATTACCTGAGCCCGTCACCTGTCCCGTCGCCGGAACCGGGGGCGTTATTGTCTGCTGCATAAGCTCTATTCCTCTCTATCCTGGGGCGCAGCGTGCCGCGCCCTTACTACCGCGATGAGCGGGTCGATGTGACTGCGCCGCGCTGGCTGGACTGGCTGGCGCTGGCGACTGTGGTGTTGCCGCTGGCGGTCGTGCTCGCCGCCGTGGTGTCAACAACCGCCGCCACAGGCGCGCTCGTCGCCACCGTAGCCGCGACCGCGCCCGTATCTACGCTGGCGGTATTGGTTGCGCTAGACGGGCTGAAGGCGGCCCACCCACCCAGGGTGCCGACGATTGCTGCCGTCGCGACTGCCGATTTAAGGCCGGCCACCAGCTGCTGGCGCCGTGAGGTATCTGTGCGTGCCATTGGTTATCTCCGTATCTGTGCTGTCGGGCGATCTTCCCGATGTGGATATCTTAGCGAGAAGATGTTTAGGAGCTGTGCAGATGAGATAAGGGGGAGCTATAGTTCTGGGGGTTGGGGGTTGGGGGTTGGGGGTTGGGTACTCTGCAAAAACAGGTATCATGGGTGTCAGGAGGACACCCATGATCTTACTACGGACATCCGTCCGCTACCTGCTGCGCCACCCCTGGCAGATCGGCCTCTGCGTGCTCGGCGTCGCCCTCGGCGTTGCCGTTGTCGTGGCGATCGACCTGGCTAACGCCAGCGCCTCGCGGGCCTTCGCCCTCTCCACCGAGAGCGTGGCTGGCCGGGCCACCCACCAGATCGTCGGCGGGCCGGCGGGGCTGGATGAGTCGCTTTACATAAAGCTGCGCGTGGCTATGGCCGTGCGCCCCTCGGCGCCGGTGGTTGAGGGCTACGCCGTGGCCCCGGCCCTCGGCGGGCTGACCGTACACCTGCTGGGGGTGGACCCCTTCGCCGAGGGGCCGTTCCGGGCCTACCTGGGCGGCCCCGGCCTCGGTGTGGGCGCGGACGCCGCCGATGCGCCGGTGGATCTCTCCCGGCTGCTGGTGGAGCCGGATACCGTCCTCATGGCCGCGCCGCTGGCCGCGCAGTACGGCGTCGCGCCGGGCGACAGGCTGGCCCTGCGGTTCGGGGCGCGCACGGCGGAGGTGCGGGTGGTCGGCCTGCTGGAGCCATCCGACGACCTGAGCGCGCGGGCGATGGAGAGCCTGTTCGTTACCGATATCGCCACGGCTCAGGAGCTGCTGGGGATGGTTGGCAGGCTCTCCAGGATTGACCTTATCCTTGGAGCGGACGCTGCATCAGCGGTCGCCCCCCAAGCACCTGGGCCGGAGGCGGCCATAGCCGCCGTCTTGCCCCCCGGCGCGAGCCTTGAGCGGGCGGCGGCGCGATCCTCGGCCCTGGAGCAGATGACCCGCGCCTTTGAGCTGAACCTGACCGCGCTGAGCCTGCTGGCTCTGATCGTGGGCATGTTCCTGATCTATAACACCGTGACCTTCAGCGTGGTGCAGCGGCGCGGTATGCTGGGCACCCTGCGCTGCGTGGGCGTGACGCGCAGGCAGATCTTGGCCATGGTGCTGGGAGAGGCGGCGCTGATCAGCCTGGTCGGCTCGCTGCTCGGCCTGGGGCTGGGCGTGCTGCTCGGGCGCGGCCTTGTGGTGCTGGTGACGCGCACGATTAACGACCTGTACTTCACGGTGACGGTGCGCGGCCTGAGCGTGGACCCGGCGGTGCTGCTGAAGGGTCTGCTGCTGGGGGTGGGGGCGACCCTGCTGGCGGCGTGCGTCCCGGCCCTGGAGGCGATGCGGACGCCGCCGCGCACGGTGCTGCGCCGCTCTAGCGCGGAGGAGCGGATGCGCAGGGCGGTGCCTCGGGCGGCGCTGGCCGGGCTGGCCCTGATCGGGCTGGGCGTGGCTTTGCTGGGGGTTGGGGGTTGGGGGCTGGGGGCTGGATCTCAACCTCCAACTCCCAACCCCCAGCCCCCAATCCTCGGCCTCTACCTGGCCTTCGGCTCCCTGTTCGCGATCGTGATCGGCGCGGCCCTGATCAGCCCGGCCCTGCTGGTGGGCATGATGGCGCTGGCCGGGCCGCCGCTGGGGCGGGCCTTCGGGCTGCTCGGGCGCATGGCCGCCCGCGATGTGGTGGCCACGCTCTCGCGCACCGCCGTGGCGGTGGCCGCCCTGATGGTGGCGATCAGCGTGACGATCGGCGTGGGCGTGATGGTGGGCAGCTTTCGGCAGACGGTGATCGGCTGGCTGGGCCAGAGCCTAGTGGCCGATGTGTATGTGTCGGCGCCGGGGGGCGCGGCCAACCGCACCGACACCACCCTGGCCCCGGCCCTGGTGGAGGCGCTGGCGGGCGCGCCGGGCGTGGCGGCGGCCACCCGCTTCCGCAATGTGCAGGTGGAGACGGCCGCCGGCCCGACGACGCTGGTGGCCATGCGCGTCGAGGGCCGGCGCGGGCGCACGTCGCTGCGCTTTGTGGAGGGCGGGGGCGATGTCGGCTGGGACGCGTGGGCCGCCGGGGCGGTGTTTATCTCCGAGCCGCTGGCCTACCGCACTGGCCTGGGTCTGGGCGATAGCCTGGAGCTGCGCACCGACCGTGGGCCGCGCGCCTTCCCGATCGCCGGGGTCTACTACGACTACAGCTCGGACCGGGGGGTGATCCGCATGGCCGACGCGACCTACCGGGCCGTGTGGGATGACCCGGCGGTCTCGTCGCTGGCTCTGTACGTAGCCGACGGCCAGGATGTGGACGGGCTGATCGCCGAGCTGCGCGGGCTCGTCGGTGCGTGGCCGGGGGGGCCGCCGACCCTGACGATCCGCTCAAGCGCGGGGCTGCGCGCGGCCACCCTGGCCATCTTCGACCGCACCTTCGCGATCACGGCGGTGCTGCAGCTGCTGGCCACGGTGGTGGCCTTCATCGGCATCCTGAGCGCGCTCATGGCCCTGCAGCTTGAGCGGGCCAGGGAGCTGGGCATGCTGCGGGCCACCGGGCTGACGCCGGGGCAGCTCTGGGGCGTGGTGCTCGGGCAGACTGGGCTGATGGGGCTGGCGGCGGGGCTGCTGGCTGCGCCGCTGGGCCTGGCTCTGGCGGTGGTGCTGGTCTATGTGATCAACCGGCGCTCGTTCGGCTGGACGTTGGAGCTGAGCCTGAGCCCTGGGGTTTTTGCCCAGGCCATGCTGGTGGCGCTGCTGGCCGCGCTGCTGGCCGGGCTCTACCCGGCCTACGCGATGAGCAGGACGAGCCCGGCGCTGGCGCTGCGCGAGGAGTAGGCTGGAGGGGGCGATTTGCTATAGCCTTGTCAACCCCCAACCCCTGGCGGCAGCGGTATAATGCCGAGGGAAACCACTTGAAACCTGGGAGATCACCATGACCACTGCTCGCACACTCCGAACCAGCACCCTGATCCTGATGGCGCTGCTGCTGATCGCCGCGCTGGCATCCTGCGGACAGCCGGCAGCGTCAAGCAGCCCCGCAGTATCGCCCGAGCCTAGCAGCGTCCTGGTGCCAGTGCTGGCCGTGTCCGAGCTCGATGTCGGGCCGAACCGAATCGCCCTCGGCCTGCTACAGAACGGCACGCCGCTAAATCAGGCCGACCTGAAGCTGGGCATGCGCTTCTTCTACCTGGACGGCAGCGAGGACACGAAGGTGCAGAGCGAGAGCAGCGCGGTCTATCGGGGCCAGGGGCTACCCTTCGGCCTGTACGTGGGCTACACCACCTTCGATAAGCCGGGGAACTGGAGCGTCGAGCTCACCATCCCCAACGGCGCTACCCCGCAGGTTGTGAACCTGCGCCTCGATGTGAAGCCCACCTCGAACATCCCCGCCATCGGCCAGCCGGCCCTGCCGAGCAAGAACCTCACCGTCCACGATAACCCGAACCTGAATGAGATCACCTCGGACACCAACCCAGACCCGGACTTCTACCAGCTGACGATTGCTGACGCGATCGCGGCCAAGAAGCCCTTCGTGATTGGCTTCCTCACCCCCGGCTATTGCCAGACGGCGGTGTGTGGGCCGAACCTGACCGTGCTGAAGAAGCTGAAGGATGAGTTTAAGGGCAAGCTCAACTTCATCCATGTCGAGGTCTACCCCTACCCCTTCGGCGAGTCCTTCAAGGCGCTGAAACGGGTGGAGCCGATGGTCGAGTGGGGTTTGCTCACCGAGCCGTGGACCTTCCTGGTCGATGCGAACGGGATCATCCAGTACCGCTACGAGGGCGGGATCACCTTCGACGAGATGGAGCCAGCCCTGGCCCAGCTCGCCGCCGGGCAGCCGGTGACGCCTCTGGCGGCCCCCTAGGTGCATTGGAGAAGTATGCCCAATCTGCAATCTGCAATCTGTAATCATACCCTGGGGGGGTATGTGGCGGTATCTCCACCCCGGCGGGCAAAGCGTTTACCAGGGGGTGCGGCGCGGCGCGCTACACTTTATTCTGATGGCCTGCAACTGTAAAAAGGGAGGAATTGAGTATGGCTCAGGTTGAACTCACATGGATCGAGCGCCAGCGTTACCTGGCGGTAGATAGCGGTGGCCACAGCGCAGTCTTCTCCGGCAAGGACGATGTTGGGGTGAAGCCTTCCGAGGCGCTGCTGATGGCCCTGGCGGGCTGCTCCGCCCACGACGTGGTCGAGATTATCGGCAAGCGGAAGCTGAGCCTGGATAAGCTGACGGTGACGGTGACGGCTGAGCAGGCCGAGAAGGCCCCCTGGGCCTTCCTGCGTATCCACCTGCGCTACGCGGCGTCGGCCGCCGGGCTGGAGCTTGATCAGCTGAACCGTGCGATCGACCTCTCGCTGAACAAGTACTGCTCGGTGCGGGCCTCGCTTGCGCCAGAAGTTGATGTCAGCTTTGAGGCTGTGGTGGAGTGAGCGCGTAAGCTACCCAAGCCTAAAAGGACTTGGGCTTTACTCTGGCGCTACCAGCCGAGAAGCGACTGGCATCCGAGTAGTATGGCCTACTTACCGAGGCCCGGTCGGAGCAAGCCCCGACCGCGATTGCACGTCGAAGGAACGTCACCTTCAACCTTTTACCCATCGGAGGTTTCCCCGATGGAACCGCCAAGGTTCAGGTGTTCATGTACCAACCGTTTGCCCTGCAATCCTTCGCGACAGGGTGCCTCGTACAGAACAATTGTACCATAAATCGGAGTTTGTCGCAACGCAATGCGCTAAAGCGGGCTAAAGCATGGGCGTTCCTCCCAGCGCTAAAGCTGCTGGGCTTCCCGCCCTGAAGGGTAAACATACGTGAGGCGTGAGGTGTGAGGTTATCCCGCCAGGTGGCTCTGCTCACCAAGATCGATCTTCATATTGGCCGTGATGGGCAGCACTGCTGCCCATCACGGCCAATACCTTATGAGACCCTGGGCCTCCAGCGTGCGTATACTCTCGTGATGACAGCAGCGCAGACACGAGAGGGAGAACAATGAACAGCTTCACACAGGTGCGGCGCACCGGGTGCCTCGGCAACTTCTTCGGCTCAGTGGTGGGGGCGGGGTTCGGCCTGCTGCTCTTCATCGCCGCCTTCCCGGTGATCTGGTTCGGCGAGGGCCGCACTAATATGGCCCAGGTGGCCGCCACCAGTGTCGTGGCTCGCGCCGACCGGGCCGACGCCGCCAACGAGGGCCAGCTGATCGCCGTGACCGGCATAATCGAGGCCGACCCGATCGGCGATGAGCCCTACCTGCGCCCCGGGGCCTACCTGAAGCTGGAGCGCGTCGCTGAGATGTACGCCTGGGTTGAGCATAAGGAGACGAAGACCCGCGATGAGGTCGGCGGCGGCACGCGCACCGAGACGACCTACACCTACCGCAAGGAGTGGACATCGTCTCCGCAGAGCGGGGAGGGATTTGAGTACCCCAGCGGCCACCGCAACCCGGCGATGGAGTTTAGCTCGGATACGCTGACCGCCGCTAACGGGAGCATCGGCGCCTACGAGCTGGATCTGGAGAACCTGGAGCTGCCCTCGGCGAAGGATCTGCCGCTCAGCCCGGCGATCCTGTCCCCAGCCAGCGGGGTCCGTCAGGCGGACAACTACCTGCTGATCAGCCGCAGCTCGCTCAGCGACCCGCAGGTCGGCAACATACGCATCTCCTACAAGGCATTGCCTGTCGGTCAGTCGCTCACCGTCTTCGGGGCGCAGCGCGGCGGCCAGGTCATTGCCTACAGCAACGAGAAGGGCGACCGGCTCTACCGCGCGCTGGAGGGCGACCGGGCGGCGGCGATCAAGCAGCTCCAGGTGGAGGACACGATCATGGACTGGGTTATCCGCATCGGCACGCTGATGATGATGTGGGCCGGGCTCTCGATGGCGCTCGGCCCGATCAACGCGGCCTTCGGCGTGCTGCCGGTGATCCGGCAGGCCGGCGGCTGCCTGATCGGCCTGATCACCCTGGCGGTGGCCTTCCCGATCTGGGCTGCGACGGTGCTGATCGCGATTGTGGCGCATAATATCTGGCTGATGATCGCGGTGGCCCTGCTGATCATGGGCGGGGCGTTTGTCTTCCTTCGGCGAAGGCAGGGCGCGATGGTGTGAGGGCACAGCAGCAGAGGCGCAGCGCGCTGCGCCTCTGCCCCTGCGCCCCTATGAGGTGATGGATGACATGGATTCTTATTGATCGGCGGCGCTGGGCCGCATTCTCCGCGCTGCTGCTGCTGGTAGGCGCGGGGTGGACCTGGGCCGCGCGGGTGCCGCCCGAGGTCGGGTCGCTGTCCCTGCCGCCCAGCCCGCGCGCCGGCTTCCCCGCGCCAGACTTCGCCCTGTCCAGCCTGGGCGGCGAGACGGTGGCCTTGGCCGAGCAGCGCGGCAGCGTGGTGCTGGTGAATATCTGGGCCAGCTGGTGCGGCCCCTGCCGCGCCGAGATGCCCGCCATCCAGCGGCTCTACGAGGCTGATGCGGATCGCGGCCTACAGATCCTGGCGGTGAACAGCACTGTGCAGGACAGCGCCGCTGACGCGCGGGCCTTCGCCGATGAGCTTGGCCTGAGCTTCCCCATTCTGCTCGACGCCGACGGCGCGGTGACGCGGGCCTACCGCGTGCAGGCGCTGCCCTCCACCTTTATCATCGGTCGGGACGGGGTGGTGCGCAAAGTGCTCTACGGCGGCCCGCTCAGCGAGGCGACCCTGCGGGCTGAGCTTGAGCCGCTGCTCCAGGAGGCGCCCTGATGCTGCCGGTGATCCAGATCGGTCGGCTGGCCCTGAATGCCCCTGGGCTGGCCCTGCTCCTCGGCCTCTGGCTGGCCCTCTGGCTGGCTGAGCGTGAGGCGAACCGGCTCGGCCTGCGCGGCGACGCTTTCTCGGCGGCGCTCCTGGTCGGCCTGTTCGCCGGGCTTATCGCCGCGCGGCTGGCCTTCGCCGCCCGCGCCCCCGCCGCCTACCTGAGCGACCCGCTGGCGCTGCTCTCGCCCAACCTGAGCGCCTTTGACCCGCTGTGGGGAGCCCTGATCGGCGCAGCAGTGGCCCTGCTTGATCTGCGCAGGCGTAGGGTGGCGCTGCCGCCCGCCATCGACGCCCTGGCCCCGACACTGGCGATTATGGCCCTGGCCCTAGCCCTGGCCCAGCTGGCCGGGGGCGATGCCTACGGCGCCGAGGCCCGCCTGCCCTGGAGCATCTACCTCTGGGAGGCGTGGCGTCACCCGACCCAGGCATACGCCGCCGTGGCCGCCCTCGCCGCCCTGGGGCTCTGGCGGCTCACCCGCGCCGCGCCGCTGGGGCCGGGTGGGCGCATGCCGCTGGTGGTCGGCGCGCTTGCGGCGGGCCAGGTGCTGGTGGAGGGCTTCCGGGGCGACAGCGCGCTGACGGCGGGCGGCCTGCGGGTGGCCCAGGTCGTGGCGTTGCTCGTGCTGGCCCTCTGCCTCTGGGCCGCGCCGACGTTGCGCCGGCGGGGCTGATGCGACGTCTCCTTCCGGTGGGGGTGTGGGGGCGGCGAAGCCGCCCAAACCCAACAAAAAACCGGGTCTGGGGCGAAGCCCCAGGACGTTGCACTAGCCCTGGGCTGATGGTGTAACAGCCTGTACCCTTGCCTAAAGAAGGGTACAATAGGGCATGCTGCATCATAGCCGATGAAGGGCATCCCCATGCTAGACCAGATCGACCTGGAGCTGAAGCTGAGCAAGGCCGAGTACCGCCGCCGCCTGGAGGATCTTCAGGCCCGGCTCTACGACATGGAGCAGGCGCTGCTGGAGGCCAAGGCTCCGGTGGCGATCATCTTCGAGGGCTGGGCCGGCACCGCCAAGGTGCGCACGATCAGTGTGCTGACCCGCCGGCTCGACCCGCGCGGCGTGCGGGTTCACCCGATCACCGCGCCGCGCACCTATGAGACCCAGTACCCCTGGCTCTACCGCTTCTGGCTGAAGATCCCTAGCTACGGCCAGGTGGCGATCTTCGACCGCTCATGGTACCGCCAGATCCTCGCCGAGCGCACCCGTGGGGCTGGAGAGGTAGGTATCTGGCGCGACCGTTGCGAGGATGTGGCCGCCTTCGAGCGGCAGCTGGCCGCCGACGGCACCGTGCTGCTCAAGTTCTGGCTGCACATCTCCGAGAAGGAGCAGCGCCGTCGCTTTAAGCGCCTGCTCGCCGACCCGCTCAGCGCCTGGCAGATGACCGAGGAGGATAAGTGGCAGCACCGCCACTACCCCAAAGTCTACGCCGCCGTAGAGGATATGATCGCCCGCACCGATACGGCAGGCGCGCCATGGCACATCATCCCGGCAACGAATAAGTACTACGCCCGCGTCGCCGTCTTCGAGAGCATCCTGCACGCCTTGGAGGCTCGCCTCGGCCGTCCCGCCGTGGCGCTAGATAGGCACGCCCAGTCGTCGGGGATCGACTTTAGCGGCGCGTCCTTCCGCCATAAGGGTAACGGCACCGCGCTCGCGCAGGGTGCCGCTGCGTCGCCGGATACCTCCGCCGTAATCCGCGCCGAGCCCGGCATGCTCCAGCGCGTGGACCTGAGCCTGCGCCTTGAGGAGGGCGAGTACACGCGCCGCCTGAAGCTGCTCCAGGCCCAGACCCACCTGCTCGGCCTGGAGGTCTACCGCCAGCAGCGCCCGGTGGTGGTGGTCTTCGAAGGCTGGGATGCCGCCGGTAAGGGCGGGGCCATCCAGCGGCTCACCGAGAAGCTCGACCCGCGCGCCTACACGGTCCACGCGATCGCCGCGCCATCGGGCGATGATAGGGTTCGGCACTATCTCTACCGCTTCTGGCGAAGGCTGCCGCCGCGCGGCGCCTTCGGCATCTTCGACCGCTCCTGGTACGGGCGGGTGCTGGTCGAGCGGGTCGAGGGCTTTGCCCGCACAGATGAGTGGCAGCGGGCCTACGCCGAGATCAACGAGTTCGAGCGCCAGCTGGTTGAGTTCGGCACGATTATCTGCAAGTTCTGGGTACACCTGAGCCCCCAGGAGCAGCTGCGCCGCTTCGAGCAGCGCCAGAATGTGCCCTACAAGGCGTGGAAGCTCACCGATGAGGACTGGCGTAACCGTGAGAAGTGGCCGCTCTACGAGGCGGCGGCTAACGAGATGCTCCTGCGAACCTCGACGCCCACCGCCCCCTGGACGATTATCGAGTCGGAGGATAAGCGCTTCGGCCGGATCAAGGTCCTTCAGACGGTGGTGGGTCGCCTGGAGTCCGAGCTTGGTAAGGTAAAGCTGTAGCGCTCCGGTTGGGTGTAGGGACGCAGCGTGCAGCGTCCCTACACCCAGCCCGCCATGCGGGCCACCGTCGCCGTGGTGAAGGTCACAGCCACGCCGAGGGCCACCGGCAGCAGCGTCGCCAATGCCGTCCACTTCAGGCTCTTCGTCTCCTTCCAGATCGTCAGGATCGTCGTGCTGCACGGGTTGTGCAGCAGGCTGAAGAGCATCAGGTTCACGGCGGTGAGCGCCGTCCAGCCGCCGAGGTCTGTCAGCACCGTGCCGATCATATCCGGCTCCAGATCCAGCATCACGCCGGCCTGGGCCAGCTGCGAGCGGCCGAGGGTCAGGGTCAGCATCAAGATGGTCGGGATGATGATCTCATTGGCCGGGATGGCCACCACATAGGCCAGCAGGATAACCCCGTTCAGGCCAAGCAGCCAGCCGAGCGGCTCAAGGAAGTTCACCAGATGCCCGGCCAAGCTTGCGTCGCCCACGGTGATGTTGCTGAGCAGCCAGATCACCGCGCCAGCAGGGGCAGCCATCACCACCGCGCGCCAGAGCACAATCATGGTGCGGTCGATCAGCGAGGTGTAGATCGTCTGGAGCACGCGCGGCGGGCGGTAGGGCGGCAGCTCCAGGCTGAAGGTCGATGCCTCGCCCTTCAGCAGCGTCCGCGAGAGCAGCGCCGAGACGACCAGGGTGGTGAAGATGCCGATGATCGTGACGGTGACGACGCTGGCGGCGGACACCAGGCTGGCCATGCCGGGGGCGGCTGTCGCTCCGATGAAGACCGTCCCCATCAGGATGAGCGTCGGCCAGCGCCCGTTGCAGATGCTGAAGTTGTTGGTGATGATCGCGATCAGCCGCTCGCGCGGGCTGTCGATGATCCGGGTGGCCACCACGCCGGCGGCGTTACAGCCCCAGCCCATCATCATCGAGAGCGACTGCTTGCCGTGGGCACCGGCCCCCTTGAAGAGCCGGTCGAGGTTGAAGGCCACTCGTGGCAGGTAGCCCAGATCCTCAAGCAGGGTGAAGAGCGGGAAGAAGATCGCCATTGGCGGCAGCATGACGCTGATCACCCAGGCGGTGGCCAGGTAGACGCCATCGATCAGCAGGCCCGAGAGCCAGGCCGGCGCGCTGATCGCCGCCGCCCCGGCGTGCAGCGCGCCATAGATCTGCCCGGTGAGCAGCTCGCCGAGCATGGCCGAGGGCACATTGGCCCCGGCGATCGTCAGCCAGAAGACGCCCGTCAGCATGAGCACCATAATCGGGAAGCCGAATATCGGGCTGGTGACGACCCGGTCGATGGCGCGGTCGAGGCTGAAGGCCGCGCGCTGCCCATCGCGCGAGACAGCCCGGTCGGCGATCTGGGCGGCGTCGGTGAAGATCGCCTCGGTGACTTTATCGTGCAGGGAGCCGCCGACGTCGCTGCGCATCGACGCGGCGTTGGCCAGAATCTGCTCCGCAGTGGGGTTGCTCATAGAACCTCCGGTAGGGGCCACGTTTAGGGCTGTCACCCTAAAAATCCATGTTCTGTTGGCCGAAAATGGCCAGCTTAGCTGGCCATTTTCGGCCAACAGAACAAGAAATGCTGGGGGCCTGCGGCCCCAGGCCCCGGCTGGGCTGCGTGGCAGCCCTATGCTAGGGCCGTCGCGGCGGCGGCGGCCGGGGCGACGGCGGTGCCCAGCGTGCCGTCTCGCACCGCCTGGGCGATGCTCTCATCGCCATCGAGCAGACGCAGGGCCACCCAGCTCGCGTTAGGCAGGCCGGGGAATGCTGCCTCGATCTGCGGGGTCAGCTCAGCGATAGCCCGCTCGATCGCCGGGTCGCGCAGGGGCAGGCGGCGCGGGCGGGCCGGGTAGGCCCCGGCGGCCACGTCGGCGATGGCGGCCAGCAGCTCGGGCACGCCCTCGCCCCGGCGGGCGGCCATCGGCACCACCGGCACGCCCAGGTCGCGGGTCAGGCTGCGGGCATCAACCTCGATGCCGTGGCGGCGGGCCTCGTCGATCAGGTTCAGGGCCACCACCACCCGCTCGGTGATCGCGAGCACCTGAAGCGCCAGGTTTAGGTTGCGCTCCAGGCGGGTCGCGTCGGCCACCACCACCGTCACATCTGGCCGGCCGAAGAGGATGAAGTCGCGGGCGACCTCCTCGTCGGCGCTGGTGGAGAGCAGCGAGTAGGTGCCGGGCAGGTCGAGCAGCTTATAGCGCCGCTCGCGGAAGCGGAAGCCGCCCTCGGCGCGGGCGACCGTCTTGCCCGACCAGTTGCCGGTGTGCTGGCGCAGCCCGGTCAGGGTGTTGAAGACCGTGCTCTTGCCGGTGTTCGGGTTGCCGGCGAGGGCGATGACGTAGTCGTAGCCTGTGGCGTCGACGCCAAGCTTGACGAGCTGGGCGCTGTTATAGATCGGGCAACTGGCGCAGTGGGCGGTGGGCGCGCCCACCGCCTCGGGGGTGATCAGTTGTTGGCTCATTGGGGTCTCCTGACGGTGATACGCTCCGCCTGCTCGCGGCGCAGGGCGATGACCGTATCGCGCACGCGGTAGGCGGTCGGGTCGCCCAGGGGGCTGCGCGCCTCGACGGAGATGGCGGTGCCGGGGAGGATGCCGAGGTCGAGCAGGCGCCGGCGCTCGGCGCCTTCGCCGCCGAGGGCGAGCACCTGCGCGGTGGCCCCTGGCGGTAGGTCGGCGAGGGTCATGGGCGGTGTGTCTGCTGATTTCATGGCGTTTTTTTATATGATATACATTCGATTTAGGCATACCTTAAATATAAATGATGCGTGGCTGCATGTCAAGAGAAGTAGTTGCCGAAAGCACCCGATTGTGATATCTTATGTGTAATTATTCGAAAACCCGAACTATCTGGTATATGGAACTAACAACACAGACCGATACCCTGGCCCTGGCCGATCTGGTGACAAGATTCAACAGCGCCCTGAACGTCCACTCGATGGATGGGATGTTGGTCATCCTGCGCGAGGCCGACCTGTCGCTGCCGAGGATGGTGGCGCTAACCTACCTGCACAAGTCTGGCTCGGCCTCGATCTCGCAGATCAGCGAGCACCTTAACCTGGCGCTCGGCACCACGAGCCACGTCGTCGATCAGCTCGTGCAGAGCGGCTACGTGGAGCGGCGTGAGTCTGAGCATGACCGGCGGCACAAGGAGGTCTCGCTCACCGCCGACGGCTTCGTCGTGATCGAGCGCTTCCGGCAACTGCGCATGCGTGAGGCGGCCAAGCGCCTGTCCCAGCTCCCCCCCGCGCTCTGTCTTCGTCTGGGTGCCGTGCTCGAAGAGGCTGTAGCGGAGCTTAAGGGAGAGGTGTAGGCGGCACGGCTATTCCCTCTTCTGCCTAACGATGGACTTGACAGCATTTCGGATTACCGTATACTTTGATATACCGAAGTATTTTACATGACGACTACTTGATACCCTCACGGAGCACCAATGGCAACCACGACCGCGACAAGCGGCACCCGCATTGACTACACGACCACCCTCGACCAGCCGACCAAGATGATCATCCTGGTCGGCGTTCTTCTGAGCCTCTTCCTCTCCTCGCTGGATCAGACGATCGTTTCGACGGCTCTCCCGCGGATCGTGGCCGACCTCCAGGGCATCGAGCTGCTGGCCTGGGTTTCAACGTCCTACCTGCTGGCGAGCACGGCGATGGTGCCGATCTACGGGAAGCTCTCGGATATCTACGGGCGCAAGATCATTCTGCTCTTCGGGATTGTCGTCTTCCTGGCCGGCTCGGCCCTCTGCGGCCTCTCTGGGAGTATGTTGCAGCTGGTGATCTTCCGTGGTATCCAGGGCTTCGGCGCGGCCGCCCTCACCTCTACCGCCTTCGCCATCCCTGCCGACCTATTCGTCCCGGCTGAGCGCGCCCGCTATATGGGCCTCTTCGGCGCGGCCTTCGGCCTCTCCAGCGTGGTCGGCCCCTTTGTTGGCGGCCTGCTCACCGATAACATTAGCTGGCACTGGGTCTTCTATGTTAACCTGCCAATCGGCCTGATCGCTCTCGCCTTCATCGTCATGAAGATGCCGAAGCTGGACAGCGGCGTGCGCAGCCCGATCGACTACTTTGGCTCGATCACCCTGATCGTGGCCGTGGTGCCCCTGCTGCTGGCCCTGACCATGGACAAGACCCAGTACGGATGGGGTTCGCCTCTGGTGCTCGGCATGATCGGGCTGAGCGTGGTGGGACTGGCCCTGTTCCTCTTCGCCGAGCGGCGGGCGGCGGGGCCTATTCTGCCTCTGCACCTCTTCCGCAACCGCACCTACACCCTGGTGAACCTGATCGGCGTCTCGGTTGGGGCCACCCTGTTCGCCGCGATCTTCTTCCTCTCGCTCTACCTGGTGAATGTGCTGGGCGTGAGCGCTACCGAGGCTGGCACGACGCTTATCCCGCTAACCCTGAGCCTCGTCTTCGGCTCAATCGTCTCCTCGGCGATTGTCCAGCGCATCGGCCGCTACAAGGCGACGATCATTGTCGGTCTGACGATCATCGTCGCCTCGCTCTGGTGGCTGACGACCATCCAGATCGACACCTCGATCTGGATGGTGCGCCTGCGCATGGTCGCTCTGGGGCTTGGCCTGGGGCCATCGCTGCCGCTGCTCAACCTAGCCTTGCAGAACGCCGTGCCCCGCGAGGACATCGGCTCGGCCACGGCCAGCCGCCAGTTCTTCCAGCAGATCGGCCAGGTGGTCGGCTCAGCGGTGTTCGGCGCGGTGCTGACGACGACGCTCACCAGCTCGCTCGCCGCGAACCTCGCCCCCATCCAGGCCGAGCTGCCGCCAGCCATAGCCGCCCAGATCGACCCCTCAGCCCTGCGCAACGGCTCTGCCGGCGGCGAGGGGGCCACGGGCCAGTCGACCGACCCGTCGGCCCGGATCACGCAGGCGATCAACGATCAGTTCGCCGCCCAGCGCGATCTGCTGACGAAGGCGATCCGCGCCGGCGACCCGGCGGCCATCCAGGCGCTCAAGGCCAACGAGCAGACCCCGGCCGAGCTAGGGCAGCTGCTCGATATGGTTGACACGCTGCCAGCTGCCGCCCGCGAGCAGGCGCTCACGCAGGCGCTCCAGGCGCTCGACCAGGCCCAGGCCCAGGCCATCGCGCAGGGCGAGCAGATCGGCGGCGAGATTAGCGTGGCGGTCAAGCACGCCTTTACCGACAGCATCGCCAGCATCTACCGCTACGCGATCGTCCTGGCGGTGATCGCGCTCATCCTGTCCTTCTTTATGCCCGAGCTGCCCCTGCGCCGCAGCAACGATCATGTGCCAATGCCGGTGATGGAGTAGAATCCACAAAGAGGGGCAGGACGCACCGCGTCCTGCCCCTCTTTGTGCATCTGCGGCACGTGACATCGTTCAGTGCCTCAGTGGCTCAAGCATGCTGCTCAGTGCTCTAATCGGCGGCGATCGCCCGCGACCCGAAGGCCGTCAGGGCCACCCGGTGCTCAAGGGGCATCGTGATCATGGCATCGGGCTCGCCCCAGCCCCGCCGGGCCGCCCAGAGCGCGCCGTCGATGTCATCGCCGGCCACCACCGTCACCAGGCGGCCCTCTTCGCGATAATCCGCGTAGGGCGCGGCAACCCGTGCGGCCACCGCCGGGGTTCCCGTCAGCAGCACGACCCGCTCGACATCCGGTCGATCAAGGTAGGCACCGAGCATGGAGGTCAGACGATCAGGCTGCTCCCCGCCGATCAGGAAGACAATTTGGCCGGGGTGAACCTCTGCATTGCTGGCGATGGAGGCAAACACGCTGGTCATCGGTCTTCTCCTTCAAGTAAGATGATACATCAGTGGGGCGGGGCACAAAAAACGGCATCGCCTGCCAGGTGTGCGGGCGACCCTGCCCGCTCCCTGCATCCGATGCCGTGCCTCGTTGCTCGACTATCTTATTGGTGCTTGTCGTAGGATAGCAGCGCCCATTGCAACTGTCTAATATATCGTTTATGCTTTATTGATACTTCAAAGGTTAACAGCGGGGCGGCGATGGAGCTTCGACACCTGATCTACTTCACCACCGTGGCGCGCCACGAGCATGTGTCGCGGGCGGCGATTGAGCTGGCGGTGGCCCAGCCGGCGATCACTAAGCAGCTGAAGGATCTGGAGCGCGAGCTGGGCGGCGGGCCGCTCTTTGAGCGGGTGGGCCGCAGGCTGCGGCTCACCGAGACGGGCAAGGTGCTGCTGGTGCATGCGCGCACCATCCTGGCCGATGTCGAGGCTGCGAAGGCAGAGCTGCGCGAGCGCGGCGGTGTGCAGGGCGGGCGGGTGGCCCTCGGCGCGCCGCCCTCGGTGGCCGAGCGGCTGCTCCCCGATGTGCTGCGCCGCTTCCACAAGAGCAATCCGAACGTCGAGCTACATATTGTCGAGGGTGACTCGCAGGATCTGCTCCAGCGCCTGAACGATGGCCAGATCGACATGGCTGTCGTCAACCTGCCGGTGGTGCAGCGCGGCCTAGTTGTCACCGAGCTGTTCAGTGAGGCGCTAGTCCTGGTGCTAGCCAACGAGCACCGCCTCGCGGACTCCTCGACCCTCAGCTTCGCCGACCTGAGCGAGGAGCGGTTCCTGCTCTACTCGCCGGCTAGATCGGTGCGCCAGGCGCTCACCCAGGCATGCCGACAGGCAGGCTTTGCGCCCCACGTAGTGCTCGACAGCGGCTCAATGGCGCTGCTGCTACGCCTCGTAGAGGCGAATCTGGGCGTGGCGGTGATCCCGCGCCTCGCCCTTGGCGGCGGCGAGCGCCTGACCGTGGTGCCCCTGCACAGCCCGACGATCAGCCGCACGATGGCCCTCATCGTCCATGAGGGGCGCGCACTCGCCCCCGCTGCCGCCCGCATGCGCGACTACCTGATCGAGCAAATTAAGGGCTAGGGAATCCCAGGCCACGCTCGCGCATACTCACGTAGCGCCCGCGCCCGATCACCAGATGGTCGAGGATGTCGATATCCAAGAGCTTCCCGGCCTCGACAATCTGCCGGGTGACGAGGATGTCCTCCGGCGAGGGCGTCGGATCGCCCGAGGGGTGATTGTGAACTACGATCATCGCCGTGCTGTTCTTGCGCACCGCGTCGCGGAAGACCTCGCCGACCCGGATGACGGCGGTGTTCACCGAGCCGACATAGATCGTCGCGATCTGCTGGACACGGTTCTTGGTGTCGAGCAGGACGGTGCGCAGGTGCTCTTGGTCAAGGTGGCCCATCTCGACCATTAGAAGACTAGCGACGTCAGCAGGGCTGCGTATTTGCGGTCGCTCGTCAGCGCCGGTGATCAGCAGGCGGCGGCCGATCTCTAGGGCGGCCTTGAGCGTGGCCGTCTTGGCCTCGCCCACGCCATGACGGCGGCACAGCTCGGCGTAGTCGGCGCGCTGGAGTCCCGTCCAGCCGCCGTGCTCGACGAGCAGCTGCTGGGCGAGCTGAAGCACGTTGGTGCCTGCCACGCCCACGCGCAGCAGGATGGCGAGCAGCTCGGCGTCGGACAGGGCGGCTGGGCCTGCATCGCGTAGCCGCTCGCGGGGCTGCGAGTCGGGCGGGAGCTCCTTGAGGCGGAGGTGGTAGCTGGCAGGGGCGTGCATCGGCGTGCTCCTTCGTCTGCGGCGGTCGGGGCGACACATAGGTGACGCCCATATACCGCCGCACGGCAGGAGAAGGTTGCGCGGAGCCTGGTGATCGGCGTATGGCCTGCCATGCTCCCTGGCACGAGATTTGCTCCTCTAGCTAGCGGTATATCTTAGCTTAGGAGGCTTCCATGCTCTGGACCATCGCTGTCGTCCTGTTCATCCTCTGGATTCTCGGCTTCGGCGTCTTTCATGTCGCCGGGGGGCTCATCCACCTGCTGCTCGTCATCGCCGTGATCGTTATCGCCGTCCGCCTGCTCACTGGCCGCAGACCGATCTAGGGTCAATACGTCAGGAAGGGATATTCCCCGCTTCCCTTGAGGGAGCGGGGCCATTGGCTCTGGTCTACGCAAGCGGCCAGCGCGGCCCAGGCCGCCGCCACGCGCTACGGCGCATTCCTGGGCATGCCGCTGGCCTGATAGGGCACGGAAGTTGCTAACGCAAGTGACATCGTTTATAGTGCTGTATACACATATAGCGCCGCACACACATACAGGAAAGCGATGTCGATGCTTCGCACACTGATTGCGTTCAGCCGCCCACACACTATCATCGCCACGACGGTTCAGGTATTCACGATCTTTCTGATTGTGGCGGGCCGTCAGGCAGGTGTCGCTGCCGCCGCACCGCTCGCCCTGGCGCTGCTCGCATGTCTGTCGCTGAACCTCTACGTTGTCGGGCTCAACCAGATCACCGATGTAGATATCGACCGAGTGAATAAGCCCTGGCTCCCGCTGGCCGACGGGCGACTGAGCCTGGCCCAGGGCCGGGGCATCGTTGTTGCGACGGGCATCCTGGCCCTGGTGCTCGCGCTGATCGCTGGCCCCTACCTGCTGCTTACCGTGGCCACGATCATGGTGATCGGGACGATCTACTCGCTGCCGCCGATGCGCCTCAAGCGTCGCCCGATCCCGGCCGCGATCAGCATTGCCATCGCGCGCGGGCTGCTGTCCAACCTCGGCCTGGCCCTGCACTACAGCCAGGTGTTCGCTGTTCGACCGCCCCTGATCACCCTGGCACTGGTTGGCATCTTCTTCTTCGGCTTCGGCCTGGTGATTGCGATCTATAAAGACATCCCCGATCTGAGCGGGGACAAGATGCACCAGATCGAGACCTTCACCACCCGGATGGGGCCGCGGCGTGTGCTGGGACTGGGTCGGGCCATCCTCAGCGTCTGCTATGGCATCCCGATTGTGCTGGGGCTGCTGCTGCTGCCGAGCAGCAGCGCGCTCTTTCTGCTGCTCAGTCACCTCGTTATCATCGGGCTGTTCTGGCTCGCCAGTCTGCGCGTCGATCTGAAATCTCAGTCATCGATCAGTGGCTTCTACATGTTTCTCTGGGCGATCTTCTACACCGAGTTCGGCGTGCTCAGCCTCTACGAGCTGACGAGGACTATTGTATGAGTGACGCGGGGACGCTGCGCGCGCGCAGTATCGATCTGCTGATCCTGGGGCGTCCGCTGCACCTGCTCGGCGGCACGCTCTTCTATGGGCTGGGGGTGGCCGCCGCGCGCGTCGCCGGTGCCCCACCGCGCTGGCCCCTTGCTGCGGTGGGGCTGCTGGCGGTGCTCGCCGCCCAGCTGATGGCCCACTACAGCAACGACTACTTCGATCTGGAGGCCGACAGACTCAACCACGCGCCAACCAGCTGGACGGGCGGCAGCCGCGTGCTGCCCGAGGGCCGTCTTCCGCCGCGCGCGGCCCTGTTCGCCGCCCTGGCATGCGCCGCACTGGCCCTGCTGCTCGCCGCTCTGGCCGCCGCGATCAGCCCCGCGCCTGCCATGAGCTTGGGCGTGCTGCTTCTGGCGATCACGCTTGCCTGGGCCTACAGCAGCCCGCCGCTACGCCTGAACTGGCGCGGGCTAGGCGAGGTCGCCGGGGCGCTGCTGATTCCCGGCATGACCTGCCTGGTCGGCTTTGTGCTCCAGGCGGGCGCGATCATGCCGCTGCCGCTGCTGCTCGTGATACCGCTCTGCCTCTTCGATTTTATGCAGCTGCTCGCGGCGAATGTGCCGGACGCGGAGGGGGATGCGCTGGCGGGGAAGCGCACCCTGGTGGTGCGGCTGGGCCTGCGGCGTGCGTCGCGGATCTATCTGGTCGCCCTGGCGGTCGGGTACGCCGCGCTGCCGCTGCTGGTGGTCTGGGGGCTTCCCTGGCGGGTAGCCCTGGCCAGCCTGGGCGCGACGCCGATTGCCCTCTGGCTGGCGGTTCAGGCGGCGCGCGGCTGGCGCGACCGGGGGCGCTGGGACGCGCTGGGCTTCTGGAGCGTCGGTCTGCTTGTTGGCACCGCCCTGTGCCAGCTGGCGGCCCTCGTGTGGAATTAGGTGTATAATTTTACATAAGCGATTCTTGCGGCGGCCTTGCCCCTTCACCCTCAAAGGGAGAGGGGAGTATATCAGGGCATGTGCAAAGTCCCTGCCCTCCCGGCTGGCGACTGGAAGTCGCGCCGACGGGGCGCGTTGCGCCGGGCGTCGGCCTGCGCCGACGCCAGAACCGCCCGCGCAGGCGGGCGACTGGACGCAGGCTCCCGTGACGCGGCTTCAGCCGCCGGGCGACGCCTTATGCTTCACCTCAAGCACCGCTATCTTCGTCGCGTGATTGAAGGGCGCGGGGTCGCTGACGGGCGCGCCGACGCGGGTGTCCGGATATCCCGTGCAGTCCTCAGGCACATCGATGCGCTCGGCGATGCGCACGTAGCCGTCCTGACAGACTGACTCCAGGATCTCCATATACGCTGCGCCGCTGAGGAAGAGCGCGTTGTTGATCGCCACCAGCCGGCCGCCACTGGCTACCAGCGGGCGCAGCTTGTTGATCAGGCGGGCGTAGTTGCTTGCCAGATCGACCACGCCGTGCCCGGTGGCCGCGAAGATCGGTGGGTCGAGGATCACACAGTCGAATCGCTCGCCCGCCCGCTTCAGCCGGCTGGCCAGCGGCCAGAAGTCGCCTGTCAGAAAGTCTGCCTTCACCACCGGCAGCCCGTTGAGCGTGTAGGAGTCCTTGGCTAGGTTCATGAAGCGTCGGCTCAGGTCGAGCTGCACCACCCGGCTGGCCCCGCCGGCCAGGGCGGCCACGCCCAGGCTGCCGGTGTAGGCGAAGGTGTTCAGCACCGACAGGTCGGCCATCCGCTCGATCAGCCACGCCCGCAGGCCGGACGTGTCCAGGTAGAGGCTTGCGTCGCGGTTCAGGGTCAGGTTCACCGCGTACCAGACGCCGTGCTCGCGGATGCGCCGGGCGGCCCGCTCGCCTGCGAGCATGCTCCCAGCCTGCTCCTCGGGCGTGGCCGCGTGGCGCGTCTTCAGCACGATGGCGCTCAGCCAGGGCAGTCGCTCACCCAGCACGCGGCGGGCCACCTCCACCAGGGGCACTCCCTCGGCCGGTGGGTCGGCATAGTTATGCAGCACCGCCGTTGTTGCATACAGGTCAATCGCCAGCTGCGGGCAGCCCTCGGCGAAGCCTGTGAAGAGTCGGCATGCCGACTGGTGCCGCTCGTCGAGCAGGTGCGCCCGCGCGGCGATGGCGCGATCCAGCAGATCGGCGAGCGGCATTTCAGAAGTCATCATAATCGCCAGGTATCGCTATCACCTGCTGTGCTGTGGCAGAGACAACCGCCAGATACGAAAGAAACAGGGAGAGCCTTTGCCCTCCCTGTAAGGAAGCCGATCTTCTTAAACATCTGGCCGTGACGCGTGATCATGACCGAGCCACAAATCACACGTCACGTGTCACGCCCCGTCTTCGTCATTGGTCGTTGGTCGTTCGTCGAATCCAACGGGCAATGAACTTCTGGAGCGCAGTATTAGGCATCCTCGGGCTCCGGTGATGTCGCTACGGAGTCCTGATGCGCCTCGGCCATGGTCTGGAGCTTTGTGTAGAGCTCGATGCCAAGCAACACGCCGCTCGGGTAGCCCTTCTGCGTGATGATGATCGGCTGCTGGTCTGCGCGTGAGCGCTTGATCAGCGCGGCAAGCGAGGACGCAGCTCGGGAGATCGGCACCACGCCATGCTGAAGGTCGATGGACTTCATGCACAACCCTGTTCATACTATCAGGCGGGTACGACACCGCATATATCATATCACATGCGGACAATGATGTAGCAGAGGATCGTTTGCCATGGCTGTTGCAACGTCCTGGGGCGAAGTCACCTGCGCACCTCCATCGAAGGTGACGTTGCAACAGCCATGCTACCTCAGGGCGATCACTCGCCGCTGATCACTAGGTAGAGACGGCCACGGGAGACGCCCTTCTCGTCCATGCCGGGCGCACCGGCGGCGGTGATCGCCTTGAAGGGCTTGATCCGATCCTCTACCGTCGGGTCACTCATGCCGCCCAGATCCTGGGCCAGGCTAACCACCGTCGGCAGGTTGATAAACATCAGGCCGCCGTTGGGCGAGGGCAGCGCCTTGAGACCGCTCTGGTATGCCTGATCTCCGCTCAGCGGTGTGGCAGGGCTTGCCGCTGCGGCCAGCGTGATCGGGCCAACCCCGATCACCAGGTCGTCGCCGACGAAGCCATACCCGCCGACAGCCTGCTGGTCGGGGCCGACCATCTGCCAAGTCACGCCGCCTAGCTCCTCTTCGTGGAGGCCGAGCTGCCCACCGCTCAGTTCATCGAACGCCTTCACGATGCGGCTCATCCCGTCCTCCGCGGCGCCCCGGTCGTTGGGCTTGAGCGCGAAGTAGCCGCTCACCGGCGTGGCCGAGCCCATGATCTCCTCGCCCGGCAGCAGCACGATCGTCGCCTCGCCCTGTAGCCAGCTCAGCAGGTCGCGGTCGAGGTCGAGGCCAGTCTGCTGCTCAAACCCGGCGATCTGCTCATCAACGCCGGGCACGCTGTCGATGCCGTCGCGGAACTGCTTGCCGAAGGTCGACGGCAGGCGGAAGCTGAAGGCTGCCAGGGTGTCGGTGCTGATCCGACCGATGCGCTCGGCGCTGACCGGGGCGGATGCCTCGCTAAGCTGGTCGAGGGTGGCCTGAGCGAGGCCGGCCCGGTCGAAGCTGGCGAGGGCATCGAAGGCCACGCCGTCGGCCAGGACGCTGAGCGAGAAGCCGACCCCTTGGAGGGCATCGACGCTCTTGAGCTGGTCGCGCAGCTGGCTAGCAGCGTCGCCCTGGAGCTGACCGATAACCTGGTCGCTATTAGCCTGGAGGGAGCGCGCGATGGGCGCGCCATCGATAAACACAAAGCCCAGGCGGTCAGGCGAGAGGGCGGCGAGCACCTGCTGGAAGTGCGCGCTGGCGGCGAGGGTGTCTTTGCCATTGGGGTCGCGGGCAGCAATGCCAGCGATCAGGTCGGGGCCGGTGGCGAAGATCACATTGCCACGCACGATGCCGAAGGCCGCGATCGGGCTGGGGTCGCCGCCCTGCTGGGCGTAGATCGTCGCGCCCTGCGCCTCGCTGCTGGTGAACTGCTGGCCCTGGCCCTCGCGGTACAGGCGCTGCTTGTCGAGGAATGCCTGGGCGGCCTTCTCATCCCGCGAGGTGAGCACGAGGATTACCTGGGCCTGGTCGGTGATCTCTGCGCTGTCGAGCGAGCCCGCGCCGCCTGGGTCAAACATCTGGTCGAAGGGCAGCCCGCTCGCGGCCGCCGCCATCTCCGTGCCGATCCAGGGGGCGATGTCATCGTTGAAGGTGACGCCCATCAGCTCCTTCATCTGATCATTGGTCGTGGCATTGTTCTGGTAGTCCATGGCCTCGGGGAATGCCTTGCGGAGGCGGTCGATGTTGGGCAGGTCGCTCAAGTTCGGCGTGATCGCCGCGTAGATCTGGGTGTCGCCGGCGAGCAGCTGGGGGATGCTGTTCGGGCGGCGGCCGAGAAGCTGCCAGGCCAGAATGCCGACGCCGATGGCGATCACCAGCAGGGCCGCCACGCCGCCGCCGATCAGCAGCAGGATGCGCCGGTTTCCTCCCTCGGGGGCCGTTGCGGACGGGATCGTGTCGGAAGGCGGAAGTTGCATCTTCGATCTCCTCCTTAAAATGATGGGCACCTCATTTGTCCCAAAACCATTGTACGATCTCAGGTATACAAACGTTACCTGTAGGGGCGCAAGTATGTAGATATATGCACGTCACCCTGTCACCCTGCGCGTGCCCGGCCCGTGAACGGGCGGGCTCTTGTTTGACGAAGGCCGCCTACGCGGCCTGCCTGAGGCCGCGCAGGCGGCCTTTGCAGAGCGCAGCCCGCGGCTTCAGCCGCCGGGCGCAGGATGTTGAACGGCAATGAAGTAGCGACGTAGTCCTACTACTTGACAATCTCGGGCGACTTTGTTACTATCACCCTAGCACACGAACAACCTAGAGCGCAGCTCATCCAGAGCGGTGGAGGGACCGGCCCGACGATACCGCGCCAACCACTGGGTTATTGCAGATTGCAGATTGCAGATTGCAGATTGTTTCAGAACAATCCGCAATCTGCAATCTACAATCTGCAATCATTTCAGTATGGTGGCAATTCCGGCAGACTATCTGGAAGATGAGAGGCAGGCTGAAGACGTCTTGTCGAGCCATAAACGTGCATACGTACGCCCTCATCGCATATCGGTGGGGGCTTTTTGCTGCCCCCGAACACGAAAAGGAGCAGCCCTATGTCCGACGTGCAGTTCACCGGCTTCGAGACGCTCGCCCTCCACGGCGGCCAGGTCCCCGACCCGACCACCGGCGCCCGCGCGGTGCCGATCTATGCGACGACCTCGTTTCAGTTTAAGGACACCGACCACGCCGCGCGGCTCTTTGGGCTTCAGGAGTTCGGCAACATCTACACCCGGATGATGAACCCGACCACCGATGTCTTTGAGCAGCGTATCGCGGCCCTGGAGGGCGGCGTGGCGGCCCTGGGCGTCGCATCGGGCCAGGCCGCCGAGACTCTGGCTATCCTCAACATTGCTGGCGCCGGCGATAACATCGTCGCCTCGACCGACCTCTACGGCGGCACCTACAACCTGTTCCGCCACACGCTGCCCAAGCTCGGTATCACCACCCGCTTTGTCGATGCCCGCGACTACGATGGCTTCGCGGCGGCGATCGACGGCAACACGAAGGCTTTCTTCCTGGAGCTGGTCGGCAACCCGCGCCTCGATATCCTCGACCTAGAGCGGATCGCGGCCATCGCCCACGCGGCGGGCGTGCCGGTGATCGTCGATGCCACCACGGTGACGCCCTACCTCTGGCAGCCGCTCAAGCACGGTGCCAACATCGTCGTTCACTCGGCCACCAAGTACATCGGCGGCCACGGCACCAGCATCGGCGGCGTTGTGGTCGACGGCGGCAACTTCGACTGGACCCAGGGCCGCTTCCCCGGCCTGACCGAGCCCGACGACTCCTATCACGGGCTGGTCTACACCCAGGCGTTTGGCAACCTGGCCTTCATCCTCAAGCTGCGCGTCCAGGGCCTGCGCGACCTCGGTGCCGCCCTGAGCCCCTTCAACTCGTTCCTGTTCCTCCAGGGCCTGGAGACGCTGCCGCTGCGCATGGAGCGCCACTGCAGCAACGCCCTGGCGGCGGCCAAGTACCTCAGCGAGCACGCCAAGGTGGCCTGGGTGAACTACCCCGGCCTGCCTAGCCACCCCAGCTACGAGCTGGCCAAGAAGTACCTGCCCAAGGGCCAGAGCGGCATCCTTGGCTTCGGGATCAAGGGCGGCCGCGAGGCCGGGAAGACCTTTATCAACAGCCTGCGGCTCTTCTCGCACCTGGCCAACATTGGCGACGCCAAGAGCCTGGCTATCCACCCGGCATCCACCACCCACAGCCAGCTCACTGCCGACGAGCAGAAGCTCACCGGCGTCACCGACGACTATATCCGTCTCTCGATCGGCATCGAGACGATTGACGATATCATCGCCGACCTGGAGCAGGCGCTGAGCCGCGTGTAATGTAGGTGCGTAGGGGCGGCTCGCGAGCCGCCCCTACACGCTCCCCATGGGTACCGTAATGAACGCATATCAACGAGACACCGACCCCGGCGTCGGCATCGTTCAGCGCCAGCAGATGACATGGGCCGCCCCGCTTCACCTTGAGGGGGGCGGCTCGCTTGCGCCCGTCACTCTGGCCTACGAGACCTACGGCCAGCTCAACGATGATGCCAGCAACGCCATCCTGCTGCTCCACGCCCTCTCGGGCGACGCTCACGCCGCCGGACGCCATAGCCCCGCCGACCGTAAGCCGGGCTGGTGGGACGCGATGGTTGGCCCTGTCCGGGCCTTCGACACCGACCGCTACTTCCTGATCTGCGCGAATGTGATCGGTGGCTGCCAGGGCTCCACCGGCCCCGCCTCGCGTGACCCAAGCACCGGGAAGCCCTACGGCGCGCGCTTCCCGGTGATCACGATCGGCGATATGGTGCGCGCTCAGGCCCGCCTGCTCGACACTCTGGGCATTACGCGGCTGCTGGCCGTGGCTGGCGGCTCGATGGGCGGTTTCCAGGCGCTGGAGTGGGCCACCGCCCTTCCTGAGCGTGTGCGCGGGGCCATCCTGATCGCCTCCAGCGCCCGTTCGGCCACCCAGACGATTGCCTGGAACAGCATTGCCCGTCGGGCGATTATGAGTGACCCGCGCTGGCGCGGCGGCGACTACTATGGCCACGAGCCGCCCGCCGATGGACTGGCCGTGGCCCGCATGATCGGCCACATCACCTACCTTAGCGACACTGCGCTGGAGGATCGCTTCGGTCGGCAGCTTCAGCACCGCGACGCGCCGACCTTCAGCCTTGAACCCGAGTTCGCCATCGAGAGCTACCTCGGCTACCAGGGCGATATCTTCAACGACCGCTTCGACCCGAACGCTTACCTCTATATCACCAAGGCCATGGACTACTGGGATCTGCCGGGTCGCTACGGCTCCTTGGAGGCGGCCATGGCCCGCGCGCGCGCCGCCTTCCTGCTGATCTCCTTCGATAGCGACTGGCTCTACCCGCCGAGCGAGTCGTCTGCTATCGCCACCGCCCTGCACCGCGTGGGCAGGCGTGCCATCCACCACGTCCTGCACTCCGAGGCAGGCCACGATGCCTTCCTGGTCGATCACCAGCATCAGGAGCCGCTTGTCGCCGAGTTTTTGGACAGCCTATAGAACTACGCGTATACTTGCCCCATGTCCCTCTTTGGCATGCTCCCGACAACTCTCTTTAGCCCCCTGGCCTCGCCGGGCGCGCCGCTCTATGCCAGCGCCCTGCTTGCTATCTTCGCCGAGACCCGCCGCCACCAGCAGCCGCTCTCGCGCGATCTGGCCGTCAGCCTGGTGCGTGAGCTGCTGGGTGAGGATCAGGCCGCTCTCGCCAATACCGCCGATGCCGCCGACGCCGAGGGCTCCCCCGAGGACGGCGACCCGCTGGCTGGCCGCGCCGCCGCCGTGCTACGCTATTTGGCCCGCAGCGGCTGGCTGCGCTCCGAGACCCAGAGCGACTTCACCCAGAGCTACACCCTGCCCGACTACGCCTTCCGCCTGCTTGCCACGCTCAGCGAGATCGCGTCGAATGAGCCGCTGCCCCTCCAGGGGCTGATCTTCTCGATCTACAGTATCTTGCAGACCTCGGTGCGCGAGGGGAACGCGCATATCTCGCTGCCCGAGGCCCACCGCCAGACGATGAGCCTGCTCAGCGGGCTCAAGGAGCTCCAGCACAATATCGGCGTGCATATCGAGCAGGTGCTGCGCCAGCTGGAGGCCCGCGATGTGCTCCAGCAGGTCTTTACGCTCTATCGCGGCGAGATTGTGGACAAGGCGTACCATCAGCTGCGCACCACCGACCACGTCTCGCGCTTCCGCCCCGGCGTGCTGGATGCGCTGACCCAGCTCTCGACGGAGCCGCAGGTGATGCAGATCGCCCAGGGGCTGCGGGCCAGCGGCATGGTGCCGAGCATTGAGGCCGCCGCCGAGCGGGCGATCACGCAGATCCGCGAGATCCGTGACCAGTTTGAGCTGCTTGATCGGCTGCTCCAGGCGATTGATGACCGCCACAGCCAGTTTGTCGACTCGGCGGTGCGTACGGTTGAGCTCCAGCTCACCGCCAGTACCACCACCAGCGGCCAGATCCACACCATCCTCGGCCAGATCCTGGCTGGCGACGCGGCGGCGGGCGATGCGGCGGGCGATCTGGCCGACCTGTTCGCCCTCGGCCTGCTCGACGAGGAATCGCTGGCCGCCCCGTCCCGCGCCGCCGTGGCCTTTGTGCCTGAGCCGACCGCCGCGCCCGCGCCGAGCGAGGCCGAGATCGCCGATGCTCGCGCCCGCACCCTGGCCCAGCTTAACCGCAGCATCAGCCACGAGCGGGTGCGTCGCTTCGCCGCCGAGCTGCTGCGCGAGCGCGAGAGCATGCGCGGCGCCGAGGTGCCCCTCGATAGCCCCGACAGCCTGCCGCTGCTGATCTACCTGCGCGCCTACGGCAAGGACGGCGCGCTCGGCTATCGGATCGAGGAGCCGCCCGAGGGCGCGTGGGTCGAGCACGACGGAGTTGGATTCCGCGATTTTATCATTAGGCGCGCATGAGCCTGAGCCAATTTGCCAGCGAATACGACCAGCTGCCGCCATCTGAGCAGAGCCAGTTCGCCGATGCTGTGCGCCGCCTGCTCGCCGATGGCCTGATCTGGCGCGAGGATGAGGGCGACCGTCGCATCTTCACCTTCCTGCTGCGCCGCCGCGAGCTGGTGGCCGACTACCTCAGCGTCGCCGGCTGGGAGCTGCGCCACCACGAGCGCATCGGCGCGTTCCAGGTTGTCCACCGCGAGGGTGCCCACCGTCGCCGCCTCAGTCGCGACCAGACCGTCTGGCTGCTGCTGCTGCGCCTGATCTACGCCGAGAAGCGCGAGCGCCTGGAGGTGAGCCTGACCCGCTATCCGGTGACGGAGGTGGGCGAGGTTGCCCGCCGCTATGCCGACTTCTTCCCCGGCCAGAATGTGCGCAAGCGCTCTAGCCTCGACGATGCCCTGCGCAGCTTTCAGGCGCTCAAGCTGGTGCGCGGCGCGGGCGGGGCCGCCCTGCGCGCCGGCAGCCCCGACCAGATGATCGAGCTGCTGCCCACGCTGGAGCTGGCCATCCCCGCCGCCGCTGTCACCGCCCTGGCCGAGCGCCTGGCCGCCTACGGGAAGCCCGCCCGTGGCGCGGGCGACGCGGAGAGCCCCGATGAAGACTGACAACACCCTCAGCCTGACCCGCATCTTCCTGCATAATTGGCACCGCTTCGGCCACCATATCATCGATGTGACCGACGGGCTCTACCTGGCTGGCCACAACGGATCGGGCAAGTCGTCGGTGCTCGACGCCATCCAGATCGTGCTGATCGCCGACCAGACCCGCGTGCGCTACAACAGCTCGGCCCAGGAGCGCTCGGCGCGCACCCTGGACAGCTATGTGCGCGGGAAGATCGGCGAGGCGCGCTACCTGCGCCCCGGCAACACGGTGGGCTATGTGGCCCTGGAGTTCTCGCTGCCCGGCGCAACCGGCCACGTCACCCTGGGCGTGTGCGTGGAGGCCGCCGAGGGCCGCAGCCCCGAGCGCAGCTTCTTCATCCTCTCTGAGCCGATTGACCCGGCTCTGCTGGTGCCCGACGGCCGCCCGCTCTCGCGCCGCGACCTGCGCCAGCTCCTGCGCAACCGGCGCGGCGCCCGCAGCTACGACCAGGTCGGCGAGTATCAGGACGACCTGCGCAACCGCCTGGGCGGGCTCAACGAGCGCTTCTTCGACCTGTTCCTGCGCGCCCTGACCTTCCAGCCGATCCGCAATATCGACCAGTTTGTCGAGCAGTGGCTGCTGGAGGCGCGGCCCCTGGAGGTGGACGCGCTCCAGAAGGTGGTGGAGCGTCTGGGCCAGCTGCGCAGCGCCGCCCGCGAGGTTGAGGAGCGGCTGGCTGCCCTTAAGGTGATTGTGGAGCGCCAGTCCGAGGTGCGCCGCCTGCGCGAGCTGCACAGCCAGTACCTCCTGCTGGTCGATCTGCTTCAGGCCGAGGGCGCTGGCCGCCGCATGGAAGAGCTGGCTCGCCAGCACGCGCAGCTGGCCGAGCAGCTGGCGCGCGCCGAGCGGGCCTGCGCCGAGGCCGAGGCCACCCGCGCCGGGGCCGAAGAGGCGCTGCTGAAGGCCCAGATCCAGCTGAGCCAGTCGGATGTGGTGCGCCGCCGCGATGACCTCAACCGCGAGATTACGCGGCTAGACAAGCAGGCCGCCCAGATCCGTACGATCTACGCCACCCTGCTGCGCGACCTGCGCCGCGAGGCCGATCAGCTGCGGCCCCTGGCGGATCTGGCCGACCCGGCGATCAGATCCGCCATCGGCGACCTGATCGCCGCCATCGCCAGCCTGGGCGAAGAGATGCCGCCGGGGATCGGCTTCGGCGACCTGATCGACTCGGCGGTGGCCGCCATGGACGCCGCCGCAAAGGCCGCCCAGGGGACGCTTTTCGAGCTGGAGCGCCATGATCGCACCCTGCGCGGGCGGGCGACCCAGCTTGAGGAGGAGCTGCGCCGCCTGCGCGCCGACCGTCGGCTCACCTATGCACCCGCTCTGGAGCGCCTGCGCGACCTGCTCGCCTCGGTGGTTGAGTCGCGCCCGCCGCTGCTCTGCGAGCTGATCGAGGTGCCCGACGAGCGCTGGCAGAACGCCGTCGAGGCTATGCTCGGCCAGCGCCGCTTCAACATCATTGTGCCGCCCGAGCGGTTTGACGCCGCCCTGGGGCTGCTCGACCAGGCCCGCGCCGCCGAGCGCCTCTATGATGTGGGTCTGCTCGATCTCGGCAAGGCCCGTGGCGACGCCCGCCCGGCCCAGCCTCACTCGCTGGCCCGCCAGGTGCGTGCGAAGGTGCCGCTCATCCAGAGCTATATCGACACCATCCTGGGCGATGTGATCACATGCGAGAGCGTGGGCGAGCTGCGCCGCCACCGCCGCGCCATCACCGCCGAGGTGGTGGTCTACAGCGAGTGGACAGCCCGCGCCATGCCGCCCACGCGCTTCACGCCCTGGTTCATCGGCGAGCGCGCCCAGCGCTCCCAGATCGAGATCCGCCAGGCCGAGCTCACGAGCATCCGCGCCGACCTGACCGCCCTCGCGCCCGAGCTGCATGCCGCCGAGCTGCTGGTTCAAAATCTCGGGCGCAGCCGCAGCCTGGTGCAGCTGCGCCCGCGCCTGGACACACCCCTGGACACCCGCCCGCTTCTGGCCGAGCTGGCCGAGCTGCGCGCCGAGCTGGGGTCGCTGGATCTGAGCGGGGTGGCCGCGCTGGAGCAGGAGGTGAAGCGGCTCCAGGGGATCGTCAACGCGGAGCGCGCCGCCGAGCACCGCGCCATCGAGGATCGCGCCCGCCTCTCGGGCCAGCTGCCCCAGCTCGAAGCGCAGCAGCGCAGCGCCGCCGCCGAGGCCGCCGAGCGCAGCGCCGCCGCCGAGGCGTCCCGCGCTCGCGCCCGCGAGTCGCTGCCCGCCGCCGAGGCCATGTTCGCCGAGCGTCTGGCCCAGCCGGATCTGGCCGAGAGCATCCGCAACGCCGAGAGCAGCGGGAGCCGCTTCGCCACCCAGGCCGCCAACGAGCAGCAGCGGCTCACCGAGGCCGCCAGCATCTACAACACCCGCTACCAGTTCGCCGCCCTCGCTGGCGACCCGACCGACCCGCGCTACACCGGCGATCTGGAGCGCCTGGAGGCCACCGAGCTGCCGCGCTACAGCGAGCAGATCACCCAGGCCCAGACCGAGGCCGAGGAGGAGCTGCGCGAGCACGTCCTGCACCGCCTGCGCGAGCAGATCATCCAGGCCCGCCAGAAGCTGGAGTGGATCAACGATGCCCTCCGCCAGCTCACCTTCCACGGCGACCGCTACCACTTCCGCTACCAGCCCGCCGACGATGCCCGCGAGTACTACGACCTGATCAATGACTCGCAGCTGCTCGGCAGTGGCCCGCTCTTCGCCAGCGACTTCTACCAGCGCCACAAGCTCACCTTCGACCAGTTCTACGCCCAGCTCACCCGCACCCCGCAGAGCGACGCCGAGCGCCGTGAGCAGGATCGCCTGGTGGACTACCGGCGCTACCTCAGCTACGACATCGAGATCACCCACGCCAGCGGGCAGACCTCGCGCCTGAGCCGGATTATGGGCCAGACCTCTGGCGGCGAGACGCAGACGCCCTTCTATCTGACTATCGCCGCCTCGTTTGTGCAGCTCTACCGCATCGGCGAGCGCAACAGCCGCCCCACCATTCGCCTGGTGGCCTTCGACGAGGCGTTCTCGAAGATGGACCAGGATCGCATCGGGGCCACCCTAGAGCTCTTCCAGCAGTTCGGGCTCCAGATCATCACCGCTACGCCGCTGGAGCGCTGCGAGTACCTGGTGCCCAAGATCTGCACCAGCCTCGTGCTATCGGCCATCGGCGACGGGGTCTGGATCGAGCCCTACCGCAACTACGCCGCGCGCCTTGACCACTACACGCCCGAGACTGAGGCGCTGCCGTGAGCGACCCGGCCGACCTGCCCGATCTGGTGCGCGGCCTGCTCCACACCCTGTTGGATCGCCACGAGCAGCCCGGTCGTCGCACGGTGGTGCGGGCGCGGCTGAGTCGGCGCGACCACCCGGCCTACTTCAGCGACGCGGAGATCGCGCCCCGGCGCGAGACAAATGCCGCCCTGATGCGCCTGGCCGCCGCCGGGGCCGTGTCGCTGCGCTGGCAGAAGTGGGAGGAGGGCAACTGGCTGGAGTCGCTCGACCTCGTCGCCGCCCAGGCCGACCAGATCTACCGTCTGCTCGGCCGCCGCCCGCGCGACGCGCAGGAGGCCGAGCTGCGTGCGCTGCTGGCGGCCGAGCGCCCGCGCCCCGGCTGGCACGCCGCATTCCTGGCTTGGGCCGCCGCCCAGATCGACGCCGGGCGCTCGGTCGCCCCCCTCGCCGCCGACAACCTTGTCCACAGCGCCGACCTGCTGCTGGCCCTCAGCGCCGTGGCCGACCTGCGCGCACCAACCCTGGAGCGAACCCTGAGCGCGCGCACCTTCGGCGATAGCAAGCGCCTGGAGGGGCTGCGCAGCGCCATCGCCCGCGTGCTGCGCGAGCACGACATGGGCGCGTCGGCATTCGGCGGCGACCTGTGGGCGCTGCTGCGCGCCCACGAGCTCGACCGCGTGCCCGAGTATATCCCAGTCGCTGGCCCGCTCAGGCTGCGCCTGGAGGGCGGCCAGGAGATCGACCTCGGCCCCATGCTGCCGAGCGTAGCCCTTTCGGCCAGCATGCTGCGGGCGGCCACACCGACCCACTGCGCGGCCCGCGCCGTGCTCACTGTCGAGAACAGCACCAGCTTCAGCGAGCTGATCGCCGCCCGCCCGCCCGACCTGCTCGTCGTCTACACCGGCGGCTTCGCCAGCCCGAGCTTGGTGCGCCTGCTGCTGCGGCTGCGCGCCGCAGAGCCCGAGCTGCCCCTCGCCCACTGGGGCGACCTGGACGGCGGGGGGCTGCGCATCCTGGCCCACCTGCGCAGCCAGCTCGGCCCGGTGGCCCCCGTCGCCATGGACGCAGACACCCTCGCCTCCTACGTGCGCCAGGGCCGACCGCTCACTCCCGGCGACCGCGCCGCCCTCGCCGATCTGCGCCAGAGCCCAGCTCTATCCGACTGCGCCGGGCTAATCGACGCCCTGCTCGCCGCCGGGGTCAAGCTGGAGCAAGAGGCCATCCCCCCCGCCGCGATCATCGCGGCCCTCGCCCCACCTGCCTGAGCCGCCAGGACGGCTTAGCCGCCCAAACCCAACAAAAAACCGGGTCTGGGGCGAAGTCCAGGACTTTGCAATAGCTCTGCCTGCACCGTGCAAACGCCGCGCTATGTAACCTACCTGTTACTCAACAGGCTAGGGTTGATGCGCGGCCCTCATAACGCGCCGCAGAATAAGGAGCAACGTCCATGACGATGCAGAACGAACTTCCGCCCCTGGACACGCGCAAGCGAATCGCCCTGGTGGCCCACGATAATAAAAAGCGTGACCTGCTGGAGTGGGCCACCTTCAACCACGGCACTATCGCCCAGCACTACATCTACGCCACCGGGACAACCGGCGGCCTGATCGAGCGCGCCCTGGATGTGCCGGTCTTTCGACTCCAGAGCGGCCCGCTTGGCGGCGACCAGCAGGTCGGCGCGAAGATCTCCGAGGGCGAGATCGACTTCCTGATCTTCTTCTGGGACCCACTAGAGCAGCAGCCCCATGACCCTGATGTGAAGGCGCTGCTGCGGATCGCGATGGTCTGGAACATCCCGGTGGCCTGCAACCGGGCGTCCGCCGACTTCCTGATCTCTTCTCCGCTCATGTCGGCTCCCTACGACCGTTTCTTGCCCGACTACTCCACCTACCTTGCCCGCCGTACCAGCGCCGATGACGCACTGCATCCTGCGGATATTGCCTGATGCTATAGTAGTACCAACACCTAATGTGTTGGTGCCACAGAAGCACAAGCATCTAAACTTATGTTAACTCACTATGACGTCCAACGTGCCCTTACCCTCTATGATCTCGGCGACCTGCGATCAACATGCACCGCAGCCCACGGGCTTGTCAATGAGACAGCCTTCGCCGAGACGAGCAGCGGGCGATATGTGATCCGCCGCAACCAGCGGCGCCTGGGTCGGGCCTCTCTGGAGCTGCGCCATCAGCTCCACGACTGGCTGAGCACCCACGATGTGCCATGCCCGCGCCTCATCCCCGCCCGCAGCGGAGAGACATCCGTCGAGCTCGACGGGCGGATCTTCGAGGTGGCCACATTCATTGAGGGCGAGGAGTATTGCCCCGCCCGCCCCGCCGAGTCCGCTAGTGTTGGCTCGACCCTAGCCACCTACCACCATGCCGTGATCGGATTCCCCGGCCAGCCGATCATCCAGCCGCCGCGCTATAACCCATCCGTCCTGCTCGGCCTCACCGAGCGACTTATGCAGCGCGACATGCTCGGCGACCTGACGGTTCAGCTCTCGTGGTACGATAGGCGCGCCGCCGACCTGCGCGCCCACCTGAGCGACGAAGCTTACGCTAACCTGCCGCACGTCCTCATCCACGGCGATGTTCACCGTGACAACATGCTCTTCTGGCACGATAAGGTGGTCGGCCTGCTCGACTTCGATCAGGTGACGATCGATGCGCGCGTCGTCGATATGGCCGACGCCCTGGTGGCCTTCGCCCAGGGCAAGCCGCCGGAGAACTGGTCGCCCTGGGGCGTCTACGACGGCCCCCTGGATGACGAGCGAATCCGCCTGCTGATGGGCGGCTACGAGTCGGTGAGCCCGCTTAGCCCCGCCGAGTGTGCCGCCATGCCGTTGCTCCTAGAGGTGCTCTGGCTCCAGGGCAACCTGCGCCGCGTCCTCACCACCCCCGAGGCCGAGCCTGACTACCATATCGAGGTGCTTGAGCAGGGGCGCTGGCTCGCCGAGTGGATCCAACAGCACAGGCCCTGATGTTGCGCATCAGAGCCTGTCGCCCTAAAACCTATGTCGTGTTACCAAACGTGCCAGCTCTGCTGGCACGTTTGGTAACACGACATAAGATGTTATAGCCCTAGCGCCTGGCGAACACCTGGTGCAGCAGGTAGTCGAAGGCCAGGAAGAGCAGCAGCGCGCCGATCAGCAGCCCCCACCAGGGCACTGCCACCCAGACAACGATGTGTAGCCGAGACCAGATCAGCCAGAGCACGATGACGAGGGCGGCCAGGGTCAGGATCGACGAGTAGGCGCGGCGCACGGCGGGCCTCCTTGCAAGTGAATGTTTCGCCAATACATAGTGATACGCTGCGCACCGCCCCCAAGTTTCACCGCCCCTTGCGTTGGCGCTGGGGGTTGGGGTGATCCGGCTCTCTACCCCCAACTCCCAACCCCCAACCCCCAACCCCCAACCCCCGCTCATGGTACGAGCTATACCCGCCCTCGTAGACCCGCAGGTCGCCGTCATCCAGGGCGATCACCCGATCCACCACCCGGTCGAGGAAGTAGCGGTCGTGTGAGACGACGATGACTGTGCCGGGGAAGCGCTCCAGGGAAGCCTCAAGCACCTCGGCAGAGGCGATGTCGAGGTTGTTGGTCGGCTCGTCGAGCAGCAGACAGTTCGCCCCGCTGAGCATGAGGCGGGCCAGCTGGACGCGGCTCTTCTCGCCGCCGCTGAGGGTGGCGATCGGCTGGGTGGCGACCGCGTAGGGGATGAGGAACTTGCCAAGCTGGGCCACCGCCTCGCCCTCGGCCATCGGCCGCACGTCGCGCATGGCGGCGATTGGCGTCTGGGCCATGTCGAGCGTCTCGTGGTGCTGGGCGTAGTAGCCGATCTGGATGCTCGGGCCGACCCAGACCTCGCCGCCGTCGAGCGGGAGCAGTCCGCAGATCAGCCGCAGCAGCACCGACTTGCCCGCGCCATTCGGCCCGATCACGCCCACCCGCTCACCATTCATAACCGTTGCCTGGCCGTCCATCACGATGATCTTCTCATCAAATGCCTTGTCGATCCGGCGCAGATCGACCGCCTTCGCCCCGCCCCGGGCGCGCGGGCGGAACTCCAGGGCCATCTTGCGCCGCTCCAGCACCGGGCGATCCACCTTCTCCATCCGATCTATCTGGCGCTGCTTGTTACGGGCCTGCTTGATGTGGCGCTCGTTCACCACGATGCTCGCCCAGAGCTTGAAGCGGGTGATGGCCGCCTCTAGCTGTGCGATCTCCTTCTGCTGGGCCACAAAGTCCTGCTGCTGCTTGAGTAGGGCCAGCTCCTTCTCGGCCACATAGGCCGAGTAGTTGCCTTCCCAGCGCTGGATGCGCGCTCCGCCGCCGCCGGGCTCCAGCTCCATAATTACGCGCACCGTCTCATCGAGCAGGTAGCGGTCGTGCGAGATCAGCACCACCGCGCCTCGGAACTCGCGGATGATCGCCTCAAGCTCGTCCTTGCGCTCCATGTCGAGGTGGTTGTCGGGCTCGTCGAGCAGCAGCAGATCAGGCTCCTCAAGCAAACAGCGGGCCAGGCCAACCATCTTGCGCTGGCCGCCGCTGAGCAGGGCCATGGGCAGCCCCCACTGATCCTCGGCTAGTCCCAGGTCGCGCAGCAGGCCCTCGGCGCGGCCACGCACCGTCGGGCCGCCCAGCGCCTCGTGCTGCGCCAGCAGCGCGCCGTGCTCGTCGATCACCCGCTGGAGGGCCGCCATATCGCTCGCCACCGCCGGGTCGCCCATGCGCGCCTCCAGGCTGGTGATGCGCGTCTCCAGGCTGGCGATATCGGCGCGGGCGGCCAGTAACTCATCTAGCACAAGGCGGCCCGGCTCACCGGCGTACTCCTGAGGCAGGTAGGCCGCGCGCACGCCCCGCCGTGTGGTGTACGCCCCCGCGTCGGGCTGCTCTATCCCTGCTAGGATGCGCAACAGCGAAGATTTACCCACCCCGTTTGGCCCCACCAGCCCGATCTTCTCGCCGCCCTGGATCGACCAGCCCAGATCCTTAAAGATCGTCCGCCCGCCATAGACTCGGGCGGCCCCGTTTAGATCCGCGATAATCATCGCTCCGCTCCTCATGATGTCGCGGCCGGACGGCAGCGGGCGCAGATTCATATAAAAAAGCGTCGTGGGCTGCCTACCGGCCCACGACGCTACAGCTACACGCTACATCCTTACACAGCTCGCCAGTCGCAGGGCACAGTGATCCTATGTCCCACGCCCAGCGTGGACCCACGGGTACTCACCCAGCTCTGCGTGCCGATCTCCCAGCGCATACTGAACCCTCCTAAGAAAACTCCTTCCCCCAGCGTAGCAGGGCTGTCAAGGGGCCACATCAGGCGCAGGTCGCATTCGCTCGGTAGAGGCGTGGGTGCGGCAGCGCCCCCAAAGCGTAACCAAGAATTGAAACCCAAGTGCTATCATAGGGTTGTAGCACACGCAACATGTGCAATGGGAGTGTCTCATGAGCGATGACAAGGATGTGATCCACGACCCCACAGAGCACCCGTGGAAACTCTGGATCTATACCAACTACGACTGCAACCTGCGCTGCTCATACTGCTTGGCCGAGTCGAGCCCGCGCGCCCCGCGCCGGGCGATCGGCATCGATAACGTGCGGCAGCTGGTCGATGAGGCCGTCGCCCTCGGCTTCAGCGATGTCTTCCTCACCGGGGGCGAGCCATTCATCCTGGCCGAGATCTACGAGATGATCGCCTACGCCTCGGCGCGGGTGCGGACGACGGTGCTGACTAACGCGATGCTGCTGCGCGGGTCGCGCCTAGAGAAGCTAGCCTCCGTTGCCAACGACAAGCTGACGTTACAGGTCAGCCTGGACGGCGGGCGGGCCGAGGATCACGACGCCTACCGGGGCGACGGCAGCTGGGCGAAGACGCTGGATGGCATCCGTGCGCTGCTGGGGCGCGGCATGCGGGTGCGGCTCTCGACGACAGAGACCCCGGCCAACAGCGCGCGCCTCGCCGAGATCTGCACGCTTCATCAGAGCCTGGGCATCCCTGAGGAGGATCACTTCATCCGGCCCATGGCACGGCGCGGCTTCGCCAGCGAGGGCGTGGAGGTCGGCATGGTTAGCCTGGCCCCTGAGCTGACGGTGAATATTGACGGGGTGTTCTGGCACCCGCTCTCCACCGACGCCGACATGCAGGTGAGCAAGGCGATCTTCCCGCTTGCGGCGGCCCGTGATCGGGTGCTGGCTCAGCTCGACGTGATCGCGCGCACCGGGGCCGCTCCGGCGATGACCTTCACCTGAGGCTAGCCCCTCGGCCCCCGTGCGGGGAACACATCAGCGCGCGCATCGCCCCTATTCAGCAGCAAATGAGCTACTGAATGCGGGTAGACATGCCTAGATCCCTGTGTATAATATAATGACCGTTTCCTGCCCCCATATTTCAGGAAGGTCATCTATGAGCCCCACGAGACGGGTCTTTCCATTCGTCACGCTGGTCGGGATCATCTTTATTGCCGCCGCGCTCGCCACCCTGGTCGAGCAGAATCAGCTCCCGCTCTTTCTGCTGCTCTTCCTGATTGGCCTCATGGGCTGGATCTTCTGGATGGGCGGTGGCTGGCGCCTAGCCGATAAAGACACTGTGGTGATCATCGAGGACTTTACGCGGACGGCGCACTTGTTCGAGCATGGCAGCTATCTGTACATCCCGATCGTCAACGCCATTGCAGCGAAGATGCCGAACTACCCGATCATGCACGAGTTTGCGGTCGATGCGATCGATACGAAGACAACAAAGATCCTCAAGATCGACGAGATCACGGTGGGAGTCAAGTATACGATCACCGACTTCATGGTCTGCTACGAAAAGTCTGAAGGTATCAAGCAGCTGATCAAAGAGCTGGAGCATAGCGAGAAGCTGCATACCGACAACCCGACCCTCTGGATCAGGGCGATCAACACGATGATGCAGGGGCTGATTGATGATGCCATCCGCTCCGCCGTGTGGAAGTGGGCGACGCTTTTGGCGCAGAACCCGAACCTGCAGCTTGAGACGCCCTTTGCCCGATCATCGCCCTTCGAGCACGACCCGTACTCGCTCAGCCTGAACCGTGACAAGCTATCGGCGAAGGTGATGGACGAGGTGCGCATGCGCGCACAGCGGTGGGGGCTGAAGGTTGATTATCTGGCGTTCGAGAGTATTGTCCTTGACCCTGAGCTGATTAACCGGGCCACGCGCGACAAGCCGCGCGAGCTTGCGAACGCCGAGCACGACGCCAAGAAGGAGGCGATCGCCATCCGCGAGAAGGGCATGGCCGAGGCCGAGGTGCGCGCCGCGACGGTGGCGAAGGTCATCGAGGTGATGATGAACCAGGAGCGACTCCCGCTCACCGAGCAGATGATCTACAACATCGTGCGCGCCGCCATGTATAGCGACGGTGAGATGATCTGGAAGGGCGTGGTGGAGAAGGGCTCGGGCGGGAGCGTGAAGGCCGCGTAGCCAGCGCATCAGGTTGCGCGCTGCCGTCCTGCCGGGGTGCCTTCCTCCGGCTGGTGGGGGCGCTGGGGGCAGTGCTGGGTGCTGGGCATTGAGCTGTGTCGCACCTCAGTGCTACAATTGAGCGGTTTCATCAATGATTTTGATCAGGAGCCGCGCCCATGCCTCGCCCCCGCCTGCTGCTCGCATTGCTCGCCCTCGCCCTCGCCCTCGCCCTCGCCGCATGCACTGATACCGCCGAGACACCTCCGCCCACCGCCAGGCCCGCCGCCGCGAAGCCCACCGCCGCGCCCGCATCCGCAGCATCGGCGAGCGATGACACCTGGCTGGTGATGCTCTACGAGGACGCCGATGACCAGGTGCTTGAGCAAGATATGTTCACCGATGTCAACGAGGCCGAGCTGGTCGGCTCGTCCGACAAGGTGACAATCGTCGCCCAGGTTGACCGCTACAAGGGCGCGTTTCGCGGCGACGGCAACTGGACCGGCGCGCGCCGCCTGTACATCACCCAGGACGATGACTTGAAGAAGCTCGACTCCGAGGTTGTGGACGACCTCGGCGAGGTGAATATGGCCGACGGGCAGACCCTGGTGGACTTCGCCGAGTGGGCGATTGAGACCTACCCGGCCGCCCATCACGCGCTCATCCTCTCGGACCACGGCATGGGCTGGCCGGGCGGCTGGAGCGATGGCTCGGCGACCGACCCCGGCCCCGATGGCCTCGACCTGACCTCTGACGGCGACCTGCTGCTGCTGGATGAGATCGACGCCGCCCTCGGCCAGATCCGCGCGGATACCGGCATTGACACCTTCGACCTGGTGGGCTTCGACGCCTGCCTGATGGGCCAGATCGAGGTGCTCACCGCCATCGCCCCCCACGCCGATTACATCGTCGCCTCGGAGGAGGTTGAGCCGGCCCTGGGCTGGGCCTACGCTAGCTTCCTCGGGCAGCTGGTGGACGCCCCGGCGATGGACGGCGCGGACCTGAGCAAGGCGATTGTGAAGGGCTACATCAGTGAGGACGAGCGCATCGTCGATGACGCGTCGCGGGCCGAGTTTGTGAGGGAGAACTTCGACTCGCCGAAGGCGCGCAGCGCGCGTGAGGTGGCCGTCGATATGAGCCACGACATCACCCTGAGCGCCTACGACAGCGCCGCCCTGCCTGATCTGCTCGCCGCCCTGGACGATTTTAGCGTGGCGCTGAGCAAGCTGAACAAGAAGACTGTGGCCTCGGCGCGCACCTACGCCCAGCGCTTTGAGAACACCTTTGGCGACGGCCCCTCGCCCTATATCGACCTGGGTAACTTCGCAGCGCTGGTGAAGAAGAAGACCGACAGCAAATCGGCTGACGCCGCCGCAGACGCGCTGCTGGAGGCTATCGGGCGGGCGGTGATCGCCGAGAAGCACGGCGATGAGCGCCCCGGTGCCACCGGCATGGCGATCTACTTCCCCACCTCGAAGCTCTACAAGTCGCGCAACGTCGGCCGGAAGATCTACGCGCAGGTGGCGGGCCGCTTCGCGGACGAGGCCGCCTGGGAGAACTATCTGAACTTCTACTACTACGGCGTGGCGATGGATGAGGTCGCGCCGATGAACACACTGGCGATCATGGCCCCTGGCGCCAGCGAGCTTAGCGTGGCTGATCTGACGCTGTCCGCTGACACGATCAACCAGGCCGACACGCTGGACGTGGGTGTCAGCGTGGACGGTGAGCAGGTGGGATTCATCTACTTCTTCACCGGCTTCTACCGCGAGGAGGATGACAGCATCCTGGTGGCCGACATCGACTATGTGGACGCGGGCGACTCGCGGGAGGAGGGCGGGGTCTTCTACCCGGAGTGGGGGGCTGATCGGCCGGTGGAGTTCGACTATGAGTGGGTGCCGCTGCGCTACGGCCTGAGCGACGGCAGCGACACGGTGTTCGCGCTCTTCGAGCCCTCGGACTACGGCGCGGCGAACGACAGCGCTACCTACGTGGTACACGGCAGCTATAGCTTTGTCGATGGCGGCTCGCGACCGGCGCAGCTCTTCTTCAAGGACTACGAGCTCGTGAAGGTCCTGGGCTTCAGCAGCCAGGGCGAGGCCAGCGCCCCACGGGCGATCACGCCGCAGGCGGGTGACAGCTTCACGGTGGAGAACCAGCGCATCCTGCTGCACAGCGACACCGGTGGGCCGGAGGAGTATGTGACTGAGCCGGGCGGGACGATCACCTTCGGCGATCAGCCGATCACTATGGAGGAGATGACCGCGCCCGCTGGCGACTATGTGCTCGGCGTGCAGGCCGAGGATATGGACGGGAACCTGTACGAGTCCTACGCCACGGTGACGGTGAACGAGTAGTTTGGGGGTTGGGGGTTGGAGGTTGGGGGTTGGGGTTGGGATGCAGCGACACCGACTCCCGACCCCCGACCCCCGACCCCCACACATGGCGCACTTTCCCAAGAGCGGGTATCATAGCGATTCTGCCATCTGTGTATGAGGAGGGATCGCTGTGGACCCCAGTTACTATATCAGCCGCCTGGAGCTGAGCGCGCCGCTGATCGTCGCTCTGCTGCAAGATATGAGCGATGAGCAGCTGCGATGGAGGCCCGCGCTAGAGTCGTGGTCGGCCCTGGAGGTGATCTGCCACCTCTACGATGAGGAGCGCGAGGACTTCCGGGTGCGGCTTGACCTGACGCTACACCAGCCGGGCGAGGCCATCCCGCAGATCGACCCGCAGGGCTGGGTCATGTCGCGGGGCTACCTGCTGCGCGACCCGGGCGAGATACTGGAGGGCTGGCTGGCGGAGCGGCGTCACTCACTGGAATGGCTGCGCGGGCTAGAGTCGCCGGAATGGGAGCGGCGCTGCACCAATCCCTATCTGAACGATCTTCGCGCGGGCGATTTCCTGGTCGCATGGGCTGGGCACGACCTGCTACATCTGCGGCAGCTTATCGAGCTACAGTGGGCCTACCAGACGGCCCAGGCCGCGCCCTATGCCCCCATCTACGCCGGCGACTGGTGAGGGTGTAACGGATCCACGCCCGATGAGACTCTACATCGTTCAGAGCGTAAGGACGTAGCGCGCTGCGTCCCAATGGAGGACAGTATGAGCACTCTCAAGAAAGACCAATTCGAGAAGCCGGGCGACGCCGAGCTGCGCAGCGCGCTCACGCCGATGCAGTATAAGGTGACGCAGCACGAGGGCACCGAGCCGGCCTTCCAGAACGAGTACTGGAACAATAAGCGCGATGGGATCTATGTGGATGTGGTCTCGGGCGAGCCGCTGTTTAGCTCGCGTGACAAGTACGACTCGGGGACGGGCTGGCCGAGCTTCACCCGGCCTCTGGAGAAGGACAACATCGTAGAGCACAGCGACCGCAAGCTGTGGATGGTGCGCACCGAGGTGCGATCAAAGCTTGGCGACTCGCACCTCGGCCACGTCTTCGACGATGGCCCGACGCCCACCGGCCAGCGTTACTGCATGAACTCGGCTGCCCTGCGCTTCGTCCCCGTCGAGCGGATGGAGGAGGAGGGCTACGGCGCGTACCTGGCGCTCTTCCAGTAATTGCAGATTGTAGATCGTAGATTGCAGATTGTGAGATCTTGGGCCATAATCTGCAATCTGCAATCTGCAATCTGCAATCTGCAATTTGGAGGAGAGCCCCGCCATGATCGCAGGAGCCAATGCCGCGACGATAGATGCAGCATCACGTCGCAAGATTCTTACCGTGCTCTTCGTCGGGGTGTTTATGGCCGCCCTAGACGCAGCCATCATCGCCCCGGCCATCCCCGCCCTGCGTGTTGCCTTCGGTGTGGACAATAGCCAGATCGGCCTCGTGACGATCGTCTTCGGGCTGTGTACGCTGACGAGCACTGCCCTGATGGCCAGCCTGAGCGACCGCTACGGACACCGACCGGTCTACTTGTTCAATATTGCTGGGTTCGCCGCAGGCTCGCTGCTGATCGCGCTCTCGCCAAACTTCGGCGTGGTGCTGCTTGGCCGGGCCATCCAGGGCTTCAGCGCTGGTGGGATCACGCCGACGGCCAGCGCGGTGGTGGGCGACGCCTTCCCGCCCGAGGATCGCGGCAAGATCCTCGGCCTGATCGGGGCCACCTTCGGCATGGCCTTCCTGGTCGGCCCGCTGGTGGCCTCGCTGATGCTGATCGCCCTGAGCTGGCAGTGGATCTTCCTGATCAACCTGCCGGTGGCGGTGGTGATCCTCTGGATGGGCGCGCGGGCGCTGCCAGCCCCGCACGCCGCAGCAGATCTGCCGCCCTTCGACTATCTCGGGATCAGCGTGGTGGCAGTGATGCTCACTAGCCTGACGTTGGGTATCAACCGGGTGCTCGACACAGCCCTGGGCATGACGATCTGGCCAGGGCTGCTCGGGCTGTCCGCCGTGTGTGTGCCGCTGTTGATCTGGGCTGAGTCGCGGGCGACCCAGCCGATCGTGCCGCTGAAGCTATTCAGCACGCGCCAGATGGTTGTCACCTACCTGCTGTGCGTGGGCGCGGGCTTTGGCATGGGCAGCGTGATCTTCATCGCCTCGGTTGCGGTGGCCGCCTTCAACACGCCCGCGCAGCAGGCGGGATTCCTGCTGATCCCGATGGTGATCTTCTCGTCGGCGGCGTCGATGGGCTTCGGCCGGTTGCTGAACCAGCTGGGCGCGCGGGCGGTGATGCTGATCGGCTTCAGCATCCTGACGGCGGGTGCGGCGCTGCTCGGGCTGGCGGCGGCGCAGTTCTGGCTCTACATGGTCGCAACCCTGCTGATCGGCGCCGGGGTGGGGGTCGTGGTAGGCGGCACGTTGCGCACGGTGGTGCTGGACGAGGTGCAGCCTCATGAGCGCGGGGTGGCCCAGGGTCTGGTGAACATCGGGATCGCGGTGGGCAACCTGTTGGTGGTGGCGGTGCTGGGTGCCTTGGCGGACAGCGCCGGCGGCGGGCTGCGGGGGCTTGAGGTGGCGTACCTGGTGGCCGCTGGGGTGATGGTGCTTATGATGCTGGTGAGCTTGGGACTGCGGCCGAGGCTCGCCTCCTGAGCGGGCACGGATGACGCTACTGGCAACGTAGAAGGGGGCGGGGAGGAAATTGATTTCCTCCCCGCCCCCTTCTGCTGTTGTGTGCGAGCGTCAGCCTTACGGCGTGTAGGGCTTGGCCTCGGGCACCGTCGCCGCGTCCACATCGCCGGAGACGGGGTCCACGCCGGTGGTGAGGGAGCCGTCGGCGAGCGCCTTCTGGATCTCATCGATGCGGGCCTTCACGGCGTCGGGGATGGCCGCGTCAGCGCCGTGGAAGGGAGCGAAGCCGACACCATCGTTGGCCGCCTCGTAGACCGCGATGCCGTTGCCCTTGAAGGTGCCTTCGACGACGGCTTTGATCTGGTCATAGACAGCGACATCGACGCGCTTGATCGCGCTGGTGAGGATCTTGTCGGAGCCGGTGGCGCTGCCGCCGCCGAAGGTGGTGCCGTACTCGTCCTGATCGACGCCGATCACGTAGACGCCCTTCTCGGCGGCGGCCTTGATGCCGCCCGAGCCGGTCGGGCCGCCCGCGCCGAAGATCACGTCGGCCCCTTCGCCAATCATCTGCTCGGCGTCGGCGCTGCCCTTCGCTGGGTCGGTGAAGGACTGGTTGTAGACGCTTAGCACGTTGATGTCGGGCTTAACATACTTGGCGCCGTTCTCATAGGCGTTGACGAACTTCTTGACCGGCGGGATGTCCACGCCGCCGACGACGCCGATTGTGTCGCTCTGGGTCATCATACCGGCCAGGGCCCCGGCCAGGAAGCCGGACTGATCCTCGCGGAACTGCAGTCCGACCAGATTGTCGGTGACCTGCCCTGCGTCGTAGTACTGGTCGACGCCGATGAAGGTGATCTCGGGGTGGGCCGCCGCCGCTGCCTTGGTGGCGTCGGCGATCAGGAAGCCCACGGTGACGATCACATCGTACTTCTCATCGACGAAGGTCTGGATGTTCTTCTCGTAGTCCGAGGATGCCTGAGTCTCGATGAAGTCAAACTCTAGCCCGAACTCGTCGGCGGCCTTCTTGGCCCCCTCGTAGGCGAACTGGTTGAAGGTGCCGTCATTGACCTTGCCCAGGTCCGTCACCAGGGCGATACGCGGCTTGGGGGAATCTGTTGTGGCGGCCTCGGTGGGCGCCTCGGTGGCGGCCTCGGTGGCGGCCTCGGTGGCGGCAGGAGCCTCAGTGGCGGCCTCGGTGGGCGCCTCGGTGGCGGCCTCGGTGGTGGCGGCAACCGTCGGGGCAGCCGTCGGGACTGCCGTCGGGGTGGCCGCAGCGCCGCCGCAGGCGGCGAGGAGGGGCACGATCAGCACGAACAGTGCCAGCAGAGTCGCGAGGGATTTCCGCATAGGGTGGTTCGCTCCTTAACTAAGCCAATGAGGTCCATTAGTGACGAGCGGGCACCGTTAAGATCCGCGCACCCTCACTTTTCAGTTGGATGACTGCATGTACTAGCGGTAGAGCTTGTCACTCCTCATATGTGCCGAGAGATTATAGCATACCTGTTTGGGGTTGGGGGTTGGGGTCGGAGGTTGGGGGTTGGGGGTTGGGGGTTGGGGTCTTCCTTCACTCCCAACCCCTCACTTATATGCCATCACCACTCGCTGGCGTGTCGGACGAACCGAACCTACAGGACAATAATCGCCGACGCAAGCAGAAAGCAATACCAGTAGGTGAAGAGCATGTAGGAGCGGTGATACCCCTGCGGTGTATGCGATACCAGCAGCCGCACTGCTATCGTCAGGCTAATAGCTGTCAGCAGGATGTCGCAGGCGATCACATGCGGGGCGTTCCCGGCGGGCACCATCAGAATAGAGTGAGTTGCCAGCGGCAGGAGCGCGAAACAGACGGCCAGAAAGATCCGGCTTGGTGTCTCGCCGAAGATGATCGGCAAGGTTTTTCGCCCGTTTGCGCGGTCCCCCGCGATATCGCGCATATCTTGCAGGGAGACGTGCGATAGCATGATGAGGGCGGGCAGGAGCAGCCAGTGCCAAGCCGGCAGCGTGATCGGGCGGACCATCTGCCAGGCTGCGGCCAGCTGCGCCGTTAGCCCGATCGCCATGACCAGATTCTTCGTCCACCAGTGTTTCGCCCAGCTGCCGAGGTTGTAGAGAGTTAGCACCACCTGCCAGATGACGGTCCATTCAAGGACACCGAGGAAGGCACCCACGATATCGAAGAGCGCCATGTAGATCAGCCAGCGCGTCCATGCCCCACGTCGCGAGACGAGGCCCGTCACCAGCGGGCGGCTCGGCTTGTTGATCTTATCCTCTACCTCTCCACCGATTTGATTAGATATACAAAAAACGCAGCAATAGAGCCAGAAGTACAGCATTCCCCACAGCACCGTTCGCGGCAGCGCGGCGAGGTTGGGCGCATCGGTGTGCCAGGCCGCCAGCACAAACAGCATTCCGGGGATGATCGTTGTTGAGATATCGTACTGGATGAACTTCCAGTTCAGGTACACTTCATGCTGTAGACGTGCAAGTAGAGGCGTCCGCCGCATCGGCGGAGCTACAGGAGCTTCGACCCTCATCGCTATCCCTCCATACGTTGTAGTAGAGACGCCAGGCTTCCGGTAGGGTAGTGTCAATAGGGCTAGAATGGTGTGCCAGAAGTATCGACTCGGATTGTCACACGCACACAAATACGCCATGAAGGACATGTGCTGATCTGCCGGGATTGATGAGCACAAGTGGGATGTTAGGGTGCGTACTGCTCATAATGACCAGGCGTGTAGCTCTGAATGCCCGTCATCGCATTGTGTTTGGCGAGTGTCTTATGCTGCATTGCGGAGGTCTGAGGGTCTGCTCCATTGCAGGTATGGTTGGTAGCATGTTTGCGCGAGATCTCTCGTTCGCGGTTTGAGAGGAAAGGCTCTGGTTCTCCGTAAGAATCCACGAGATACGGTATGGAAGAAGAAACCCTGTCGTTTTCTTGGCCCCGGCATGTAGAGCGCTAGAACATACTACATATGATAGTAATTGTAATCTGCCGCCGGTGATTTGTAAAGAGTTGGTAGCGAAAAAGTAACGCTATTCCCGAAGCGCAACGACGGGGGGGGGTGGCCAAAACAACAAGAAATTTGTTGCCAACAACAACACTACGCGTGGTGAGGGTGTGGGAGAGCTTCGCTCTCCCACAAAAAAAACTGATTATGCTGCGGCGCGGCGTAGCCGCGCCGCAGCATAATCAGTGCAGCATGTGCCTGCTGGGCACAAAACAACAAGAAATTCCGGAGAGCCTGGGGCTTGCCTTGATGTGCATGTGCGTAACACTCTTGTGTGATCTAGATAGTATAATTCAGCGTGAGCCGACCATACCATAATGCAAGGAGCATCTTTGTGATGATCTCGCGTGACTTCCTTGAAACATCTGCACGTAAGACGCTCAGGATCATCGCCCTCGTCTTACTTGCCAGTAGCATGCTCTCAGTACTCTTGGCCGGTGTCACTTTGGCACTTTCACCCAACATGAGCTTGATAGTTCTTCTGATCAACGGCGTCGCGATCAGCTTGTGCAGCGGGCTTACGATAGCCTTGGCTCGCTACAAGCTCTGGCAGATGATCCTCCCGCTCGTGATCAGCATTGTGTTTGTTGAGATCTCTACAGCGCTCATCCTGCCTGAAGTGAAGGTTGTTGTTATGCCCTTCCTTGCGGTTGTAGTCCTGCTGGCTAGCTTGGGCAACAGCCGAAGCTTCACCATAACGATCTTGTTGATCAGCACGATCCTCGCCATGCTGCTGATTGGCATGCCATGGTCGCTGCCTATTAGCAATACGATGGGCGATCTACTTGTACCCATCCAGATTGTGGTGGTCGGTGCCCTCATCGTGGTCATGTGGGGCATCTCTGATCGGCTCATGAGTTCACAGAGCATCGCTCTGGCGATGGTCGAGCAGCGGGTGACCGAGGCCGATGCCGCGCGGATTCAGGCTGAGGCCGCACGAGTCGAGATCGAGCAGCAGGCGCTTGAGCAGCGGCGTCTGCTCGATCTGGTTCAGGCGCTTGAGCTGCCGGTGATGCCGGTCGATGATGATGTGCTGGTGGTGCCCCTGGTGGGTAGCCTGGATAGCCGACGTATGATTGCTCTTCGGCAAGAGATCCTTGACGCCGTCTCTCGCCAGCGGATCAGAATGGTTATTCTCGATCTGACGGGTATCACGCTTATCGATACGGCGGTGGCGAAGGCGCTTATGGAGACGGCTCAAGCGATCCGGCTGCTCGGTGCCCAGACGCTGATCAGCGGTATCCGCTCCTCTGTGGCCCAGACGCTGGCGAGCCTGAACACGGGCATTGATGACCTTCGCCCTGTGCAAAACCTTGGCGCTGCCCTTGATCGTGCGCGTGCGGAGCGTCTGCGAAACTGAGTGTTGCATCCTTATGCCCTCTAGTTTGTGGTATCATAGTAATACCCATGACGCACTGCGTCTAAAACGCATCCAATGAATGGTCAAGGAGGACCTGATGGCCTATCAGATCAAGCGCGTGGCGGTGATCGGGGCCGGCACCATGGGTGCCGCAATTGCCGGTCTTGTCGCTGGCGCCGGGCTTCCCGTGCTGCTGCTCGACGTGCCGCCGGATAAGCTGACGCCTGAGGAGGAGGCGAAGGGGCTCAGCCTGGGCCACCCCGCCGTCCGCAACCGCATTGTCTCCCAGGGCTTTGATCGCATGCGCAAGGCCCGCCCCTCGAACCTCTTCAGCGCCGCCACGGCGCATCTGATCAGCATTGGCAACACTGAGGATGATTTCGCCAAGCTGGCCGAGTGCGACTGGATCGTCGAGGTGATCATCGAGCAGCTGGGGCCGAAGCAGGCGCTGATGGCGCGGCTGGACGAGGTGCGTAAGCCCGGCGCGATCATTACCTCGAATACCTCGGGCATCCCGATCTCACTGATCGCCGAGGGCCGCAGCGACGATTTTAAGGCCCACTTCTTCGGCACCCACTTCTTTAACCCCCCGCGCTACCTCAAGCTGCTTGAGCTCATCCCCGGTGAGGCGAGCGACCCCGACGCCGTGGCCGCCATGCGCGCCTTCGCCTCGCATACGCTCGGCAAGGGCGTGGTGGTCTGTAAGGATCGGCCTAACTTTATTGGCAACCGTCTCTTCTCGTACGCCGGACAGGTGGGGATTAACTTCGCCCTGGCCCACGGCTATACCGTTGAGGAGGTCGATGCGCTCACCGGCTCGCTGATCGGCCGCCCCAACACGGCGAGCTTCCGTCTGCTCGACCAGGTCGGCGTGGACGTGATGTACTATGTCTCCTCGAATCTCTACAAGGCTATCCCCGACGACGAGAGCCGCGAGGTCTACAAGGATAATGATCTGCTCGACCGTATGGTGGCCGCCGGTAAGCTGGGCAAGAAGGTCGGCCAGGGCTTCTACAAAGAGGTGAAGCAGGGCGGTAAGCGTGAGTTCTGGTCGATCGACCTGTCCACGCTGGAGTACGCGGCCCCGCAGGGCACCGGCTCGGTGGACGAGTTTATCAAGGAGGCAGGCAAGCTCAAGGTGCTGCCCGAGCGGTTGCGCTTTATGCTGCGCAAGGCCGCCGATGAGCCCGACAACCGTGGCGCTCAGTTGGTGGCCGAGTCGATCCTGCCGATGATGGCCTACGCCGCCCGGCGTCTGCCCGAGATCGCCGATAGCGTGGCCGATGTGGACAACGCCATCCGCTGGGGATTTGCCCACGAGATGGGGCCATTCCAGATCTGGGAGGCCATCGGTGTGGCTGAGACCGCCGCGCTGATGAAGGCCCGTGGCCTGGCGCTGCCGACCTGGGTTGAGGATCTGGCCTCCGGCGATGGTCATTTTTATACCACCGTGGATGGTCAGTCGGCCGCCTTTAACGTGGCCAGTGGTCAGCCTGAGGTGATCGAGCGCAGCCCGCTGGCGATCAACTTGGCTGAGCTGAAGGCTGCTGGCAAAGAGGTGCTGGGCAACAGCGATGCCAGCCTGATCGACCTGGGCGACGGCGTGCTCTGCTTTGAGATTCACTCGAAGGCCAACACGATCAGCGCCCCGGTGATGGAGATCGCCCTGGCTACGCTCGATGAGCTGGAGAAGGAGCCGTGGGTGGCGCTGGTGGTTGGCAACCAGGGCAAGCGCTTCTCGGCAGGGGCCGACGTAACCGGCATTGGCGCGGCGGCTCAGGCTGGCGACTGGGAGTCGCTCGATGAGCTGCTCGACCTGGGCCAGCAGATTATGATGCGCCTGCGCTACGCCGCTAAGCCGGTGGTGAGCGCGCCCTTCGGCCAGGTGCTTGGCGGCGGGGCCGAGCTGGCTATGCACAGCGATCTGACCGTGGCCGCCGCCGAGACGTACATTGGTCTGGTGGAATTTGGCGTCGGGATTATCCCCGCCTGGGGCGGCTGCAAGGAGCTGAACGCCCGCGTGATCGGCTCGTCTGCCCATGCTGGCGGCGATACGCTCAAGGCGTTCCAGCAGGTTTTTGAGACGATCGCGCTGGCGAAGGTGGCGACCAGCGCCCACGAGGCCCGCGAGGCTAGCTTCCTGCGACCCTCCGACATCATCGCCTTCAACGGCGACGAGCTGATCGGCGAGGCCAAGGCCGCCGCGCTGAAGCTGGCCCCTGGCTATGAGCCGCCAGCCCGCGCACCGCGCTGCTACGCCCTCGGTCGCGACGGCCTGGCCGCCGCCCGCGTGGCGATCTACCAGCTGGTGGAGTCCGGCTTCGCCACCGAGTACGAGGGCTTTATCGCCGATAAGCTGGCCTATGTGCTCTGCGGCGGCGACCTGAGCAGCCCGCAGTGGGTCGATGAGCAGTATCTGCTCGACCTGGAGCGTGCCGCAGTGGTTGAGTTGGCCAAGCAGCCGAAGACCCAGGAGCGAGCCATGCACCTGCTGAGCACCGGGAAGCCGCTGAGGAACTGATCGGGGTGGGTTTCAGGGAGGGCTGCGCCCTCCCTGGCCCTCCCCAAGCGGTGGGTTTCAGGGAGGGCTGCGCCCTCCCTGACCCTCCCCGAGCGGTGGGTTTCAGGGAGGGCGCAGCCCTCCCTGGCCCTCCCCTTACTAGGATATAAGGAGAACCTGATATGCAAGAGGCAGTGATTGTATCCGGCGTCCGCACCGCAGTCGGCAAGGCGCCGCGCGGCACGCTGCGCACCGTCCGACCGGATGAGCTGGCCGCCGCCGTGGTGCGTGAGGCGATCGCCCGTGTGCCGGGCCTTGACCCGCGCGAGGTTGAGGATGTGATCATGGGCTGCGCAATGCCTGAGGCCGAGCAGGGGCTGAACCTAGCCCGCATCGCCGCCCAGCGCGCCGGTATGCCCGACAGCGTCTGTGGCGTCACCGTCAACCGTTTCTGCTCCTCGGGCCTGCAGACCATCGCTATGGCCGCCCAGCAGATTATGACGGGGCAGAGCGAGGTGGTGGTGGCCGGCGGTGCCGAGAGCATGAGCATGGTGCCCATGTCGGGCAACAAGTTCTCGCCCAACCCGCACCTGGCCCAGCACGACCCGGCGGTCTACCTGGGGATGGGGCTGACGGCGGAGAATGTGGCGAAGCGCCACAAGGTGAGCCGCGAGGATCAGGACGCCTTCGCGCTGCGGTCGCACCAGAACGCCCTGCGCGCCCAGCAGGATGGCAGCTTCGCGGTGAGCATTGTGCCGCTGGAGGTTGATCTGGTGGAGATGAACGGTGACGGCAGGCCGCACCGGCGCAGCTTCACCTTTGACAAGGACGAGGGGCCGCGCGCCGACACCTCGGCTGCGGCGCTGGCCAAGCTGCGCCCGGCCTTCGCGGCCACCGGCAGCGTGACGGCGGGCAACAGCTCGCAGACGAGCGATGGGGCGGCGGCGGTGGTGGTGATGAGCCGGGCGAAGGCAGATGCGCTGGGGCTGAAGCCGCGCGCCCGCTTCATCAGCTTTGCCGTGGGCGGGGTGGAGCCCGAGGTGATGGGCATCGGCCCGGTGGTGGCCATCCCCAAGGCGCTTAAGCAGGCTGGCCTAACCCTGGCCGACATCGATCTGATCGAGCTGAACGAGGCGTTCGCCGCCCAGGCGCTGGCGGTCGTCCGCGAGCTGGGGATCGACATAGAGAAGGTGAACATCAACGGCGGGGCGATCGCCCTGGGCCACCCGCTGGGCTGCACCGGAGCCAAGCTCACCGTGCAGATCCTCGACGAGCTGGAGCGGCGCGGCGGGCGCTACGGCCTGGTGACGATGTGTATCGGCGGGGGCATGGGCGCGGCCGGGATCTTCGAGCGGCTGTAACGTACATATCGTGGTTGACAAAAAAGTGCTAGCGAAGCTGGCACTTTTTTGTCAACCACAATATGTAATCAGTGGCTCAGTGGCTCAATTGTCCGGCTCAGTGCTCTATGGCGCGGCGACGGGCAGGCCAGCGGCCTTCCATGCGTTCATGCCGCCGGTGACGTTGGTGACATCATACCCACGGGCGAGCAGGTCGTTGCAGGCGGTGGTGCTGCGGTTGCCCGAGCGGCAGATGCAGGCGATCGGCTGGTCGCTGGGCAGCTCGCTCAGCCGCGAGTCGAGCTGGTCGAGCGGGATGAGGGTGGCCTGGGCGACGTGGCCGTCCTGGGTGAACTCCTCGGGCGTGCGCACGTCGAGCAGGAACAGGCTCTCGCCGGCGGTGAGCTTGGTGTTCAGGTCGGTGACGCTGAGCTGGGTGAGTGTCTTTGGGCCGGATGATGAGCTGGTGGCGGCGGGGGCGGCGTCCCCGCAGGCGGCCAGGGCCAGCGCGCCGAGGACGAGGATGAGTAGGCTGAGGTAGCGGGCTCGCATAGGGTTCTCCTTCGTATCAATGCAAAATGCAAAATGCTCAATAGAGCATACGTAACGCTGTCACGCTGAGCGAAGCGAAGCGTCCCGGTCGGGATTCTTCGCTTCGCTCAGAATGACAGGACGCCTTACAGCGGTGTTGCCAATCTGCAATTACACCAGGGCGGCGCGGGCGGCCATGAAGGCCAGCTCGCTCATGGTCGGGTTGGCGGCGAAGGTGGCGGCCAGCGCCTCGACCGGCAGCTGATGCTGGATGGCCATAGCCACCGGGGCGAGGATGTCGGCGGCGTGGGGGCTGACTGCTGCGCCGCCGCGTACCTGCCGGCTGTCCGGGTCGTAGCTGAGGGCGATGTCGCCCGCGCCCACGCCGGAGAGGTGACTCTTCAGGGCGGCGCTCAGGGGCAGGCGCACGGTGCGTGTACCTGGGCCATCGACCTGGCCAACCTGGGCGACCTGCGGGTCGCAGTAGGCCGCGTGGATCACGGCGTCGGCGCAGAAGGTGGGGGCCTCGGCCCCGGCGGCGTGGCGGCCGGCGACCCATGCCTGGGCCATGGCCCGGTTGGCGACCATCGGCCCGCCTGTCGCGTCGCCGACAACATAGACGCCTTCGGCAGCGCTGCGGCCGAACCCGTCGGCGGGTAGCGACCCGTCGGTGGCGGGGGCCATGCCGACGGCGGCCAGGTTCAGCCTGCTCAGGTCGGGGCTGCGGCCGACGGCCAGGAAGGCCATGGCTGCGCTGTGGCCCTCGCCGTCGGCGGTGATGATCTCAACCCCCGAATCGCCCTGCTCGACGCGGATGGCCGACTGGCCCTGGCGGATGTCCACGCCGCGCTGGCGCAGGGCGGCGGCGAGGGCCTGGCCAGACTCGGGCGCGAAGCCGGGCAGCACGCCCTTTGGCCCGACCACCCAGGTGACGCGGATGCCCAGCAGGCTGAAGAGTGAGGCGAACTCGCTGCCGGTGACGCCGCCGCCGACCACGACAATGTCGGGCGGGAGCTGGGCGAGCTTGCCGACGAAGCGCGGGGCGATCACCCGCCCGCCGTCGGGGCGCATGGCGGGCGGGAAGCGCGGCACCGAGCCTGATGCGATGATGGTCGACTCGGGCTCCAGCGTGGTGACCTCTTGGCCCTCACTGTTGCGGACGGACAGCCGCCCCGGCCCGGTGAAGGTGGCCACGCCCTGAATAACCGTCACTCCCAGCTTGGCCAGGGCGGCGGCCTGCTGCGCGCCCCAGGCTGCGGAGATCGCGCCGATGCGGGCGAGGATGGCGGGCGGGTCTGCGGGCACCCCGGCGGCGGCGGACGCCTCGGCGGCGGCGATCCAGACCTTGCTGGGCGTCAGGCTCGCCCAGTTAGCGCGCCCGCCGACCGGCCCCTCGCTGACCAGGGTGACGTGGGCACCTGCTCCTGCGGCTGCCAGGGCTGCCTCGATGCCTGCCGGGCCGCCGCCAATAACTGTGATCTCTCGATTCATTTCTCAGACTCCGGATTGGGCTGCGGGTGTTTGCCAGTGAAGCTGGCAAACACCCGCAGCCCAATCATCACACCTCTGCAATCTGCTTTAGCCGCGCTTGCTCGGCAGCCCGGCCCGCTTCCACGCGCCCATCCCGCCGGCCACATTGGTAACATTGGTGAACCCCTGGCGATGGAGCATCTCGCAGGCCACGTGGCTGCGGCTGCCCGAGAGGCAGATGCAGTAGATCGCCGCATCCTTGGAGAGCTCGCCAATACGGCCGGAGAGCATCGGCAGGGGCAGCAGGCGCGCGCCGGCCACGTGGCCGTCGTGGGAAAACTCCTCGGGCTGGCGCACATCCAAGAGCACAATTTTCTCGCGGGCGTCGAGCTTCGCCTTCAGGTCGCTTACGGTTATTGTCTGGAAGCCGGGGCCTGCGCTGGGGCGGAAGAGGTTGCGGAACATGGCTGGGTGACTGCCTCTCGTTATTTGTGTGGGCTCGCACAATACTGTCTCACACTCCCAGGATAGCAGGAGATGGTAAGAGCCGTACGAGGGTTGTGTAAGGGTATGGTAAGTGTGGGGGTTGGGGGTTGGGGGTTGGGGGTTGGGGGT
>RYFE02000030.1 GCA_004138175.2 Chloroflexales bacterium ZM16-3 | reverse complement strand
TCGCTCAGGGTGACAGCGTTCCTTTTGCTCTACTGCCAATAGAGGCAATACGCGCCCGTAGCCTATAAATCACGCACGAGCCGTATCTAACATCGCCTGACTCACGCAATCTGCAATCGACAATCTGCAATCTGCAATCACATCGGGGGGCGTGTGGAAGAGAGCGTACAGCGGCGGGCGGTGCGGCGGCTGATCTTCGCCGTAGGCTCACTAAGTCTGCTGCTGCTGGTGGGCACGGTCGGCTACGCGCTGATCGAGGGCATGAGCTGGATTGACGCCCTCTACATGGTCGTGATCACCGTCAGCACCGTGGGCTTCGGCGAGATCAGCCCGCTTACCCCGGCGGGACGGCTGTTCACCATCGGTCTGATCGGGTCGGGGGCGGGGCTGGTGGCCTTCACCCTGAGCGGCGCGGCCGAGTTCATTCTATCGGGGGAGTGGCAGGAGTACCTGGAGCAGCGGAGGCGTATACGCATGGTGGACCAGCTCAGGAACCATACGATTATCTGCGGGTATGGGCGGATCGGTCGACACGTCGCCGATGAATTGCACGCCCAGGGGCTACCCTTTGTGGTGCTCGACCTGGATATGGCTAGAGTTGAGCGAGTGCGCCACCGGGGATACCTGGCGATCCAGGGGAACGCGGCCAACGAGGAGGAGCTACAGGCAGCCGGGATCGAGCGCGCCGGAAGCATCGTCGCCACAGCCAACTCGGACGCGGAGAATGTCTTTATTGTGCTCACGGCGCGCAGCATGCGCCCGGACATGGTAATCGTCGCCCGCGCTAACTTTGATGAATCAGAGGACAAGCTGCTGCGCGCCGGGGCCACGCGGGTCATCCTGCCCTACCGCATCTGTGGCAGGCGTATGGCAGCGCTGATCTCCCGCCCCGGCGTGGCCGACTTCCTCGATGAGGTGATGCACGCCAGCGGCCTGGAGCTGCTGATCGACCAGGTGATGCTCGACGCTAAATCGCCGCTGGCTGGGCAGACCCTCGGCTCCGCCAATCTGCGCTCGCGGCTCGGCGTCACCGTCTTGGCCGTCGGGCGTCCCAGCGAGCGGGTGGATATCAGCCCCGGCGTGAATACGGTGCTCGCCCCAGGCAGCATGCTGATCGTCCTCGGCACCCGCGATCAGCTCCAGTCTCTGGCCGCCCTCGCCCGCGAGGGGTGAACTACCTACACACACGCCTGCGGCGTCCCAGAGAGGATCGGGCGCACCGGCACGCCGTCCGACCATGTGCCCATGTCAAACTGGAGCTGGTCGGCGCGAGCGCCGTCGCGGATCACCCGGTCGAGCGCGGGCCAGATGTAGCGCCAGTTGAGCGTGCTCTCGCTCGCCACGCCGCCCACCGACATCATGGCCATGACGTTGGGGATGAAGCTGGTGTCAACCCCGGCCTGGATGTGGTCGGCGACGAGGGCCGGTCTTCCATGCGAGTCGTTCTGCGCGCAGTAAAAGCGCTTCTCCGCCGAGGCAATCGCCGCGAAGGGCCGCACCCATGCCTTCACCGGCACGAGGATGTCGCCGGTGCCGTGCAGGATCGCCACGGGCACCCGCAGCGCGCCGCCGGTCTCCATAATGTCCACCCGATCCGCGTACGCGCCGATCATCCGGCCAGTGATGCGGATCGGCGTCGGGATGAGCGACTCCGAGTCGGGGATGGGGTTGGCCGTAAGCACCTGCCTGGGCATGAGGTCGGCGGGCACCTTACCGGCGGCGTATGACGGCCAGCTCAGCGCGAACAGGCCGCCGAGCGAGTGGCCGAACAGGTAGGTGTCAACCGGGGAGCCCGCCAGCCCGGCCCGCTCGTAGGCCATGGCCACGCTGGAGATCGCGTTGCCGAACCAGCCCCGTGGGCTGATCGGGAAGGGCTGAAACAGCGCCTGGGTCAGGTCGCCCATCGTCGTCGGCAGGCTGTCCCCGTAGCGGCAGAAGCCGCGCTGGTAGCTGGGGAAGAAGACGTAGTAGCCCTGCTGCGCCAGGTGGATGAGGTGGCTCTGGTAGATCTCTGCGGCACCCAGACAGAACCCGTGCAGGTAGACGACCACCTTCTGCCGACCGGCTGCGTCGCGGTACGGGCTCGCGGGGATGTAGGAGCGGATAAAGCTCCCGTCGTCGCACTGTCCGTCCTCACGGACGAGGTAGCGCGGCGAGGTGTAGCGGTCGCTATAGTCCGGCTTCGCGGGCTGGGTCGTTCGGCTCATCGCTCAGCTCCTCCTCTGAAACCTTGTCTAGCCCGCATTGTACCGCACTCGCCATGTGGATTAATCAGGCAAGGTTCGTAGCAGCTTGACAGTCTACCGCCGGACACCCCTCACCCCCAGCCCCTCTCCCTCACGGGGAGAGGGGAGTACATCCCTTCCTGGTGCGGAATGCCCCCCCTCGCCCGCCGCAGCGGGAGAGGGGGCTGGGGGGTGAGGGCCAAAGACCGCCCCAGTGCCACATATCGCCTTATCACCCCTCTGAAACCTTGTCTCAGCCTAGAGCTGGCCCGATCACCGCTCGCGGCCCTATGCCATCTGAAACCTTGTCTCACAGCCCAGCAGCGCGCATGGCTGTCCGGTAGATCTCATCCAGCGGCACGCCCGAGGCGCGGGCCAGCGCCGCGCAGTCCTCGTACTCGGGCGCCCCGCCCGCCACCGCGCCATCCAGCAGCTTGCGCTTCACCCGAACCGCGCCCCAGGGCGTCTCCACCGAGAGGCTGTCGCGCCCGGCGGCGCGGCGCTCCACCATCGACCAGCGCACCCCAAGGCTGGGCGTCTCGCGCAGGATGATCTCGGCCAGCGACGACATATCGCCTGGCCGGGCCAGGCAAGCCAACTGATAGGCCGGGCGGCCCTTCTTCATCACCAGCGGGGAGGCCCAGGCGTCCAGGGCGCCCGCCGCCAGCAGCCGCTCGGCCGCGTAGGCCAGCGCCTCGCCGGTGGCGTCGTCTAGGTTGCAGCGCAGCTCGGCCAGGTGCTCGTGGCCGGTCTCCTCGTCCGCCTCGCCCTCGCCGATCCAGACCCGCAGCCCGTTCAGGCGGGAGAACTCCTTTGTGCCGATTCCGTAGCCGACGCGCTGGACGCGCATGGTCGGCTGGCCGAAGCTGGCCAGCTCGGCAAGCAGCGCGGCCGCCGTGGGCGTGAGCAGCTCGCCATCGCTGCCGGGCGGGGCCGGGATGATCGGCGCGGCGACCTCGGCGAGCAGAGCCAGGGTGGCCGGCGCAGGCACCGGCATCGGCCCGTGCTGCGTGCGCACCCAGCCCCGCCCGAGCGGCAGCGGCGAGGCGTAGATCTTGCTAATATCTAGGATATCGATCCCAACACAGAAGCCGACCATATCCACGATGCTGTCGACCGCGCCGACCTCGTGGAAGTGGACAGCATCGACGGGGACACCGTGGATGGATGCCTCGACGCGAGCCAGGCGACCGAAGGCAGCGAGCGCCATCGCGCGCGCCCGCGCGGGCAGGCTGCTCTCGGTGATCAGCCCGCGGATCTGCGCCCAGTCGCGGGCGGGCTGCCCCGCGTCGAGCCGCACGCGCAGACGCGCACCTCCCACCCCGTGGCTCTGCACCCGCTCAAGCTCCAGCCCATAGCCGCCGATGGCAAGCCCCGCAAGGCCACGCCGCAGTGCGTCGAGATCCAGCCCCGCGTCGAGCAGCGCGGCCAGAAGCATATCGCCTGCCGCCCCATGAAAGCAATCAATATAGATGATCCGCATAATGCCCCTCTGATTTACAGAATGCGTGCGCGCTCTCCAAAATTAGGATGGAGATATTCATGAATCCACTACAGACACACGTTCTGTTCTGTGGTACAATGCACGCCCTTTTCAGGAACGTCCTACAACTAGCAACGATCAGATGCAATGAAGCGTAATCTCGCATCGCCGTAGCGGTAGCTATAGCGATATTGGGCACCAGAGATACGTGGAGCAAGTGGTGCAACCGGCTGTCGATATCATCGGCAGCCGTTTTTTTTGTCCACTCACATGCTCCGGAGGTTTGTAGTATGAAAACTCAACACGTCCAATTCTGCGCCCAAGCGCTCTTGTTTTTCTTTTTTGCGCTGCTTCTTGCATCAAATGTGCCCGCTCTAACATCAGAGGCAGCCGAGCTACCGCCTGTAGACTCGCCGATCTTCATCCAGACCAATGGGCCCAGCGCCGACATTGGCCTTGGCGACTGGTACAGCAGCAACCAGAATGGGTTCGGCGGGGGCTACCACTACCTCAGCGTCGAGGTGCCCTGCGGCTGGCCCACCACCCTGGATATACAGATCGACCTCTACAGCCCAGAGATCAATACCTTCGCGCCGACCCCGCGCATCGACGAGATCGGAGGGACGACCCTAGACAACACCGTCTTCGAACTCTACGACAATACCACCACATTTGGCGGGCTGAACACGCCTGGCCCGGGTGCCCCTGGCAGCCTCATCCAGAGAGTCTTCCCCCCAGTGACGGGCCAGGCCGAGCAGTGGGTTCGATTCTACACGCTGCCGGCCCCGGTGGCCTGCGGCTCCTATCTGCTGCGGGCAGAGACTCAAGGCGATGACCAGAACGGGTGGCGGCTGCGCGCCGGCCACGACAGCGACAGCAACCCGAATAACGCCCTACCACAAAACTATGACAACCCCGATGGCCGTGCCGGCACCGGCGACGAGATCGCCATCAGCATTGGGCAGACAACCTACCAGCACAATGTGACCGGCATGGTCGAGTGCCTGCTGAACTATCAGTATGTGCGGCCAAATGTGCCCGATGTGAGCTTCCATAACTTCGATCTCGACGGCAATCAGCGCGTCACCTACTACCCGCCGAGCGCAGTGTTCGACCCCCAGGGCAACCCGACGCCCGGCAGCATTTCCGGGACGGTCTCGGGTTCATCGGTCTGGAATGGCGGCACGCAGACAGATCGGGGCACCGGCGATATCGTGCAGAACCCGGAGCCGGGCTGGTGGCGCCTCGTAACCTGCGTGCAGGCGGATAACCAGTTCAACCAGGAGGGTCAGACAGGTGTACCGATCTTCCTGGAGCCGGTGCCCGAGCCCGACATGGCCATCACCAAGGATGATCAGCGCAAGCTGATCGCCGTCGGCGATGTGCTCACCTACACGATCCGCTTCATCAACCAATCGCCCACCACCAAGCAGGTGCCTGGCGCCGCCTTCGACGTGCGCATCACCGACACCCTGCCCCCTAGCCTCGGGTTCCGCAGCTGTCGGCTGGTGACGCCGAGCCTGGCCGGGAGCTGCGCGAACAGAGGTCAGGATGTGACCTTCACCCTCGCTAACCCGGTGGCTGCGGGAGCCTCGGGCCAGCTGGAGATCGTGGCCGACGTGTTGCCCACATCCACAGGTCAGGTGCTTAACTCGGCGACGATAGACTACGCCGACCTCCTGAAGAACCCCCAGCCAACCGGGCGCGCCGAGGATCTCGACCTGATCCCCAGCGCGGCCCCACTGCCCGCGCTGGTGGTTCACAAGACGGCGAGCCTGTCCCTGGATAGCAACGGCAACGGGAAGGCCGACTCGGCGGACGAGATCGCGTACACGATTGCCCTAACCAACACCGGCACGGTGTCGGCGACCGGCATCCTCCTGCGTGACACGCCGGATGCCAACACGACACTCATCGTGGGCACGACAACCATCGACCCAGCAGGTGGCATAGTGCTAAGCGGGAATAGCCTGGGAGACCGCTATGTGCAGGCGCAGATCGGCGTGATCATGCCCGGCGAGAGCGTCCGGGTCCACTTCACCGCACGGGTGAACAACCGGCTCTTGGATGGCACAACGGTGATCGCCAACCAGGCAATTGTACGAGGAGCTAATGTGCCCGACACGCCGAGCGACGACCCAAGCACACCCGAGCCTGACGACCCGACTAATGTGCCAGCGGGCGGATCACCGGTGGACAGCCCGCCGACGGCGATCTCACTGACCGATTTTCACATAGTGACAAGCAAAGACGAGGTGACGGTGCTCTGGACAACCGGCACTGAGGTTCGAACCATCGGCTTCGAGATCTTGCGCGCCACCACAGCCGACCGGGCGCTCGCGGTGCGAGTGGGCACGATCATCCTGGCGAGAGGGAGCGGCGGCGGCGGGGCCAGCTACAGCTACATCGACCGCTCCGCCACCCCCGGCGAGCCCCACAACTACTGGCTGGTAGAGCACGAGGACGGGGGCGGCACCTCGATATACGGCCCAGCCTCCAGCGCGGCAGTGGCATCGGATGTGCCCCCATACCAGGTCTACCTGCCGCTTGTCGTCCGCTAACAACAGCCTTATGGCAGTACCGAAGGATTAACGCTATCACGCTGAGTGAAGCAAAGCATCCCGGTCGGGATGCTTCGCTTCGCTCAGAACGACAAGGTACCTCACCGCGTTCCTTCTGCGATAGTGCGCCTTATGGTACTATTCCATGAAGTATCGGAGCGGTCTCTGTACGCGCTATGGTGATGAATCCAGCCACAATGGCTGGCCTGTTGCGAAGGAGCAGAGGTAATGAGAATCGCGATCTCGCGGGTAGTTCTGTTTTTTACCGGCCTCGCATTGCTGCTTGCCGCTCTCGTATCGGCGCTGGCTGTCCCTGCGGGTGCGGCGCCTAGCATGCTCATAACGGAGGTACCTTCGTCTGAGCCAGCGACACGCACCCCTCTCCCCCCTCCACCGCCCCCCCCCGCCGATACCGCCACCAGCATTCCCGTCGATACCGCCACCAGCATTCCCGTCGATACGGCAGTTACCACGAACACACCTGTGCCCACAGCGACCACATCGAGTGGCGGTGGCGGCAGCAGCAGAAAATCTACGCCGGTTCCGACAAGCACCCCGACAGAGACGCCCACCCCGACAGAGACACTCACGCCTGTCCCACAGTTCGCCGACCCGGCGATCACCAAGTCGGCGAATATTAGCAACGCCCAGGTAGGTGACACCGTCGAGTTCACCCTTACCGCGACAAACCGGGGAAACATACCCGCGAGCAATGTGGTCATCGAAGACACCCTGCCATCCTTCCTCGCCCTCGAAGGGGTGAGCGCAACTCGGGGCGATGTGAGCGTGAACGGGGCCACTATCCGCGTGACGATCGGCGACCTGGCCCCCGGCGAGGTTGTGACAGTCACGATCACGGCGCGGGTGGTGTCGTCGGCCGCCCCGCCGAACAACAGCAATATCGCCACGATCGCATCCAGCGATGCCACGGACGACCCGAGCAATAACAGCAGCGCGGTCTCGCTGAATGTCGATCAGCCGCCCCCGGCGATCCTGCCCAACACCGGCGACCCCGAGGGGGGGGCCAGCATCCCGGTGCTTGTGGTGATCGGGATCGGCCTGATCGCGGCCAGCCTGATCACTCGCCGTCGCCGAGTATAGTAAGCATGCGGGGCGGAGAGGATCACCCTGTCGCCCCGCCGCTTTGAGAAGCACCTCACACAATGAGCCGACGAACACTCCTGGCGCTTGTGCTGCTGCTCGCATGCCTGCCTGCGGCGAGCCTGGCGGCGCGTCCGCCCGACCCCGGACGGCTCTCGATGACGGCTGATGCCGGCGGCATGATGATCCGATGGTCGCTGGGCAGCGCGGCGCTGTCGGCCCTGACAGCTGCCGCGCCACCTACGCCGCAGATGATCGCAGTGAAACTGCCCGATGGCGTGGATGCCAGCCCCCAGATCATCGCAGCCGACGAGCGGCCCTGGTCAGGTGATCTCCCTCAGCCTGCCAGCATCCCGACGCGCACGCTGCCCGACGGGGCGAGCTACCCGCCACTGGAGGGGTTCGATTCGCCGACCACACCCACCGCGCCGCTGTCGCTCCTGCGCGAGGGCCGCCTGCGCGGCCAGCGCATCGCGGTGTACGCGCTCAGCCCGGTCTACCTCGCCGACGGCGGCCCGGCCCTGCTTACCAGCATCGAGGCCCGCATCCCCGCCGCCACGCCCATCGGCGCAGCCGATGACTGGCTGGCGCATCCGAACGCGCCGTTCCTCGCCGCCGCCCCGGCCCCTGCCCCGATCGCTACCAAGCAGGCATGGGTTATCCACGTCGACCAGGGCGGCATCCAGACGCTCAGCGCAGCCGCGCTCCAGGCCGCCGGGCTGACGAACCCGGCCCAGCTGAAGCTCTGGAGGGGCGGCGCGCCCGTGCCCCTTGAGCTACGCACCAGCGGAACCACCCTCAGCGAACTGCGCTTCTACGCGCCGCCCCCCGGCGACCGCTACAACAGCGCCGACACCTACTGGCTCACGACCGATGCTGCGGCGGCAATGGCGATCGGCAGCGCACAGCCCACCGGCGCGGTCACATGTCAGAGCACAGCGATGGCGCAGGGCGCGTGGCAAACGAGCTCGCTCTACGACCCACGGCTGCCCGGGCCTGACGACGACCACTACTTCGCCGCAGAGCTGAAAGTTGGATCGCTGGACCCTGGCCCGGCCGACCCGGACGTGGTCACGGCGATGTTCAGCTCGGATCTGCCCAGGGCGACCGGGCCGATGACGCTGACGGTATCCGGGGCCAGCCTCTTTGCGCCCACCCACACCATCAGCGTCACTATGGCTGGCGCGGAGCGCACCTCTAGCTGGACAGGCACCGCTGTCTTCACACGCAGCCTCAGCTTCCCCGCCGGGGCGGGGCAGGCCGATGTCGCACTTATGCCAGTCACCACCAAAGACGGCAGTAACGGCATTCACATCGACCATGTCTTGTGGGAGAGCCCGGTGCAGCTGAGCTTCGCAGGCAAGGGCGCGGCATTCATCGGCCTGAGCGGGCACCGCTGCTATAAGCTGAGCGGGCTCCCCGCCGGGGCGACGCTCTATGATGTGACCGACCCCGCCGCCCCGGTGCGCCTGAGCATCGGTACAGACAGCTTCGAGGTGAATGTGGCGGATGCCCGCTCCTACATTCTGGCCGGGCCGGGCACCCTACACACCCCTGAGATCAGCGCCCACGCCCCGGTCGATCTGACGACGCCGCTTAACGCCCAGGCGATCTACATCGCCCCCGACGCGTTCATCTCAGCCCTGGCACCCCTGGTCGCCCAGCGCCAGTCCCAGGGCTACAGCGTCGCCGTCGTGCGCGCCCAGGACATCTACGACGCATGGGCGGGAGGGCAGGCCAGCCCGGATGCCATCCGCAACTTCCTGCGCTACGCCGCAGCCACATGGTCGGTCAAGCCGATCGCCGTCACCCTTGTCGGCGACGGCACCTACGACCCGCGCAACTACCTGGGGTTCGACAAGACAAGCTGGATCCCGCCCTACCTCGCTAAGGTTGACCCGTGGCTCGGCGAGACGGCCTGCGAGAACTGCTTCGCCCAGCTCGACGGAGACAGCCCGCTGAGCAACTCGCTGCCCGACCTGATGATCGGCAGGCTGCCGGTGAAGAGCGCGGACGAGCTGAGCCAGCTGGCCCAGAAGATCATCGCCTACGAGAACGCGCAGGATATCGGCGCGTGGCGCGGGCGAGCGGTCTACCTGGCCGACAACGCCGACTCGGCGGGCGACTTCGCCTACGCCGCCGATGTGAGCGCCGCCGAGCTACCGAGCGCCGTGGATGTCACGCGGGTCTACTACGACCCGGCGGCACCGGCCGATCAGCCCTGGCGGGTGCGCGACTCGTTCGATGCCTTCCAGCGCTCCTTCGGCGCGATCAACGGCGGGGCCGCTGTGGTAAGCTACATCGGGCACGGACAGCCCTACCAGTGGGCATACACCGGGCCGCCTCTGGAAGCCAGCGTGCCCCAGGATCAGCAGTACCTGCTGAATGTAGACTTCGCAGGCGACCTGACGAACAGCGCGCGGCTGCCGGTTGTGCTCAGCCTGACATGCCTGACCGGCGAGTTCCAGATCCCATCGGTGCGCGGCACAACGATCGACGAGGCGCTGGTGATAAACCCGCACGGCGGGGCAGTCGCCACATGGAGCTCATCGGGGCTAGGAGTGCTGTACGGCCACGACGCGCTCCAGCGCGGGTTCCTGGGCACCCTCTGGGCCGCGCCGCAGGGATCGCCGCCGACCCTCGGCTCCCTGGCCACAGCCGGGTACCAAGAGCTCTTCGACACCAAGGGCTGCTGCCAAGAGGCGCTGCGCACCTACGTGCTGCTCGGCGACCCGCTGACCCCGGTGCGGACACAGACGGGGGTTCACGAAGTGGCGCTGCCGCTGGTGCAGCGGTAGAAGAGGGGACGCGCGTGGAGAACCGAGTAGCATACAAAGTCTACTACGAGGATACGGACAGCCTGGGCGTGGTCTACTACGCCAACTACCTGAAGTACATGGAGCGCGGTCGCACCGAGTGGGTCGGCGCGCAGGGACGGCCCATCCAGGAGTGGAACCGCGACGGCTACAACTTTGTGGTCTACGGGCTGACAATGAAGTTCAGGCAGGCGGCTAGGCTAGGGGATCTGGTCGAGGTGGTGACATCGGTGAAGATGAGCTCGGCCTACCGGGCGCGCTTCATCCAGCGGGTCGAGTGCCGGGGCGCGCTACTGGTCGAGGCCGATGTGGATATAGTCTGCCTGGGCGAAGACCAGCAGCTGCGCGAGTTCCCATCATTGAGCAGATGAGGCACTGAGGCACTGAGTATGATCCGGATCATACTCAGTGCCTCAGTGCCTCATCTGCTCAGTGATGCCTCAGTGCCTCAGTGCCTCAGTGCCTCAGTGCTACGGGTTCGTCGTCGTCGGGAAGGGGAACGCCTCGCTCGTCGTCTCCAGCAGATCCTCGCGAATCCAGCCGGGGGCGCTGGGGAAGTCGCGCGAGAAGACCTGGTACCAGCCGTCGCGTCGGTCAAGGGCGAAGAGGCGCTGCCCGGCGGCGATGCGCGTGATCTGGCGGGCGTCATCGCTGGGGGCAGAGCGCAGGATGGCCCCGGCCTCGCCAACCCGCAGGTTAGGGAAGTCCGGCGGCAGCAGGGCCGCGCCGTCGCTCGGGTCGCGCTGGGCCAGGTAGGCCAGGACGCCCTGGGCGATCCCGCTGGCCACCCGGCCGGGCTGGTCGAAGAGGACGGCCCGATCAGCGGCACTGGTCATAAACCCCATCTCAACGATGATCGCCGGGGTGGTACGGGCGATGGCGTGGGTGTGGCGACGGTCGTTGAAGGCGTAGTAGCCGCGCATATTCACCGTGACCCCGCCGACATCCTGGGGCAGGCCGGTGGCCGGGCCGTAGCTGGCGGCCACGGCGTCGAGTAGCTGCTGCGCGGCCCGCGAGGCCCGCCAGGGCGTGGCCAGCTTCCAGCCGCGCGGGCCAGAGGCCGCAGAGCCGTCGGCGTGGATGGCGATAAAGGCATCGGCGTCATAGCTGGGCGGGATGGTCGCCGGCAGCAGATCGACGATCACGCCCTCGGCCTCCAGAAGCGCCTGCACGCGCTGGGCGATATCGTAGTTAAGATCGGCCTCGCTAACGCCGCCGTAGCGCGCGCCGGTCGAGGTGCGAAAGCGGGCCAGCTCATCGGGAAGCTCGCTGGCGTTCAGGTGGCCGGCCTGCAGGCCCACGCGGGGCGCTGTGCCCGCCGGGCGCGGCGAGGGCGTGGGCACGACGGTTGGCCCGGCCGGGGTGGCGGTGGGCGGCACCGGGGTGGATGTCGGCACCGGGGTGAATGTCGGCAGCACCGAGGTGGCGGTGGGCGGCACCGGGGTGGATGTCGGCAGCGTGGCAGCCTCAGCCACAGGGATGATCGGCGGGGAGGTAGGCGACCCGACAGCGCCGCCGGAGTCGGCGCAGCCGACCAGGATGGCGGCAAGCAGCGGGACGAGCGCGGACATCCGTCGCATCGCAGTCAGTCGGAGCATAGACAGAATCCTCAACATGTGAGGCGTGATCAGGATCACACCTCACAGATCATATGTTACATCTGGTGTATGATTGCGTCGCGGTGGAGTGATAACCGTTGTACCACACAATGCTGAGAGAGGGATGAGAGCATGCTGGTGATCAAGGTCGGCGGGAGCGCCGGCAATAACTACGACGCCCTCTGCGACGACCTGGCGGCGCGGGGCGATTCGGGCGGGCCGGTGGTGCTCGTCCACGGCGGCTCAGACGAGACGAACCGCCTGGGGGAGGCGCTGGGCCACCCGCCGCGCTTCGTCACCTCGCCGAGCGGCTACACCAGCCGCTACACCGACCGGCGCACCCTGGAGCTGTTTATGATGGCGGCGGGCGGCCTGGTGAATAAGGGGCTGGTTGAGCGGCTCCAGGCCCGTGGGGTAAACGCGGTCGGCATCAGCGGGCTCGACGGGCGGGTGCTCTCTGGCAGACGCAAGCCGACGATCCGCATCGTGGAGGACGGGCGGCAGAAGCTGCTACGCGATGACTGGACGGGGACAATCGATGCGGTGAACGCGGATCTGCTGCGGGCGCTGCTCGACGCTGGCTATATGCCGGTGGTCGCGCCGCTGGCCTGCTCGGAGCGGGGCGAGGCGCTGAATGTGGACGGGGACAGGGCGGCGGCGGCGATCGCGGCGGCGCTGGGGGCCGACACGCTGCTGCTGCTCTCGAATGTGCCAGGGCTGCTGCGCGCCTTCCCCGACGAGTCCTCGCTGATCGCCCACATTCCGCCCGGCGAGATCGACGCCTATGTCGGGTTCGCCGAGGGCCGCATGAAGAAGAAGGTGCTCGGCGCCCAAGAGGCCATCGCCCAGGGCGTGGGCCGGGTCATCCTGGGCGACGCGCGGGCTGCGGGCTGCGTAACGCGGGCGCTGGAGGGACAGGGGACGGTGATCGGGTAGGGAGGGGCGGCTCGCGTGGGGGCGGCTTGCGAGCCGCCCCCACGCGAGCCGCCCCTATGCGAGTCGTCATTTCTTGCAGAGGACGAAGCGCCCGCGAGCGTTGGCGTGGTAGTCGTAGGTCGCCGCGCCAGCAGCGAGCACCACCTGGTAGCCGGGGGTGATCACCTGCATATAGGCCATGCCAGGCTGCGGGCAGCCGAGCGAGCTGTCGCTCCACTCGACGGCCTCGGCCTTCTGCACAATGATCGCGGCTGCGTCCACACCGCTGAGCTGCGCGGCGTCGGCCAGAATCTTGGCGAGCAGGTCAGATGGCACCTCGCCCACCACCGGGGCGGCTGACGCCGACTGGGGCACCTGCGCGACCGTGGGGACAGGGCGGGCGGTGCGGATGGGCTGCTGGCTCGTGGGCGACGCGGCGGGCGGCTGCGGGGTCTCGGTATCGTCGGGCATGGCAGTCTCCTGAGGCGTCGCGCTCAGCGAGAGCGGCGCTGCGGTCTCCGTAGGCGCGGTAGTCGGAGCGGATGTCGCCGCTGGCGCGACAGTTGCTACCTCTGCGCCAGGGGACGCAGACTCCGTCGGCGCGGCGGCCTGCGGGGCTGAGCCACACGCGGAGAGCGACAGGGCTAGCAGAGCCAGCAAGATCATAGGTGCAGATCGCATGATACGACTCTTTTCTTTCATATGCAGGGCGCGCGGCCCGAAGCGGATAAAGAAAGATAGAGGGCAGCGGGAGGGATTGTTACCATAGAGACGTAGCCCGCGCGCCAGAAGTTCCAGAAGGGCGTATGCTATAATCCGTCAGACGCCCAACCCCGCAGCAGCGTATCAGGAGTTTTTATCTGTGAGCGAGGCGACCATCACGATCTCGGCCGTGCTGCCGATGCGCAACCAGGCCAGCACGCTGGCAGCGACCATGGCCGAGTATATGGCCGGGATCAGCCGCCAGTGCCCCGACCACGAGATCATCCTTGTGGACGATGGGAGCAGCGACGGGACAGCTCGGCAGGCCGACTATCTGGCGGCAGCCTACGACTCGGTGATGGTGATCCACCAGCCCGAGCCACGCGGCTACGCCGCCGCCCTGCGCACGGCGTGGCAGGTCGCCCGTGGCGACTACATCTTCGCCGCGAGCATCTCCGGGCCTGCGGGCATCGCCGATCTGCCGCGCCTGCTGGCGGCCCTCGGCGACAACGCCGTCGTGGTGGGCTACCGGGCTCGACCGCCCCGCACCCCCCTGGCCCTGATCTACGCCGCCGCCGTCCGCACCATCCTCAGCACCGACCTGCGGGACCCGGCCATTCGCTTCTCCCTCTTCCGCTCAGATCTGGCCGAGCTGCTAACCGACGATGTGCCGGATGGGCTGGCCCACGCCGAGATCTACGCGCGGGCGAAGCAGGCGGGCATGCCTGTGGCCCAGGTGGCAATCTCCGGCCGACGCGGGCGCGTCGCCACTGCCGGGGCGGCCATGATCGAGCTCGCCAGCTACCGCCCGCCGAGCGGCGGACGCCAGGGGGCGCTGATGGGAGCCACCGCACTGCTCGTCGCAGGCGGGCTGTGGCTCATGCGCCGCCGGAGCCATCCCTAGACAACTGCACCCATATCCCGTAATCCGACGTCATACCCCAGGACGTAGACATTTACAGAAGAAGGAGCCCCCCCATGAGCCAGCCCGAAGACAACAACAGCGGCCAGCAGCCCCAGGATGATCTCGCCAGCGAGCTGCGCGAGCTCGGCCAGCAAATCGAGCATGCCGTCCGCACCGCGATGGACAGTGATCGAGCGAAGCAACTCCAGAGCGACATCGCATCAGGGATGAAGGAGATCGGCACGCAGATGCAGTCGGCGCTCAAAGCCATCCAGGAAGACGAGCGACTGCGCACCCTCGCCGAGCGCGGCCAGCAGGCCATCAGCCAGGCCCAGGAGAGCCAGACAGCCAAGGATTTCCAGGAGGCCCTCACGCGCGGCATCTCGCAGCTCAACGACCAGATGGCCGCCTTTGTCTCCCGCCTCCAGAGCAGCGCCGGTGACTCCGCCACAACGGGCAAGACCACTAAGCTGGACGACGAGTAGTAATCATAAATGGTGAATGCTGAGTGCTGAATGCGTAACATTCACCATTCAGCATTCACCATTCAGCATTCACATGTGCGGACGCTACACGCTGAGCGCGACGGGCGGGCAGGTGGCCGAGCGGTTCGACATCGCCGATACGCCCCAGCTCACCCCGCGCTACAACATCGCGCCGACCCAGGCGGTGCCCTTGGTGCGCGTCGGCCCAGAGGGCCGCGAGCTCGCGCTGCTGCGCTGGGGGCTGGTGCCCTCCTGGGCCAAAGATCTGGCGATCGGCGCGAAGATGATCAACGCACGATCAGAGACGGTCGCAGAGAAGCCCTCCTTCCGCGCCGCCCTCAGGCAGCGCCGCTGCCTCATCCTCGCCGACGGTTTCTACGAGTGGCAGGCGGCCCCCGGCGGCAAGCAGCCCTTCTACTTCCGCGTACACGCTGGCGCGCCCTTTGCCATGGCCGGGCTCTGGGAGAGCTGGCGCGGCCCCGACGATGTGGCCGTGCAGACATGCACCATCCTCACCACCAGAGCCAACCCGCTCCTCGCGCCGCTCCACGACCGCATGCCGGTCATCTTGCCCCCCGATGAGTACAGGCTCTGGCTCGACCCCGACATGCGCGAGGCTGGGCCGCTGGAGCACCTCTTCGAGCCATTCCCCGCCGAGGCCATGGAATCCTACCCGGTCGGCAAGGGCGTCAACCGAGTCGCAAACGACTCTGCGGCGCTGATCGCGCCGCTCGGCTAGGGCTGGCCCTACCGGTGGGGGTGTGGGGGCGGCTTCGCCGCCCCCACGTTCTTTTTTGTGTCGGGTGTTGGTGGCGAAGCCACCAACACCCGACACAAAGCGGGTTTGGGGCGCAGCCCCAACGGCGTTGACACCCCACCCTAGCGCGCCCGCTCGATCCGCGCCCCCAGCGCAGCCAGGCGCTCGTCGATCCGCTCGTAGCCCCGGTCAATCTGGCCGATATTAAAGATCACACTGCGACCCTTCGCGCAGAGCGCCGCCGTAAGCAGAGCCATGCCCGCGCGGATGTCCGGGCTAGGCAGGCCCTCGGGCTCGCCGTAGAGCTGCGACGGCCCGACCACCACGGCCCGATGCGGGTCACAGAGCACGATCTTCGCACCCATGCCGATCAGGCGGTCGGCGAAGAACAGCCGGCTCTCGAACATCTTCTCGTGGATGAGCACCGTCCCGCGCGACTGCGTGGCAACCACCAGGGCCGTGCTGATCAGGTCAGGGTTAAAGCCCGGCCAGGGGGCCGAGTCGATCTTCGGGATGGCCCCGTGCAGGTCGTGGTTAACCACAAGCTCCTGGCCGCCGGGGACGACGATATCATCACCCTCGTCGCGCCAGGTCACGCCGAGACGGCCGAAGGCGATCCGGCTCATGCGGTGATCGCGCGGGCGGGCACCCACCAGGCGCAGCTCGCTGCCGGTGACGGCGGCGAGGCCGATCAGCGAGCCGACCTCCATAAAGTCGGGGCCAATGGTGAAATCGGTGCCGCCCAGGCTCGGCACGCCCTCGATCTCCAGCAGGTTCGTGCCGATGCCAGAGATCTTCGCCCCCATCTGGCACAGGCAGCGGCAGAGATCCTGGACGTGCGGCTCCGATGCGGCGTTACCGATGGTGGTGTGGCCCTCGGACAGCACGGCGGCCAGCACCGCCTGCTCGGTGCCGGTCACGCTCATCTCATCGAGGAAGATATCGGCACCGCGCAGCCCGTCCGTACTGAGGACATAGCTGGTGGGCGTCACCTCGACGGCCGCGCCGAGCGCGCACAGGGCAAGGAAGTGCGTATCGAGGCGGCGGCGGCCGATCACATCGCCGCCGGGGCGAGGAAGAGTGACATGGCCGCGGCGGGCGAGCAGCGGGCCGGCGAGCAGCGGCGAGGTGCGGATGCGCCGGGCCATAGCGATGTCGGGGTCGCCGGCAGGGATGGATGTGGCAGTCAGCGCATAGTCGTGCGGCGCGACCCGCTCGACCCTCACGCCAAGCTGCTCCAGCAGCGACAGCTTGATCCGCACGTCGCCAATATCGGGCACATTCCGCAGCAGCAGGCGGCCGCTGGTGAGCAGCGCCGCCGCCAGAAGCGGCAGCGCCGCATTCTTATTGCCAGAGGGAGTGATCGCGCCGCTCAGGCGGTGGCCGCCCTCGATAACAAAACGATCCATAAGTGCATGCGCTCCTTCAAACGGTGGCTGAGGCGACAAAAGAGGGCACAAGGCCCTCTTTTGCTATACCTCTCAATAGATAAGCTTCTGGCCGCCGAGCAATCCCTACATCCCGCCCCTTGCGCTACAGCGCACTATGGCTGCTCAGGCTCAGTCGGCGGGGCCGGGCGGCCCTTGCCGCCGGGGAGCGCCCGACGGATGCGCCCGGTGAGCTTGCCCAGGGCGCTCCCCCCCGCGCTACCGCGCTCGCGGGCGGATGATACGATAGAGAGGGCGCGCTCACGCCCAATCCGCAGCGCCTCATCAGTGATCTCCTTCAGCCGGTCGCCCGAGATCAGCTCGCCGCTGTCGAACCAGCGCCAGGCGACCATCCCCGTCGAGTAGGTGCCGGCGTAGGCGATCGCAACCTTTGGGACAACGCCCCAGACCGGGATGAGCCCGACCAGGGTGCGGGCCACCTGCCGCCAGGCGAAGGCCCCGCCGAGGACGGGCAGCACCTCGCGGATGCGGGCCTGGAACTCGGGAGGGGCGCCGTGGGAGATGGCCAGCTTATAGACAAGCATCGCCTGATTCTTCGTGAGCACCAGGATATCGGCAGCGGCGAAGGGGATGCTGAAGATCGGGATCTGCTCGGGCAGTGCCGAGGCCAAGGCATACGACGCGTTAGTGAACGATGTCGCATTGATTAGCAGGCGCGCGTAGGTTGGCCGCAGGCCAGGCAGACGGCGGGCAGCTGCCATGTGCAGGTCGCCGGGGAGCCGCTCAAACACCGCCTCGGCCAGGGTGTCAGCCGCCTGGGGCAACTCAGGGTTCGGCAGAGCCACCACATGGGCATAGGCGAAGGCGCGGCGCGTGTCGCCGGCAGGGATGGGCGGCGTGTCCGTATAGCCAAGCACAATCACCGTCGGCATTGCCAGGTCAGCCAGAAGCCGAATAGCGGCGGCGGCGGCTGTGGAGACTGGCTCGCGCCCATCGAGGGCGATGAGCAAGAGGTCGGCGTGGCGCAGAGCCGAGCCGAGATCATCGGACAGGCCACCTTTACGAACATCGCCCAGGGTCGCGATCAGCAGCGGATTGAGCCCCACAGGCCCATAGCGTCGGCTGTCGCTGGTGCTCAGCAGGCCGACTGAGGTGGCCAGGGCGGGCTGCTCGCCCACGCAGGCGATGGTGACGGGACGCTCGCTCTCCTCGCGGATCACAGTCACGTCAATCTCACGCAGCGTGCTGAAGGCCGCTCCCAGATCATTCCAGTTCGGCACAGGCGGCTCCTTATGCAACAGATCATCCGCTCTGGATTATAGCATGGCCGTCAGGACGCGATCTGAGAGCGGGCTGATGGCGTTAGGGCCATGTAACGCCGCTGGCGGCTGAAGCCGCGCCGCGGGGGCCTGCGGCCAGCCGCCCGCCTACGCGGGCGGTTCCGGCGTCGGCGCAGGCCGACGCCCGGCGCAACGCGCCCCGCCGGCGCGACTTCAGTCGCCAGCCGGAGGTACCCAGGTCGTTGCAACGCCGCCGCCTAGCGGGGGTGTGCTATAATAGTAGAAAGGTATTGCCGGGTTGTGTAATGGCAGCACGACGGACTTTGAATCCGTCTGTCCAGGTTCGAGTCCTGGCCCGGCAGCCACACGACCATAACCCCGTGGGAAGGTCGCCCGCGAACGGTGCCGAGGTATGGCAGCGAGCCGCGACGCTACAATCAGCCACCCATCACCTACGCCGGCTCTGACCCGGCCATACTCACGCAGTGGAGCTGTGCTTCACTGCCTTTTTTAGTACTCGGGAGTGAAATTCAGCGATGGACGGTCGTCTCCTTGTGTTCAGCGGGAACGCCAACGAAGCTCTAGCCCGTGAGATCGCCACCAGCCTGCGGATCGGCCTGGGGCGCGCCCTGGTCGGCTCATTCAAAAATGGCGAGACGCGGGTCAAGCTCCACGACAACGTGCGCGGCTGCGATGTGTTCGTGGTCCAGCCCACATGCTCGCCGGTCGACCACCACCTGATGGAGTTGCTGCTCCTGATCGACGCGCTGCGCCGGGCATCGGCCGCGCGGGTGACGGCGGTGATCCCCTACTACGGCTACGCCAAGCAGGAGAAGAAGACCTCCGGGCGCGAGCCGATCTCGGCCAAGCTTGTGGCGAACCTCATCCGCACCGCCGGGGCCGACCGCGTGCTGACGATGGACCTCCACGCCCCGGCGATCGAGGGCTTCTTCGACATCCCGGTGGACCACCTCCAGGCCGCACAGATGCTCTCGGACTATGTGCGCGGGCTGAACCTACCCAACCCGGTGGTGGTCTCCCCCGACGCTGGTGGCGTGGGCAGGGCCAACCGCTTCCGCGAGCGGATCGGCGCGGGGCTTGCGATTATCGCCAAGCAGCGCCCCGAGCCCGATATCGCCGAGGTGATGGATATCGTCGGCGATGTCGAGGGCAAGACGGCTATCATCGTCGATGATATGATCTCGACGGGCGGCACGCTCGTTGAGGCGGCCCACGCCCTGCTAGGTCGCGGTGCCCGCAGCGTCTACGCCTGCGCGACCCACGGGATCTTCGCGGATGATGCGATGGAGATCATCAAAGCGTCGGATATGGTCGAGACGATCATCACCAACACCATCCCGCAGGCCGCCAAGGCGTCCAAGGCCCGCGTGCGCACGATCAGCGTCGCCCCGCTCTTCGCTGAGGCGATCATGCGCATCCATAAGGATCTCTCCCTCAGCGCGCTGTTCTCATAGCTGCCGCGCCCCCCTAGCGCACGGAATCCAACCACGCCTAGCTGGTTCGGGGAGAGGGTTTTTCGGGGAGGGACAAGCCCTCCCCGAGCCCCTCCACCCCAGCAAATACGCGTAGCATACCGTATGCGTCGTGCAGCGCATATTGATGCGCTTGCCCCCTTGTCTATTGTCTCATTACCAGGAGTATTCACCCTTGTTGGAGGACCCTGAACCTAGTCTTATGCTGATCGGTGTCGGCCTGTGCATGGTTGTGCTGGCCTTCACGTCGGCGATTGATGCCTCGTTCACATCAATCAGCCGACATCGCCTCAACCTGCTGCTCTCCGAAGGCGGCTCGCGCGCCAGGCGAGCTGTGTCGCGGCTGATTGACGACCCCTACCGCTTCAAGTCCACTGTCATCTTCCTCAACATCGTCATGACCATCAGCGCCACCGCGCTGACGCTGCGCCTGAGCGCCGGGCTCGGCACCTGGCAACAGATCGGCAGCCTGGCACTGCTGCTGCTGGCCATCCTCATCTTCAGCGAAGCATTCCCCAAGGCGCTGGCCATCCGCAACCCCGACGCAACAGCCCTAGCGCTGGCCCGTCCGCTGCGGATTGTCTCGCAGCTCCTCTGGCCAGCGATCTCGCTGATCAACCTGATCACCAGCCCGCTCTTCAAGGCGGTGAGCGGGCGCAGCTCCTACCCCTCGCCACTGGTGACGGAAGAGGAGCTGCGCATGCTCGTGAACGTCGGCGAGGAGGAGGGCCTGATCGAGCACGAGGAGCGCGAGATGATCGAGGGCGTGATCGCCTTCGGCAACACGCTGCTGCGCGAGATCATGGTGGCCCAGGTAGACATCGTCGCCATCGAGGTGGACACGACCCTGAACAAGGCGCTTGACGTCGTGATCGCCCGCGGCCACTCGCGCATCCCGATCTACAACGATACGATCAACCAGATCGTCGGCATTCTCTACGCCAAAGATCTCATCCCAGCCCTGCGCGACGGCAAGCACGACATGCCCATTAACAGCCTGCTTCGTCCGGCCTACTTTGTGCCCGAGACCATGCGGGTAAACGCGCTGCTCGAAGATCTCCAGCGGCGCAAGGTGCATATGGCGATCATGGTGGACGAGTACGGCAACACGGCCGGGCTGGCCACCATTGAGGATCTGATCGAGCAGATCGTGGGCGAGATCCAAGATGAGTATGATACCGAGGACCCCTCAATCCAGCCGATCAGCGATAGCGAGTATATTGTGGACGGGCGCGTGTCGATTGACGATGTCAACTACCTCACCGACCTGTCCCTCGCATCGGACAGCGCCGACCGGATCGGCGGGCTGGTATACGAGCAGCTCGGGCGGGTGCCGAGGGTGGGCGACGAGCTCGTGCTAGAGGAGGCGACGGTGACGGTGCTTTCCGTGAAGGGGGTGCGCCCACAGAAGCTGCGCATTGTCCGCCGTCAGCCAGTCGAGGAGAGCGCCCTGCTAAACGGCGGGAGCGCAGAAGGCGGTATCCATGACCCAGCCTGACTACGCGGCCCTCGCAGCGGCGGCCCTAGAGGCCCGTGGGCGGGCCTACGCGCCCTACTCACACTTCTACGTTGGAGCGGCGGCGCTCACCGCCAGCGGAAAGATCTTTCTGGGGGGCAATATTGAGAATGCCGCCTACCCGATGACCGTATGCGCCGAGCGGGTGGCGATCTTCAGCGCCTACGCGGCGGGCGAGCGTGAGATCGTAGCCCTCGCCGTGGTGACGCCCACCGACGATGTGGCGAGCCCCTGCGGGGCATGCCGACAGGTGATCTTCGAGCTGGCTTCACACAGCAAGGTGCTGCTGCTCAACCTCTCAGGCGCGCAGCGCCTCGTGACGCCGCAGGATCTGCTGCCCCATGGGTTTGGGGCGCAGCAGCTGGATGAGTCGCGGTAGGGGCAGAACCGAGAAGGAACAGAAAGGCGGCGGGCGGAATATTCCGCCCGCCGCCTTTCTGTTTAAAGTTGGGGCACCTCAGAACACCCAGAGGAACTCACCTACCGTTGCTATCTTTCGATCCTGGCGGGGTTCAGCAAGTATCTGCCGTTCCTTGGTGCCTAGCCGCATTATACACGACTTCGCCTACATGGCGCAACCGGTGCGGCGCAAAACACAACGCTTCCTATCATGTTCCTCATGAATCATTCATGTTAATAAAGGATGGAGAGATTCCCGTACTCGTAGCAGTCATGTGGAAGATGGGGATAAGTGTCGGAATCCGCTGCCGGAATGGCATGAATCCCATGAGGAAAACCCGTGGACGGCTGTCCACATGTTCCACATGCGGCGACCTGCGGGGCGAGTCTTCTCCGGGTTCTCCCATGGTCGTCCACGCGTTTTATGGTGACTTATCCACAAAGGGTGCAAGTTATCCACAAATGAACGCGACTTATCCACATTTTATGCCGTCGAGGAGATACGATCCGGGAAGAAGACAAAGGGCCGGGGGTGTCGCGCGCGACACCCCCGGCCCTTTGTCTTCTCACAGAAAGTTAGCTCAGGACGTCTCGCCGCCCTGGCCCGGATCATCGAGGTTAAGCGTATTGATAAAGTCGCGGAAGATCGACAGCGACTCATCATTTACCTCGGGCTCGGCTTCGGGCGTCTCAGGTTCGGTGGCGGCAGGATCCTGAGGGGAGACCTGCTCATCCTCATCGAAGTAGACGCCAGCCTGCTCAAGGACGTGGGGCTCGACGTAGATAGGCACCTCTGTACGGACAGCCAAGGCAATCGCATCGCTCGGTCGGGCATCGACTTCAATCGTGCGCCCCTGCTGCTCGATAACGATGCGGGCGTAGAAGGTGCTATCCTGGATATCACTGACAAAGATATGACTGATCTGACCGCCAAGGTCGCCAACCAACGACTTCAGGAGGTCGTGAGTCAGCGGACGCTGCGGCTCATGGCCCTGGATCGCCATGGCGATAGCCTCAGCCTCGAAGGGGCCGATCCATATTGGCAGATAGCGTGTGCTATCTGTCTCGCGAAGCACGACGACGCGATTCTGCGTCAGAAGGCTTACACGAATGCTATCAACAACTACACGGATCATCTGCCGGCCTTTCGTGGAGTGAGGGACGGCCGAGCCCGCCGGGTATCTGATCAGGTGGGGTACGACCGATTCGGGAATGGAGATATCTTAACACGATGCTTGAGTGTACGTCAAGGTTCCGATCCGCTTACGGAGGCATGGTGTGATGGGCTCAATAGCGCATCGGGATGCGCAGGGATGCAGGGCATGTGCAACATCGCTGGCGGCTAAAGCCGCGTCGCGGGGGCCTGCGGCCAGCCGCCCGCCTACAGCGCATCGGGATGCGCAGGGATGCAGGGCATGTGCAACATCGCTGGCGGCTAAAGCCGCGTCGCGGGGGCCTGCGGCCAGCCGCCCGCCTACGCGGGCGGTTCCGGCGTCGGCGCATGCCGACGCCCGGCGCAACGCGCCCCGACGGCGCGACTTCAGTCGCCAGCCGTGGGGCGCTCAGGACGTTGCACATGCCCTGCGCAGGGATGCGCTTTGATTGACAAACGCGATTGCCCATTGTATGCTCAGTCGCGGCCTGGTGTCATGAGGGTACAGGGTACAGGGTATAGGCCGAGCTCATCAGCAAGCGATCTGTGATGCCAAATTGTAAAGCACTCTGAAACCTTGTCTAACCTCCGCTGCGGCGCGCTCCGATAAGCCTGCCTACTTCCTTATAGAGATAGACGCGCATTATGGCGAGATGGGCGTATACGCGCCAGTTTATCTCCTCTCTCGGCTCTGCCTCCCCACGTCTGAGCGCTGCTCGTACGCGTTCCACATCTGCGCGGGCATGCCTCGACCGTGTGCGGCGGGGTGTCGAGCGGAGTCCTGATATTGCGCAGCCTGCCCCTCCGGCGCATCTGATCGGCCACGCATCGCGGGCCGTTGGTCGGGCTGTCATAGAACATGGCTGGTTGATCGTGCTGGTGCTGCTGGTGGCCTTCGGCGATCCGCTCGGCGGCTGGTCGGAGCGCATTATTGCCGCAAAGCCGTCGCATGATGCTCAGGCGCGCGGATCGCAGATCCGGATGCCCGCCAGCGAATCGACAGGCGAGATGATCTTGCCGCTGACGGCGGTCGGAGCGGGGCGGCGGTCAGTGGCACAGCCCCTCCCAGTCGCGCCGATCGCCCCCGCTCAAAGCATCCCCCTTGAGATCTCCGACGCCTTCCGAGAGGTACACCTGCTTGAGGGCGGCGAGACATTAGGCGATCTTGCGCGGCGCTACGGCGTGAGCCTTCCCTCAATTATCTGGTCAAATGGTCTGGATCGCGGAGATGCGCTGCTTCTCGGCCAGCCCCTGCGTATCCCACGGATCTCCGGCGTGCCCTATGTTGTCACCGATGGCGAGGCGGTTGGGGATATCGCGGCGCGCTTCGGCGTGGTGCCCGATGCGATCAGCGCCTTTGGGCCGAACCACCTCCAGGATGGGCGCGATCTTGCGGTGGGCGAGGAGATCTTCATCCCTGGCGGTGATCCGCCGCTGCCGGATCTGCTCCTGGCTCAGGGGGGCCTGGATGCGCTGGCGGCGCGTGGGGCCGAGCCCACAGGCATCGTGCTTGAGGATGAGACGAATCTACGGGAGGGGCCGGGCACCGACTACCATCGTCAGATCCAGCTCGATCATGGTCGTCAGGTGGCGCTGCGTGCGCGCCACGCTGGCTGGCTAAAGGTCGAGATTGCGGGAGTGGCGGGGTGGATTCGTGTCGACATGCTCCAGATCGCGAGCGGGCTGGTCGATGGGCTGCCTGAGACAGACGATTTCCCGCCGCCGCCGCCGCGCTGGGTCTGGCCGACCTGGGGGACGCTCACATCGCCATTCGGGGCGCGGTGGGGAGCTTTCCATAACGGCATCGACATCGCGAACCGGGCCTGGACGCCGATCGTGGCGGCTCGGGCGGGGCGGGTGCGCGAGGCCGGCTGGTGCAGCGGCTACGGCTACTGCGTGAAGATTAGCCACGGCGGCGGCGTGGAGACGATCTACGGGCACTTGGTCACTAAGCCGAGTGTCGCTGCGGGCGACGAGGTCGCTGCCGGGCAGCGGATCGGCTCGATGGGCAGCACCTACGACCGCGTGGGCGGCGGCTACTCGACCGGTGTCCACCTGCACTTCACGGTGCTGGTGAACGGGCGTGCGGTGAACCCACTGACCGTGCTGCCGTGAGGATGGCTGAGAGCCTGCGTGAGCGGCTGAGTCACTGAGGTATTGCTATCTTGCCCGATGCGATGGGCAGAGCAGGAGGTGTCTCGTATGCGGCTGCTGGTGGTCGACGACTCTCCCGACATCGCGGCGCTGCTCAAGATGGCCTTCAGCGCCGAGTTCCGTGCCTCAGTGGCTCAATCATGCTGCTCCCTGCCTCAGTGGCTCAATCATACTGCTCCGTGCTATAGAGCTGTAGGGTGCCGTCGGGGTAATCTGGTGAGCGAGGGATAGTTGCCGGATTATGTGTGGAATTTTGATATTAATACATTAATAAAATACGGTGTGCTTGCAGATCAATAGCGGCAGCGCCAGCGCGATGCCCAGCCGCGATCTGCCGGATCTGGTGGTACTCGACCATGGCTGCCAGATCTAGGTGGTCTTGTGGTCTGTCATCGGCTCAAAGAGCTTGCTGCCATAACGAAGAATCACGTTGTGCCGTGTTCATATGCGCTTCCGCCGATTGGACGAAATAAGAAAGGGATATCCATATGTCCACGTCGCGAAGCCTGCGCCTCCAGGACAGCCTACAGCTTCTGCACGGCGACTCGCCAACGCCAATAACGCTCGCACTTATCTACGGGCTTGGCCTGTCCGCTGGGGGCGCGCTGGCCCTGCTTGGACTACAGAGCGGGTACAACTGGTGGCAGACTCTGGTGCTCTTCGTGGTCGCGCTCGATGTATTTGGCGGCGCGGTGGCAAACGGCACTCGCTCGACTAATATCTGGTACGCGAGCCGGCCGGCCGCGCTCAGCTACGGATTTCTGGCTGTCCACGCCATCCACCCGCTGCTGGTGGCATGGCTGCTGCCAGGAGGTAGCTGGCCGCTCTTCTGGTTCATCTACCTATACATGCTGGCCGCCGGTAGCCTAGTGGTGCGCCTACGCCGCCAGCCTTTCCATCTGCCGGTCGCGCTAGCGGCGCTGTCCGCCGGATTCTTGCTCTATACCTATCTATTTGCGCTGCCATTGCCGTTGCGCTGGTTTGGGTATATTTTCTTTAGCAAGCTGATTGTCGGGTTTGCCGTCGATCACTATGGCGCAAGCCGAGAAGCGGAGAAGTGATATACCCACGGCTCAAAGGTGTTTGCCGACTCTCTACGCGGCAAATCGCCGGAGGCCGTGCGCGCCGATGGTGCTTGTGGCTGCGGCGATCTATGTGACGTTTCTCCAGGAGTACCTCAGCCTTGATCAATCGGCAGTGATCGGTGTGCTGGCCTGCATCAACGGCCTGATTCTACAGCGGCTCTTCGACGGGTAGACGGCATCGTTTGATACCTGCTCGCTACGGGCCCGCCCGTGCCGACCGTGCCATCGACTCAGGGATCTCCTTCAGGGGTTGAATGAGGAGTCCATAGCGTACCGTGTTACAATAGCGCCAGGGCTTTGCATTCTAACGATCTGGTGTTTCACGTGAAACAGGACTCTTCCACGAGGCGTATGCGCATACTTGCATTAGCGAACCAGAAGGGTGGCGTTGGGAAGACGACAACCGCCGTCAATCTCGCTGGTGAGCTTGTGCGCCGTGGCCAGCGGGTGCTCCTGATAGATAGTGATCCTCAGGGAAATGCGACGACAAGCCTCGGAGTCTCGAAGCGGGATCTTCGTGCGACGACCTATGATCTGCTGATGGGGACAGCCGATCCTGCCAGCGCGATACTATCAACGGGCCGTGAGCGGCTTGACCTGATAGCTGCAGATGAGGATCTCGCTGGAGCTGCTATCGAACTAGTTGGCGCGGAACGCCGTGATCGGCGGCTTGGTGGCGCGCTTCAGCAGATCTCGGCGGCCTACGACCATGTGATAATTGACTGTCCTCCGTCGCTTGGCCTGCTGACTCTGAATGTCCTAAGCGCAGCGCATAGCGTCTTGATTCCACTCCAGTGTGAGTACCTCGCCCTGGAGGGGCTGGCCCAGCTGAAGGGGACGCTTGAGCGGGTGCGTGATGGCCTCAACCCTACACTGCGCATCCTTGGTGTCGTAATGACCATGTATGATGGGCGCACGAACCTGGCACAGCAAGTTGTGGAGGAGGTTCAGCGGCATTTCCCACGCCTGATCTGCCGAACACTGATCCCGCGAAGCGTCCGTATCTCAGAGGCCCCCAGCTACGGTAAACTCATCGCAGAGTACGATCCTCTGGGTCGTAGCGCCCAGGCCTACGCGGCACTGGCCGATGAAGTATTACAACGGGAGGCCCTATGAGTAGGAGACGCGGCCTTGGGAGCGGGCTTGATGCGCTGATACCGAGCGGGGCTGCGCAGGGTGCGCACATAGTCCGCATGGTGGAGATCAACAGCCTCCACGAGAATCGTAGCCAGCCGCGAACTCGTTTTGATGAGCAGGCTCTTGATGACCTCGCCGCTTCGATCCGAGAGCACGGGGTCATTCAGCCGGTGATCGTGAGCGAAGATGGCTCGGGTGGGTTCGAGTTGATCGCCGGCGAGCGGCGCTGGCGTGCTGCCCGGCGCGCAGGGCTCAGCGAGATTCCGGTGCTGGTGAAGAGCGCGACACCCCAGCAGTTACTGGAGCTCGCCCTTGTCGAGAATGTGCAGCGGGCTGACCTGAACCCCCTTGAAGAGGGCATCGCCTACCAGACCCTGAAGGATGAGTTTGGCTTAACGGATGAGGATATCGCCCGGCGGGTCGGCAAGAGCCGGGTAGCGATTGTGAACGCACGTCGCCTGATCAAGCTCATCACCCCAGCGCGTCAAGCGCTCCTCGATGGGACGATAAGCGCCGGCCACGGTCGCGCCCTCCTGCGCTTCGATGACGCCGAGTCCCAGGGTGCCGCCCTTGACCTGATCGTCCGCCGCGATCTCAGCGTCCGCGAGGCTGAGCGAATTGGCGAGATAGCGCTCCAGGTGACCCTTGCCCCAGCAGCGCGACAGGCTCTTCTGAGCGGGACGATTAACCCTGCGCAGGCCCAGGCTCTGCTTCGCATCGACGATTCGCTCCAGCAGTCGCGGGTCTTGGACAGCGCGCTCTCCCAGGGCCTCGGCGCTCGTGAAACAGAGCGCTTCTGCGGCCTTGTTGCCGAAGGGGTTCCGCTAGAAAGCGCCCTGTCCCAGGTTCGTGATCGCGGGGCTGTGCTCGGTGGATCTGGCCCGTCGAAGCGAGATACGCCTCGTCCCGTTGCAGGAGAGCACCGTGATCCACGGGCGCTGTCCCCTGAGGACGCTGAGGCCCAGCGTCTCTTTGAGGAACTTCTCCAGACCCCGGTGCAGATCGCGCGATCTGGCGATGCGGTGCGCCTCACGATTACTATCTATGGAGATGAGCAACTCCAGGGCCTCTATGAGAAGCTCGGCGGCGCAGGATAAGGCAGGCTGCGACTTGACGCCTGCATGGGTCATGTAGTGCGCTCACACCTGCTCGGTGTCACCATCCGTCTAAGCCTGCTCTAGCCCTAACCTGTGTGCTGAGGATGTGCTACACATAACGCGGCGGCACCCTACAGCTCTAGTACGGGGTTTCAGAAGTTGCTTGGGGGTTCTGCGACGAACGACGAACGACCAACCGTACCACTGCCTTCGTCGTTCGTCGGCTGGGGCTCGCTCCGCTCCACCTTCCTATGACAGGCTCAATCCCTCTGCCCGCCGCTATAATGCGCCCTTATATGAGACGCCAACCTGCGCTTCGGTGTGCGGTTGCCCCTTCGTTTCGTTAGTGCGGCGGCCAAATGCTGCGCCAGTCTGGTGATAGAATAGAGCATACTCCGTTCAGTCTGATCAGCCCGTAGCGTCGGTTGTGTATCGCAATCTTGTGATGTATGGGCACTCCTATGGCATCGATACTGGCATTTGGAAATCCGGTCTACGATGAGATCATCACACCGTCCGTCTCAACCGCCGGTCGTGTGCTCTCGGGGTGCTCGACGAATGCATGCCTCGCACTGGCGCGCCTTGGCCATCAGGCGACGCTCGTTGGCCGGGTTGGCCCGGATTTTCAAGATATGTTCGCTGCGGATCTAGCCCGCTTTGGGGTGGCGGCGTTCACGTATCCTGAAACCCAGACCGGCGGCTTTCGGCTGGTGTATGACCGACGAGGGGATCGCACGCTTGATGTGCTAGGGGTCGCCGGCCCGATTACGCAGGCTCATCCCATCAGCGCAGATATCGCTGCGATCATTATTGGCCCGATCTTGCAGGAGACACCCCTCTCCCTCATCAAGGATATTTGTAGCCATAGCTCGGCCCCGATCTTCCTTGACCCTCAGGGGATGCTCCGCCGTATCGGCGCTGATGGCCGCGTTGAACACTATGCTCCATCTGACTTTCCAGATGTCGCCCGCCATTGTCGAGTCATCAAGGCAAATGAGCTGGAAACACGGGTGCTGACTGGGATTGAGCCGCGCTCAGATACTTCAGTTGCCGCTAGTGCGCTGCGGGCTCTTGGCTGTGATATTGCGATTGTGACGCTGGCCGAGGCAGGCTCGTTTATTGATGATGGCCGTCGGCAGATAGCAATCCCGGCATATTCGACCGATGCTCGTGATCCTACTGGTGCGGGGGATACCTACATGGCAGGATTTATTCACGCCTATCTGGCTGACCCCGATGATCTGTATCGTGCAGGGTGTACCGGGGCTGCCGTCGCATCGATCTGGATCGAGCATACCGGGCCAGATGTGCCGATTATGCAGGATGAGGTTGCTCGCCGCCTGGATGTTCTCTTGCTGCAGTAATAATTTCGGGTCGTTAAGGGGGCGTGATTGTGCTCTACGAGACTGACTGTTTCACGTGAAACAGTCAGTCATTGGATCAGATGGAGCATAGATAGATACGCAGCATGAGCGAGGAGTGCGTGAGATGATGCCGATACTTGCAAGGGTTCGACAATCCTATGAGCAGATCACCCTGCCCCTTGGACGCATCTGCATGAGGATGGGACTGACGGCGAACATGCTGACGTATAGCAGCCTTGCCATGAGCGCCATTGCGGGCTACCTGATTGCACAGTCGCTGTTCTGGTGGGGCATCGTCGGAATCTTGCTCGTCGGCTTTGCCGATGTCCTTGATGGCGCGACTGCGCGGGCTTCACGCACCGCAAGCGCCTATGGGACGGTTCTTGATCACGTCACGGATCGCTACGCCGAGTTCTTTATCCTAGCTGGCGTCATGCTCTCTGGTGCTGCCGATTCCATCTGGGTGCTCTTCGCCCTTTTCGGCATGATTATGGCGAGCTATGTTCGGGCGCGGGCCGAGTCGACGGGGAGAATTCCCTCATGCAATGTTGGCTTTGCTGGCCGCCAGGAAAAGCTCACCCTGCTGATCATTGGCCTCATCGCTCAACCCCTCCTGCCGCAACTCCGCGTCCTTGAGTGGGCAGTGATCGCCGTCGGTGTCGCCTCACATATCACTGCCGTCCAGCGCCTGAGCTATACCCGCCGGATGCTTGCCACTCCTGACGCATCTCAGGATCTCCATAAGGAATCTGGTCTGGCGGGATAACAACGTCGCTCGCAGATCTTCGCTGATGAGCTGATATAATGAGTGTAGACAAGGCTTCGGGTTGTGTTAGTGTTTGATGTCGTGCATGGTGTTTGAATGTGCTAACCCCGACTCCCGACACCCGAAGATCTCTATGAGGTACCACATGTCCCTGTCCTTCGCCGAAGTCGAACACGTCGCCCGCCTCGCCCGCCTGCGCCTCAGCCCCGATGAGCTTGAGCAGATGCGCGGGCAGATCTCCGATATCCTTGACTATATTGCTATGCTCCAGGATGTTGATGTGACAGGCGTGCCGTCCACATCCCAGGTCACCGGCCTTGTGAGCGTGACTCGCCCTGACGTCGTGATCGGCAAGCTCACGCCTGAGCAGGCTCTGTCTAACGCCCCAGACTCGCAGGACGGTATGTTCCGCGTGCGCGCTGTCTTTGAGGAGTGAGCCTCACTCCTGCTTTGTAGGATTGTCTAACAGCCCGACAGCCTCACAGGGATGTGTGAGGCTGTCGGGCTGTTGGACTGTCGGACTATTGGGCTGTTGGGCTGTCGGGCTGTGACGCCAATCATAATAATGCGCTTCCCCTGTCCCTTGTCCCCTGTCCCCTGTCTGCAACACTCCCCAGAGGATCATCGTCATACTGCCAGACAACACCGGCCTAGCCAGTAGCTGTTACCGGCAACCGGCAGAAAAGGAACATGAAGATGTATAACGGCAACGGGAACTACAATGGCGGCGGCGGCTACACCAGCATCGGCGGGTTCCGCATCAAGCCAATCTATCTCTATGTCGCGGGGATTATCGCCGTGGTGGCGGCGATCTTCTTTGTGCTGCGCTTCCTCGACACCAGCCTGGCGCTCCACTTCGGTGCCTTCTCTGGCGCCCTGCTGCTCATCGCCAATCTGCGCGAGCTGATCGGCATGTCCTACACCCAGCGCGGCAGCACCGCCCTGCTCAACATGCTCGTCGGCGGCGGCCTGATCTTCGCTTGGCTCGCCTCGTTCTTCGGCCCGCTGCTCTGGATCCCCGCCGTCCTGATGGTCGGCATCGCCACGCCGCTGATCTTTGGGCGTGCCAATGTCTACAAGGCATATATCGGCACCGCCCAGGGCGCGGTCGACGGCATCCGCCGCACGATTGTCCGGTAGGTGATCAGGAGTCGGGAGTCGGGGGGCAGGAGTCGGAGGGCAGGAGTCGGGAGTCGGGGGGGGCGGGAGTCAGGAGTCTGACCCCGCCCTCTCAAGTTTTGGGACGAGCCGTAGGGGCGCGTCGCGCCCCTACGGCTCGCAATCCCTGACCCCTGACTCCCGACCCCTGACTCCTCGAATCAAGGATAGATCCGGTACAGCTGCCGGGGGAAGGGAATCGTCTCGCGGATGTGGCGCGTGCCCGAGATCCAGGCCACCGCCCGCTCGATGCCCATGCCAAACCCGCTGTGCGGCACTGTCCCGTAGCGCCGCAGGTCCAGGTACCACTGGTAGTCGTCCACGTTCAGCCCGTACTCGCGGATGCGCGCCTCCAGCAGCACGGGGTCGTGGATGCGCTGCGAGCCGCCGATGATCTCGCCGTAGCCCTCCGAGGCCAGCAGGTCCGCGCAGAGCGCCACCTCCGGGCGCCCCGGGTCCGGCTCCATGTAGAACGCCTTGATCGCGCTCGGGTAGCGCTCCACAAACACCGGCCGGTCGAACTGCTGCGCGATCAGCGTCTCGTGCGGCGCCCCGAAGTCCTCGCCCCACTCCATCGCTGTGCAGCCCTCGACCTCGCCGTGCCTCGCGTTCACCAGCTCCACCGCCTCGTCGTAGCTGATCCGTGGGAATGGCGCCAGCACCCGCTCCAGCGGTGCCGTGTCGCGCTCCAGAGTCCGCAGATCCTCGCCTCGCCGCTCCAGCACCCGCTGCACAATCGCGCTCACAAACTGCTCCTGGAGCGCCATGTTGTCGTCGTGGTCGGCGAAGGCCACCTCCGGCTCGATCATCCAGAACTCCGTCAGGTGCCGGCGCGTCTTGCTCTTCTCCGCCCGGAAGGTAGGGCCGAAGCAGTAGACCTTGCCGAAGCTCATCATGCCCGACTCTACGTAGAGCTGCCCGGTCTGCGCCAGGTAGGCCCGCCCCAGGTCGAAATAGTCGGTGCCGAAGAGGTTCGTCGTACCCTCCGCCGCCGTCGCCGTCAGGATCGGCGAGTCGTAGCGGATGAATCCCTGCGCGTTCAGCCACTCCTGGGCCGCCGCGATCACCTCGGCGCGGATGCGCAGCAGCGCGTGCTGCTTTGCCGAGCGCACCCACAGGTGCCGGTGCTCCATCAGGAACTCAACCCCGTGCTCCTTCGGCGAGATCGGGTAGTCGTGGGTCAGGCTCACGATCTCTACGCCCTGCACGTCCAACTCGTAGCCGCTCGCCGAGCGCTCGTCCGCCCGCACCACGCCCGTGATCCGGCATGCCGACTCTTGGGTAAGCTGCTGAGCCCGCGCGAAGACATCCTCTGCCACATTCTTCTTAAAAACTACGCACTGGATGGTCGCGCTGCCGTCGCGCAGCATCAGAAAGATCAGCTTGCCCTTCTCGGTCTTGTTATAGATCCAGCCGGACAGCGTCACGGTCTGCCCGGCGTAGCCCGCGATCGCCGCAATCGAGGTTGTCGGCAGCAACGACATGGCCCGCTCCTTTGCTGGGGGTTGGAGGGCGGGAGTCAGGAGTCAGGAGTCGGGAGTCGGATCCTGACTCCCGACTCCTGACTCCCGACTCCTGACTCCCCGAAAAGATTTGCTGCGTCAGTATGCCACGAGTCCCATGCGGTGGCAAATTGACACGTGTGGGATGATCGGACATAATCAGTAGCCTGAGGATGCACGGCGGGATTGTGGCTGGCTGCTGGTATTGGCATATCGCGATCTCCCAACAACACATAGCCTAAATCTCAAGCGAGGCTTGCGGGCGCTTTATGTACCGCTGACTGAAGCGCGCACCTGTACTCTCCCTAAATCCGCTGTACCCTCCCTAAATCCGCTGTACCCTCCCTAAAAGAGAGCGCCATGGATGTCTATCGCTGGCGCGCCGACCCCGCTGTCCAGCGGGCCAGCGCCGAACTGTCTGACTACCGGCCCATCCTGGAGACGGCTATCGCAGTGCAGCAGGTGCCCGCGCCCACCTTCGACGAGCGCCGCCGCGGCCAGATGGTCTACGCTCTTATGCGCGGCCTCGGCCTCCAGGATGTTGAGCACGATGTGATCGGCAATGTCTACGGGCGTCGCCCCGGCCGCTCGCGCCAGCCCGGCCTGCTCGTCTCCGCCCACCTCGACACTGTCTTCCCGATTGAGACCGACCTGCGCATCCGCCGCGAGGGCGGGCGGGTCTACGGCCCCGGCCTGGGCGATAACAGCACTGGCGTCGCCGGCCTGCTGCACCTCGCCGACGTCTTCCAGCGCCACGACCTGCCGAACCAGGGCGATGTCTGGTTTGTGGCCAACGTCGGCGAAGAGGGACTCGGCGACCTGCGCGGCATCCGCGCCGCCGTCGACCGCCTGCGCGACCATGTCGGCGCGGTGATTGTCCTTGAGGGCTGCGACTTCGGCACGCTGCACCACCATGCCATTGGCGTGCGCCGCTACCGGATCGAGGCTACCGCACCCGGCGGCCACTCATGGGGCAACTTCGGTAGCCCAAGCGCCATCCACGCCCTTGTGCGCCTAGCCGCTCGTGTCGCCGACCTGAGCGTGCCCCGCATCCCGCGCACTACCTTCAATATCGGTATGATTGAGGGCGGCACCTCGGTGAATACCATCGCCCAGCACGCCAGCATGCTCCTCGACATGCGCTCGGTGAGCGCGCCCACTCTCGACGATCTGGTCGCTCGTGTCGACCTCCTGGTGCGCGCCGCCGCCGTGGAGGACCCCAATGTACAGATCCGCGTCACCACCGTGGGCGACCGACCATCCGGCATGATCTTGCGCGATCATCCGCTTGTGCAGGCCGCAGTTAGCGCCTACCACGCCGCCGGTGCCATGATCAACTTTCAGCAGAGCAGCACCGACGCGAACCTCCCGCTCAGCCAGGGCATCCCCGCCGTCTGTGTGGGCATCACCGATGGCGGCAACGCCCACCGGCTCGATGAGTTCATCCTCCCCGAGAACCTCGGTCGCGGCATGCAGGCCCTCCTGCTCCTGGCCATGGCCGCCTGTGGCTGACTATCCTGATGGGTGATGCGTGACTTGGTCACGCATCACCCATCACCCGGAGACTCTATGCTTAGCAAGCACGATCTGTTGCTCGCCACCATCGCCCGCAAACCCACGCCCCGCACCCCGGTCGCGCTCTGGCGCCACTGGCCCGCTGAGGATCAGGTCGCTGAGGATCTGGCCCTCGCCACCCTCGACTTCCAGCGCCGCTTCGACTTCGACCTGATCAAGCTCACGCCCTCGCAGGTCTTTGTCGCCGAGGACGCCGGGCTGACCGGGGTCTACGACGGCAACCCCGAGGGCGACTTGGTCAAGGGGCCGCGCCCAATCAGCACCCTAGAGCAGTGGGAGGCCATGCGCCCCACCTCGATCCAGACCGGCGCCCTCGCCCGCCAGCTGCGCTGCCTCGACCTGGTCGTCGCTGGGGCCGGCGACACTCCGGTCACCCAGACGATCTTTGACCCGCTGACGGTGGCGAGCTGCCTGGCCGGCGATCAGGCGATGGTCTGGCGCCGCCGCTATCCCGACGCCTTCCAGCGTGGCTTCGACACGATCATTGAGACTTGGCGCAACTTCGTGTCCGCAGTTATGGACGGCGGTGCCGCCGGGATCTTCTTCTCGACCGCCAACGCTTCCTACCGCAGTATGTCCGAGGAGGAGTACCTGCGCTGGGGCCGCCCCGCCGACTTGGCTCTCCTCGATGCGGCCTCATCGGGCTGGCTAAATATGCTCCACGTCCACGGCGACGACCTGATGTTCCAGGTCGTCGCTGACTACCCCGTCCAGGTGGTCAACTGGGACGACCGGCGGGCCGGGCCGTCGCTGCGCGAGGGCCAGTCTCTAGTGCGCGGGGCAGTTGCCGGCGGGATCGCTCAGTGGGGCGCCCTGCTCAGCGGCGGGGCCGACGAGGTGCGCGCCCAGGTCGCCGACGGTATCGCCCAGACCGGCGGCGTCGGCTACATCGCCGCCGCCGGCTGCGTGACGCCTATCCCTGTCCCTGAGCGCAATATCCGCGCCGCCATCGCGGCCGCGCGCGGCGTGTAGGGGCACCCCATGTGGGTGCCCCTACACGGGGGTGCCCACATGGGGTGCCCCTACGCCAATATCTTCTCAATCGCCGCCACCACCTCCGGGCTCAGGTCAACCTCTGCCGCGCCGACGTTCTCGTTGACCTGCTCGGGGCGGGTCGCCCCGATGATCACGCTGCTCACCGCCGGTGTGCGCAGCGCCCATGCCAGCGCCAGCTGCGCCCGGCTGATGCCCAGATCATCGGCGATCGGCTTGAGCGCGCGCACCCGCGTCGCATTTGCATCATTCATATACTGCTCGCGCGCCCACGACTCCCGCCCGAAGCGTGAGTTATCAGGCACGCCCTCGTCGTACTTGCCGCTCAGCATCCCTTGCGCCAGCGGCGACCAGACCACTAGGCCGATCCCGCGCGGCTGTACGGCCGGGATGATCTCGCCCTCCACCAGCTCGCGGTGCAGCATCGAGTACTGCGGCTGCTCGGTCTTCGGCTTGTGAAGGCCGTAGCGCTCGCAGACATCGAACGCCTCCACGATCTGCGCCCCACTCCACTCTGACGTGCCCCAGTAGAGCACCTTCCCCATACGGATCAGGTCGTCCATCGCCCGCGCCGTCTCCTCCACCGGCGTCTCCGGGTCGGCCCGGTGGCAGAAGTAGATGTCCAGGTAGTCGGTGCCCAGGCGGGCCAGGCTCTTGTCGATGCTTTCGAAGATGTGCTTGCGCGACAGGCCGCGGTCATTCACATCGTCGCTCATCGGCCAGAAGACCTTGCTCGATATCACCAGCGTGTGCCGGGGGAAGTCGCTCAGCACCGCGCCCATCTGCTTCTCGGCCTCGCCCTTCCCGTAGATATCCGCCAGGTCGAAGAAGTTGACGCCCCGATCATAGGCCCGGGACACCACCGCCCGCGCCGCGTCGAGCGGCACCTTGCCCTCGCCAAAGTTGATCCAGCCACCCAGCGCGACAGCGCTCACCTTCACGCCCGCATCCCCGAGTCTCCGATAACGCATGATCATTCCTTTAGAGTCGCAGCAGATGACCGGATGATCCGCCGCACGGGCAGATCACCCGGTCACCTGCTGCGACCGTATGTTTCAGCCGCTCAGCGCCTCAGCGCCTCAGTGCTTCCCCAGTCCATGAGCGACGGCCGGTACGACGCGTCCGCCTGCGGATCTAACCTGATGTAGGTGTTCGACGAGGTGTAGTTCGCCAGGTCGGCGATCTCAGACCAGCTGTACTCTCGGGCCTGATCCTTCAGGTGGCGGGTCCACGTCCCGCTGTTGAAGTAGTAGCAGGTTCGACCGTCGGCCAGGTCGAGCGGGCTCGTGTAGCCATCAATCGGCCCGTGGGTGTGGCCCATGATCACCGTAGTCACCGCCGGGTCGCCCTCCAGCACCGCCCGCGCCGCCCGCCGGTAGTCGTCGCCCTCGGCCCCCGACCCGCCCAGCACCACGCTCTCGCCTGCCGCCTCGCCCATGCTCATCGGCGTCGCCGCCCCGCTCAGGGCCGCCCCCAGAGTCGTTTGGTCTGCCCCTCGCACAGCCTGCTCAAACTCGGCGCGGAAGGCCGGGTCGCTCATCTGTGCCTCGATCTGCGCCCGCAGCTCATCCTCCGCCATCGCCGCCACCACATCCGATGCCTCCGGCGGCGCTGTGTCGGGCGCCGCCCCGAGCACGCCCCCGCCCCCGCCGAAGATCGGCGGCAGACCACTCGTTAGCAAGAATGTGGCCATCAGGCCGAGCGCCGTCGCCGTGAAGCGGAAGTCGTTGCGCAGGCCCAGGCTCACCACCTTCGGGATCGGCTTCACATTGTCGATAAACCAGCGGTCGCGCTCAAGCTGGTTGTACACCTTCTCCACAAACAGCGTCCCCCAGCAGCGCTTCAGCCGACGCACGCCCTGGCTGTCCAGGGCGAAGGGCATCGTCATCCGGTCGCCGAAGCGGTTCGCCTTGTCGTGCTCCTGCCCGTGCTCAATGTAGACCCGCCCGCTCGGCCCGTCGCCCACCGTGTAGCTATACTCGAAGAGCCGCAGATCCCCCGCCGCGCCGGGCGGGTAGATCGCGTCGAAGATCGCCGCCCAGACCTCGCCCCACAGCAGGTCGATGTCGTGGTTCCCGGCGATGATCGTGACCGAGTTGCCCTCCATCATAAAGCGGCGCAGCGCGGTGAAGACCTCGGGGTGGCCGCTGGAGATCTCTGGGCTCTGCCCCATAATCACCCGCACCCGCCGCAGCGACTCCTCCTCCGTGCTGCCCAGGTGGTCGGTCGGCGCAGCCAGCCCGACATCTGGCAAGGTCTGCGGCACCTCCAGGAAGTCCCCGGCGATCACGAGCTCCACCGGGTCGCCGCCCGTGCCGATCTTCGCCAGAAAGCCCGCGAAGTCCTCGCCCGCGGTAAAATCCTCCAGCGGGTCCATCGTGCCGTCAGGCAGTTGCCCCGGCCCCAGGTGTAGGTCGCTCACCACATAGACTACTCTGTCCATCGTCGCCCCCATCGCTTCAAGGCAAAAGGCAAAAGGCAAAAGGCAATACCGCAGAAGTAACGCTGTGAGGCGTCCTGTCATTCTGAGCGAAGCGAAGAATCCCGGCCGGGACCCTTCGCTTCGCTCAGGGTGACAGCGTTACTTATGCTCTATTGCGGCAAAAGGCAAAAGTTTATACTGAGGATTCAGTGTTTGGAGCATGGGTCATGTACGGTTATGGCAATCTATCGTATGATAGCATAGCGATCCGCAATACTCCGGCCAGCTATCTCTGTCCGCTAACCTCAGCGCGCAGCGCAGCGCAGCGCCCTATCGTATGATAGCATAGCCTATAGCGGTATCCCGTTATCGGGGCTGACGCCCCATGAGCCATGCTAGAATAGTGTTTAGTTTTTAGGCAATACCGCAGAAGTTACGCTGTCGGCATAGCCCGGCCCGTAAACGGGCGGGCTATGCGTTGCGAAGGCCGCTAAAGCGGCCTCAGCCAGGCCGCTTTAGCGGCCTTCGTAGATCTAGCCCGCCCGTTTACGGGCCGGGCGTGGTCTCAACACTTGGAGCATCCTGTGCGCCGACTAGCCCTCTTCCTTACGCTGATCATAACAATCTTGGTCTCGTCCCCCCCCGCCATGGCCAACACGGCGGCCGGCACGCCCGTGCTCTTGCGCGAGACGGGCCACACCTTGGCCTACAGCTTCCGCGAGTTCTACGACCGCCAGGGCGGCCTGCCGATCATCGGCCTGCCGATCACCGAGGTATTTGTGGAGGACGGTCGCCCGGTGCAGTACTTTGAGCGCGCCCGCCTGGAGTGGCACGGCGAGCTAGGCATCACGCTGGCAGGCCACCTCGGGCGCTGGGCCGCCCAGGGCCGCGAGTCCGAGCCTGCCTTCGCCTGGTCCCCGAACGCCCCCGCCGGCGACAGCTACTTCTCCGAGACGGGCCACTCGCTCGGCGGGGCCTTCCGCAGCTTCTGGCAGGGGAACGGCGGCCTTGCCACCTTCGGCTACCCGATCTCCGAGCCCTTCGCCGAGCTGAGCGCGCAGGATGGCCAGAGCTATATGGTGCAGTACTTTGAGCGCGCCCGCTTCGAGTCTCACCCCGAGAACGAGCCGCGCTACCAGGTGCAGCTCGGCCATCTCGGACGCCAGTACCTCGCGGCCCACCCCGCCCCCGCGTGGGCCACACAGCCCGTCGCCTCGGTCGATCAGGCATGGGCTGCCGTGCGCCCCACCCACGTCCGCATCCCGCGCATCGGTGTGGACACCGACATCGTCAGCGCCGGATTCTCGCTGGGCGAGTGGGATGTGCCGCGCTACACGGCCGCCCACTACTGGCCGATCTCCGGCTACCCCGGCACCCCCGGCAATATCGTGCTCGCCGGGCACGTTGGCTACCGGGGCATCATCTTCAGCAAGCTGCCGAACGCGGCCGCCGGGGACGAGATCTACCTGGCGGCGGGCGGCGGCGAGCGCCGCTATATTGTGCGCGAGGTGCTCACCTTGCTGCCTAGCGATACCTGGGTGATGGCCCCCACCAGCGATGAGGTGCTCACCCTGATCACCTGTGTGCCGATCGGAGTCTACACGCACCGCCTGATCGTCCGGGCCTACCCGGGCTGAGGACGATTGCAGATTGCAGATTGCAGATTGGGTGCTATTTGCTCGGTCTGCAATCTGCAATCAAAGAGGAGTGACTTCTATGCAGAAAAAGAGCGGCGGCAACAACTGGATCGGCATCGCGGTCTTTCTCGCGATCGTGGTCGGCCCGTCCCTGTCATCGTTTCTCTCGGGCGCGATCTTCAGCCTCACTGGCGTGATGATAGGCTCTGACGTGATCTTGGGTGGCCTGATCATCGGGTCTATCGTCATCTCGCTGCTGGTGTCGGTGGCGCGCGGCGCGGGCCGACTCAACAGCGGCAGCGAGACGAGGCTGCCCACCACGACGATCTCCCCGCCGCAGATGGCCGCCCCCCCGCGCTCCTCGTCCGCCCCGCCCTCCGCCCCCCGCATGGGCGCTCCGCAGATGAAACTGCCGGGCCGCCCGCAGTTTGAGCCGATCATCGACCCGCGCGTCCTCACCTTCGGCGTCGTTGGGCTGATCTTCTTCGGCCTCGTCTTCTTTGTGATCCTCATGTTCTCCGGCGCGATCTGACCAGATTACTGATTGTAGATTTCCGTCCCCCCAATCTACAATCTGCAACCTGCAACCTGCAATCACACTATGAACACCTACGACCCCTTCGCCCGCTACTACGACGCCGATTTCCGTGGCTACACCGAGGATGTGCCCTTCTTCCGCGAGATGGCCAGGCGCGCGAGCGGGCCGATCCTGGAGCTGATGTGCGGCACTGGCCGCGTCCTGCTGCCCCTCGCCGAGGATGGCCACCCGATCACCGGGGTTGATATCTCGCCAGCCATGCTCGCTATCGCCCGCCAGCATCTCGACGAGGCCGATCTCTCGGCCAGCCTGATCGAGGGCGATGTGCTCAGCGTCGATCTCCCCCCGCAGACCTACGGGATGGCCTTTGTGGCTGTGAACTCGTTTATGCACCTGGAGACGGTGCGTGAACAGCTGGCGGCCCTGGACACGGCCCGGCGCGCGCTGGTTCGCCGTGGCACCCTGGTGATTGACCTGTTTAACCCTGACCCGATCGAGATCGCCCGCGAGGATAACCGCATCGTCCTCGACCGCTCCTACGAGCTGGATGGCAACCATGTGCAGAAGTTCGTCGCCATCGACAGCGACGCCGCCTCCCAGACCTCCCACGTCACCTATCTCTATGACGAGACCGACCCGGCGGGCCTGGTCTCCCGGCGCACGATGCGCTTTGTGATGCGCTGGTTCTACCGCTACGAGATCGAGCATCTGCTGGCCAGGGCTGGATTCAGCCTGCGCGCCGTCTACGGCTCCTACGATCTCGACGAGTACGTCACCGGCAGCCCGCGCCTGATCGTCGTCGCCTCCCCAGGGAAGTAGCGACGAGGGGCGCGTGAAAACAGAAGAGGCTGCCTGGATGTCCAGGCAGCCGAAAGAGGGATTTGGAGGCGGTGATGGGGTTGTGTTGTAGGTTGTATTGTTTGGCTAGGCGGAGAACCACCGCAAATCGTCCGCCGCGCTCAACTGCCCACAGTATAGCCGGTCAATGTTAGAATCGCGTTAACGCCTGATAAGATCGGTGTTAACATCATCAGGCGTGAGCAGCCGCCTCATCCCGCCCGCCTCGCCAATCGCATACAGCGCCGTCACCCACGGGGATGCCGAGGTGCCCGCGTAGCGTCGGCCCGCCGCCTCGTCATCCTCTGGCCCCAGCCGATCCTCGGCGTAGGCCAGCAGCCGGTCGGCGCGCTCGGCGTCGCCGATCTCCACGGCCAGCAGGTAGCTGAAGGCCACCGCCAGATGCTCGCCGCGCTCGCTGATCTTCGGCAGGGCCGCCCAGTGCCGCTCGGCCAGCTGCGCCGCCAGATCATGATCGAGCGGGGCCGTCAGCGCCAGCGCCCACGCGTCCTCCAGCCCGTCGCCGCCGAAGCTCGCCCGCCGGCTGCGCAGGTTGAAGCTCCCGGCAAGCGCCCCCCGGCCCGGCAGCCTCGGCCCACGGATGGCCATGCGCTCGCCCAGGGTCGTCACCCAGGCATCCCCCGCTGCCCCGTAGTCGCTCCCGTAGGCCAGGTCGTGCAGGCGCAGCGCACAGAGTACCGTCGCCATACCGCTGGCGCTGGCCGTGTCACCCTCGCACGAGATCGCCCCCTCAGGCGAAGCTCGCACCTGTCGCCAGAGCGCCTCGGCCAGCTCCCCGGCAGTGTAGTACGCGCGCACATCGCCTGACCAGCGCAGCACAAAGGGGTCATCATCGTAGCGCGTCTTCCCGTCGAGGCGGGCATGAAGGCCGAGCAGCATGCTCAGCGCGCCGCTGTAGACCCCATAGCCAGCGTCCACCGGGTCGGGCTTGCGGCTGGCCCGCTCGGTCTCGGCGGCCCAGGTCGCCCAGACTCGCCGCTGGATCATGCGGTCGATCAGGTCGGCCAGCCCGCCCGTTGCCAGTGCGGCCTCGGCCGGGTCGGCGGAAGGGTGCTTGGCCAGAGCGGCCAATGCGCAGCCGGAGAAGAGGATCTGGCCGCGCAGCGAGGACGTCCGCGAGTCGGGCGCGCTCAGGTCGAACCCGTCCCAGCGGTTGGCTGGCTGGAGGGCCAGCCCGGCAAAGTAGCGTAGCGAGGAGGTGAGTCGCTCGGGGAGCATTATGGACTCCGGGTGATCAGCAGATTGTCGAAGCGGATTGTCACCTGGCTCGCGTCGAAGCTGCTCACCGCAAGCCCCGCGTCCCCGTCGGAGAGCGAGTCATCCTGCGTCGCCTCTAGTCGCTCGCCGTTTACCTTCAGCGTGATCCGATCGCCCTTCGTCTCAACCCGCAGCGTGTTGTGTCTGGCGTTAATCGCGTCCGACTCCGTCCAGTCGATCAGGGTTATCCACTCGTCGCCCTTCAGCAGCTCCAGGGCGTAGTAGCCGTCGCTAGAGACGCTGAACAGGTAGAAGTTCTGGTTGTCCTGGTAGTGAAAGATCAGCCCGGCGGCGACGGCCTCGGTGCCTGCGGCGACGGTGGACTCCGCCTCGATGGCGATGTCGCCGTAGCTGCGGTCGGTGATCGACCATGCCAGGGTGTCGCTGTCCTTCACCTCGATGATATACGCGCCATCCTCAAAGGCCGACCGCGAAATATCATCCTCCTCGGCGGTGAGGGCGCTCTCGCGGGGGTCAGAGAAATCCTCGTACACAATCACGCCGCTCGCCCCGGTGGCGGTTGGAGCGGGCGGGATGGTGGGCGGCGGGGCGATGGTGGCAACCGGCGCGGCCGTCGGCAGATCGGGCGCGCTCGCGATGCTGCTGCCCAAGGTTATCAGCAGCAGGCCGACGCAGGCCAGCAGCATGATCGCGCCGAGGCAGCCGAGCCCGCCAAGGATGATCCAGAGCAGATGGCTATTTCTGGGCGCGGGGGCGGCTGGGGGCGGCGGGGGGGCATCCATACGGATCGTCGCCGCAGCGGGCGCGGCGCTCTCCGCGAGGGACGCGCCGCACTCGGGGCAGAACCGTCTCGCCTCACCCAGGGACGCGCCGCAGTTTGGGCAGAACTGGGAGTACATAATGATTGCAGATTGCAGATTGCAGATTGCAGATTGCAGATTCAACGCTGCAATCTACAATTACTCAGTGCCTCAGTGCCTCAGTGCCTCAGTGATGCCTCGGTGCTATTCAAGGCGGCGATCAGCGCGCTATTCTGCTCCTCGGTGCCGAAGGAGATGCGGATCAGGCCGGGCAGCCCCCAGCCAGTCAGGGCCGTCACGCTGAAGCCGCGCTCGCGCAGGCTGGCGGCCACCGCCGCGTCATCCCCCACCGGCACGGCCACAAAGTTCGTCTCGCCAGCGATCGGCTTCAGGCCGAGCGCGGCCAGCTCTGCCATATAGAAGGCCCGGCTGGCGGCGGCGTGGGCGCGCGAGCGCCGGACGTGATCCTCGTCGGCCATGGCGGCGAGCCCGGCGGCCTGGGCCAGCAAGTTCACGTTAAAGGTCGGGCGCACCCGCTCCAGGTAGCCGACCAGCTCCTCGGGGCCATAGGCGTAGCCCAGGCGCAGCCCGGCCAGCCCGTGGATCTTGGCGAAGGTGCGCAGCAGCAGCAGGTTTGGCCGGCCGCCGCGCAGGTCTGCCAGCAGGTCGGGGTAGTCCTCCCGCTCCACGAACTCGATATACGCCTCATCCATCACAATCAGCACGTCCTCGGGCACCCGCTCGATGAAGGCCCGCACCTCGGCCGCGCCGCTGGTGGTGCCGGTCGGGTTGTTCGGGTTGCACACGAAGATCACCCGCGTCCGCTCGGTGATCGCGTCGGCCATGGCCGACAGGTCGTGGGCGTATGCGATCAGGGGCACGCGCACCGGGCGGGCCCCCATCTCTAGGGTGCGCATCAGGTAGCTGACGAAGGTGCCCTCGGCCATCACCACCTCGTCGCCCTCGCTCAGCATCCCCAGACAGATCAGCATGATCAGCTCGTCGGAGCCGTTCGAGCAGGTGACATGCTCAATCCCCAGGCCGGCCCGCTCGGCCAGCGCCTGGCGCAGCGCGGCCGCGCCCGCGTCGGGGTAGCGGTGGACTCCGGCGGCCGCCTCTAGGATCGCCGCCACGGCCATGGGCGAGGGGCCGAGCGGGTTCTCGTTCGCCGCGAGCCGCACCGGCTCACGCGTGGGCGTGTCGGTCGGCTTCGCTATCCTGTACAGAGGCAGGTTCTGGATGTATTTCTTATAGCGCATATAGACCCCATGGAGGGGCGCGTCACGACGCGCCCTACCTCATCATCGCCGTCATCGGCAAGGCAAACGAGAAGGTGCTGCCCGACCCCTCAACGCTCTCGACCCAGATCGCGCCGTGGTGCATCTGCACAAACTGACGGCTCAGGTAGAGCCCCAGTCCCAGGCCCTCGGCGCGGTGGCTGCGGGCGCGGTAGAAGCGCTGGAAGAGCTTGGCCTGCTGCTCGGGCGAGACCCCGCTGCCCTCATCGGTGATCGAGATGATCGCCATGTCCGTGGGCGTGCCGTTCGCCGAGGGGGCCAGCCCCTCGCCAGCCAGCCGCTCGCCGAACAGGCGTCGCTCATCGCCGGCCGCCAGCCGCAGCCGCACCGTCACCCGGCCCCCGTCGGGGCTGTACTTGATCGCATTACCGATCAGGTTTGTCATCACCTGGTGGATGCGCAGCGAGTCGCAGGGCACCATCAGCTCGTCCTCGGCGTTTTCCAGCGCCAGATCGCGCGCGCCGGCCGAGGGCCGCTGCTGATCAATCACCTGGGATGCCATGGCCACCAGGTTCACCGACTGAATCTGTAGGTCGAGCTGCCCCGCGTCGATGCGCGACACGTCGAGCAGGTTGTCTACCATGTGCAGCATATGCGAGACCTGCTGGGTCAGGATGGTCAGCCCGCGCACATCGCGCGAGTCGGCCTCGCTGCGCTGCTGCTCGCGGCGCAGCAGCAGGTCGGCGTAGTTGCGCACCGCCGCCAGCGGGCTGCGCAGCTCGTGGGCGGCCACGGCCAGGAACTCGTCCTTGGCCCGCTCAAGCTTCTGGTTGGCCGTCACATCGCGGAAGACGACCACAGCGCCCTCAATCGACCCGTCATCGGCACGAGCGGGCGCGCCGCTGAAGCTCATCACCGTCTCATCGCCGCTGGAGCCGCTCAAGATCAGCCGGTAGTCCTGGAAGATCTCGCCGGCCAGGGCGCGGGCGAAGGGCAGCTGGTCGAGGGTCAGCGGCTGGCCGTCCAGGTCGCGCATACGGTAGAAGTCGGGCATCTCGGCGAGGCGCTGCTCAAAGGGCAGCGAGTCGAGCCGGAGCAGGGTCAGGGCTGCCTCGTTGGCCAGGGTCATGCGTCCGCGCGCATCGCAGAGCAGCACGCCCTCGGCGATCGACGTCACCACCGTGTTGAGCTTGCGGCGCTCGCCGGTGCTGTCGGCGTAGAGGCGCACATTAGCCACGGCGAAGCCGACCTGGTTACAGATCGGCAGGAGCATCTCGCGGTCGGCCCGCGCGGGCAGGCTGGCATCCCCATAGAGGGCCAGAACCCCGGCGACGGTGCCGCCAGCCAGCAGCGGGAAGTAGGCGCAGCCGGCCAGCCCCTCGGCCAGGAAGGCGCTCTCGCCGCGCTCATCGATCAGCGGGCGCAGCATCGGCTGGCCGAAGTGGACGACCTCCTCGCAGGGCGAGCCCATCACCGGGATGCGGGCCAGCGCCTGGGCGCATGACGGCGTTAGCCCCTGCTGTGCCCCGAGATCCAGCCGGTCGTGGGCCGGGTCAAGTAGCAGCAGCGCACCGGTGGCGCCTGGCACCAGGCCGAGCACGACATCGAGGATACTGCGCACCAGATCGGTCAGGTCGGCCGCCGTGCTGATCGCTGTCACCACCGCGTCGAATGCCTTCAGTCGGCGCTCGTTGCGCTGGGCCTCATTGTAGAGGTGGGCATTCTTGATCGCTGACGCCGCCAGATTCGCGAAGGTCTGCAGCACAGGCAGGTTCCCCCGCTCGATCGCTTTGTCGGCCTTGGCGCTCGCCGGGTCGCCCAGGGTAAACAGCTCAAGGATGCCAATGATCTCGGGGCCGACGCGCATAGGGATGCAGGCGCAGACAATACGGCGCGGCAGCTGCTCGCTGATCTGCTGGATGATCGCCGCGCTGGCCGGCGGCATCTGGCCGACAATGTCGCGGTAGCCGAGGCGCGTCTCGACCATCTGCGGCTCATTGAGCTGGAAGGCAATGCCGACCATCCCCTCGCCGCTGCGCAGCGAGATCGTGAGCAGCCCCTGCTGTGATGCGGCGCTGATCGGCAGCCCGGCGGCGGCACCGGCCCTCAGCCGGCCATTCTTCGCATCGTAGATCCAGAGCACCCCGCCATGCACTGCGGGCAGTGCCTCGACGACCCGACTGACCAGGGTTGTAAACAGCTCCTCTGGGTCGAGCACGGCCACCAGGCTCGATGATGCTTGGAACAGGCGCATCACCTGGGCTGCGGTGCTGCCGCGCTGGCGCGAGGTGGTCTTCGTCTGCTTCTGCTTCTGGGTCATCAGTCGGCCTCCCCGCCGCGCGACCATGCCACGGCGCGGCGGATGCCCTCGGCCAGGCTCACCTGCGGCGCGAAGCCGAGCAGCTCGCGGGCCAGCGAGATATCGGCCACGTAGTAGCTCACCTCGCCGGGGCGCTTGGCAGGCTCAACGATGATCTCGGGACGCACCCCGAGCGCCTCACCGATCAGCTCGGCCATACGTACCAGGCTGTTACCCTCGCCATAGGCCAAGTTGATCGTTCGGTTCGTCACCTTGCCCGCCAGCAGCCGCTCGATCCCGCGCACAATCCCGCCCACGCAGTCGTCCACATAGGTGAAGTCGAGCACCTTCTCGCGGCCGTACACCGTCACCGGCTCTCCGCTCGCCATCCGGCGGACAAAGAGCGGGATCACCCGCTCCATCCGCTCGATGTCGTTGTCGTAGCGCCCGTACACGTTTGAGAAGCGGAAGACGAGGTAGGGGACGCCGTAGCAGCGCGCGTACGAGTAGACCAGCGCCTCGCCCGCGATCTTCGAGGCCGAGTAGGGGCTCTCTGTAAAGCTGAAGTCGGCGCTGCCCTCGTCGGTGATGTAGCGGTGGATGTCGCCGTAGACCTCGCGCGAGGACGAGAAGATGATCGGCAGGCTGTTAGCCCGGCAGTACTCAAGTATGTTGAAGGTGAGGTTAATATTCTCTAGGGCGCGGTGGGGCTGCTCGACAAGCTCGTGAACCTTCGCGTTGGCCGCCAGGTGTACCACGATGTCGCAGGGCGGGTAGGGGGCACCGCCGATGCCGCCGCGAAAATCGCGCTGCGGCGCGGCCAGATCCTGGAGCAGCGTGGGGAAAGCGTCGGTCCATGGGTTGGCCCGCCGGTCCACGCCAAACACACGATGGCCCTCCGCAAGGAGACGGAGGGCCAGGTTCGTGCCGATCTGGCCGCTTGAGCCCGTGATCAGAACGCGCATCGCTTAGACCATGCGCAGGGGTGTGATCACCGGGTGATGTGAGGGCGTCGTCACCGGCTCCTCGCCGCTGATCATCTCGTGGAGTCCCGAGATCAGCAGACGCAGCAGACACTCCAGGTCGCCAAGCTGGCCGAGGTCGAAGTGCTGGAGCATGCGATCCATATCCTCGTGGCGGGCCTGCTCGACCAGAGTCACCCGCTCCTCGCCTGCGGACGTCAGCGTCACCTGAACCACCCGGCGGTCTTCGACATCGCGCACGCGGCCAACCAGGTTATCATCAATCAGCCGGTCGACGATCCCGGTCAGGGTGCCTGCCGACTGCTGGGTGATATCGGCGAGCTCGCTCATTCGGCAGGTCTGCGCGTTGCGGATGGCGAAGAGCGTTACCATCTGCGGCATCGTCAGCCCAATATCTGGGCGGCTGAGCGTCTTCAGCAGCTGCTTCTGGCTCTGCCAAGTGATCTGGCGCACCACGTCGCTGATGCCGGTGACATAGGCTGAACGCTGTTCTTGGTGGGTCATCGCACGATCCTCCGTTGAGAGAGCGAGCCGCTGTCGGATGGGCGTATCTTTCTCTAGGTGAGGTTTAAACTATTCGAGTGGAGAATATTTTATGCCGCCTCATAATAGCCGATCTCAGTATGACTGTCAATCTCTCGCACAGTGGCTTGCACAGCTTTACAACGCGGAAACAAGCCGATTTGCAAATTAAAAAGAGGTATGATATACTCCGTCAGGTCGTTAAGTCGGCCCCATCGTCTAGCGGCCTAGGACGTCACCCTCTCAAGGTGAAGATCGCGGGTTCGAATCCCGCTGGGGTCACCAAGTCTCTTTGGACCCGTGGTGTAGCGGTTAACATGCGGCCCTGTCAAGGCCGAGAGCGCGGGTTCAAATCCCGTCGGGTCCGCCATTGAGACATCAGGAAGGTCTGCGGTAACGCAGGCCTTTTTGATTCTCTAGTACAAGGTTTCAGCCGTCGCTAAGGCGACCCCGCCACCTGCACGATGCGCTGGTCCGCTGCGCTGATCCCGTCGGCGGTGATCACGCGCAGGCGCAGGGTGTACTCGCCGGGGGCCAGCCCGCCAGTTAGCCAGACGCCCAGCAGCCCGTTCTCCACCGCTACGACGTTTTGCCCGATCGACTGCCAGCTCTCGGGGTTTCTTCCACGGCCATACTCTAGGGTGAAGGGGCCGCGCGCGGTGCCGCTGATGAAGACCTGGGGGCCACTGACGATGTCGCCGCTGCCCACGGGGTTGAGGATTGCCACCGCCTGGGCCAGCGCCTGGGGCGGCGGGCATGGCTCCGTCGGCGGCTGGGGTACGTTGCGCGCGGCCCACTCGCGGAACTCCGGCGGGTAGATCGCAAAGCTCACCTCGCGCACCTGATCCGCCGGGGTGTAGGACTGGGCTAGGCAGTTGCCGTCCCCGCCCACCCGCACCTTCTGGTAGACCACGTCCACCTGCGTGGGCGCGGTGCCTGCCACAAACAGCTCGCTGATCGGTCGCGGGCACGCCTCGCCCGCCTTGCCGCCGGTGTCGGCGCACACTGGTGCCTCGATGATCCCGGCCGGGCGCGCGAAGGGCTGCGGCGGGCGGCCCTGGTTGTAGGCGATCATCAGGTCGCGCCAGATCAGGCCGGCCCCGTTCGATCCTGCCACCTCATCCATCGGCGCGCCGTCGTTATTCCCCACCCACACCCCGATCGTCACGTCGCTGCTGTACCCCATAGCCCAGGAGTCGCGCCAGTCGTTGCTGGTGCCGGTCTTCGCGGCGGCCACGATGTCGGGTAGCTCAAGCACGTTGTTGCGACCGAACATAAACCAGCGGGCCTGGTTGTCGCTGAGGATGCTCGTGATGAGGTAGGCGATCTGCTCGCTCTGCGGCCCGAGGATGGGCTGGCCGCGCTCGGGCGCCCAGCGCTCCAGCACCTCGCCCCGGCTGTTCGTCACCTTCAGGACAGCCACCGGCGGCGTGGATCTCCCGCCGTTGCGCAGGGCGTTGTATGCCCCGGATAGCTCCAGCAGGCGCACCTCGTTGCTGCCAAGGGCCATGGCTAGCCCGTAGCGGCTCGGGTCGTCGAAGGTGGTCACGCCCAGGCGCGACATCTCCTCGATGAAGTTTGGCACGCCCACGAATTCCAGGGCCTTCACCGCCGGGATGTTTAGCGAGTTGGCCAGGGTCATGCGCAGGCGCAGCGGGCCGTGGAAGGCGTTGTCGTAGTTCAGCGGCTTGTAGACAACCCCGTCCGGTGTCCGCCACTCGCTCGGCGTGTCCCAGATCACCGTGGCCGGCGTCCAGCCGCGCTGGAGCGCCGCCGCGTAGACGAAGGGCTTTAGGGCCGAGCCGGGCTGGCGCGCGGCCAGGGTCACGTTCACCTGGCCGTCGGGCGCGTTATAGTCCACGCTGCCGACCATCGCCAAGATCTCGCCGTCGGGGGCGAGCATGACCACGCCTGCGTTGGATGCGTTCTTGGCGCGCAGCTCGGCCACCTTCTCCTGGGCCACCCGCTGGGCCTCGGCCTGCCAGCCCATGTCGATGCTGGTGACCACGCGCAGCCCGGCGCGGTAGAGCAGGTCGGGGCCGTAGCGCCGCTCCAGCAGGTCGCGCACATAGAAGGCGAAGTGCGGGGCCACCATGTCGGTCTGCGGCGGTGCGAGCGTGATCGGCGTATTGTAGATCTGGTCGGCCTGGGCATGGCTGAGGTAGCCGAACTTCGCCATCAGGTCGATGGTGACGCGCTGGCGGGTCTTGGCGGCGGGCAGATTCTCGAAGGGGTTGTAGCTGGTGGGCGACTGGGGCAGCCCGGCGATCAGCGTGGACTCGGCGGGGCTCAGCTCCCAGACATGCTTGCTGAAGTATGCCTGGGCGGCGGCCTCGACGCCATACGCCTGGGCGCCGTAGTAGACCTCGTTGAGGTAGATGCCAAGGATCTGATCCTTGCTGTACTCGCGGCTGACCCGGTAGGCCAGGATGGCCTCGCGTAGCTTGCGCTCGTAGCTGCGCTCGCCGCGCTCCTCGGGCGAGAGCAGGATACTGCGCACGAGCTGCTGGGTGATCGTGCTGGCCCCGCTGACGATCTGGCCGCTCTGGTAGTTCTGCAAGGCGGCGCGGATGATCCCGCGCAGATCGACGCCGGGGTTCTCGTAGAATCCAGCGTCCTCAACGGCGATAGTCGCATTCTTGAGGGTCTGGGGGATACGCTCAAAGGGCACCGGCGTGCGCCGCCCGGCGTCCGGGCCGACAAGCTCGTACAGCAAGGTCGTTCCGTCGCGGGCGTAGATACGGGTCGTCTCGAAGCTGCGGTACTCGCTGATCCTCTGGGGGTCGGGCAGGTCGCTGCCATAGCGGTAGTAGAGCCACATCCCGCCAGCCACCAGGGTGAGGGCGAGCAGCAGGGAGAGCTTAATGAAGGCCAGGACGAGGCGTAGCAGAAAGGCGATCAGGGGGAAGCGACGGCGGAAGGCTGAGATCTGCCGTCGTCGGTGCCGCGTGCGGATAAAGTGAGGGGGGGCTGGGCGGTGGGTCACAGCGAGATTATAGCATGTCCATAACGCAAAAAAGGGTATGGGAGGCTATGCCTCCCATACCCTTTTTTTACACCTAGTGCAGGCGGACGGTCTCGCCGGTGGTGGGCTGCTCGTTGACGATCGTCACCTTGGGCTGCTGAGCGACCGGCTGGGCCGGCTGGGCCGGGGCGGCGCGGCGGCGGCTGGCGACGTTGGACAACATGCGCTGGACGCGCTGGTCGGCCTCAAGCTCGCGGCCGCGCAGCAGCAGGCTGGCGCCGCCGAGCAGCAGGACGCCCGGGACGACAAAGTCGATCAGCAGCAGCAGGGCTAGTCCGACGCCCCAGAGCGCGCCCTGGACGGCCTCGCCGGTGCGCCCGATCGCACGCTGGCGACGGTAGATCGTCACGCCACCGGCGGCCAGCAGCACGGACGGGATGGCCCACCACAGGTGGAAGATAGCGACGACGCCAATGGTGATCAGGGCGATGCCCGCGACGCGGGTCTGCTTCTGGTTAAGGTTAAGGTTCACAGTCTTCTCCGTTTGTGTAGCCGCCTCAGCGAGGCGTTCCTTCGCGTTCTGGCAATGGTACGCCGACCTTGCCGCGAATGTTGCAGCCCTCCGCTGGATCTTCTACCGTCTTACCAAGGGCAAGAAGACCGTCTGGGTCTTCTGTGTCGTCGCGACGCCATCATTCAGCGCCGTCAGGGTCACTTCGCCATTGGTGGTTGTGAGGTTGAAGGCGAACCCTTCAGCCAGGCCGGTGACGATCACCTTCGCAAAGGTGCCGGTCGCGCCGTCCGCCCGGATGAATGTGAACACGTCTCCCTGCTGCGGGGCAAACCCTTCGCCAAAGTTGAGCACGATCTGGCCGCCCAGCTTGGTGGGGCCAGTGAACTCGATCTGGTCATAGCTATCCGGTGCGTGGATGTCGAGCGAGATTATGGCCGTGTCGCTTATCTCCACCGTGGCCGAGATCGTGAGCGTGGCGGGGGCGACGGCGGCCAATCCCGCCTGGCCGGCCGCGCTCGTCTGGGGCGAAAGCCCAATCCCCGGTGCCACCTCCCCGGCGATGACCATAAAGGCCGCCTCCACCTTGCCCTGGCCGAGCAGGCGTCCGCTTGCCGCAACCGCCAGGCTATCCACCTGCACCAGCCCGCCGTTCTGGAGCGTGAGGGTGCCGGGCACGGTCGTGCTCGACCCGCACAGCGGGCTTCCGCCCACGCACAGCGCCCTGGCCACCTGGAGCGTGGAGGGAGTGCCGCCCGAGGTTTGGCCTGTGACGGTCACATCCCCCAGGCTGCCCAAGTTGCCGCCGATGTTCATATTGTTGCAGGTGAGCAGCGCCCCGCCGAGGACGATGACGGAGCCACGTCCGTCAAACCCCACCCTGCAGGTCTCGGTGCCCGCATCCGTGCCGACCTCAAGCTTGGATCGCCCGCCCAGCAGGCTGATGCCCGAGACCGAGAGCGTGCCCCGGCTGCCCGCCGTGTGGCCGAGGTTGAGGTCGCCGAGTACGCTGCCCGCGCCGCCGCCAAAGATCTGCCAGTCCCCGCGCGCCCCATCGCCCATGCCAAACAGCGCATCCTTAAAGGCGATCAGGCTGCTGGCCTGCTCGCCAAGGCCATCGGCGCCTTCGGTGATGATGCGCCCGTCGCCCAGCGGGGTGTTATGCGCCTGCAAGCCCACCTGTAGCAGATCCAGCACTGCCACCACCCCGCCGTGCTGAATGTCCAGCGTGCCCATCAGGGCGTCGCCGACCGTCAGCTGGCCCACGCGCAGATTGCCCAGCGCCGGCGTCGCGGCCCCCACATTGTCCACCACAATCTGGGCGGCATCGGGCTGGAGCGCGCTGGCCTGGCCGATCACGCCCGCGTTGGCCACCACCACCTGCCCGCCGTTCTCGATGGTGAGCGTGGCGGGGTGGCCCGCGCCCACGTTCAGGCTAGAGATGTTCCAGAGGGCGGTGTGGCCGCCGACCACCGCCGTGCCCGGCGACCCCGCCCCCAGCAGCGCCTCGCCGCTATCCAGCCGGCCGCCGCTGATGAATAGATCCCCCGCCCCCGCCTGTCCGATGATCGTCTGCGCCGTGGCCGTGAAGACCGTGCCACTGTTCGAGATGTTCACCCGCGCCGTGGGTGGGCTGGCGGGGTTGATCGGCGGCAGGTGGCCGATCAGCAGGTCGTTGGCCGTCATGCGGCCGCTGGGCAGGGTGAAGCTGGCCGATCCGCCCACGGAAAACGGCCCGGTCAGGGTCAGGTTGGCAGATGTGAAGGCGACCGAGCCCGCCTCCACATTGCTGCGCCCCGATTGGCGCGTGCCCACATCCACATCGTAGGTGGCATCGAGGTTGAAGAGGGTCGCGCTGGCGCTGCCGGGCACCTCGTTGGGCGTCCAGTTTCCGGCTGTGGCCCAGCTGCCCCCCGCAGCGTTCGTCCAGCGTGTCACCTGCTTGCCGGCAAGGGCAATGCCGGTCGTGCCGTCTTGCAGCTGGTAGTGGAAGGCGATGCTGCGGTTATCGCCAAATGTGCCGGCGGGGGCGTTGGCCCCGTGGCTGACGACACCTAGCCCGGTGACAGTCTGGCCGAAGAGGGTCTGCCCCGTTTGCAGGATGAGGTCGTTGGCCAGGCTGGGGCCGCCCAGGATGGCCACTGTGCTAAAGTCGTCCATCAAGACCGACAGCACGACGCGCCCCTCGTGGTCGAAGGCGGCCAGGGAGATGGTGCTGGCGTTGGTGGAGGTGGTGTCGAGCAATACCTGCTCGCCCCCCTGCGCGCTGCTCACCACCGCCTGATACTGGGTGGCAGACGTGCCATCGTAGACGCGGCGCACCGAGGCGACCTGGTTCTGGTTGTTGAGGAAAAATGGGTTGTTCGTGTCGGCCTCGGAGCCAGTGAGGGCACCGCCCTTCGCAAAGGCCGAGCCGCTGGCGAGGGTGGCGGTCGTCGCACCCGCCAGCTTAATGCCCCAGCTGCGGGTCTGCCCCTGCTCGGTGGCACAGCGGCCGGCGACGAACGGCGTGACGGCGTGCTGGTCGTAGTAGGCGATCACGCCGTTGGCGTTGGGGGTTGCCTGTGAGATGAGATCGCTGACGCAGCTGCCGCTGCTGTTGGTGTAGCTGAAGATGGCCGACGCGGCGCTGCCGTCGGTGTAGTGGTAGGTGAGGGTGTGGTTGGGAAACGTCCCCGTGCTGATCTCGGCCAGCCAGCGGCCATTGCTGGCCAGGTGGCTGGGGGTGTGGGTGAAGGCGCTAGACGTAGGTTGTTGCTGGGTGATGCTCCCGCCGCTCCAGCGGAAGGCGTAATTGCCGCCGGGCAGGGAGCCGCCCGACACAGCCGCCGTGAACAGGACATCCCCCTGGGCGGTCACTGCGTAGTCGCGCACAAACCCGATGCTGCCCAGCCCGCCGGGCAAGACGGTCGCGTCGGTGGCGATCTCAGTCACGGCGGTGCCCTGGACGAGGAAGACGCCGGTGCGCCCGCCGCTCGTCCCCTCCACAACCGTGTGCCCGTTGTCGCCCACGCGGCCGCCCACTACATCGGTGAAGCCGCTCTCGCCGACCGCGACGACGTTGGTGAAGCCCCAGCCATTGGCGGCGAGGCTTGGTGCGGCGGACCAGTTGGCGCGGGTTGGCTTGGCAGACGGTGCGGCGTGCGCCATCGGCTGGCTCGTTTGGATGCTGAGGCAGGCGAGAAGCAATACGGCCAGGAGCGTGAGCGGCAGGGCTTTGGGTCTGACCATGATCAGATATCTTCCTTGATACATGATGCATCGCTCTAATTATTTGTGATATAAATCACAAATAATTCAGATGAAAGACGCACCCATCGGCTGCACAACCTGTGGGATACGCTCATTGTCGCAAGTGCGCAGGGAATCGTCAAGAGGCAGAAAAGGCGTCGCCAAACACCAAGCCTCTAAAGAGTGGTACCATACCGTCTACTTGTTTTCACCAGACCGCAGGAGCGAGCATGAGCACGAACCGCACCGCCGAGCGCGTCCGCAGCTTCGGCACCTCGATCTTCGCCGAGATCAGCGCCCTGGCCGTGCAGCACGGGGCGGTGAACCTGGGCCAGGGCTTCCCCGACTTTGCCGGCCCCGCCTGGGTGAAGGACGCCGCCGCCGAGGCGATCGCCGCCGACCAGAACCAGTACCCGCCCTACCTGGGCATCCCTCGCCTTCGCGAGGCGATCGCCGCCACCTGGCGCTTCCACGGATGGCGCGAGGTGGACCCGGCCAGCGAGGTGACGGTGACCAGCGGGGCCACCGAGGCGATCTTCGGGGCCGTCCAGGCTCTCATCAACCCCGGCGACGAGGTGATCGTCTTTGAGCCCTTCTACGACGCCTACGTGCCCGATGTGGTCATGGCTGGCGGCGTGCCAAAGTATGTGCGCATGCACCCTCCCCAGATCCCGACTCCTGACTCCCAACCTCCAACCCCGACCTCCTGGCACTTCGACCCGGTCGAGCTATCCGCCGCCTTCACCCCGCGCACCCGGCTGCTGCTGCTGAACACACCCCACAACCCGACCGGCAAGGTCTTCTCTCCCGCCGAGCTTGCCCAGATCGCCGAGCTGTGCATCGCCCACGATGTTGTCGTGATCGCCGACGAGGTGTATGACCAGCTGGTCTTCGGGGATGTCCGGCACATGCCGATTGCCACGCTGCCGGGGATGTGGGAGCGCACCCTGACGATAAACAGCACCGGGAAGACCTTCAGCCTGACGGGCTGGAAGATCGGCTACGCGGTCGGCCCGGCCGACCTGACGGCGGCACTGCGCGCGGCCCACCAGTGGATCACCTTTGCCACGGCGACGCCGCTCCAGGTGGCGGCTGCGGTGGCCCTGGAGCGAGCCGCCGCGACGGGCTACTACGACGAGCTGCGCGCCGAGTACGATGAGCGCCGCGCTCTGCTGGCCGAGGTGCTGGCCGCGGCCGGATTCCCGACCCTGCCGGCGGAGGGCAGCTACTTCATTATGGCCGACATCAGCAACGCTGGGTTCGCCAGCGACGCTGACTTCTGCCGCTGGCTGACCAGCGAGGTGGGTGTGGCGGCCATCCCGCCCTCGGCATTCTACAGGCACCCACAAGGGGTGCCCCTACTTGCGCGGTTCTGCTTCGCGAAGAAGCTAGAGACGCTGCGTGCCGCTGCTGAACGGCTGGAGTCGGTTCGCCCCCGTGGCGCATCATGATCCGCCTCTCCCAACCCCCAACCCCCAACCCCCAACCCCTAAAAAAAGGAGAATCTCTTGGAGACGAAGCTGCGCGAGCTGAGGGGGCGTCTGGCCGAGGTGTACGACCTGAACATGGCCAACGCCTTGCTGAGCTGGGATCAGAGTACCTACATGCCTCCCGGCGGGGCGGCGGCCCGCGCCCGCCAGATGGCCACCATCGGCAAGATCTCGCATCAGAAGGCCACCGACGAGGAGGTCGGCGCGCTGCTTGATGACCTGCGGCCCTACGAGGCGAGCCTTCCCGCCGACTCGGACGACGCCGCGCTGATCCGGGTGTCCCGCCGCAACTACGAGCATATGGTGCGCGTGCCGACAGATCTGATCGGCGAGCTGTATGCCCACTCGGCGGCATCGTACGACGCCTGGGTGAAGGCCCGCCCGGCCAACGACTTCGCCGCTGTGCGGCCCTACCTGGAGCGCAATCTGGAGCTGAGCCGCCGCCTGGCAAACTGCTTCCCCGGCTACCAGCATATCGCCGACCCGCTGATCGACCTGAGCGACTACGGGATGCGCGCCGAGTCGGTGCGGGCGGTCTTCGCCGAGCTGCGCGCCGAGCTTGTGCCTCTAGTCAAGACAATCTGCGCGCAGACCCCCGCCGATGACGCCTGCCTGCGCCGGGGCTTCTCCGAGCCCCAGCAGTTGGCCTTTGGCGAGCGGGTGATCCGCGCCTTTGGCTACGACTTCAGCCGTGGCCGCCAGGACAAGACCCACCACCCCTTTATGACCAAGTTCTCGCTCGGCGATGTGCGGATCACCACGCGCTTCCGCGAGGACGACCTGAGCGATGCGCTGTTCAGCACGCTCCACGAGTCGGGCCACGCGATGTATGAGCAGGGGATCGACCTGAGCTACGAGGGCACGCCTCTGGCCAACGGCACCTCGGCCGGTGTCCACGAGAGCCAGTCGCGGCTGTGGGAAAACCAGGTGGGCCGCTCGCGACGGCTGTGGGAACACTTCTACCCACAGCTCCAGGCCGAGTTTCCGTCCCAGCTCGGCGATGTGCCGCTCGACAGCTTCTACCGCGCGATCAACAAAGTGCATCGCTCGCTCATTCGTACCGACGCCGATGAGGTGACGTATAACCTGCATGTGATGCTGCGCTTCGATCTGGAGCTGGCCCTGCTGGAGGGCAGCCTAGAGGTGCGCGATCTTCCCGAGGCGTGGAACGCGCGCTACCGCGAGGATCTGGGGCTGACCCCGCCGAGCGACAGCGACGGGGTGCTCCAGGATGTTCACTGGTTCAGCGGCTCGATCGGCGGAGCCTTCCAGGGCTACACCCTGGGGAACATCCTCAGCGCGCAGTTCTTCGCGGCGGCCCGCGCCGCCCATCCCCAGATCGACGCTGAGATTGGGCGGGGTGAGTTCGCCACGCTGCACGGCTGGCTGCGCGAGAACATCTACCGCCACGGCAGCAAGTTCACCACCGATGATCTGGTGCATCGGGCCACCGGCGGCCCTCTGGACATTTCGCCCTATATGGCCTACCTGCGCGAGAAGTACGGGGATCTGTACACCCTCTGACCAGAATCTTTGCTATTGAGATGCAGGAATGGGCCAGCGAAGCTGGCCCATTCCTGTATCTCAATAGGACAACCCCTCAGGGTGCGCTTATCCTGCCGACCTCAAGCGCGAGTTCGGTCGCTGGATCGCTGCGGGCTGCGGACAGGTCGTGTCGCTCGATCTGAGTCACCATGTGCCCGTTTTGATCATAGACCCGACCGGCCATGGTGATCGTGCCGACGATCTGGTCGGTCTCGTCGAAGATCATGTAGCCGCCGGGGCTGATGTGCAGCCCAATCAACTCGCCGCGCCTGTTTGTCATCGTGCCGTTCTCAAGGACGCACGCCCCGCGCAACCGGATAAGCATCCAGTGCATCTCCCCCTCCTTCTCATGTCCTCTGGTATTACTATCGTTCGTAGCGACACCGAGAGCTCTTTTTTGAAGGAGATCCCCCCTCCTTCGCTCCCTCGCTCTCCGTATAGACTAGCGAACGACTGTATGAGCTATGATAGTATAGATTCTCGGTATGTTCTAGTGGCAAAACCTCACAAGAATATCAGCGGATCGTGAGCCATGAGTTGGCGACCTAATGGGGCGTTGTCATAACACGGTTTGGCCCTGCTGCGCTTAGAGCACCCCCACGCTGCTGTTGTCGCCCAGCATGAGGCGGTATGCCTTCGGCTTGAGCGGGCTGCGGGCCACCTCGACATTCCGCCCAATCAGGCTATCCTCCAGGCGGCTGGGCAGCCCGCGCACCGTGCTGTGCTCTAGCATAATGCTATGCTCGATCTCGCTGTCCTCGATCAGGCAGTCGTGGTAGATCGACGTGAAGGGGCCAACATAGGAGTTGAGGATGCGTGTCTTCTCGCCGATGATCGCCGGGCCCCGGATCGTGCTGTTGATGATCTCGGCACCCGCCTCGACGATCACCTTACCGATAAGCTGCGAGTCTCGATCCACATAGCCCTGGACGGACGGGGCCATTTCCTCTAGCACCAGCCGGTTTGCCTCCAGCAGGTCGTCCTTCTTGCCGGTATCGATCCACCAGCCCTCGTGGATATAGGGGTAGACGGCGTATCCATTGCTAACAAGCCACTGGATCGCATCGGTGATCTCCAGCTCGCCGCGTGCCGAGGGGCTGATCGCGCCAACCGCATCCCAGATATGGTGATCGAACATATAGACCCCAACCAGGGCCAGGTCACTGCGCGGCTCGCGGGGCTTCTCGACCAAGCGCTCGATCCGGCCATTCTCATCGAGCTCGGCCACCCCGAAGGATCGCGGGTCGGACACCTGCTTGAGCACGATCTGTGCGTTATAGTCGCTCATTCCAAACTGCTGGATCAGCGGGCTGATCCCGCCCTGGATGCAGTTATCGCCGAGGAACATGACAAAGCGGTCATCGCCGAGGAAGTCGCGGCTGATCTTGACGGCGTGGGCCAGGCCAGCCGGCGCGTCCTGTGGGATGTAGGTGATCTGAACGCCCCAGCGCCTGCCGTTGCCCACGGCGGCGCGGATCTCATCCCCAGTGTCGCCGATCACGATCCCGATATCGGTGATCCCCGCGTCGCGAATCGCCTCAATCACGCGGAAGAGCACCGGCTTATTCGCCACCGGCACCAGCTGCTTGGCGCTCGTATAGGTGATCGGGCGGAGGCGTGTGCCCTTTCCGCCGCTAAGTACCAGTCCTTTCATCAGACCCTCGTCCTTCTTAAAGCACTGAGTAGCATGCTTGAGGCACTTGAGGCACTGAAGCTGGTGGCTCGCTGCGCTCGCGCCTTCCTATGAGATCGAGCAAGCAAGGCGTAAGCAGATCATGCCACCAAGTTCAGTGCCTCAGTGTCTCAATCGTTTCGCTCAGTGCTATAGGCTAGCTTGAACAGTCTCCCGCGCCACAGGCGGGCCAGCCGATTCTATACGTAATGAGTCATTGCTGCAAGGATGTTGCATAAACATAAAAGGGCGGCGCAGGCTTGATCAAGCCTGCGCCGCCTCACGTCGTCCTCAGTGTCTCAGCGCCTCAGTGATCTAGCGATACGGCCTGATGGCACCCACAAAGTGGTTCTGCCAGTAGCTGCTCCAGACGCCAGACACCTGCACGCCATAGCTTGGGGTCATCGCGTGGACGATCTGGCCTCCGCCAATATAGATGGCGACGTGCGAGATACCACGGTGGCCGCCGGTGCCCGCGAAGAAGACGAGGTCGCCGGGGGCAAGGCTACCCATGTTGCCGATCATCGCACCATAGCGGGTGCTGAACTGTCCAGCGGCGCTGTGGGGCAGGCCCACGCCGTACTGCCGATAGACATAGCTCGTCAGCCCGCTGCAGTCGAAGCCGCCTGGGCCGCTGCCGCCCCAGCGGTAGCGTGAGCCGATAAACTGCACCGCATAGCTCGCGACATCGCCGCTAGCCGCGACATTCACCGCGCCGCTGGAGCCTCGTACCGTAGCCACACGGCTCGGCAGTGCCGGGAAGTTCGTGGTCGTCGGCACGCGCCGGATGGCCATTGGCGAGATCTTCAGCAGATCCGAGAAGATCCACGCCTTGGTGCCATTGTCGAGCTGTACCTTCACCCAGTCTTTGTATTTGGCCAGGAGCGCCACCTGAGAGCCAGCATTCACTGAGCCAACCCGCTCGTAGGCCGAGCCGGGACCTTTGCGCATATTGACTGCGTTCTCAAGCACGGCACCGATCAGGGCCGGGTTGGGGTCGGGGATCGTCTGGGCGACCGGTACCCGCTCGACCACGCCGTCCACAATGTTTAGGAAGTCCCGCGTCACCCAGCCGTACTGGGTGCCGTACTCCACCAGGAACCAGCCCTGGAACTGCTCGACCAGCGTGAGCTCCTGTCCATTGCCCATGCGCGCCATGCTGACATAGTTCGTGCCGGGGCCATCGCGCAGGTTCAATCCCTCCTCAACCACCACCCCGATCTTCGGCGGGGGCGGGGGCGGGATCTGCTCATCGGGGACGACGTTCAGGGCGTATATCACCGCCTCGGGGACATCGACGAGTTCGGTGGCGACCCAGTAAGGCAGGGGGTCTCCAGCCTGTCGGATCTGGAGCCACTCCTCGTGTCGTCCTAGCACCTCTATCGAGGTGCCTCCAGTGATTCGACTAATATCATCATAGGCCAGGCCGGGGCCATTGCGCAGCTTCACCACATCGCCGGATATCGTCGCCGGGACGATCAGCGGGGCGAGGAGCGCGCTTCGCGAGCTGAGTGAGAGCGGGACAGGCAGCGCCTCAGCATCATCCAGGGGCGGATCCCCAATCTGCGTGAGGGTGTTCATGGAGTCCAGACTGATCGGGCCAATCCCGACGAGCGTGTCCTGGGGGGCTGCGATCATCACCTCAGGGTTGGTGATCAGGTTCACCGGGAGCTGGCTGAGGAGGAGCGCGAGGGGAACAGTCAGGATAATGACTGTATGGAGCAGGAACCGGGCCGGAAGTTTTGTCAACAAGAGGCCGGGGGAGCGAAACGCAGAAGTAACGACACTGTTCAGATCTGCGAGCGGCTGGAAGCTCTGTCTGTGACGCCCCTGACGATTAGCGGCCCGACGTTGAAGCGATTGTAGATCTGTACGCAGCTGCGATGGCGGCTGGTTAGGGTTAAGCTCAATCATGGAGCAGTCCACCTCACTCTTGTCCCTGTAACAGAGAAGTGCAGAATACAAGCCTGCAACACGTTCCTGGTGTTTCTCTTTGCCACAGTGGCATATGGGTTGGGATAACGGAAGTCTAGCATAGGTCCGAGATCTCTGCAAGCGTCAGTTTACTATCAGGTTGCGGAGTAATCTGAGGTGTGATACTGATGCGCTCCCCTGATACACCTGCACAAACGCTCTGAGACGAAACGACCAAATGCCCTCACAACTTCACTGCGGTTGTCGAACCGCCCCTCTTCGAGAAAGGTAAAGGCATATTAATATAATCCGTCTGTCTTGTCAATAGATAACGAGTCCTACCCCTTCATGATACCAAAAAACACGATCTGTGATGGCGCATCTGTAAATAATTTACTGATCTCCATCTGGCCTTTTACCCCTGAAAGGAGCGGCAGCAATACTGAATGCCTAGCGAACGGTGGCTCTATCAGGCGTTGGGCCTACTACTGACATACACCTGACAGGAGCCCTGCCAACCTGATAATCATTTTCAGCAGAGGTCACTGACAGCATACAGCGACGCCTCCGGGTGCGGGGTGCTTAGGCACCCGCTCCTTAGGGGAACAGCGTCATTTGGTCGAGGGGCCAGAACCGCAGTACGACTCGGCCGATCACATGATCGCCGGGAATCGGCCCGAACAGCCGCGAGTCGCGGCTCACCGACCGGTTATCGCCCATAAAATAGTACTCATTGGTGTCGAGGGTGAGGTTGCAGTAGTTGGAGCACTCCGTAGAGACGGAGAGGTACGGCTCGGGGATGCGCACATTGTTGATGTACGTCGCTCCATCGTGAATTGCCACCGTGTCGCCAGGGAGACCGATTAGCCGCTTGATCAACGGGGACTGGCTCAGATCATCTGTCTCGTAGAAAATGACGATCTGGCCGTGCTGAAGCCCTGCGGCAGCCGCAGACGTGGAGTGTGCCGCATAGGCGGATCGGTTGAACCAACTGCCAATGGTTCGCCCGGCCTGGCTGACTATCACGCGCTGGCCTGGGTGAATGTTTGGCTCCATGCTCGTCTGCTCGATCCGGTAGCGGGCAACCAAGGTTGAGCTGATCATCAGTAACACCAGCATGTAGATAGCTGTTCGCAAGGCTTCGGCGAGCAGGCGGCGAGGCCGCTGTGGCTGGATCGGCTCGATGGCGTTGACCGAGATCTTGCGGCGACGTATGAGGCGTGGCATAAGTGGGTTCTCCTATGGTGTCTTGCTGTAGTTGTTCATCATGGCGGCTCTTCGTCTGTCTGGGTGAGTGAACTCTGTGCCCAGCATAGGCTGGCTGTCTTGGGATCCTATTAAGGAGTGTCAGGGGCTACCTAACGAGTTCCTCTTGTTTTTCTTTAAAAAGGCAATACCGCAGAAGTAACGCTGTGAAGCGTCCTGTCATTCTGAGCGAAGCGAAGAATCCCGACCGGGACCCTTCGCTTCGCTCAGGGTGACAGCGTTACTTCTGCTCTACTGCTTAAAAAGATATTCACGAACTGTGTTTTAGTCTAGCACTGCCAAGTTACGGAGTACGTGTGCCTGCTTTGTAACTTGGTAACACGTGAATAGATGACAACCTGTGGTGTATGTGTCTTCTCGCACAGCCTGCTCCCATGGCTCTATACTCGCCCGTGTAATGTGAAGCAGAGGGTGTCGGCCATTGAGCCCTATGTGCGACTGCGAGCCGCTGCTCACGACCGCAGATACGCGCCTTTGTTGCGATTGTGCCGGGTCTACACCTCTTCATACACTATGACTTCGCTACATAGCGAGGTTGCCTCCAACATCCCCTCCTATAGCCGCGCAAGCGGCGACCTCTGCTTCATACAAGCGCCCGCCTGGAATTCCAGGCGGGCGCTTGTACGTTCTATGCTGATGTGTTGCGCTATGCGGGCGGCGGGGGCGGGGTCTGCCCCATCAGGAGGCGCAGGCCCCAGAGCAGCTGGGCATCGCTGCACTCCTGTTGTCCATCTGCGGGCCGATGATCGAGCAGGCAAGGCACCGCGTACTGGGGGTCGTCTGATGCGGCTACCTGATACTCTGGCGTGATGCCGATCTTATGGATCTCTGAGTGGTTCGGCGTGAACCAGTGGGCGATGGTGATCCGCGCGCTGCTGCCGTCGCGCAGCTGGTGGATGTTCTGCACCGACCCTTTGCCGAAGCTCTTCTCGCCGAGCAGGCTCGTGTTCGGCCGCGCGTCGCGCAGGGCGCCGGCAACAATCTCGGCCGCGCTGGCGGACCCCCCATTGATCAGCACGACCATGGGCAGATCATAGACGCGAACATCGGCCGGGCCGGCGATGGTTCTCAGCTCCTTCACCACGCCGTCGTTCTCCTCCTCGTAGAGGGCGACCCCGTCGTAGAAGCGGCCGAGCACCTCCTGGGCGGTGGTGAGGAAGCCGCCGGGGTTGTTGCGCAGGTCGAGGACGATGCTGCGCGGCTGCTCTGGGAGAACCTCGCGCAGGGCCTCGTCGAGAAGCTGGGTGGTGGTGGCCTTAAACTCGGTGATCTGGATGTAGGCCACGCCGTTGTCGAGCATCTGGGCGTTGACGCTGATGATCGGCACCTCGTCGCGGGTGATGACCACGTCGAAGGGCTGCGCGCCCGCCTCCCGGCGGATGCTCAGGGTGACGAGGCTGCCCTTTGGGCCACGGATCATTGCGGCCGCCTTCGCCGTGGACTCAGCGTCGCTCATGCCGGCGATCAGGGGGGCTAGCGCATCGCCGTCTACCCCCATAATCACATCGCCCGGCAGTAGCCCGGCCTTGAGCGCTGGCGAGCCTTTGATCGGCCGGTCGATCACGACCTCGCCATCGGCCATGCGCAGGTAGGCACCGATCCCCTCGAAGGAGCCCTGCATCGACTCGCGGCTCTGCGCAGCCACGTCCGGCTCCTGGAACGTCGTGTACTGGTCGTCGAGCGCACCGAGCATGCCCTTGATCGCACCATAGACAAGCTTCTGTCTGTCCAGCGGCTCCTGATGGTAGAACTCGCTCTGCACCAGATCCCAGACATCCCAGAAGACAGTGAAATCCTCGCGGGTATTGGCCGGAGCCTGGGCGCGCAGCCCGCGGTTCGCGACACTGGCGAAGAATGTGTCGACTGGGGAGCTTCCGACCGCGCGCGCGGTGATCCACCCGCCAAAGAAGGCGATCACGCCGACCAGCAGGGATGCGACGGCGCCATACGCGATGGCGCGGCTGATGCGTACCATGGGTGATTCCTGACAAGGTTTCAGGCGGCAGGCATTGCGCATTGGGACGGCCTGCGCTACGCTGAACAGTAACGATCTCTGAAGCCATGTCATTGGCTTGACATTAGCGATCAAGCTCGTAGGAGATGGCCGCCGCCGCCGCGATCGGGGCGGTTTCCGCGCGTAAGATCCGTGATCCGAGGGATACGGGCATGATACCATGCTCCCTGGCCGCTGTCAGTTCGTCATCGGTGATCCCGCCCTCTGGGCCGGAGAGAATGGCGATGGAGTCGGGCGGTGGGCCGGGGCGGCGCAGCAGATCGCGCAGGGGCGGGGCGGTGCCCTCCCAGAGGATCATGGCTATGTTCGCCGACAGAGCGGCGGCGCAGGCATCTGCAAAGCTGATCGGGTCGCCAAGCTCGGGGAGCCGACCGCGACAGGATTGCTCGGCGGCCTCACGGATGATCTTCCGCCAGCGCTCGGCCTTCCGCCCGTCGGCGCGGTCGGCAGCCTGGGAGCGAGCGAACTGGACGGGCACGAAGCGCCGCACGCCCAGCTCAGTGCCCTTCTGCAACACCCACTCGAAGCGCTCGGGGCGGATCATGGCGAGGTAGATGGTCAGAGTGAGGGCGGGCTCGCCTGCGAGATCGCGGCGCAGCACCCGCCCAGCCACCAGATCGCGGCTCAGCTCGGCGATCTCCACCTCACACACATCGCCGAGTCCGTCTAGGAGCAGCACGCGGTCGCCTGGGCCGAGTCTCAGCACGCGCGAGAGCTGCCGGGCCATGTCTGCGTCGACCACGCGCACGGCGTCACCGCGGAAGGACTCCGGGGGTATGAAGAAGCGGTAGGTATTTTTCATTGTAGATTGTAGATTGTAGATTAGATGCAATCTGCAATCTACAATCTGGACTCCGGTAGGCTACGGATGCAGCGTAGCTCCGATCTGCGCGTCTGTATACCCCGCATCCCGCAGATCGGCGGCAAGCGCGCCCAGGTCGGGCACATAGGTTCGCAGAACCGTCGTGTCTCCAGATAGGACGCAGCCCGTCAGGCTGGCTGGCAGCACCGGCGTGTCGCCCAAGCGGAGCGGGATCGTGCCGCCGGACCAGGTGAGGGAGCCCTCGCCATCGATCAGGATCAGGATCTCGAAGCTGTCTTGCCCGCCGAGCGCCACCTCTCCGGAAACCCTCAGCCGCTCCAGGGCGAAGTAGGGGCAGGCGACCAGCAGATCGCGGTTGGGGGCAAGCTCTAGTGCCGGAGGCTTGGCGTGGTGGGCCGGGCCGAAGTCGCTCACTTCGAGCGCCTTCGCCAGGTGCAGTTCGCGCGGCAGGCCAGTCTGCGCATCGCGGCGGTCGTAGTCAAAGACCCGGTAGGTCAGGTCGGACTTCTGCTGGATCTCGAAGAGCATGATCCCTGCGTTGATCGCGTGGATGGTGCCGGCTGGCACGAAGATCACATTGTCAGCGGCGACCGGGATGCGCTGGAGCAGATCTTCTAGCTCGCCGTCGCGGACTGCGGCGGCGAAGGAGTCGCGGTCGCTATGTCGGCTCAGGCCGTAGACGACATTGGCTTCGGGGGCGGCGTCGAGGATATACCATGCCTCGGCCTTGCCATGGAAGCCGGAGGCGGCCTCGCGGGTGTGGGCGTAGGCGTCGTCGGGGTGAACCTGGATGGAGAGCCGGTCGGCGGCGGCGATAAACTTGGCCAGGAGCGGGAAGTCGGCGCCGTAGCGGGCGAAGCTGCGGGTGCCCACCAGATCAGTGCCGCACCTGTGGGCGATCTCGGCGAGGCTATACCCAGCCAGCGGGCCGTTCGTAACCAGATTTGTATCGTAGACCTGCCATGTCTCACCGAGGTGTACAGGGTGTGGCTCGGGCAGATCGAGCCATGCGGCAAGCTTGCCGCCGCCCCAGATCGGCTCGACGATCTTCCGCTCGGTGAGCAGCGGGTAGAGGGGTGTATTCATGAGATCTCCAAAAAGGGGCGCAGCAGCGAAGCGAGTCAATCCTACTATTGTGTGAGGATGGCTCAATCACGCTTCGTCGCTGCGCCCTTACACCTGCTGTATTGCTGTACTCTTAGACAAGGCTTCATGAGTCGGGAGTTGGTGCCGCCGCATCAGCAAGCCATGCAACCTTCCAAACTATAACGTACGCTGAAGCCTCGCCTTACATCTATATATTACTACCGAGACGGGATGATCGTCGCGCCGTCGGGCGGGGTGACGCCTGGGCCGTAGGTGTAGAAGTCTTCCCATGGCGTGTAGCGGGTAAAGTACGTGTTGCGGCTGGTCGTGCCATCGGCGAACGTGATCGTGCGGTAGTAGCTGACATCGGCACCGGCGCGCCCGTGGACGAGCTGGCGCACCGCGCCCGTGGGCAGGTTTCTATCATACTGCCAGACTGGCGCGCCCGGCTGAGTCCGGTTCTTCGCGTAGGGGCCGTCGTAGGTCACCTGGCGCCCGTCGTTCGTGCCCCAGATCTGGAAGGTCATCCGCGCCGCGCCACGATCCACCGTGCCGATAATGTAGACGGGGCCGGGGCTATCGTTGCGCCAGCGGAAGTCGACGCCGGGGATGTAGACGGTGGCGTCGAAGCCGAGGATATTCTCGTAGAAGTAGACCACGTGGCTGTGGCCGACGCGGCGGGTGATCTGGAGGCCGGAGTTCGAGACGGCGCGGAATAGGGTGGTGGAGACCTGGCAGAGCCCGCCGCCGATCACCTTTTCCAGACGACCGGAGACGATCGCGTAGCCGTCGACAAACCCACTCTCCTCGGAGAAGTCGCCGACGCCGGCGAACGAGAACTCGGCACCCTGGGGCACCATATAGCCGTCGATCATCTCGGTGGCCCGGCTGATGTTGGTGACGCGTGCGTAGTCAGATGACGAGAAGCCGGTGCTGGCCTGACCGAGCAGCTCGACGGGGCTGGCCGGGGCTGTGGCGGCGAGGGCATCCGGGTTGCGCTCAAGCAGCGTGCGGCCCAGAGAGCCGAGCATCACATCGTAGGGTGTGCCGGCATTCTCGGGGTGGTACTCGAAGCGCGCGCGCTCGAAGTACTGGACGAGGTAGACCTGCCCGGCCTCCGGGTTCCACTCCTCGAACTCCTCGGAGATCGGGTAGCCGAAGACGGCGAGGCCGCCGCGGGTCTGCCAGAACCAGCCGAAGGCTCCGCCGAGCGAGTGGCCCGACTGGGGGAAGAAGTCGCGCGCGGGGTCGGGCGATGCGGCGAGCCAGTCGAAGGCGGGCTCACCACGGCCCTCGGTGAGCATGGCACCGAGGCGGGTGAGGCTGAGGCGCGACCCGACGGGCGCAGAGGGCCGCAGCTCAAATCGCGCGCGCTCGAAGTACTGCACCTGGAGGCCGCTGGCATCCACAAACAGGTCGGTGAGCGGAAGTCCGATGATATCGAGGCCACCGTTGGCGTCGAAGAACTGCTTGACTTGCATCCCGACATTGTGCCCGGTCTGCGGGTAGTAGGCGAAGGTGGCGACAGGCTGAGCGCCAGGCGCGGCGGCGGCGGTCTGCGATGCGAGTGCGGAGACAAGGACAAGCAGGGTGGCGATCAGCAGCACGGGGCGATGCATGGGCGGCCTCGGGGATATGCTATTTGCTGTAAGCGAGGGCTCCGGGGGTGATATCACCCTCCCCAGAACCCTTATGCTTTACGATGCTGCCTATTATAGCACGCAGATCCGTCCGATCTGCTATACTTCACAAACGGGCGCTTGCGTCATGTATCGCCCAACACTGTGAGGGGAAGTCACGACAGTGACTATTTAATGAAGATCTGCTCCCCCAGAACGATTTAGGGCAGTAGAGCAAAAGTAACGCTGTGAAGTGTCCGGGCATGCTGAGCTGAGCGAAGCGTGACAGCGTTACGTATGCGGTATTGCGATCTGGAATTATATGGAATTGCGACACCTGCGCTACTTCGAGGCGGTTGCCCGCCACTCCCATGTCACCAGGGCAGCGGCCGAGCTACACATCGCCCAGCCGGCCCTGAGCAAGCAGATCAGCCAGCTTGAGCATGAGCTCGGCGTCGCGCTGTTCGACCGAGTCGGGCGGAATGTGCGGCTGACCGAGGCGGGCGAGGCGCTGCTGCCCCACGCACGCGCGGTGATGGCCCAGGTCGAGGCGTCACGCGCCGAGATGGCCGAGCGGATCGGGCTGCGCAAGGGCCGGGCCACGGTGGGCGCGCCGCCGACGGTGGGCAACCAGCTGCTGCCGCCGGTGCTGGCCGCCTTCAACAAGCGCTACGCCGGGATCGAGCTGCGCCTCCACGAGGCCGGCGTGCAGACTCTGCTGGACCTTCTGGAGACGGGGCTGACCGACGTGGCGGTGGTGACGCTGCCGGTCGATGACGAGCACCTGACGGTGGTGCCGATCTTCACCGAGGAGATGGTGATCGCGGTGTGGCGCGGGCACCGCCTGTCCGGGCGCAGCGAGGTATCGATCAACGAACTGGCCGGGGAGCCCTGGGTGCTCTCGCCGGAGAACTACGAGCTGCGCGAGGCGGCCCTGAACGCCTGCGAGCAGGCGGGCTTCACGCCACGGGTGGTGCTCGACGGCGGCGAGACGGATACGCTGCTGCGCTTTGTGGCTGCGGGCATTGGCATCGCCCTGGTGCCGCGCCTGGCGGTGCAGGGTTCGGGCGACCTGGTGGCCCTACGGGTCTCCGGCCAGGAGCTCCAACGCTCGCTCGGCGTGGTTTGGCGCGGCGACAGGGTGGCCTCGCCGGCGGCGCGCGCGCTGCGCGAGTTTCTCGTAGAGCAGCTGCGCAAGGAGTAAATCGCGCATGGGGCTGCGCGGCCCCAGACCTGGCACTCATGCTGGGGCTGCGCGCCCCAGACCTGGCACTCATGCTGGGGCTGCGCGCCCCAGACCCGCGCCAGG
>RYFE02000003.1 GCA_004138175.2 Chloroflexales bacterium ZM16-3 | reverse complement strand
GCGTTCATCCTGAGCCAGGATCAAACTCTGCGTTGTTGACCGAAGCTTGGCTTTCGCCTTTACTCCAGCTTTGTTCACGTGAACCCACTTGCTATCGCAATTTAGTTGTGAAGGTGCATACTGGCCGAACATCAGGCAAAAAACAAAACCAGGGAGCGTCCGGTAAACCGAACTCCCCTGGCGACGTCTCTGAAATTAGATTTCAGCGCGGTTCGCTTATGTTTTACCTGTTTGGTCTACCCATTTCTGAGTGAGGCCTCATTCGTTCCAGCCCGCGTAGTATATCACCCTGCCAGAGGGTTGTCAAATTATTTTGCACAAAAGGGTTTGAGGCTCTCTGAAGCCTCAAACCCTCTCTTACTACATTGGTGGCGGGCAAATGTATTGGATCAATATTATGAACGCGTTATGGGCGTGTTATGCGAATTCTGCGAGCTCGGCCCAGCGCATAAAGCTCGTCTCGATAGCAGCCTCGACCGCAGCCAGGTCGGCGGCCAAGCGGCTGTAGCGTGTGTGGTCGGAGCCAGCGCTGTTAAGTGTGACACCAATGGCGTCACGCTGGGTTTCAAGCTCAGCGATGCGCCGCTCCAGGGTCTCAAGCTCGCGTCGCTCTTTACTGCTCAGCTTGCGCGGCCCTATGGGCGCTGCCGCAGGGGTAACGAGCTTCGCCTTTACAGGTGCTGCGGCCTTCTCGACAGGTTTGCGGGCGCGATACTCGCTGTAGGTGGTGTAGTTACCAGGGTATTCGATGATACGACCATCCCCCTCGAAGGCAAAGATACGGCCGACGACCCGATCAAGGAAGTAGCGATCATGTGAGACGGCGATCACAGCACCGCTGAAGTCGTCCAGGTAATTCTCCAGGACGCCGAGGGTCTGGAGATCGAGGTCGTTGGTCGGCTCATCGAGGATGAGCAGGTTCGGGTTGTGGATGAGCTGGCGAAGCAGGTAGAGGCGGCGACGCTCGCCGCCAGAGAGGGTCGCGATCGTGGCCCACTGCATCTCGGGGGTGAACAGGAAGCGCTCAAGCATCTGCGTGGCGGCCAGCAGTGCGCCATCGCGCCCACGCACCAGCTCGGCAACCTCACGGATGTAGTCAACAACTCGCTGGGCCGGATCGAGCCCGGCGCTTTCCTGATCATAGTAGGCCATGTAGATCGTCTCGCCAACACGGATCTCGCCGCTGTCGGGCTGGGTGCGGCCTGTGATCAGGTTCAGCAGGGTCGATTTCCCACTGCCGTTCGGGCCAATAATACCGACCCGGTCGCTCGACGTAAGCTCAAGGCTGAAGCGGTCGATCAGGATGCGGTCGTCGTAGCGCTTGCTCACACCGTGAAGCTCAAGGACACGCTTGCCGATGCGGCGGCCAGCCCCCACATCTATTCCGACGCTGCCCTGGGCTGCGTCAGGGCGCTGCTCCATTAAGGTATACACGCGCTCGACGTGAGCCTTCTGCTTGGTGGTGCGGGCCTGGGCACCGCGGCGGAGCCAGGCGATCTCGCGGCGCAGCAAGTTCTGGCGGGCATCCTCAGCGGCAGACTCGCGGGCGATCCGCTCGGCCTTCTGCTCTAGGAAGCTGGCGTAGTTGCCAGCGTAGCTGCTGAGTCGGCCGCGATCGAGCTCGATCATGCGCGACACGAGCCGGTCGAGGAAGTAGCGGTCGTGGGTGACGAGGAGGAGGGCGCAGGTGCTGCGGGAGAGGTAGTCCTCCATCCAGGCAATCGTGTCGGTGTCGATGTGGTTGGTCGGCTCGTCGAGAATGAGCAGGTCGGGCTGATCGACGAGGGCGCGGGCCATGGCGACGCGCTTGCGCTGGCCGCCGGAGAGGATGGAGATCGGGGAGTTGGCGTATTCGGCAAGGCCCAGCTCAGTGATGATCGTGTGGGCAGACGACTCGGCATCCCAGGCACCGAGGGCGTCCATCTGGGGGGTGAGGGTGCTCAGGCGAGCGAGCAGACTGGCATCGTGAGGGTGCTCGGCGAGCTGGGTGCTGACCAGCTCGTACTCGCGGAGCAGGCGCACGGTGGGGGAGTCGCCGGCGAACACCGCCTCTAGCACGGTCTGCGCCTCGGGGAGCAGGGGCGCCTGGGGCAGGTAGGCGACGTGGGTGCCACCAGAGAGGACAACGCGCCCACTATCGGGAGGCTCGATGCCGGCCACGATGCGTAAGAGGGTGCTCTTACCGCTGCCGTTGACGCCGATCACGCCGAGGCGCTCGCCACGGTTCATGCCGAAGGTGACATCTTCAAAGAGCGGGCGCTCGGCATACTGCTTGCTGATAGACTCGATCGAGAGGAGATTCATGGCATTTACTATACCACTCATCGAATGCTCATCGTGATTCTAACAGGGTGTTAACATTAGGGGGCACCTAGACCGGGGTTTAGGGCGTACCATGTACACACATATACGCCGCACATGCGGCGATGGAAGGAGCGTCTTATGCTTCCACGACAACCACAGCGGCCAGACGGCCAGCAGCCCAGCGGTGGGACGACTATGTTCGGTGGCCCCGGTATGCGCTGGCTAATGCTGCTGCTCGGTCTGACTCTGGTCTGGAATATTTTCACCCTGCGCCCGACGACGCCGTCGATCGATCTGCCGTACAGCGCGTTCCTCGACCAGGTGCAGGCGGGGAATGTGACGAAGGTTGAGCTGAATGATCAGCAGGTGCGCGGAGTGCTCACCGCCCCGGTCGAGGCGACGGCGGGCGAGACGGTGAGCGGGGGGACGCTGTTCGGTGATGCGCCGACAAAGGCGGATCAGTTTACCAGCACGATCCCGTCGGTGGGAGATCAGACTCTGCTGCCGCTGCTCCGCGAGAAGAAGGTTGAGATTGTGGCGTCGGTGCAGAACCCGTCGATGTTCTGGAATATCTTGTTGTCCTTTGGCCCGGTGCTGCTGATCGGCGGCCTGTTCATCTATATGATGCGCCAGCAATCACGCGGGCAGCAGAATGTGTTTAGCTTTGGTCGCTCCAAGGCCAAGTCGCACACGGGCGAGACGCCGACGGTGACATTCGGCGATGTTGCGGGAGCCGAGGAGTCTAAGCGCGAGCTGACCGAGGTGGTGGACTTCCTCAAGAACCCGGATCGCTACAAGCGGCTGGGCGCGAAGATCCCACGGGGCGTGCTGCTGGTCGGCCCTCCCGGCACCGGCAAGACCCTGCTGGCGCGGGCGGTGGCCGGCGAGGCGGGGGTGCCCTTCTTCAGCACGAGCGCCAGCGAGTTTGTTGAGCTGTTTGTGGGCGTGGGCGCATCGCGCGTGCGCGACCTGTTCGACCAGGCGCGGCGCAATGGGCCGGCAATCGTCTTTATTGATGAGCTCGATGCGATCGGACGCCAGCGCGGCGCGGGCATGGGCGGCGGCAATGATGAGCGTGAGCAGACGCTCAACCAGATCCTGGTTGAGATGGACGGGTTTGAGACGAGCGTCGTGCCGGTGATCATCATCGCGGCGACGAACCGGCCCGATGTGCTTGACCCGGCGCTGCTGCGGCCCGGCCGCTTCGACCGCCAGGTGACGGTGGGGCTGCCCGATGTGCGTGGTCGCGAGGCGATCCTGCGCATCCACATGCGCGGCAAGCCTGTCTCCACCGATGTGGACCCCTCGATTGTGGCGCGGCAGACGCCGGGCTTTGCCGGGGCCGACCTGGCGAACCTGGTGAATGAGGCGGCGATCCACGCGGCGCGCCATATGGCTCGCCAGGTCACGGCGCTGCATTTCCGCGAGGCGCTTGATAAGATCGTCCTGGGCACCGAGCGGCCGGTGCTGATGAGCGAGCAGGAGCGGACGGTGATCGCCTACCACGAGGCTGGCCACGCCCTAGTGTCGAGCCTACTGCCTGAGTCTGACCCGGTGAATAAGGTGACGATCATCCCGCGAGGGCGGGCACTGGGCGTGACCGAGTATCTGCCGGAGGGCGACCGCTTCAACTACTCGCGGCAGTTCCTGCGCTCGCAGCTGGCGACGCTGTTTGGCGGGCGGGCGGCGGAGCAGGTGGCGATCGGCGAGATTACGACGGGCGCCGAGAATGACCTACAGCGGGCGACACAGCTGGCCCGGCGGATGGTCGGCCGCTGGGGCATGAGCGATGAGATGGGGCTACTCTTCGCCAGCGAGGGCACGGAGAACCCCTTCCTTGGGCGTGAGATGGCTGGCCCGCGCGACCACAGCGAGGCGACGGCGGCGCGTCTCGACGACGCGGTGCGGAAGCTGCTCGATGAGCGGATGCACACCGCGATCCAGCTGCTGACGGAGAACCGGGGGACGCTCGACCACCTGGCAAAGGCGCTGCTTGAGCACGAGACGCTTGATCGCAGCCAGGTGGAGGCGATCGTCCGCGGCGAGGTGCTGCCGCCGCCGGCGAAGGGTGCAGCCGCGCCAGTCACGCTACCGCCGAGCGAGCGGCCGGCACCCAGGCCGCGCCCCGGGATCATGCCTGCATAGAACACTGAGGCGCTGAGGCACTGAGGCGCTGATTCCTGAAAGGTGTCGTATGATAGAGCCGCCCTGATGGGGCGGCTCTATCTGTGTATATGGGGGCATTATGATCAAGCAGGCCCTGGCGGGCATTCACGTGATCGAGGTGGCGGCGTACATCCCCGGGCCGACGTGTACGCAGATCCTGGCCGGGATGGGCGCGCGGGTGACGAAGGTGGAGCGCCCGGGGGGAGACCCGATGCGCGCGATGGACCCTCTGGACGCGGCGGGCGACAGCCCGCAGTTTGTGGCGCTGAACCGGGGAAAGCAGAGCGTGACCCTGGATCTGAAGTCGGCTGAGGGCGCGGCGGCCCTGCGCGATCTGGTGCGATCCGCCGATGTGCTGGTGGACGGGTTCCGACCGGGGGTGCTCGACCGGCTGGGCGTGGGGGCGAAGGCTTTGCGAGAGGAGAGCCCGCGCCTGATCTACTGCGCGATCAGCGGATTCGGGGCGGCGCCGGGCGATAGCCTGATGGCTGGCCACGACCTGAATTTTGTGGCGCGCTCGGGCTTCCTGGCGATGACGACGGCGGCGGGGGAGCCGGCGATGCCGGGGGCGCAGCTGGCAGATCTGACCAGCGGGCTGGTGGCGGCGACGGCGATCCTGGCGGCGCTACAGGCCCGCGAGCGCACAGGAGAGGGAGCGTTCCTTGATGTGCCGATGGACGCGGCGATGCGCTGGCTGATGGCGCCGTGGCACGCCGTGGCCCAGGCCGGGGTTGCGGTGAGCGCCGAGGATGGCCATATACTTTCGGGAAACCTGGCCTACTACCGGGTCTACAGAACGGCCGACGGGCGGCACCTGGCGGTGGCCGCGCTGGAGCGACACTTCTGGGAGCGCTTCTGCGCCGCGATCAAGCGCCCTGATCTCGCCCCACGCCACGACGACCCCGACCAGCCAACGCTGATCGCGGAGGTGGCTGCGGTTATCGCGGGGCAGCCCCTGGCCGTGTGGCAAGAGATCTTCGCCGAGGTGGACGCCTGCGTGACGCCGGTGCTGACGGTGGCTGAGGCGGCTGCGGCGGGGCGGGCGGGGGTTGAGCTGCCGGTATCACTGAGGCACTGAGGCACTGAGGCACTGATTACGCGACGGGCAGGGCGATGGTGAAGGTGGTACCCTGGCCGAGGGTAGATTCGACGGAGATTGTGCCGTCATGGGCATCGATGATCGCCTTGGCAATAGCCAGGCCCAGGCCGGATGCGCCGTTGTCGCCGCGCTGGCGGGCCTTGTCGGCGCGGTAGAAGCGATCAAAGATGTGGGGCAGATCCTCGGAGGCGATGCCGCTCCCGGTGTCGCGCACCTGGAGCAGCACGACGGCACCTTGGTGGCTGGCCGAGAGGCTGATCGCGCCCTGCGCTGTGTGGTGAAGCGCGTTTGAGACGAGGTTATTGAGCACCTGGGCCATGCGCTCGGTGTCCACGGAGATCGAGGGGAGATCCTCGGCGGACTCAACATTCAGTGCCAGACCCTGCTGCTCGGCCTGGACAATGTAGGCGAGGCCGGCTCGCTCGATCAGGGCGCTGGGATCGATCGCGCGGCGGTTGAGGGGCAGCTCGCCGGAGTCCGCCAGCGAGAGGATACGAAGATCCTCCACGAGGTGCCGCAGGTGCTCAACCTCGCTGTGCATCACGCCGTAGAGGGCGGCGCTCCCCTGGATACGCCCGTCCTTCAGGCCCTCGGTGTAGCCGCGCAGGACGCTGAGCGGCGTGCGCAGGTCGTGGGCGAGATCGGCGGTCATCTGTTTGCGGGCCTGGCTGGCGCGGGCGAGGTCGCTGCTCATCTGGTTGAATGAGGTGGCGAGCCGACCGATCTCGTCGCGGGAGCGCACGCGCACCTGCTGATCGAGGCTGCCTGCGGCCATGGCCTGGGTGGCGGCGGTGAGTTCGCGGACGGGCCGGGTGAGGGTGCGGGCGAGAAGGCTGCCAAGCACGAGGGCGATCAGGGCGGCGACGCCAGCGCTGATCGCGGTGGCCCAGGCCACCCGCTCGATGAAGTCCATCTCCAACGGCGGGGTGCGATCTCTCCCTGTGGGGCGAGTGAACTGATCGGCGGCCGGCACAAGCACGTAGCCGACGATCTGGCCGTTCAGGCTGATGGGCTGGCTGGTGAGGCGGTCGTCATCATGCACGCTGGTGCCGACGGGGGAGGAGCGCCCGCCGAGGACAACCTTCCGGTCGGCGTTGAGCAGGGTGATGCGACGGCTATAGAATCCGAGCCGTGAGTCTGCGGCGAGCGCCTCGTCAACCCCCGCCCAGCTGCCGTGGCCAGCGTAGTAGCTGCCGAGGATCTGAGCGATGGAGTCCTGGTCACGCGATGAGAGAAAACGGTCGAACTCAGAGCGCGTGCGAATCCCGACCAGCAGGGCGACCAGGATCGCGCCGACGACGCCGACCAGCAGGAAGGCGAGGGTGAGCTTCGTTGCGAGGGAGTGGATCATGACGATTGCAGATTGCAGATTGCAGATTGCCGATTGTGCATAGCATGTTCACAGACCAAGACACCGGCCTACGAGCCAGGTGTCTTGGTCTGTGCGAATCGGTAGCCCATGCCGTAGACCGTCTCGATATACTTCGGGTGGCGCGGGTCGGGCTCGATCTTGAGGCGCAGGTTGCGGATGTGGACATCGATCGTGCGCTCATAGCCCTCAAAGGCGTTGCCAGACATGCGCTCCATCAGGTCGAGGCGCGAGAAGACCTGGCCCGGCGCAGCCATCAGCGTGCTGAGCAGCTCGAACTCAGAGGGCGTCAGATCAACGTATATGTCAGAGACGCGCACGGTGCAGCCGGCGCGGTCGAGGATGATGTCGGCGGCGCGCAGGATGTCGGGCTCGATGGCGGGCCGGTAGGCGCGGCGGAGGACGGCGCGGACGCGGGCGATCAGCTCGCGGACGTTGAAGGGCTTGCTGAGGTAGTCGTCAGCGCCAAGCTCAAGGCCGAGGATCTTATCCTCATCGTCTACCCTGGCGGTGAGCATGATCACGGGGGCGACGCCCTCCTTGCGGTAGGCGTTCATAAAGTCGTAGCCGCCCATCTCGGGCATCATCAGGTCGAGGATGATCAGGTCGGGCTTCTCCATGCGGGCAACGTACAGCGCCTCGCGGCCATTGCTGGCCTGCACGATGTGGTAGCCCTCCTGCTCCAGGTAGACCCGGATCATGTCGCGGAGGTTGCGCTCATCATCGACGATCAGGATGGTATGAGTCATAGGCGGTGAATCACTGAGGCGCTGAATCACTGAATCACTGAGGCTGGTGGCTCGCTTTGCTCGCGCCGTCCTAATCACAAGGCTCCATTGATCTACTCGCCACTATAGCGCCGCCGCGGGCGGCGGGTGCCGATGATCCGGTTGAGCAGGGAGACGACGGCGATGATCACGGCGATGACGAACAGGTTCTTCAGCAGCTCGCCTGCGGCGAAGCCACCGCGACCGCCCTCGTGGCCGCCGAAGCCCTCGCGCCGACCGCCCCCGCCGCCGGGAAGGAAGCCGGAGGGGCGGCTGCCCTCGGCGATACCGGCGGGCGGGCGGCCCTCAAAACCGTCGCGGCCAGGGCTGAATGTGCCGGGGCCAGATGCGGCACCCGTTGCTGCGGGCCCGGATGTGTGATCGTTGTTCCTGCTTCATGGTTCCAGTTCGGTAAGGCAGGGTTGGGGAGTCGGGAGTCGGGAGCCGGTGTCGCCGCATCAGCGAGCGATCCGCGCTGCCAGGCTGTACCATTCGCTGAAGCCTTGCCTAAGCCAATAGCCACCCGAGCATGGTAGCAGGAACATTTTCAGGGATTGTTAAGGCAGATTATGGCTCGGGCACCTCGCGCGGAAAGACAGCGCGGTGCTCAACGCCATCAACCTCGGCGACGACGGTGACCTCCCAGGTGCCGGTCATGGTATAGACATACTGGACCTGGTAGCGGCCCTGGCCCTCGTTGGAGGCCACCGGGCGGTTGCTGCCCATGGGCATGGCCGACATCAGCAGGTCGATGTAGACCGAGGCGTTATCGATCGGCTTGCCTTGGGCGTCGACGAGGGTGATGGTGAAGGTCTGGGTCGCGTTCAGCTTGGGGCTATCGGCGGCCTCCAGGCCAATAGTGATCCCATCGACCGTCTGCTCCTGTCGAAGCATGGGCGGGCCGGACTGGGTTGAACAAGCGGCAAGCAGGATCGCAAAAAACGTGACATAGAGCGTGAAAGGCACGAGACGGGAGAAGATGTGAGGCATAGGCAACTGGGGCGAGCCTCAGCTCTCGGGCTGAGAGTCGAGGGCGGCGCGTAGGCCGGCCGCGAGGAGCGGCAGACCAGCGATCTGCACAATATGGAACAGGCCATTGTGATCGAGCGGGACGCCGAAGATAGTCAGCTCAAGGCTGCTGGACTGGATGGAGGCGGCGATGATAGAGATGAGGACGCCGGCGGCCATCTGCTGGGCACCGTCGAAACGGCCAGCCTGGGCGAGGCGGGCGTAGGCGCCGAGGGCGAATAGCATCGCGGCGGCCTCGTAGATGATAAAGATCAGGAATCCGCGCTGGAGGCGCTGGCTCGCCACGTAGAGCCCGCCAGCGCTGAGCAGCAGGCCGGGTAGGGCGCGACGGGCAGCCCGCTCGCCAAGGAGGTCGCCCACAGCGCCGACAGCGAAGAGCGCTACCGTGACACCGAGGATGAGGGTGAGGGGGCGCCAGAGAATCTCGCGGCGGCGCGGCGAAAGCTCCAGGCCGTGGACGACGGCACCCAGGGCACCGGAGAGGCCAAGAGTGGCGAAGGTGCCGGCCCAGACGCTGGCCTTCCAGGAGTGGCGGGGGCGGCGGCCGATCAGCTCGGCGGCGTAGCGCAGTGAGATGGCGGCGATGAGCGCGTCGGTTGCGGCGGTGGTGCGCTCGGTCGGGCTCGCGATGATCTGCATGGGTGATAGATCTCAAGGAGGGCAAGCCCTCCTTGAGCCTCCCCTAAAGGACGAGCTTACGCTCGGCGATCAGGCGCGAGCGCATCTTCCGGTAGAGCTCGTCGTAGTTCAGACGGCCCATGGTGATCTCGTACTTATATGCCTGAAGCATCTTGTGGATCTCGGCGTCGAGACGCTCTTCAAGCATCAGCTCATCGGTGATGATCTCGTTAACAGCTAGGCGCAGGTCGCTGTCGCTGCCCTGAAAGAGCACGCCGTCAACCTCGGCCAGCTCATCGACAATCGCGGTGGCGAGCAGTTCGATCTTCTCGGGTGAGAGCTTCATCGGCACCTCGAAACATTGCAGATTGCAGATTGCAGATTGCAGATTGCGGAACTCAAGATCCGCACCTACACTATAACACCAACCGGGCAAGCCGCGCTGCTACGCCCAATCTGCAATCTGCAATCTGCAATCGCGCTAGATCACGCGCTCGTTGCCGCCGTCGACCGGCACCTGGGAGGCGGTGGTCTTGGCGAAGAGCGGCCCACACATCTCGGCGGCCAGCTCGGCGACATCGCGGCTGGTGACCTCAATCTGCATGACGTTGTTGGTCTTGTACTGCTCGACCGTCAGGCCGTAGTGCTTGGCGCGGGCCGCGAGCACCTCGTCCGTCCAGAGGCCGGTGTCGAAGACGGCGTTGGGGTGCAGCGAGTTGATCCTGATCCCGTCCTGGCCCCACTCCAGGGCGGCCACGCGGGCGAGCTGGTTGAGCGCGGCCTTGGAGGCCGAGTAGGCGACGGCGCCCGGCCCGGGCGCGGGCACGTTCTTCGAGCCGATGATCGCCACCCGGCCCCGGCGCGGGGCGCGCTTCAGCAGCACGTGGGCCTCGCGCATGAGGATCATGTTCGCGTCCAGGTTGATGGTCATGGTCTTGCGCCACTCGGCGGTGGGCATGTCCGCGATGCGCCGGGAGGGCGGGAAGATGCCCGCGTTGAGGATGAGCATGTCGAGGCCGCCGAAGACGCGAGCGGTGCGTTCTAGGGCGGCGATCAGCTGCTCCTCGCTGGTGACATCGCAGCGGATGCCGAGGAAGTCGGGCCGGTCGAAGAGCTGCTCGATGGCCGGGTTGATGTCGAGGCCGACCACCGCTGCGCCGCGCGCCAGCAGCGACTCGACACATGCCTTGCCGATGCCAGAGGCCGCCCCGGTGACGAGGCCGATCTCGCCGGCAAACATGGGCGGTCGGCCCAGGCGCGTGAGCTTGGCCTGCTCCAGCTCCCAGTACTCAAAGTCGAAGACCTCGGCGGCGGTCTCGGAGCGGTAGGATTCCAGCGCGGTGGCCTGCTCGATGATGGCCATTGTGTGGCGGTAGATATCGCCAGCGATACGGGCCTCCTGGGCGCTGCGGCCCGCCGCGACCATCCCCAGGGCGGGGTCGAGCGCCACGCGCGGCGCGGGGTCGAGCATCGTTAGCGCGAAGCTGGCGCGGGACTGGTGCGCCTGAAAGTACTCCTCGTAGGCCGCGCGGAAGGCCGCCACATCGCGGCCGAGCATCGGCGCGCGCTTCGTGCGGATGACGTGGTCGGGGGTGGCTGGCCCCTGCTGCGAGATCTGGGCCACATCCGCGCGCTGGGCGAAGCGCAGGGATTGCTCGTCGTCGTGGGTGGTGAGGATCATGGGCGCGCCCGCTGCGGCGGAGATGGCCTGGCGCAGATCGGCGAGCTCCTGGCGCAGCGGGCGCTGCGGGTCGGGCTGATCCACCGGCGCAACCGGGACAGGGTAGCTCGCCAGATATGCCTCGGCCTGGTTAACGAGGTTGATCATCTGATCATAGGCGTCCCGCGCCGTCTCGCCGAAGCTAAACAGGCCGTGGCGCAGCAGCACCACGCCGGCGGTGCGCTCGGAGATCTCGGCTGCGAAGATGGCCGCGCAGCGCTTGGCCACCGGGAAACCGGGCCGCACGTAGGGCACGGTAACAACGGCATCGCCGTAGATCTCCTTGATGCGCTCGGTGCCGCCGGGGGTATTGGTGATCGCCAGCACCGCATCGGCGTGCGAGTGGAAGACATACTTCGCGGGCAGGAGCGCGTGCAGCATGGCCTCGACCGAGGCTGGCGGGGCCGAGGCGTCAACCACGCTACCGCGCAACTCGTTGAGCCACTCGGTATCGGAGAGGGTCTCCAGGGTCGTCAGGCGGCGCAGGTGATCCAGGCGCACCGGCGCAAAATCCTTCGCCTCAACGGTTGCCAGGTCGGAGCCGCTACCCTTCACATAGAGAATCGCCTCGGGCTCGCCAAAGATATTGGCCTGCTGGATCTTCACCGACGTATTGCCGCCGCCGTGCAGGACGAGCGCCGGGTTCGCGCCGAGCAGGCGCGAGGCGTACACACACTGGCCCAGGTCGCCGGGGAGGCGCGCGGCGTCCTCGGGGTTCCACTGATTTTGCATGTTTTTTCACCGCAAACATATAGGGGAGGGCCAGGGAGGGCGAAGCCCTCCCTGAAACCCTCCCTCCCATTCAGCCAGGGCGACCGGCAGCGCTAGGCCGGCACGGCCTCGTTCTTGATCGTCATGTAGAGGTCGCTGGCCTGAGCCGGGGTGAGGCCCTCGTGGATGAGCGCCTGGAGGCCACGGGCTGCCGCCACCGGGTGCTCGTCCTGCCAGACGTTCCGGCCGAGGTTGACGCCGATCGCGCCGCGCTCGATACCGTCGTGGACGAACTCGTAGACCTCAAGGATCGTGTCACACTTGGGGCCGCCGGCGATCACCACCGGCACGGGGCAGTTCTCGGCAACCTTGTGGAAATCCTCGCACCAGTAAGTCTTCACCGCCGTCGCGCCGAGCTCGGCGGCGATGCGGCAGGAGAGGGCCAGGAAGCGCGCGTCGCGCTTCTCAAGCTCCTTGCCCACCGCAGTGACGGCCATCACGGGGATGCCGTAGGGCTCGCAGGAGTTGATCAGGGTGGCGAGGTTGTTCAGGGTCTGGTGCTCAAAGTCGGAGCCGACGAAGACCGAGAGGCCGACAGCGGCGGCGTTCAGGCGGATGACCTCATCGATCGAGGTGGTGACGCTCTCGTTCGCCAGGTCGCCACCGATAATGCTGCTGCCGCCGGAGACGCGCAGGATGATCGGCACCTGGGTGGCAGGGTCGATGCTGGCGCGCAGCACGCCGCGGGTGACGAACAGCGCATCGACGTAGGGGAGGAGCGGCGCGACCATCTCGCCCGGCTTCTCAAGGCAGCGGGTCGGCCCAAGGAAGTAGCCATGGTCCATCGCCAAGAAGAAGCAGCGTCCATCCGGTTTGGTGATCTGCGACCAGCGATTCTGTTTGCCCCAGTCCATTGCAGCAGGCTCCTTAGCATTGATTATATGTCAAAGCCATGACACAGAGGGAAATGGCCACATTATAAACTGTAGTGTGCCGCTGTCAACTTTGGGGGTTGGGGGTTGGGGGTTAGGTTCGGCTACGAGTCAGGGCCGCGCGGGCTCTGCGGATAAGTACAATCACAAAGAGGCCCCAGCCAAGCCAGGCGACGAGCCTGCCGCCAAAGCGCGAGGTGAGCAGGGCGATCAGGATCAGGGCGCGGATCGCGCCAACAGACAGGCGCTTCCAGGGCGATATCGCTGGCTCAGCTTCCCAGTTGATCTGCCCGATGCGCGGCAGCAGGCCGCGCTCGACGCAGCCCTCAAGGGAGAAGACATAGATCACATCGGTGTGGCGGGCCGCCAGGAGCAGGTCGCGCTCAAGGGCATCGCCAGAGAGCGGCGGCAGGTCATCGGCGGAGCTATCGGCGGCGGAGCCGCTAATCGCACCCACCCCGATGCTATCGGCAGATGGGCCATAGCTGGTGATCAGGGTGCCGCCGATATCATTGCGGAGGGCATCGATCGGCAGGCTGCTATAGCACATCAGCACCTCGACATCGGCGGGCAGGCCGACGATATCGAAGGCGCGCTGGATGAGCGTCGTCCCGGCCCGCCGGTCGTCGGCGAGAATAGGTAGCTGGTAGGCATGAACCTCGTAGCCGTCGTGGTGGATCTCGCCGATCAGGTCGGCATAGGCGACGCGGGCGGCAGCGAAAAGGACATTCTCGTGGGCCAGCCAGAGTCGGCGGGCCAGATCGCGCAGGCCCCAGCGCTGGATACGATCAAGCTCACTCGAAGGCGGCTCGATATCAATGCCAACCGCGTGGAAGATCAGCCCCTGATCGCGGGACCATACGCGGAAGCTGCGGTAGCGCTCGATCGCCTGAGGATAGTTCTGCATATGGAACCAGATCCCCTCGCTCTGGGGCAGCTGGAGCCAGGCCACAACCTGGACGCCGGAGCTATTCAGCAGACGGACGGCGGATGCGAGATCGGGGGTGAGATCTCGGATGGCGAGGGCGACACCATAGCTGGAGGAGACAAGCTCGCTGAGCAGGCCAGGGCGGGCGAGGAGATCGAGCGCACCTTCGCCATCGAGCTCAGAGAAAAAGATCAGGTAGGGATGCCCGTAGCTCTGCTGCGCTATTGGGGTTGTCTCGGATAATACCTGCACAGATAGCTACCGTGGTTAGACAAGGCTTCAGGGGTCAGGAGTCAGGAGTCAGGGTTAGCGCATCAACATGCCCTACACGACACCAAACTGTAAAGCAACCTGAAACATGATCTTAGAGATGGCCGCACAACGCTGTTGCATGTTCATTATAGCACCCTGCGGACTATTCACAGGGTTGCGAGTTCCTGCTGGCTGTGGCGATGAAGCCATTCAGTCTCCAGGTAAGGCGCTCGCCGCTGAAGACGACGCTGAAGGCAGTGTTTGGGTAGACAGGAGATCGACCGGGCAGAAAGAGAGTCGGCTGGCCCTGGTCAAACGGCATGGGCAGGAAGTAGTTACGGACGCCGACGGGTATCTCCACCGGTGCTGAACTGGTGTTCTGGTAGCCGAAGTAGGCGATCAACAAGGCGCTGTTGATGCTGGCGACACACTCTACGATTGGCTGCACCACAGCGTCGGGGACACGAGTCGGTGTGTTGGTCGGCGTGTTGGTCGGTGTGTTGGTCGGCGTGTTGGTCGGCGTGTTGGTCGGCGTGTTGGTCGGCGTGCTGGTCGGCGTGCTGGTCGGCGTGCTGGTCGGCGTGCTCGTCACCGTTGATGAGGGCAGCGGAGTGGCCGAAGGAGTGAGATTATTTGGCGCGCTGATTGGCGTCGGCAAAAGCGGAGCCGGACCAGATGTCTGTGTCGGCAAAGGCGTACGTATGGGCTGCCCCGCCCGCTGGGCCGTCGGAGAGGGTGAGGGGCTCACCACAAGCGGGGGGGCGGGCGGGCTATAATCCAGAACTGCTGTAGCCGTTGAAGTCGGACTGGTCTGAGGCGTGCGCTGCGCACCAGCGGAACCAGGGTTCGGCGCGCTGAAGATCGGGAAGGTTGGGGATGGCGTGGGCCGTTCAGGCGACGGCGCAGGCGACGGCGTCAGCTTACGCTCCGGAGGAGCGGGCGTGGCCGTCGGCGTGGCCGTTGGGGTAGCGGTAGGGAGCACCGCCACCGATTCTTCATCAGGTGCAGCGGCAGGGAGCGCAGCTCGCAGACTAGAGGCTATCTCGGCGGCGCGCACCAGCGCAGATGGGTCAGATTGCTGCGTGATGCCAGCACTGCGCAGATCCAGCTCGGCCCGGTTGAGCAGACGACTGAGGCGAATAAGAGCCAGACGACGGGCTGGGGGAGTAGCGTCCTTAAGCAGATCGATAGTATACGGCAGCTGCGCCTGAAGGACAGCGAAGCTTTGCTGATATTGATCGAGGCGTGCCTCGGGAAGCGCACCGAGTGAGCTGATCTCGGCGACGCGGTGCTCAACTATCATAACCGACAGATCAATGCGGGTATCAGGGTCGCCAGAGAAGCGCAGGCGCGTCTGCTCAGAGAAGAGCTTCCAGGGATAGAGCGAGTCGCCGGGGAGCGTGCGAGCGGCGGCGGAATCGACGCCGAAGATCGCTATGGCGCAGATCAGCACGGTGGTGACGAAGGTGGTCGCTATGCGTGGCAGCCCACGGCGGAAGAGGGCTGCGAAGAGCTGGGTGAGCGTTCTGCCAAGCTGCCAGCCGGACGGGGCAGGGCGCGCATACGATGTGCGGGCGATCTGCTCGATCTCATCGCGGCTGCTGGCGAGCCACTGCTCAAGCGATGGTGGCAGCGCGGCAGATGCCTGACGACGGATCGCCACAGCGGTGCGCAGCAGCGGCTCTAGCTCGGCCGCGTGGTCGGGGTAGCGCTGCAGGCACTCATCAATGCTTGCACCTGCACGCATCTCGGCCAGAGCCATATCGAGGATAGATGTGAGATCGACACGCAACGCTTAGTCTCCCGACGGGCCTTCGAGCGATATGGGCGACAGATCAGCGAAGGGGCCGGGCGCAGGTGCCGGGCTGTCGGAGATCTGGTATTCCTCAGCCTCACGGTTCATGATCCTCTGGAGGCTATGGATGGCCCGGTGCTGAAGCGCCTTGATCGCGCCCTCGGTGCGGCGCAGCAGGCCAGCGATCTCGCTGTTGCTCATATCAGCGAAGAAACGGAGCGCGAGCACCTGCTGCTGATCAGTCGTCAGCTGCTCAATAGCCTGCTGGAGCGCCACACGGTCGGTGATTGTGCGGGCGGTGTCCTGGCTACGCTGGTCGATCAGATTATTCTGGAGGTCGAAGGATGTGGAGCTGAGGCGGCGTCGGCGCTGGTGGCTGCTGAGGACATTGGAAGCGATGGTGTAGAGCCAGCCAAGAAAGGACTTCTCATCGCGATACTCAAAGCGCGCTATCCCGTGGATAACCTTAATGAACACCTCCTGGGTCAGATCCTGGGCGAGCTCGTGCTCGCCGACCCGAAGGTAGATATAGCGAAGAATAAGCCTAGCGTAGAGGGTGTAGATCTCGCTGATGGCGCCAGGGTCTCGCGATTGTGCGCGACCAATGAGGTCGCGGAGTTCATCAGAAGGGAGCATGCTTGCTGGAACGCCTTGCGCGACCCCAAGCGCAGGTGCGGCGCCGCCCTTCTACAGAGTCAAACGCTGAACCTACCCAAAAGGTTTCGCACAGGCGCACAATGATCGTCATACAGAGCAACTGACAAACCATGTGGCAGCGGCTTCTCTCACATATAGCAAGCGGCATACCCGGCGGAGATGGTTTTTTTGTGCAGATGGGTACATGGTTCATTATAGCGAAGCGGGGGGACGCCGCCAGGGGAAAACTTGGTTAAAGGGGCCAGACCAGGTTGCACCGGGCGCAGGCACAGGGTATACTGGCGGGCCGGACGGGGGATCACGAAAGACATGAAGCTGGGCGAGAGACAGGAATGCGAAGGGCGCAAAAGCCGTCGCTATGATCAATCAATATAGTTGCGAGAGATTTACATCACTATGAAGCTTGCGATCATTGGGCTGGCGAATAGCGGGAAGACGACGGTGTTCAACGCGCTGACCCGTGGCACGGCGGAGACGGCAGCGTACTCGTCGGGCCAGCTTGAGCCGAACCTGGCGATGGTGAAGGTGCCCGACAAGCGGCTTGAGGTGCTGGTCCAGATGTTTAAGCCGCGCAAAACCACCTACGCCGATGTGCAGTATGTGGATGTGGCGGGGATCAGCGGCGGCGGCCAGCAGGGCGGCGGGCTGCCCCCGGCCCTGCTGAACTATATCGGCAGCGCCGACGCGCTGCTGCATGTGGTGCGCGCCTTCGAGGACTCGACGGTGCCTCACCCCGACGGCTCGGTGGGTGTGGCCCGCGATATCGCCACGCTCGACATGGAGCTGGCCTTCTCCGATCTGGCGATCATCGAGAAGCGGCTGACCCGGCTCACCGCCGAGATTACGAAGATGGCGACGAAGGATAAGGAGCTGCGCACCGCCGAGCGCGACCTGCTGCTGCGTCTTCAGGCTGCCCTAGAGTCTGAGACGCCCATCCGCAATGTGGAGATGAGCGAGGAGGAGGAGCGCCTGATCCGAGGCTACCAGTTCCTCACCGCCAAGCCGATGCTGCTGGCGCTGAATGTGGGCGAGGATGCGATCAATGTCCCGCCGAGCCTGGACTACCCCTTCCGCAATAGCGGGGTGGTGGCGCTCTGCGGGAAGATTGAGGCCGAGCTGGCCCAGCTCGACGACGAGGATGCGGCATCGTTCATGGCGGATCTGGGCATTCATTCACCCGCCCGCGATGTGGTCATCCAGGGCTCCTATGATCTGCTGGGCCTGGTGAGCTTCCTGACCGCTGGCGAGGATGAGGTGCGGGCCTGGCCGATCCGCCGCAACACGCCCGCCGTTGAGGCCGCCGGGACGATCCACTCCGACATCCAGCGCGGGTTTATTCGCGCCGAGATTGTGGCCTATAACGACCTGATCAGCGCGGGCAGCATGAGCGATGCGAAGAAGGCTGGCACGGTGCGCCTGGAGGGGAAGACCTATATCGTCCAGGATGGGGATATCTGCCACTTCCTGTTTAATGTGAAGTAGAGACGCCCCGGCGGGGCGTCTCTACCCGCGCCGAGATGGTCAGGATTATGGAGTGTTGTATAGAGGGGATGGGGCGAACGCGCAGCGTTCGCCCCATCCCCTCTATACGATCAATCACCGATCTCGGCGAGGGCCTCGTCGGGGTCGATCAGGGCGGCTGGGCCGGCGATGTGGCCGCGCACGGCATCGAGGCCCAGGCCCAGGCCGTGGATGGCCGACACCACGGCGTCCTCGTGGTCGCGGTGGGTGATGAAGACGACGGTGGGGCCGGTGTCGGTGGAGGCGTAGACGGGCACGCCCTGGGCGCGCAGGTCGTTGCACATACGGAAGAGGGCGATGTTCTCGGGCTCCCAGCCGATCAACTTGTTCTCGCGGCTGCCCGACATCGTCACCCCATGCAGGCGCATGCTGTCCATCTCGGCAAACTGGCCGACGGTGCGCCAGTCACCGGAGCGGATTGCGCCCAGGCACTCGATGATCTCATCGGCGCGGCTGAGCATCCAGCTCTTGAAGAGGCTGCTCTGCGGGGCGTCGTAGTGGGCCGACTCGGTCTTCAGGCCGATCCGCGAGTCGATAGGGACGGTGATCAGGCGCACGCTGTCGAGCTGGCCCTCGCCGTCGAGGCGCAGGGCGAAGCTGTCGGCGTGGGACAGGCCGGGGTAGCTGAGCCAGAGCGCCAGGCCACCGGCGGCGCTGCGGCAGCCGGAGCCGGCCAGGAGGCGGGCGAAGCAGCTGAGGAAGCGATGGTTGCCTGCTAGCTCCGGGCCGTAGAGGGCGGCGAGGGCGGCAGCGGCCAGGGCGGCCGAAGCCGAGGCGCTGGTGCCGAGACCCTTGCCGACCACGCGCGACTGGAGCACGTTGCGGGATGAGACGTGGGCGCGGGTCTGCGCACCAGTGAGCCCGCGCACGGCGTCGAGGGTCTGCACGATCCGGTCGAGGTCGCGCCCGCTGGCAGGCACGCCACCGATCACGGCGCTATCCTCGGCGAGGTCGGGACGAAACTCGACGCAGGTGGTGGTGTGGGCGGCGCTGTTGTTGACGGAGATCGAGGGCAGGTAGGCGATGCGGAAGGGCCAGTCGCTCAGGCCGTGGTACTTGAGCACGCCTTGCATCGGGAAGGCGCGGGCGGCGGCCCGGCCGCGCGGGCGCGGGTTAGGGATCTCGCGCGGGTAGGGCTCGTAGGCCACGCCGTGGGACTCCAGGGCCGCCAGGATGCGCTCGTGGCCGTCGCGCATGATCTCGATGGTGTCCGCGAAGCCGGGGGGAATAGTTGTCGGTGTCATATTCTACATACTCATTCTGAATGCAAAATGCAAAATGCAAAATGCAAAATGGGCAATTTTGCATTTTACATTTTGCATTGACCGCTACCTTCGCTCGTAGTTCGGTGCCTCTTTGGTGATCGTCACATCGTGGGGGTGGCTCTCGATCTGGCCAGCCATGGTGATGCGGATGAAGCGGGCCTGGCGGCGCAGGGTGTCGATATCCTTTGAGCCGGTGTAGCCCATGCCAGAGCGCAGCCCGCCGACGAGCTGGAAGACCGTGTCGCCGAGCGGGCCTTTGTAGGCGACCATGCCCTCGATGCCCTCGGCCACCAGCTTCTTGCCCTCGCCGCCCTGGAAGTAGCGATCGCCTGAGCCGCGCTTCATCGCGCCGATGCTGCCCATGCCACGGTAGGTCTTGTAGCTGCGGCCCTCGTAGAGGATCGCCTCGCCGGGGCTCTCATCGGTACCGGCGAAGAGCGAGCCAATCATCACGCTGTAGGCACCGGCGGCCAGCGCCTTGGGCAGGTCGCCCGAGTACTTGATGCCTCCGTCGGCGATGATCGGCACGCCGAAGCGCTCGGCGGCGCGGGCGCACTCCATCACGGCGGTGATCTGGGGCATGCCGGTGCCGGTGACGACGCGGGTGGTGCAGATCGATCCCGGCCCCTGGCCGACCTTGATCCCGTCCACGCCGCGCTCGATCAGAGCCACGGTGGCGGCGGCGGTAGAGACATTGCCAGCGATCAGCTGCATGTCGGGGAAGGACTCGCGCACGCGCACAACGGCGTTGAGCACGCCCTGGGAGTGGCCGTGGGCGGTGTCGATGGTGATCACGTCGGCACCGGCGCGGAGCAGGGCCGCCGCCCGCTCGATGAAGTCGCCCCCGGCGCCGATGGCCGCGCCGACCCGCAGGCGGCCCTGCTCATCTTTGCAGGCGTTGGGGTGCTCGATCTGCTTCATGATGTCCTTGACGGTGATCATGCCGCTGAGCTTGCCCCGGCCGTTCACCACCAGCACCTTCTCGATGCGGTGCTTATGCAGCACGGCCTTAGCCTGCTCCAGCGTGGTGCCCTCGGGCACGGTGACGAGGTTCTTGCTGGTCATCAGATCGCTGATCGGGCGGGTGCGATCCGTCTCGAATCGCAAATCACGGTTGGTGAGGATGCCCACCAGGTCGCCCTCAACCGTGCAGATCGGCACGCCGCTGATCCGGTACTCGGCCATCAGGTCGAGGGCGTCGCCGACGGTCCTGTCAGGCGGGAGAGTGATCGGGTCGGTGATCATGCCGCTCTCGGAGCGCTTGACCTTGCGCACCATCTCGGCCTGCTCCTCGATCGACATATTCTTATGGATGAAGCTGATGCCGCCCTCGCGGGCCAGGGCGATGGCCAGGCGGTGCTCAGAGACGGTGTCCATGGCCGCGCTGACGATCGGGATGTTCAGGCGCACCTTGCGGGTGAGCCATGTGCTGACATCGGCCTGTGAGGGCAGCACCTGCGACTCGGCGGGAACGAGCAGCACATCGTCGAAGGTGAGGCCCTCACGGGCGAACTTATCCTCCCACTCGATAGTCATCTGTATCCTCCTTCGTATGATGGCAGATTGTAGGTTGTAGGCTGTAGATTGTCGGCCAGCGATAATCTACAAAAAAACCCCGCGCAGGAAGGCGCAGGGGCGGCAATGACGACTGTAGATACTTGGCTGTGTCTTTCGGACCCATGGCGGGCGGGCTGACCTCGTTCACGCATAGGCGACCGATAAGTTCCGGGTACTATACCGTGTGGCGGGCGGATCGTCAACTACGGGGGTTGGGGGTTGGGGGTTGGGGATCTGACTCCCGATCTGCTATGATGTCGCTAGTACAGATAGGTTGCACCCGCACGAACTGCGCCCAATCTGCAATCTGCAATCTGCAATTCACAGGAGGTCCCATGGCCGACTTCCCCACCGAGGGCAAGCCGCCCTTCATCAACCGTAAGCTCTCCGTCGCCGAGTGGAACAGCTATGTGGCCGACTACAATTTTGGTCGGCTGGCCCCCTCGCGCCTGGTGCTGCACCACACCGCCGTCCCGACTGAGGCGCAGTGGACGGGGCTGGGCTCGATGCGCGGCATGCAGCGCTTCTACGCGGGCAAGGGCTGGACGGCCGGCCCGCATATCTACACTGGGCCGGATGGGATCTGGCTGGCCACGCCGATGTCTGAGATCGGCATCCACGCCGGCACCGGCAACGGATCGCTGTCCGCCGGCTGGTACTCGGTCGGCCTGGAGATGGTCGGCTACTTCGACAAAGTTCGACCGACCGGCGCTGTCTGGGAGCACGCGAAGGCGGTGATGGCCGGTCTCTCGCGCCGCCTGGGGATCCCGCCGCGCCAGCTGATCTCCTTCCACCGCGACTACACGAACCAGAAGAGCTGCCCCGGCTGGGCGGTGACGAAGGACTGGGTCTGGGGCGAGGTTGACGCCTACCTGAACAATGTGGCCCCGCCGCCCGCCCCGGTCCCCGGCCCGATCGGCACGCCCACGCCGAGCGAAGAGGCGCTGCTGGAGGCGCTGCTCAACGAGAGCTACAGCCGACGCTCGGGCACCCAGGGCTACAACCCCGACTGGGCCTTCCACCAGTACGCTGTGAGCCACAGCATGGGCATGCCTATGGGCCAGAGCGCTAAGATTATGGCCGACGGCAAGACCTATACCTACCAGCCCTTCGCCCGCGACACGCTCTACTGCGAGGTGCCGAACTGGGGCGATGTGAAGACGCTCTCGGAGCTGCTCGGCGGCAGCATCCCGCCCTCGGGGCTGGGCCGCATCCTGCTCGATGTGACCTACGCCTCGGGCGGAACGACCTTCCACGCCGACTGGGCCATGCATCAGTTCGCCATGGCGGCCAAGCTCGGCCCGCCGGTTGGCAACAGCGCCCAGATCAGCGTGGACGGTAAGACCTACGCCTACCAGGCGTTTGCCGTCGATACGCTCTATAACCTGGTGCCGAACTGGGGCGACCTGAAGATGCTCAGCCAGATCGCCGCCACAACCGACCCGGCCACCGTCCGCCTGCGCGACGCGCTGCTGGCCGCGACCTACAAGCAGGCCAGGGCGACCTACCACCCCGACTGGGCCTTCCATCAGCTGGCCCGTGGCTTCAACATCGGCGCGCCGCTGGGCGAGGGCTCTCAGGTCAAGCTGGAGCAGACCACCTACGCCCTCCAGGTCTACGCGCTGGACACGCTCTACAACGTGGTGCCGAACTGGAGCGCGGTGAAGCGATTGCGCGACCTGGCCACCAGCCAGGGCATGGCGGTGCTGGGCGCGGCGATGGAGGAGGCCGATACGCCGCAGCCCGATGGCGCATGGGAGCCACCGACGACGGTGGATCTGCACATTGTGCGGGCCAGCCCGCAGGCCACGGCCTGGGGCGAGCGCGGCGGCCGGCCGATTGATATGATAATCATCCACGGCCTGCCCGGCGGCGCGGACGCGACCCTGGCGGCCATGACGGATATGGAGTCGCGCTTCGCCACCCACTACTACGTCGGCCTCGACGGCGCGATCACGCAGCTGGTGGACGAGGACAAGGCGGCGTGGCACGCCGGCATGGCCACGCTCAGCGGCACATGGTACAACCTGAACCGCAGCAGCATCGGCGTGGGCATAGAGCGCCCGGCGGGCTGGCCGGTCGCCCCGGCGCAGAACACCGACGCGCAGATCATGGCCCTGCGCTGGCTGCTGCGCAACATCGACCAGCGCCACGGGATCTCGGCCGAGGGCGTGCTGCTCTGGGGCAGCCTGGCCTCTAGCGACGAGGGCAGCCTCGACGGGCTGCCGCTCGACGTGCTGCGCGAGGTGCTCGCCTAGCGGCGGCGTCCATCCCCTAACAGGTCGCGCCGTCAAAGCGCTACCTCGCGCCACCTCGCCAGGGGCGCGCCGACCAGCGCCGCCTCAATCTCGCGGTGCTCGGGCCAGCCCTCTGGCTCGACCCGCGCGGCGGCGATGGTCTCGCCGTGGACGCGCAGACTGGCCCGCAGCCTGCGCCCGCCTAGATCGGCCTCCGCCACGTGGATGTAGACCCCGCCGGCAACCTTCAGCGGGCGGGCGCCTGTTGGCCCGCCGATCGTGTCGCGCAGGTTCACATACTCGGGCGCAAGCATGCGCGCCCCCAGCTGCCGGGCGTAGCGCGCCTCGGCGGGGGTCAGCCTGCCGGGCAGCAGCGGGCGGCCCAGCGATTCCGCGAAGGCCACCCGCAGCCGCCGCGCCAGATCATCCAGCGGCAGATCGACCCCCAGCCGACGCAGGGTTGTCACCCGCTCGGCCAGCGCCTCGGCGGCCAGCGCGCGGAAGCCCGGCCAGGGCGCGCGCCAGACATCAGCCATCGCCGCGTAGTCGAAGCCGAGCAGCAGGTTGCCCACCACCACCGCCGCATCATCGATCCGCCCCCCGCCGATCCCGGCAACCCGCTGGCCCGCCACCTCAAGCTCAACCGTGTTGCGCAGCTCGCCCGTCAGCCCCAGATCGCGCAGCACGGCCAGCGGCGCGGCCAGCATCTGCGCGTAGACCGCCGCAAAGGCGGCGGGCACCCGCTGGCTGTGGAACACGCACTGGTAGAAGATCTGCTCGGCATCGAGGTAGGTCGTGCCGCCGCCGACCCGCCTGCGCATCACGGGCAGGCCGCGCCGCGCCACCGCCGCCCGGTCCAGCACGCCATCATAGGAGTCGTGGTAGCCCAGGCAGAGGTAAGGCGTGCGCGGGCTGGTGAGGATGATCGTGTCGGGGGTGCGCTCGCCCATCAGCCCGGCCACCGCGTGGTAGGCGGCCTGGGTGAGCCAGAACGGGGCCGGGCCAAGATCAATCAGGCGGATTGGGGTGGGCATAAGCGCATCTGCCGGTGGGGTGTGGGGCGGCTTCGCCGCCCCACATTATTTTATTGTTGGGTTTGGGCGGCTTCGCCGCCCAAACCCAACAATAAAGCAGGTCTGGGGCACAGTTTAGGGCGTCAGCCCTATCAGCCGAAGGCGATCTCGCCCTCAGTGATCGCGGCGACGCCCAGCTCGGCGCGGATCACCGCCACATCATCGGCGTTCGGCACGAAGGGGTAGTCGCGGAAGGGCTCGCCCGGCCGGTAGGAGCCGTAGGGCCGGTTGCAGGTCATCGCGCCGTGGCGGTCGGGGCAGCCATCGGTCATAAAGGGCTCGCCCGAGGCGATGGCCGCATCCACCAGATCGGCGGGGGCCACGATGCCGGTGATCGCACCCGACTCGTCGAAGGAGACCGCCCCGCGCGCCAGCCCGCGATCCTCGATCAGGAACTTGGCCAGCTGGACGCGCCGGTGGCGAGCCAGCGGGGCGCGCGGCGCGTGCTGAAGCTCCGTCCCCGGCTCGGGGTTAAACGAGAACAGGTAGGCCGCGATCTGCTCGTCGCGCAGCTGGTAGAACAGCTCCACCAGATCGCGGTCGGTCTCGCCCAGGCCGACGATGATATGCAGGTTGACCTTCAGCGGGCCGAAGATGTCGCGGGCTAGGCGGGCGATCCGCCAGTGGCCCTCCCAGGTGTGCGGGCCATGCGCGCCCTTGCCCCTGGTCTGGTCGAAGATCGCCTCGGTCGCCCCGTCCAGCCCGATGCCGATGGTGTCCGCGCCATGCGCTTTGATCTCGCGTAGCTTCTCCTCATCGAGCAGCTCGGCGCTCACCAGGGCCGCCACCGGCACCTGCGGGGCCGCCGCGCGCACCTGGTCGAGGATGGTGAGCAGGTCGGGGTAAGCCCGCCGGTCGTGAACCTGCGAGATACAGACCCGGCCAACCTCGCCGGCGGCCTCCTTGGCGACGATGCGCCCCACCACCTCATCGGTCGTGTAGAGCGGCCATGCGACGCGGATAAAGCTATTCTCCTCGGGGACGCCGGGGCGCTCGCGGGCCATACCGCAGTAGGCGCAGTTGGCGTAGCAGCCCTCGGGGTAGTTCTGGATCAGGTTGATGCAGCCACAGGCCGCCTCGCGGTAGGTGCGCCCGCCCTTCAGGCCGAGGGCCATAGCGGCAGACATGCTGATGCGAACATGCTCCGGGCTGATCTGAAACAGCTCGGCCTGCTGGTCGATCGGGACAGTCACGCGGGCCATACTATGCTCCTCATCATAGGGGTGCGTCGCGAAACGACCCTACCATACGACGCCGCAGCAGGCGTCGATAAACTGCGGCTCCAGGCCGCGCTCGCGGGCGTAGGCGACCGCCCCGGCGGCGGGGAAGGCGATCCCGTCCAGGCCAGCCTCAATCGCCAGCCGGTCGACGGCGCGCTTGTAGTCGCCCAGCGGCCGCTCGCAGCCCAGCACCACGGGGGTATGCGGCAGGGCGCGCCGGGCCAGGGCGAAGAAGTCGGCCACCTCGGCGATCTCGGGCGGGCGCACCCCGGCCATCGGCGTGGCCCGCAGCGGCGTCAAGATGACCAGGGCCAGCATCTGCGGGGGGTGGCGGGCTACGATCTCCAGCGCCCGCGTCTCGCCGAGCATCCTGCCAAAGTGCAGCCCGAGCACGATGTGCGGCACCGTCGGCACGCCGTAGCGCTCCAGCAGGGCCAGCGCCTCCTCGTAGTCCTCGGGCCAGGCATCCAGATGGTACACCTCGCGGATCGTATCCTCGTGGCCGATGATGTCCACCAAGGCCGCATCCACGCCAGCCTCGGCCAGCCCCTCGGCGGTGGCCTCGTCGGGAAGGCCGGTGTGGACGCGCACGCGCATGCCCAGCTCGCGGCGGATGCGGGCGATGTCGGGCATATGCTTGCGCAGCGGCACCCGGCCCTGCGCGTCGCTGCCGCCCGAGATCAGCACGCCCCGCGCGCCGCGCTCGGCCAGCCGCGCACACAGGTCGTAGAGCGACTCATCGCTGCGCGGCAGGTTCACCATACTGCTCAGAATCGTCGTGCCGCAGTGCTCACAGCTCAGCGCGCAGGCGTCGCCGGTCAGGCTGACCGAGACGAAGGCGGCGGCGTCCTGCCGATCATACTCGGCGGTCTTGTAGCGGCGCAGGCCGGGCGTGTAGAAGGTAATCGCTGGCATCAATCTCACCTGCCGGTGGGGGAGCGGGGCGGCTGCGCCGCTCCCGCTGTATTTTTTTGTTGCGTGTTGGCAGCTTCGCTGCCAACACGCAACAAAAAGCGGGTTTGAGTGCGTGGCCCTACAGGGCGGCTACCTGCGCCGCTGCGGCGCGCTCGACGGCGGTCTGCACCGCCTCGATCAGCCCGTCGAGCGGGATGCTCTCCAGCTCGATCGGCCAGCGCTCGTAGGTGGCGCGCAGGGTGGCGGCGACCGCCTCCGGCTCGGCGGGGTGCCAGCGCAGGCGGGCCTCCACGTCGGCGATGGCGTTATCGGCGGCGAAGAAGTCGCCGCCGACGAAGATCGACTTGATGATCCGCCCGGAGAGCGCGACCCTTATGTCGAGCAGCCCGCCCGGCGTCTTCAGGCGCGCCGCCGCCGCCGAGTCGGGAACGGCGGTGGCCTGGAAGATCCACTCGTCGGTCAGGTACTTCTCGCGCTCCAGAGCGGCGATGGCGTCGCGCTCCTCAGGCGTAAAGTCGCCGGGTGACAGCTCGGCGTCGAAGACCTGGGCGTAGCCGGTGGCGATCGCCTGGCGCACCTCCTCAACAGAGATGTCGCGGCCAAGCTCGCGGCGCACCGTGGAGGTGCGGGCCGACATGGCGGCGATCTCCTTGTCGGAGATCTTCTCGACGGGGATGTTTAGCGTCTGGAGCATCAGGGCCACGTCCAGGTCAACCAGCACCGAGGCGTGGAAGAGCACACCGTCGCTGGGGGCGCGGTAGATGCCGACCCCGGCGATCTTGCGCCCGTTGACCTCGATATCGTTCTTGCGCCGGAACTCGGCCTCGATGCCGAGCGAGCGCAGACCGGCCAGGATGCCCTCAGAGACCTGGGCCATCTGGTCGCGGGCGCGCCGGTAGACATTGCCCTCGGCGCCGGGCAGCATCAGGGCGACGCCGAGCGGGCCAGCGCCCATCAGGATGGCACCGCCGCCGGTGGGCCGCCGATTCATGGGGATGCCGTTGGCCCGGCAGTAGTCGACGCGCAGCTCGCTCTCCAGGCGCTGGAAGCGGCCCACCAGAGCGCAGTGCGGCGCGTAGGTGTAGAGGCGCAGCGTCGGCACCGACTGGCCGGCTCCAACCCAGCGGGTAATCAGCTCGTCGGCGGCTAGGCCGAACGAGGCGGTCACATCGTCATCCGTGATCAGACGCCAGGTTGCGGTGCTCATCTGCTCCTCCATCGAGAATCTCTCGTTATGTTGGCCATTGTGGCCAACATAACGAGATTTAGGACGGCAGCCCTAACGTTGATTAGATCCAGCCCTCTGTGCGGTAGCGGGTGATCTCGGCCTCGGCCCAGTCGCTCACGGCTTCGCCGGCGATCAGCTCCGCCGACTCGCCCGCCCAGTCGGCGGGGCGGATCTTGAGCAGCCACCCATCACCGTAGGGGTCGCGGTTGACCAGGCTCGGGTCGCGCAGGGCGGCCGCGTTCACCGCGAGCACCTTGCCGCTGAGCGGGCTGAGCACATCGCCGGTCATCTTGGCGGCCTCCAGCGAGCCCGCGCCGACATTGCGCCGGATCGTGTCGCCGACGGCCGGCAGCACCAGGAAGGCCAGGTCACCCATCGATGCCTGGCCGAGCGCGTCAATTCCGATCAGAGCCGTGGCGGCCGCCGGGTCGTAGAGCGCCCAGGTGTGCTGTGCGGCGTCGTAGGCCCGGTCGGCGGGGAGAGCGTAGGTGGTGTCGGCGGTCATACCATACTCCCGTCTTCAACAGGATTGCTGATTGCTGATTGCTGATGATGAATTGAGTGCAGCGGATAGTACTATATCTGATTTATAATGTAACACAGATCTGAAAGATCTTGTCAGGCGAGTCGCCCAGCGATAGAAGTCGCGGGCTAGATTTTGCGAAGCCCGCCTGCGCGGGCTTTCATATACCGCCCCCGACTCCCGACTCCCGACTCCCGACTCCCCGCCTACCCCCAATCACATGCCGTCAGCAGGCCCCAGCCGGTCAGGATGACCCTGGCACGGCCGAGGACGGCGGGCAGGGTGGCGGCGACGGTGGGGCTCAGCTCCAGGCCGAGGGTCATGTCGGCGGGCTGGACGCCGATCAGGTGCAGGTGCGGCGGCAGGCGGCCGCGCATGTTGGCGAGGCCCAGCACCTCCTGGAAGGTGATCTGGTGCTGCGAGAGCTTCACCCCGGCGTAGAGCGGGATCTCGTCGCGGCGCAGCTCGATCAGCGTGCCCGGCGCGCGTCGGCCGTCGGCCGCGTCGAGGATGAGCAGGTGCTCGCACTCCTCGACCATGTTTAGCAGGCCCAGGCCGATCGTGCCACCGTCGAGCGCCTCGACGCCAGCGGCGGGGCTGAGGTGTGCATCAAGGGCGCGCACCGCGTGGACGCCCAGCCCCTCGTCGCGGTTCAGGATGTTGCCCAGTCCGAGGACAATGCTACGGTTCACTGGCCCTCACCCCCCGTCCCCCTCTCCCGCGATGCGGGAGAGGGGGGGCTGCAACTCGAATGCCCGTCAAAATATGGCACAGCGTCAGATCTGAACTCCCCTCTCCCGCCGCAGCGGGAGAGGGGCTGGGGTGAGGGCCGCCCGGCCTACACCGCGCAGACGCTCAACCCCACCGCCACATCGCCCAGATCCTCGCCGCCCGCGTCCGTCAGGTGGATGGCGCAGGCCATGCACGGGTCGAAGGAGTGGATGGTGCGCAGGATCTCCAGCGGCCACTCGGGCTTGGCCATCGGCGTGCCGATCAGCGCGGACTCGTAGGCCCCCAGCTGGCCCTGCGGGTCGCGCGGGGTGGCGTTCCAGGTGGTCGGCACGACCATCTGGTAGTTGGCGGTCTTGCCGTTCTCGATCACGATCCAGTGGCCCAGCGCGCCGCGCGGCGCCTCCATAAAGCCGAAGCCCTTGGCGCTCGCCGGCCAGCTGATCGGCTCCCACTTCTCGCCGTTGAAGGTCTTGGTGTCGCCGGCCTTGATCCGCGTCACCAGGTCGTCGTAGGTTGTGCGCAGCGCGTCGCTGAAGACCTTCGTCTCGATCGCGCGGGCAGCGGTGCGCCCCAGGGTCGAGATCAGCGCCGAGGCCGGCGCGTCCAGGGTCTTGAGGGTCAGGTCAACCAGCTCCTTGGTCTGGGCATGGCCGGTGGCGTACATGGCCAGCACGCGGGCCAGCGGGCCGACCTCCATGGGCGTGTTGTTCCAGCGCGGAGCCTTCAGCCAGGAGTACTTGCCCTCGACGTTGAGCTGGTCGTAGGGCGCCTCGGGGCCGGTGAAGTTGAAGGTCGTCTCGCCCTGCCAGGGGTGCAGGCCGATCTGGTCGCCGCCCTGGTACTGGTACCAGGAGTGGCTGATGAACTCCTGCATCATGTTCGCGTCGCTGGGGTCGGGCTCGATCAGGTTATTCAGGTCGCCGCCGAGGATGGCCACCCGTGGCACCATCAGCGTCTTCAGGTCGCGGATATCGCCCGACGGGAACTCGCCCCAGGTCAGGAAGTTGCCCAGGCCACCGCCGATCCCGGCGTAGTCCTTGTAGAAGGGCGCGATCGCCAGCACGTCGGGTAGGTAGACCTGATCGACAAATGCCTGGATCTCTTTGATCGAGTCGTCGATAATCGAGAGCCGCTCGGCGTTCAGCGCGGTGTCGCTGTCCAGGTCGATCGGCATAGGCACGCCTCCGACGACGAAGTTTGGGTGCGGGTTCTTGCCGCCGAAGATGATATGGATCTTGGTGGCGCGGGCCTGCCAGTCAAGCGCCTCAAGGTAGTGGGCCACCGCCATCAGGTTCACCTCGGGCGGCAGCTTGTAGGCCGGGTGGCCCCAGTAGGCGTTGGCGAAGATCGAGAGCTGGCCGCTGTCCACCACGGCCTGGATCTTCTTCTGCACATCGGCGAAGTAGCCCGGCGAGCTGTTCGGCCAGGGCGAGATCTTCTGCTGGAGCGCCGAGGTGGCCGCCGGGTCGGCCTTCAGGCAGCTCACCACGTCCACCCAGTCCAGCGCGTGCAGGTGGTAGAAGTGCATCACGTGGTCGTGGACGTACTGCTGGGCGATCATCAGGTTGCGGATGAGGTTGGCCGCCGGCGGGATGACGATGCCGAGTGCGTCCTCGACCGAGCGGATCGAGGCGAAGGCGTGGACGGTGGTGCAGACGCCGCAGACGCGCTGGGCGAAGACCCACGCCTCGCGCGGGTCGCGCCCGTTGATGATCGTCTCGATCCCGCGCACCATCGTGCCCGACGAGTAGGCGTCGCGCACCATTCCGTCCTCGCCCAGCTCCACCTCGATCCGCAGGTGCCCCTCGATGCGGGTGATCGGGTCTATAACAATTCGCTTGGCCATAAGGTTACTTCTCCTCCACCAGCGACTCGGCGACCATATGCGACAGGCCGACGGCCTTGACCGGCGAGCCGAAGTGCTGCAGGCTCTCGGTGAACTGGAGCCGGCAGTTGGCGCAGGTCATTGCGACCCTGGTCGCGCCGACCTCCTCCATCTGGCGGATCTTCAGCTCGAAGACCTTGTAGCGCAGCGGGTCGGCCTCTTTGATCGCGATCACGCCGCCGCCGCCACCGCAGCAGACGCTCTCCTCGCGGCAGCGATCCAGCTCCTTGAAGGAGGTTGGGGCCAGCAGCTTGAGGATGTTGCGCGGCTCCTCGATATGGCCGCCGCGACGCTGGATCTTGCAGGCGTCGTGGAAGGTGATCGTGCCGCCTTCGTCGAAGGCTCCCGGTCGCAGCGTGATCCGCTTGGCCTTGATCAGCTCGTCGATCACCGCCACAATATGCGTCACCTCGCAGGGCATCTCGACCATGTTGGGGGCCGTCCAGCGCAGCAGGTCGTAGGCGTGGCCGCACTCGGTGACGACCAGGCGCTTCACGCCCAGCTCCTTCGCCGAGTCGAGCAGGCGGGCCATGAACAGCTTCACCCGGTCGGGGTTGCCCTCGAAGACGCCGAAGTTCACCACCTCGCGGCCGGGCGTGCTGATCGTCCACTTCTCGCCGGCGGCGTTGAGGATCTTGGCGATGGCGACGATGTTCTCGGGGAACTTCATCAGCTCGATGCTGGTGAAGGCCACCATCGTATCGGAGCCCTTCACGTCGATCGGGATCTCGACCTCCCACTCGTCGGCGATCCACTCGATCCGGTCGGCCCATGCGTCATCGGTCACGCCCAGCGGGCTGCCGATCTCCTCCTGCTTGCGCACGGCCTCGACCAGATCGGTGGGGATGATCTCGGCCTCGGCCATCGCCTCGCGCACATCGTGGATAAGCGGCCCGAGCTGAATGCCCATCGGGCAGACCATCGCGCACTTATTGCAGAGCGTGCACGCCTCGTAGACAATCGTGCTCCAGTGGCGAATATCCTCGTCCGTCACCGGCTTATCGAGGCCGATGGCCAGCTTGGCCCGGCCAGTCAGGGTGAAGCGCTGCTCATAAGCCCGGCGCAGCAGCTCAACCTTCCAGACCGGGGTGAACTCGGGGTTGCCGGTTGCCTCGTAGAAGTGACATGCCTCAGCGCAGATGCCGCAGCGGGTGCAAGCGTCGAGCTGGCTGGCCACCCACGAGCCGGTGGTGTGGATGAAGCTATCCATGGCGGCGCGCGCCGGCGCCTCAGGGGCAGTTGTTGTGCTCATGGCATCACCGCGCGCTTGCCGGCCTGCGCACCGTGGTAAGTGCGCGAGAAGAAGTAGAACATGAAGTGGCTGATCCGGCTGAACGGGATCCAGATCAGCATCAGGTTGATCGACATCATGTGCATCAGGTAGAGGTTCTCGTAAGGCAGCGCGACGATGCCCAGCAGCCGGTGGTGGGTCAACCCGTAGCCGGTGACCATCGGCAGGAAGACGATCAGCAGATTTAGCCACTCGGAGGGGCCGGAGATCAGGCGCAGCACCGGGTTGGCCAGCCGGTTCACGAAGAGCGCGATCATGGCCACGATCGCCGCCGCAGAGAGAAAGTCGACGATCGGCAGGGCCAGGGTGGGCCAGCCGAAGCCGAGCAGGCTCTTCCAGACCAGCATATGCGCCGTGCCCAGGAAGATCACCACAAACAGCCCGAAGTGGAACATCCCGCCGGCCAGGTAGGTCGTCTGGTTGCCCCGGAAGGTCTTCTTCACCCAGGGGATGAAGGGGAAGATCAGCAGCCCCTTGGCGTAGGTAACTGCCACGCCGCGCAGCTTGCTGCCCTTGTTCGGGACGCGGTCGCGCTTCCAGCCGAGCAGCAGCACGCTCACCAGGCGGTAGGCCATGCCAGCGATAAAGATCAGCAGCGCGGTGTAGAACAGCGGGCCGCGTGCGAAGGCGAGCGTCGCATCGGTGGAACCCATCATCAACTCCTCTTCTCATCCGACAACCATGCGGCGCAGGCCGCATAATGCCGGATCAAGAACGAATCAGTGTCCTCACCCACTCAGTGACTCAGTGATTTCCTCATCGGCGTCGGCGTGCCGCTTCTGGAGGCGGTTCGCGGCGGCGTTTGCAACCCCAATCACCGCACCGGCGGCTAAGGCAGCCCCGGCGACGGTGATGGTGGGACGGCTGATCGGAGCCGACTGGCCCTGGTAGAAGCCGCCGTTATCCCAGAAATTCGGCTCAGAGCAGCCGAGGCAGGGGTGGCCGGACTGGATGGGGAAGGAGAGCCCGCCGCCCCACTTGATACCCGCGCAGGCGTTGTAGGTAGTTGGCCCCTTGCAGCCAAGCTTGTAGAGGCACCAGCCCTTGCGCGCCCCCTCGTCGTCGAAGCTGTTGGCGAACTTGCCCGCCTCGTAGAAGGGCCGGCGCAGACAGCGGTCATGCACCGTCGTGCCGTAGAAGGTGATCGGCCGGTTGAGGTCGTCCAGCTCGGGCAGTTTGCCAAAGACCAGGAAGTTCACCAGCGTGCCGGTGAATGCCTCGGGGATGGCCGGGCAGCCGGGGATATGCGCCACCGGCTTGTCGGTGATCAGCTGGTAGGCCGGGACGGCGCCGGTGGGGTTGGGCTGGGCCATCGGGATGCCGCCAAAGGCCGCGCAGTTGCCGGTGGCGATCACCGCCGCCGCGCCCGCCGCCGCCTCCTGGAGCAGATCCACCGCCGTGCGCCCGCCGATGGTGCAGTAGTTGCCGTTAGCCCCGGTGGGTATGCTGCCCTCCACCACCAGCAGATACTGGCCGGCGTAGGTCTCCATCATCATGCGCTTGTTCTCATCGGCCTGCACGCCCGAGGCGGCCGAGAGCGTCTCGTGGTAGTCGATCGTGATCTTGTTCAGGACGAGGTCGGTCAGGGTGGGCGAGAGCGAGCGGGTCAGCGCCTCGGTGCAGCCGGTGCAGTCCTGGAAGTTGAGCCACATCACCGGGACACGCGGCTTACTGGCCAGCGCCTCGGCGACCAGGCGGGTGGTGGGGCGGGTGGGACGGGCGAGACCGGCGGCCAGCAGCGGCGACGCCTCGCTTATGCCCAGCGTCGCCGCCAGCGCGCCACAGATCTTAAGGAACTGACGCCGCGAGACCCCCTCGCGCAGCAGATACTGGTAGATCGTTTCATCGGCCATGGTGGCCTCCTCAAGAGCGCACGGATCCAGAGGGAGGGCGAGGCTCTCCCCCAAATCAACACCTGATTGTTAACTGGCAAGCGGAGCTTGCCAGTTAACAATCAATATTCTCGGCGTCGAGCTTAGCCTGGTAGGCGGCCACACCGGCGGCCCCGGTCACCAGATTATCCTTCTCGGCATCCCAGTTGCTCGGCTGAAGCTCGACGATCCAGCCCTCGCCGTAGGGGTCAGAGACCGGCAGGTTCGGCTCGGCGACAAGCTTATCGTTCGCCCGCAGGAGCACGCCCGTCGCGGGGGCGGGTACCGGGCCGACGTACTTGCTGCTCTCGACGGTGGCGGCGCTCTTGCCGGCCTTAATCTCCTGGCCGATATTCTTGGCCTTGATGGTGACGGCGGTGAGCTTGCCACCAGCCAGCTTGCCAGCCACCTGGGTCATCCCGACCCGGATCACACCGCCGTCCATGGGCTTAGCCCAGACGTGCTTGTCAAGGTTGTAGTAGAGATCCTCGGGGATATTGCAGCCACGGATCGTAGGCATCGTAGAACTCCATCACTGAGGCACTGAGCCAATGAAACACTGAGGTCTTCCATATTTCAGTGCCTCAGTGCCTCAGTGCTTCAGTGCCTCAGTGCTTCAGTGCTTCAGTGCTTCAGTGCCTCAGCGCCTCAGTGCCTCAGCGCCTCAGTGCCTCAGCGCCTCAGTGCCTCAGCGCCTCAGTGCCTCAGTGCTTCAGTGCTTCAGTGCCTCAGTGCTTCAGTGCTTCAGTGCTTCAGTGCTTCAGTGCCTCAGTGCCTCAGTGCTTCAGTGCTTCAGTGCTTCAGTGCTTTAGAATGAGATCAGCTTGTCCGACTCGGACACCACCTCGAACCCGGCGGCGGCGCTGATCAGATTGCAGCCGGGGATGAGGTCATCGGCGCTCATGCGGTGCATCTCCATCGAGGGGGCGCAGGCGCCAAGCTTCACACCGGCCTGAGTCGCCAGCTGGATAAATGAGGCGACCGACTGACCATCGGGGCCCATGGGGAAGGTGTCCTCGGCCACGCCCTTCTTGAGCAGCAGCGTGCCCATGCCTGTGCAGTACACCGTCACGTCATAGTCCTGTCCGGCGGCCAGAGTGGCCATATAGAAGGGGGTCGCGCAGCGCTCGGGGGCGTTCGGGCCAGATGTCATCACAATTACGAAGCTGTTGCCGTCGCTCATGGTAGGGGCTCCTCTAGGATTCTTCCAGTATGGTCATCTCAGCGATGCGCCGCAGCCTGCCGATCAGGGTGGCGCGCTCGTGGGCGATAGTCTCGAAGGTGCCGGCCACCCGCGCCAGCCAGCCGGAGATCTGCGCGCGCGCGCGCGGGCTCAGGGCTGGGATGCTGGAGGCGGCCTCGGCGAGGGCTGCCAGGTCGAGGCCATACGAATCGCTTAGCTGCGCCAGCTGAGCGGCAGTATGCGTCGATTCGGGCTGGTCGGTGTGGAACTGGCCGGCGACCAGCAGGGCCACCGTCTCGCCATCGACTCGGATGGGGGCGTGGGCATAGCATAGCCCGGCGTGACATGTGGAGATCGCGCCCGGCGCGGCCTGCGCCAGACGACGCCAAGACTCCTGGCACGCTAGCTGGCCCTGGGGGCTTGCCTGGATGAGGGAGCAGAATGCGCAGCTGCCGCTGGGGGTCGTGAGCGGTACGCCATCCGGGGCGACTGTGATCGCGCCGAGCCCCGCCACCTCGGCGAAGACATCCTGGATAGGCTGGATACAGTGCAGGGGCAGCACATCGGTGGGGCGCAGTGGTAGCTGTGGCTCGGGCGAGCTGGTTCCGCTGAGGATGGAACTGACGCTCTCGCGGGAGAAGCGCCACTGCTGGCCCACCTTCACTCCGGTTATCCGGCCGTCCTTGAGCATCCGGTAGACCGTCGTGCGGTCAACCTTGAGGATGTCCTGAACCTCGCGGGCGGTGAGCAGTTCATTCATGGGTGCTGCTGCTTGCTATAAGTTGCGGTACATTGCTATAGCAGCATACTCCCACACAGCCCATAGTTCTTCAAGAGATAACGGCGCAACCGTAGGGCGCATAGCTCGCTACTTTTGCCTGCGCGGGTGGTTCCGGCGTCGGCGCAGGCCGACGCCCGGCGCAACGCGCCCCGCTGGCGCGACTTCCAGTCGCCAGCCGGGGGTGCTCAGGACATTGCAACAGCCCTGGCCGGGCACGCGCAGGGTGACAACGCCCCTTTGGCACCATTGCGATAATTGTAATGTTACAACTATCACAATAGCAATATTACAACCTGTTATACGCCTAAAGTCGGTATATAATAGATACATCCCAGGTATATGTCGGGGACAGAACGTGGCGTGGCGGGCGGTATGTCGCTCTCGCCCACTGGTTAGCGTTGCAAAAAATAAGGAAGAGCTATGGCAGCAACTGTTCTTAACGGACGGGCTTTGGCACGCGAGATGCGCGAGGATCTGAGCCTGCGGGTGGCAGCCTACGTCGCCCAGCACCACCACACCCCCACCCTCGGCGTCATCCACGTCTACGGCGACCGCTCGGCCGAGCGCTATGTACGCAACCTACAGGTGTCCTGCAACCGCGTAGGTATGAACTTCAAGTACTACCTGCTGCACCACACGGCCACCCAGCGCGAGCTTGAGAACGCCATCCACACCTTCAGCTCCGACATCAACGTGGACGGCGTGCTCATCCAGATGCCGCTGCCGGCCAAGTATGACAGCGCGGCGGCGGTCTTCCAGCTCGATCACCGCAAGGATATCGACGGACTTCACCCGATCAATGTCGGCCTGCTCAACCAGAACAAGCCGAGCCTCGTGCCAAACACCCCGGCCGGTGGCATGCTGATCTTGGATCGCTACGGGATCGAGCTGGCCGGGCGCGACGCGGTGGTGATCGGGCGCAGCGCGGTCGTGGGCGGCCCGATGTCCACCATGCTGCTGAACGCAGAGGCCACCGTCGAGATCTGCCACCGCGCCACCCGCAACCTGGCCGACAAGGTGCGCCGCGCCGATATTGTGGTCACAGCGGCAGGCAAGATTGGCCTGGTGACGGGCGATATGCTCAAGCCTGGGGCCACGGTGATCGACTTCGGCATTAACGTCCGCCCCGACAACACGATGTGCGGCGACGTGGACTACGCCAGCGCTGTTGAGGTGGCTGGCGCGATCACCCCGGTGCCCGGCGGCACCGGCCCGGTGACGACGATGGTGCTGCTCAATAACGTGCTCAAGGCGGCCATGGTCACCCACGTAGACTCCGATAACGATATGGATCAGTGCTAGAAGAGCAGGGGAGTCAGGGGACAGGGGACAGGGGAGTCATCTCGTATAGCGCACTGATGATCCGTGACTGTCCCCGGCCCCTCCCGCCCTCCAATTCCCGACTCCCGAACCTGACCTACGGCCATCGTGAGACGGTTGTCCCACTCTCCAGGCTCACCCCGTACAGCTGATCGACCGCAGCCCACGCCATGCGGTTGCCCCATGCGACGCCACGGATATCTCTGCTGGCGTCATCGACCTTCACCTGCGCATGGACGCTACTCGTCCCATCCCTCATGCTCAGCAGATCGAACCAGATCTCCTGCGGGTCGCCCAGCTGCTCGATCAGCGCCACCGAGTCGCCTGTCAGATGGGCCGCAAAGTCGCCGCTGTCATAGAGGCCGTTGATCGGGTCGCCCGCCGTCAGCACGCGCGCCCAGCGCTGCTCGCCGCTCTGCGTGTCGATCAACCAGAGCTCAAGCCGCGACGAGCCACGGGTGCGCTGCGCTAGCACCAGTAGGGCACCGGGCCGGGCCTCAAGCGAGCTGATGTTGTAGTCCTCGGCGCTCAGCAGCAGGCGCACACTCCCCTGCGCATCTGTGGCATAGATTTCTTTCCCTGTACTTATGTAAAGCACCCCGTCAGCGACTAGCGTATTTTTCTCGTCAAAGCTGCGGAAACTCTTGTTATAGGAGCGCTGCTCACCGCCGCCACTATCCACCCGCAACAGGCACGAGGCGCTGTCGAGCATCCAGTAGAACGCCCCGGACTGCGCATCGGACAGAATGCGATCATAGTAGTGCGGCCGATCCTCGTAGCCGCCACCCTCTCTCTGGCAGACCGGCTCGATAGTATGATCGAGCGCGCCGTCGCTCGGCCGGTAGACGAACAGCCCAGCGTCGCTGCCGCCTTTCTCAAGGCTGTCGGGGACGCCCACCATGTCGCCCATGCGCACGAGCTGGCGCGTGGCATTGTTGAGGCGCACGCTCCAGAGCGGCGCGCCCTTGGCGGCGCTGAATGCCTGTAGCTCGCCATCGTCGGTCAGCACCACCACCGAGTCGCCAAAGACCTGGATGCAGTCCACACAACCGTTGTAGAAGATCCGGTCGGTCAGCGGCGCCTCCCAGATCTTAGCGCCGTCGGCGCGGCTCAGCCCGATCAGCATGGTCTTGTTGGCAATGATGATCGACTGGTCGCTGTAGGCCAGCGCCCACGAGTTGCCATTATCGCCCAGGGGCGGACTCTCCCAGCGCACCGCGCCCGCGTCGGGGCTGAAGAGCAGCACCGTGTCGCCGTCACGGTCATAGTTACGGCTGATCACCAGCATATCCGGCTCGCGGGTGTCGCCATCCAGCGCGATTGGCGCGCGCCAGACCAGCCTGCGGCCCGGCGCGGCCCCGCCGACGATCTGGGCGGCGACGGTGGGCGTGACCGCGACCAGCACCGGGGCGGCATGGCCGTTCGCCCGCGCCGCCAGCTCGTTCATGCCCACGCCGAGGAAGGCGGCCATGCCGGCCGCGCCGATCGCCACCCCGATGATCAGGACAACCAGGAAGATCGTGCAGCCCACCCGCGCGCGGCTGTTTTCCATGTGGCTCCTCTTATGTGGTGTTGACGCGATACGCTCACATAAGGATAATACACCCTTATGAACACACTTATCGGCGCATCGCTGCCGCGCCCCGACGCCCTGGACAAAGTCACCGGCGCGGCCCGCTACCCTGGCGACCTGGTGCGGCCCGACATGCTGCACCTGAAGGTGGTCTTCGCCGGGCGGCCCCACGCGCGCATCCTGGAGATCGACAGCGCGGCCGCCCTGGCCGCGCCCGGTGTCGTGGCCGTCCTCACCGCCGCCGACGTGCCCCATAACGCCTACGGGCTGATCGACTCCGACCAGCCCGTGCTCTGCGCCGACGTGGTGCGCTTCGTGGGCGACAAGGTGGCCCTGGTGGTGGCCGAGAGCCGCGAGGCCGCCGAGGCCGCCGCCCGCCTGGTGCGGGTGAGCTATGAAGATCTCCCTGTGGTGAGCGACCCCAGGGCCGCCCTGCTCCCCGGCGCGCCGCTCGTCCACGCCGGCCACGGCAGCAACCTGCTCGCCCACTGCCCCATCCGCAAGGGCGACGCCGCCGCCGCGCTGGCCGCCGCCGACCTTGTGCTTGAGGGCGCGTTTAGCACCTCGTGGCAGGACCACGCCTTCCTCCAGCCCGAGGCCGGTGTGGCTTATGTTGATGACGATGGCCGGGTGGTGGTCGAGACCGCCGGACAGTGGCTCCACGAGGATCGCCGCCAGATCGCGTCCATCCTGGGCATCCCCGACGAGCAGGTGGTCATCCGCTACGCCGCCATCGGCGGGGCCTTCGGCGGGCGCGAGGATCTCTCGGTGCAGCACCTGCTGGCCTTGGCCGCCTGGCGGCTGCGTCGGCCGGTAGCCATCGTCTGGGGGCGCGAGGAGTCGATGCTGGCCCACCACAAGCGCCACCCGATGCAGGTGCGCTGCCGCTGGGGCGCTATGCGCGACGGCCGGATCGTCGGTGTGGAGTCGGAGGTGGTGGCCGACGGCGGGGCCTACGCCTCCACCAGCGCCGAGGTGATCAAAGTGGCGGCGCTCTTCGCCAGCGGCTGCTACGAGGTGCCCAACATCAGCTCGGACGGCTACGCGGTGTACACAAACAATGTACCCTCGGGGGCGTTTCGCGGCTTCGGCGCGCCGCAGGCCCAGTTCGCCAGCGAGGTTATGGTCACCCGGCTGGCCCACGCCCTCGGCATCGACCCGGCCGAGATGCGGCGGATCAACCTCTACCGCGAGGGCAGCATCGAGCCGACCCAGCACCCCCTCCCGCCCGGCGTGAGCGTGCGCGCATGCATGGATGCTTGTATAGGTGAGATGGATCGGCGGCGCTCAGCCCTCAGCCCTCAGCCCTCAGCCCTCAAGCGCACATGGGGCCTGGCCTGCGGCATCAAAAACCTGGGCTACTCCTTTGGCTTCCCCGAGCAGGCCACGGCCAGCGTCGAGCTGTTCGGCGGGGCGCAGGTCGAGCGGGCCGAGGTGCGCGCCGGTGCGGCCGAGGTCGGCCAGGGGGTGAGCCTCATCCTGCGCCAGATCGCCGCCGAGGGGCTGGGCCTGCCGCTAGAGCAGGTGGCCCTGATCAGCGACGACAGCGCCGAGGCACCCAATGTCGGCTCGGCCTCGGCCTCGCGGCTGACGATCATGGCCGGGCGGGCGGTGAAGGACGCGGCCGAGGCCGCCCTGGTCGAGTGGCGGGCCGAGGAGCGCCCGGCCCGCGCCACGGTGCAGTACCGCCCGCCGGCGACGACATCGCTCGACCCGGTCAGCACCGCCGGGAGGCCGAACTACGCCTACGGCTACGCCGCCCAGGCGGTGGAGGTTGAGGTGGATACACGCACCGGCCTGGTGCGCGTCCTGACGGTGATCAGCGCCCACGACGTGGGCCGCGCGATCAACCGCCAGCAGGTGGAGGGCCAGATCGAGGGCGGGGTGGCCCAGGCGATCGGCTACGCCCTGCTTGAGCACTTCCAGATGCGCGCGGGGCAGGTGCTCACGCCGCACTTCAGCAGCTACCTGCTGCCCACCGCCCGCGACACGCCCGCCGAGATCGTGCCGCTCATCCTGGAGCTGGCCGACCCCGAGGGGCCGCACGGCGCACGCGGCGTGGCCGAGCTGCCCCTGGTGCCCTTCGCCGCCGCCGTGGCCGACGCGATCTTCAACGCCACCGGCGCGTCGGTCTGCGACCAGCCCTTCACCCCGGAGCGGGTTCTGGCCGCGATCCGGGCGCAAACGTAGGGACGCATCGCGATGCGCCCCTACACCTGCCACAGCCTCACCATCCCATCAGACGCGCCGCTGGCGAGGATATCGCCGACGGGGCTGTAGGCCAGGTGATCGACCGCGCCAGCGTGCCCAGCGTGCCCGCTTGCCTGGTCTGGCTCGCGCCGACGCGAGCCGGACTTCCCGCGAGAAGGGCCAGCGATTTTCCAGATCCGCACATGGCCGGCAGCGTCTCCGCCAGCCAGGCTGCGCCCGTCGGGGGCGAAGGACAAGCCCACCACGGCGGGCCCCGGGCCAGATAGGTCGGCCCGCAGGGCACCGTCGGACACCTGCCAGATTTGCACATGGCCCGTCTCCGCGCCCGTCGCTAGGGAGAGCCCGTCATCGCTGAAGGCCAGGCTGCGCACCCGCCCCGCCACCCCGGCGATCATCATCTGCGGGTCGAGCTGATCCCCGTCGAGCACGCTCAGACGCCAGATCTGCACGGCACCGTCCTCGGCGGCAACCGCCAGCGCCTCAGCGCTCGGGCTGAAGCGCAGCAGGCGCGGGCGACCGCGCAGGCCACGCAGCACGCGCCAGAACTGCCCGCCCTCCGCGCCGAGCTGCCAGATCTGGACTGTCCCCTCGCCATCGGTGCATGCCATCAGCCGCCCGCCGGGGGCGACGATCGCGCTCTGAAGCGCCCCGTGGGTCTGGAGCAAGATCGCGCCCTCGCCCCCGCTCAGCGGGTAGGATCGCACCCTGCGGTCGCTCGCCGCAGTAATCAGCCGCCCGCCATCCTCGGCGAAGGCCAGGCTGCCCACGGCGCCACGGTGGTCGATGTGCTGGCTGAGCGGCGCCACCTGCTCATACAGCGCGTGAACTGTCACCGCCCCATCGCCGCCGCCCACCGCCAGGTGCCCGCCGTCTGGGCTAAAGGCCAGCCCCGTCACCCGGCCGCTGAGCGGGCGCAGTGCCGCCGCCTCAGCCCCATCGGCGACACGCCAGATCAGCAGGCGATCATCCTCGCCGAGCGTGGCGAGCTGGTCTCCCTCAGGGACAAAGCTCACACCGACAACCGGCCCGCTGTGGCCAACGAGGGTGCGTCGAAGGGTGCCATCGGCCACCTGCCAGATCCGCGCGGTGCAGTCGGCGGCCCCGCTGGCGATCAGGCTCCCGTCCGGGCTGAAGGCCAGACACTCCAGCGCCCCGCCGTGGCCATCGATGCTGTGCAGAAGCCGCCAGCCACGGATCGACCAGAGCCGCAGGCTGCGCCCGCGCGACCCGACGGCCAGCACGTCGCCGACAGCGCTGAAGGCCAGCGCCTCGACCGCCCCGCCGTGGCCGCTGAGGGTCTGCACGAGGGTGCGGTCGAGGGTGCGCCAGATCCGCACGGTGCGGTCGGCGCCGCCGGTGACGAGCAGGGTGCCATCGGGGCTGAAGGCGACGCTACAAACATGGTCAGGGTGGGCGGGGGTGCTGGCCAGGAGCGGGCTGGCGAGCGAGGCCACATCATCGCCGGTCCGCCAGAGCCTAACGGTACGATCATCGCTCGCCGAGGCCAGGCTGCGCTCATCGGGGCTGAAGGCCAGCGCGCTGATTCTACCGCCGTGGCCACTGAGCTGGCTGCGCATCCGGCCATCCTGAAGATCCCAGAGGAAGATCTGCGCCCCGCCGGCGATGGCCAGGAGGCGCCCGCTCGGGCTGAGGGCGGCGCAGCGGGCCGGGCAGTCGATCGACCAGAGCGCCCGATGGTCGCGGGCATCGATCAGCGCGGCGCCGCCCCCCGAGATCAGCAGAGCCCGGTCGGGGGCGAGCATAATCACGCTGCGGGCGCAGCCGCGCCCCAGGCGAGCCACCTGGCCCTGACGCTCAAGGGAGGACAGGGCGTAGCGACCGCGCAGGCCAAGGGCAGGGCTCACCGACTCGGGCGGCGGCTCGGGCTCAGGCGGCGGCGCCGCCGCACGGCGCAGATTCTCGGCGTGATCGCGCAGGGCGGCCAGGAGACGCTCGTAGCCGCTGTAGCCGAAGATCTCGATCACCCTGGCCTGGGGGATCTCCGCATGCAGATCACAGACGCCCAGCTTCAGCGCGATCACCAAGCTGATCGGCGGTCGCCCCAGACGCACCAGGTCGCTCAGCCGGGCTATGTCAAGGGCGGGCTGACCATCGGGGCCACATGAGCGCCGGGATACGCAGAAGATCACCGCGTCAGCCTCAGCGACGGCATCCCGCAAGGCACGCAGCGGATCGGGCTGCCCCTCCAGCTCATCAGCCAGGAGCCACGGCGACAGCCCATCGACACGCAGCCGCTGGGCTATCGCGCGGGCAGCAGGCCCATCCTCCCGCGAACAGCCGATCACAACCCGAAGCGGCGCGCCCGTCCGATTCGACATAGGATCTCCTGGGACATAATTCTTCTATCAACGGCGAGTATAGCACGGCGTATCTGGCGATTTCTATAATACCCATATGCCTGGGTGCGGATGCGCTCCACCTGTACCCTCTACCTTGTGCCCTCATCTGAGATACAGAAGGAGTCTCTGTCATGGAACAGGTACCTGAGACAGCTACCGATCAGCAGCGCCAGCTCCAGATGACGGTGCTGATGACCCCGGATACCGCCAACTTCTCCGGCAACGTCCACGGAGGACACGTCCTCAAGCTCCTCGACCAAGTGGCCTACGCCTGCGCGTCACGCTACTCGGGCGGCTACGTCGTCACCGGGTCGGTCGATCAGGTAATCTTCCGCGAGCGGATCCATGTCGGCGAGCTTGTCACCTTCCGTGCATCGGTAAACTTTACCGGCAGCAGCTCGATGGAGGTTGGCGTCCGCGTGGTCGCCGAGGAGATCACCACCCGAACCGCGCGCCATGTGATCACCTGCTACTTCACCATGGTCGCACTGGACGAGAACGAGAAGCCGCGAAAGCTGGTGCCCCTAACCATTGAGACGGCCGATCAGCGTCGGCGCTGGGCTGCCGCCCAGCTGCGCCGCGAGCTGCGCAGCGAGATCGAGGAGCGCAGCCTGGAGATCCGCCATCACCCCGAGGATATCTTGCACGACCGCGAGGAGCACCCGTAGGGAATGATGAATGATGAGTGATGAATGATGAATGATCCGGATCATTCATCATTCATCACTCATCATTCATCATTCCTTCACGGCATCCCGCCCCAGCGCGCGATCTGCTCGCGCCCGAGCAGGCCGAGCTGGATCACGTAGGGCGTGCCCGCCTTATCCGGGTGATACTCGATCCGCGCCCGCTCGAAATACTGCGCCGTGTAGCGCTCGCCGCTGTCCGCGTCCGTCGCAGGGAATGCCTCGGTGAGCGGCAGCCCGACCAGGTCGAGCCCGCCGGCCTGCTCCCAGGCGGCCAGGAAGGGCGGGCAGAGCCGGCGGCCGGTCTCGGGGAAGAGCCGACACTCGGGCGGCGCGTCGGTCTGATAGGGCAGGCTGCGCCAGTCGAGCCCTTGGCGCTGTAGGGACGGCTCGCCGAGCCGGGTGAGCTGCGTTATGTAGAGCGTACCGGCCAACTCAGGGAAGTGCTCGAAGCGGGCCCGCTCGAAGTACTGGACGACGCGCGGCCGCCCGCTCCCCGGCTCCGGCTCGACAATCTCCTCGGTGAGCGGGTAGCCAAAGCGAGCCAGCCCGCCACGCGCATCCCAGAAGTCCCGGAAGTCCCCGCCGATGCTGTGCCCGGTCGCGGGGAAGACCCGGCCCGGCCGCGCCGGCGGGTCGTACTCCACGTACAGCGGGGCGCCGAGCTGATCTGGGCGGATGACGATCTGCCCATCGGCGCTGGTCAGCAGGTAGCGCACCTCGCCCTTCCAGTTGCGCACCAGAGCCTCGCGGCAGCCGCAGGCCACGCTGATCGCAGGCGAAGACTCGCCCGTGCGCCAGAACACATCGACGCGGCGGCCTCCGCCCGCGTAGCGGTGCCAGAAGACGCCATCGGCGTCGCTCAGCGGGACAGCCTGGAGGACGAGGCCGCCCAGCATCTCGGTCATCGTCCGGTAGGCCAGAAACCCCGACTTACGCAGGTCGCCGCGCGCCGGGTCGAGCGGGTAAGCTCGGCGCAGCAGCCCATAGTGAGACTCGACCTCGCCGGGGCTGGTGGTCGGCCGCTCATAGGGTGTGCTCGGCGACGTATCATCGCGGAAGTCGTACCAGAAAATCTTCTCGACGCTCGGGTGGGTCATGGCGAGCAGGTAGGTGCGCACCAGCAGGAATGCCTGGGTGTCCTCGTCGACGCCCTGATAGCCCTGGCTCGTCGACCAGCCCAGCTCCGTCAGCCAGATCGGCCGGGAGCCGTAGGTGCGCAGCACCGCATCGAGCCGACTCAGCTCCTGGCTAAAGGTGAGCGACTGGTCGCGACGCCAGGCGTCGCCCTCGGGGGCGCTGGGGCGGTAGGGGTGGATGGCGATCACATCGACGAAGCGCCAGCCGCCCAGGCGACCGACCTGATCGAGGTAGTCGAAGTAGTCGGAGTGGCGCGAGGTGGGCGCCTCGCTCCAGATCGGGGCAAGCCCGCCCATAACGATCTTCGCATTGGGGTCGGCGGCCAGGGCGGCGGCGCGACCAACCTCAAGGATACGCACAAAGTCAGCGACGGTGTACAGGCCGCTCTCGTAGCCCGAGGCGGCCAGGTTCGGCTCGTTCCAAAGCTCCCAGTAGGTAATCTGGCCACGATCCCGCCCGTAGCGAGCGACCGCGCTATACACAAAGTCGCCCCAGTCAGCGATCCACTCCTCGGGGCGCGGGTTCTTGCCCTTGAACCATGCCGGGTTATAGTCGAGCAGTCCAAGGACGCGGATGCCAGCGGCGGCCTGCGCCTGGATCGCCAGGTCGTAGTTATAGCGCCCGGCATCGTTGCCGTCCCAGTCATAGGGGCCGCCGGGCTGCTGCTGCACATGGTCCCAGAAGATCTCCTCGCGCTGCCACTGGACACCGGCCTCGCGCATGAGCGCGACGGCGGCGGGGATCTCATCGGCGCGCACCCGGTTGCCGAGGGCGGCCACCACGCCAAAGGGGGTACCCTTATCGCCCCACGGCAGATCCTGAGCATGGGAGGGCTGGACGGGCAGAATGGCCGCACCGGCGAGAGCAAGCAGCACGAAGGCCATCACGGCGCGGGTGAGCTGAGAGCGCTGATGCATGAGAGGTATTGGAAACCTACCAGGTGCGGCCAGCGGTACTCTTCCAGCGTCCTGATACGCTCGGAGCCGCGCCTGACAGGTCTGTGGCTCAGATAGAATTTCTATCGCAGTCAACATACCACAGAGGCGCAAACCCTGCGACCTGAGCGGCGCACCAACACCAGCGGGATTGATCGCGAACCCTCGCCTCCCTCGCCAAGTTCCAAGCGCATCTTAATAATTCCTTTATATACTAGGCAAGTCATACCTGCATGCCCCGGTCTTACGCTGCCCTCAGGTAACGTAGATGAGTAGATGAAAGGAGGCCATGGAGACTCTCGGGCCGTAACTATCTGCCCGTCGCCCCGTTGTAACTTACATACGACTCCTTCGCCAGAAAGTTAAATCCGAGACTAATGGCTTCCTGAAATTGGAAAATCCAGAGCCGGGTTTATTGCGATGGCTCCTGGCGCAGGTCACGGGGGCTTGGACGTATCCGTCCGCTCCCCGCTGAATCACCCACTAGATAATTGGCGCAGGTATTGCATCAAAACATAATGAAAGGAGGCCATCGAGAGACACCAACAGGGTTCGTAGATCCTAACCACTACGCAATGGCTGCCGCGTGGCAGCTATGCACTAACGCCAAGGAGGCATCGTCTTCTCATGCGACATCGAATCACGGCTGCATCCATCCTCACCCTCGCCTTACTGGGCCTGCTTATCCCCCTCGCCGCCCGCGCCTCAGACGGCCCAGAGTGGCTCGGCACCATCTCCTCTCGCCCGAGCGGCACGACCGGCGACTGGATCATCGGTGGACGGACATTTAGCGCCAACGCAGCAACTCGGATCAAGGAAGAGCACGGGCCGCTCAGCTCCGGCACCTGCACCGAGGTGAAGTACTACATCAGCGGCGCGGCCAACATCGCCACCGAGATCGACAGCCAGGAGCCTTACAAGTGTGGCGGCACCGGCGGCGGCGATAACGGCGGCGGCAGCGGCGATAACGGCCACCGCGACAGCTACGCACGGGTCGAGCAATTCCCCGCAGGGCTTACGGGAGACTGGATCATCGGCGGGGCGACCTACGTTGCCACCAGCGCCACCCGCTTCGAGCAGAAGAACGGCACCTTCGCCATAGGCAGCTGCGTCGAAATCAAGTTCGGCTTGGTCAGCCTGGTCAACACGGCCACGGAGATCGAGACCGCCCCCAGCTACAAGTGCGACGGCACATCGGGCAACCCGTCGACAAGCCGTAGCCAGGCATACGGCGTACTCGGCGTCTTCCCAGCGGGCCTCATCGGAGCGTGGGACATCGGCGGCGTGAGCTATACGGCAACGACAGCCACCCGCTTCGAGCGGGAGCACGGCCCCTTCTTTAGCGGCGGCTGCGTCGATGTGAAGTTCCAGCCGGGCACGCCGAACACCGCCCTAGAGATCAAGATGACCAACGCCTACCGCTGCACCTCGACGCCAACCCGCCCGGAGTCGCTTAAGGTCTACGGGCTGGTCAGCGGCGAGGTGCCGGCGGTAAACCAAGCTGGTGTCTGGACCATCGGCGGCGTTCAGTACACAGCGACAACCGCAACGCGGTTCGAGCTTGAGCATCGCGCACTTGGTGTCGGCAGCTGCGCATCCGTCGAGTACAGCGTGATCACAGGCGTGAACACGGCGACCAAGATCTCGTCCGAGGAGCTGACGAAGTGCAACACCAGCACCTACCATAACCACATCTATGGCGTGATCAGCGCGATGCCGACAGCGCTCTATGGCACATGGACGATCAACGGTATGATGATCGACGCCAACGCGGCGACCCGTTTTGAGCGGGAGAAGGGCAGCCTAGCTGTGGGCGGCTGCGCCGAGGCATCGTACTATGTGCAGAACGGCGTGAACTATGCCGATAAGATCGAGGCCCGGTCGGCATCCGGGTGCGGCGGCAGCGCCACACCGAGCCTACCGACCACAGCCAAGATCTACGCGCCCATCGACAGCTTCCCGACATCTCCCTATACCGGTGCATGGGTCATCGGCGGGGTAAACTACAGCGCCGACTCGGCCACACGCTTCGAGCAGGAGAAGAACGCCTTCGACGTCGGCATCTGCGTCGAGGCCCGCTACACCACACAGAGCGGGACGAACACGCTGCTGTCGATCGAGAGTAAGTCGGACACCCGCTGCCAGGTGAACGCGACGACAGTGCTCCGCGCCTATGGCGTAATCGAGGCCCTGCCCAGCCCGGCCGGCCCAGGGACATGGCAGGTGAGCGGGGTGGACTACAGCGCCACCGCCAGCACGCTACTGAAGCAGGAGCAGGGCTTCTTCGCTGTGGGCGCATATGTCGAGGTGACCTACGAGGTTAGCGGAGCCACCTTAACTGCGCTCAAGATCGAGACACACGTTGCGCCGGGCTCTGGGCGCACGACAAGGGTGGTCGATCTCCAGCGACGCCCGACCGAAGATACTGGCGAGTGGATGATTGAGGGTGAGACTGAGACCTACTGGGGCGACCCTGCAATCGACGTGCAGATCAGCGCGAACAGCACCCAGGCGCTAGCCGCAGTGTCACCTAACAAGGTGATGATCAATAGCTATCGCGGGCCTGATGGGGTGCAGTACATCACCTCCATCGTCACCGTGGTGCAGCAGATCTACCTACCGATCATCCAGCGGTAGATCTGCGCCCTTGGCAGTAATACGCATGGACGTACGAACGCGCCAGCAATGCTGGCGCGTTCGTGCGTCCATGCGTATCGCTGCGGCCTAGCGCTTCTTGAAGAGGAACAAGTACTCGTGCTTAAAGACATAGAAGCCCCCGGCGAGGGCGCGATAGCGCCAGAGCTCCTTCTGGTTGCGCTTGCCAGCGGTGCCGTCGATGTTCTTCACCACGATGCTCTTGAGCAGGAATCCGCGCTCCTGCACCTCGTTCATCGTCAGGAAACCCAGGGGCGACCACTCGCCCCTCGCGTACTTGTCGCCGATCACGAGGGCCAGGTAGCGCCCGCGGTCAAGGGCGGGGGCGACGTTCTCGACCACGCGGCCCATGAGGCGCAGGAACTCCGTGATCGACAGGGAGTTCGACAGGTCGCGCGGGTCGTCACTGAAGTGGATAATATCGTGGTAGGGCGGGTGAAGGATAGCCAGCTGGGCGCTACGAGCGCCGTGGCCCTCTAGAAGCGCGCGGAAGTCGGTGGTGGTGCTGTCGCCGGTGGACACATGGGAGATCGCGCCGTGACGGTTGGGCTCTGCAGAGACCAGCGAGCGGACGCGCTCGACCATCTGCGGCTGGAGGTCCACGCCAAGGGTGTTGCGGCCGAGGCGCTGGCCCTCGATCAGGGTGGTGCCCGATCCGGCGAAGGGGTCAATCACCCAGTCGCCCCGACGGGTGTAGCGGCGCATCAACTGGTTGGGGATCTGCGGGATGAAGTTGCCCCAGTAGTCGGCAGTATGCACGCCGCTGCTGTCGCGGCGGTCGATCATCCACAGGCTGTCAGTCAGAATGTCGTCGTACTCTTTCCAGCGGTTCAGGTTGATCTCGTTGATCGCCCCGGTGCGCTCGACAGCGGCGGCGCGCCGGAGCCGGTCGACATAGTAGCGCGCCCGCTCAATCGTCAGCGCGCCGCCGATCTGGGCGAACTCACCCTCAAGGTAAGCCGCCGAGAATCGCACCTGCCCCGCCTCGCGCCCGGCGTAGATCGGGTCGCCCGGCTCGCCCAGGCGGTCGCGCAGCGCGTCGAGAGCCTGGCGAAGCACAGCGACGGTGGGTGCGCCGGCGAGGCCGCCCAGAGCATCGATCAGCAGATCGCGGCACAGCTGTAGCGGCACATCGGCGGGCTCGTCCGGCAGGGCCTCGGGCGCGCCCACAAGATCGGGCGGCACGAGCGTGGGCAGCTTAGCGATTGCCATGGGTCTCCGTGCTCCTCTTGCGCTCCAGGGTGGCTCTCTCACTATTGTAGCGTAAAAGTCAGAGATTGTGTATAGCATCTAGCCGCTTTCATGCCAGATCTAAGCCATGTTCCCGCTAAAAAGCGCTACAGCATGGCTTACACTCGGGTTTACGATGCCGTGATGCGCGAGGCGTGGGCTGTGAGCCACAGCGAGGAGGACAACCGAGAACAAGAGCGCAACATTCGGCGCGGGCAATCGTCGTATAGGCAGGAAACGAACGACGCCGCGCACCCGGCGCGGCACACACAATAAGGAGAACCATGATGAGCACACAGCTTTCCCGCAGCCGGAGCGACCGCATGTTGAGCGGCGTCTGCGGCGGCCTGGCCCGCTACTTCGGCGTCGATAGCACCCTCGTGCGCCTAGTGTTCGTGCTGGCCGTGCTGAGCGGCCTCAGCCCGCTGATCTATATCGTCCTCTGGGTGGTGATGCCCGAGGAGAGCGCGTCGCAGCCGTCCCAGTCCGCCCAGATCACCGACCAGACCGGCGAGTGGCAGTACGACCCCTACACCGGCCAGAAGGTTGTGAAGTAGCCCATCTGCATGAGATGATTCCAACGTTACGGTTGGCCCGACAGCCCGACATAGCCCTTTGTCGGGCTGTCGGGCTGTCGTAAAGCTGGTTTGAAACATGCCCTACATGAACACGATCACACAGCTGCGCATAACGCACACCTTGCCCAGCCAATCGCGATCTGCGCTTCAGATGTGCCGGGTGCCCGTTCGATTACTCATCGAGAGTAAAGCCAAGCTTGATCGTGACCTGCCAGTAGGCCACATTCCCCTCCTCGACGTAGCCACGCGTCTCGGTCACGTGGAACCAGCGGATATTGCGGATGGTCTCACCGGCCTTGGTCAGCGCGTTCTGGACGGCATCCTCGATAGAGGTGCGCGAGGAGCCGACTAACTCAACGATCTTGTACACATGCTCAGCCATCGCAACCTCCTGGCTTTCACTTCATCATTATGCACACAACGGATGGTGGACAGTCTACGGATACTGCTCATTGTAGAGGCCGTATGCCTCCTATGCAAGTGAGGGAAGCGGATATTTTTACGTATCCCAGCCGCATGTCACGCTTCGCTCTGCTCAGCGTGAGCGCGTTCCTTCTGCGGCGTTGCGTTACAATCGTCCGCTTGCCATAGAAAATTGCATATTTAAGTGCAATTTAAACACCTAATACAGGCCCACTCCTTCAATATTCGAGGGGGTGGATTTTTATTGCAAGGTATATTATTTTCAAGATGTTTCTCGCATATTCAATCTTGAGAGCATTGTACTCGTAATGGCCGACACAGAAGCCGGATGGTGCCATCATCGTCGCCCGGCGGCGGCGTCACAGCAAAACGGAAATAATATGGCAAGACAGGAATAATTTGGAGATGACAGCCTCTTTTCATCGGGGAAATTTGTGTTATAGTATTTATCCATGATGAAAAGGCGCTGTTTCATATTCAACACAATGGCTATCGCCCCCCGCTAACCGCAAAAAAAATCCGAAGGACACGGCTATGGAAGGGAACGAAGGATTGGATCGGGAAGTTATTATCGAACGGGCCGAGGCAGTGAGGTTCTGGCTGTTAGGGTTAAATTTATCAAACCGGGCAACCGGTGCCATTCAGCGCGAACTTGGCGCGATCATTGCAAATGATCCCGGCGAGTATATCAACGGGCAGCGCCCGCTGGCCGGATTGAGCGTTGACGGGTTCATTGAAGAGCTGCACAGCCCAAATGGTGGCGCTGTGGGGCGAGTGCAACGTGTAGGCGCTTCGGCACTGAATGAACTGCGGGCCGCGATACCGGCAGCTACTGGCGTGAAGCGTCCGCAAGCCAAACCCGCGCCCACAGCACCTGAGCCAGAGGCACCTGAGCTGGAGGCACCTGAGCTGGAGGCGCCTGAGCCGGAGGCGCCTGAGCTGGAGACGCCTGAGCTGGAGACGCCTGAGCCGGAGACGCCTGAGCCGGAGACGCCTGAGCTGGAGACGCCTGAGCCCGCAGATATCGTGACAGAAGCTGCTATGGCGGAAACTCCTGAGCCAACAGACATGCCAAATACAGAGAGTGGCGCGCCCGAGGCCCAACCTGCGCGCCGTCGGGGCCGCCCCAAAGGCTCGACCAACAAGAAGAAAGCTGCACTAAACGGTGTTGCTGTGCCCCAGCCCCAGAGCTCCCTCGCAGGCGCGCAGGCGCTGGCCTCATTGCCTCCGACCGATCTCTCAGCAACCGAGGAGCCGAAGCGGCGACGCGGGCGTCCGCGACGGGAGGATACGAGGCCTGCGGTCAGCGCCACCATCAGCGCCACACTCCTTGAGGTGTCCGCTCCGCCAGTGAACAGCAGCTCGGCTGAGGCGAGCGCCCCTCCCAAGACCCACGAGCCAATATTCGCGGGTACGCCCGCCGCGCCGGTCGCCCCTGAGCGCGACGATCTAATGCTCAAGCAGCTCACTCGGCTCTGGAGATCGCTGCATCCGCACGCGCGCCGCGCAGTGGTGATGTATGCCAGCACGCTCTGGGCAGAGGACAACTCTGAATTGTGACGGATCTCCAAAACCTTGTCTGATCTGCAAGAGTGCCAGCTTCGCTGGCACTCTTGTAGATCAACATAGCGTGTTGCCCCGACTCTGGGGCGTAACGCGAGGGACAGGGGCTAATGCAAAGTCACTTCCCGGTGGGGGTGCGGGGGCGGCTCCGCCGCCCCCGCAGAATTTTTTTGTTGGGTTTGGGCGGCTTCGCCGCCCAAACCCAACAAAAACCGGGTCTGGGGCGAAGCCCCAGGACGTTGCAACAGCAACCCTGCGAGGGACAGGGGCTAGCTTGTCGCAGATCAAGGCATCGGGTACAATTGGCGGGCGCGTTTACGGGAGAGCGATATGTGAGAGGAGCCAGGGTGAGCAGCTCGATTGAGGCGGTGCGCGGGATGCGCGATGTGCTGCCGGACGAGCAGCGGGCCACGGCGTATGCGCAGGCGGCCCTGGAGCGAACACTGGCCCAGCACGGCTATCGTCTGATCGACCTGCCGATCATCGAGCAGCGCGAGCTCTACCTGCGCAAGCTGGGCGAGGAGCTGGTCGGCAAGGTCTACGAGTTCAGCTTCGGCGGTCGCGATCTGGCCCTGCGCCCCGAGTGGACAGCCTCGGTGCTGCGGGCCTATGTGGCGAATATGCAAGACCAGCCGCTGCCCCTCAGGCTCGCCTATAGCGGCCCGGTCTTCCGCTACGAGCGACCGCAGCGCGGCACCTACCGCCAGTTCTCCCAGGTCGGCGTGGAGCTGGTGGGCGGGCTTACACCGCGGGCCGACGCTGAGGCTATCGCCCTGGCATGCGCGGGCCTCGACGCGGCGGGCGTGGCTGAGTACCGCGTGGTGGTGGGCCATATCGGCCTGATCCGTGAGCTGCTGGCCGGGCTCGGCCTAGAGGAGCGCACCCAGGGAATCCTTATCTGGAGCATGGAGCGCATGCGCGCCGATGGTGTGGACGCGGTGCGCGACCTGGTCGGCGAGACGGTCGCCGCGCCGCCGGCCGGCCTTGCGCTGCCGGCCGGCCTCGATGACGAGCAGGCGGCGGCATGGCTGCTCGGGATGCTTGACGCGATGCAGATCGACCTGAGCACCGGCACGCGCAGCCCGCAGGAAGTGGTGGCCCGCCTGCTGCGTAAGCTGCGCCGGGGCGACCCGCAGCCTCAGATTGACCGCGCCCTGGATCTGCTGGCCCGCCTCGGCCAGCTGCGCGGCGCCCCCACAACTATCCTACCTCAGGTTGCCGACCTGATCGAGCGTAGTGGGCTCCAGTCGGCGGCCTACGCGGAGCTGCGGGCAATCCTCGCCCTGCTCGCCGACCACGGCATCGACCAGGGCCGGGTCGAGATCGACCTCGGCCTCGGGCGCGGCCTGCACTACTATACCGGCCTGATCTTCGAGATCTACGACGGCGAGCAGATGCAGCTCTGCGGCGGCGGTCGTTACGACGACCTGGTGGCCGCCCTCGGCGGACGCCAGCCCACCCCGGCGGTGGGCTTCGCCTACGGCCTAGAGCGCGTGGCCGCCGCCGCCCCCGCCCCGCCCCCGCCCGAGGAGCGGGTCGCCCTGGTGGCCCCCGTCTCCGATGACGACTACGCCTACGCCCTAGAGGTGGCCCGACGCCTGCGCCTGAGCGGCTTCACCGCGACGGTCGATGTGCGCGGGCGCAGCCTGGCCACCAACCTGCGCGACGCCGCCCGGCGCGGGGTCAGCTTCCTCGCCGTCGTCGGGGCCGAGGAGCGCGCCCAGTCATCCCTCGTCTGGCGCGACCTTTCTAGCCGCGTCGAGCGGCGGGTCGCCCTCGATGAGATTGCAGATTGGTGATTGCAGATTGCAGATTGCAACGCCATTCGTCGATGCGAGCTTATGAAGCGTAGGGTGAGCCCAATCTGCAATCTGCAATCATAGGAGCATCCAATGGGCGACACGCCCGTGTGGGGGCGCTACTTCGAGCTTCGCCCAGCTGAGCTTGCGGCGATCCGCAGCAAGGTGCCGGTGGCGTATCTACCATGGGGGGCGCTGGAGTGGCACGGGCCGCACCTGCCCCTCGGCCTAGATGGGATCGTGGCTGAGGCGGTGGCCAGCCGGGCCATCAGGCGCACTGGCGGTGTGCTGATGCCGACCACCTGGTGGCCCGCCGGTGCCCTGCCCCACCCCGACTCGCTCAGCGCCGCCGGGGCCTCGCTCGGCGGTCTGCTCGACGGTCTCTTCGACCAGGTCGCGGCGGCTGGCTGGCGGGTTGCGGTCGTCGCCAGCGGGCACTACGGCCACGCCCACGAGCTGGCTATGATCGACGCCGCCGAGCGGGCGATCACCCGCCACGGCCTCCTCGCTCTGGCCGTCCCGCCGCTGGCCCTGGTCGATGAGGCGATGCTTGACCACGCCGCACTCTGGGAGACCTCACTGGCCCTGGCGCTGCGGCCCGACCTTGTGCGGCTCGACGCCCTCGGGCGCGAGCCGCTGCGTCTGAAGACAAGCTCGGTGATCGGGCGCGACCCCCGCGATACCGCGTCGGCGTCCCTCGGCACAAGCGCACTCAACCTGGCCGCCGAGCGGCTGGCGGCCGCCGTGGCCGAGCTGCGCGATACGGATGATCTGGCACCGCTCCGCGCGCTCTACGCCCAGCGCCGCGTGCGCTACCAGGCGTTCGTCGAGCGGTTCGGCAGCGATGTAGAGCAGGCCACTCGGGCCTGGTGGGATGATCTACTGATACAGGAGAAGCCGGCGGACGGCTGATGCCGCCCCCGATCAAACCGCTATGCTACGCTTCGGGATACCCTCAAAAGGCGCTGGCTACGATGCCACGCTGGCCCTGCTAGAGAGCTGCGGCCTGCGCGTGACGCGATCCAACCCGCGCCAGTACACTGCTACGCTACGCGGACTGCCCGACACCGAGGTGCTGCTTCACCGCCCCGCCGATATTGTCGAGAAGGTGTCCGAGGGCAGCATCGATATCGGCGTCAGTGGACTTGATCTGGTGCGCGAGCAGCGCGACGACGACGAGAACCTGCTGGTGATCTTCGACGACCTGGGCTTCTGGCGGGTCGAGCTGGTCTTCGCCGTGCCCCAGGGCTGGGTGGACGTCGGCTCCTGGCAGGATCTGGCCGACCTGGCTGTGGAGATGCAGGGCCAGGGGAAGCGCCTGCGCATCGCCACCAAGTATATCGACACGGTGCGCAACTTCTGCTACAGCCAGGGGATCAATGTCTTCGAGCTGGTCGAGTCTCACGGGGCCACCGAGGCTGCCCCCAGCCTGGGCTACGCAGATATCATCGCCGATATTACCGAGACGGGGTCGGCCATCCGCGAGAATAAGCTGAAGATCGTCGGCGGGCCGATCCTGCGATCCCAGGGCATGCTGATCGGCTCGCGGCGCAGCCTGCGGGCCGACCCGAGCAAGCTGGCCCCGCTGCGGCAGCTGCTTGAGCTGATTGAGGCCCGCCGCCGCGGGCGACTGTTCTACTCGCTCACCGCCAATGTGCCCGGCGAATCGGTCGAGGTCGTCGGCCGCAAGGTGACGGCGCGCCAGGGGCTGGCCGGTCTCCAGGGGCCGACGATCTCCCCCGTCTGGAGCAAATTCTCCGCCGAGGGAATATCTGACCCGCCATGGTACGCGGTGAATGTCGTTGTGCCCCAGGAGGAGCTGCTGCCCGCCACCGACCACCTGCGCGATATCGGCGCCTTCAGCATCACCACCGTGCAGGTTCAGCACGTCTTCCAGGCGCAGTGCGATGCGTATGCACGCTTGCTCGCTGCGCTCGCGTAGCGTTAGGCACCCTATTAAGGAGACATATGAGCGACACCTACGCGAAGGCTGGCGTCGATATCGCGGCGGCGACGCGGGCCAACGAGCTAATGGCCGCCGCCGTGCGCGCCACCCACGGCCCGGCTGTCCTGGCTGGCATGGGGGCCTTTGGCGGCTGCTTTGACGCCAGCCTGGCCCTGGCCGGCCTCCATGCGCCCGTCCTGGTGGCCAGCACCGATGGGGTGGGCACGAAGACCCTCGTGGCCGCAGCCCTCGGCCGCTACGACACCGTCGGCCAGGATCTGGTCAACCACTGTGTGAATGATATCCTCGCCCAGGGCGCGCGCCCGCTCTTCTTCCTGGATTATGTCGCGTCGGCCAGGCTCGACCCCGAGCAGGTGGCGGCGGTGGTGGGCGGGGCGGCCAAGGCGTGCAAGGCGGTTGGCTGCGCCCTGCTCGGCGGGGAGACGGCTGAGATGCCCGATGTGTACGCGCCCGGGGCCTTCGACCTGGCCGGCACGATCATCGGGGCGGTGGACCGCGCCCAGATGCTGCCCCGGCCCGATATCGCCCCCGGCGACGCGGTGCTGGCCCTGCCCTCTAGCGGCCTGCACACCAACGGCTACTCGCTGGCCCGCCGGATCGTTGATGCCGATGAGGGCTACCACGCCCGCCCGGCGATCCTCGGCGGCCAGAGCGTCGGCGAGGCGCTGCTGGCCGTCCACCGCAGCTACCTGGCCGAGGTGGACGCCCTGCGCGCCGCCGTGACGCTCAAGGGGCTGGCCCATATCACCGGCGGCGGGCTCTTCGACAACCTGCCGCGCGCCCTGCCCGAGGGCATGGGCGCGAGCATCCGCCGGGGCAGCTGGCAGATCCCACCGATCTTCACCTACCTGGTCGAGCGGGGCGGAGTGGCCGAGGCCGAGGCGTTCCACGCCCTGAACATGGGGCTTGGCATGCTCGCCATCGTGCCCGCCGATGCGGTGGCCGCCGCGCTGGCCGCCGTCCCCGAGGCCCGCCACGTCGGCGAGGTCACGGCGAGCGCCGGGGTTGTTCTGGCATAAGTTTCGAATGTGGCGGCTGCGCCGCCACATTCCACCGAAGAACGAGGATGAACGATGGGTATCGAACAGGCCCACGCGAAGATCAGCGCCGCGATCTGGCAGGCGCTAGCCCAAAGCGGGATCGATCTCTCGACCATCTCCAGGGAGCAGCAGGGCGTCCTGGTGAGCACAATCGCCGACAACCTGCTGGTGACGGTCGACGAGCTGATGGATGAGCTAGACCCGCCGGCAGAGGCGGCCGCGCCGGATGCGCCGACGCCGCCCACCGACGAGCAACAGCTCTGGAGTGGCCGACCCTTCCTGTCGGTCGGCGTGCGCTACGAGGTCACCGACGACCGGGTGGTGGTAAGGCGCGGCCTGCTGAACATCACCCAGGAGAACTACGAGCTGATCCGCATCCAGGACATAGACTTCACCCAGAATGTCGGCGAGCGCATGGCCAACATCGGCGACATCACCCTGCGCGGCGGCGACGCCTCGGGCCACCTGCTGACCCTGACCAATGTCCACCGCCCCGAGGAGGTACACAATATCATCCGGCGCGCGGTGGCCGCCGCCCGCGAGCGGCACCGGGTGATACTGCGCGACCAGATCTAGGAGCAATACCCTTCAAATAAGCTGATTGTGCGCCGGTCTTGCCCCCTCACCCCCAACCCCTCTCCCTTTTAGGGGCGACAGAACATTTGGGTGACGAGGCGATTCATGGCGTTGGGGCGGCTTTTGGCCCTCACCCCCCAGCCCCCTCTCCCGCTGCGGCGGGCGAGGGGGGGCGATCTTTTGCTGATACGGTGAATCGCCACATACTACACGTGTTCTGTCCGCCCCTAAATCCTCAAGGGGAGAGGGGAGATTTCGCACCCGGATGCTTTCGGCTCCCCCTCTCCCGCTCAGGGAGAGGGGGTTGGGGGTGAGGGCTACCCGGTGGCAGATTCCTTACTCAAAACGTATTGGATCTAGGAGAATACCGCCATGCAGCTCGGAACAATGCTTGCCGAGGGCAAGACCAAGATCATCTACGCCCACCCGGACGACCCGGATCTGGTGGTGCTGGTGCATAAAGACGGGATTACGGCGGGGGACGGGGCGCGGCGCAGCGAGATCGCGGGCAAGGGCGCGATCGCCGGGCGCACCACCGCCAACGTGCTGGCCTACCTGGGGCGCGAGGGCATCGCCACCCACTTTGTGAGCGCCCCCGCCGACGACATGACCGTGGTGCGCCGCTGCGCGATGCTGCCGCTGGAGGTGGTGATGCGCCGCCTGGCCACCGGCTCCTACCTGCGCCGCAACCCCGAGGTGGCCGAGGGACAGCCCTTCGACCCGCCCCTGGTCGAGTTCTTCCTCAAGGACGACGCCGCCCACGACCCGCAGATCAGCGAGGGCGAGATCGTGGCCCAGAACATCGCCACAGCGGCTGAGGTTCAGCAGATGATCGCCACCGGCCGCGAGGTCTGCGCCGCCCTGGCGCGGGCATGGGCCAGGCAGGACGTGACCCTGGTAGATATCAAGATCGAGTTCGGCCACCTGCCCACGGGCAAGTTGATCGTCGCCGATGTGATCGACAACGACTCCTGGCGGATCTGGCCGGGCGGCGAGAAGGCGCGCATGCTGGACAAGCAGGTCTACCGCAACGCCCCCCAGGTGGACGAGGCGCTGCTCGCCGCGATCAAGGAGCGCTACCTCCAGGTGGCGGATATGACAGCGAGCTTTTAATAGCCGATAGCCGATAGCCGATAGCCGAAATTGAGACCCGGCTATCGGCTATCGGCTATCGGCTATTTCCGCAGGATGACCACGCTCTCGACGTGCGGCGTCTGCGGAAAGAGGTCCACGGGCTGGACGAGATCCAGCCGGTAGCCGACGTTTAGGAGCGGGCCGAGGTCGCGGGCCAGGATGCCGGGGTGGCAGGAGATATAGGCGATCCGCGCCGGCGCGAGGCGGGCCAGCTCCTCTAGCACGGCCGGGTGGCAGCCGCGCCGGGGCGGGTCGACGATCGCCGCGTCGAAGGGGCCCTCGATGCGGGGCAGGGCGCGCTCGGTGGCGGCCTGGATAAACTCGACGTTAACGATCCCGTTGTAGGGCAGGCTGCGCACCCCGTCGGCCACCGCCGAGGGGTTCTCCTCAATCGCAACCACCTGCTTCAGGCCAGCCGAGAGCGGCATGGCGAAGACCCCCGCGCCGCTGTAGGCGTCGAGCAGCGACTCACCGGGCTGCATGTCCAGCTGCTCGCGGATCACCTCCAGCATACGCCCGGCCTGGGAGGCGTTCACCTGAAAGAAGGTGTCCGGGCTGAGGATGAAGGCCACCCCGCCCAGCTCCTCGTGAATATCTACTGGAGACGGCTGCTCGTAGCCGGGCGAGTCCACGGCCACACCGGCCAGGATGGGCGAGCGGGCCATCCAGGCCGCCCCGAGGTCGGCCAGGTCGGCGGGCGACGAGCGGTTGTGGCCGTGGAGCAGGCCCACCGCGTAGCCGTAGGCCGCGCTGGCCCGCAGCGTCACCCCTTCGACGGCGGATTTAAAGGTGGGCAACACCTCGCGCAGGCCCGCCAGGGCCACGTTTAGCGCGGGCAGCAGCAGCGGGTCGTGCTCTAGGTCGGACACGTGGCGGCTGCCGGAGTAGTGGTAGCCGACCTTCACGCCCTCGACGTGCAAGTGGGCCGTATTGCGGTAGCCCCAGGGCTGCGGGGCGGCCAGGATCGGCGCGATGGGCGGCTCGCTCAGGCCGGCCAGCTTGGCCAGCTGCTCGCGCACGATCTGCTCCTTCAGGCGCAGCTGGGCCGGGTAGGCGATATGTTGCCAGGCGGCGTGGCCGTCGTCGGCAGTGATGGGGGCGACCCGGTCGGGCGAGGGGCGAACCACCTCGACCACCGACCCTCGGGCGTAGCTCGGGCGGCGCTCGCTGATCTGGACGAGCACCTCTTCGCCGGGCAGGGCGCCGGTAACGAAGACGACTAGGCCGTCCACCCGGCCAACCCCATCGCCGCCCTGGGCGATCCCATGAATCTCAAGCAGTAATTCTTCCATAGCCGGTCATGATACCATATCACTGAGGGACTGAATCACGGAGCCGCCAGCTGCATTGTTGCTGGCGGCTGAAGCTGCGTCACGGGGGTCCGCGGCCAGCCGCCCGCCTGCGCGGGCGGTTCCAGCGTCGGCGCAGGTTGTAGGGAGGCAGCGCGCTGCGCCCCTACCGCATCCCCACCGCCGCGCGCAGCAGATCGTGGGGCAGGGCGTGCGAGGTGCGGCCCTGGAATCCTACCATTGTCTCGGCAGCGCAAAGCGCGTTGAGGATGGCCTCCTCGGTGGCCTCGGCCACGCCGTGAAAGAGCGGGTCCATCTGCTCGTGGGGCAACATGCGCAGATTGTAAGCGCTGGCGGGGCCGGCAGGCAGGTGGTTGCCGGTGGCGAAGGCCAGAAAGATATCGCCGCTAGAGTTATGGCCGTAGCCGCCCACACGGGCCAGGCCGGTGGTGGCGCGCTGGGCCAGGCGTCGGCACTGCACCGGTAGCAGCGGCGCGTCTGTGGCGATCACCACGATGATCGAGCTGGATGACTCGTGGCGGGGCCAGGGCGTCGGCACAAGCTCGGGGCCGATCATACGCCCAACCGGCACCCCGTCCACCCGCAGGTCGCCGCGCAGGCCGTAGTTCGTCTGCACCAGCACGCCCACAGTGAAGGGGCCGCTCCCTGTCTCGGCCAACCGCGAGGCGGTGCCGATGCCGCCCTTGAACTCGTGGCAGTTCATGCCGGTGCCGCCGCCAACATTGCCCTCGGCCACCGGGCCGCTACAGGCCACCTCGATCGCCGCAATAGCGTGCTCGGTCGTCACATGGAAGGCACCGATATCGTTCAGGTGGCCATCGTAGGTCTCGGCCACCACCGGCAGGAAGAAGCTCTCGTAGAGCCCGTGATCCATCGCGTAGCGGATGATCGCATCGCGCACCACGCCCACCTGGAAGGTGTTCGTGATCCCGATCGGCGCGCCGATCATACCCGACTCATCGATCCAGGGCAGGCCGGTCATCTCGCCATTGCCGTTGAAGACGTGGTAGGCGGCGAACACGTGGTCCGACCAGATCGCGCCATCGCGGGGGACGATCATCGTCACGCCGGTGCGGGCCACCTGTGGCTCATCAAAGATCAGGGTGGTGTGGCCGACCATCACCCCCGGCACATCGGTGATCGCGTTCTGCGGTCCGGGCTGCATATCGCCGATGGTTATGCCGAGATCGCGCAGGCGGGACATGTCACTTCGCTCCTCAGAGAGAGGTGTGGAGAGAGTTTCACTCTCTCCACACCTCTCTCCTCACCGCACCTCAAACAGCTCTTTATCCAGCACCTCAATATCGACCGGATACTCGCCGATGAAGCAGCCCTTGCAGAAGTTCCCCGGCTCGCGGCGGGTCGAGCGGATGAGGCCATCGAGGCTGAGGTAGGCCAGGCTATTGACGCCAAGGTACTTCTGGATCTCGGGGATGCTCATGCGGTGGGCGATCAGCTCGGGGTAGCTGGCCATATCGACGCCGAGGAAGCAGGGGTGCTTAATCGGCGGCGAGCAGACACGGATGTGTACCTCGGTGGCGCCGGCCTCGCGCAGCAGGCGCACGATCGGGCCGGAGGTATGGCCGCGCACAATGCTGTCATCGATCATCACCACCCGCTTGCCGGCCAGGTTCTCGGTGAGGGCGTTAAACTTCAGCGATATGCCCACCTTACGCAGCTGGTCGTCGGGCTGGATGAAGGTGCGCCCGATATAGCGGTTCTTGATCAGACCCTCGGAGTAGGGGATGCCCGACTCCTGGGCGTAGCCGATCGCGGCGGGCACGGCGCTGTCGGGCACCGGGATCACCACATCGGCATCGCAGGGCGACTCGCGGGCCAGCTCGCGGCCCTGCGAGACGCGCACGGCGTGGAGAGAGGCCCCCTGAAGCACGCTGTCGGGGCGGGCGAAGTAGATATACTCGAACAGGCAGGCGGCCGATCGCGCGGCCGGCATGCGCGCGATCACCTGCGGCCCATCCTCGGTGAGCATCAGGATCTCGCCCGGCTCCACCTCGCGCACAAACTGCGCGCCGATCGTGCCGAAGGCGCAGCTCTCCGATGCCACCACCCAGCCGCGCTCGCCGAGGCGGCCAAGGCAGAGCGGGTGCAGGCCCCACGGGTCGCGCACAGCGAACAGCGCGTCGCGGGTGAGCACCGTCAGACAATAGGCACCCTGGGCGCGCACCATAAACACCCTGAGCTTCTCCTCCCAGGTGCGACCCTCGCCGCCAGCGAGCATCTGGGTGATCACCTCCGAGTCGCTGGTGCTGGTGAGGCCAACGCCGCGCTGGAGCAGCTCGCGGCGCAGGGCCGAGGCGTTAGCCAGGTTGCCGTTATGGCCCACGGCCAGCGGGCCGAGGGCGCTCTCAACCACAAAGGGCTGGGCGTTCTCCAGCTTTGATGAGCCGGTGGTCGAGTAGCGGGTGTGGCCGATCGCAAACTGGCCCACCAGCGGGCGCAGGTTGTCCTCGTTGAACACATGCGAGACCAGGCCCATCTCCTTATAGTAGCGCAGCCCGCGACCGTTCGACACGGCGATGCCCGCGCTCTCCTGACCGCGGTGCTGGAGCGCATAGAGTCCGAAGAAGGTCAGCCGGGCGACATCAGCATCGGGGGCGACTATCCCGAAGATGCCACACTCGTGCGCGGGCTTGTCATCGCGCTCGAACGGATCAAACTCGGTCGTCGCATCCCGCATGCGGGGGCTCTCCATGGTGCGTGATCCTCCGCGGGCGCGCGGCGCCCGCAACCTTTCCTCAATAATTGGTTAAGCCTTTAACAAAAGTATAGCACAGCAAATCCTCGCCGGTGACGGCGGCCGACAACGGCGCAACAGTAAAGGGGCTTGAGCGTGACGAAGTCACGCTCAAGCCCCTGATCCAGCGCACGTTGATCGGGCTACAACATCGCGTACAGCACTACGCTCTGCGCTCAGGCGCTTTGCGCTAGGCAGCCGGCTTGATGTTCTGGTTGACCCGGAACAGGTTGGCTGGGTCGTACTGCGCCTTGACCCTGGCCAGGCGGGCGTAGTTGTCGCGGTAGGTGGCTTGCACCCGCTCCTGTCCCTCGTCCATCATGAAGTTGACGTAGGCCCCGCCGGCCGAGTGCGGGTGCAGCGCCAGCCAGTAATCCTTGCACCAGCGGGTGATCCTATCGGCGTTGGCCGGGTCGGGATCGACGCCGACGATCACCTCGGCCCAGCGCGTGTCACGGAAGCTGAAGGCGGTGGCGTCCTTGCCGACCCGGTGTACGGCGCCGTCGACCGGGTAGAGGTGCATGGTCGAGTGCATGCTCGGCATCTGCGAGCCGTACTTGACGTGCAGGTCGATCGCCTGCTCGCTCAGCTCGTTCACGAAGTCGGCCCGCCAGTACCACTGCATCCCGGACGGGTAGATCGGGTCGAACATGCCCTGCAGCGCCGGGTGCGGCAGCGGGCCGACGAAGTCGAGCGCAGGCGGGCCGAAGGCCCGCATCGGCGCGAACACCTGCGCGGCCTGCTCCAGCGGCCCGGTGTAGCACCAGACTACGCCGCACATCTTTTTCATCCAGAGATCCTCGGGGAAAGGCGCGCCGGGCGGGACGGTCAGGAAGGCGAAGAATCCGTTCAGATCCTCGGGCGCGCCGCTGATCGTGTCGCGGTAGAAGCGCATGGCCTCGGCGGCCTGGTCCATATGCCAGAGCATCGGGCCGCCATAGACGGTGTCGATCGCGTGCAGCCGGAACAGGAAGGATGTGACCACCCCGAAGTTGCCGCCGCCGCCACGGATGGCCCAGAACAGGTCGGGGTGCTGCTTGGCGTTAGCGGTGACGAAGCTGCCGTCGGCCAGCACCATGTCGACCTCCAGCAGGTTATCGATCGACAGGCCGCACTTGCGGCTCAGGTGGCCGATCCCGCCGCCCAGGGTCAGCCCGCCGACCCCGGTGCTGCCGATGACCCCGCTGGGCGTAGCCATGCCGAAGGCGTGGGTGGCGTGGTCGACATCGGCCCATGTGGCCCCGCCACCGACCCGCACCGTCTTCGCCGCCGGGTCGACCCGGATGCCCTTCATCGGCGAGAGGTCGATCACCAGCCCACCCTCGCAGGTGCCCAGCCCGCCGCCGTTATGGCCGCCGCCGCGCACCGCCAGCAGCAGGCCGTGCGCGCGGGCGGCATTCACCGCCGCGATCACATCGGCCACATCGGCGCAGCGGGCGATCAGCCCGGGGCGCTTGTCGATCATCGCGTTGTAGACCGCGCGGGACTGGTCGTAGTCTGGGTCGCCGGGCATAACCAGAGCCCCGCGCATCTGCGCGCGCAGCGCCTGCGCGGCCTCGTCCAGTGGCGTGCCAACCAACTCATGAGCAGTCGCCATTGTGCCCTCCTGAGTATGCTTCTTCTCGCCTACGGTTGCCGTAGCGTAACAGGCAGGGCGTTAGCCAAACGTTAGTGGGAGGGTGGACAGGCCGTTAGCACGGAGCGGGGTCTCAAACGGGCAGCCCGGCGAGCAGCCGCGCTGCCTCGCGCAGCTCAGGCGTGTCGCGGCCCTCGCTGAACCAATCGTAGACTGGTCCCAGCAGGCGGCGGGCCTCGTGCGCACGATTGGAGGTCTGCCAGAGTCGTGCCAGCTCAAGGGCGGCGCGCAGCTCAAAGAGCCGAGCCTGCTGGTTCTTGGCCACTGTGATCGCGCTGAGGAACGACGCCTCAGCCCGCCCAGGATCGCTGCATACGAGCAGCGCCGCGCCGTAGAATCGATACAGCTCAGCCATATACCAGCGCTCACCACTTGCCTTGGCCAGCGCAAGTGCCTCGTCGAGCAATGCCAGCGCCGCGTCCGGCTCTTGGCGCGCCAGCCTGACCTCGGCACGTAGGGCGAGATAGAACGGCCTCAGCCCCATGAAGCCTGTGCTGAGGAAGCCCTCGGCACCAATGCGAAGCTGTGCCAACCCGTCGTCGCTGTCGGCAGCGCGGGTCGTCTGCATCGCGAGCGTCCACCCGAGGATGGCCTGGCCCATCGGCAGCCACTGGCCGAGGTGGTGCTCGTGGCCGAGCGCAACCGCCCGTTCGGCACTGGCCCGGGATGCGGGGATATCACTCTGAACACAGTGGAGCAGGGCGCCCCAGCCCAAACAGTAGCCCAGGCTGAAGGGGTGCCCAATCTCCTCGGCTACCGTCAGCGCTGCCCGCTGCTGGGCAATGGCCTGATCAAGGTAGCCCAGGCAGAGCAGGTTGAGCGCCAAGCGATTCAGGCAAACGACCTGTGGATCCTGAGCGAACGCGGCGATATGTGCCATGCGACGGGACGGCTCATATTGGGCAATTGCCTGAGCAAGATGACGGCGCGAGCGTACAAAGTCGGCCCGATAAAAGGTCGTCACCCCGGTCGTATAATGTCCCTCAACCGCAATCACCGGGTCGCCCTGATGCTCAGCCTGGGTGAGCAGCTGCTCGGCGAAGCCGAGCGCCGCATCGTAGTTAGTTTTGCTAATGCTGGTCAGCACCAGCGCACGCAGGATCGGCGGGCTGGGAGGGTGGCCCAGAAGCACGCTGAGGTCGCGTGTCCGGTGATATGCCTCGGTCACCGCAGCGGAGCCATAGCCCTCCAGCGCAACCAGTGAGAGTCCCAGGGCCTGAAGCAACTCCAGCTCGCGCGCATTGCGGCTGCGGCCTGCCGGGAGCAATGGCAGCAGCCCTAGTCCGCGCCGTAGGAGCTGGGCCGCCTCGGAGTGAGCGAACACACCCTGTGCGACCAGCGCGGCGCGCCCGTAGAAATCCAGCGCCTGCGGTGTATTGCCGGCGCGGTCGTAGTGAGCCGCGATCTGTCCGGCCAGCGTGTCGCGGTCTTCGCCGAAGAGCGACTCGAGCGCGTAGGCAATCCTGCGGTGCAGCAGGCGGCGCTGGGGCACGCCGACCTGGGCGTAGGCCACCTCGCGCAGCTTATCGTGGCTGAAGTCGTAGCGCCCCGCGCCCTGCTCGCGGATGATCCGCCGCTGCCAGAGCTCGTCCAGCGCATGCGCGATCAGCTCGTCGGCCACACCGCTGGCGCCAACCAGCAGATCGATCCCGAACTCGCGGCCAACCGTTGCCGCCAGATGGGCCACATCACGGGCCTGCTCGGAGAGCTGGGCGAGCCGCCCGGCGATCACCGCCTGGATGGGAGCCGGCAGCATTCGATCAGTCGCCGGTGGCGGCAGATCGCCGACCTGGATCAGCTCGACGATGAACAGCGGGTTGCCCTCGGCCTCGCGGTACAGGCGCATGGCGAACACATCATCGATCTCGTGGCCGACGACTTGGGCGGCCAGATGGGCTGTCTCGGCGGCGTCGAGAGGGTGCAGCGTAATCTCCACCAGACAGGAGTCACGCCGAAGCTGGCGGAAGAGCCCGCGGGCGGGATGTTGCGCTGGTAGCTCGTCGTCGCGCAGGGTGGCTACCACTAGCAGTTGGGCTGCCGGGTCAAAGCGCAGCAGCATGTGCAGCCACTCGATCGTCTCCTGGTCGCACCACTGCAGGTCGTCGATGATTAGCAGCCGTGGCGGCGGGGCGACCAGCACCGCGCGCGCCAGCGCCTCGAAGAATCGCTGGCGCTGGCCATACTCGCTGATTGGCGCGGGCGACGGGAGATCCGGCAGTTCTATCGACAGCTCGGGCATGACGCGGGCCACCTCGGCCAGCCAGACCGGCGGCAGCTGGGCGAGGTGCGGTCTCAGCCGCTCGTTGCGCAGCCAGGTGATCACTGGCCCCAGGGCCAACTCGCCCTCGGAGGCGTAGCAGCGCGCCACTGCCGCAGACGTCTCGCCGCCGGCCAGGGCATACAGCTCCTCGCTCAGGCGTGACTTGCCGATGCCGGCCTCGCCGCAGATGAGTGCGAGTTGAGGCGTGCCGGCGCAAGCTCGATGCCAGGCATTGTGGAGCTCCTCCCACTCGCTCCTCCGCCCGATCAGGGTCGATGCGGTCGGCTTCTGCGGTATGGTCGGCAGCGCGGGCGGGGTGTTTTCGGCGCGCAGTAGCGCCGCGTAGAGCCTGCGTGCCGTCGCGCCTGGCTCAACACCTAGCTCACGGCTGAGCGTGTCGGATAGAGTCTGGTAGGCCCGTAGGGCACCCGCGCGATCATGGCGAGCGGCGAGTAGCCGGATCAGGGTGATGGCGGCCGCCTCGTCGAGCGGGTCGGCCTGGGCGAGATTCTGGGCATAGTAGAGCGCCCCGTCATGGTCGCCCTGAACCGCTAGAAGGCGCGTCAGGCGCGCGAGTGCCTGGAGCCAGAGGGCGCGCAGCCGCTCGCGCTCCGGCACGAGCCACTCGTCGTAGCAGCCCGGCATCAGATCACCGCCGTAGAGGCTAACCGCCTGATCGAGGGCGGCCCGGGCCGCGGCCAAGTCGGTGCCCCGGTCTGCGGCGTCGGCCCGGGCGATCGCCTGAGTGAACCTGATCACATCGGCGTCGAGCGCCACCTGCTTGTTCCAGTCGATCAGCTGTCCGCCAATACTGAAAATCTGATCGACCCCAGGGATCACCTGGCGCAGCTGGTAGATCAGTTGCCGCAAGTTATTGTTGGCGTGCGGCTCAGGCATGTCGGGCCAGAGGAGGGCCGCCAGGTGCCGCCGTAGCTGCGGTACCGGGTAGTGAGTGATCAAGTAGGCCAGCAGCGACCGCAGCCGCAGGGCGCCCACGGCGACCGCCGGCTGGTCGCCGATGCAGAGGACAAAGTCGCCGAGCAGCTGCACGCGCAGCCTGGGTGCCGCGACGCCATCGCCCACGAGACCTGGCTCCAGGACGGCACCCTCCCGGGCTGCAGCGTGGAAGGCCGGTCGCTCGGCAGGATCCAGCCCGAGCACGTCGGCGAGCTGAGCGACCAGCTGGCGCGAGGGCCGCCGCCGACCAGCTTCGAGCTTCTTAACCGTGTCGATTGCGCAGAAGGCCGCCCGCGCCAGATCCTCCTGAGTCAGGTCGCGGGCACGGCGCAGCTGTCGCAGCAGCCGGCCAAACGTGCCATCGTCGTGCATCGGCTCCTCCGCTCGGGGTGGGGGTGCCCGCGTAGCGTTCCGTTGATGTAAATTCAGTATGATTGGTGCAACTGTATCATACACTGCCCGTCAAGCGAGATCGCGCCGTCCCATTGCACAAACCCCGGCCCTGTGCTACCCTCCCCTGTACGATTGCAGATTGCAGATTGCAGATTGAGCGATGAGCCTCGCTCAACACGCAACGCTCAACACGCAGTAGCGCAGAAGGAACCCTGTCACCCTGAGCGCCCGGCCCGTAAACGGGCGGCTTCAGTCTACGAAGGCCGCTTCAGCGGCCTGTCTGAGGCCGCTGAAGCGGCCTTCGTAGACTGAGCCGGAGGCTTCAGCCCCCGGCGGGCGGCGTCGCATAGGGTTCCTTCTGCGGTATTGCCTCAACACATATGCCAGCCATCGACCTAAACTGCGACTGTGGCGAGAGCTTCGGGCCGTGGCCCATGGGCGACGACACGGCGGTGCTGCCCCACGTCACCTCGGCGAACGTGGCATGCGGCGGGCACGCCGGCGACCCGACGACGATGCGGCAGACGGTGCGGCTCTGCAAAGCGCTGGGCGTGGCGATTGGCGCGCACCCCGGCTACCCTGACATGCAGGGCTTCGGGCGGCGCAGCATCCCCATGGCCCCCGCTGAGATCGAGGATCTGGTGCTGACCCAGATCGGCGCGCTGCACGCGATCGCCCGCGCCGAGGGCGTGGAGCTGCGCCACGTGAAGGCCCACGGCGCGCTCTACAACGACGCCGCGCGCACCCCGCTGATCGCCCAGGCCATCGCCCGCGCGGTGGCCGCCTTCAGCCAGGATCTGGTACTGGTTGGCCTCGCAGGATCTGCCCTCATCGATGCTGGCCATGCGGCTGGGCTGCGCGTGGCCCGCGAGGCATTCGCCGACCGGGCCTACGAGCCCGACGGCAGCCTGCGCAGCCGCAGCCTACCCGACGCCATGATCACCGACCCGGCCCGAAACTTGCAACAGGCTATCAGTATCAGCGCCCGTGGATTCGCCCTCAGCGTCACTGGCATCCAAGTGCCCGTACAAGCCGACACGCTCTGCATCCACGGCGACACCCCCGGCGCAGCCGCACGCGCCGCCGCACTGCGGGCGGGCCTCGCAGCCGCAGGCGTTGAGGTGCGGACGTACTGAGCAAGGAGCCTGTCATGCAAGAAGTCAGCCAAGCACCACGCTACAGCCTGGGCGAGATCATCGCCAACGCCATCACCCACGGGATCGGGACGGCCCTGTCCATCGCCGGGCTTGCGGTGCTGGTGGCCTTCGCCAGCCGCAACGGCGACGCATGGTACATCGTCAGCGTCAGCATCTACGGGGCCACGCTGATCTTCCTCTACCTCTTCTCAACGCTCTACCACAGCATCCAGGGGCCACGTGCCAACAAGGTGCTCAGGGTCTTCGACCACGCGGCGATCTTCCTGCTGATTGCTGGAACCTACACGCCCTTCACCCTGGTGACGCTGCGCGGCCCGCTTGGCTGGACGCTCTTCGGGATCGTCTGGGGGCTGGCCCTGTTCGGCGTGGCCTTCCAGACGACCCTGCTGCGCCGACATGTCGCGATCTCGCTCGCCCTCTACATCGGCATGGGCTGGGCGGTGGTGCTGGCGATTCGTCCGATGATGGAGGCGCTGCCGCTGCCCGGCATCATCTTGCTGGCATCCGGCGGGCTGGCCTACACCCTCGGCGTGATCTTCTACGTCTGGCGTCGCCTGCCCTACCACCACGCGATCTGGCACCTCTTTGTGATGGCTGGCAGCATCCTGCACTTCTTCGCGATCTTGCTGTATGTGATCTAATATGAACTGGATCTTCCGCCCGATGGGTGACTCCGCGCTGCTGATGGAGGCCGAGGGTGACGGCGGGGAGGCCAACCGGGCCGCCCTAGAGATGGCCACTGCCCTTGAGTCCAGCCCGCCGCTCTGGCTGAGCGCCGTCGTGCCCGCCATCGCCTCGTTGCTCGTCTGCTTCGACCCGCTCGCGGTCAGCCACGTCGGCGTCGAGGCGCACCTGCGCGCCATGCTGGCCAGCGCCCGCCCCGCCGAGCCAGACGTCGGACGCCTCGTGCGCATCCCCGTGCGCTACGGCGGTGCCGACGGGCCTGATCTAGAGGACGCCGCATGGGCGCTCAAGATCTCCCCCGCCGATCTGGTCGCCCTCCACTGCGCCGGCCCCTACCGCGTGATGATGATCGGCTTCGCGCCGGGCTACCCCTACATCGGCCCGCTGCCCGAGGCGCTGCGCATCCCGCGCCGGGCCACCCCGCGCAGCGCCGTCCCCCCCGGCTCGGTGGCGATCGCCGCCGGCCTGAGCGGGATCTACCCGGCCCGGCTGCCCGGCGGCTGGCACCTGATCGGCCGCACCGACATGCGCCTCTTCGACCCGCACGCCCACCCGCCCGCCGCCCTCGCCCCCGGCGATAGGGTGCAGTTTGTGTCATTGTAGATTGCAGATTGCAGATTGCAGATTGCACAACAAATGGCCCAGACGAGGAGTACCCAATGCCCAAACAATCTGCAATCACCAATCTACAATCTGCAATCGAGATCATCTCCGCCGGCCCGCTTATGACCGTCCAGGACATCGGGCGGCCCGGCGCGCGGCGCTACGGGGTCTCGCCCGGTGGCGCGCTCGACACCTTCGCCCTCACTGTCGCGAACCAACTGGTGGGCAACTCGCCCGGCGCCGCCGGGGTTGAGATCACAGCCGGCGGGGCGACCCTGATCCTGCATCGTGCGACCACCATCGCCCTGGCCGGGGCCGATCTCGGGGCCAGCCTCGATAACAGGCCGGTCCCGCTCTGGACGGCGATCCGCGCCGGTGCGGGTGCGACCCTGCGGCTGACCGGACGCCGCCAGGCATGGGGCGCGCGGGCCTACCTGGCCATCTCTGGCGGCGTAGATGTCCCGCCCGTCCTCGGGTCGCGCTCCACCGACCTCGCCGGTGGGTTCGGCGGGCTAGATGGCCGCACCCTGCGCGCGAGCGACCAGCTGCCGCTAGGCCGCACCGCGCCCGGCCTCCTCCCCCTCGTCGGCCAGCGCTGGCCCGAGTCTGCCCGCCCGCCCTACACTGCCGCGCCGCGCCTGCGCTTCATCCCCGGCCCGCACCTGGAGTGCTTCGCCCCAGACGCCCTGGAGTCTCTAGCCGCCGCGCCCCTGCGAGTCAGCGCCACATCCAACCGCATGGGCTTCCGGCTAGAGGGGCTACACCTGCCCTACGCCCACCTGCGTAGCCTGGCCTCGCTCGGCGTCGTCCCCGGCGTCATCCAGATCCCCCCCGACGGTGCGCCCATCCTGCTGATGGCCGACGCCCAGACCACCGGGGGCTACCCGGTGATCGGTGTGCTGATCGCAGCCGACATGCCCCTAGCCGCCCAGCTGCTCCCCGGCGACAGCCTGAGCCTCGTGCCGACAAGCCTGGAGGAGGCATACGATGCTCTGCGCGAGCAGACAGCCGCGCTGGCCCACAGCCCGGACCCTGGCGAGGGCGATCTGCTGGCCGACCTCGCTGGTGCCTGATCATACAAGGGGCCGACGCCATACGGCGTCGGCCCCTGTGGAAGAAGATCTGTGGCGACAGCTACTTCATACCCGCCGCGATCATAATATTGCTCAGCACCAGGATGAGCAGCACCGCCAGCGAGGCCATCGGTGCCCAGCGGCCCAGGGATCGCAGGGGGTTCTTCGCCCCCAGGGCCATGTGCGCCAGGCCAGCCGCAATCAGGCCGAGCACCGGGTGCAAGATGAAGGGGAAGCCCAGGAAGCGGGCCGCGCCACCCGGCAGCGTCAGCAGAAACACCCAGTAGATGATCCCCAGCCCCACCTGAAGGTCAACGAGCACCGGGAAGAATCGCTCGATCGTCCCACGGGCCGCCCCCGGCTTGAATACGACGGTCATATAGATCGCCACAATCACGATCAGCAGCGGCAGGACCATTTCCCCGAAGATGCGGTGAATGTCGAAGATAAGCTTCATACCAAGCCCTCTAGCCTTGCGGCACATAAGCGTCTGAGCGTAGTACGGCAATAGTCAATCCTGACTATTACCCTTGGAGAGAATGTTACAACATTCACGAAGGATTGTCAAATCGCAACTTGGATTGGTGAGATCGCTGCAAATCAGTTGAGTCTTACGTGGCAGTAGCGCGTGCCCGGCCCGTAAACGGGCGGGCTACGGTGCTGCGAAGGCCGCCTGCGCGGCCTCAGGCAAGGCCGCGCAGGCGGCCTTCGTCAACCAAGAGCCCGCGGCTTCAGCCGCCGGGCGACGCCGCACCGCATAACTTCTGCGGTATTGCCTTCATTAACTGCACAAGGCGCAGGAGCGCACGCAGCTCAGTGGCTCAGTGGCTCAGTGGCTCAGTGCGCTAGATCGACTCGTTGCGCTTAACCTGCTCGTAGAGATCAACCGTCTCAGGGAGCGGCTCAATCGCCAAGTCGCTGCGGAGCGCCTGGACACAGCGGGTGTAGCTACGCAGCGCCTGGGAGCGGCTCCCGGCGCGGACGTGGGCGCGCATCAGGATCTGGTATGCCTCTTCGTAGACCCGGTCGTGGCGGAGCACCCGCTCGCAAAGCTGCACCGCGTGGGCGTGCTCGCCATCGTCGTTCAGCCGCTGGGCATAGCTGACGGCGGTGTTGAGGTAGCGTGCGATCAGCCGCTCGCGCTCCTCGATCGTCCAGAGATCATAGAGCGACTCGGCCAGGTAGTCGCCCCGGTAGAGCTGGACAGCGATCTGGGCGTTGCGGCGGGCGAATTCGGGGTCATCGCGCGCGGCGGTGCCGGCCACGCGCAGCTCGAACTCGTCCACATCGATCCAGACACCATAGGAGGGGGCGAAGCTGTAGGCTAGACCCTGGCGGCGGATGAAGAAAGGCTGGACGCGCGGCGGGCGGTGCGGCTCCAGGGCGGCGTTAAGCGCGTTGAGCGTCACCTTAAACTGGCGCTCGGAAGCGTCAAGATCAGCCTCGGGCCAGAGCCAGGCGCAGATCTGCTCGCGCTGGATCCAGTGGCCGCGATAGGTAAGCAGCAACTGGAAGAGCTGGCGAGCCTTCTCACGCTGCCACTCGCGGGTCTGGATCTCGTGGGTGCCGCGCCAGACGCGGAAGGTTCCGAGCATCTGCACGCGCAGGGTGAAGCCGGGGTGATAGTCCTCCACCGCATCATCGGCGGCGATCGTGGGGAAGCCCTGGCGGAGCAACTGGCGAGCCAGCTCAACGTGGCGCGAGATACCACGGGCACGCAAGAGCAGCGGCACGATCGTGGCCATATCGCGCGGGCCGAACAGGCTGGGTGCCACCAGCACGCCCAGATAGCCATGGGCCACCACAAGGTCGAGCAGAGCGGCGATCTCTGGATCGGCGCGGGCGGTGTCGGCGGTGCGCAGGGCGCTCAGCGCGCGCCAGAGATGCACCATCGCCTGGCCGTAGACATCGCCACCGCGAACAAAGCGGGCCAGGGACTGATCGAGCCAGAGGGCGGCGCGCTCATCGCCGATAGTGGCCGCCGCGCCGCCGAGGGCGAGCAGCAGGCAGGCGGCAGTCCACTCATCGCCGGCGGCGGCGGCGATCTGCAAGCCCTCCTGGGCATCAAGCTCAGCGCGTATCAGGTCGCCGGAGTGGCCGTGGAGCAGGGTCAGGCCCATCAGCCCCTCGGCGCGGGTGCGGGCCACACCCGCATCAGCGATCAGCTGCATGCCAGCCGCATAGTGAGCCTGGGCCGGGGCAGTGTCGCTGGTGGCCACCAGCTGGTAGGCGTGGCCGAGGCGCAGCTCAGCGATCGCCTCGGTGAGCCGCGACCCGGCCTGCTGTGCTTCATCCAGGCTGCGCCGGGCCATTGCCAGCGCGCGCGCGCCGCCGCCGAGCATCGCATAGATCAGCGAGAGCAGCAGCAGCGGCTCGCGGTGGGCGCTGCGCTGCCGGAACGCTTCGCCCGCCGCGCTCTCGCTGCGCAGCTGGGCCTCTAGCTGTAGGCGGGCCTCATCGAGCCTCCCGGCGCGCAGCAGCAGGCGTGGCGGCAGCTCCTCGGCAGGATCTACCTCCTGACTCCTGACTCCTGACTCCTGACTCCTAGCTCCCGCCTCCTGCGCCCGCGCGGCCCGCTCAAGGATGAGCGCAACATCGGCCCGCCCACGGTTCGCCCAGTTCTCTGCCTGGAGCCGCAGGATACTGGCCCGGCTGACGACATGATCGCGGGGCAGCAGCTTCAGCGCCCGCTTGAGCAGGTTGGTGACTGGCGCTGGCTGCACCGTATCAAGGTAGACCTCGGCCTGGCCGCGCAGGGTGCGTACCTGACCATCGATATCGCCAAGCGCAGCAAAGGCCGTCTCGGCAGATCCATAGGCCGCGAGGGCGGCGTCGAAGACTCCCAGGTGGCGCAGGGCGGCGGCCTGCACCTCGATCAACGCTGGCGGCTCGCCCACCATGGGGCGCAGACGCCGCACCCAGGCCAGGGCGCGCTCGGGCTGTCCAGCCGCAAACATGGCCGACGCAGCGGCTGCCAGCGCCCCCACCGCCCGCGCGTCGCTGGCGGCGGCCAGGTGATGGAGCACCGCCTCGTCATCGGCGCGGGCGCGATAATACTCGCCAAAGCGAAGGTGCAGATCGTCCCAGTCGCTGATCTCAGCCCGGGCGCGACGCCTGAGGAATGCGAGAAAGATTGGCTGGAAGGCCAGCTGGCCCTCGGGTGAGTCCGATAGAAAGAGCCGACGACGGCGGATCTCGGCGAGCAGTTCGGCGGTGCCGCTACCCTCGGCCAGCAGCGCTGCGGCCCCTGGGTCAAGCCAGCGCAGGGCCGAGGCCCGCAGCACAAAGGCGCGCAGCACGGCGGGAAGATCGTCGAGCACCTCCTCAGTCAGGTAAGCGTCCAGCGGCGCGGCGCGCGTATCGTCGGCGCTCAGCCCAAGCGATGCCCGCCAGTCAGCGGCGCCGAGCGCCGACTGAATCGCCAGCGGCCAGCCGCCGGATGCCTCAATGATCGCGTCCGCGTCGGCGGGCGGCGGCTGGCTGGCTCGGACGGCGAGGCTCCGCAGCTCGGCAGCGCTGAAAGCGAGATCCACCGGCCCGAACTCAAGCAGCTCGCCGCGCAGACGCGCCGTGTCGATACACGGCAGAGTCGGCGCGGCCCGCGTGGCCAGAGACAGATGCAGGCGCAGCGGCAGCACAGCGACCAGCCGCTCAATGATCGCCCGCAACCTCGGCCGCTCGTCCACCAGATGATAGTCATCAAGCACCAGCAGCGTCTCGTCATCGAGAGCAGCCGCCAGCTCATTTACCAGGGTGTCGAGGGCGGCCGACAGATTGCCTGCGTCAGCCAGCGCGCCGACCCGCGCCTCGTCGATCCGAACCACCGGGCGGAAGGCGGCTGCCAGGTGACGCAGCAGCAGGCGCGGGTCATCATCAGCGATAAGCCGACACCATGCAGCTGGCCAGCCCCCGTAGATCGCCAGGGCCGCCAGCGCCACCGTCTTCCCACTGCCAGCCGGCGCGACCACCAGCGTCAGCGGGTACTCCATCGCCTCTGCGAGCAGCGTCTCCACCCGGCCCCGGCGCAGCAGACGCGCTGGCAAGGCAAGCGGAGTCAGGCGGGTGAGCAGCAGCCCATGCCCGCTGATCTCTTTACCACTGAACTCGTCTGTAACCACCTAGCGTACCATACAGCTATGCCCGACGGCGCATCGCCGGGGCGTATTTCGCTAACATACTATTCAATAAGCAGCTCGATGAGAGCCATTGTACTACATACGAGAAGGACGCAAGCGATGAGCGACGACAGCAAGGGTCAAGAAGAGAAGCTGCGCCAGCCCTACGCTGGCGCAGCTGACATGATGCTCAGCTCAGTTCGAGCCTGGAACGATCTTCTGGCCACCAGTGCCGACATGGCCTTCGATGTTGTGCTAAAAAACTGGGACTACAGCCGCAGCCTACGCAACTCCGCAGAGCAAGCGGTCGCTGACACGATCAGAACCCAGCAGCGCCTGAACAAAGAGATGCGCCAGGCATGGCAGGGCTACTCCGACGATGTCAAAGAGATCATTGAGAAGGGCGGGAAGTGATACTGTTGAATATTGAATGCTGAATGCCGGACATTCAACATTCAATATTACATGAACACTCCGCCATTCACATTGATCTGCTGGCCAGTGATATAGTCAGCGTCGGCGGCGAGGAAGAGCACCGCCTTGGCCATCTCCTCAGGCAGGCCGAAGCGGCCCATCGGGATCTTGGACTTGATCTGATCCTGGACTGAGTCGGCCACCTTCGAGAGCATATCGGTCAGGGTGAAGCCGGGGGCCAGCGAGTTGACCGTGATGTTGTACTTGGCCAACTCAATCGCCGCCGTCTTGGTGAAGGCAATGATCCCGCCCTTCGACGCGGCGTAGTTGGCCTGGCCGAAGTTGCCGGCCTGCCCCACATACGAGCTGAGGTTGATGATCCGGCCAAACTTCTGCCCGATCATGATCGGCATAGCGGCCGAGGTACACCAGTAGACGCTATTCAGGTTGGTGTTGAGCACCGATACCCAGTCCTCATCAGTCAGCTTGCGCATCGACTTGTCGCGGGTGATGCCGGCGTTATTCACCAGCACATCGATCCGCCCCCAGGTGTCGGCGACCTTCTTGATCATCGCGCGGGCCTGATCCGTGTCAGAGACGTCCGCCTGTGCCAGCATCGCGGTGCCCCCGAAGCCCGCGATCTCATCGGCCACCTCCTGAGCACCTGGAAGATCGTTATTGTAGTTTATGGCTACCTGCGCGCCCTCCTTCGCCAGCAGCACCGCGATCGCCCGACCGATCCCCCGCGAGGCCCCCGTTACTACGGCCACCTTCCCGTCAAGCTTGCCCATTGCTAAATCTCCTTCATAGAATGCTAAATGTTGAATGTTAAATGCAGGACATTCAACATTCAACATTTAACACTCAACATTATTTAGATCCGCTCGAAGATCGCCGCAATTCCCTGGCCGCCGCCGATGCACATCGTGACGAGCGCGTAGCGCCCGCCGGTGCGCTGCAGCTCGTACACTGCCTTGACCGTCAGGAGGGCACCTGTGGCACCGATCGGGTGGCCCAGCGAGATGCCGCTGCCGTTGGGGTTGGTCTTATCCGCCGGCAGCTCCAGGTCGCGCGTCACCGCGAGGGCCTGGGAGGCGAATGCCTCGTTCACCTCGAAGATATCAATGTCGCCAATCGACAGGCCGGTGCGCTCTAACAGCTTGCGCACCGCAGGCACCGGGCCGATGCCCATATACTTGGGCTCGACGGCGGCGTGGCTGTAGCCGACCAGGCGGGCCAGCGGCTTGTAGCCGCGCCGCTCGGCCGCGCCGCGCTCCATCAGCACCACCGCCGCCGCCGCATCGTTAATGCTAGAGGCGTTGCCCGCCGTCACCGAGCCATCCTTCTGGAAGACCGGGCGCAGCTTAGCCATCTTCTCGACGCTGACATCGCGGCGGGGGTTCTCATCGGTGTCGAAGAAGGCCGTGCCGCCCTTCACCTTGATCTCCACCGGCATGATCTGGCTCTTAAAGAAGCCGCCCTCAATGGCTCGAATCGCGCGCTGGTGGCTCTCCACCGCCAGGGCGTCCTGATCCTCGCGGCTGATCTGCCACTTCGCCGCCACATTCTCCGCAGTGATCCCCATATGGCAGTCGTCGAAGGGGTCGGACAGCGCGCCGACCATCATGTCCAGCGCCTTGGCGTCGTTCATGCGGGCGCCCCAGCGCATGGCCGGCAGCGAATAGGGGCTGCGGCTCATCACCTCGGCCCCGCCGGCCACCGCCGCGTCCACATCGCCGAGCATAATCGCCTGATAGGCCGAGACAATCGCCTGCAGGCCGCTGCCGCAGAGCCGGTTCACATTAAAGGCCGGCGTCTCAACGGCAAGCCCGCCCTTGACGGCGGCCACACGCGCCAGGTACATATCGTGGGGCTCGGTGTTGATAACGTGGCCGAAGACGGAGTGGCCAACCTCAGCCGGGTCAACTCCAGCCCGCGCCACCGCCTCACGCACGATCATAGCCGCCAACTCCGACGGCGGCTGATCCTTCAGGCTCCCGCCAAAGCTCCCAATCGCTGTCCGAACACCGCTGAGGACGACGACGTCGCGATCTCCACTCATTGTTAATGACCTCCTTGTCGATCTGCGGCACCCTGATGGGTATCCCCCATGCATGTGCAAGTATGGATGAGGCGGACAGAATCCCAGTCATGAGAACAACCCAAGCCACTGCGCCGCACCAGCGTGCGCAGCCCTTGTCGCCGATCACCCGAATTATGTATTCCATTGTCGTAGCTGGGATGGTTATTATTATACCAGCATTGAGAGGTCAAGTGGGGAAGAATTGACAACAGATTGTGCTGTACGCTTTGAAGAATAGCGATTTGACCACGATGCAAAAAAAAGTAACTCGACTGTAACTATCTGTGATACAGTTCACCCATCTCACTTTTCGAGAGCTGAAACATCCCCTTCACTATTCCGATAGGAGGCAGGTCATGTCGCAACGCACTGAAGCGGTCGGCAGTGTAGCGCTCAAAGATGGCAGGACAGTGACGATTCGCCCGTTGCTGGAGCAAGATCGCGCCGCCCTATCGAACTTTGGCCTGGGCCTACCCAAGAATGATCTTTTGTACCTTGAGGACGATTTCCAGAACCCTGAGATTATCACCCGCCTAATCAATGCCAACGCCGCCGAGAACTGGCGGCAGATCGTGGCAGTCACCGACGATGGCTCAATCGTGGGCTACAGCGCCGCCCTCCGTCTGCCCGGATGGTCCTACCATGTGGCAAACATCCGCCTGATCGTCGACCGGGGATGGCGGCGCAGCGGCCTCGGCATGTATATGGCCCAGGCGATCGTGGACGCAGCCCGCGAGCTTGGGGCCGCGAAGGTGACGGTTGACATGCTGGCTGCCCTAACGGCGGGCCAGGCGATCTTCAGCCACCTTGGCTTCGCCGTAGAGGGCCAGCTGGCCCGCCACGCGATGGACCGTGATGGCAACCTCCACGATATTGTGATCATGTCGGCCTTCGTGAGCGTCTAGTCGCATTTGGCCCGCTCGCCCGAATGACCGATGCGGCGCAGATATCTGCGCCGCATCGGTCATTCGGGCGTTCAACGTGGTTCGCCTGCTTCTCGTGTGAGACGAAAGCGGTGCCGCTGCCGCCCACGGGCGAGGTGGTGGGCGTGGATGTGGGGCTGTCGTCGTTTGCCACCCTCATCTGACGGGGGGAAGAAGATCGCTAACCCCCGCTTCTATCGGCGCGACGAGGCCGACCTGAAGCGTGTCCAGCAGCGGAAGGATGCGGCCAAGAACGCACAAAACTGGCCGGAGAACGCCAAGCAGAAGAGCATTCTGGCGAAGATCCACGAGCAGATAGCCAACCGGCGCAACGACTTCGCGCAGAAAGAAAGCCGCAAGCTGGTCAACGCCTATCAGGTGATCGTGTTTGAAGACGTGGCCCCGATGGAGATGGGCCGAAGCCGTGGGATGCGCAAAAGCATCTTGGACGTGGCATGGACACAGTTCATGCAGATGACCATCGCCAAAGCGGAAGAAGCTGGGCGGCGGGTGATTCTGGTGAACCCCAAAAACACGACCAAGATGTGTTCGTCCTGCACGCGGATCGTCCCCAAGGAGTTGCACGAGCGTGTCCATACCTGCCCCCATTGCGGGCTGGAGCAGCTCAAAACCCGCCACGGCCGCTGGCGCACGCTGGTGGTGGATCTGGCCGACGACACGGCCGCGCCGCTGGTGGAGATGGCCGAACTGGTACGGCAGGAGGGGCCACGGGCCTGGCTACGCTTCGACCGCGAGCGCACCAGCGCGGCGGCCCTGATCGCCGCCGTGGCCGAGCGCTACCCCGTGCGCGACCTGACGGTCGAGGAGCCGGAGATCGAGGCGATTGTGCGCGGGATCTATGAGAACGGAGTGGGGGCTGCCTGAGGAAGAGGCGTGTGGCGGGCAGGGAGAGATTCGAACTCTCGACAGCATTGCTGCTGTACGGCATTTCCAGTGCCGCGCACTAGACCAGACTATGCGACCTGCCCGTAACCTGGGGGATTTTAGCATAGAGGCGGGTTGCGCGCAACCCGCCCCTATGCTGGTGCCTCAGCCGCCCTATTTCTAGTGGGTTGCAAAAACGGGCCAGCTTAGCTGGCCCGTTTTTGCAACCCACTATGGATTTACTCGACCGTGTACTCGCCCTCGACGACGCCGTCGTCCTTCTTGTCGCCGGCGGCGTCGGCCTGGCCCTGGGGCGTGCCCTCCTGGTAGGCGTTCTGCGAGATGGCGTACATCGCCTGCTGCAGCTCAGCGGTCAGCCCCTCGATCCGCTCGCGGTTCTCCTGCGATACCGCGTCGCGCAGATCCTTGATCATGCCTTCGACGCGACCCTTCTCGATGCTGTCGACCTTATCCCCAAGCTCGCCCAGGGTCTTCTCGCTCTGATAGGCCAGGCTGTCGGCCTGGTTCTTCAGCTCGATCAGCTCGCGGCGGGACTTGTCCTCCTCGGCGTGGGACTGGGCATCGCGCACCATGCGCTCGACCTCGTCCTTGTTCAGGTTGGTGCTGGCGGTAATCGTGATCCGCTGCTCCTTGCCAGTGGCCTTATCCTTGGCCGAGACGTTCAGGATGCCGTTGGCGTCGATGTCGAAGGTTACCTCGACCTGCGGCACGCCACGGGCCGCCGCCGGGATGCCCTCCAGGCGGAAGCGCCCAAGGGTCATGTTATCGCCAGCCATCTCGCGCTCGCCCTGAAGGATGTGGATATCCACCGCCGTCTGGCCGTCGGCCGCCGTGCTGAAGATCTCGCTCTTCTGGGTCGGGATGGTCGTGTTGCGGTCGATCAGCTTGGTCATCACGCCGCCCAGGGTCTCGACGCCCAGGGAGAGCGGGGCCACGTCGAGCAGCACCACGCCCTTGACATCGCCGCCGAGCACGCCAGCCTGGATGGCCGCGCCCACCGCCACGACCTCATCGGGGTTGACGCTCTTGTTCGGCTCCTTGCCGATAATCTTGCGCACCAACTCCTGCACCACGGGCATACGGGTGGAGCCGCCGACCAGCACAACCTCCTGGATATCAGACGCCTTCAGGCCAGCGTCCTTGATCGCCTGGTTGACCGGGCCGCGCAGGCGCTCGGTGAGCGCGCTGGTGAGCTGCTCGAACTTGGCCCGGCTAAGCTTCATGGCCAGGTGCTTGGGGCCGCTGGCGTCGGCGGTGATGAAGGGCAGGTTGATCTCGGTCTCGCTGACGCTCGACAGCTCCATCTTAGCCTTCTCAGCGGCCTCCTTGAGGCGCTGGAGAGCCTGGCGATCCTTGCCGAGGTCGATCCCCTGGTCCTTGCGGAACTCATCGGCGATCCAGTCAACGATCGCGGCGTCATAGTCATCGCCGCCGAGGTGAGTGTCGCCGTTGGTGGCCCGAACCTCAACCACGCCGTCGCCAACCTCCAGCACCGACACATCGAACGTGCCGCCGCCAAGGTCGAAGACCAGGATCGTCTCGTCCTTCTTCTTATCGAGACCGTAGGCCAGAGCGGCGGCCGTCGGCTCGTTGATGATCCGCATCACCTCAAGGCCAGCGATCTTACCAGCGTCCTTGGTGGCCTGACGCTGGGCGTCGTTGAAGTAGGCCGGGACAGTGATCACCGCCTGCGTTACCGGCTCGCCCAGATACGCCTCAGCGTCGGCCTTGAGCTTCTGGAGCACCATGGCCGAGATCTCCTGAGGCGCGTAGTCCTTACCCGTCTGCGGGACGCCGATCCGCACGTCGCCGCGAGCACCCTTGGCAACCTTAAAGGATACGATCTCGCGCTCGCTGGGGGTGTCGTCGAAGTCGCGGCCGATGAAGCGCTTGACCGAGTAGAGCGTATTCTCAGGGTTGATCGTCGCCTGGCGCTTGGCGGTCTGCCCGACAAGGCGCTCGCCATTCTTGGCGAAGGCGATGACCGACGGGGTCGTCCGATTGCCCTCAGCGTTAGGGATGACAACGGCATCGCCGGCCTCCATCACCGCCACGCACGAGTTGGTCGTCCCCAGGTCGATTCCTACAATTTTACCCATTATGGCCTCCGTAATCTTGAGTGTTGAGTGTTGAGTGTTGAGTTTGTGCGTAAGAGCTGCCATGTTGCAGTCACTCAACACTCAACACTCAACACGCATAACTCCTGTGCTCAGTGTACTGGCTTTTCGCATGGTTCACACTAGCGCGGTGTTAGAGCTGTGTATGAATCTGGGGCGCGATGGGACGCTGCGGACACGGGAAGGCAACGGGAAGGGTCTGGAGGGATGAACAAAAGCTAGCTGTGAGATAGCGATGGCGCTCATCGTTCTACAATATGGCTACCTATAACCGACCAGAAACCGAGGATTCTGGAGGGCCACCATGAGTACATCAGAACTGATCGCCGCCCTGTCCATCGCGATGGTCTGCAATGACATGCCCAGCGTGAGTCGCACCCTCAACGCGCTTGATACACGCATGGCCCCAGAGAAGATTGGTGCGTTATTGGTCAGGCTGGACGAGATGCGGGGGCGCCGAGGCAGCGGGCCGCGCGGTGTGCAGGCCGCCTGAGGGCGTCTCAGCACAACCGCCAGCGCAGCCCCCGCTCCGCATTGCGACGTAGAGGGTGAGATGAAGGAGCGCCCGCTGCTCGCCAAACGAGCAGCGGGCGCTTTTAGTGTATCTCAGCTTGGTAGCATCACACCCGGCCAGTGACGAACGTGGTATTGACGCCACGCTGGCCCGTGCTACACTATCACTTATATGTAGACATATTTATCTACATGGGCACAAAGCGGAGGCCGCCCACCATGACCACAACAACCATTCGGGTCTCAAAAAAGACCCACCGCACCCTCACGGTGCTAGCTCAGGAGCAGCAAGCTTCGATGACTGATCTTATCGATGCAGCAGTAGAGCTCTATCGTCGTCAGCAGTTGCTACAGGCAACGAACGCGGCCTATGCGGCGCTGCGCACCGATCCCGCCGCGTGGCAGGAGCTGCAGGACGAGCGCGCCGTCTGGGAGGGCACGGTTGGGGACGGGTTTATAGATGAAAGAACGATGAACGATGGGAACTCAACCATCCCGAGGCGATATCTGGACGGCGAATCTTAACCCGGTGCGTGGGCACGAGCAGGCTGGCGAGCGGCCAGTGCTGATCGTGTCCACCGACCTGTTCAACCACGGCCCGGCCGACATGGTGATCGTCGTGCCGATCACCCGCACCGGCCGAGGTATCCCGATGCACGTGGCGGTCGATCCGCCTGAGGGCGGGCTCTCGGCCCGCTCCTACCTGCTCTGTGACGGCGTGCGCGCGATCTCGCGCGATCGCCTGGGCGCTCGCCCCCAGGGGCGGGTCTCCGATGAGACAATGGATGCGGTCGCGGATCGGCTGCGCATCCTGCTTGAACTTTAGCGGCGTATCGCACGCCTTGCATAGAGCACAGCGCCCGCTGCTCGCCAAGCGAGCAGCGGGCGCTGTGTTATGCCTCATTTTGAGCGCGCCCGTTTTACGCTGGCGGCACTCCCTAATGGATGGACTGTCGAACTGGGGCGGCGATCACCTCGTCGGCCGCGCGCCAGCCGCTCTCGATCGCGCCGTGGACGGTGGCGATGTGGCCGTTGGTGAGGGTGGCCTCGCCGGCGAAGTGCAGCGGGCCGAGCGGCGCGGCAAGGGCCTCGCGCGCGTCGCCCATGCCCACGGGCGAGTAGGTGTAGCCACCGAGGCTCCAGGGGTCCTCCGACCAGCTGGACATCCGGCCGCCCAGGCAGGCATCCGCCGCGTCGGCCCCGAAGAGCTGCGACAGCTCGGCGAGCCCCAGGTTGATCACCTCCTGCTCACCGAGGGCGGATAGCTCCAGGGCGGCCGGGCCGCCAACGTAGCCCATCACCGTGGGCGTAGCCGCACTCTCCACGACCCACCAGGTGACGATACGCCCGTCGGTGCGGAGCACCACAAAGTCGGGCCAGAGCTGGTGGTCGAACCAGAGCATGAGCTTGATCACATGGCCCACGGCGATGGTGTCGATGGCCGTCTGCTTCGCCTCGGGGAGCGGCGGATCAAAGCCTGGCTTGCCAGCCTGGAGCACGCCGACCGGCACGGTGATGATCACACGGTGGGCCTCCAGCACCTCGCCGCCAGCCAGGGTGAGGGTGACGCCTGCCTCGCCCCATGCCACACGTTCCACGGCATGGCCCAGGCGGATGTCCAGCCCCTCGGCCATCTGCTCGACCAGCCGGTCGTAGCCGTCGAGGATGTGGAAGTTAACATCGTCATTGGTCGCATCCCGGCGCTCGCGGGTGAGGGCGAGGGCGCTCAGGCGCGGTGTCGGCGGACTCGACATTGGCCAGCCAGCGCAGTGCGTAGTCGCGGGCCGGGTCATCGGGCGCAGCCATACCCTCGATCAGCGCGGCCACCGAGATATCCGGGCCATCGTAGCTGGTGGCGGCATCGAAGAGCGCCTGAATGCGCTTGACCAGCGGGTCATTGGCGGACAAGATCGCGCCGCCCCTGGCGAAGCGCCGGGCCTCAGGCGTCCAGCCAGTGGTCGTCAGGCCAGCGGCGCGCGCGTACTCCCAGGTGGCGATGCGCGCGCCGTGGATGAACTCGGCGCCCAGCTCGACCGGCCCGTGGGTGCGGTCAGTTTCGATGCGCCCGCCGATGCGGTCGCGGGCCTCCAGAATGATCGCTGGCCGCCCTGAGGCGCGCAGGCGCTGCCCGGCGGCCAGCCCGGCCACGCCTGCGCCGATAATGATCGCGTCGTACATAGGGATCACCTGTCCTGTGCTCTACGGAAGGCAGATTTCCCCTATTGTAACGCGGACGCGCTACAGCCAAGCTGCAATCGGCAATCGCCCTAATGTACGCCAATCGCCTCGGCTGCGGCCGCGTCCTCGGCGGCCCGGCGGTTACGCAGGTCGGCCACGTTGCCCTTGGGGGCCAGGAAGGTGACGGCCAGGGCGAACACGGCGATCCAGAGGGTTGAGCCGAAGGTGTGCGAGAGGGCGATGGCCAGGGCCGCCCGCGCGCCGCCCTCCAGCGACGCCGCGCTGCTCGCGGTGCCGCCGATCAGGTCGCCCAGGGGCACCGCGTCGGGGGCGATCCCGGCGGCCTGAAGCGCCGCGTTCAGCGAGGCGGCCAGAATGACCCCGAGCACAGCCACCCCAAAGGTGCCGCCAATCGTCCGGCTGAACTGCACGGTGGCCGTGGCCGAGCCGAGCTCGCTGCGGGTCACGCTGCTCTGCACGGCGATCAGGAAGGCCGGAATGGATGAACCCATGCCGAAGCCCATCAGGGCCAGGGCCACCACAAGCTCCAGCTGGCTCATGTCGGGGCGCACCCGCGAGAGTAGGAAGGTGCCCAGCACAAAGCCGGACATGCCGCCGATAGCCATGGTGCGGTAGCTGAAGCGCAGCAGCAATCGGCTGCCCACAATGCTGGTGATCACCCAGCCCAGCAGCATCGGCGTCAGGGTCGATCCGGCCTGCGTGGCGCTGGTGCCCAGCACGCCCTGAACGAACAGCGGCACGTAGGACATGCTGCCGAAGAGCACCCAGCCGGCCAGCACGCCGTGGGCGCAGGACACGGCGAACATGCGGTCGCGCATGAGCAGCCGCACCGGCAGGATGGGCGCGGCCGCCCGCAGCTCCACCACAATCAGGGCCGCCGTGGAAGCAGCCGCCACCGCCAGCAGGACCCAGCTCAGCGGCGAGCTCAGGTCGCTCAGGCCGAGCAGCAGCGTCACCACGCCCACGCTCAGCAGCGCCGCGCCCGCGTAGTCAATCGCCGGGCGCTTCGCCTCGCCGCGCGCCGGGTCCTGCCACGCCGTCCACACCAGGGCCGCCGCGATCAGCCCCGGCGGGACGTTGATCAGGAAGACCCAGTGCCACGAGATCTGGTCAACCAGAAAGCCGCCGATCAGCGGGCCGATCACCGAGCTGACGCCCCAGACGCCCGAGAAGAGCCCCTGCATCTTGGCGCGCTGCTCGAAGGTGAAGATGTCGCCGACGATGATGAAGGCCATGGGCATCAGGCCGCCCGCGCCGAGGCCCTGGAGCGCCCGCGCCCCGATCAGCATCGGCATGCTGGTGGAGACGCCGCAGAGCAGCGAGCCGGCCAGGAACAAGGCGATCGCCGCCATGTAGATCGGCCGCCGCCCGTAGATGTCCGAGAGCTTGCCGAAGATCGGCCCCGCCGTCGTCGAGGTGAGCATGTAGATCGCAAAGACCCAGCTATAACTAGCCAGCCCGCCGAGCTGGCTGACGATCGTCGGCATCGCCGTGGCGATCACCGTGCTCTCCATCGAGGCCATGAACAGGCTCATCATCACCCCAATGGTGATCAGCACTACCCGCTGACGTGTCACACTGCACTCCTTACATGTGCTGCCTGGCGCTACTCGCTTGCAGGATCACGCAGAGAGGGCCGTTGCCCTCTCTGCGTGATCCTGTACCAAAGCGAGGGCATCAGCGAGGGTGGAACCATCGCTGGCTCTCCCCTGCTTATCTGACTTATCAAATATTTGCTTTCTGAAGGATACCTGAGATCGGCGGCTTGGGCAAGGGGCTAGAGGCGTAGGGATGTTACGGAAAGCCTTGTAGGCTGCCAAGCGCATGCAGACAGTTAAAACCGCGTCGGCAATACCTTTAGCCATCCGCCCGCGAAGGTGGGCTAGCCGAGGCGGCGCAGGCGGCCTTTGCCGAATCGTAGCCCGCCCGTGTACGGGCCAGGCGCGCAAGGTGACAGCGTTTCTATGTGGTATTGCCACAGAGGCACTGAGCTGCTGAGGCTCGCGCCTCGCCCTATGTGTGGAGGTAGTCGCGGATCTGCACGATCCAGATGAGCATCCCGTAGGCGAAGGTGCTGCCGAGGGCGGCCAGGGCCACAGTCTTGCCGGCCCTCCCGCGCCGATAGAGGGCGTCGAGCAGGGGGCCAGCGCTCAGGCAGAGGGCCGGGTAGAGGAAGAGCGACCAGCGCACGCCCTGGTCGGCCACGAGCAAGATGGCCTGGGTGATCAGCGCGCCCAGCCAGAGGGCGGCCAGGGTGATCCGCAGCCCCGCCGCCGCTGGCTGCTCCCGCCGCCGCGCCCAGAGCAGGCCGAGTCCGCCCAGCGCCAGGGTACCGAGCAGCGGCGGTAGGGCGTGGGGCCGCGCGCGTGGCGGAATCAGTCCGAGGACGCCCGCCCCCGTCTCGCCGATAATCGTCAGGGGCGAGAGCCCTGTCCGAGGCCCGCTGTTGCCCTCGCCCGCGCCTCCCACCCGCCCCAGGATGTTCTCCATATAGATCGGCGCGCTGTAGTAGATCAGCAAGGCGATGCTGAGTGCTGCTGCGGCGATGATGGTGAGGAGCCAGGGGTTGGGGGTTGGGGGTTGGGGGTTGGGGGTTGGGGAGCGGCGTCTAAGGATGTGCTGTGTCAGGGTGATCAGCCAGGCGGCGGCGGTGAATGCGCCGAGCGAGAGGGTGACGCCTGAGTGGGCGAGCAGCCCGGCGGCCAGGGCGGCGGTGGCGAGGGCGGCGATCTGCCACCTGCCACCTGTCACCTGCCACCTGCCACCTGCCAGCAGGGCCACGAATCCCATGGCGATGCTCTGGCCGCCGATGTTGGCCAGTTCGCCGATCGCGAATGACTCGAGGGCGGTGATCGGCAGCAGGTAGCAGGCCGCGCCCAGCAGGGCCGCGCGCCGCCCCAGTCCAGCGCGGACAATCAGCAGGGAGATCATCGGCACGAGCAGGCTGTCGAGGAGGGCTGTGCCGACCTGTACCAGGGCCACGCGCTGATCCCCGTCCAGGAGCAACTGGCCGGGTAGCAGCAGCATGTAGGCACCGGTCGGGTAGGGTGCCTGGCCGCCGCCGGTCTCGCTGGGCAGCCCGGCCAGCTGGTAGACGTAGCCGAGGCTTAGGGTGTAGAGCTTGTTGGCGTGGAACCGCGAGTCGGAGTAGATAGCGTGGGGGTGGAACATGCCGCCCACCCGTAGGGCGAGGGCCAGCAGCGTGAGCGCGATCACCTGGCGGGCGAAGGGTGTGCTGGTGCCAAGCCTGTGGGTCGCCGCCCATGCCACGGCGGCGATCAGCACGGAAGCCAGACCCATGCCTGCCAGCGTCGGCGTGAAGATGGTGATCTCGGGGCGGGCGAGGGCCAGGGCGATTGCCAGTGCCACACCCATAGCTATGACGAGTGCGGCGCTGAGGCGCGGGCCGACGCTCAGGGCGCGCTGTGTGGCATAGGCTGCGGCGATGGCCAGTGCCATCCAGCCGATCTGCGGCCACGCGGGGGCGCGCGGCCCGCCGCCGGTCTGGGCGGCCCGCAGCTCGTAGAGCACAAACCCCAGCTCACGCGGGTCGCCCGGCGCGTCCAGCGGCTGCGTCCGCATGGAGATGTGCAGATCGCCCGATGGGTCGGTGGGGGCGAGGATACGATAGCGCCGCATCTGGCTGGGCGGCAGTTCGACCGAGATCGAGAGGCTGGTTCCAATCTGCCAGTCGCTGGGCGTGGGCGCGTCGCCGGGCTGGCCCCTGGCCGCGATCTCGACCGCGTAGGGGCCACCGCCGATGCCGGGGATCGTCGCCAGGGTATCGCCGCTTGTCCAGCGGTAGGGGCGCTCGCCGGGGGCGAGCAGCTGCCACCACTCGCACTGTTGTGTGGCGTCATCGGGGCATGCGGATCGGCTCGGCGGCTCCGAGTCGTTGATCTGGCTCAGGAAGGGGGCGTCGTCGAGGCGGCGCTGGCTCGTCACATCCCCGCCGACGTGCAAGGTGATGTGGGTGGGCACCTGATAGGCGAGAACCCAGAGCAGGAGAGGGAGCAGGAAGCAGGCAATCAGTAGAGACGCCCCGGCGGGGCGTCTGTACCCTCCCTCTCCTCTCATTTTTGGCCCCAGGTGATGACGATCACGCCGGCCACGACGATGAAGGCACCGATGATGCGGGCGGGGGTGATCGTCTCGTGCAGCAGGAATCGCGAGGGGACGAGCAGAATCACATAGTTCAGGGCGAGCAGCGGATAGGCGAAGGACAGCTCGACGCGCGAGATCACGCCGAGCCAGAAGAGCGATCCGCCGAACACCAGGGCGAAGCCCAGAATCACCCGCCAGTCGGTGAAGGTGGAGATCAGCACGCTGGGCGAGAGCGAGAAGGCTCCGACGCGCTCGGAGACGTGGCTGACCCCGAGCTTAAGCATCACCTCGCCGATGACGGTCAGGACGCAGGCGGTGAAGAGCAGGCCGTAGACGAGGAGCATAGAGCGTTTCTCTTTGGCGGTAGGGTGCTGGCTGGTCATGGGTTGCGCCTGAGCACATAGACAGCGTAGTCGCAGATGCCGGAGCGCATAGGGTAGAAGCGCTCCACGGCGAAGTCGCCCCCAAAGATCGTGCGGTAGTCGGCCTCGCTGCGGATGTGGCCGCCGCGGTCGAGCCAGTGCATCAGGTGTCCAGCGATGTTCCACGGGTCGGGCGGAGGGATGTCCTCCATCACCAGGACGGTGGCCCCAGGCCGCAGGGCGCGGTGGAGCTCGGCCATGGCTGTGGCGGCGATATCGTCGGGCAGGTGGTGCAGCACACCCAGGATGAGCGCTGCGTCGAGGCTGCCGTCGGCCAGGGCCAGGCCCGCGCCGCTGCTGGCCAGGTAGCTGCCGGACCGGTGGCTCCCGGCGAAGCGCAGGTAGGTGGTGGAGAGGTCGATCCCGACGTAGCGACCGGGCGGGAACTCGCCGGCGAACTCGCCGGTGCCGCAGCCAAAGTCGAGGAAGCGCCGCATGTCGCCGACCCATGGCCGCAGCTCGCGGGCGATGGCCAGCCGTTCGCCGTGGAACCCGGCCTCGACGATCCAGCGCAGCATGTTCCAGAGCCTCGGCGCGGTGCTGAGCCGGTCGAGCAGGTTGTCGGTGGCTGTAGTTGTCATAGGTTTTTTGTGCGCGTCACCCTCTGTACACCATGCGGGCGATCTTACCTGAGTGGCCAGGTAGACCGCCGAGCACCGGAATTCGCACTCGGTCTTTTCCATTCCATCATGGCACAGGGTACGGGCGGGCACACCGAGGGCGAACTATAGCAGATGCCTTCGGCCCACGCAAGTAGGGCCGACGTATGCGCAGGGCTATGTCATTGTCGTCCATTGCCGCCGCCGTGGGGCTGAAGCCCTCGGCTCTTTTTTTGCGAAGGCCGCCTACGCGGCCTTCGCAGACCATGGCCCGCGGCTTCAGCCGCCGGGCGCAGAGAGGGGGCCATGCGCTTCGGCCCAACTTCCGTGGCGCGTAGCGGTGGTACACTTGTGGTGATAGTTAGCGGCTTTTAATAGACCCGTTCATGTCTAGTGAATCAGGCGATTCATCCCTAGCGGCGACAGCGGTCGCCTTCTAACCAAGGCATATGGCATACAGACGATGAGACAACTCCTCGCACACCTGCCCTATCAGATAGCCTCCGATCTCATCGGTGGAGCCGATGACATAGTCGGGCGCACCCACCGCGATCATGTGGTGACTCTGTTCGCCGATGTCTCGGGCTTCACGCCGATGAGCGAGGCCCTGAGCCGCTATGGGCAAGATGGCACTGAAGATCTGACGACCCTGCTCAACGACTACTTCGCGGTGATGATCGACCTGATCGCTTCCTACGGTGGGGTGGTGGCCTCCTTCGGCGGCGACTCGCTCTCCGCGCTCTTCCCGACCGGGGGAGGGGCTGCGGCTAGAGATGTGGCGGCGCGGGCTGTGCGCTGCGCCCTCGACATGCAGCTGCTCATGTCGCCCTATCAGAATATCGAGACGCGGGCCGGCCGCTTCAGCCTAGAGATCAAGATCGGCCTGGCCGTCGGGCCGGTGCTGTCCACGGTGGTGGGCGACCGGGCGGTGCGCCTACAGAGCATGATCGCTGGCCTGCCTCTGGAGCAGGCGGCGCAGGCCGAGCACCTTGCCCACAGCGGCGATGTGGTTGTCCACCGCGATCTGTGCAACCTCGCGCCCGAGATCGTCGTCTCCGAGGATCGCGGCGACTACGGGCTGGTCGCTGATCTGGTCGGGCTGCCATCCTATACGCCGCTGCCTCCCCTGCCCGCCGCCGATGAGTCGCTGCTACCTACGCTCAGCGCATTCCTTCACCCCTCGCTCGCCCGGCGCCTGCTCGATGGACAGGCTGGCTTTGTGAATGAGCACCGCAATGTGACGGTGCTCTTTGTCGGGTTTAGCGGCTTCGACTACGACAGCGACCCGCAGGTTGGGGCGCGGCTCCAGGCATATATCGCTCAGGTGGCGCTGATCGTCGAGCGCTACGATGGCGACCTGAATAAGATCGACATGGGCGATAAGGGCAGCAAGCTGGTGGTGATCTTCGGCGCGCCGATCTCCCACGAGAACGATCCTGAGCGGGCGATGCGCTGCGCTCTGGCGCTGCGCGAGCTGCGAATAGCGAATGATGAATTGAGCATGCCGGATGTCGGATCTCAGGAAGTATCCTCCAATTCAACATTCAACACTCAACACTCAACATTTAGCATCCGCATCGGCATCGCCTCGGGCCTGGTCTACTGCGGGCTCGTGGGTGCGGAGATGCGCCGCGAGTACACGGTGATGGGCGACACGGTGAATCTGGCGGCCCGGCTGATGCAGGCCGCCGTGCCGGGCGAGGTGATCGCCGCCAGCGGCGCCCATCGGCCCGTGGCCGACCAGTTTCTCTGGACGCCGCTGGAGACCTTGCCGGTGAAGGGGCGCTCGCGGGCGGTGCCTGTCTACCGGCTGGAGCAGGAGCAGCAGCGGGCCAGCCGCCACCAGGAGCCCTCGTACAAGCTGCCAATGGTGGGCCGCGAGGATGAGATGCTGTCCCTGGAGGAGCGCCTTGAGCTGGCCAGGGGCGGGCGCGGCCAGGTGGTGGGCATCTGCGCCGAGGCCGGGATGGGCAAGTCGCGCCTGGTGGCCGAGGCGATCCGCATGGCCGCCCGCCGCAACATGGTCGTCCACTCTGGCGAGTGCCTCTCGCACGGCGGCAGCACCAGCTACCTGCCCTGGAGCAGCCTGCTGCTCGGGATCTTCACCATCGACCTGACATGGCCCAAGGACACCCAGCTGCGCCACCTCCATGAGCGGGTGGCCGCCATGTGCCCGCAGGTGCTGCGCCGTCTGCCGGTGCTTGCCGGGGCGATGAACCTGCCCGTTGATGAGACCGACCAGACCCGTGCGCTCGACGCGCGGGTGCGCAAGGATGTCCTGGAGACGACGGTGCTGGAGTGCCTGCGGGCTATCGCGATCAGCCGGGGGCCGGGCGGCGGGCTGCTGCTGGTGATCGAGGACTGTCACTGGATCGACCCGCTCTCGCACGACCTGCTTGAGGTGGTGGCTCGCGGTATCGTGGGCCTGCCGGTGATGATCCTGCTGGCCTATCGACCGCCCGAGCACGAGCACGCCCGCCTGCGCGTGGCGCGCATGCCCCACTTCCGCGAGCTGCTGCTGCGCGAGTTTAGCCTGCGCGAGACCGAGTGGCTGATCGGGCTGAAGTTCGGCTACCTCTTCGGCGCGCGCGGCGTCCTTCCAACCAGCTTCGTCGAGCGGATCACCACGCGCTCGCAGGGCAACCCCTTCTATATCGACCAGATGATCAACTACATTCAGGACCAGGGGATCAGCCCGGCGGACTCCCACGCCCTGGAGATGGTGCGCCTGCCCGACAGCCTGCGCTCGCTGATCATCAGCCGCATCGACCGACTCAGCGAGCATGAGCAGATCACCCTCAAGGTGGCCAGCGTGATCGGCCGGGTCTTCCGGGCCAGCTGGCTGTGGGGGATCTACCCGCAGATCGGGCGGCCCGAGCAGGTGCGGGCCAACCTCGACCGGCTCAGCCACCTCGACCTGACGCCGATGGAGAAGGCCGAGCCCGAGCTGGAGTATCTGTTTAAGCATATGATGACCCAGGAGGTGGCCTACGAGAGCCTAGCCTACGCCACCCGCGCGATGCTGCACGAGCAGGTGGGCGACTATATCGAGAGCCGCTTCGCTGATCAGTTTGAGCGCTACCTGGACATGCTGGCCTACCACTATGGGCGCAGCGAGAACCAAGGGCGGCAGCGTCACTACTTCAGCCTAGCGGGCCAGGCGGCTCAGGCTTCCTACGCCAACGATACTGCGCTCGTCTACTACCGCCGCCTGCTGCCGCTGCTCGAACCGCCGGGCCAGGTGCCGGTGCTCCAGCGGATTGGCGAGGTGCTCCAGCTGGTGGGGCGCTGGGCCGAGGCCGAGGATGCCTTTGGGCAGGCGCAGGCCATCGCCGAGGCCGCCGGCGATGTTGCCGCCGCCGCTCACTGTCAGAACGCCACCGCCGAGCTGCTGGCCGCTCGCGGCGACTATGAGGCGGCCCTGGCGATCCTCGATGTGTCCATCCCGACGTGGGAGCGACTGGGCGACCTGGCGGGCCACTACGAGGCGCTGCGCATCTTTGGCTCGATTATGATCGACACAGGCTTCTACACCCGTGGCCTGCGCTCGATCGAGCACGCCCACGAGATCGCCGTGCGTCTAGACGACCAGACCCTGATCGCCCGCTCGATCAGCGCGATGGGCGTGGTCTATATGGACATCAGCGACTACGAGATGGCGCTCTACTGCCTGGAGCGCAGCGCCGAGATGGCCGCGCGCCTGGGCGACTGGGGCCTGCTGGCGCGGTCACGCGAGAGCATCGGGTCGATCTACCTGAACCAGAGCCAGCTGCTCGACGCCCTGGAGATCTTTCACGAGCTGCTGCTGCGCGCGGTGGAGATCGGCGACCGCTGGGCGGTGGCCCGGATCACCCACGAGATCGGCCGGGCCCACACGCTCTATGGCGAGGTCAGCGCCGGAATGAGCTGCTACGCCCGGCAGCTCGCCATCGCCCTGGATCTGGGCGAGCGGCGCGACCTGGCGATCGGCCTGGGCTACCTAGCTTATGCCTACGCCCGCCTGGGCAAGCATCGTATGGCCGAGCGGGTGAGCGATCTGGCGATCTCGCTCTGCGACGCGATCAATCTGCCCTACTGGGCCTGCGAGTTCCGCCACGACTACGCCCAGCTGCTGGCAGCTCAGGGGCGCTACGCCGAGGCCGCCGCCCTGAACGACGCGGCTCTTCAGACGGCGCGCAGGCTCGGCAGCAACAAGGCGATGCAGCTCCATGCCACCCTGCTGGGCGTCCGGCTGCGCGTGCTGCTTGGCGAGGAGCCGACCGAGTCGGCGATCATACCGCTTATCGAGCTGGACGAGGACTGGTTCAGCCAGAGCGAGCGGGCGGCCATCCACTATGCGATCTGGCAGATTGACCCTGGTCGGGAGGTGGATCGCCTTGCCGCCGGGGCAACCTACGCGGCGCTGGCGGCAGCCCTGCCCACTGCGCACAACCGGGCCAGGGCCATCCGGCTCACTGGTGTCGTCCCCCCCACCCATGCCTCGCTGCCCACCATCCCCGCCTTCATCGACGCCGCCGATCCTCCGCGCCTTGCCGATCTGATCGCGCAGATCGAGCAGATGATCGTTGCGGCGTAGGGGGGCGGCGGCGCGTAGGGGCGGCTCGCGAGCCGCCCCTACATTGCGAGAAACGTCTCTACCCGGCGATAGATCGCCTGGCGGTGCGGCCCGTGGATGAGCAACTGGTGGCCGGTGCCGTCCCACCAGACGAGCTCGCGGCGCGGGCTGGCGACGCCGCGCAGGATGATCTGGGGGCTGCTGAGCGGGGCGACCTCGTCGGCGCGGCCGTGCATCACCAGGATGGGCGCGCGCACGCGGCGCAGCGCCCGGCGGGCGTGGATCAGGGCCATGCGCAGCTCGTCGAGCGCGGCGATCGAGATGCGCACCTCGCCGCGCAGCCGCGATTGCACCTGAGGGTCGTCGATATCCGCGTCGGGGGCGCGGCGCATGATCTGCGCACGCAGCTCGGGGTCGGCGAAGCTGGCCTTGGCCAGGGGGTAGTACCAGGGCATCACGTGGCGGCCCAGGGCCAGCGTGTGTACCGGCCAGCCGCCGTGGAGGTACATGGGCGTGGCGATGAGGGCCAGCCGATCGACGTGCTGGTCGGCGGCGGCGAGCAGGGCCAGGGCGCCGCCCAGCGAGAAGCCGACCAGGCTCACGGTGGCGCAGCGGGCGCGCAGGGAGGCCAGGCCATCGGAGACGGCGGCCAGCCAGTCGGCCCAGCGCACGGAGGCGAGATCATCGGGCGGGCCGTGGTGGCCGGGCAGGCGCAGGCCGAGGACGGTGTGCCCGGCGCTGGCCAGGTGCTCGCCCAAGCCCTGTATCTCGTCGGGGCCGCCGGTGAAGCCATGAATCAGCAGGCAGCCGCTCGGGCCGCCGTGGAAGAAGAAGGGGTCGGTCATATAAAGGCTAAAGGCTGAGGGCTGAGGGCTGAGGGCCCGAATCAGCCCTCAGCCCTCAGCCCTCAGCCCTACTTACACGGTGATGAGGTGGCGGAACTCGTTGAGGCTGACGGGGCCGATGCCCTGGATGTCCACGAGCTCATCGACTGCGGCGAAGGGGCCGTTCTGCTCGCGGTGGGAGACGATCCGGGACGCGATGGCCCGCCCGATGCCAGGGAGGTCGATCAGGGTCTGTAGGTCGGCGGTGTTGATGTTGACCTGGATGGCTTCGGCCGACTCCTCGGATGCGCCCAGGGTCTCCTCGGGGGCGCTAACGGCCTCCTCGGGGGTGAGCGGGGCGAGGGACTGCTCAGCGGCAGCCGCCGGCTCCGGCTCGGCGTGCGAGCTGACGACCTCCTCGGGGGTGAGCGGGGCAAGGGACTGCTCGGCGGCAGCCGCCGGCGCTGACGGGGCGGGCGGCGGCTCCTCGGGCGCTGCTGCCGGGGCGGCGGCGGGCGCTGCGGCGGGAGCGGGGCTGATCGGGGCAGACGGCGGCGATCCGCGATGGACGCGGGTGACGATCCGGCGCGGGCTGTCGGCAGGCGCGGGCGCGTCTGCGGGCGCAGCCTTACGTGCGGGCGACGGCGGTGTGGCTGGGGACATAGCCGGGACGCTCAGATCCGTGGTCTGACTCTGGCGCCAGCGCCAGATTGAGTAGCTGATCCCAGCGACCAGCACGAGCCAGATAAGTCTGCGGGGCCGAAACATACGTAGACTCCTCCAAACCGCAGCGGGTACATCCCGCTACTAGGCAGGGCCGCTCACCTTACCAACTAGCGAGCGTAACAACGATAGATTCTCCACATCCTCAGCCATATCATCGCCCTTCGGCGTCTCGATAATCATCGGGATGCCGACGAAGCGCGGGTCGTTCACCAGGAGCCGGAAGCCCTCAAGGCCGATGCAGCCCTGGCCGATGGGGCTGTGCCGGTCAACCCGGCTGCCCAGATCTTTCTGCGAGTCGTTCAGGTGGAAGCACTTGATCCGCTCGACGCCGACGATCCGGTCGAACTCGGCGAAGGTGGCCTGGTAGCTCGCCTCGTCGCGGATATCGTAGCCGGCCGCGAAGATGTGGCAGGTGTCCACGCAGACGGCCATGCGGTCGTGGTGGGGCACCAGCTCGAAGAGGCGGGCCAGGTGCTCGAAGCGGTTGCCGAGGGCGCTGCCCTGGCCAGCCGTCGTCTCCAGCAGCACCGTGGTGCTGCCGCCCACGCCGGACTCGAAGATCCGATTGAGGGCGACGGCCTCGCGCTCCAGCCCGACATCCTCGCCGCTGCCGGTGTGGGCGCCGGGGTGGGTGACGATATAGGGGATGCCCAGCAGGTCACAGCGCTCAAGCTCGTGGCTGAAGGCGGCGATCGACTTCTCCCAGAGCTCATCGGCGGGGGCGGCCAGGTTGATCAGGTAGGAGTCGTGGACGATCACCGGGCCGATCCCCGTGCGCTCCTGCTCGGCCTTAAACGCCGCAACCTCCTCGGGGGGGATGGGCTTGGCGGCCCACTGGCGCTCGCTCTTGCTGAAGATCTGCATGGCCTCGCAGCTCACCTGCGCGCCGCGGGCGAACGCCTTGGAGACGCCGCCTGAGATCGACATATGGGCACCAAACGGCATTGATCTCTCCACGCCCCGCGCGGGGGTCTGCTGTGATCCGGGTAGTCTTCTAATTATAGCAGATACGGTGTCTGGCGCGGATCGTGAGGATGAAGGATGCTCCCCCGCATCCCCGCGCGCCTCCCCTGCGGTATACCTAATGAGGCAATACCGCAGAAGTAACGCTGTGAGGCGTCCTGTCATTCTGAGCGAAGCGAAGAATCCCGGCCGGGACCCTTCGCTTCGCTCAGGGTGACAGCGTTACTTATGCTCTATTGCCTAATGAGCATAGCCTCCGGCTATCGGCTATCGGCTATCGGCTATTTCAGGGGCATCGCCATGATCATCCGCGACCTGTTCGAACGCCTGCTCGACCTGCTCTTCCCCGACCGCTGCGTGGCCTGCGGGCGCGCGGGCGCGCTGCTCTGCGAGCGCTGCCGCTCGGGGCTGCGGCCCTACCCGCCCGAGGCACCGCCCGATGGCCTGGACGGCGTGGCCGTGGCATGCCTCTACGATGGCGTCGTCCGCAAGGCCATCCACCGTATGAAGTACAGCCGCATGCGCCGGGTGGCCGCGCCCCTGGGCGACCTGCTGGCCGATCATCTGCTGGCCCACCCGCAGCCCGCCGACGCGCTGATGTCGGTGCCGCTGCACGCCGGGCGCATGGCCGAGCGCGGCTTTAACCAGAGCGAGGAGCTCGCCGCCCGCCTCGCCCGCCGCACGGGACTGCCGCTGGTTCCCGGCCTGCTGCGCTGCCGCGACACCGGCCACCAGGCCAGCCTGGGCCGACGCGCCCGCAAGGCGAACATCGAGGCCGCCTTCGTCTGGGCCGTCCACGCCGTACCACCGGCCCGCGTCCTGCTCGTAGACGACGTGCTCACCACCGGGGCCACCCTGGCCGCCTGCGCCGACGCCCTGCGCGCCGCCGGCACCCGCGAGGTGCGCGCCGTGGCGATCGCCCGCTCGCTGGCACCTGATGCGAAAGCCCCGAACTGAGATCACGCCCTTGCGCTACAATATGTTGCGAACGGTCTGTTATGCTGCCGACACACCACCACGCCCAATGTAACGATGAGGCTTTGATGAACTATACGCTTCACCATGCCGATTGCCTTGAATGGCTTGACGCTCAGCCGGAGAACAGCTTTGAGGCGATCGTCACTGATCCGCCCTATGGGCTGAAAGAGTTTACAGACAAGGAAAAGTCCAAGCTGCGCAACGGCAATAAGGGCGGCATTTGGCGTATACCTCCAACTCTCAATGGGTCAACGCGCGCCCCCCTACCCCGTTTTACCGTACTCACCAAACGCGATCTTGAGGATCTTGACAGCTTCTTTATGCTCTGGGGTCGTAAGGTATTACGGGTCGCGGTGCCGGGCGCGCACTTGATGATTGCAACCAATCCTTTTTTGGCAATACCGCAGAAGTAACCCTGTGAAGTGTTCTGTCGCAATACCGCAGAAGTAACCCTGTGAAGCGTCCTGTCATTCTGAGCGAAGCGAAGAATCCCGGCCGGGACGCTTCGCTGCGCTCAGCGTGACATGGGTGACAGGGTTACTTCTGCGGTATTGCCTTTTTTGTCTGACGTGCTCTATGCAGCACTCAGAGCGGCTGGGTGGGAAAAGCGGGGTGAAATTGTACGCCTTGTGCAGACGCTGAAAGGCGGTGATCGGCCCAAGAATGCAGAGGGGGAATTCCCCGGTGTCGCAGTGATGCCACGCTCAGCGTGGGAGCCTTGGGGCATCTTTCGCAAGCCGCTTGATGGACGGGTACAAGACAACTTGCGCCGTTGGAATACTGGTGGATTGCGTCGAGAGTCTGATGAACGCCCGTTTACAGACGTAATCCCAAGCGAGCGAACCCCACGCCAAGAGCGTAAGATCGCCGATCATCCCTCACTCAAGCCACAACGTTTCATGCGCCAGATCGTATGTGCTGCGCTGCCCTTGGGCAAGGGGCGTATACTCGATCCCTTCTTGGGCGCTGGCTCAACTATCGCTGCTGCTGAAGCTATCGGATATGAAAGTGTAGGGGTAGAGCTTGACGAGCACTATTACGCGATTGCCGAGAAGGCTATTCCGCAACTTGCTAAACTTTACCCCAAGCTTGGTACAGGCAGCAAGTCGGCACAGGCCCCGGCGGTCATGTTTGATTGGAAAGAAGCAAATCAGACACATGACACTGCCCCAACAGAGACAGAGATTGTGGAGCAAGAGTCGTTGGTGCCGGGGCAGGAGATGATACAATTGTAAAAATGTCCTCACCCTGACCCTCTCCCGCTCACAGATACTATGTAGGAGGAACGACGATGTTCGAGACAAAAGACGAGGTACAGGCGGCTCAGAAGCTCTGGGAGCAGCAGTGCCTCTGGCCCGCCCTTCAGAAGGCACCCGAGCGCGATGTGCGCTTTATGACCACCAGCAGCGCGCCGGTCGAGCGCCTCTATACCCCGCTTGACCTGGGCGATAGCGCGTACACCCGCGACATCGCCCACCCTGGCGAGTACCCCTACACCCGTGGCGTCCACCCCACCGGCTACCGGGGTAAGGTCTGGACGATGCGTATGTTCGCTGGCTTTGGCACCGCCGAGGAGACCAACGCCCGCTTTAGGTACCTGCTCGGCCAAGGGCAGACTGGCCTCTCGGTGGCCTTCGATATGCCCACGCTCTACGGGCGTGACACCGACCACCCCCTGGTCGAGGGTGAGTTTGGCAAGTGCGGCGTGGCGATCTCTTCTCTGGCCGATATGGAGATCCTGCTCGATGGCCTGCCGCTCGACCAGATCTCCACCTCGATGACGATCAACTCGCCTGCGGCCATGGTCTGGGCCATGTACCTGGTGGTGGCCGAGAAGCGCGGCGTGCCCTGGGCCAAGCTGCGCGGCACGCTTCAGAACGACATTCTGAAGGAGTACATCGCCCAGAACGAGTATATCTTCCCGCCCGAGCCGAGCATGCGCCTGGTGGTGGACACCATCGAGTTTGGCAGCCAGCATGTGCCGCAGTGGAACCCGGTTAGTGTGAGCGGCTACCACATCCGCGAGGCTGGCAGCACAGCGGCCCAGGAGCTGGCCTTCACCCTGGCCGATGGCGCGGCCTATGTGGAGGCGGCGATCGCCCGTGGGCTGGACGTGGATGACTTTGCCCCGCGCATCTCCTTCTTCTTCAACGCCCACAACGACTTCTTTGAGGAGATCGCCAAGTACCGCGCGGCCCGCCGGATCTGGGCCAGGCTTATGCGCGAGAAGTACGGCGCGAAGAAGGATCGCTCGCTGTGGCTGCGCTTCCACTCGCAAACCGCTGGGGCCTCGCTGACCGCCCAGCAGCCCGAGGTGAATATCGTCCGCACTGCTGTCCAGGCGCTGGCCGCCGTGATGGGCGGCACGCAGAGCCTGCACACCAACAGCATGGACGAGGCGCTGGCCCTACCCTCCGAGAAGGCCGTCACCATCGCCCTGCGCACCCAGCAGGTGATCGCCAGCGAGAGCGGCGTGACCAACACCGTAGACCCGCTGGGCGGCAGCTACTTCGTTGAGGCGCTGACCGACCGCATGGAGCGCGAGGCGAATGCCTACTTCCAGGCCATCGCCGAGCACGGCGGGGTGGTCGCGGCCATCCGCGACGGATTCTTCCAGCGCGAGATCGCCGACGCGGCCTATCGCTACCAGCAGGAGATCGACGGCGGCGAGCGCAAGATCGTCGGCGTGAACGCCTACACGGTGAAGGAGCCGATCTCCATCCCTATTCTGGCGATGGACCCCGAGGGCGAGCGTAAGCATCTGGATCGGCTCAGCCGGGTGCGCGCCGAGCGCGATAAGGATCTCGCCAGCCAGCGCCTGGCCGAGCTGCGCGAGGCTGCCCAGGGCGAGGCCAACACCATGCCGGCCATCCTCAACTGCGTGCGGGCCTACTGCACCGTCGGCGAGATGTGCGACGTGCTGCGCGAGGTGTTTGGGGTCTACCAGGAGACGGTCGTCGTTTAAGCGGCGCTATGCCAAGACAGTTACAGCAATGGGCCGGCTTCGCCGGCCCATTGCTGTAGCTCTAGTTGGGCGGCGCTGCCGCCCCGCTCGGGTTCAGCTTATCGAGTAGGCTGACAAGCTCTGTGTCGACCTTGCGTGGGAACGGCTCGCTGAAGTCATTGAGGCTCAGCCGGTAGACCCTATCGCCGATCAGGGTGCCCATCGGCGTAAAGTGATCGCCCGGGATCTCGCTGCAGGGATGCTTCTTCAGGAAGTGATGGAACCAGGGGATGCTCATCTGGCACGTCGGCGCGATCGGCTCGGGGCAGGAAGCTACATTCCCGGCAACCGTGTCGCCCGCGAAGGAGAGCAGTCCGGCCTTGGCGAAGAGCTGGGCCTGCTCGCTTTCGAACATCGCTATGAGATCCTTCATCGTCGGCTTAAAGCTGAGGCCGAGGGCTTTGACCAGCCAACTGGCCCAGCTAGGGGCATCGAAGTCGCCAATGTAGGGTGCCATAAAGAGCAGCGGCGTACCCATCAGGCCCTTGAACTGATCGTCCTGGATCGTGATCGTGTTCGTCTTGATATCGGTGAGGCTTGCGAGCAGCGCGATCATCTGGCCGCCGATGCTGTGGCCCACCATGCAATACGGCATCTGCTCTGGGTCGTAGCCCAGCCACTTGCGGATCAGGCGGCGCTCCTCAAGCAGGACGCGGGCGATCTCTTCGTGGTTGGGGCCGATCGGCACTGGCATCGCGATCACGGTTTGCTCTGTCGCGTAGAGGTAGTCGAACAGCGCACCATAAGAGAGATGTGGCGTCACGCCGATTGCCTCGCCGCCGTAGAACTCGATCACTCGGCGTGGGTTCGGGTGCTTCCGCACCCAGCTGCGCGACTTGAGGGTGAAACCAGACATGTTGCCTCCTTCCCTTCGCTTAGTGGCAGGCGCAAATAGCGAAGATCTCGGTGTAAGTCGGGGGTGGGGGGTGTTAGAGATTGTAGCACATCCCCTGGCCCTGCCGCGCCCTAAAACTCGCCGCCCGGCGGTCTGATGCGCTCCAGCGCCAGGAAGCTCAGGGCGGTGGTGAGCATGAGCAGGCTGCTCATGGCCATGGCCTGGCCATAGTTGACGGCTCCGGGCTGGCCGAGGTAGCGGAAGATCATTACCGGCAAGGTGGGCGCGTCGGGGCGGGCGAGCAGCAGCGATGCGCCGAACTCGCCCAGCGATACGGTGAAGGCGAATACCGCCCCGGTGATGATGGCCGGGGCGATTAGCGGTAGTTCGACATAGAGCCATGCCCGCCAGGGGCCCGCGCCCAGCAGGGCGGCGGCCTCGCCGAGGCGCGGTCGGCGCCCGCGTAGCGTGGGCAGCAGGCTGCGGATGACGAAGGGCATGGCCACCAGGCTGTGGGCCAGCGGGATCAGCCAGGGCGAGCTGCGTAGCCCGGCCAGGGCTGGCGTGCTGAGGGCCACAAGGTAGCCTAGCCCCAGCGTGACGGCGCTTGTGCCCAGGGGCAGCATAAAGAGAGCGTCGAGGAAGGGGACAGGGGACAGGGGACAGGGGACAGAGTTCGACTGTGCCCTGTCCCCTGTCCCCTGTCCCCTTGCTGGCGCAGCCAGCATATACGCTGCCGGCACGCCCACGGTCAGGGCGATGGCCGCCGTCGCTGCGGCGATGCGTAGGGAGTTGGCCAGGGCCACCGTGGGCGGCACGAAGAAGGCTGAGCCGCTGCGGTTCTCTCCGAGGGCCAGGTAGTAGCCCAGGCCCAGCCCGTCGGGGCCGATCAGTGAGCGTAGGGCCAGTGCGGCGAGGGGCGCGCCAAGCAGCAGCAGGATGAGCAGCGCGTTCGCTTCCAGCAGCAGCCGCTGGCCCGCCCCGCGCGGCCGCCGGGCCACCGCCGAGCGCGGCAGTTGGTCGAGCGGCACGGCGCTGCGCGCGGCCAGCCGGGTGTAGGCGAGGCTCATGGCCAGGGTGCATGCCGCCTGGAGCAGCGCCAGGGTCGCCGCCACATCCAGCCGCAGCAGCTGGGCCGTCTGCCGGTAGATCTCCACCTCAAGCGTGGCCATGCGCGGCCCGCCGAGGATGACCACTACCCCGAAGCTGGTAAAGCTAAAGATGAAGACCAGCAGGGCCGCCGCGCCGATGGCGGGTGCCAGCAGCGGCAGCGTCACCTCCCAGAGCGCCCGCCGCCGCGAGGCGCCCAGCAGCGCCGCCGCCTGCTCCAGCCGTGGGTCGAGGTTGGCCCAGAAGCCGCCGACCATGCGCAGCACCACGGTGTAGTTGTAGAAGACGTGGGCCAGCAGCACCAGCCCCAGGCCATTCGGGATGCGGATCGGCGGCCCCGCCAGCCCCAGCAGCGTCTGGAGCCCGGTGTTCACCAGCCCGCGCGGGCCGAGCAGCGCGCCCAGCGCCGCCGCCACCACCACCGTCGGCATGACGAAGGGCACCCCGGCCAGCGCCCGCAGCAGCGCCTTGCCGGGGAACTCGTAGCGCGCGAAGACATAGGCCCCCGGCAGCCCCGCCGCCAGCGTCAGCAGCGTCGAGAGCGCCGCCTGCCCCGCGCTAAACCCCAGCACCCGCCAGGTGTAGCCGTCGGCCAGCACCGCCATAAGCCCGCTCAGCCCATCGGCGAAGCTCAGGCGCAGGATGGCCGCCATGGGGTAGAGGAAGAACAGGGCGATGAAGATGATTGGAATGCTGAATGTTGAATGTTGAATGTTGAATTGAGGCAGGCTGCCACGCCTCGCCCGTTGCTTCAGGCGGGGATCGTCTGTAGATGGTAGATTGCCGCTGTCATTCAGCATTCAGCATTCAACATTCAACATTAGCGAAGCACAACCTCTGTCCACGCCGTGATCCAGCCCTCTCGCCCGGCCTCGATCTGCGCTGGCGTCAGGCCGACGCTCTGGGCGGGCACCTCGGCGAACTGCGCGAACAGCTCGGGCTGGGGCGCGGCCGGCAGCGCCGAGTAGACAAACATCTGTAGCGGGATGTCGGCCTGGAACTGTGCGCCCAGCATGAAGTCCACGAACTGCTTGGCCAGCGCCTCGTTCTTTGTGCCCTTCAGGATGCCCACGAACTCCACCTGGCGGAAGCTGCCGCCCGGCGGCAGCAGGTTGCCGGTGGGCGGCTCAGTCAGCTTGCCCTCGCTAAAGTAGACCTCGGCGGCTGGGCTGGTGGCGTAGCTCACCACCAGCGGGTAGGGGCCGGCGCCGCTGCTGCCGCTGAACTGCGTGTAGTAGGCGTCGCTCCAGTCGTTGCTCACGAACACCTCGTTGACCCGCAGATCGCGCCAGTAGTCCTTCCATGTGTAGGCGCCCGTCTCGCCGAAGTGGTCGATCGTGGCCAGCAGGAAGGCCAGCCCCGGCGATGAGGTGGCCGGGTTCTCCACCACCAGCTTGCCCTTCCACTCCGGCTTAGTCAGCTCCTCAAGCGAGGCGGGCGGGGTCAGCCCGTCCTTGGTCAGCGTCGCCTTGTCGTAGTTGATATTCACATAGCCGAAGTCCACCGGCAGCAGGCTGTTGCTCGGGTCGAGCCGCAGCTCGGCGGGGATGTCGGCCAGGGCGGGCGACTCGTAGGGCATGAAGATGTCGGCGGCCAGGGCGCGGCTGAGGAAGGTGTTATCGACGCCGAAGAAGACATCGGCCAGGGGGGCGGACTTGCTGAGGATGGCCTGGTTCAGCGCCGAGCCGGCGTCGCCGGCCTTGAGCACCTGCACCTTCGCACCGCTCTGCGCCTCGAAGGCGGCCAGGACACCTTCGCTCACGCTGAAGCTGTCGTGCGCCATAACGGTCAGGGTCTGCCCGGCGGCGGGCGCGGCGGTGGGCTCGCTGGCGGCGGGCTGGCCGCAGGCGGCGAGCAGCAGGGCGGTGAAGATAAGTGGGATCAGGCGTTTCATTGGGCGCTCCTTGTCTATGTCACACAAAAAAAGCCGCCGACCTGTGTAGGAGTCGGCGGCTTATGCAAGCTGCTGGCGCTTCCCTACGCTGGAATAACCCAGGTCAGGTTCCACGGGTCAGCGGCGTATGTGGCCGCAATCTCAGCCGGGCTAGCCCCGGCACCCCGAGCAGTATTCGTCTGTGATGCGCGCTATGGTAGCATAGGCGCCCTGCGGCGTCAATCGGGGTTGCCCGCACATGCACAACTCTTACACTGCGGGCCGTAATCCCCAAACCCGTTATGCTATACTTATTCCGTCTGCCGGTTGTCGCACCATCTCCGATGAGCGGCAGCGGCGTCCGGTCATCGCTATCACACCACTCCACCCCGCCCCGGCCAGCGTCGCCCTGAGATCGGTAGCAAAGATAACGAGCGAGGAAAACGAGATGAGACTTGAGCGCTTCACCGAGAAGGCGCAGGATGCCTTTCAGGCCGCCCAGGAGATCATGCAGGAGCAGCACCACACCCAGCTCGATGTTGAGCATGTGTTCCTGGCCATGCTCCGCCAGCGCGACGGCCTGACATCTCGCGCCATCCAGCGTTTGAATGTTGACCCTGAGGCTGTGTCGGCGCGCGTCGAGCGTGAGCTTGAGAAGTCGCCGAAGGTCTATGGGCAGTATGGTTTTGGCAACCAGGTCTATGTCACGCCGCGCACCCAGCGCCTGGTGAAGCGGGCCGAGGAGGAGGCCAATCGCCTTGGCGACCAGTATGTGGGCATCGACCACCTGGTGATTGCGATAGTCGGTGAGCGTGAGGGCGCCTCGGCCCGCATCCTTACGACGTTTAATGTCGATCAGGAGCGGATCTATCAGGTGCTGATGGAGATCCGTGGCTCGCAGCGCTCGGACGACCCTGGCGCTGAGGGGCGCTATGAGATCCTGGAGAAGTACAGCATCGACCTGACGGATCTGGCCAAGAATGGCCAGCTCGACCCGGTGATCGGCCGCGAGGCCGAGATCACCCGCGTCATCCGCATCCTCTCGCGGCGCAGCAAGAATAACCCGGTGCTTGTCGGCGAGACGGGTGTGGGTAAGACGGCGGTCGCCGAGGGGCTGGCTCAGCGTATGAGCACCGGCGATGTTCCGCCAACCCTGCGCGACCGCAAGCTCCTGGCGCTCGACCTGGCCGGGATGGTGGCTGGCTCGAAGTTCCGTGGTGAGTTCGAGGAGCGCCTCAAGGCGGTGATGGATGAGGTGCGCAGCGCTAAGGGCAAGGTGATCCTCTTCATCGACGAGCTGCACACTGTGGTGGGCGCGGGCGCCGCCGCTGGCAGCATCGATGCCTCGAATATGCTCAAGCCGGCTCTCTCGCGCGGCGAGATCCAGGTGGTGGGTGCGACCACTATCGACGAGTACCGCAAGCATATCGAGAAGGACGCCGCCCTGGAGCGGCGCTTCAGCCCGGTCTTCGTCGAGGAGCCTGATGTTGCGATGACCATTGAGATGCTGAAGGGCCTGCGCAAGCGCTACGAGGATCACCACCAGCTGACGATCAGCGACGATGCCCTTCACGCTGCGGCTAACCTCTCTAGCCGCTATATCAATGACCGCTTCCTTCCTGATAAGGCGATCGACCTGATCGATGAGGCCAGCGCTAAGCTGCGCATCGACATCTTCGCCATGCCCCAGGTGCTCAAGGAGAAGGAGGCGGCCCTCAAGCAGCTCCAGCAGGACGAGGAGGACGCTGGGGCGCGCCGCGACTACGAGCAGGCCGCCATCCTACGCGCCCAGTTCCTTGCCCTCCAACATGACTTTGACACGGGCCGCGACGCCTGGCTCAAGTCGGCTAACCTCGACGAGATCGTCGATGACGAGGACGTGGCCCAGATCGTCGCCAGCTGGACGGGCGTGCCGGTCAGCCGCATGCTTGAGACCGAGCGGGTCAAGCTGGTCGATATGGAGAACCGACTTCACGAGCGGGTGATCGGCCAGCACGAAGCGATTGTCTCGCTCTCCGACGCCATCCGCCGCGCCCGCAGCGGCCTGCGCGACCCGCGCCGCCCGATTGGCAGCTTCATCTTTGTCGGCCCCACCGGCGTCGGCAAGACGGAGCTGGCGAAGGCGCTGGCCGAATTCATGTTCGACAGCGAGGACGCGATGACTCGCGTGGACATGAGCGAGTTCCAGGAGCGCCATACGGTGAGCCGCCTGATCGGTGCGCCTCCCGGCTATGTGGGCTACGATGAAGGCGGTCAGATCACCGAGCAGATCCGCCGTCGGCCCTACCAGGTGGTGCTCTTTGACGAGATCGAGAAGGCTCACCCCGATGTCTTCAACGCGCTGCTTCAGGTGCTCGATGACGGTCGTCTGACTGATGGCCATGGCCGCACGGTGGACTTCCGCAACACCGTGATCATCATGACCAGCAACGCTGGCACCGAGCATCTGCGCAGCGGTGGGATCGGCTTCTCGGCACCTACCCACGGCGGTGTGAAGCAGGTCGATCTCAAGGAGGCCCGCCGCAAGGTGGACGAGGCGCTGCGTCAGGCGTTCCGCCCCGAGTTCCTCAACCGCGTAGACGAGATCGTGCTCTTCCACGAGCTGAGCTTTGAGGATCTGACCCGGATCGTGGATCTCCAGGTCGGTGAGCTGGTCGAGCGCCTGCGCGATCAGAAGATCGCCCTGGCCCTCACCCAGTCTGCCCGCGAGTATCTGGTGAGCGAGGGCTACAACCCGGTGTACGGGGCGCGCCCGCTGCGGCGCACGGTGCAGCGCCTGCTAGAGACGCCGATCTCGCGCGAGCTGCTGCGCGGCGTGTTCAAAGAGGGCGATACGATCCAGGTCGATCTTGAGAACGGCCAGCTGGCCTTCCATCGCGGCGGCGTGCTCGCGATGGAGAGCAAGCGCCCCGCCGAGCCGCTCGGCGCCTGACGTGGCCCGTTGTTGTTGAGAGGGGTTTGGGCAGAAGCTATTCTGCTCAAACCCCTCTTTTTGGTTAAATCAAGGTAAAGATTGCTTCACATGATAGATTGCAAAACAGTCATAATCGGGGTATTCCTCATTCCAATGCCACTTTTTCTGCGATATTCCTACGTAGGAGTAGGATCATAGCATACTAGACAAGTAAGAGAACTGCGGTATGCTAAACCGCACGAGCCTCCCGGTAAGAGGAGTCACAGCATTACATCCAAACAGAGAAGAATGTGACATCAATGCCCACCCCAATGAACAGCATGTTGCTCGGATCGCCCAACAACCAGAGCCGCCGCCTGCGCGAGGCGCTGTCCGGCTTCGGCGCCTTCTTTGCCGCCGGGCGTCGTGAGGCCGACCCACTACCCACGCTGCGCGATCTGGCCGCGGACTGGCTGAACGCTGAGCGTCTGGAGATCATGGTGCCGGCGGGCACGAGTGTCCTTCGCACTGATGATCCGGGGATGATCTTCGGGCCGGTCTTAATTGGCCGACGGACGATCGGACGGATCGAGGCCCGACGTGGCCGTCCCTTCGATGAGGATGATCGCGCCCTGCTCGGAGCCCTTGGGCAGATCATCGGTGCTGTCCTGGAACACTCGGCGCAGCAAAGCCAGCTTGACCAGCACTACCACGAGTCTCAGGCCAACGCCGACACGCTCGACCGTCTGCTTGGCTTCGGGCGGCTCGTGGTGAGCGCCGCCGCCGACTCGCAGCACCTCGCCCTGGCTCTGGTAACGCAGGTTCCTGAGATGGTCACAGGTGAGCGGGCCAGCTTACTGCTGATCCCCGACGATGCTCCCGACACGCCGGTGCTGGCCCTGAGCAACGGCACCTTCGCCAGCGCCGAGCGCGCCCGCGAGGTGCGCGACAGCGGCCTGGCCGGGCTGGTGTTCAGCTCGCGGGTGCCGGTGATCATTGATGAGACCGAGACCGACCGGCGCTGGCTGGCCCTGCGGGCACGCGAGCACGACGCGCCCACCCGCTGCGCCATGGCTGTGCCGCTGGTCTGGGGCGACCGACTCCTTGGCGCGCTGACGGTGACGACCACGCAGACCCATCTCTTCGGCACGCCCCAGCTGAACCTGCTGGAGCTGGTGGCCTGTCATATCTCGCTGGCCATCCACGCCGCTAGCGCCGACTCTTGCCTGGCCCGTATGAGCGACACGCTTAGCTGCGCGATCCGCGATCTGGAGACGGCCCTCGCTGAGGCGCGCGCTGGCGATGCCTCCGCTCTTGATAGGATGCAGAACCTGATCGGGCAGCTTGCCGCCGACCAGCGTGTGATGCGTGATGTTGCCGGCCTTTCGGTCTAACATATGATGACCCTACAGCCCTGGCACTCTCAGGTCGAGCAGGTACGGCGGGCCATGAGGGCAGGCGGTGCGGTGACGTTTGATGAGCTGCTGCTGGTGCGCGATGTGGCGGGCCGTCTGGCCCGCATTGAGCCGCCGCCTGACGCCACGCCCCGTCCCGCCGCCGTCCTACTGCTGCTCTACCCGCAGGCAGGCGAGCTGCACCTGCCGCTGACGGTGCGCGCCGGTCATCTGCCCACCCATAAGGGCCAAGTCGCGCTGCCCGGCGGCTCGACCGATCCGGGGGACGATGGGCCGGCGGCCACGGCGCTGCGCGAGGCCGAGGAGGAGCTGGGCATTCCGCCGGAGAGCGTGGAGGTGCTGGGCACCCTGAGCAGCTTCTATATCCCGCCGAGCGGGTTTATGATCACGCCGGTGGTCGGGCTGAGCGCGGCGGCCCCCGAGCTGCGCCCGCACCCCGGCGAGGTTGAGCTGGCCTTCAGCGTGCCCCTGCGCCAGCTGCTCGACCCGGCCACAGTGGTGACGGAGGAGTGGGACATGGGCGGCATGAAGATGCAGGTGCCCTTCTTCGCCCTTGAGGGCCAGAAGGTCTGGGGGGCGACGGCGATTGTGCTCAGCGAGTTTGTGGCGAGGATCAGGCGGGTGGGGTGATGTGCATGTGTAGGGGCGCGTCGCGACGCGCCCCTACGTCGGGCGTAGGGAGGGGCGCGTCGCGACGCGCCCCTACGTCGGGCGTAGGGAGGGGCGCGTCGCGACGCGCCCCTACGCCATGCCTACGGCGGATAAGAGTTTGTCTGGTTGGCCTCGATAGTCCTCCCAGGGGATGTCGCCCGCCGCGATGCCGTCGAGGGTGCGCCAGAGCCCGGCGTTGACCGGGGCGGGCAGGCCGACGCGGGCGGCCTCGGCGGCGATGGCCCCGTAGAGGAACTCGCCTTCGGATCGCCGTCGGCCCGCCCGCAGATCGCGCAGCAGCGAGGGGTCCTTGCCGCCGCGACCGCCGGCCACCACGTTGCGCAGCACGGGGAAGAGCAGGGGCGCGGGCAGCCAGACCATGGCTCGTGAGAGTAGGGCCGCCGGGTAGCTGGGCAGATCGATCGGCTTCGCGCCGATGCGGGCCATGACGGACAGGGCCTCGCGGAAGGCCCGCCGCTCCATGGCCACCAGACGGCTGTCGGCGTAGACCTCGGCGACGGGCATGGCCAGGATGGCCGCGCTGGCGTTGCCTAGCATGTTTAGCAGCGCCTTCGACCACTTCATAGACCGATGGTTATTGTAGGTATTTGTACGAAAGCCGGCCGCCGTCAGAGCGGCTACCCAGGGGGCCAGCGCCGGTGTCCGCCCGAAGGGTGCCAGCCCGATCCCGCCCTCTTTGGTGATGATGATCTCGGTGGGGTCGGCCAGATCGACCGATGTGGTGATCGCCCCGGAGATGACATGCTCGGGGCCGAGCGCCTCGGCGAGAACCTCCTCGTTGCCGATGCCGTTCTGGAGGGTGAGGACGTGGGCCGCGCCCAGATCGCGCAGGGTGGCGATGGCCCCGGGCGTGTCGTAGCCCTTCACGCAGAGGATGGCCAGGTCGGGCTGGCGACAGTCGGCGGTAAGGTCGGCGACGCTAGCGGCGACGCGCAGCTGTGGCACGGGTATTGCGGCGGCACCCTTGAGCGAGATGCTGAGCGGGCGGGCGGCGAGCGCCTCCACGCTGCTCGAGCGGGCCAGCAGGGTGACGGGATCGCGCCCGGCGATGGCTAGGCGACCGGACACCAGCAGGCCGATGGCCCCGCCGCCAACGACGACGATCGACATGGGGACTCCTTCGATCTGGCGGGGCGCGTGCTACAATGCGGGCACCCCGAGGCCATTGTACCAGGAGACAGCGATGTCATCACTGACCCATAAGGTAGAGCCGGGCAGCAAGATCAGCCTGAGCGACTATGACCCGCGCTACGAGGGTAAGGTGAAGCGGAAGGACGCCGAGGACGAGCTGGAGAAGCTGACCACGGAGCTGGACGATCTGCAGGAGCTGCTCTACGGCGCAGGCACCCACAGCCTGCTGGTGGTGATGCAGGGCATGGACACCAGCGGCAAGGATAGCACCGTGCGCACGGTGTTCGGCAAGGTCTCGCCGCTGGGCAGCTACGTGGCGCCCTTCAAGGTGCCCACTGAGGATGAGCTGGCCCACGACTTCCTCTGGCGGGTGCATAAGGTGACGCCGCGCAAGGGCCAAATCGGGATCTTCAACCGCTCGCACTACGAGGATGTGCTGGTGGTGCGGGTTCACGGCTACGTGCCCGAGAAGGTCTGGAAGGCGCGCTACAAGCAGATCAACAACTTTGAGCAGCTGCTGGCGGACAGCGGCACGATCATCCTCAAGTTCTTCCTGAACATCTCGCGCGAGGAGCAGGAGCAGCGGCTGCTGGAGCGCGAGCAGGAGACGGAGAAGGCGTGGAAGCTCGCGGCGGGCGACTGGCGCGAGCGCGAGCTGTGGGATAAATATATGGTGGCCTACGACGACGCGCTGGGTAAGTGCAGCACTGAGCACGCGCCCTGGCATATTGTGCCGGCCGACCGCAAGTGGTTTCGTAACTACGCGGTGGCCAGCACAATCGTGGAGACCCTGCGCGGGTATAAGGACGGCTGGATGGAGACGCTGGGGCAGATCGGTGTGGCGGCGAAGGCCGAGCTTGAGGTGTACCGGGCCGAGGTGAAATCGTAGGGGCGCATCGTGATGCGCCCTTCGTGCTGCGCCCCTACGGAATGACCAGCGCCTCCACGACTTTGTCCCAGGTGATTTCGTCTACCATAGGCCGACCGGCGCGGCCCATGCGCTCGGCCATGGCCGGGTCAGCGGCCAGCGTGTCGAGGGCGCGGGCGAGCGCCGCAGCCTCGGGGGCGCAGATCAGCCCGCTGACCCCGTCCTCGACGAACTCAAGTACCCCGCCGGCGTCGTGGGTCGTCACCACCGGGCGGGCGGCACCGAATGCCTCGACCGTTGCGAAGCCATAGTCCTCGTCCACCGGGGCGTAGTAGACCGCGCGGGCGCCGGCGTAGAGATCGACCAGCTCGGCGTCGCTGACAAAGCCGAGGAAGCGCGCCCGCTCGCCGAGGCCGAGCTTTGCTGCGAGCTTCTCCAGGCGCTCGCGGTCGGGGCCAGCCCCGGCGAGCAGCAGCGGCGTCGACGAGCGCATGCGCGCGGCGGCCTCTAGCAGCAGATCCAGCCGCTTGGCTCGATCCATGCGTGACGAGGAGAGGATGTAGTCGCCATATGGCCCGGCCCGCAGTTGCGTGGCGTAGCGGCTGGGCGGGTAGAGCGCCTCGCTCTCGATGTTGTTGAAGCGCCGCAGGCGGGCGCTCACATTGCGCGAGATCGTGTAGCGGGCATGGCACTCGCCCATGCCGCTGCGGTCCATGCGGAAGATCGCGTCGCGCACCTGGCGGTGCTCGGGGATGTTGTTGTTAAAATCGCTCAGCGGCGTGCCGTACCAGTCGTATGCTTGGCGGTGCTGGTGGACTAGCCAGACTACCTTATGCGGGTGGCGCACCAGGTACGAGGGGAACTTCGTGCAGATCACCTGGTCGACCGGCTGATTATTAAACTGTGTGATGTCGAGCATGCGCCAGGCCAGGGCGCTCTCGGGGATGCGCTCGACCGGGCTCCACTGGTAGGGCAGGGCCACCACGTCCACGGTGTGGCCGCGCTCGCGCAGGGCGTCGCGCAGCCCCTCGACCAGGTACTCGGCCCCGCCGCGCACAAAGGGCACCTGGGCCGTACAGATCAGAATACGCCTAGCTGTCATGTGTCGCTCAGCACAAAGCCCGCCGTGCGGCGGGCGACGGTCTCCCAGTCACAGGTCTCTAGGACATAGGCCCGGCCGCGCGCGCCGAGGGTGCGGCGCATGGCGGGGCGGTCGAGCAGCAGGTCAAGGGCGGCGGCGAACTCGCCGAAGGAGCCGAAGGCCAGGCCGCCGCCGCTGCGCCGGGCGTGGTCGGCCGTCACCGCGCAGCCAGCGTGGACCAGGGCGGGCGCGCCCTGGAGCCATGCCTCCATCAGCACAATGCTAAAGCTCTCGTAGAGCGAGGGCTGGATGAAGACATCGGCGGCGGCGTAGGCATCGTGCTTGTCCTGATCTCCCTGGAAGCCGAGGTCGAGCACCAGGTCGGCCATGCTGGGCGTATACCCGGCGGCGGCGAGGTCGAGGCTGCCCGCGCCCATGAGGGCCAGGCGGAGGGGGCCGCCGCGCCGCGCCCAGTACTCGCGGGCGTAGGCCAGCAGCAGCGGGATATTCTTGCCCTCGTCGCGCCGCCCGGCGTAGAGCAGCAGCGGCGTGTCGCCCAGGCCGTGCTTGCGCCGGAAGCGCTCGCCGTCACCGCGGGGCGTCAGGTCAACACCTTCGCCGGCCACGCAGATGCGGGCGGCGGGCAGGCCGTAGAGCGCGCGGGCCAGCTCGGCCTCGGGGTGGCTGTTGGCGAGCATGCCGTGGGCCAGCCCGAACATATGTCGGTAGGTGGCGTAGCGGGCGTAGGGCTCATCGTGCAGGCAGGCCAGCAGGTAGCTGCGCTGCGGGGCCAGCAGCGTGCCCCAGAAGGTGGTCGGGAAGGGGTAGGGCAGGAAGACGAAGCGGTTGTCCGCATCGTCGCGGGCGGCCCAGATCGCCGCGTACAGCTCGTCGCTGCCGAGCAGCGAGCCAAGCAGGGCCAGCTCGTGCGGGGCAAAGGCATCAAGCGGCGGCAGCAGCTCGGGCCGCTCGGCGAAGAAGCGCGGTAGGTGATCGGGGCCGGCGGGCGCGGGCCGGAAGCGCCAGACCGGCAGGCCGTCCAGATCGCTGTGGCCGGACGGGTAGTGCGGGCGGGTGCCATTGGGCTGGCCGGGCTCGCCGGGCTGGAACGAGTCGCGCCCGGTGCTGGCCCAGACGCGCACCGGGTAGCCTGCCGCGTGAAGGGTGCGGGCGAGGTCGCGAGCCTGCGCCTCTGCGCCGCCAGCGCTGTCGGGGCCAAACCAGGGGAGGACGAGGGTGATCATCGCTGGGCGCGCAGCGCCGCGACCTGCGCCCGCAGCTCGGCGTCGGCGGCGAGCAGGTGGGGCAGCGACTCGGCGATGGCTGCATTCGCGCCATTTTGCTGCTCGACGATCGGGTTGATCATCCAGCGCAGGTACTGGCGAACGCCCTTCTGCGCAAGGGATCGCGCCCTGACGAGCAGTGTGTCGGCGGGCAGATCCCAGTGGGCGAGCACGGTGGCCCGCTCGGCGGCCTGGGCGGGCAGCGGGCGCAGGGCGAGGTCGGGTAGGGCGGCGGTGGGCTCGGTGGCCCCGCCGCGCTCGACAAGCTGCTGGATCTCGGCGGTGGGCGGTACATCAGCTGGCGATGGCCCAACCTGGCCAGGGGCAGTGCCGGTGAGCGGGGCCTGCTCGATCTGACGCCGCAGGTCGGCCAGCTGGTCGCGCAGCTCAGCGTTGGCCTCGATCAGCAGCCGGATCGCGCGCGCGCCGGCATCGTTGAAGGCGTTCTGCTGCTCGACGATCGGGTTGATGTACCAGCGCAGGTAGCGGCGCACCAGCTTATGCACCAGCGCCCAGCCGCGCTCGTAGAGGCTGCGCCCCTCAAGCGGCCAGTGGGCGCTGACCACGCGGGTGATCTCTAGCTGCTCGGCGCAGCGGTGCAGCTCGCGCTCAACCGCGCTCAGCGGCGTGCCCGTCCCGCCCTCGCCCTCAGCAGCCCGCCTCGCGCGCACCTCGGCCCGCAGCGCGTCGAGGATCGCAGAGACATCCAATTCTTCAGGATTCTGGCTCATACGCAACATTCAACATTCAACATTCAACATTCAACATTATTCACCCCGCCGCCGCCTTCTTCATTAGCTCCGTCACCACCTTGCCGCGCACCTGGGCGATATCATCCTGGTACTTGAGGATGGCCCCGAGGGTGTCCTCGACCACGCCCTGGGCCAGGGATGTCTGGTCGAGGCGCACCAGTGCCGTCACCCAGTCCAGCGTCTCGGCGACGCCGGGCAGCTTGTAGAGGTCCATGCGCCGCAGCTCCTGGACAAACATCACCACCTGGCGGGAGAGCGCCTCGCTGGCCTGAGGGATGCGGGCGCGCACGATCTCCAGCTCCTTGTCGAGGGTGGGGTAATCGACCCAGTAGAAGAGGCAGCGGCGCTTGAGCGCGTCGTGGACCTCGCGGGTGCGGTTAGAGGTGATGATCACCGTGGGCGGGTTGGCGGCGCGCACGGTGCCGATCTCAGGGATGCTGATCTGCCAGTCGGAGAGCAGCTCCAGCAGGAACGCCTCGAACTCCTCATCGGCGCGGTCGATCTCGTCGATCAGCAAGATCGGCGGGCGCACCATGCTCTCCTCAATCGCCTGAAGCAGGGGCCGCTTGATCAGGAACTCGGGGCCAAAGATATTCTTGATCGCATCGCCGCCTTGGGCCGCCACACCCTGGGCCTCCATCAGGCGGATCTGGAGCATCTGGCGGGCATAGTTCCACTCGTAGATCGTGGTGCTAACATCGAGGCCCTCGTAGCACTGGAGCCGGATGAGGTGGCGGTCGAGCATACGGGAGAGGGTTTTGGCGATCTCCGTCTTGCCGACACCGGCCTCGCCCTCCAAAAGCAGGGGCTTATCCATGCTGAGGGCCAGGAAGATCGCGGTGGAGAGCGAGCGATCAGCGATATAGGCGTTCTCGGCCAGGGCCGCCTGTAGCTCATCGATCGTGGCGAAGGTCATCCTCAGTAGCTCCGGTGCTGATGCGCGCAGCAGCGCAAAATTCGGGCGGTGCTCCTATTGTACACTGAAACCTACAGCGGTAGGCAGTCAGCCCTGGCCTGCCCAGGGCTATAGTACTGAGCAGAATGCTTGAGCCACTGAGGCACTGAAGTTGGGGGAAGAGCATCGTCCTCATGCTGGCGCGAGGATGCCTGCCTTGTTCAGCAGGGCGCGGCACTGCGGCCCAGAGAGGAAGTCGTAGAGCGACTGGACGGCGCGGGGCAGGCCGCGCTCGCGGGCGCGCACCAGGTACCACTCCTGCTGAAGGGGCTGGCCGGCCAAGTCAACCGAGCTAAGCCCCTCGCCGCGACCGGGCATGCAGCTCTTCGGCACAAAGGCCAGGCCGAGGCCCGCCCGCGCCCCTTGCAGGATCGCGGTCATGCTATCGGCCTCCAGGGACACCCGCAGATCGGCGGAGGCCACGCCCCGGCGGCGCAGCCCATCCTCGATCAGCCGTCGCAGGGGCGCGCCGGCGCGCGGCAGCACCAGGCCGTGCTCGCGCAGCACGCCGGGCGGCACCTGCTCCTGCTTGAGCAGCGGGTGTCCGTTGGGGGCCACGAGGGCCAGCACCTCTGCGCCGAGGGCCAGCGACTCCAGGCCGCGACGGCGCTGCTGCTCCTCTAGCAGCAGCAGCGACAGGCGGCGCTCGCCCACCCCGTCGATCAGGGCGTCGGATTGGGCAACCTCCAGCTCCACACTCACGGCGGGGAACTGCTCGTGGAAGGCGGCCAGCAGGCGCGGCAGCAGCCGCTCGCCACTGCTCGGCGTGCAGCCGACGACCACCCGCCCCGTCACCTGGCCGCGCAGAGCCATGATGCCCTGCGCCGCCCGCTCGGCGAGGGATACCAGATCGCGCGCGCTGGGCAGCAACTCCTCGCCGGCGTGGGTCGGCACCATGCGCTGTCCGACCCGCCGGAACAGCCGCACATCGCCGAGCTGATCCTCAAGGGCGCGGATCTGCTGGCTCACCGCCGGCTGCGACATGTGCAGCTTCTGGGCCGCCGCCGAGTAGCTGCCCTCGTCGACAACTGCAAGGAAGGTTCTGAGGTGGAAGGTGCTGAGCATATCAAGGCACAATACGTCTGAGGCGCAATCTGCAATCTGCAATCATCCTAGCGCCGCAGGCTGGCCGACTGCATGATCGTCACTGGCTCGACGCCGATCATGGTGCCAATCCGCTCGATGCCGCTGGTGCCAAAGGCCACCACGTAGTAGGGCGTGAGCGGCAGTCGCTCGCCCGAGCGCAGCCGCAGCTCAAGCCGGTGCTGGGCCCGCCGCAGCACCCGCACGTCTACGCCTACCACCTCGCTCAGTGGGCGGGTCTGTACGGCCCGCCCGTGCAGGCCGTAGCTGGCGACCCGCACCTCGTCGCCGCCCCGGTCGAAGCTACAGACCACAAACTGCCCGGCGGTGACGGCGGCCAGCAGCACCAGCGTGATCAGGGCGGCCAGCCCGATCATCGTCCCGTTGTCCATCGCCCGCGCCCCGGCAAGCACCTCGGCGACAAGCGTCCCGACCCCGTAGAGCGTCAGGCAGATGAAGGACCAGGCCAGCAGCGGGACGTAGCGCAGGGTCAGGCGGCTCTCGCCGCCCTGGATCAGATTGATGGTCATCGCGCCTCCGGTGGAGTGCAGGGGCGGCTTCGCCGCCCCTGCGATATTTTTTTGTTGGTCTTTGGCGGCTCTGCCGCCAAAGACCAACAAAAACTAGGTCTGGGGCGCAGCCTCAGCGTGCATGGAATCACTGCCGACGGGGCAGGGCCGCCACCAGCGCGCCGCTCGCCTTGAGCGAGCCGTCGATGCCTCTGGCCCACAGCTCGGCCTCAACGATCCCCTGGCCGTCCCGCTCATACGCGGCGGTGATCGTCCCGCCGCAGCGCAGCTCGTCGCCGGGGCGGGTCTTGTCGCGGAAGCGGGTACTGAGCGAGCGCAGCCCCGTGGGGCCAGCCAGCTCGACGGCCACCCGACCGAGCTGGCCCATCACCAGCATGCCGTGGGCGATCACGCCGTCGAGGCCGGTCGATCGGGCGTGGGCATCGTCCACATGCAGCGGGTTGTGGTCGTCGGAGGCATCGGCGTAGCGCACAAAGTCGTCGGCGACCAGGGCCGACACCTCCAGCTCGGGCAGCGCCTCGCCCACATGGATATCATCATAGTAACGCATAGTGTTCACTCAACATTTCAATACTCAACACTACTCCCCCCGCACCACCACCACCAGCCGGTCGATGATCGCCAGCTCGCCGCGCTGGTTGACCAGCCGCGCCTCCAGGGTCAGCAGCTCGAAGGGGCCGCTCTGGCCGCGCTTCTGCTCCAGGCCGACGATTGTCGTGGTGGATGTCAGCGTGTCACCGGCGAGCACCGGCGCGTGGTAGGCGTAGGACTGCTCGCCGTGCAGCAGGCGCGGCAGCGGCGCGCCGATGGCGGCCAGCTCATCCAGCAGGGCCAGGTTGGCCCACAGCCCGTAGCAGGTGGCCAGGGTCGGCGGGGCGGGCAGGTCGGCCAGCCCGGCGGCCTGCGCGGCGGCGGGGTCGTGGAAGACAGGGGCGTGCTCGCCGACGGCGGCGGCCAGCTGGCTGACCCTCCCGCGCTCGACGTGGTAGGTGTAGGGGCCGAAGCTGCGGCCCAGGGCATCAGCGCTGATCATGGCTGCTCAATCTGATCAATTGCCTCGCGCGGGGCGACGCCGTGGGCGATCACCTGCGTGAGGCCGGGGAGGTAGGTGTCCATCAGGCGCGCGGCGGGGTAGAGCGTGTTGCGGATGAGCCGCTCGCTGAGCGCCTCACCCTCGAAGTCGATGCTCGACTTACAGCGCACCTCGCCGCTGCTGTAGCTCAGCTCGAAGTTGCCGATGTAGGTGCCGTCGTTGGCCCGCGTGATAAACTCGGCCACGGCGGGCAGGCGGGCGGGCGGCGCACTGATCGGGGCCAGCGCGTAGCAGATCAGCTGCCGCGCCTCCGAGCGCAGCTCGGCCAGGCAGGCGAAGCTGCCGCTCGCCCCGCCGTAGGTCAGCGCAAAGGCCCGCCGACCGGCGATCCGCTGCGGTCGCCATCCGTCTACCGAGAGAAAGGTCGCCAGTGTGGCCAGGGCGTTCGGCCCGCCAGAGTCGTCGGCGCGGGGCTCGCTCATCGAACTGCCCTCTCGCGTGGAAACTGCGGGGCTTCAGCCCCAGCAGAGGAAACGCGGGCGCGGCACCTGGAGGACTCACACTTCGGATATGCGCGCCGCGAACAACTGGTATGGTCGTGCATCAGGCAACCTCGTACGCGTAGTTATAACCATCTGCTCGTTGGATGGCGCGAAAGAACCGATGGTGGAGTCCTTGGGTCGTGCCGGTAGTGGTCGTGATGTTGAAGCTGCCAACTGTTCGCACGGCGACCCGTCCGACATAGACGCCTTGCTTCGTGCCGGTCGTGACGATGGCGCGCACCATGTCGCCGGTCTTGAAGCCCTTCACAACGCGCGCACCCTTCGGGCCGGTGCGCGGGAATCCAAAGGCGTTCATCCGGCACATCTGACGTGTGCCGTGCCCCATCGCCCGCAGCAGCAGTGGGCGCACGCCGCGCACGTCCAGCGCATCGGGCGTACTGGCCCCGACACAGGCCGCATCATGCCAGTGGGACTTCTCCAGCCCCAGCCGCATGCGGTTGAACTTCGTCATGCCTCCCGTGCCGACCTCGACGGGCATGCCGGTGGCGATGAGCTGCTGATAGAGTGCCCAGCGAGTCGTGTTGACCGCCGCCGCGTCCTTGAGCGGGCGGCGGGCCTGCGCCTGGATGTCGGAATGGCCGAACTCCTCAGCGGTTTGCATGCCTTTCTGCTGATTGCACTGCGCACAGGCGAGGGTAAGGTTACTGATGCGGTCTGAGCCGCCCCGTGCACGCGGGACGATGTGCTCGATTTGCAGCGGGGTATCCTTCGCGCCGCAGTAGGCGCAGCGGCGGCCCCACTTTTCCAAGATATATTCGCGCACCTCGTAGCCCGCCAGCGTGCCCTGCTGGTACGCCACGCCGCTGATCTCGGCGTTCTCTAGCAACTGCGTGTCGAAGCGCACCAGTTCGGCGCTGATGGCCGTGACCGGCACGAACCGCCGCAGCCTGTTGACCCAGGTGCGGGTCGTATCGACCCGGTGTTGGAGGCTCGGAGCCAGCCAGCCCTCGGGCCTGCGCCGGTTGCGGAAGCGGGGCTGGCGGTAGCGGGTCTTGCGCTGCCGCCGGCTGCGCCGGCTGACCCGCCGACTGAGCAGGGCGTCGCGGATAGCCTGCCCCCGATGGGTCAGCTCGCCCGCCCAGACGACGCGCCCGCTCGCCTCGGCCACCACCGCGATGCCCGTGGTCTTGCTTCCAGGGTCGAGCTTGAGCCGGTGCGGGTGGGTAACGCTCGCGGCTGCGGTTCGCGCGTTGAGCCGGATCGTGAACGGGTAGCGCCGCCACACGGCTGCCTTGCCGTGATCGAGCAGCCGCCGCGCCCGCGCTGGGTGGCACGGGTCGAGCGGCTGGCCGTCGCTGCTGAGGACAAAGACAAGCGACATGGTTTGGATTACTCCAGCTCCGCTTGCGCGGGTAAGGTTCGCCTCGACAATGCACAGCGGGCTTGTCGTGCCTGCGACCTCCCACCCTTACCCCAGGTGGGTGTGATCACCGACGACAGCGCGACCGGCTGGCAACGCACCGGAAGGTGTCGTGACCCGTTGTGCGTAGCCCCGTGAAGGGCTGAGTCTGGTCAGCACAGGCTTGTTGATTACTCCACAAGCCGCAGGGTTTTAACCCCTGCGGTTACTGACCGCCAGCTCCTTTGCGTAGCGCTGATCGTACGATAATGTTGAATGTTGAATTATAGTACCGCAGTAGCCTATAGCGTGTCAAAGATGTCTTTCGCGAAAACTTGTGTTATCCTCAACGCAGCATTCAGCATTCAGCATTCAGCATTCAGCATTCAGCATTACCTATGATCCCCCAAACCCTGACCATCCAAAACTTCATGTGCTACCGCGCCGACAGCGACGGCGCGCCCATGGGGCTCAACCTCGACGGCCTGCACGTCGTCTGCCTGTCCGGCGAGAATGGTGCCGGCAAGTCGGCCCTGCTCGACGCGATCACCTGGGCGCTCTGGGGCGAGGCCCGCACCCCCGACGACGACCTGATCGCCCAGGGCGAGAGCGAGATGCTGGTTGAGCTGGTCTTTCAGCTCGGCGACCAGCAGTACCGCGTGGCCCGCCGCCGCCAGCGCGGCAAGACCGGCAAGCGCGGCGGCACCTCTAGCGGCAAGACCTTCCTCGACCTGCATGTGCAGGACGCGGCGGGCTGGAAGCCGATCGCTGAGGCGGGCGTGCGCGAGACTCAGGCCCGCATCGACGACCTGCTGCGCATGTCGTACCGAACCTTCATCAACGCCTCCTTCCTGCTCCAGGGCCGCGCCGACGAGTTCACCTCGCGCACGCCCGCCGAGCGCAAGCAGGTGTTGGCCGACATCCTCGACCTGCAAGAGTATCAGGATCTGGAGGAGCGGGCGAAGGAGCGGGCGAAGGGTCTCGCCGACCAGCTCAAGGGGCTGCGCGGCAGGATGGAGCAGCTTGAGGAGAGCGCCGAGAAGCTGCCCTTCTGGGCGAGAAGCGTGCAGGAGGCCGAGGAGCAGGCCGAGCGCATGGGCGCGCAGGTGGCTCAGGCCGAGCAGAGCCAGGAGCAGGCCGCCACGCTGCTGCGCAAGTTCCAGGAGCAGGCCGAGCGGCGCAAGGCGCTGCTGCGCGAGCTTGACGCCCTGCGCAAGCAGCAGGCCGCCCGCGAGCAGGAGATCGCCGCCCTGCGCACACGCATCGCCGCCGCCAATCTGCTTGTCTCCCGCCGCGCGGAGATCGCGCGCGGGGTGGCCGACCTGGCCGCCGCCCGCACGGAGCTTGAGCGGCTGGAGGGGCTGCGCGGCCAGCACCAGGAGCTCGACGACCGACGCCGCGAGCTTCAGCTCCAGCTCAAGGAGGCCCTTGGCGAGCTGCGGGCTGAGCAGGCCCGCCTGACCAGCCGCCGCGACACGCTGGCCGAGCGCGCCGCGAAGATCGACCCCTTGCACAAGCAGATCGCCAGCGTGGAGCTTCAGATCGCTGATCTTGCGCCGCTCGGCGATGAGCGCGATCAGCTTGATCGGCAGCGGGCCGAGATCGAGCAGCGCCTCGACCGCCTATCGGCGCTGCGCCTGCGCCGGGGCGAGCTGGCCGCGCTGATCGAGAAGCGCCAGGACTCGCTGGTGGCCGTGCGCGAGGAGAATCAGCGCGCCCTGCACACGCTCGACAAGCAGCTGGCCGACGAGCCGCGCTGGATACAAGATCTCGCCGCCGCCCGCGCCGCTGGCGCGCAGCTTCAGCAGGAAGAGTCACGCCTGGCCGAGATGCGCGCCCAGGAGCAGGCCGATGTGGACACGGTCAGCCACCAGCGCGCCGAGTGTACCCGGCTCAAGGCCGCCGCCGACAAGCTCAAGGCCAACCAGAAGATCCTCGCCGACGCCGGCGGGGCGTGCCCGGTCTGCCGCAGCGAGCTTGGCGAGTCCGGGGTCGCCCACGTCCATGCCCACTACGAGCAGGAGCTGGCCGAGCTGCGCGACGCCTACGCGCAGGCCAAGCGCCAGGCCGACGCGGGCGATGCCGGGCTGAAGCAGGCCCGCGCCGCCGCAGCCGCGCTTGAGCGCCAGCTGACCGAGCTGCGCCGCGCAGCCGCGCAGGTCGAGCCGCTTGAGGACAAGATTCACCAGGCCGATGCGTGGCGGGCCAAGCGGGCCGAAGCCCAGGCAGCCCACGACAGCGCCGCAGCCCAGATCGCGGCGCGCGAGTTCGAGCCGGCCGCCCAGGCCGAGCTGGCCACGCTCGATGTTGAGATTGGCACCCTGGGCGACCAGGCCGAGCTGAGCCAGTCCCGCACACAGGCGGACAAACGCCTGCGCGAGCTGGACAAGCGGCTCCAGGGACGGGGACGCGCCGAGGGCACGCTCGCCTCGCTCCAGAAAGAGCTCGCCGCCGTGCAGGCCGAGGCCGAGGCGCTGCCCGCCGCCGAGGCCGAGCTCACCGCGATCCAGCAGCGGATCGACACCGGCGACTTCGCCCACGAGGTGCGCAACCGAGGCCGCCAAGTGACATGCCGGATCGGGCAGATCGGCTACAGCCCCGAGGAGCACGCCGCCGCCCGCGAGCTGGCCCGTGGCCTGGAGCGCTGGACCCAGGAGGAGCGCGACCTGATGCTGGCCGAGCAGCGGCTTGAGGCCGACCACGCACTGCTAGAAAAGGCCGATGAGCTGCGGGCCAGGGACTCTATCGAGGTCGAGCGGCTCACCCGCGAGGACGCCCTGCTAGAGCAGGAGCTGCGCGGGCTGCCCCAGGCCGAGGGCGAGGCGAAGGCCAAGGCCGATGATCTCAAGCGCGCCCGAGGCGCGCTCCAGGCGGCCCAGAACGACCTCGGCGAGAAGCGCGGCTACCTGAAGACCGCCCAGGACGCCGCCGAGCAGCTTGAGCGCGAGCGCGCCAACGAGCGCGCCCTGGCCCAGCGCCAGGGCCTCTTCGCCGACCTCGGCGAGGCATTCGGCAAGAAGGGCGTGCAGGCCATGCTGATCGAGCTGGCCATCCCCCAGATCGAGGACGAGGCCAACCGCCTGCTCGGCCGCATGACCGACAACCAGATGCACCTCAGCTTCGAGATGCAGCGCGACACCAAGAAGGGCGACACCGTCGAGACCCTGGAGATCAAGATCGCCGACGCCCTGGGCACCCGCGTCTACGACGCCTTCAGCGGCGGCGAGGCCATGCGCGCCAACTTCGCCGTGCGCATCGCCCTCTCGCGCCTGCTGGCCCGCCGCGCCGGAGCCCGCCTGGAGACGCTCGTGATCGACGAGGGCTTCGGCGCGCTCGACGCCCTCGGCCGCGAGCGCATGGTCGAGGCGATCACCGGCGTCCAGGACGACTTCCGCCGCATCATTGTGATCACCCACATCGACGAGCTGAAGGATAGGTTTCCAGCCCAAATTGAAGTAACCAAAACGCCTGCGGGGTCACGCTGGGAGCTGCGCTAGGGATGGCTGCGGCTCCCCCAAAATATCTTGAGGCTGAGGCTGGGCGGCAATGCCGCCCAGCCTCAGCCTCAAGCTAACCCTACCCCACCTTCGCTGGCTGAGCCGTCGGCACCTTCTCGGCGGCATTGCCGAAGATCCGGTCGGTGAACTTGACGTACCAGGCCGCCGCCTGAACCTGGATGATGTAGGCCAGGGCGATGATCAGCGCGATCTCTGAGCCATCCTTGCCGAATGCGGTCATCGCCACCGCTAGGGCGATCGAGAGGTTCCGCATCACGCTGCCGTAGACGAGCGCGATGGCGTCACCACGGGAGAAGAACAGCTTGCCGACCAGCGTGCTCAGCAGGAAGTTGAGCCCGTAGAGCAGCAGCAGCGGCAGCACCAGCCGCAGCAGCAGGGCGGGGCTGCTGATGATCGTCGTCGCCTTCAGGGCGATCGCCGTGAAGACGATCCCGACCACGCCCAGGGTCGAGATCATGGGGAAGCGCCCCTTGACCTGGACATTGTAGCGATCCACCCCGTAGATCTTGATCAGCCCGCGCTGGGTGGCGTAGCCCGCCGCCATCGGCAGGAACACGATCAGGATGATCTGGCTGAAGATGTCGGACAGGGGCACGTCGATCGCCGTGCCCATCAGCATCTTCAGGTAGAGCGGGGTGGCCACCGAGCCGATCACCAGCCCGATCACGGTCATCTTGACTGCCGACAGCACGTTGCCCTTGGCAAAGCCAGTCCACGAGATGGTCATGCCCGAGGTCGGGAGCAGCGAGGTGAGCAGCAGGCCCACGGCGATCAGCGGCCGGTCGGCGAAGAGAAGCTTGCCCATCGCAAAGCCAACGAAGGGGATGACAGCAAAGTTGAGTAGCTGAGTGGCCAGCTGGAGCCGGGTATCGCCGCCGGTGAAGACCTGCTTGAGGTTGAGCGTCACCATCATCGGGTAGACCATCAGGAAGGTCAGCGGGGTGATTAAGCTGCGCAAGGGAGCGGGGTTAGCCCACGAGCCGTACACCAGGCCCAGAACCATCGCCGCCGGGATGCTCCACACCAGGTGCTTCTGCAAGAATGCGAGCGCCTTCCACATCGTCCACTCCTTCAACTATGCTGCGCTAATAGAGGTGTTATCCGCATCTTGAGATGCACCGGAGCGACTAGAGGTTTCAGCAGTTGCTACAATATAACTATAATTGCGCTTTATTTTCCCAGAATACAACCATAATATTAATCCACCCATTCGCATGTTTGGAGAGCTGAAGAGGGCTTCCCCGCCCAGATCGAGGTAACAAAGACCACGCAGGGTCGAGCGTATGCAGGAGTTCGCCTATGGGCTTCTTCAAAAGGTTCTTCTCGACCGAGAAGGCAGCGACAAAGCTTGAGCGAGAGCTACAGCGGGCCGTCGCGACACCTGGTCAGCCACGAGCGTTCGCCCTCTTCTGTAGAGCGCTCAGTCTCCGGCTAGAGCAACAGAGCGCGCAGCACCTCGCCGACATCATCCTCACCTACGGCCCCCAGATCGCGGCGATGCCCCCGCTAGAGGCGCAGATCCCCGCCGACCAGATCAGACAGGCCCTCAGTCTGCTGGAAGAGGCCCAGCACGACTCCGCCGCGATCCTACTCTACGACTACGCCGGATACGCCGCCGGCGCCATCGATCTGCTCGCCCGGCGCGGCCAGGCGAACGAGCTGATCATGCGTGTCGCACACGGTGACAATGTAGACGGTGCCGCCCTGGATCTGGCTGTCCGAGCATGGGAGACCCATAACAACGACATCCGGCGGAGCCCGACAATGGCCGCCATGCTCGTCAACATCGCGGCAGTTGCGCCGGAGTGCATCCCCGACAACCCGCGGGTCAGGGAAATTATCGGCCAGTATCAGGCTGCCGCCGATGCCTATGCCGCGCAGGGGAGCCTCGTCGACGCGGCGCACTGCTATGAGCAGGCCGACGATCATCTGGCGGCGTACAAGATCTACGAGGCTATCGGCGATCGCGAGGGGGCCTCGCGCGCCGCCGAGGCCATGGGAGATCTGGAGACGGCCCTGGAGCGCGCGCTGAGCCCGGCCCGCAGGATCACGCTGCTCATCCGGCTAGGGCGGCTCGCTGAGGCGCGCACATGTGCCGTCGGCATGGAGTCGCCGCACATGTATTTCGACCAGATCAGAGACCAGGCAAGGCAACAGGTGGAAGCGCGCATACGGGCGCAGGACTTCATCGGCGCATTTGATCTGGCCGATATCGCCGAGTACCCGCCCGACGCTAGGGAGGAGATGCTGGCGCTGGCCCGCCAGTACGCCACGGGTCGCCTCGCCACTGCCACGTCGCCCGCCGAGATCCAGGCGATCTACCGCGACAGCGTGGCGCTTGAGGAGCGGGCCGGGCACTTCGCCGAGGCTGGGATGATCGCCGCAGATATCCTGGGCGATCTGGAACTGGCGAGCCGGCTGTATGAGAAGGCGAATCTGTTCAATCGGGCGATTGAGACGGCCGCCATGCACGGCGCAGGGCAGGCCGAGCCGCATGTCGCCCAGATCAGGCTGGCTGAGCTGCACGAGAGAGGGGGCAACCTGGCCAGCGCCGCCCAGCTCTACGAGTCGGCAGCCCAGTACGAGAAGGCATTCGCCTTATACGAGCGCATACGGCAATACGACAAGGCGATCAAATGCTACCTGAACGTCTCGAACCCCGACCCAGAGGTGCTCATGCAGCTGTACGCCAGCGCCGGAGCATTTGAGCAGGTGGTCGAGATCCTGATGCGGCCGGGAGGCTTCGCCGACCTAGAGCGGGCGCTGTCGGTCGCCACAGCGCATAAGCTACACAGCCAGATCAGGGTGATCAAAGAGAAGATGGCGGCGCTCGGCATGAGCAACGTGCAGGATCTTGACCAGTGCTTCACCATCGCGCGAGACGATGTCATTGGCAGGTACGTCCCGCTGATCGGGATTGATTTTGGCACCACCAACTCTGTCGCCGCCATCTTCAATACGCAGAGCAAGCGCGCAGAGATCATCCTGACGGCGCGGGGCGATGAGTTTGAGCCGTCCTTCTTCGGGCTCGATGATCAGAGCCGCCCGATCTTCGGCGAGGCGGCCCGGCTGCGGTCGCTCACCGCCCCCGAAAGCGTCGTCTCTCGGGTGAAGCGGAGCCTCGGCAAGCAGAAGTCCTTCCCGATCTATGGGCGACGCTACAGCTGCGAGGAGATTGTCGCCAGCTTCCTGCGCCAGCTGCGCGCAAACGCCGAGGCGTACCTGCGTGCCAAGGTCGAAGCCGAGTTCCTCGCGCTCTTGAGCCGCCGCGATCTGCGGTTCCCCGCTGAGATGCTGCGGGGCTTCCTCGCCCGGCAGACGAGCGGCATCCAGCTCAACGAGATCGTGCTCTCCGTCCCCGCCTACTTCAATGACAACCAGAAGCGGGCCACCCGCGATGCCGCTGAGATCGCCGGGCTGCGCGTGCGCCGCCTCCTGCACGAGCCGACGGCAGCTGCGCTGGCATATAGCTACCAGAAGTCGTACGCAGGCACATTGGCGGTGATCGATCTTGGCGGCGGAACCTTAGATATCTCTATCGTCGAGATCAGCGAGGGGGTCGATGATGTGCGGGCGGTTGGCGGCGACCCGAAGCTGGGCGGCAGCGACATCGATACGATCATGCTCCAGCATGTGATCGATAACATCAGCAGCCTCTGGGGCATCACACTGAGCCAGAAGACCCACCCAAGCGAGATCATGCGCCTGCGAGATGCCTGTGAGCTGCTAAAGATCAATCTGTCCTCAACGGAACGCAGCACGATGGAGCTCGTCCACTTTCTCAACCGGCCCAGGTATACATGTAGCATGACCAGGGCGGAGCTAGAGGATCTGGCCAAGCCAATCCTTGATCGGCTTGGCCATGCGATCACCAAGACGATCAAAGGCTATGGCGCAAAGCTAGATAGCTTCATCCTGGTGGGCAATGCGACCAAGATGCCGGCGGTCGGCAGGCTGGCAGCGCAGCTGATCGCCGCCCGACAGCTCAAGGGCTTCGATGCGGGGACGGTCGTGGCGATGGGGGCGGCGTTGCAGGGCGCGATCCTGCATGGCGCGATCAAGCAGATCGCCCTGCTGGATCTCGTCCCCTACAGCCTCGGTATCTCAGCTATCAATGCCGCAAGCAAAGAAGAGCGCTTCGTCAAGCTGATCGAGAAGAATACGCACATCCCGATCACGAAGGCAGAAACATTCACCACAAAAGATGACAATCAGCAGAATGTACACATCAAAGTGTACCAGGGCGAATCTACAGAGCCGCAGAAGAACTACTTCCTGGGCGATTTTATTCTTGATGGCATCCCGCCCGCGCCTGGGCAGACGCCACAGATCGAGGTTGTGTTCGACATTGGCATCGACTGCATCCTGATGGTCACCGCGACCGACAAGGCCACCGGCAACCAGCGCTCTGTACGGATCGAGCGGGCGGTTGGGCTGTCGCCTCAGGAGAAGCAGCGCCTAAGCACGTACTTCACCCAGCGCGAGCAGGTGTACGCGCTCGAAAAGGAGCTTGAGCAGACGCGAGGCGAGATCAGCGCGCTGACGCTAACCTGTGAGCAGGCGATCAGGGCCGCCGAGCGGGCGAGCGAGGATTTCATCAAGCTGTTCCACGAGCAGATCGAGGTCAACCCGCAGCACTACCGGACGAGCCCCGAGCAGGTCGCCGATATCCAGGACATGTTTCTCCAGAAAGATCAGTTTTTCCACGGCATCCCGCAGTACAACGACCAGTTTGTCTCGGCCTGCAACAATATCAGGCAGGCTGAGACGCGGCATCTGGACTACAGCGACAGCGCTATTGCCTCGCAGATCAAGCAGCGGATCGCTACGCTGTCACACTACACGCAGGTACTCAGACGCACCATCGCATCCGTGGAGGAGCAGGTTGCGGCACCGCTGCGGCGCTGGCGTCAGATCCTAGAGTCGCTAGAGCCAGCCACAGAGCAGATGGGGCCGCTTGAGCTCGCCCGCTACCATCTGGCGGCCGGGAGAGCGGCGCAGGCCCAGGCGATTCTTGAGTCGCTTGCGTCGAGCCCAGAGGGCCTGACGAGCGAGGGGTTTCAGACGCTTCTGCGCTGCTATGTCTCGCTCGGCATGAGAGAAGCGTATCGAGACACGCACAGACGGTTCGGCGCGCTATTCGAAAGGATCTACCCGAGCTTCAACCAGCTGAATGACTACATCATGAAGGTTGTCAGCGATTCTATCTTTATGATCCAGGGCATTGATGAGCACAATGCGCTGATCTCGGGGAGTGGCTTCTGCATCGACCCGCACCATATCGCTACCAACCGCCACGTGGTTGAGCGCATGCGCCAGCAGAGCATCAACGTCATCGGCAAGCGCGCAACCTATCAGGTCACGCATCTGGAGCTCGACCCGATCAACGACATCGCCATCCTTCAGGTGAGCGACGATCTGACGCCACTGATATTGGGCGAACATCGCTTTGTAGAGCCAGGCGAGCAGGTTTTAGCCGTCGGGTTTGCCGCCCCACGATCCAGCGATCATAGCGAGAACATCTATGTGTCGCAGGGTATCATCAACGCGATCAGGAAGATCGACAGCTCGCCCGAGCGGGTGATCTTCATCGACACGAAAGCCCGGCAGGGCATGAGCGGCGGCCCGCTGATCAATGATCTGGGCGAGGTCATTGGCATCGTCACCCTCGTCCAGTATGAGCAGATCCAGCACGAGCAGGGGGTGGCGATGGTTGAGAATCAGCCGGTGGCGCTGCCCGCGCACCTGCTTGAGAAGTATGTGCGACCATAGCGTATAGTAGATGATCCGGAGGTTGGCATGGACAGTGCGCTGATTGGAACCTTGGGCGTGATCATCCTGGTCGTCGTGATCGCGGCCGGGGCTTATGCACTCGCTAGGCGATCCGCACGACCGCGCCCGAAAGCAGCGCCCAGGCCCGCCATTCCGACGGAGCAGAAAGCGAGGCCGGCCCAGCCCCAGGCCGCGCCGAGGCCAGATCACGCCCCGACACCCCGCAGGCCCACCGCGCCGCCAGCCAGCCCCGCCGGGGCGGCTGACCCGGAGGAGCAGCTCCATAAGGCGCTGCTGAGAAAGGTGCGCGGGAATAGGGAAACAGCCGAGCGACTCATCCAGTTCGAGGCCCGAAAGGCACCAGGCGCAAGCCGCAGCACGCTGATGAGAAACGCGATTGAGCGCTGGGAGCAAGATAACAGGTGAACTGCGTATGCTACAATTGAGGCGAAAATCGCCTATTAGCAAGCAAGAAGCGGAGCGCCAGCCATGGATATTGTTCTCGCCGTGTTGCGGTACGGGTTCGCCGCTGTCCTAGTCGTCGAGGCCGCCCTGGTTGGACGGTCGCTGTTCCGCCTGGCCCTGGAGAAGGCCCGCCCCGCCGAGCCCGCGCCAGCCCAGGAGTAAGCCCCCCGTGCGCCACCGCATCCTGCATATCTCCGACGTCCACGTCGGCCCGCCCCACCGCCCCGAGATCGCCCAGAAGCTGATCGCCCAGGCCCACGAGATCAGGCCCGACCTGCTGGTGATCTCGGGCGACTTTGTGCAGCGCGCCGACTTCGCCGACCAGTGGCGGGCCGCCCAGGAGCTACGCGCCGCCCTGCCCTCCCCGCAGCTGGTGGTGCCCGGCAACCACGATGTGCCGCTCTTTAACGCCCACCTGCGCCTGCTCAACCCGCTCGGCCGCTACCGCCGCTATATCAGCCGCGACCTCAACCCGATCTTTGAGCTGCCCGGCCTGGTGGTCGTCGGCGCATGCACCGCCCACGGCCTCACCCTCGACGGCGGGCGGCTCAGCAAGAGGCAGGCCGACACGCTGCGGAAGACGCTCGCTCGCTACGGCCCCGACACCTGCAAGGTGGTCGTCTGGCACCACCCAGTGCTCACGCCGCTCGGCATCCACCGGAACCGCACGATGGACGCCGCCGACGCGGCGATGGCCCTGCTCGACGAGTGCGGTGCCGAGCTGCTGCTCTGCGGCCACGTCCACGTCTCCTATGTGGGCAACACGCTCGACGTGGCCCACGGCCTGCGCCAGGGCACGATCATCTGCCAGAGCGGCACCACCACCTCGCGCCGAGGCTACGGCCGCGAGCAGGGCAAGAACTCCTGCAACCTGATTGAGGTCGAGGACAACGCCATCCGCATCAGCCAGCTGCTCTACATGGAGGACGCAGGCCGCTTCGTGCCGGTGGCCGAGCACACCTTCCCGCGCAGCAAGTAGGGCCACGTCTTTTTTGTTGGGCTTGGGCGGCGCAGCCGCCCAAGCCCAACAAAAAAATATCGTGGGGGCGGCTTCGCCGCCCCCACACCCCCACCGGCAGATGAAGTGGATGCTCGTCCTTCTCGCCGTGATTGTGCTGGCGGGCTGCGCCGCGCGGCCGGACGACTCCGGCCCCGCCGACGCCGCCCGCCGCTTTGTGGCCGCCCTGGAGGCCCGCGACGCCAGCGCGATCATCGACCTGCTGGAGCCGAGCGACTGGCGCGCGGAGACTGGCCCCGAGCTGCGCAGCTACCTCGGCATGGTCAGCTCGCTTGAGCTGCGCGACGCCGCCTATAGCGTGGCCGAGAACAACGGGCCGACCGCCCAGGTGACGGAGGCGATCACGGCTTCGGCCACCGATATCTACCCGAACATGCCCTCGTACTACCGGCGGCTGCGCCTGCTGGGCAGCGGGCGCATCGACGCCTGCGCGGCCCTGGGCGGCGCGGCGGATGCGCCCGGCGGGCGCATCCTGACCGTGATCGGCCTGGGGGCGATGGGGGTGATCCTGTTGATTGGCACCCTGGCGTGGGCGGGCCTATCGCGGAGGCGTCGCCGCCCGACGGCCCCCGTAGAGACGCCCCGGCGGGGCGTCTCAGAGACGCCCCGCCGGGGCGTCTCTACGGATGTATTTCGCCAAACATTGGCGACACGCTGGTGGTGGAGGGGGCCGCCTGGGGGCGGCTGCTGGTGATCCGAGGCGGGGCGACGGCGGACGATCACCCTCTGGTGACGCCGAGCGTGGTGGTCGGTCGCTCCGAGGATGCGACGGTGACGATCTCCGGCGACTCGCTGATCTCGCGCGCCCACGCGCGCCTGACCTTCCTCGGCGGCCGCGCGCAGATCGCCGATATGGGCAGCAGCCACGGCACCCTCGTCAACGGCCACATGATCGCCGGGCCGACAACCCTGCGCCCCGGCGATACGATTGTTATTGGCGAGACGACACTGCGGTATGAGCAGCACTCCACGCGCGCCGCATGACATGCCCCTTCGCCGCGTTTCGTCTACAAATGCGTTACAGTTGCCGCCGGGCAACCCTCACCCCCTGCCCCCTCTCCCTTTAAGGGAGAGGGGGTGCCGCGCCAGCGGCGGGGGTGAGGGTCTCATACGAGACTGTAAAGTGAAATCCGCCTGAAGCCTTGCCTTCTCGTTATCGGTTCGCCAGTACATGTCACAAAAGATCTCTTCGCTGGCCGCATGCGGTGCTATAATACTGATTGACTGGTCAATCAACAACAGCCCGCTGCGGGCAAGCGAGCACAGCATGGCGTCGCATCTGCTGCCGATCATCCGCAAAGAGTTTATCCACATCATCCGCGACCCGCGCACCCTGGGGGTGATGTTCTTCATGCCGCTGATGCAGCTCATCCTGCTAGGCTACGCCGCCACCTCGGATGTGCGCAATGTTCCGCTGGCTGTCTACGACCAGAGCCGCACGCCCCAGAGCCGCGCGCTGGTCGAGGCATTTGTCGCATCGGGGCAGTTCGCGGTCACACAAGTCGCGACGAGCGAGCAGGATCTGGCCCGCCTGGTTGACGCCGGCCTTGTCCGGGCCGGGCTGATTATCCCGCCTTCCTACGCCGACGACCTGATCAGCGGGCGCAGCGCCCAGGCGGCCTTTGTGATCGACGGATCGGACCCTACCGTCGCCTCCTCGTCCCTCTCATCGGCCCGGCTAATCGGCCAGGTCGAGGCGACGACAATCCAGCAGCAGGCGCTGGCCCGGCGCGGCGGGAACATCTCGCTGATTGCGCCGGTCGAGGTGCGCACACGGGTCTGGTACAACCCGGACATGGCCAGCGCCTACTTTATGGTGCCCGCGCTGATCGGCATGATCTTACAGCTCCAGGCCACCCTGCTGACCGCCTCGGCGATCGTGCGTGAGCGTGAGCGCGGGACGATTGAGCAGCTGATTGTCACCCCCATCCGCCCATGGGAGCTGATGGTCGGCAAGATTCTGCCCTTCGCCCTGGTGGCCCTGCTAATCACCGTGGAGGTGCTCGTGATCGGCACCTTCTGGTTCGGCGTGCCGATCCGTGGCAGCCTGCTGCTGCTGCTCGGCATCTCCTGCCTATTCCTCGTCTCGGCGCTCGGCATCGGGCTGCTGATCTCAACCATCGCCCAGACCCAGCAGGAGGCGTTTCTGCTGACCTTCCTGACCCTGCTGCCGTCGATCTTTCTCTCCGGCTTCATCTACCCGATCGCCGCGATGCCGAAGTTGCTCCAGTTTTTTAGCGGCTTCATCCCGCTCACCTACTTTCTGGTGGTTGTGCGCGGCATTGTTGTGAAGGGCGTCGGAATCTCCTCCCTGACACCCCAGATCTTCGCGCTGACCATCTTCGGCACGGCGCTGATCGTGCTTGCGTCGATGCGCTTCCGCAAGCGGCTGGATTAGATCACTGAGGCGCTGAGGCACGGAGACGCTGAGGTGTCTCGCCCACGAGAAGAGAGAAACCATATGGAACAGCGCGCACGTATTATTATTCCGATACTCTTGCTGGCTGCGATCATCGGCGGCGGGTACTGGTGGTGGAATCAGCGCGCCGTCGCGGCCGGCGGATCGACGCTCACTGGCTCGGGCACGATCGAGGCCGAGGAGGTGCTGATCAGCAGCGAGGTGTCCGGGCGCGTCCAGCAGCTGCTGGTCGATGAGGGCGATGAGACGACGGCGGGCGCGGTTCTGGCGAAGCTCGACCCGGCGCTGCTGGAGGCCCAGCGCGACCAGGCCGCCGCGGCTGTGGCGGTGGCCGAGGCGAACCTGGCCCTGCTGCGGGCCGGCAGCCGCCCCGAGGATATCGCCACCGCCGAGGGCGCGGTGGCCCAGGCGCAGGCCGCCCGCGATGGCGCATCGGCCGCCTACGAGAATGCCACGGCTGCGCTCCAGGACCCGCAGCAGCTCGACGCCCAGGTGATCCAGGCCCAGGCCGCCCGTGACTCGGCCAAGCGTGCGCTCGACCAGGTGCGGGCCGGCAGCCGCCCCGAGGATATCGCCGCCGCCGAGGCGGCCCTCTCCCAGGCCCAGGCTAACCTCCAGACGACCAGAGACCGCCTCGCGGCGACCAAGACCCAGGCCGAGAGCGCGGTGGCTCAGGCGGCCAACAACCTGCGCAATGCCCAGGACGCCTATAGCAAGATCTACTGGGACAACCGCGAGCTTGAGTCGCTGCCCGGCGACCTGCCGCAGGCCCGGATCGACGCCGAGGCGGCCGCGCTGCGCGCCGTCGAGAACGGGAACGAATCGCTGGCGCAGTCTCAGGTGGCGATGGAGAACGCCCGCCAGGCCGAGGTGAGCGGCGTGCAGGCGGCGCAGGGCCAGGTGGATGCGGCCAGCGCGACGCTCACCAAGCTGAGCAACGGGGCCAGGCAGGTCGATGTCTCCGCCGCCCAGACGGCCCTGGCCAACGCCCAGCGCGTGCTCGACCAGGCCACGGCCATGCGTAACGACCCGCAGCAGCTGCGCGCCGCCGCCGATGCGACGAAGGCCCAGCTCGACGCGGCCCAGGCCCAGCTCGATCAGGCCCAGTCGCGGCTGGCGCTGGCCCAGGCCGGCGCCCGGCCCGAGCAGGTGCAGGCCGCCGAGGCCCAGCTGGCCCAGGCCCAGGCCAACCAGCGCCAGATCGAGGTGCAGCTCGCCAAGGCGACCCTGACCGCCCCGCGCGCCGGGCTCATCCTCAGCCGACCGATCCACGAGGGCGAGCAGGCCAGCCCCGGCACGGTGCTAATGACGATCGGCACGCTCGACCCGGCGCGGCTGACTATCTACATCGGCGAGCCGGACATCGGGCGGGTGCGCCAGGGCCAGCAGGCCCACGTCACCGTCGATAGCTTCCCTGGCCGGGTCTTCGACGGCGTCGTCACCTACATCGCGGGAGAGGCCGAGTTTACGCCGCGCAATGTGCAGACTCAGGACGAGCGGGCCACCACGGTCTTCGCTGTGCGCATCGAGCTGGCCAACCCCGACCACGTCCTGAAGCCCGGCATGCCCGCCGACGGGACTCTGGTTGAGTGAGTGTCCAGGTTGCTACGCAACCTGAACACTCACTCAGCGGAGGATTGGGGGCCGCAGGCCCCCGGAAATAAGCAATGAGCGACGCGATCATTACAACCGAGCTGGCCCGCTCCTTCGGGAAGATCCGCGCCGTGGCGGGGCTGAACCTGCGCGTCCCTACCGGGCAGATCTATGGCCTGGTTGGGCCGGACGGCGCTGGCAAGACGACCACACTGCGCATCCTGTGCGGCGCGCTCCTCCCCGACGGCGGCCAGGCCACGGTGATGGGCATCGACGTGGCCCGCGACCCTGAGGGCGTGCGGCGGCGGATCGGCTATATGCCGCAGCGCTTCAGCCTGTACGGCGACCTGACGGTGCTTGAGAATATGGTCTTCTTCGCCGAGGTGTACGGCGTGCCGCGCGCCGTGCGCGGGCCGCTGCTCCAGCGGCTACTTGACTTCAGCCGCCTCGGCCCCTTCCAGAGCCGCCGCGCCGAGGCGCTCTCCGGCGGCATGAAGCAGAAGCTGGCCCTGGCCTGTGCGCTCATCCACCGGCCCGATGTGCTGATGCTCGACGAGCCGACCACCGGCGTCGACCCGGTCTCGCGGCGCGAGTTCTGGGACATCCTGCGCGATGCGGTCATCCAGGACGGCATGACGGTGCTGGTCTCGACGCCGTATATGGACGAGGCCGACCGCTGCCACTCGGTTGGCTTTATGCGCGCCGGCGCGCTGATGGCCAGCGGCACGCCGCGCGAGCTTCAGGCGCTGGTGCCCGGCGTCGTGCTAGAGGTGCAGGCCCGCCCCTACCACGCCGCCCAGGAGCTGCTGCGGGCGCTCCCCAGCGTGCGCGGGGTGCAGGTCTTCGGCGACCGGCTGCATGTGATCGCCGACGGCCCGCTCCCCGAGGAGGCTGCGCGCCGCCAGCTGGCCGACTCCGAGGTGACACTCGTCAGCATCCGCCAGATCCAGCCGACGATGGAGGAGGTCTTTATGTACCTCCAGCGCACGGCGGGGTAGGCAAAAGGCAAAAGGCAATACCGCAGAAGTAACGCTGTCACCCTGAGCGAAGCGAAGGGTCCCGGCCGGGATTCTTCGCTTCGCTCAGAATGACAAGCTCTCCCACAGCGCCACTTATGCGGTATTGCGGCAAAAGGCAAAAGGCGAGATCTGAGGTGATCGCATGGGAACAGCCTACGCTGTCGAGACCGAGGAGCTGACTCGCCGCTTTGGCGACTTTGTCGCGGTGGACAAGGTGACGCTTCAGGTTGAGCCGGGCGAGGTCTTCGGGTTCCTCGGCCCGAACGGATCGGGCAAGACCACGACGATCCGCATGCTCTGCGGCCTGATCTCGCCGAGCGCGGGCAGCGGGCGCGTGCTGGGCTTCGATATCGGGCGCGAGAGCGAGGCGATTAAGGCCCGGATCGGCTACATGTCGCAGAAGTTCAGCCTCTACCCCGACCTGAAGGTGCGCGAGAACCTGGCCTTCTACGCCGATGTCTACGGGGTGGGGCGACGCGAGCGGGCGGCGCGTATGGCCGAGCTGATCGAGATGGCTGGCCTCAGCGGGCGCGAGGGCGAGCTGACCGCAAACCTCTCGGGCGGCTGGAAGCAGCGGCTGGCCCTGGCATGCGCGATTGTCCACCGCCCGCGCATGCTGTTTTTAGATGAGCCGACCGGCGGGGTGGACCCCGAGGCCCGCCGGGCATTCTGGGAGCTGATCTACGATCTGGCCCAGCAGGGTGTGACGGTGTTTGTGACCACGCACTACATGGACGAGGCCGAGCACTGTAACCGGATCGGGCTGATGTATGGCGGCAAGCTGGTGGCGCTCGATACGCCGGCCGCCCTCAAGCAGGGCACAATCGACGGCGAGGTGCTGGAGATCGAGGGCTCGCCGCAGGATCAGGCCCGTGACCTGGTGGCGGCCCACCCCGGCGTGCGCGAGGTCGCCCCGCACGGTGCGCGGCTCCACGCGATTGTCGATGATGCCGGGCTGCGCGGCCCCCAGATCGCGGCGGCGCTGGGCGCGGCGGGTGTCGAGGGCGGGCGAGTGGAGCAGATCGACCCGTCGCTTGAAGATGTGTTTGTCACCCTGGTACGCCAGCAGGCGGCAGGCCAGGGCTGATGTAAAGGCATGAGCGCCCCACGGCTAGCGACTGGAAGTCGCGCCGACGGGGCGCGTTGCGCCGGGCGTCGGCCTGCGCGGCCTCGGCCAGCCCGCGCAGGCGGCCTTCGCAGACCGTAGCCCGCCCGTCTACGGGCCGGGCATGCGCCTCAGTGCCTCAGTGCTCTACTCGCGGGCGATATCGCGCACCAGATCGGTGATCGACAGGACACCCACAGGGCACAGACCCTTCTCCCCCTCCTCGACCACCACCACCCGGTGGAAATGCCGATCCATCATCAGCTTGCTCGCATGCTGAAGCGAGTCCCCGGCCTTCACCGAGACCACATCAGTGACCATAATATGGCCAGCGGTGAGGCCGCGCCAGTGCTTCCAGTACTGCTCGTACAGACGCGCGTTCACCAGATCAGTCCGTGAGATCAGGCCGATCATGGTGCTATTCTGGTCCACAACAACCAAGGCGCTAATGTCCTGCTCCGACATCTGCCGGGCGATATCCTGAATAGGCGTCTCCCGCTGACACGTCAGCACGCCGCGATGCATAACTTCACCGACCATCCGATCCATCAGGATATCCTTTCACAACCAAGACAAGGTGTATCTTTGCAATATAACGAGTGTACCCCGACTAGGATTCCCGGTCAACCCGTCTATCGGCGCGACCATGCGCCCAGGTTCCATGTGAACGGAGCTGTCGGATCGGGCTGCACACCCGCAATCGTCGGGCTGCTGATCACTACATCGACCCGCTGGAAGAGCGGCAGCACCGGTAGCTCCTGGGTGAAGAGCTGCTGCTGGCGCAGGTAGGCCGCCCCCCGCTCGCTAATATCGGTCGCCGTGGTGGCGGTGCGGATCGCCTTGTCGGCCTCGAAGAAGCACCAGCCAGGGAAGTTATTCCCCGTCCAGCGGTTCGCCTCGCTTGGCACACCGGCGCAACTCCAGCGCTCCCAACCGCGCGGGTCGGGGCCAGCGATCCATGCGAAGAGGGCCATCTCGAAGTTGCGTCGGTAGAGCGGGCCATCACTGCCGTATAGCTCGGTGGCCGGCACCATGCTCACATCCAGCGTCACCCCGACCGCCGCGAGGTCGGCGGTGATCTGGTCGGCCACATCCTTTCGCAGCGGCGATCCGGCTGTTGTCACCAGGCTGATCGTGAGCGGCATGCCATCGAGCTCACGTAGACCGTCGCCGTCGCTATCGATGTACCCGACCTCGTCCAGCAGCCGCCGAGCATCGTCGGGGCTATAGGGGTAGCGCGTAAGCTGGTCGAGCGGCGCCGATGCCCACTGGCCAGGCACGATCCAGCTCTCTAGTACGCTGCCATAGCCACCCAGCAGCGTGTCTATGATCTTCTGGCGATCAATCGCCTGGGCCACGGCCCGGCGCACCCGGATATCCTGAAGCAGCGGCACGTCCAGGTTAAAGTCGATATGCTCCCAGATCGGGCTAGGCATGGTCGCCATACTCAGCGATCCGCTGGCCGCATCCGCCTTCAGCGCGGCGGCCTCATCGGGAGCGGGAAGCTCGAAGCTAGCCGCGTCCAGACTCCCGCCCGCCACCGCGCCACGCAGCAACTCGACGTTATCGCGAAAGATGAAGCTCACCGCTGCGGCTGGCTCGGAACCTAGCCAATGTGGGTTGAGCTTCAGCCGCAGGTTGCCCTGGTCGCGCCGATCAACGGTGTACGGGCCGTAGCCCATCGGCAGCAACGCAAACTCGCCCGTGGCGAAGGTGGCCGGGTCGATATCCTTCAGGAGATGGCGCGGCAGCGGCGTCCAGTAGCTCGTAATATAGGCCGGGTCGGTGAAGTCCGGCTTCAGCACCGCCCGCGTAGTGTGCGCGTCCACCTGCTCGTAGCGATCAAGCAGGGCCAGCCGACTATCGGCGTCCTGGCCGAGGCTCACCTTCTGGGCCAGCTCGTAGGCGAACAGCGAGTCGTCCGCCGTCACCGGGGTGCCGTCGGCCCAGCTTAGCTCCGGGTTCCAGCGGTAGGTCACGCTCAGCTGCTGCACCTGGGTGATCACCCCGGTGTTGGTGGTGGTGATCACGCCGACCGAGTCGAGGAAGACATCGACCATGCTGATGCTCACATCGCCGTTCTGCTCGCTCGGCACGCGATCCAGCACCCCGGTGGTGGTGTAGGTATAGCTCAGGGCCAGCAGCGGCGAAGGGAAGAGCAGCTCGCTGATCGGCGCGGTGATCCGCTCATCCGCGCTATCGCTGTGGTAGGGCAGCAGGTCGCCCGGCTCCGCGATCAGGCCGAGCCGCAGACTGCCATCGGAAGAGGAGGGGGCCGGCGAGACTACCGCCGGGGCGCTTGGCGACGATGGGGAGTCGACCGGGGTACTCGCCTCGACACTGATCGGGCTCGTATCAAGCGCCGCCGTCGGCCGCGCCACCCCGCCCTCAAGCTGGCAAGCTATCAGCCCCAGCAGCGCCCCAGCGGCGATGATATGTCGTAGTGATCGCATACGGTGTGGTTATCCTTATAGGTGACACAATGCTTAGGTGTGACGTATCGTTTCGGGCCAGCGAATCGCCGTGGGGCTGAAGCCCTCGGCGCTTGTTTGACGAAGGCCGCCTGCGCGGCCTGCATGAGCCGCCGCAGGGCGGCTTCGCCGTATGGAGCCCGCGGCTTCAGCCGCCGGGCGGGTCGGTCGCCCAAAATGTTACGCCGCACACCCCAATTCTTCTCTCGTTTGACCGAGCCATAGCTCCCCGGTATACTACACGAACGTGCCATGTGCAAAGCCACAGAAGCCTGTAGGGCAGCCGGAGGAGCGCGGTGCGCCGCGCATCGGCGCTCTGTAGATGCGTCCTCGGCCCTCCATAGTATAAATCAGGTTACAAGAATGCTCTATCTGCTGACTGCAGAGACGCTCCCTGTCGATCAACTGCTAAACACCGCGATGCCGAAGGTGGTGCAACAGGGGCGTGATATGTACCAGAAGGGCCGGGCGCAGGTGCAGCACTGCGAGCCGACCAACGCCATTATCAGCGTAGATGAAGGAACAGGGCCACCGGTCCAGTGCGTGATCCGCCTCTCTGGCAACCAGGTTGGCGTCACCTGCTCCTGCCGCTACGGCTATGCCTGGGGGCTCTGCCAGCACCGCGTCGCCGCCCTGCTCCAGCTGCGCGACTACCTGAAGCTCCACCCGCCGAGCCTCTGGCGTGCCGTGCTCGACCAGGCTATCCAGCCTAGCACGCGGCGCAGCAGCAGCGCCGCGTCCACATCTGGCGCCGCTCTGATCTTCAGCCTCCAGAAGCGCGGGACGATCTGGTCGATCCTGCCCTATAACATCGCCGGTAAGTATCTGCCGATCGACCATCATGGCGACCCAGATATCCTCGCCGAGGCGATCAGCAGCCGCGATCTGCACGCCCACACCAAGCCGCTGCGCAGCCAGGTCAGCCCCGATGTCTACCCGAGCATGCCCATGGAGCTGCTCGCCGCCGCCAATACTGCGATCGCCTCGGGCGCGGGCTACGGCTACTGGTACACCAACCACAAGGCGCTCACCGCCGTCTTCGGCATGCTCCACAAGGGACTGGTCTACTCCGGCGATGAGATCAACCCGATCCAGCAGCGCCTCGCGATCAGCGAGAATAGTGGCATCATCGAGATGGATCTGAGCAAGGTGGGCGAGGACCTCGACGTCAGCTTCAGCCTGCACGCCGGCGAGGATCGTATCGCCCTGCGGCCCGGCCACGTCGATATCATCGACCGCGACCCGCTCTGGATGCGCGTCGATGATCGCCTGATCGCCGTCGCCGAGATCCCGGTGGCCGCCGAGACGCTGATCAGCTACCCGCGCCTGCGCATCCCCGCTAAGGACCAGACCGAGTTCATGGAGCGCTACCTCCTGCCCCTGGCCGAGAGCGTCCCCGTGCGCGGCGATATGGTCACGTGGCAGCATATTAACGCCGAGCCCGAGCGCCGGCTCTTCCTCAGCGAGCGCGAGCACCAGCTGGTGGCCGAGCTGCGCTTCGGCTACGCCGACTACGAGCTGCCCTACGAGAAGCACCTGCCCAGCGCCACGACCCGCCGCATCCCGGACTCGACGACCCTCGCCCGGATCACCCGCCACCCCGACATCGAGCAGGCCGCCTGGCAGGAGCTGAGCGGCTTCGGGCTCAAGCGCAGCGACACGCCCAGCGAGTTCATCCTGCGCCGCAACCTCCAGCCGATCGACTTTCTGCTGCGCGAGGTTCCCAAGCTCACCAAGTCTGGCTTCACGATCTACGGCGAAGATGCCCTGACCATGGCCCGCGTCAACCGTAGCACCCCCAGCATCTCCTTCCGCGTCAGCTCCGGCATCGACTGGTTCGATGTTGAGGCCGTCGTGAACTTTGGCGAGCAGGAGGTCGCCATGAAGGATCTGCGTCGGGCCATCCGCAAGCGCGAGAAGTTCGTCAAGCTGGCCGACGGCTCGATCGGGGCCATCCCCGACGAGTGGATCGAGCGCTACCGCCATATGTTCGCCATGGCCGAGGATCACGAGGGTGCCCTGCGCCTCTCCGAGCACCACGTCGGCATCATCGACCAGGCGCTCGCCGAGGCCGACCGCGCCCAGGCCGACCCGGAGTTCCAGGCCCGCCGCGACCGCCTGCGCGACTTTGAGAAGATTGAGCAGCGGAGCCTGCCCGCTGGCTTCACCGGCGTCCTGCGCCCCTACCAGAAGGCCGCCTACGACTGGCTGCACTTCCTCCACACCTACGGCTTCGGCGGCTGCCTCGCCGACGATATGGGCATGGGGAAGACGGTCGTTGCCCTGGCATTTCTCCAGTCGCTCCGCGAGCAGCGCCCCGACGGCCCGGCATCCCTGATCGTCATGCCGCGCTCGCTGCTCTTCAACTGGGAGCGCGAGGCCACCCAGTTCGCCCCCGGCCTGCGCGTCTACGTCCACGCAGAGACGACCCGCACCAAGGACGCCGCCGACTTCGGCAAGTACGACCTCGTGATCACCACCTACGGGATCATGCTGCGCGACATCGAGCTGCTGCGCCAGTACCGCTTCGACTGCGCCATCCTCGATGAGTCCCAGGCGATCAAGAACCCACTCGGCGAGACCTCGCGGGCCGCCCGCACGATCAGCGCCGACCGCCGCTTCGCGCTCACCGGCACGCCCGTCGAGAACAGCGCCCTGGAGCTCTGGTCGCAGTTCGCCTACCTCAACCCCGGCCTGCTCGGCAACCTCGACTACTACCGCGAGGAGTTCGTCAACCCGATCGAGCGCAAGCAGGACGCCGACAGCGCCCAGTTCCTGCGCAAGATGGTCTACCCCTTCATCCTGCGCCGCACCAAGGAGCAGGTCGCCCTCGACCTGCCGCCGCGCAGCGAGGAGCTGCTCGTGGTGGAGATGGAGCCAGCCCAGCGCAAGCTCTACATTAAGACACGCGACTACTACCGCAACCTGCTGCTGGGCATCATCGAGGAGGAGGGGCTCAACGACGCACGCATGAAGATCCTGGAGGGCCTGCTGCGCCTGCGCCAGATCTGCAACCACCCCAGGCTGGTGGACAGCAAATTCCGTGGCAGCTCCGGCAAGTTTGAGCTGCTCATGGAGACGCTCGACACCCTGCGATCCGAGGGCCACAAGGCGCTGATCTTCTCGCAGTTCGTCCAGATGCTCACGATCATCCGCGAGGCGCTCGACACCCGCAAGATCCCCTACGCCTACCTCGACGGCTCCACCCGCAACCGCCAGCAGGAGGTTGACCGCTTCCAGAACACGCCCGATCTGCCCTTCTTCCTGATCAGCCTGAAGGCCGGCGGCGTCGGCCTCAACCTCACCGCCGCCGACTATGTCATCCACGTCGACCCCTGGTGGAACCCGGCCATCGAGATGCAGGCCACCGACCGCACCCACCGCATCGGGCAGACCAGGCCGGTCTTCGTCTACAAGCTGATCACCCGCGAGACGGTCGAGGAGAAGATCCTGCTGCTCCAGGATCAGAAGCGCGCCCTGGTCGAGCAGCTGATCGCCACCGAGGGCGGCGTCTTCAAGTCGCTCACCCGCGACGATGTCGCCGTCCTATTTACCTAGAAGATCTTCATATGCTCACATTGGTGCGCCGCAAGCGCACCAATGCGAGCATATAAAGAGAAGGTCTTCCACGCTGCCGCAGGCGCTCGATCTCAGCCAGCGGGTGCTAGCCCGCGAGATCCCCCGCGCCGGGCAGGCCGCCCATCCCTACGGCGGCCCGCACGGCCCGCTCCACCGCCCTCGCCAGCACATCGGCGGCGATACTGCCCAGCACCACCATCGGCGGCCCCTGCCGCACGCCCGTGGCCAGCGCGAAGACGGTATCCCCATCGAAGGGCGTATGGATAGGCTGGATCGTGCGGGCCAGCCCGTCCTGCGCCATCTGGGCCAGCTTCGTCGCCTCAGCCTTCGTCAGGCGCGCGTCGGTCGCCACAATCGCCAGGGTCGTATTGCTCACCTCGTCGGCGCGCCCGCCGCCGAAAGCCGCCAGCAGGGCCGGGTCGCGCAGCGCCCGCGTGGCATCGACAAATCCCCCACCCGCTGCCCGCGCCCCGGCGATAATCCCGCCGTGCTCCTCCCAGACATCGCCGAAGGCATTCACCACCACCAGCGCGCCCACCGTCGTGCCGTCGGGCAGCGCCTCGCTCCAGGTGCCCACCCCGCTCTTCATCGCCTGGGCCGGGCCGAGGATCTTCCCCACCGTCGCACCGATCCCAACGCCGACGCAGCCCTCGGCGGTGGTCGGGCCAGCAACCTCGCAGGCCGCGTAGCCCATGGCCGCATCCGGCCAGACCGGCGAGCCAAAGGCCAGGTCGAAGATCACCGCTGCCGGCACGATCGGCACCCGCGTGACGCCCACATCAAAGCCGTGGCCGCGCTCGTGGAGCCACTGCGCAACCCCGCTGGCGGCCGCCAGCCCCAGCGCGCTGCCGCCACATAGGGCGATGGCGTGAACCTCCTGGACCATATTCACCGGGTTCAGCAGATCAGTCTCGCGCGTGCCAGGAGCGCCGCCGCGCACATCCACCCCGCCCACCGTACCCTCCGGGCAGAGCACAACCGTCACCCCGGTCAGCGCCTCGCGGTTCTCGGCGTGGCCGATCAGAATGCCCGACACATCGGTGATCATTGGCGTCATCGCATAACCCCTTCATAACAAAAATATGACAAGGTGACGATTATCACCTTGTCATATGCCGCTCAGTGCCTCAGTGCTTCAGTGTTCTAGCGCACCACTTCCTGAGAGTGCGGGGGGCGGTAGTTAGCAGCCTGCACCGTGGCCGCCCGGCGCGAAGCGGCAGTGCCATCATCGCCACAGTACGGGCAGACGCTCCAGGTCAGATCGACCACCCGCGAGCAGCCCTCACAGTGGCGGCGCAGCGACGTATTGCAGTGGGGGCAAAGAATGAAGTCCGGCTCAATCGGCCGCTGGCACTCAGGGCAGACGAACTTCTCCTCAATATCGTTACGCAGGTACTCCTCCTCAAGGGAGCGCTCATACCTCTCGGCGAGCGTCTGCGGGGGGCGCAGGATCAGGTGTAGGGGGATGCCCACAAAGGGCAGCAGCAGCACCAGGCCAACCGCCAGCACCTGCACCGACACATCCTCGCTGCGCCTGCGAATGTCGCGGTACGTCCACAGCACCGACGCTGCCCAGAGCAGCACCAGGTAGGCCCCGAGAAAGACGCCGAGAACCTGGAGGATGGGCACCAGATTCGCGAGAAAATTCTGAATAGCTTCCATGAAACCTCAGTAGGTCGAACGCGGGCAGCCGAGTGAAGGCTCACGAGCCCCCCAACCCCCAACCCCCAACCCCCAACCCCCGACTATAGCCTCGCCGTCTCCGCCTTCAACACAAACACCGTCGCCCCACCCACCTGCACCTCAAGCGGTGCCGGCGGATAAAACTCGCCGGACTCGGCGATTGGCGGCATCGGCGAGACATAGCGCGTGCGTGTCGAGCAGTGCTCCCGCACCGTCTTAATCACCGCATTCACATGGGCGTCCTCAACACTCAGCATCAGCGTGATATTCCCCTCACGGAGGAATCCGCCCTGGCTGCTCAGCCTCGTCACCCGAAAGCTCTGCTCAGTGAGCGCATCCACAAGGGTGCTGGAGTCCTGATGTTGTACCACCGCAAGGATCAGCTTCATGCATCTGCCCCCAGGCGCGTCACACGCTTCAGCACCGGATCAACCTCCTGCGCGATCTGCTCGGCCAGCGCGCCAACCGGCTGCTCGGCCGTAAGCTTCCGCCAGCGACCGGGGTCGCGGCGCATCAGCTCAGCAAACCCGGCGGCCACCCGCTGATGATACTCCAGGTCACGGGCGTCCAGGCGGTTCCACTCAGGAGGCGTGCTGAAGGTCGATCCGGACGAGTTCTGCTCAGCCCGCTCCTTCGCCACATGCTTGCGGCGCAGGCCATCGTTCACCGGAAGATCCAGGTAGAAGGTCAGATCAGGCATCAGGCCGCCCGTCGCCACGGCGGTGATCGACTGGAGCTCATCCAGATCCCGACCGAGTCCATAGCCCTGGTGAGCGAACGTCGAGTCAGCGTAGCGATCACAGAGCACGATCCCGCCAGTGTTCAGGTAGGGCCGGATCAGCTCGCTCACCAGCTGCGCCCGCGCCGCCGAGAACAGCAGCGTCTCAGTGGTCGGTGCCATCTCCGTATGCCGCAGATCCATCACGATCCGCCGGATCATCTCACTGATCCGGGTGCCGCCGGGCTCGCGGGTCAGGATGACCGGGTAGTCCATCGCCTGGAGCCGCTCATAGAGCAGACGCGCCTGCGTGCTCTTCCCAGCGCCCTCCGGCCCCTCAAATGTGATAAATAGGCCCATAGGCACATTATAGCCTGTCTACGCCATTCTGCCGCAACTCGCTTTTAGCCTTGTGCGGCATCCCTACCGATAGCCGGGCGCGAACGCGCCCGGCTATCGGTAGATCTTCACCCGCCGGTTCGGGTCGTCGCCGCGGCTCTCCGAGCGCAGGTTATAGCGATCCGCCATCTGGTGCTGTAGCCGACGAATATAGCTACTGCGCGGCGTCAGCTCGATCGCGCTGCGCTCGCCGGTCATCAGCTGCCCGATCGCCGTCTCAATCTCCACCATGGCGTCCTCGATCACCTCAGAGCCGTTACTGCGCGGCTCACGGCTCTCCGGCTCGGCATCGTCGCCCTCTGGCTCGCGAAGATTGAACACCTGGGACAGCTGGCGCTCCATCTGCGTGATCGTGTTGTTTCGCAGCACATAGACCGGGACGCCATGCTCCTCGGCCTGCTTCAGCCGCTGGGCGCTCTGGCGATAGTAGTTCTTCAGCGTCATCACCAGGGTGGCGTCCTTCATATCGCGGACGATCACCGCCGGCACCCGCAGCCGCTCAATCGCCGTCTCCAGCCGGTTGCGGCTCACTCCGAACGGAAAGATGCGCTGGGTCAGCACCCCCGGGCCGACTCCGCCATTTGCGCCGCCCCGCTCGCGCAGGCGCGGCCCGCCGAAGCGCTCCCCGCCGCCACGCTCCCCGCCGCCACGCTCCCCGCCGCCACGAGTCGGCGAGATCCGCCGCCCGAGGGCTGGCGCATCGATCAGCTCGCGCCGCACCGTCTCTACCTGCACCACCCCATCCGCATCACGCGAGCGCAGCTCGGCTGGCGGATCCTCGCCGCGCAGGATGGCGTCCACCGCCGCCGCCACATCGTCGTACACCGTCACGCTATCCCAGCTCTCGATCTCAACCAGCACATCGAAGGTGGGCGGTGCCTTACGCTCCAGCACCGTCTTCTGCGTGCCACGCCGACGGGCCTCCTCGTCACCCAACGTAACGGCCTGAATACCACCCACCAGATCCGAGAGGGTCGGGTTGATCATCAGGTTATCGAGCGTGTTACCGTGCGCGGTTCCCACCAGCTGCACGCCGCGCTCGGCAATCGTGCGCGCAGCCATCGCCTCAAGCTCGGTGCCGATCTCATCGATGACGATCACCTCGGGCATGTGGTTCTCCACCGCCTCGATCATCACGCCGTGCTGCTCGGCGGGCCGGGGCACCTGCATGCGCCGCGCCCGACCGATGCCGGGGTGCGGGATATCGCCATCGCCTGCGATCTCATTCGAGGTGTCCACGATCACCACCCGCTTGCGAAACTCCTCGGCCAGCACGCGCGCCGTCTCACGCAGCAGCGTCGTCTTGCCCGTGCCCGGCTTGCCCAGCAGCAGAATGCTCTTCCCGGTCTCCACCAGGTCGCGGATGATCACCACCGTGCCAAACACCGCCCGGCCCACCCGGCATGTCAGGCCGATCACCGTGCCACGCCGGTTCCGCATCGCCGAGATCCGGTGCAGGGTGCGCGGGATACCAGCCCGGTTATCCTCACCGAACGTACCGATCCGCCCGATCACATAGTCGATGTCCTCCTGAGTCACCTCACGGTCGCTCAGGAATCGCTCTTCATCACGGTAGCGCGCCTCAGGCAGACGCCCAAGATCCATCACCACCTCAAGTAGATCCGCAGAGTCAGCATCGCTGGCCTGGATGGCGTTCGTGATGTGAGGCGGCAGCGCATCGAGCAGCAGATCGATATTATTTGTCACGTCAGGTCGATCAGACATAGCCTTATCTGTCCTCCCTCGCCGTGGAGATTTGTGGGGCGGTGATCCGAGGCTCAAGCCCCGGCTCGAACGAAGGCGCGAGCAGCGGACGACGCACCGCGACGACCGTGCTCTTCACCAGAAGCGCCTGCTCGCCGATCGGCTGAAAGCCGAGAGCCTGACAGGGCGCCAGCAATTCCTCCTGGTACTCGCGCAGCACCAGGTAGATCGGACGAGTGTCGCTGAGCTGGGCCAGCCCAAAGCGCAGCACCTCAACCACCTGCTCGCGCGCATCCGGGCGAATGAGCAGGCTAAAGACGTGACCCGAGATGCCGCTGGTGAGCCGCAGGTAGGCCAGCAGGTCATCGTCGGGGCCAAGCACCCAGGCCACCCGCCGCTGAGCACCAAGCTGCTGCGGCATCGGGATCGACCAGTGGCGTGCATTGCGCACCTCGGCGTGCTGCACAAGATGCGGTGTCACCGCACCGTAGAGCTTATGGATGGCCCAGTAGTCGCGGCGCGACTGCATGCGCATCTGTGCCAGCGTGGTGCGCTGATCCCAATCTGGCCCCGAAAGGTGCATGATCGTCTTGTGGGTATATGCCTGAAACCCGAGCTGACGAAAGATCTCGCGCACCTCGGTGTGCTGGCTGGGGGCAGCGGCGTAGAGCCGCTGGACATAGTTGTGACCAGCATTGATGCAGAGCTGCTCTAGCAGGCGAAACCAGACATCGTAATCGCTCGGCAGCCGCGCCGCCCGCACCCCCGAGGTGCCTAGGTACACAATATCCTGCTCGGGCCGCCCGCCCCTGCCAAGAGCCTGGGCCACAGCGCTCACCCCGCGCTCCTGCGCGATCAGCGTGGCCCGGTCGCGCCCATTGCCCTGGATGAGGCAGCGCAGCGCAAACCACGCGGGCCGGTGGGCCTGCGCGAGCAGCTCATCGCTGTAGAGCACTACCTGGTTGCGCGGCTTGCGTCGCAGCGCCCAGAGATCGCCGGGGGTGACAGAGCGGATCATAGTGTGATTTTAGATTTCGGATTTTCGATTTTAGATTGCGCACTGCAATCTAAAATCCAAAATCTAAAATCGTCTACAGCTCCAGAAAGTAGCGGTGTACCCGGTCATCGCCGGTGAGCTCGGGGTGGAAGGTTGTGGCCATCATCCGGCCCTGCTGCGCGGCCACGATCGCCCCGCTGGGGAGGCTGCCGAGAGCACGCACCGACGGGCCGACCGACTCGATCTGTGGGGCGCGGATGAACACCCCGTGCAGCGGCGCATCGCCAAGGGCGGGGAAGTCGATGGGCTGCTCGAAGCTATCGAGCTGGCTGCCATAGGCGTTGCGCCGCACCGCCATATCCATCACCTCAAGGCCCGGCTGCCCGCCCTGCTTCACATCAAGCACCGTGCGGGCCAGCAGGATCGCCCCCGCGCACGTCCCCCAGATCGCGAGGTCGCGCCCGGCGCGCGCCCGGATCGGGTCAATCATCTTGTAGAGCGTCAATAGGCGGCCAATCGTCGTGCTCTCCCCTCCGGGGATAATCAGACGATCAACCGCCTCCAGATGTTTCGGTAGGCGTACTTCCAGCGATTGTACGCCGATGCGCCGTAGCACCTCAATATGCTCGCGGAAGTCACCCTGAAGGGCTAGAACGCCAACTTTCATAATGTCGAATATTGAATATTGAATGTCGAATAATGTAACATTCAACATTCAACATTAAAAAATCACCAGCCCCGCTTAGCCATTAGCTGATCAGCCGGGATCTGATCAATATTGATGCCGACCATCGCCTCGCCCAGACCCCTGCTCACCTCGGCGATGATCTCCGGGTCGTTATAGTGCGTGGTCGCCTCGACAATTGCCCGCGCACGTCGGGCCGGGTCGCCGCTCTTGAAGATGCCAGAGCCAACAAAGACCCCATCCACGCCCAGCTGCATCATTAGGGCAGCATCAGCGGGAGTGGCGATCCCACCGGCAGCAAAGTTCACCACCGGCAGCCGGCCGGCCGCAGCCACCTGCTTGACCAGCTCGTAGGGCGCCTGCAGGTTCTTCGCCGCCGTGAACAACTCATCCTCGTCCATACTGTGCAGGCGACGGATCTCGCCCTGCACAGCGCGGAAGTGGCGCACCGCCTCGACGACGTTGCCCGTGCCAGCCTCGCCCTTCGTGCGCAGCATCGCCGCGCCCTCGGCCATACGCCGTAGCGCCTCGCCCAAGTTACGGCAGCCGCACACAAACGGGATCTTGAACTTGTGCTTATTAATGTGGTGCTCCTCGTCGACCGGGGTGAGCACCTCGCTCTCATCAATATAGTCAATGCCCAGCGCCTCGATCACCTGAGCCTCAACGAAGTGGCCGATCCGGGCCTTGGCCATCACCGGGATGGTCACCGCAGCCTTGATCGCCGCAATCAGCTCAGGGTCGCTCATCCGCGCAACGCCGCCCTGGGCGCGAATATCAGCGGGGACGCGCTCCAGCGCCATCACCGCCACCGCGCCTGCCTCCTCGGCGATACGCGCCTGCTCCGGGGTGACGACATCCATGATCACGCCGCCCTTGAGCATCTGCGCAAGGCCTACCTTTGTTGTCCAGGTAGACATCTCCATCACAGCACCTCACTCGCGCTTGGTTCCAAGTAAAGAGAGAACGAATACACTCCATTCTACCATAGCCCCTCGGGTTGCGGCAATGAACGCACGCCGCGGCATGTTTGACAAAGCTAGGGGTGGATGCTATACTTTTTTATCGCTGTGCAGATGCGCAAGCGTGCGTCCGTGTGCTACACCGGCCTACTCTAAGGCGTAGTCAACACTACGACCAGACGCGGGCTAGGTTATTATTTTGTCTCGATATAACAACTGCTATCTGTCCTGGGTGCCTGAAACAGGAGTTCTTGATGCCGACGATCAACCAGCTCGTTCGCAAGCCGCGTAAGCCAGTCGCAAAAAAGACGAAGGCTCCCGCGCTGCGGTTCACGTACAACTCGCTCAAGGGGAAGCTGACCCGTGGTAAAGGCTCGCCGCAGAAGCGCGGCGTCTGCACCAAGGTCGCCACCGTCACCCCCAAAAAGCCGAACTCGGCCCTGCGCAAGATCGCGCGCGTGCGGCTCTCCAACGGCCTTGAGGTGACGGCCTACATCCCCGGCGAGGGACACAACCTTCAGGAGCACTCGGTCGTGCTGATCCGCGGCGGCCGCGTGAAGGATCTGCCCGGCGTGCGCTACCATATTGTGCGCGGCACCCTCGACACGCAGGGCGTCAACGGCCGCAAGCAGGGCCGCTCGAAGTATGGCACGAAGAAGAACGCGCAGCCGGTCGGCAAGAAGCGCTAGTTTGGGCCGCCCGCAGGCGCAGTGCCTGCCGCCCACCGAGGTAAAGCAATGTCCCGCCGAAGCAATACGGTCAAGCGCACCATTCTGCCCGACGCACGCTACGAGAGCCTGATGGTGCAGAAGTTCATCAACAAGGTCATGGAGCGCGGCAAGAAGAGCATCGCCGAGCGGATCGTCTATAACGCGATGGATATCGCCGCAGACAAGCTCAAGAAGGCGCCCCTAGAGGTCTTCGAGCAGGCGCTGCGCAACGCCAGCCCCTCCATTGAGGTTAAGCCCAAGCGCGTTGGCGGTGCCACCTACCAGGTGCCGATCGAAGTCAAGAGCGAGCGGCGCTACGCCCTCGCGATGCGCTGGCTGCTCATCTCGTCACGCGGGCGCAGCGGTCGGCCAATGGCCGAGCGGCTCGCCACCGAGATCATGGACGCCTATAACAACACCGGCAGCACGATCAAGCGCCGCGAGGACGTGCATAAGATGGCCGAAGCCAACCGCGCCTTCGCCCACTACGGTCGGCTCTAACGACCAGCACTGCGAGAGCGAGAAGCGATGCCAGGCCGACACGGCTGCGATGAGAGCGCCCCGTGTCGCACCTTCCACAGGAGTAAGTGACAGGTATGCCACGCCAGATAGAGCTCGAAAAGATCCGAAATATTGGCATCATCGCCCACATCGACGCGGGCAAAACCACGACGACGGAGCGCATCCTGTTTTATACCGGGCGCACCTATAAGATCGGCGAGGTTCACGAAGGCACCGCGACGATGGACTGGATGCCGCAGGAGCAGGAGCGCGGCATCACCATCACCTCCGCAGCCACCACTGCCGCATGGCGCTTCCGGGATGTTGACTATCGGGTCAATATTATTGACACCCCCGGCCACGTCGACTTTACCGTTGAGGTTGAGCGCTCGCTGCGCGTCCTCGATGGCGGGGTCGTGGTGTTCGATGGCGTCGCCGGCGTTGAGCCGCAGTCTGAGACGGTCTGGCGTCAGGCCGACAAGTACAGCGTCCCGCGCATCTGCTTCGTCAACAAGATGGATCGCATCGGCGCGAACTTCGACCGCTGCGTCGGCATGATCATCGAGCGCCTCGGCGCCAAGCCCGCCGTCATCCAGCTGCCAATCGGCGCAGAGGATAACTTCCGGGGTGTGATCGACATCTTCACGATGCAGGCGACGATGTATATGGACGACCTCGGCAAGGATATGCGGGTTGAGGAGATCCCTGCCGATATGCTCGCCATCGCCCAGAAGGCTCGCGCCGATCTGATCGAGATGATCGCCGAGACCGACGATGAGCTCACCTTGCTCTACCTCGAAGGCGAGGAGCTTGGTATTGAGGAGCTCAAGCGCGGCCTGCGCCAGGCTACAATCGACGGGAAGCTGGTGCCGGTGCTCTGCGGGGCCGCCCTCAAGAATAAGGGCGTCCAGCGGCTGCTCGATGCCGTCATCGAGTACCTGCCCTCACCCATCAACCGCCCGCCAATCCAGGGCAGCATGCCCGGCCATGTGCTCGGCGATGAGGGCGTTGAGGCGATCACCCGCGAGGCCAGCGATGACTCGCCCTTCGCCGGGCTGGTCTTCAAGATCGTCGCCGACCCCTACGTCGGCAAGCTGGCCTACTTCCGGGTCTACTCCGGCAAGATCGAGAAGGGCAACTATGTCCTGAACTCGACCCGAGGCCAGCGCGAACGGCTCGGTCGCATCCTTCAGATGCACGCCAACCACCGCGAGGATATTGAGTCGGTCTACGCCGGCGATATCGCCGCCATGGTCGGCCCCAAGCAGAGCTTCACCGGCGATACGATCTGCGACCCCGACAATCCCATCGTGCTGGAGAGCATCCGCTTCCCTGAGCCGGTCGTCGAGCTCGCCATCGAGCCAAAGACCAAGTCCGACCAGGATAAGATGGCCATCGCCCTCAATCGCCTGAGCGAGGAGGATCCGACCTTCCGGGTCTATACCGACCAGGAGACCGGACAGACGATCATCAAGGGCATGGGAGAGCTTCACCTTGAGGTGATCGTCGACCGCATGCGCCGTGAGTACAAGGTTGAGGCGAACCAGGGCAAGCCCCAGGTCTCCTACCGCGAGACGATCACCCAGGCCGCCGAGATCCACACTCGCTTCATCCGGCAGACTGGCGGCAAGGGGCAGTTCGCCGAGGTGAAGATCCGCTTCGAGCCCCAGGAACCGGGCGCAGGCTTCGAGTTCGTCAACGGGATCGTCGGCGGCTCCGTCCCGCGCGAGTATATTGGCCCGGTCGAGGCAGGTATCAAAGAGGCCATGCAGACGGGCGTGATGGCCGGCTACCCGGTGGTCGACCTGAAGGCCACCCTCTACGATGGCTCATTCCACGAGGTAGACTCGTCCGAGATGGCGTTTAAGATCGCCGCCTCGATGAGCCTCAAGGACGGCGTCCGCAAAGGCCGCCCCCAGCTCCTTGAGCCGATCATGAAGGTTGAGACCACCACCCCCGAGGATTTCCTCGGCTCGGTGCTCGGCGACCTCAACTCGCGCCGTGGCCGCGTGGATGGCATGGAGGCCCGCGCAAACGCCCAGATCATCAAAGCGTTTGTGCCCCTCGCCACGATGTTTGGGTACACCACCGACCTGCGCTCGGCCACCCAGGGCCGCGCCACATCTTCGATGGAGTTCGATCACTACGAGGGCTTGCCCGACCACCTCGCAAAAGAGATCATCGAAAAGCGTACTGGGAACTAGTGTACGGAGAGGGACGGAGCCTCTGTCTGAGAGGCTCCGTCCCTTATGTAACGTAAGTATGGCCGAACTGAACCTGCTAGCACCTCCGCCCTGGAACGATTACGAACTGATCGACTCGGGGAACGGCGCAAAGCTTGAGCGTTTTGGCCAGTACACCTTGGTACGGCCCGAAACCCAGGCGATCTGGTCGCCTAATTTGTCGGAGCGCGAGTGGCAACTCGCTGACGCTATATTCGAGAAGGTGCGCGGCGAGGACGGTGCCGGTGTCTGGCAGCAGCGCCGCCAGATACCCGAGCAGTGGCTCATGCATGATCACAATCTGGCGTTCTGGGCACGGCTGACCCCCTTCCGCCACACCGGGGTCTTCCCAGAACATAGCGCCCATTGGGCGTGGATGCGTCGCCAGTTGGCGAGCCGACGCCAGCCACGTGTCCTGGTATTGTTTGGGTACACCGGGCTAAGTAGCCTTGAGGCCGCCCGCCTCGGTGCCCAGGTCGTCCACGTCGATGCGTCAAAGCCGTCGCTGCGCTGGGCTCAGGAGAACCAGCAGGCGTCGGGGCTCGCTGATCGCCCGGTGCGCTGGCTGATCGATGATGCGATGAAGTTTGTAGCCCGAGAGATCCGCCGCGGACGCCGCTATGATCTCATCCTCATGGATCCGCCGATCTTTGGGCGCGGACCAGACGGCGAAGTCTGGCGGCTCACCGAACAACTACCGGGCCTCGTTCGTGAGTGTGTGGGTCTGCTGAGCGAAAACCCTCTGGGAATGCTGATCAGCGCCTACGCGACAAATATCTCGGCCCTGACCTTGCAGAATGTTCTTAACGCGGCCATGGCTCACTATCAAGGGACGACTAGCGCTGGCGAATTGGTGTTGCGCGAGAGCGCATCCGGTCGCCTGCTCCCTGCGGCAATCTACGCCTGCTGGTCAAGCGGGGCGGCACCCCACCAGGAGCAGCTTCCGGCTGCATGAGCGTTTCGCATTTAGCATACGAGGGTTTGTAACACTATGGCGAAGCAGAAGTTTGAGCGCACGAAGCCGCATATTAACGTCGGCACGATCGGCCACGTGGACCACGGGAAGACGACCCTGACCGCCGCGATCACCAAGGTGCTCGCCCTGCGCGGCGCGGCCCAGTTCCTGGCCTACGACCAGATCGACAACGCCCCCGAGGAGCGCGCCCGTGGTATCACGATCGCCATCCGCCACGTGGAGTACCAGACCGAGAACCGGCACTATGCCCATGTGGACTGCCCAGGCCACGCCGACTATATCAAGAACATGATCACCGGCGCCGCCCAGATGGACGGGGCGATCCTGGTGGTCTCCGCCCCCGACGGCCCGATGCCCCAGACCCGCGAGCACATCCTGCTCGCCCGCCAGGTGCAGGTGCCGGCCATCGTGGTCTTCCTCAACAAGACCGATATGATGGACGATGAGGAACTGCTGGAGCTCGTCGAGATCGAGATGCGCGAGCTGCTCGCACCGTCGGTGCCGGCGTCGTCACCAAGATCATCGAGTAGAGTTTGTCTTACCTAGCCGTATGGTGGCGGTCGAATTGTACGGCCGCCACCACCGACATCTATAGCCTCGTCTGAGGAGCGTGATATGGCTAAGCAGAAGGTGCGTATTCGCCTCAAGGCGTACGACCACAAAATCCTGGATCAGTCGGCCCGCCAAATCGTCGAGGCCGCTGAGCGCACCGGCGCCCTGGTAGCCGGTCCCGTGCCCCTGCCAACCAAGATCGAGAAGTACAGCGTGATCCGCTCAGGCTTCATCGATAAGAACTCGCAGGAGCAGTTCGAGATCCGCACGCATAAGCGGCTTATTGATGTCCTTGACCCAAGCCAGCAAACAATCAACGCGCTGATGAAGCTGAACTTGCCCGCTGGCGTGGATATCGAGATTAAGCTCTAGGAATTCGGCAAACGACACATATTGCGATCAGGTGATCGTTGGTCGTTGGGCAAAGAGTTAAAAGGCAGCCGCTGCGCAATGACGCACGCTGCGGAGGTAGCAGTAATGATTAGTGGGTTGTTGGGTCGAAAGCTGGGGATGATGCAAGTCTTCAGCGATAAAGGTGAGGTGATCCCCGTCACGGTGATCGCCGTAGGCCCCTGCATCGTCACCCAGGTGCGCACTGTTGAGCGCGACGGATACGCCGCAGTGCAGATCGGGTACGAGCAGGTCGAGCCGCGCAAGCTCACCAAGCCGCAGCAGGGCCATCTGAAGGCCGCCAACGCGATGCTGCGCTATCTGCGTGAGTTTCCGGCTGATAACCCTCAGGAGCATACGCCCGGAGAGGTGATCAACGTCGAACTGTTCCAGCCTGGGCAGAAGATCGATATCTCGGGAACCTCGAAGGGACGCGGCTTCACCGGCGTGGTGAAGCGCTGGGGCTTCCACGGTGGCCCGAAGACCCACGGCCAGAGCGACCGCCATCGTGCCCCTGGCTCCATCGGTGCCGGCACAACCCCTGGCCGCGTCTGGAAGGGTCAGAAGATGGCTGGTCGCATGGGCGGCAAGCGCATCACCATCCAGAACCTTGAGGTAGTCGAGGTGCTGCCCGAGAAGAACCTTCTGCTCGTGAAGGGGTCGGTTCCCGGTGCCCGCACGGGCCTGCTTGAGATCCGCCGCGCCGTAAAGGTCTAGATAAAACTATGCCGCCTTGTCGCCGACATACGGGTGACAAGAAGGATATAGGAAACAGCAATGGAAGCAACTCTCTATAATCAGGCCGGCGAGCAGATCGGGAGCATCGATCTCAGCGAGCACATCTTCGGTATCGAGCCGAACATCCCGGTGATGCACCAGTATGTGCTGATGCAGCAGGCCAACGCCCGTCAGGGAACCCAGAGCACCCGCGGTCGCGGCGAGGTGCGCGGCAGTACCAAGAAGATCTATCGCCAGAAGGGCACCGGTCGGGCTCGCCAGGGCTCAGTTCGCGCCCCGCACCGCATTGGCGGTGGTATTGCCCACGGGCCACACCCCCGCTCCTACCGGCTCAATATGCCGAAGAAGATGCGTCGCCTGGCGGTACGCTCAGCTCTCTCCGCCAAGCTTGCCGCAGCCCAGATCCGTGTCGTCGATGCGCTCGCTTTTGAGAAGCCACGCACGAAGGATATCGTCAAGTTTCTTGGCGACCAGACCTTGAGCGGCAAGACCCTGATCGTGCTCGACCGCAAAAACGAGCAGACTGGGATTGTCCAGCGCTCGGCCAATAACCTGCCGAATGTGAAGACGCTGCTCGCCAGTTACCTCAATGTGCGCGACCTGCTCACCTACGATATGGTGGTGCTGCCCCAGGCCGCGATCGAGGTCATCGAGAGCTACCTGGGTGCCAGCACGACGTCTGCTCAGAGCGAGGAGGAATAACGATGCCGACGCCGCATCAGATTATCGTCCGCCCGCTGATCACCGAGAAGAATACGATTCTTATGGAGTCGAACCAGTATTCCTTCGAGGTGCTGCGTGAGGCGAGCAAGCCCGAGATCAAGCGCGCCGTTGAGACCATCTTCAGCGTCACGGTGACACGGGTGAACACCCTCAATGTCCGTGGCAAGATGCGCCGACGCGGTCGTGAGTCCGGCTATACCAGAGACTGGAAGAAGGCCATCGTCACGCTTGCCGCTGGCGACCGCATCGAGATCTTTGAAAGCTAGTCACAGTACGAGGGGACAGCCCCCTGTGCCCTGTGCTATGTACCTGGAGCAAAGCGATGGGTGTACGCAAGTACAAACCAACCTCGGCGGGCCGGCGCAACATGTCGGTGTCGACCTTCGAGGAGATCACAAAGAAGCGCCCGGAGCCGGGCCTGATCGAGCCGCTGCGCAAGCAGGCGGGCCGCAATAACACCGGTAAGATCACCGTGCGCCATCGCGGCGGTGGCCATAAGCGCTTCTACCGCATTATCGACTTCAAGCGCAATAAGCTCGGCATCCCGGCCAAGGTTCAGGCGATCGAATATGATCCCAACCGCACCGCGCGCATCGCGCTACTGGCCTATGTCGATGGCGAGAAGCGCTATATCATCGCCCCGGTCGGCCTGAAGGTTGGCGATATGCTCAGCAACGGCCCCGACGCCGATATCCGCGTCGGCAACGCCCTGCCGCTGGCATCCATCCCTCTCGGCACCCAGATTCATAACGTTGAACTGGAGATTGGTCGCGGCGGCGTCCTGGTGCGTAGCGCCGGCACCTCCGCCCAGCTGATGGCCAAAGAGGGTGACTACGCCACCCTCCGTATGCCCTCCGGCGAGACGCGCATGATCCATATCCGTTGCATGGCCACTATTGGACAGGTCGGCAACCTGGATCATCAGAATATTCGCCTCGGCAAGGCCGGTCGCTCACGCTGGCTCGGTCGACGGCCCCATGTGCGTGGATCAGTCATGAATCCCCGCGACCACCCCCACGGCGGTGGTGAGGGCCGCTCTCCGCGCGGTATGAACCCGAAGACCAAGTGGGGAAAGCCCGCCCGCGGTGTGAGGACACGCCACAACCCGCGCAGTGATCGGTTTATTGTCCGGCGGCGCAAGCCCTAAGCACTTAGCTTTGGGGAAGGATTCAACCTTCCCCGAAGTTGCCCAGGAGGTTCTATGGCTCGCTCTTCAAAGAAGGGGCCGTACGTCGATATTCGGCTCCTTGACCGCGTCGAGACGATGAATCGCACGAGCGATAAGCGGGTGCTACGCACCTGGTCGCGCGACTCGACTATCTTCCCGCAGATGATCGGTCACACGATCGCGATTCACGACGGCCGCCGCCACGTCCCGGTCTATGTCACCGAGAACATGGTCGGCCACAAACTTGGTGAGTTCGCACCGACCCGCTTCTTCCGCAGCCACGGCGGGAAGAAGGCGGATAAGCGCGGCAAGATGAAGTAGTGATGCCCTCGGGTGTCGCGCTGAGCTCGGTTAGCTCGCATGTGAGGCTGGCTGTGTACGCAAATCGTGAATTGTGGTACAATTGGCGGGTTTGCGTGCGAGCTAAACGCCATCCATCACGCGGCCTGGCCGCAGACGAGTAAGGCAATGGAAGTCAAAGCTATAACCCGATATGTGCGCATCTCGCCGCTAAAAGTTCGCCTGGTGATGGATGTGGTACGCGGGATGCCGGTTGATCGCGCCCTGTCGACCTTGCAGTATATGCCGCAGAAGGCGGCGCGCGAGGTCTCCCGGACGATTAAGTCGGCCGCCGCTAACGCAGAGAACAACTTCGACCTCGACCCGAACGCCCTTGTGGTCAAGACGATCTTCGCTGACCAGGGGCCAGTACTCAAGCGCTTTATGCCGCGCGCCCGCGGGATGGCGAACCGCATCCGCAAGCCCACGACCCACATTACGGTAATCGTGGACGACGGCGAAACCTATTAGGCGGCCAGGACTAGGAGGTTGTCTTGGGACGAAAAGTACATCCGATCGGCTTCCGCCTCGGCTACATCAAGGATTGGCAGTCGAAGTGGTTCGCTGAGCGCACCTACACAGAGCAGCTCCACGAGGATCTGGCGCTACGCAAGCTGATCGCCAAAGAGCTACAGAACGCTGGCGTCTCGCGCATCGAGATCGAGCGCTCGGCAAACAAGATCGAGGTAACAGTCTTCACTGCCAAGCCCGGTATTGTGATCGGAAAGCGCGGGGCAAATGTTGATCTGTTGAAGAATACGCTTGAGCGGAAGACCGGCAAGAAGATTAAGCTCAACATCCAAGAGATCCATCAGCCCGAGCTCGATGCTCAGCTGGTGGCGGAGAGCATTGCCGAGCAGATTACCAAGCGTGTCTCCTACAAGCGCGCCATGAAGCAGGCCGTCCAGCGCGCAGTTCGCCTCGGCGCCCAGGGCGTCAAGGTGCGCTGCTCGGGCCGCCTCGGCGGCGCCGAGATGTCACGCATCCAGAACGAGAGCGAGGGCCGCGTGCCGCGCCACACGCTGCGCGCCGACATCGACTACGCGCAGGTTCACGCCCACACCACCTACGGACGTATCGGTGTGAAGGTGTGGATCTATAAGGGCGAGGTCTTCCCCGACCAGCTGGCCAAGGCCGCGGTCGAGCAGCAGACGAGCGCCCCCAGCGCCCCCAGCGAGCGGCGCGAGCGCTCGCCCAGGAGGAATGACAATGCTGCTTCCTAAGCGAACAAAGTACCGCAAGCAGCAGCGCGGTCGTAACAAGGGTCTCTCCTATCGCGGCAGCGGCGTTGCCTTTGGTGACTATGGGATGGTGGCTCTTGAGAGCACCTGGATCACCAGCCGCCAGATCGAGGCCGCTCGCCGTACGATGACGAACTATATCAAGCGCGGCGGTAAGGTCTGGATCCGGATCTTCCCCGATAAGCCCGTGACCCAGAAGCCCGCTGAGACCCGCATGGGCGGCGGCAAGGGCTCGGTCGACCACTGGGTGGCGGTAGTCAAGCCCGGTCGCGTGATGTTTGAGCTCGGTGGCGTCAGCGAGACGATTGCCTTAGAAGCAATGCGCCGCGCAGCCCAGAAGCTGCCGGTGCCATGCAAGATCATCACACGGGACGAAGTTGAGGAGGCCGCCAGTGAAGGCGAATGAGCTGCGCGAACTAGAGGACGAGAAGCTGCGCGCCCAGCTGAAGAGCTTCGACGAGGAGCTTTTTAACCTGCGCTTCCAGCAGGTGACGGGCCGCCTGACCAACACCGCGCGATTCAGGCAGGTTCGCAAGGATGTCGCGCGCATCCACACGATCCTGAACGAGCGCGAGCTGGGGATCTAAAGCTCGTAGGCAGAGCGCGGGCGACCAGAGGCGTCGCTGCAGCGACCATCACGGAGCAAGACGATATGACTGATCAGCAGACGACACGCAAGATCATGAAGGTCGGGCGTGTGGTGAGCGATAAGATGGATAAGACGGTGGTCGTCGCGGTGGATTACCTCAAGCCCCACCCGCTCTACCGCAAGATTATCCGCAAGACCAACAAGTTTCACGCCCACGATGAAGAGAACAGCTGCAAGGTGGGCGATACGGTACGAATCGAGGAGTCTCGCCCCCTTAGCCGCACAAAGCGCTGGCGGGTGATCGAGATCGTGAAGCGCGGTGAGGAGTAAGAGCCATGATCCAGCCTCAGTCTCGCCTGAAGGTTGCCGATAACACCGGTGCCAAAGAGATCATGTGCATCCGCGTACTCGGTGGATCACGGGTTCGTTACGGTCGGGTCGGCGATGTGATCGTCGCCTCGGTCAAGCACGCCGCACCCGGCGGGTCGGTCAAGAAGGGTGAGGTGGTGCGGGCGGTGATTGTACGTACCACCAAAGAGTATGGTCGCCTTGATGGGTCGCATATTCGCTTCGACGACAATGCGGCCGTGATCATCGGCAAGGAAAACAACCCGCGCGGCACACGTATCTTTGGCCCAGTGGCCCGTGAGCTGCGCGAAAAGCAGTTCATGCGAATCGTGTCGCTGGCACCGGAGGTGCTGTAATGCATGTCAAAACGGGCGATGAGGTCCTGATCATCGCTGGCAAGAATAAGGGCGAGCGCGGCAAGATCAAGCGCGTGAACCCGAAAGCGGGCCGGGTGGTTGTGGAGGGCTGGAATATCGTCAAGCGCCACACCAAGCCCCGTGGCCCAGGGAAGCCCGGCGGCATCATCGAGATGGAGGCACCACTCGATAGCTCCAATGTGATGCTGATCTGCCCCAGCTGCGGACACGCGGCGCGCACCGGGCATCGCTTCCTGGAAGAGACCGATCACAAGGGCCGACCGCGCAAGGTGCGCTTCTGCAAGTCTTGCGATGCGGTGATCGATAAGTAGCCATTGCATGCTCAGGGCCGGAGCTACGCGTGCCTGCGCCTCCTAGCCCCTGGAGAGAGAACATGACAGTCCGTCTGCGCGAAAAGTATCGCTCCGAGATCGTCCCTGCGCTGATGCAGGAGTTCAAGTATACGTCGGTGATGCAGGTGCCACGCCTGACGAAGGTTGTGGTCAATGTTGGCGTCGGCGAGGCCGTAACAAACTCGAAGGCGCTTGATGCGGCGGTGGCCGATCTGACGACAATCACCGGACAGAAGCCGGTGATCACGAAGGCAAAGAAGTCAATCGCCTCGTTCAAGCTCCGCGAGGGGATGGCGATCGGGACGATGGTGACGATGCGCTCAGAGCGTATGTACGACTTCATCGACCGCCTGATCAACCTTGCCCTGCCACGTATCCGCGACTTCCGCGGCATTAGCCGCCGGTCGTTTGATGGCCGCGGCAACTATAGCCTTGGCCTGCGCGAGCAGATTGTGTTCCCGGATATCGACTACGATAAGATCGATAAGATTCGCGGCCTCGAGGTGGTAATTGTGACCACCGCTACCGATGATGAGCAGGCATACGCACTGCTCAAGCGCCTCGGTATGCCATTTCGCGATTAGTCTGGACCAGGAGCAAAGGCTAACTAGTCCAACTGTTTAGGAGGAACCATCTTTGGCGAAGACCTCACTGATTGTTAAGGCGTCACGCCCGGCGAAGTTTAAGGTGCGCGAATACAATCGCTGCAAGACGTGCGGCCGCTCACGCGCATATATGCGTAAGTTCGGCATGTGCCGCATCTGCTTCCGCGAGAACGCGCTGAAGGGCCTGATTCCGGGTGTCGTCAAATCGAGCTGGTAGAACATCATAACGTTGCGGGCGACCGGCCATAATAGCGGCTATTTGCCGCGTCGGCACCCGACGTGTGAGGAGGCACACCGTGAGCGTTAGCGATCCTATCGGCGATATGCTGACACGCATCCGTAACGCCTGTATGGCGCGGCATGTGGTTGTGAATATTCCTGCGTCCAAGATGAAGCTGGCGATTGCCGACATCCTGAAGCGCGAGGGGTTTATCAAGGACTATACCCTGATCGAGGGGACGCCCTTCAGCATGATCGCCATCACACTCAAGTATATGCCCGACCGGCGGCCGGCTATCACTGGCCTGCGCCGCGTAAGCAAGCCTGGCCTGCGCATCTACACCAAGCGCGATGAGATTCCGCGGGTGCGTGGCGGCCTTGGTCTGAGCATTCTCTCGACCCCCAAGGGTGTCCTCGCCGGTCACGATGCCTGGCAGGAGCGGGTGGGCGGCGAAGTGCTCTGCTACGTCTGGTAGCCCCCACGGAGGAAGCGAATGTCGCGTATCGGCAAGAAACCTATCACCCTTCCTAAAGGGATAACGGTGGAGATCGGCAAGGACAACCTTGTCTCGGTGAAGGGGCCAAAGGGCACCCTGCACCAGCAGTTCCACCCCGACATGATCATCGAGCAGGAAAGTAGCGAACTAACAGTGAAGCGCCCGTCTGACGGGAAGCTGCATAAGTCGCTCCACGGACTCACTCGCACACTGCTCTTCAATATGGTCGTCGGTGTCACCGACGGCTGGCAGCGGGCGCTGGAGATCAATGGCGTGGGGTACCGCGCCCAGCTTGAGGGCAAGACTCTGGTGCTCCAGCTTGGCTTCTCGCACCCAGTACGCGTTGATCCGCCGCAGGATGTACAGTTCTCGGTCGGCGAGCGCAAGAGCGCTAACGACCCGCTACCTGTCTTCGTGCGCGGGATCGACAAGCAGGTGGTCGGCGAAGAGGCCGCACGAATCCGTGGCCTGCGTCCGCCTGAGCCCTACAAGGGCAAGGGCGTGAAGTATCTCGAAGAGAAGATCCGCCGCAAGGCCGGTAAGGCTGGTAAGGCGCGATAGTCTGTCGGCAGGCGGGCACATGCTGTGCCCGCCTCCGGTAGCAGTGTAATAGTGCTTGCGATAGGGGATATAATCTCTATTGCGACAGTGAGGAATATATGGCAAAGCGATCTCCGCGCGAACTGCGCGTCCGCCGGCATAACCGGTTGCGCAAGCGGGTCATCGGCTCTCAGGAACGGCCGCGGCTGAGCATCTTCCGTAGCAATGTCCATATCTATGCCCAGGTCATCGACGATACGCTCGGGCGCACACTTGCCTCCGCATCGACGAATGAGAAGGCATGGGCCGAAACTGACGAAACGAAGACGAAGACAGAGCAGGCAGCGCTGGTCGGTAAGCTTGTCGCCGAGCGCGCGATTGAGGCTGGTATTACGAAGGTCGTCTTTGACCGCGGCGGCTTTAAGTATCACGGGCGGGTGCAGGCTCTGGCCGATGCCGCGCGTGAGGCTGGCCTCAACTTCTAGTGCCCCTCGGGCAGCTTTCCGGAGGAACTGTGAAGCGAGAACGTATTAACGCTGAGTCACTTGAGCTTGAGGAGCGCGTCGTTCAGATCAACCGCGTCTCGAAAGTCGTCAAGGGCGGTCGGCGCTTTAGCTTTAGCACGGTGGTCGTGGTCGGCGATGGCAAAGGCCACGTCGGCGTCGGGATGGGGAAGGCGGGTGAGGTGCCTGAGGCGATCCGTAAGGGTACCGAGGCCGCTAAGAAGAATCTTATTCGCATCCCGCTGGTGAACACCACGATCCCTCACGAGGTAATCACGAAGTTCGCCGCCACGAAGGTGATGATTCGGCCCGCCGCCCCTGGTACCGGTGTGATCGCCGGTCGCGGCGTCCGCCCGGTGGTTGAGGCTGCCGGTATCAAGGATCTGCTTTCGAAGGTGTACGGGAGCAATAACCCGGTGAATGTGGTCAAGGCTGCGTTTCAGGCGCTGAGCGAGCTGATCTCCCTCGGCGATATGGCCCGCCGCCGCGATATGACCACCCAGGAGCTGATCCGCAGGCGAACCCGCCGGGAGTCGACTGACCAGGAGGCGTCCGTATGAGCAAGCTGAAGATCACCTATGCGAAGAGTGTGATCGGCTATGCCAAGGATCAGAAGGAGACAGTCGCCTCCCTCGGTCTGAGAAAGCTGAAGCACTCGGTGATTAAGCCCGACAACCCCTCCATCAGGGGTATGATCTTTAAGGTCAAGCACCTGGTGTCGGTTGAAGAGGTCTCCGACGAGGTGACGGAATGAAACTGCACGATCTGAAGCCCGCTGAGGGCTCGCACCATAAGAGCAAGCGACTCGGTCGTGGCGCTGGCTCGGGCAAGGGCAAGACGAGCGGCAAGGGCATGATGGGACAGAAGTCCCGCTCTGGCCCTGGCCCGTATCGTACATTTGAGGGCGGACAGAACCGCCTCGTGAAGCGTATGCCCTACAAGCGCGGCTTCACGAACATCTTCCGCGTCGACTATGAGGTAATCAATGTCGGCAGCCTCGCCGAGTGGCCGGTCGAGGCCGAGGTAACTCCGGAGAGCCTGCTTGAGGCTCGCGCCATTCGGCGTAAGCGGATGCCGGTGAAGGTGCTCGGCGACGGCGAACTGAGCGCCGCGCTGACAGTGAAAGCCCATAAGTTCTCGACCAGCGCCCGAGAGAAGATTGAGGCCGCCGGTGGCACAGTGGTCGAGCTAGAATGGGTGATTGAGCGCCGGTCGCGCTCGCGCGGTGCGAACTACGGCGGTCGGAACGCCAAGAAGAAGGTTCAGGCATAAGCCACGCGCAATGGTCGATGCCGATATCGAAAAAAATCGGCATCGACCTCTCCTTCATACCGATCGTCCAAAGGGTATACAGATGCTCCAAGCTGTTGTACGCGCTATTCAACTGCCAGATCTTCGGCGACGAATTCTCTTTACGATGGGGATGTTGCTAATCTTCCGTCTGATCGCGCATATCCCGGTGCCCAATATCAACCCGGCATCGCTTCAGCAACTCCAGGACGCCCTGGCCAACAACCAGCTCGCCCAATTGCTGAATATCTTCGCCGGCGGCGCCCTGCAGAACTTCTCGGTGGCGGCGATGGGGGTCTACCCGTACATCACGGCATCGATCATTATGCAGTTGCTCCAGCCACTCATCCCGGCGCTCCAGGAGCTATCGAAAGAGGGTGAGCAGGGCCGGATCAAGATGAACCGCTACCAGATGTGGCTGACTATTCCGCTGGCCTATCTACAGGCGTATGGGCAGACGCTGACTCTGGAGCGCACGGTCAACCCGACGAATGATCTGACCGCATCGCTGTTCCGCTCGCCGTTCGACATTGTCGGTAATTTCCTGCCAACCTTCACGATTCTCACCTCAATGGTGGCGGGCACGATGCTGCTGGTTTGGCTTGGCGAGCAGATCAATGAGCGTGGCATTGGACAGGGCATCTCGGTTATTATCTTCGGCGGTATTGTGTCGCGCCTGCCTGGATTGATTGTCCAGGGCTTTCAGGTGAGTCAGGCCGGCGGGGTGAGTACCATTATCGGCGTGATCGGCTTCGTGGCCATCGCCCTCCTGACGATCATTGGCATTGTGCTGATTCAAGAAGGACAGCGCCGTATCCCTGTGCAGTATGCTAAGCGCGTGCGTGGCAACAAGGTCTATGGTGGGCAGAGCAGCCATATCCCGCTCAAGGTGAATATGGCCGGTATGATCCCGCTGATCTTCGCCCAGAGCATCATCATCTTCCCCGGCATTATTGCCTCGTGGTTCTACCAGCCAACGGGCACGGGGATCGGGAATATGATCGCGGGCTTCTTCTACACAACCTTTAACCCAACCGGTCAGAGCGGCGGCATCGTCTATATGCTCCTGCTATTCTTGCTGACCGTCGGCTTCACATACTTCTACACCATCGTGCTGTTCAGTCAGCAGGACATCCCCGATAGCCTCCAGCGCAATGGCGGGTTCATCCCTGGCATTCGTCCGGGAAAGAAGACCGAGGAGTATCTGGGACGGGTGCTGAACAGGATTACGCTTGTTGGCGCGCTCTTTCTCGGCCTGGTTGCGATTCTACCGTTCCTCACCCAGACAATTACAGGGCTACAGCTTGGTTTGGGCAGTACGGCCCTGCTAATTGTGGTGGGTGTAGCAGTTGACACCATGCGACAGCTCGAGTCACAGCTGGTCATGCGTGACTATGAGGGCTTCTTGAGTCGCTAGGACATAGGAAAGGCTGGGCCGAAGGTTGATATCGGCCCACTCTCCCTACAGGAAGGCTGCCACGGCCATACGGATTTAGTGGTATAGTGAACGCTTCCTGTTCGTGTAGTGTGATGGTGCTGCTCTGCACCAATGTCACCTCCAGCTCGTACGTGAGGATCTGTAAACCGAACGCGCGGCGGCGCGCGAGATCTATACGCAAGAGGCATCGACTATGACCAACGTTATTCTGCTCGGACCTCCTGGCGCAGGTAAAGGGACGCAGGCGAAGACACTTTCTGATCGTACCTCGCTGATCCATGTGGCGAGTGGCGATCTGTTCAGAGCAGCGCTGCGTGAAGGTACTGAGCTGGGTATGTTGGCAAAGTCGTATATGGATCGCGGCGAGCTCGTGCCAAATGAGGTCGTGATCCGGATGATCCTGGAGCGGATCGCGCAGCCCGACTGTGGTGCAGGGGTCATCTTCGATGGGTTCCCACGCACACGCGAGCAGGCAACGGCCCTTGAGGCGGCGATGGCCGAACACAAGAACCAGATCGACGCCGTGCTCTACCTTCGGGTACCGAAGGATGTGCTGCTGCGGCGCATCGCAGGGCGGCAGACTTGCAAAACCTGCGGTGCCACATATAATATCTATTATTTCCCGTCCCATCGGCCGGGAATTTGTGATGCCTGTACAGGAAAGCTCTACCAGCGGAGCGATGACTCGATAGAGACGGCGGAGCACCGTCTAGACGTCTACTTCGAGCAAACGATGCCGCTCATTGAGTACTATCAGCGTCAGGGGCTGCTCCACGAGATCGATGGACAACGTGAGATATCTCTGGTGACAGAGGCGATGCTGCTTGCGTTGGAAATTAATCCTGAGCTGACGGCACCACCGAAGGAGTGATATGTCCAAAAAGAAGGACGTGATCGAAATGGAAGGCACGATCACGGAGCCACTGCCAAATGCAATGTTCCGAGTAGAGCTTGAGAATGGCCACGAGGTTCTGGCTCATATCTCGGGTAAGATGCGGATGAACTATATTCGTATTCTTAAAGGCGATAGGGTGCTCGTTGAGCTTTCACCCTATGATCTGACTCGTGGTCGGATCACATATCGCTATAAGTAGCTATTACCTGTATCATATCCTGCTGTTGGCGACAACACAGCATCCGGCGGCATCCGCGTCGCCACTATGGGAGGTTATTGTGAAAGTTCGAGCTGCAGTGAAGCCGCGCTGTGAGTACTGCAAAGTCATCAAGCGCAAGGGCATCATCCGTGTGATCTGCTCGCGCACCCCCAAGCACAAGCAGCGCCAGGGCTAGTTGGCGGCATAAGGCAGTTGGCGATCTCGCGCCCGGCTGTTGGCTACGCGGGAGTCGGGCGGAGGAGAGGCGCGAACGGCTGGTGGCCGTCGCTAATAGCGTTTATACGAGGACGTTCATGGCACGTATCGCTGGGGTAGATATTCCCCGCAACAAGAAGATCGAGATTTCGATCCGGTACATCTACGGAATTGGCCCCTCGAATGGCTTAGACATTCTAGAAAAGGCCAATGTGAACCCGGAGACGCGGGTACGCGATCTCACTGAGGAAGAGGTCGGTCGGATTCGTGAGATCGTGGATCGCGAGTACCGCGTCGAGGGCGACCTGCGCCGCGAAGTCCAGCTCAACATCAAACGGCTTATGGATATCGGCTGCTACCGCGGCCTGCGCCACCGGCGTGGGATGCCAGTTCGTGGGCAGCGCACCCGCACGAATGCGCGCACGCGCCGCGGACGCAAGGGCCAGGCGATCGGTATTAAGAAGAAGACGAAGAAGTAACTGTAGCGATACAGCTTTCCTGCACAGGTGGGCCTCGTGTGCCCGCCTGTGCCCATTGTGTGTTAAGGAGACATCTATGCCCCCGAAAGGTCAGAAGTCCGGTGCGGCAACCCGTCAGCGCGGTCGGCGCCGTGAGCGCAAGAATATTCCGCGTGGCCAGGCCCACGTGATGAGCACCTTCAATAATACGATCGTGACGATCACCGACCCCTCGGGCGCGGTGGTCTGCTGGGCAAGCGCCGGCCAGGGCGGGTTCAAGGGCTCGCGCAAAAGCACGCCCTATGCAGCTCAGGTCACCGCCGACAGCGCCGCCCGCAAGGCTATGGAGAATGGGATGCGCTCGATTGAGGTGTTTGTGAAGGGGCCAGGCTCCGGTCGCGAGGCGGCCATCCGCTCGCTCCAGGCTGCGGGCCTTCAGGTGTCTGCGATCACAGATGTGACGCCGATCCCGCACAATGGCTGCCGCCCCCCGAAGCGCCGCCGCGTGTAGGGTGCGATGATCGCGATGGAGCCGATGGGGTGACCGTGGACGGAACCGCAGGGCACGGCCCAGGCGCCCACCACGGTAGTTCAAGCGGACAATGCTCCGCTGTATAAGCGCCCATCCCTCGGCGTGATGATGACTATATGGCGGGAACTCACCCGCAACACATTTGGGAGGCATGACCTAGCATGGCGCGTTATCACGGCCCCGTAGGAAAAATCAGTCGCCGCCTTGGCATCGGAATCACCGAGAAGGGGCAGCGGATTCTCAATAAGCGCTCGTATCCGCCTGGTCAGCACGGACCGAATGCGCGACGCCGCCAGGTGTCCGACTACGGCCTACAGCTGATGGAGAAGCAGAAGGCGAAGTACATCTACGGCGTACTTGAGCGACAGTTCCGACGTACGTTTGAGCAGGCTTCCCGGCGCAGCGGTGTGACCGGCGAGTATCTGCTGAGCTTGCTGGAGCGACGCCTCGATAATGTGGTCTACCGACTGGGCATGGCCACCACGCGAGCGCAGGCTCGCCAGCTGGTCACCCACGGACACATCACCGTCGATGGGCGCAAGACCAACATCCCATCATATACGCTGAAGGTTGGCCAGGTGATCATGGTTCGCGCTGAGAGCCGGAAGCGCGCCTACTTCAAGAATTTGGTTGATAGCGGTGATCTCAATAAGTATCGGGCGCCCGACTGGCTGCGCCTCAGCGCCGCTGATCTCTCCGGCACTGTTATTGCGCTGCCGCGCCGCGAGGACGCCGAAGCTGGGATCAATGAGCAGCTGATCGTCGAGTTCTACAGCCGGTAAGAGCTTCTGTGGATGGTAGGTTGCAGATGGTCGATTGTGGAACTCTCTGCAATCTACCGTCTGTGATCTGAGATCTTCAAAGCTTTAAGGAGGCTTTCCGTGCTTGATATCGCCATGCCCAAAATTGAGGTTGTGCAGGCGGCTGAGAATTATGGGCGCTTCAAGATCGAGCCGCTTGACCCGGGGTACGGTCATACGCTGGGCAATGCGCTTCGCCGCGTGCTGCTCTCGTCAATCCCCGGTTCGGCGATCACCAAGATAAAGATCGATGGAGTGTTCCACGAGTTCTCGACGATTGAGGGCGTAAAAGAAGACGTTACCGAGATTGTGCTCAATATTAAGGGCGTTCGTCTGCGCTCCTACGCCGAACGCCCGGTGAAGGTGCTGCTGACCAAGCGTGGCCCAGGCATCGTTACCGCCGAAGATATTGATGCGCCCAGCAATATTGAGCTGGTTAACCCGAAGCACTATATCTGCACGCTCGACTCTGACTCGGCCCGGCTTGAGATCGAGATGACCGTGGAGCGCGGTCGCGGCTATGTCTCCGCTGACCAGCGCGATGTCCTGCCGATCGGTGAGATCCCGGTCGATGCGATCTTCACGCCGGTTCCTCGGGTAAACTACGTGGTCGAGAATACACGTATTGGCCAGGCCACTGACTTCGACCGACTGATCCTGGAGATCTGGACGGACGGCACGGTGAAGCCAGGCGATGCGCTCAGCCACGCGGCACAGGTGATGGTGCAGTACAGCCAGACGATCGCCGACTTCAATCGCCTGGCGGTTGAGGAAGAGGAAGCCCCCGCACCGAGCGGCCTGGCTATCCCGGCGGATATCTACGATACGCCGATCGAGGATCTGGATCTGTCGACGCGCACCTACAACTGCCTCAAGCGGGCCGACATCACGAAGGTGGGACAGGTGCTCCAGATGGACGAGAAGGCGCTGCTCTCGGTGCGTAACCTTGGGCAGAAGTCGATGGAAGAAATCCGTGATCGACTGGTCGAGCGTGGCTATATTACACGACCGACTGGCGATATCGGCGAATTGATGGACGAGGGTGCGCCAGCGACGCTGGAGTCAGCTGGGGCAGAGTAGGCAGCCACAGTAACGAGCCACAGGTAGCACGTGCAAGCGCACCACTGCTGCCTGTGGCTGTAAGGGATAAGACAATGCGACATCGACACGCAGGGAAACTGCTCAGCCGCTCGTACGAGCACCGCAAGGCACTCTACCGCAACCTGATGATCGAACTGATTGATCATCGCAAGATCAAGACCACCCTGGCGAAGGCGAAGGCGGTGCAGCCCGAGTTCGAGCGGCTGATCACGATCGCCCGCGAGGATACGAACCACGCACGCCGCATGGCGCTCTCGAAGCTGGATAGCAAAGAGGCGATGCGCAAGCTGTTCACCTTCGCCCCTCAGGATTACTCGGGGCGCAACGGCGGCTATACGCGCATCACCAAGCTCGGGCCACGCCTCGGCGACGGCGCCGAGATGGCGCTGATCGAGCTGGTCTAGCGGTGCGGAATATCGCCCTGCGCCTGGCCTACGATGGCACCGACTTTGTCGGCTCGCAGTACCAGAATCAGGGCCGCACCGTGCAGGGTGCGTTGGAGCAAGCATGGGAGGCGCTGACCCAGGAGCAGCAGCGGATCACGCTTGCCGGGCGCACCGATGCCGGCGTTCATGCATCAGGCCAGGTAGCGAATATCCGCACGGCAACCAAGCACTCGCGTAGGACTATCTTGCGCGGCATGAATGCAAAGCTCCCGGCCGATGTGGCGATCCAGGCGGTGTGTGAGGTCGATATGGACTTTCATGCACGACATTCGGCCAAGCGACGGGAGTACCGCTACCTGATCGACAATAATGCCGCATGGCTGCCCACGCAGCGACACTATGTGCTCTATGTCGAGCAGAAACTCGATACGGCAGCGATGGCAGAGGCGCTGTTGCGGCTGGTGGGAACCCACGACTTTGCGGCATTCTCGGCTCTCGTCCCTGATCAGCGCTCAACGGTGCGAACCTGCTACACCGCGCGCTTGAGCGAGGTCATGATCTTCGGCAGGCACCTGATTGCGATAGACCTAGCTGCCAACGCTTTTTTACAACATATGGTGCGGGTGATCGTCGGGACGGCCCTCCTGGTTGGCCGTGGGAAGATCACCCCCGATGGCTTCCAGCGCATCCTGGAAAGCCATGACCGTAAGGCAGCTGGGCCAACTGCGGTGGCCCACGGTCTCACCCTGGTGTCGGTCGGGTACCCCTCCGGCATGGTGCATTGGGATGACGAGGACGCCGAGGATGCGCTGGGAAGCGCATAACCTCTGCCAGTATTGACAGTTTTTGATGTCGGTTGGGCCGTGGCGCGGCGCGGCCGGCAACCAGACACCACACAAGGATATCAGCTGTGAAGACCTATCATCAGAAACCTTCCGAAGTGCAGCGCGACTGGCTGCTCGTCGATGCCGACAGCCAGGTTGTCGGTCGGCTCGCGACGCAGATCGCGACACTCCTGCGCGGCAAGCACAAGCCGACATACACACCCTCGATCGATGGCGGCGACTTCGTCATTGTCGTTAACGCCGAGAAGATCAAGATCACTGGCCGCAAAGCGGATCAGAAGGTCTACTATCGCCATTCCGGCTACCCAGGCGGCATCAAGGCCACGCCCTACAAGATGATGCTCTCCAAGCACCCCGACCGCATCCTGCGCATCGCGGTGAAGGGGATGCTGCCGAAGAACCGCATCGGCCGCCGCCTGATGACGAAACTGCGAATCTACGCAGGCCCGAAGCACCCGCACGCAGCCCAGCAGCCGACGGCATGGATGCCGCGCTAAGAAGGAGAGAGAGCAATGGAAGCAAAGCGCTATTATCAGGGCACCGGGCGGCGAAAGACGTCGGTCGCGCGGGTGCGCCTGTTCCCCGGCAGCGGGGAGTTCGTGGTCAATGGTCGGAGCACAGAGGATTACTTTGGGGCGCGTGATCTGCTTCAGCGCGATGTACGCCACCCACTTGTCCTAACGAATAACCTGAGCAGCTTCAATGTGCTGGTGAAGGTGCGCGGCGGCGGTGTGGCGAGCCAGGCTGGCGCGGTGCGCCACGGCATCGCCCGCGCGCTGCTTGATCTTGACGCCGACCTGCGGGCGGTGCTCAAGAAGGCTGGCCTGCTCACGCGCGACCCGCGCATGAAGGAGCGCAAGAAGGTTGGCCTGAAGCGCGCTCGTAAGGCACCGCAGTACACCAAGCGGTAGTTTTGACACCAAGGGGAACGGGGAACAGGGAACAGGGAACAGGGGCGGCGAGGAGTGGTTGCCTGTTCCCTGCGCCCTGTTTTCTTTTATGTCTATGCGCGTCATCACTGGCAAAGCTAAGGGGCACAAGCTCAAGGCCCCAAAGGGACTCAGCACCCGCCCGATGCTCGATAAGGTCAAGGGGTCGCTCTTCTCGATCCTTGAGGGCTACGGGCCGATCCGCGGGTGTGTGCTCGATCTCTATGCGGGGACGGGCTCGCTTGGCATCGAGTGCCTCTCGCGCGGTGCCGGCGCAGCCGACTTCGTTGAGCAGAGCGCCCATGTGTGCGCAATCATCACCGATAACCTGCGACACACGAAACTCGACCAGATCGGTAAGGTCCACTGTATGCCGGTGGATCGTTTTTTGCAGGGACATCGGGGCAGCGGTCACTATGATATAATTGTGATGGATCCGCCCTACGCCGACCCGCAGATCGAGCATACAGTGATGACTGTAGCCACGATTGGGGTTGGGCACCCCGGCAGTCTGCTGATCGTCGGGCACTCGCCGCGCGTCACCCTGGCAGATAGCTACCCGCAACTGACCAGGATCAAGTTCCGGCGGCTCGGCGACTCCTGCTTCTCGATCTATGAGCTCGATGGCGGGCCTGATGGAGAGGCTGCCTCTTCAGCAGCCCCGTAGAATCAACACTGTATGCGCATCGCCGTCTACCCAGGCAGCTTCGACCCTGTCACCTATGCGCACCTGGATATTGCCGAGCGGGCAAGCCGGGTGTTTGATACGGTGGTGATGGCGGTCTTCGACCGCCCGAAGAAGAACCTGCTCTTTACAACTGAGGAGCGCCTGGATCTACTGCGCGAGGCATCGCATGGCTTGCCTAGGGTTGAGGTGGTGAGCTATAGCATGCTCACAGTCGATTTCGCCCGATCTGTCGGCGCTTGCGCGCTGGTGCGTGGGCTGCGGACAGTCAGCGACTTCGAAGCCGAATTCCAGATGGCCCAGATCAACCAGGCGCTCGATACGACCATCGAGGTGGTATTGCTGGCGGCCGGCCGACAGTACGGACACATTAGCTCCAGCGCAGTACGCGAGATGGCTAGCCTGGGCCGCGAGCCCGTGGAGTTCGTGCCGCCGAACGTCGTCGCGGCGCTGCGCCAGAAGTTCGCGCAAAGGGGGTGACGGCCATCGAACTGGACGATTTGATCGACGAGATCGAGGACGCCCTGGCAGAGGGTCGGCGCGTGCCGTTCAGCGGTCGGCTGCTGGTGGACGAAGAGCGAATCCTAGACATTATTGATCGGATGCGGGTCGCGATCCCTGAGGAGCAGAAGCGGGCCAGACGGATCATCCAAGAGCAGGAGCGGCTGATCGCCGAGGCGCAGGCGCGCGTCCAGCAGGTGCTCGAAGAGCGCGGGCTGCTCGATGCGATCAATACGGAGCGGGCACGGCTGATCCAGCAGGCTGAGCAGGAGGCAGTTCAGGTGCGCGCCGGTGCCGATGACTATGCACGTCAGGTGCTCGAAGACCTTGATGATCGTCTGACAAAGCTGGTGACGAGCGTGCGCAATGGGCTGAGCGCCCTTGGTGGCAGTGAGACGCCTGTACGCGAGCAATAGAGGTTCAGCGACCGGCAGCACGCTTGACAATAGCAAGGCCCCTGGCCTATAATGCGGCGTTTGTAGCGCATGGCGGCAGCGCCACACACGTATATGTCAACCATTAAGTTTAACGTCGCGCAACTGCTACGCGAGATGATTGGCGGGCGGAGAGACTACACCTTCACCGAGGAGTCGATCTCGCTTGATGATCAGCTCATCCTGCGTGGCATCAGCGGCAGTGTGCGATTCATCCGCACGGTTACGGGAGTATACGCCCAGGTACGTGCGCGGGGGACGGTTCAACTGATCTGTGTGCGCTCGCTTGAGGCATTCGATCACACAGTGGAGCTTGATTTTAGCGATCAGTTCCACTCGGTTGTCGATGTGATGACGGGTGTCGGGCTGCCCGCGCCGGAAGAGGACGACCCGTACCTGATCGATGAGTTGCACATGGCCGATATCGGCGAGGTCATACGGGACTACACGATCCTTGAGTTGCCGATCAGCCCGGTCAGCCCGGCGTACCGCGACAGGCCGGTAAGTTACACGGTTCAGTCTGATGGCGCTGACGATGATCAGACCGATGATGTGGTGGATAGCCGGTTCGAGGCGCTAAAAGCCTGGGCCGCCCAACAGAACAACAAGCAGAGCAGGAGTTGACACAACCATGGGTGCATTACCGAAACGAAAAGTGTCGCGCCACCGCCGCGGCAATCGCCGCCAGCACCTGGCGCTCACAGCGCCGACGCTGGTGACCTGCCCGCAGTGCGGCAATCTCATGCGCGCGCATATTGTATGTCAGGCATGCGGCACCTACAAGGGCCGTCAGGTGATTACCGTCGCAGATAAGACAGCCGGTAACCGCTAGGAACCAGCCATCCTGCGGTGACGTGGTGGCGAGGGGCGGCCGGCCGGTGTTCTCACCGGGCCGGCCGCCCCTTGTGTATAGTGAAAGGCATCGAAGGAGTGAGCAGCTCACGTTATGCGGCGATCATTGGCTGGGGCATGTCAGTCCCGCAGCAGGTCGTCACCAACGACGATCTCGCCCAGCGGATGGACACCTCGGACGAGTGGATCCGCTCGCGCACCGGGATCGCTGAGCGACGGGTAGCTGGCCCTGGCGAGTTCACCTCAACCCTCGCCACAGCTGCTGGCCGTGAGGCGATAGAGCGCGCCGGCCTATCGCCCGACGATATTGACATGGTGATTGTGGCCACCTGCACCCCAGATCGGCCCTTCCCGGCCACGGCGTGTGCCGTACAGGCCAACCTGGGGATCAAGCGTGTGCCCGCCTTCGATATCGCCGCAGCGTGCAGCGGGTTCGTCTATGGTCTGAGCGTGGCAACCAGCATGATCCAGAGCGGGGCGAGTCGCAACCTGCTCCTGATCGCTGCCGATATCTTCACGCACCTGATCGACTGGAACGACCGTAACACCTGTGTCCTCTTCGGCGACGGGGCTGGCGCGGTGGTGCTACAGGCCACGGACAAGCCCCTGGGCCTGCTCAGCGCGCAGATCGGGGCCGCCGGCGAGGGCGAGACACTGATGGCAGTTGACGCCTGCGGCACGCGCATGCCGGCCACGGCTGATCTGCTTGAGCAAGGCAAACAGTATGTTTATATGAACGGTCGCGAGATCTTCAAGCATGCTGTGCGCGAGATGTGTGACTCTACGCTCCGAGCGGTGGAAGGTGCTGGCCTAAGCCTTGACGACATTCGGCTTATGATTCCCCACCAGGCGAATCTTCGGATCATCGAGGCGACCGCCAAACGGCTTGAGATACCGATGGATCGGGTTATGGTCAATATCGACCACTACGGGAACACCTCCGCCGCATCCGTGCCGATCGCCCTCTACGAGGCCGTCCAGCAGGGGCGCGTACACGATGGGGACTACCTGCTGCTCACCGCATTCGGCGGCGGGCTCACCTGGGGCTCGTCTGTTATCCGCTGGGGACGCCCTTAGAGCACTGAGGCACTGAAGCGATGAGACACTGAAGGTCGTGCGTTTGGTGCGACGGCAAGGGTAACGGACGATATGAGTACTGCGTGGGTCTTTCCGGGGCAGGGTTCGCAGGCAGTTGGTATGGGCCGCGACCTCTACGAGCAGATGCCTAGCGCTCGCGCCATCTTCGATCAGGCCGATGAGGTGCTGGGGTTTCCCATCACGCGGCTGTGCTTCGAGGGGCCAGAGGCCGAACTGACAGCGACAGAGAACGCACAGCCAGCCCTGCTGACGGTGAGCGCAGCGCTGGTACGGACGCTTGAGGATCTGGGCGGAGCGGGGCTGGAGCGACCAATGGCAGTGGCTGGGCACAGCCTTGGCGAGTACTCGGCCCTCGTGGCTGGGGATGCCCTTGACTTCCCGACCGCCCTGCGGCTGGTGCGACGGCGCGGCGAGCTGATGGCGGCGGCCCACGAGGGCAGCATGGCCGCCGTGATCGGTTTAGCGCAGGATGTGCTGGAGCAGATCTGCCAGGATATCAGCGCCGCACCTGGGGCGAGCGGGGCCGCGTCAACTGTCGTCGTGGCGAACTACAACGCCCCCGACCAACTGGTGATCAGCGGGGGAACACAGGCCGTCGAGCGGGCCGGACAGCTGGCCAAAGAGCGCGGGGCAAAGCGCGTGCTCCCGCTTAAAGTCAGCGCCGCCTTCCACTCGCCACTTATGCGCCAGGCGTCCGAGGGCATGGCCCACGAGCTTGAGCACGCCGATGTGCGCGACCTCGCAGTGCCGCTAATCGCGAATGTGACGGCCCAGGAGCTACGATCGGCAGATGAGGTGCGGCGTGAGGCGGTCGCACAGATCGTTGCGCCGGTGCGCTGGGTCGCCTCGATCCAGGCGATGGCCGAGCGCGGATGTACGACCTTTGTGGAGATTGGGCCAGGCAAGGTGCTCACTGGCCTTATTCGCCGCATCGCACCTCAGGCACGGTTAGTGACGATCAGCAGCGTGGCAGATGTGCGGGCGTTCATAGCAGAGGGCAGATCATGACGCTTCATGATCAGGTTGCAATAGTAACCGGCGCATCTCGCGGAATTGGCCGCGCAATCGCGCTTGACCTGGCCCAGCAGGGCGCTCGCGTGCTGGTAAACTATCGGCACAGCGCTGAGGTGGCCGAGGAGATGGCGGCGCAGATCCGCCAGGCCGGCGGCGATGCGCTGGCCTACCAGGCCGATGTGAGCGACGAATCTGCGGTGACGAAGATGTTTGAGGCGACCCTGTCACGATGGGGGCGTCTCGATATTTTGATTGGCAACGCCGGAGTCACCGCCGACGCTCCGCTGATGCGGCTGAAGCCAGAGCAGTGGGATCACGTGATCCAGACGGATCTGAACTCGATATTTCTCTGCTGTAAGGCAGCTCTCCCGGCAATGCGCAGCCGCCAGTATGGGCGGATCATTACGATCAGCTCACTGGCCGGCCTGGCTGGCAATATCGGCCAGACAAACTACGCGGCGGCGAAGGCTGGCATGATCGGGTTCACGCGGGCACTTGCGCGCGAGGTAGCCGCCGAGGGCATCACCGCCAATGTTGTTGCACCAGGCTATATCGACACCGATATGGTCGAGACTATCTCACCCGCACTCCGTGAGTGGGCGCTGAACACGATCGCGATGCACCGCTTTGGCACAGCCGACGAGGTTGCGGCGGCTGTCAGCTTTCTCGCCACGCCACGCGCGTCCTACATCACCGGGCATGTGCTCACGCTCGATGGGGGATGGGTGATGCCGTGATTTGAGTGTTGAGTGTTGGCATTGCTCGCGATACTGTTAGGCGCGCAGAACGCTCCAACCATACCATCTGATACTGCATGAGGAGGAGCGAATGGACTTCACGGGGCAGGTAGCCATCGTCACCGGCGGATCACGGGGAATCGGACGTGCGGTTGTTTATGAACTCGCCCGTCGCGGGGCGCGCGTGCTCTTCTGCTACCGTGAGCGAGCTGATGCTGCAGCCAAAACACAAGCACTGGTGGAGGTGGCAGGCGGCGTGGCCGAGGCGATTCAGGCCGACGTGGCCGACCCGGCCACCGGGCCTGCCCTGGTAGGGGCCGCCCTCAATCGCTGGGGACAGTTGGACATTCTGGTGAACTGTGCCGGGCGCGCCAGCTACGGCACCATTGAGACGATGAGCAGCGAGCGCTGGCGCGAGAGCATCGCCATAAACCTCACCAGCGTCTATCACACCTGCCGCGCGGCCCTCAAGCCGATGATGCAGCGGCGCTACGGGCGGATCGTCAACCTCTCGGCACTTCACGCCAGCGGCGGATTCCCTGGCCAGGCCGACTACTCGGCGGCCACTGCCGGCGTCCTCGGGTTCACCCGCTCGCTCGCCCGCGAGGCCGCAGCCTGGTCGATCACGGTGAATGCGGTGGCACCAGGTTTTGTGGATACAGAGCAGCTTGATGTGCTGCCGAGCGAGGTGCGAGCCTGGGGCGAGGATATCATCGCGATGCGCCGGGCGGGTCGCCCCGAAGAGGTGTCAGCGGCGGTGCTCTTTCTGGCGTCTCCACTGGCCTCGTACATCACCGGCCATACCCTGGCCGTCGACGGCGGCTGGCGAATGGCTGGGTGAGCAACGTAAACACAAAGGGGCCGCAGGCAATTCCGCCTGCGGCCCCTTTGTGTTTACGTTTTTTTGCTTTTACCTCTTTTGTACGTGTCTTGCTACGTCCGTCCGAAGTCCGTCATCGTCCGTCTTCCGAGCGTACAAGCGTGATACCTCAAGAGACCAGCTTCGCCGTTCGTGTTTCGCCGCCCGCCTACTCATCCGCTGCAAACCCTTGGCTGCTCTTCAAGTAGCGATGATGCCTCTCCTGCCATATGGCGGTGTGTCCGACAGTCGCTATGCCAGCTTTTGCCTTTGGGTATGGCTCCATTCTCGCGTAGGATTCTTGTCTGTTCCGTACGCTGTGAGCTTTGCGCTGGAGGAAGTCATCTGGTTCGCAGAGCATCCGGTCGCTCCTTCAGCGACCTGGCGCTTGTCTGTTAGTCTCGCTGATCCGGCTTACGGCCTGACCATTTCCCCTAACGTACGCTTCGTTCACGTAAATTACTTTACAGTGAGGTTCAGCGCTTACCATCCGACTACACTTGTTCGGCTGTGCAGGTTCTCCTTGGTTATTTGCTGTTCTCTTGAGGCTTCGTGGCTATGATAGCACTGTGATGCGCTAAAATCAAGTAGTCTATCGCAAGTTAACGATGATAGACCAAGAGTACGGGGGCGAACGAGGTTCTACAGCGATAAGATGCGTATTATACGATTATCCGTAGTAATCGTAAGTGTAAAGTATTTTCAGCTATCAGCGACAACCCGCTCGGCAACCGCCTTGCCAGAGAGGAGGACGAGCGGTATCCCGCCGCCCGGATGGGTGCCGCCGCCGACGAAGTAGAGGTTGCGCAGGCCGTGGGCGCGCAGGGGCGGGCGCATAAACGCCGAGAAGGGATTATTCGACGACAGGCCATAGATCGCGCCGCCAGCGGCATTGTAGCGCTCCTGGATATCTACAGGGGTCCATATCTGCTCGTAGGCGATGTGGCCGCGCAGGTCGGACAGGCCCATGCGCTCAAGCTTCGTCAGCACCAGATCGCGGTAAGGCGCGGCCTCACGCTGCCAATTCACACGCTGGCCGAGGGCGGGCGCATTGACGAGGACGAAGATGTTCATATGGCCAGGCGGGGCGTGCTGCGGGTCGCTCAGGCAGGTCGTGGCCACATAGACGGTGGGGTCAACGGCAGGCACGCCTTTCTGGAAGATCGCCTGGAACTCGCGCGGGTAATCGGCGCTGAAGAAGATGTTGTGGTGGGCCAGCTGCGGATAGATACGGTCGACGCCCAGAAAGAGCATATAGCCGCTACAGGAGGGTTCCAGACGGGCGAGACGAGCAGCGGTGCGTTCCTGGCCAGGGAGCAGGGCCGCGTAGGCGTAGCGTGGGTCTGCGTTGACGATCACGCGGGCGGCGGGAAGCCGCTCGCCGCAGGCTAAGCGCACCCCGCAGGCGGAACCACGCTCTAGCAGCACCTCGGCCACGGCGGCCCCAGTGCGCACCTGCACGCCCAGCTCCTCGGCGAGGCGAAGCATGGCCCGACCGAGCGCGTACATCCCGCCGCACACATACCAGCCACCCTCGGCCATCTCAATATAGGCGATCACATTGAAGGTGGCCGGAGAGAGGTAGGGCGACGATCCGTTGTAGGTGGCGTAGCGGTTAAAGATCTGGCGCAGATAGGGGCTGCGGAAGTGGGCGCGCACCGCCGCATCCACAGTGCGGAGCGAGTCGATCTGCGGGCCATCGCGCAGCAGGCGGGGCGTGATCAGCTCGGAGATGCCGTCGAAGGGCTTGAGCAAGAAATTATCGGCCACCGCATCGTAGATCCGGGCAGTGTGGGCGAGGAAGCGAAAGAAGCCGGGGATATCGCCGGGGCTAACGCGCTCAATCTCCTGGATGAGCTGCGGGAGGCGCTGCCAGGCATGGAAGGCGGTGCCGTCGGGCCAGAGGTAGCGGCATGTGGGCTCGATCTGGTCGAGGCTGAGGTAGTCCTCCATCCGTCGTCCAGCGGCGACAAAGAGCTCGCGGATGACCCAGGGCATCGTCAGGAGCGAGGGGCCGGTGTCGAAGGTGTAGCCCTGCTCCTGGACGAGGTTGAGCTTACCGCCGACGCGATCATTCTTCTCAAGCAGCGTGACAGAGTAGCCGGCGGCGGCGAGGCGGATGGCGGCGGCAAGGCCGCCGAGTCCAGCGCCAACAATGATTGTCTGGTCGTTCACAGATCACATCACATATACGGAGGGGTGCGGCAGGGGCGCAGCGCGCTGCGCCCCTATCGCACCCCTACAGAATCTACCAACCCTTTTTCTGGCCAGGCATCTGGGTGCCAAAGATGCTCGGCGGCAGCTTAAAGCCGTGGGCCTCTAGACGCGGGGTGAAGCGCGGGCGCACGCCGGTGGGGCGCATCTCAGTCTGGATCTTGCCCTCAGGCGTCTTGCCGAGGATCTCAAGCTTGAAGATATCCTGCAGCACCACCGTGTCACCCTCCATACCCTGCACCTCGGTGATATAGGACACCTTGCGCTGACCGTCATCGAGGCGGGTCTGCTGGACAATCACGTCGATAGCGGCAGCGATCTGATCACGAATAACCCTGAGGGGCAGATCCATGCCGGCCATCATCGACATCGTCTCCATACGAGCGAGGGCATCGCGGGGGGTGTTGGCGTGGAGGGTGGTGAGGGAACCATCGTGGCCGGTGTTCATAGCCTGGAGCATGTCCAGCGTCTCGCCGCCACGGCACTCACCGATCACCACGCGCTCGGGGCGCATACGCAGCGAGTTCTTCACCAGGTCGCGGATGGCGACAAGGCCGGTGCCGTCTACCTCGGCGGGCTTCGCCTCCAGGCGCACCACATGATCCTGGGCAAGCTGAAGCTCGGCGCTATCCTCGATCGTGACGATGCGCTCGTCCTCGGGGATGAAGTTGGAGAGCACATTGAGCAGGGTGGTCTTGCCAGAGCCAGTGCCGCCGGAGACAACGATATTGAGTCGGCTGATCACACAGGCGCGCAGGAACTCGCCCATCTCGGGCGACATTGAGCCGAAGCGAACAAGGTCATCGATCTTGAGCTTATTCTTCGAGAACTTGCGGATGGTGACAGTGGAGCCATCAATGGCGCATGGGGGGATGATCGCGTTGACGCGGGAGCCATCGGGCAGGCGGGCATCGACCATTGGCCACTTGCGGTCGATACGACGGCCAAGGGGGCGGATGATCCGGTCGATCACCTTGAGGACGTGCTCGTCGTTAACGAAGTGTACGGGGGTGAGGCGGAGCTTACCCTTCTGCTCGACGTAGACCATATTGGGGCCATTGACCATAACCTCAGAGACCGTATCATCGTTGAGAAGCTGCTGGATGGGGCCAAAGCCCATCAGCTCGTCACAGACCATCGTGAACAGCTCCTTGACGGCCGTGTCGGGGAGGCTCTGTCCAGACTGCTGGTAGATACGGGCGAAGCGCTCCTGGAGCAGCTTTTCGCTCTCGGACGAGCGTTTCAGCTCGCTCTGGTTGCCGAGGGATGCCTGGATACGGTCGACGATCCAGAGCGAGAGTTCAAGCATGCGCTTGGGGTCGGTGGCGGGAGTCGGGTCCTCTACGATAGCGGACTGGCTTGGGGCGGGTGCTAGGTTACGCGGCTCAGAGGGCGCAACGGCAACCGATGCCTCGGGGATCGGGCTAAGCGGCGTCGGCATAGGAGAAGGGCCGCGAACCGGTGCGGTAGCCGGGCTCTCGGGGGGCTGGGTTGTGCCGCCAAGACGTTTCAGCAGAGACATAGGTCACATACCTCCTGGTGGCCGCCGGGGGCGGCGGGTATAGCTAAGTGCCCTAGCCAAGCTTGACGAAGTATGCCTCGCAAGCCCGGTCGATCAGCTCTTTATTCATCGTAGGCGCGATGCTGCGATACTTCGCCTCATCGAGGATCTGGTCGCACAGGTCGCGGGGGTGGCAGGAGCGCAGATCGCGCCCGGCCTTCATATAGTGTTCCTGGATCAGGTGGCGCAAGCCATCGTCGCTATAGGGGATCTTCTTCTGCTTGCAGACAAGCTGGAAGATCGAGCGGAACTCAGCGGGCGAGGGGTTCGGCACCTCGATCTTATGGCGGATGCGGCGGAGGAAGGCGTCATCAACCAGATCCTTCGGGTTCAGGTTCGTGGAGAAGACAATCAGCACATCGAAGGGCACCTGGAGCTTCTTGCCGGTCTGGAGGGCGAGGTAGTCAAACTTCTTCTCCAGGGGCACGATCCAGCGGTTGAGCAAATCCTGGGGGCGACACTTCTGGCGACCGAAGTCGTCAATCAGAAAGAGGCCGCCGTTCGCCTTCATCTGGAAGGGTGCCTCGTAGATCTTGGCGCTCGGGTCGAAGATTAGCTCAAGCTGCTCAAGGATGAGCTCGCCGCCGACGACCACGCGCGGGCGCTTGCAGACAACCCATCGCGCATCGGGGAAGGACGAGGAAACCTGGCGAACAGGCGCACCAGGGAAGGGCGCGTCCACCTCGGCGTGGCCGACTGCATTCTGCTGAACAACCTGATGGTTGAGCGGATCAAAGACCTTAATAATCTGGCCGTCGATCTCGACAGTGTAGGGGATGAGGACGTAGCCGCCGAGCATATTCGAGATGCCCTCGGCGATCGTGGTCTTACCGTTGCCGGGCGGGCCATAGAGGAAGAGCGAACGGGCCGAGTTGGCGGCCGGCCCGATCTTATCGAGCATCTTCTCGCTCACCACAATATGGCCGAATGCCTGGCGGATGGCGGCCTGGTCAATCACCATCTCGCCGACGTTCTGGAGCTTGACCATATCGATATACTGCTGGAACGGCACCGGGGCAGGGCCGGCATACTGTGATCGCTCCAGAACCTCATGAATCTTGTCGCGGCCCTTGTTGGCGATCACATACTGGAACGAGCGCTCGCTGAAGCCGCCCTCGGCACCAGTAATATCGACAAACTCCTCAAGCTTGAGGAACTCCAGCACCTTATCGATAATGCCGAGGAAGGGCAGCTTCGTCATCTCCTCAAGGCGCTGCCCAGTGACGGAGCCGGTGAAGTAGATAACCTTTAGGATGAGATCGGTGAGGAAGCCCATCGTCAGCCCCGACTCGACGATGGATCGCGGCTGAGCGGGGATGTCGGGCATCTTGGCGTCTTGAGATGAGCGCAATGCCGGCTGGGATGTCGGGATCTCGTGTAGTCTGAACGTCATCGATCCTCCTTCAGCAGGCATGCTGCCGAGCCGGGCCATCCTCTCTGCCCGCCGCTATAAGATATGTTTCAACCCAGCTTGACAGGCTGCCGCCGGGCAGCTCTCACCATCCCCAGCCCCCTGGGGTGCTGCGCCAGCGGCGGGGGTAAGGGCAAGGCCAAACGGTAATGTTGAGACAGCCAATTTTGAAACATACCTAAATAGTATAAACCCGCGCATCAGTGATAGCAAGAAATTAGGTTTTGGATGGCAGGGCTGTTACAGTTGCGCCGGGCGTCGGCCTGCGCCGACGCCGGAACCGCCCGTGAAGGCGGGCGGGAGGCAAAAGGCATTGCCGAAACCGCAGGCGCGGGGCCGGCAATGCCGGCCCCGCGCATGTAGAAGTGCTCTCAGAGAGATATGAGGCGCTTACTCCTCAAGGTTATCGTCATCGTCGGACATATCCTGATCGATCTCTTCGAGGCCAAGCTCCTCCTCCTCATCGCCGCCGCTGTACTCTTCCTCGCCGGAGTCGCCATCATCGCCCGTGTCGTCATCGTCGATAACGTCCTCGTACTCCTCGTAGCGCAGGCTGGAGACATACATTGCGCCCTCGCCGAGCTTGCCGGGGAAAGAGATCCTGCCGCGCTGGCTGGGGTCCTGGTAGGTCTCGCGGATCAGCAGACGGACGATGCGCGGGTCGGTCTGGGCGATCGCGGCGATATAGCGATTCCCGCCGCTGATCAGCTCGGCGAGGCGCTGGCCGAGCTTCGGCTCTAGGCGACCGACCACGTTGCCGTCGGCGTCGATCACATAGACGGTCTTCCCCTCAATGCGGAAGTCCATCTTCTCGCCGGTGACAAGGGCATCGACGGCGGGGCTGCGCGGCACGTCGATCAGGGTCGTCAGAGCGGTGCGGCCCGTCTCGGTGATGAAGAGGCGCAGGTCGACCTGCTGGCGCGGCGTGCGGCTCACCTGGCCGTGGTCGAATCCGCGGGAGAGCAGGGCGTCGAGGCGGGCGATATTCTTGCGGGCAATCGCATTGGTCGGGAAGATGCGCAGGGTCTGCTGGTATGTGTCGTGGCTCTCGCTGTAGCGGCCCAACTCCATCAGAGCCTTGCCCATACGGTTGTACGTATCAGGGTCCTCGCCGAGGGCGAGGATCTGGCGGTTGAAGTCCAGGGCTTCGGCCCAGTTGTTCATCGCCGCAAGCTCGACAGCTTTTTCCTGGAGCTTGCGGCGCATCCGCATCTTTTCATCTTGCTTTGCCAATGTGGAACTCCTACTCTATCGCACTACAAATACGGAGGGCTTATGCTCAGTCGGGAAGGACGTTACCCTGGAGCGCCCAGGGGCTTGTCTGAGTGATATGGACGCGGGCGAGGCGGCCTGCCCACTCGTCGGGGTGGGCAAAAAAGACGAGCTTATTGCCGGGGCTGCGTCCGCGCCACTTGCCACGCGACTCGCCCTCGACGAGAACCTCAAGGGTCTGCCCAAGCAGCTGGGCGCTGCGCTCGGTAGCGATCTGCTCGTGGAGCTGCTCTAGGGCGCGGCGGCGCTCCTGCTTCTCATCCTCGGGCACGGCGAGGGCCGGGTTCTGCTCCTGCTCGGCAGCGGGGGTGCCGGGGCGAGCTGAGAAGGCGGCGATATGGATCTTATCGAAGCGGATCTCCTCGCAGAGGGCCAGAGTCTGGGCGAAGTCCGCTGGCGTCTCGCCAGGGTGGCCGACGATCACATCGGTGGTGAGCGAGATATCGGGCATCGCCTGGCGGATGCGGGCGATCAGGGCGCGGTAGCGGGCAGTGGTGTAGCCACGGCGCATGATCTTGAGCAGCGTGTCGGAGCCCGACTGGATGGGCAGGTTCACCTCGGGCATGCAGCGCGGCAGGCGGGCGACCGTCTCGATCAGATGGTCGGTCATCCAGGCCGGGTGCGAGGTGAGGAAGCGCAGCCGAAGCAGGCCGGGGGTATCGTGGACAGCCGCGATCAGGTCGGCGAGCTGAGGGCGGCCGGGTAGGTCGTGGCCCCAGGAGTCGACGATCTGGCCGAGGAGGGTGATCTCACGGGCACCGCGGGCGACGATCCGGCGCACCTCCTCGACGATCTCCTCCAGCGGGCGCGAGCGCTCGTGGCCACGGCGAAGCGGGATCACGCAGTAGCTACAGCTCATGTTACAGCCGTACTGGATGGGCACGTGGACGGAGACCGGCGGGTGATCCATATCGCGCACAGGCAGCGCCGGCTCGTCGAGGGTGTAGAGCGAGTTTGGCGCGAGGGCGACGATCTCATCGACCGCCGAGGGTGAGACGAAGTGGTCGACCATCGGCAGCTGGCGCTCGAAGATCGAGCGATTATCTGGGCCGACCATACAGCCCCAGAGGACGATCTGAGTATCGGGCTGCTCACGCTTCACGCGCATAAGCTCGCCAAGCTTACCGAGAATACGCTCCTCGGCGCTGGCGCGCACGCTGCATGAGTTGAGCACGATAAAGCTCGCCTCATCAGGGCGCGTGGCCGGACTATAGCCGACGCCCTGGAGGGCGGCCTCAAGGCGCTCAGAGTCCGAGATATTCATCTGGCAGCCGACCGTCCAGACATAATAGCGCCGCGAGCGCGGGGTGGCGTCGCGGTCGGCACGGGGCTGCGTATCGAAGAAGAGCAGTTCCTGCATGTGTTCGAATGGTGAATGTTAGATGTTGAATGGAGTATTCAACATTCAACATTCAGCATTGATACCTACCAGACAATAATCGGCAGGCTGAACTCCAGGCTCTTGGCGGCGGCCTCGCGGAGCAGTTCCAGGCAGCGGTATGCCTCAGAGTTCTGGGAGACGCCGGCCTTGATCAGGAGCGGGGCCAGGTCGGCCAGTTCACGCTGGAGCTGGGAGGACGAGCCGAAGAAGGCGTTATCCTCCTCGCCATCCTCGTCCTCGAACGAGAGCCAGACAGGCTGGTCAAAGTCGGCGGGCATATAGTAGCTATTGATGCCCTGAAGGTTGATCAGGTGCTGGAAACGCGACTTTATCAGGTCGTCCCAGATATCGGTGACAGCGCGGTCGAGGTCATCGTAGATCACCGGGCCATCCTCGATCACATCGGTAATATCGTGGCCGTGCTCAATGCGGGCGGCCAGGCGCGAGAGCTGGTAGAGGGAGCCCATATTCTCCATCGAGCCCTCCCAGACCTCAGTGCCGGGCTGGCTCATCAGATCAACAGCGATACCCTCTTCGCGCAGCTGATCCTGCACGGCGGAGATCGACTCGTACTCTTCATCGTATGCGGCGCGGTCCTCATCGGGACGCACCGTGATCATAGAGCCGACCACTAGGTCGAGCTCGGAAGCTACCTCACCACTCATTATGACAACTTCTCCTTGACGCAGGGCACATATGGCTTCTAGTATACCATAGCAGCGTTTGGATCATGAAAGATGTGAAGTGGCGCAGAAAACGCGAATCGGCGCGAACGCGCGACTGGGCTACGGGCGCTTGCGCGGCTGCGGGATGGTGCCGTGGGAGGCGAGGTTGTGGGCGTAGCGGGTGGTCTCGGGCAGGCGGTAACGGGTGATGCAGGACATCACTAGGTTGGCGGCGCGATCCAGGCTCACGCGGTGCCCCGGCGAGACGTAGACCGGCTTGACGCCGGGGCGGGTGCGCAGCACATAGCCGATCTGCTCGCCCCGATGAATAAGCGCCGCCCGCCCGCCGCGCTCATCTGGGACGAGGTCGTGGCGGCCAATGAGGAGCGCCTTGGCGCAGCCAATGGCGGGGATACCGGTGAGCACGCCGAGGTGGCTGGCGATGCCGAGACGCCGTGGGTGGGCGATCCCCTGGCCATCGCAGATCAGTAGGTCGGGAGGTATGTCGAGCATGGCGAGGGCTTCAAGAATGGCGGGAGCCTCGCGGAATGAGAGGAAGCCTGGGATGTAGGGGAAGAGCGCGGGGCTGCGAGCGAGGGCGTGGGCAACCGGGGCCAGATCTGGGAAAGAGAGAACCACCACGGCGGCACGGGCGACCGTCCCATCCTGCTCGAACCCGGCATCGACGCCAGCGACCGTGCGCAGCGGGAAGTCTTCGTCAGCGACGATCACCCGGCCGCGCAGCTGCTCCTGGATGGCGACTCCCTCATGCGTTGTGGTTGGCCACTCCATAAACCCCCCAGAGTCGGTGCCTCACCTGAACGACACGAACAGGCGCAGTCGGGTACGCCACCAGGATACCCGCTGAGCGCCGACAGATCAAGACGGCACGGCAGAGGGCGTTTACGGTTGTGGTATGATGCCCGCGCCCATGCCTGTGATCAGAGATAGGGACAAGCGCGGGGCTAATGTTATGTCGCTTTCGTTAAGGAAAGCCTCAAGTCAGAATCAGACATACGAATCACCTATTGTCGTTACCCTGGGTCAGGGCGCGTGGCGCAGCACACTCGCCGTGTTCCTGGTGGCAATCATCGGACTCTGGCTAGCGAACCTGGCAGCATTTAGCCTTCGCCCCGAGCAGTACCGCGTCGATATCGGCAACTTCCGCGACGACTTCTGGCTCGCTGGGACATACCCGATCGAGGCCGCCGATGGCCGCACCTATCGCTGGACAGCGGGTCGGGCCACGCTTGAGATCTTCAGTGTCCAGCATACGCAGCCGACCGTGATGGAGATCTACAGCGGCCCGCGGCCCACGGGGACGAGTGTGGATCTGCTGCTGAATGGTCAGCCCTGGGTGTCGATGCTGGCAGGCCCCGGGGCGCGGGTAGCCAGGCTGCTCCTCCCCCCCGATGCGCCACAGCACCTCCTGATCGAGATGCTCAGCTCGACCTTCAAGGTGCCGGGAGACCCGCGCGATCTCGGTTTTATCCTCGATGCGTTTAGCCTGCGGGTGATCGGCAATGGGCCAGTTGCCCCCTCCGCCGAGCTCATGCTGGCGCAGATTGGAATTTTGCTCGGGGTGCAACTAATGGCAATGCGCCTCGGTGCGGGGTGGCGAGGCCAGCTTCTCATAATGCTTGCCGTCGCCGCCGGGGTAGCCATTATTGCTGTGAGCGTGCTGCCGCTTAGTTATATTTACTTACTCCGCCTAGCAGTTGCCGCAGCCATGATGGCATGCCTGACATGGATCTTCCTGCCGCTGGCCGAGCGACACCTGCGCTGGGCTGGCAGCCCCCGTCAGATCCGCATCCTCTGGGCGCTCACGCTGGTCGCCGTCGCCATCCGCCTGACCGGGGTACTCTTCCCGACCTTCGGCGGGCAAGATCTGGGGCGCAACCTCAAGCGGCTGAACACTGCGATCAATGGCGAGCACGTGATTATCGGCGCATCTAGCGAGTTCGCCGACGGCCAGACGATCTACCCCACTGGCCCGTATATCGCGATCATGCCCTGGCTGATCGCGACGGATGACCAGGGCTCGGTGATGCAGGGCGTGCTTGCCACGATGGACGGCTTCACCGCGCTATTTGTCGGGCTGCTGGCGCTGCGGCTGGGCGGCTCGCAGACGGCAGCGCGCCTGGCGATCATCCTCTATGCGGGGAGCCTGACCGCGTTCTCAGTGATGATCTACAGCTTCTCGGCGCAGATCTTTGGCCAGTGGTTCACCGCCCCGATCCTGCTGCTGCTCTGCCAGCCGGGCGCACTCGATCAGCCCCGCAGCTGGCTGCTGGCGATTACCACCCTCGCCTTCGGGGTCTTCTCACATATTGGTGTGGCGATCCTAGGCATCGCCTGGTTCGGGGTGCTGATCACACTCATGCTGCTCTTCCGCCGAGACAGCCCGGGCCTGCGTTGGGGAATCGGGGCGCTTGCCGTCATGCTTCTGGGATCGGTCGCGTTTCTTTATAGCAGCATTGTTATTGAGACACTGAGCCATATTGGAAGCCTGTCACATAGCGGAGGCAACGAGGCAGGCCCACTGCTCAAGGGTGCGTCGCACCTGCTCTGGAAGGGCGTCCGCCTGGCCTTCACCGAGGCGGGGGTGCTCCTGCTCCCGCCAGCGCTGGTGCTCTTCTACGCCCGCCCGCCATCGAGCGACGCCGTGCTCGCCGTCAGCGCAATGCTGCTGACGGCCCTGGTCTTCTTCCTGGTTGACCTGACGCTCTACCTTCAGGTGCGTTACCTCTACTTCATGCTACCGCTGGCGCTGGCGGCCATGGCCCGGCTGCTGGGCCTGATCGCCGCAAAGGGCAGCCTCGGGCGAGTAGGTGCATGGGCGCTGTGTCTGGCGCTCACCATCGCAACGGTCAGCATGTGGTACGGCAACACCTGGGGCGATTACCAGATCACCATGACCCCGCTGACTCACTAGCCTGAATCGCGATGTCATCATAAGGAGTTTTTCTCGGAGGAGCGCAGTCCCTCCGAGCCTCCCCGCTCTACTCCGCGTAGCGCTCCTCTTTCCAGGGGTCGGCGTGATTGTTATAGCCGTAGCGCTCCCAGAAGCCGAGCTTATCGTAGGAAAGAAACTCCAGGCCACGCAGCCACTTGGCGCTCTTCCAGAAGTACTTGCGCGGGGTGAGCAGGCGCAGCGGGAAGCCGTGCTCCGGCGTTAGCTCCTCGCCATCGTACTTATAGGCCAGCATGGCCTCATCGTCGAGCAGCACCTCAAGCGGCACATTCGCCGTATAGCCCTGGTCGCAGTGGGCGATCACAAACTGCGCCGACGGATTGAGGGCCGGGATGTGCCTGAGAAACTCTTTGAACTGCACGCCCTCCCAGTGCGTATCCAGCTTGCTCCAGCGGGTGACACAGTGGATATCGGTAGTGATCTGGATGGTCGGCAGGGCGCGAAACTCGCTGAAGCTCAGGCGCGCCGGCTCGGAAAGCTCACCCCAGACACGCAGATCCCATGTGCTCTCTAGGTCGCTATACTGCGGCACGCTGCCATAGTGCAGCACCGGAAACTTCCCAGTGACATACTGCCCCGGCGGGACTCGCCCCTCCTGGTGGTCTACGGGGGTGTGATCATCCTTCTTCTTGAATGAATCAAACATGAGGGCACTCCTTCATGAATTCAAGGACAAATAGAATGTTTGGTCGCGGATCAACTAGCCGGATCAAACAGATAGATCCCACCATCGCGCGTGCTCGCGGCGATCTGCTTACCGTCGGGGCGGAAGGCTAGAGCCATCACGCTCCCCGTGCTAAGGTGGATGCTGTTCAGCAGCGCGCCGCTCTGCGGATCCCAGAAATCGACTGTGCCGACGACGCTCCCCGTCACGAGCATCTTGCTATCAGGCGAGAAGACGAAGCTGCTAAACCAATGGTCTTCCGCCGGCGCGGTGATGGTGCGGATCGCCTCGCCATCGGAGGAGCTGTAGATCGTCAGCGAGCCGTCGATGTCGGCGCTGGCCACCATATCGCCGCCAGCGAGCATCTCCATGCTCGTCACCTGCGACTGACCCCCGCGGATCGTGGTCTGTGTATCGCCGCTCTGCACATCCCAAACAATGATCTGGGAGACATTCGAGTCCTGATTCGTGGCGGCGGAGATCTGCGAGGCGTCGCGGTTAAACGAGAGCAGAAAAGCAGACCCGTTCAGCCCGCGCAGCGTTCGCAGCAGCTTCTGGCTGCCCACATCCCAGATGGCCACATCGCCGCGACCATTGCCGGCGGCTAGCAGTCTGCGGTCGCGGCTCACCACCAGGCTCACCGCAAAACCACTGAGCCCCTGGAGCTGCCGGTTGCGATCCTGGCCGGTCAGGTCGATGATCACGACCTCCCCGGCGTCGCTGATCGCGGCCAGCTGCGTGTCGCTCACAAAGCCGATAAACTGGCTTGTCACTGCGCCACCATTCAGGCTCACATGGCGATCGCTCGGGAAGATATGCAGGCGCACCGTGCCGCTGGCACCGCCCGAGCCGAGCACCGTGCCGCTATCCGAGTAGGTCAGCGTCGTCACCGTGCCCTGGGAGAGCAGGATGGTCTGCTCAGCCTGGCGGGTCTGGGTGTTCCAGACCGTCAGCGAGCCAGCGCTGTCGCTCGTGGACGCGAGGTGCTGGCTATCTGGTGCCCAGCTCAGGCCGAGCAGGCGAATGCCGCGCTGGGTCAGCACGGCCCGCTCCGTACCGGTAAGCGGGCTCCACAGGCGCACCGTGCCATCAAGGCTCGCGCTAGCCAGGGTTCGGCCATCCGGGCTGTAGCTCAGCCCGCGGATCACCACCCAGTCCTGGTGGCCTTTCAGCTCGTGCTGGAGCTTGCCGCTGGCGGCATCGAGCACATAGATGCTCGCGCTCACCGAGCCGACCGCGATGCTCTTCCCATCGGGGCTGTAGGCGATTCCGGTGAGCCAGTAGGGCTGATTGGTGGCGGGGTCTGTGGGAGCTACATAGCGAAACCCCACGCTGAGCTGCTGCGAGCCCATGTCCCACAGGCGCACCGTGCCATCCCGCGATGCCGAAGCCAGCGCCGCACCATCGGGAGAGAAGGCGATATTGCCCAGGTAATCGGTGTGGCCCTCCAGCACACCCAGCTCCCGGCCGCTGGCCACATCCCACAGGCGCACCGTGTTATCGGTGCTGCCCGAGGCCAGGATTGCCCCATCGGGCGAGAAGGCTAGGCTGCGGATCCAGCCAGTGTGGCCTTCGAGGCGCTGACGCTCCTGGCCCGTGGCCACATCCCAGAGGATCACGCTGTTCTCATCCTGCGCGCCCGAGGCCAGAATCGCGCTGTTCGGCGAGAAGGTCAGCACGCTGATCGTGCCGGTGTGGCCGCTCAGGGTCAGCCCCTGGGCGAGCGTATCGCCCAGGCGCAGCTGGATTGTCTTGCCGACGCCGACAGCGATCAGCTCGCCACTCGGCGCGTAGGCCGCCGGGCCAACATCGTCCTCCTGGATCTGGCTGGTCTGGGTGAAGGTCTCCGGCACCACGGGGGCGCCGCTGTCCGTAGGCGCGGGCGGCGCAGGCAAGGGGGTTGCGTCCTGGACGACGCCACCCGCCGGGGAGGGCGTGCCCATCGCAGCGGCACCGCCCGGCAGCGACATGCCAGTGTCGGTCAGGATGCGGTAGCCGATAAAGACCCCGATAAGACAGATCAGCAGCGTCATCATGGCCAGGGTCGCCACAATCGCGATCAGACAGCCGTTGCTCACCCGGGATGAGGGATTCGGAGCGACCTGCGATGTCGCCTGGCTGTATCCGCCGACATAGTGCTGCTGCGGAGATGGCGCATAGGTTCCGGGGGCGGGCTGGGTGTAGGGCGGCACAGGCGGCGGCGGGCCATAGACCATGGCCGTCTCGACCGGGCGATCTGGCTGCTCAACCGGCGCGGGCGACAGCGCGGCATCCTCGGCCGATGCCATAGCGCCCTGGGGCCGCCCCGCCATCAGATGCACCGTCTCTAGGGCGCTGCGCATCTCGCGGGCGCGCTGGTAGCGGCTCGCCGGCTTCTTCTCCATCGCCCGTAGGGCCATCTGCTCGGCCAGTGGCGAGATACGCGTATTCAGCGTACGCGGCGCATTCAGCGGCGTGCCCGCTTCGCGCTGCGCCGCCGTGGGCGGCGGCCACCCGGTCAGCAGCTGGTAGAGCACCGCACCCATCGCGTATAGGTCGCTCGACATCGTCGGCTCGGTCTCGCTGTCGTGCAACTCAGGTGCCCGGTAGGACGAGGGCTCAACGCCTAGCTGGCGGGCCAGGGCGAAGGGGGCCAGGCTTAGCCCGCCATCCGGCGACGACCACAGATCCGTTGTGCGCAGGTCGCCCAGCAGCAGCGGCGGGTTATGCTCGTGCAGCACATCTAGCGCGCCCAACAGCTGGCTCACCAGAGTCAGCACCTCGGACTCAGGCAGCGGGCCGCCGCGATCTCGCGACACCCGATCCAGATCCTGGCCACCAGGGTCGTCCGCGATCAGGTAGTAAGCCGCATCCTGAGCAAAGTGATCACGCAGTGGGAGCAGGCCCGGCGCACTCACGGTGGCGATCTGGCCAGCCAGCGCGCCCAGATCGGACAGCGCAGAGTCACCGGCCTGCGGCAACTCGGCGACAAGCACGCCCAGCGACGAGCGCATATCGATCGCGCGGTAAATCACGCAGTCGGGGCGCTCATCGACAACATAGGTGATTCGATAGTGGTCGTAAAGGGTCGACTCAAGAGCCAGCATCGTATCCTCGGAGTCTGCTGCGTCAGCATACGCCACGGAATTATATCAACAACCATTGGCAATGAGCCATTGTACCAGCTTGATCACCTATGCCTATGCCATCGCGCGACGTATGGCGACGCGCCCTCACGGTTAAGATCTCACAACAGAGCCTCTCGTGTTATAACATGGCTCACCACACGCCGCAAGGTGACGCGCTCCGCGCGCGGATCTGGCGTGCCCGAGGGGCGGGGTACGGGCTTCGCCCTTTGCAACCCCGCCATAAGGAAACCATGCCACGCTCAGCGCCCATCATCCTGGCCGCCCTGGCGATGATAGCCCTAACCCTAGCCGAGTTCCTTGGCCCCAGGCTACCCCGCCCGCTCAACCTGCCGCCCCAGCAGCAGGTGCGCACCACCAACCCGCTGATCGGCGTCCACACCCGGCTCAACGGCGTCGGCGACGAGTTCTACATCCAGCACAACCTAGAGCAGGTGCGCGAGATGGGGGCAAGCTGGATCGTCGAGCTCTTCCCCTGGGCCTACGTCCAGCCCCGCTCGCGCTACGGCTACGACTGGACTGGCTCCGATATGGTCATCGAGCACGCCCGCCGCCAGGGGCTCCAGGTCGTCGCCCGGATCGACCTCGTGCCAGCATGGGCCAGGCCCGCCGACGCCACCGACCGCTACCTCGACCCGGCGCGCTACCAGGACTACGCCAGCTACGTGGCCGCCTTCGCCGCCCGCTACCGCCCCCTCGGCGTGCGCCACATCCAGATCTGGAACGAGCCCAACCTACGCTTCGAGTGGGGCGAGCGCCCGCCCGACCCCGGCGCCTACGCCGCCCTGCTCAAGGTCGTCTACCCCGTCGTCAAAGCCACCGTCCCCGACGCGATCATCATCGCCGGGGCGCTCTCGCCCGGCCAGTCCATCGACGACGGGGCCACCCGCATGGACGACATGCAGTACCTCGCATCGCTCTACGATGCCCAGGCAGGCCCCTTCTTCGACATGTGGGCCGTCCACGCCTACGGCGGGCAGGAGCCCCCCGATGCCGCGCCCGCCCCCGAGAAGGTCAACTTCCGCCGCGTGGAGCTTGTGCGCGCCATGCTCGACAGGCTCGGCGGCAGCGATAAGCCAATCATCATCACCGAGGGCGGCTACAACGACCACCCGCGCTGGAGCGCCGCCATCAGCCCGGCCAACCGCATCCGCTGGACGATCGCCACCTACGAGCAGGCCCGCAGCTACCCCTGGCTCGTCGCCGTCGCCCTCTGGCAGTTCAGCACGCCCTTCGCCACCCACTCCTACCCCGACAGCTGGAACTTCGTCGCCCCCGACGGCACCCCGCGCGCGATCTACCTCGCTGTGCAGGCGTACGCCGCGCCACAGTAGCACTGAGGGCAATGAAACACAGAGGCACTGAGGCACTGAGACGGGGAGACAGAACCTCCTCAAAGCCCCTCAGTGCCTCACCACCTCAGTGCCTCAGTCCTCAGTGCCTCAGTGCCTCAGTCCTCAGTGTTTCCAGCACCGCCCAATCCAGCAGCACCCCCAGGTCACGCCCATCAGCCGCGTAGAACGTGGGGCTACACAGCTCGATTGGGCCCGCGCCGACCGAAGGCAGCCAGAGCCGCACCACCCGCCACCCCGCCCCCAGCGGCACATCCGCACACGCGCCCCCGACGCAAATCTTCAGCGGCACCGGGACGCCATCCGGGCGCGGGGCCGCCACCCGCAATATCAGCACCGCCGGGCCGGGGCCTCCAGTCGGCTGGAGGCGCAGCAGCCCCCGGCCCGCCGTCCAGCGCACCGTTGTGTCCTGCATCTGCTCCGCCTGATAGACCCCGCCGACATAGCCGAAATCCAGCCCATCGCCCACATCCACAGCCGACGCCGGAGCCGGCGGGCGCATCAGGAAGCTCCAATCCGCCAGGTGCTGCTGGTCGAGGTAGCGCCCCCGAAACGCCACGCGCGAAGCATCGGCCCGCCCCAGCTCGCGCAGCAGGTCGCCCAGGGCGGCGCTGGCCCCCACATAGGGCGGGCGCAGCGCGTGGGCCTGCTCGTAGGAGTCAATGGCCGCGCCCGCATCGCCCGCGCGGCGCTGAAGGTCGCCCATGGCGATCCATCCGTCCGGGGTCGGGCTGGCCTCTAGCGCCGACCGGTACGCGCTCTCGGCAGTGGTGTAGCGCCCGGCGTCCGCCAGCCCATCCCCAACAGCGCGATAGACGCTGCGTAGCGCGCCGCCGCCCGCCCAGCCCCACGGGTAGTAGCGCAGGCCCGGCAGCAGCGCCAGCGCCAGCGCGGCCCCGGCCAGCAGCGCCAGCGCCTGCGGGGGCCGCTCGCGCCGCCGCAGCCCGGCGAGCGCCACAGACGCCAGCGGTATCATGGCAACAAACAGGAAGTGCCGGTAGCGCCCCTCTGCGTGGGTGAACAATGTGGCCAGCACAAACACCACCACCCATAGGCCTAGCAGCAGCGCAAAGGCATTACGGCGAGCCAAGGCCAGCCCGAAGGGCGCGGCGCAGAGCACCAGCAGGTAGAGCATGTCGTCCAGCACGAGCCCGGACAAAAAGATCGCGGGGGGCGGGTCGCTATAGTTGTCCGCCCGCAGAAAGCGATCCTCGATCGGCTTGACCGTCCAGAGCCGAATCCACTCGGTCGGGAGCTTCCGCAGAATGATCGCCGGATCCTCGCGCAGCCGCGCCAGCCCGTGCTGCGTCGCTACATCCGCCCGCTCCATGGGGTTACGGATCGCCTCCAGGGTCTGGTTAATCGTCTCCAGGCTCTCGCGCGGCTCGTAGAACGCCCACAGGTTGTAGGATCCGCCCGTCTCAATCAGGGTGCAGCGCCCGTAGGCCCGGCAGGTATGCAGCGTCCACGGCGCGATCACCAGGGCCGCCCCCAGAGCCAGGGTCAGCGGCGGCAGCACGATCCCTGGCCGCCACCCGCTCCGCCTAAGGGCGACCCAAAGCATCCACAGGCCCGCCACGGGAAGGAAGACCAGCGCGGCCGAGCGGGTCAGGCAGGCCAGCCCAACCAGCGCCCCCGCCAGGGCGGCCCGGCCCAGCCCGCCCGAGTGCTGCCAGCGGGCCAGCGCCAGCAGCCCCAGGCCAAACAGCAGCGAGAAGAGCATCTCGCTCATATACAGGCTCGCGAAGGTCGCGTAGGTCTGGAGCGCGGCGGCCACAGCAGCAGACAGCAGCGCCGGGCCGCGCCGCCCATCGGGAGCCAGCGCGCGCGTCAGCCCGTAGGCGAGCCACACCACACCGACGCTCAGGGCCAGGTTAGGCAGCGCCGCCAGATGCAGGTCGCCACCAGCCAGCCAGAGCGAGCCAGCCAGAAACAGCGGGTAGAGCGGGGCGCGCAGCCAGCGCCAGCTCTCATAGAAGACCCAGCCCCGGCCAGCCAGCAGGTCGCGAGCGACCCGCACATACTCCACCTCGTCGTTCGACGGCAGATGCAGCGGCTGCGCCCAGAGCAGCAGCCTCCAGGCCAGAGACAGCAACAGGATCAGCGCCAATATAAGCTTATGGGGCTGCGCTCGCATCGGGCTATCATAGCACCTCTACGATGATCACCTACGGCCACGCCGATACGTCACCCTACAGAACGTCATAGCAGCGAAGGCGTGCCCCTGACCCCGCAATGGTATAATCTCCACGAATGGGCCACACCACAGAGGTGCGACGTCGCATGAGCCAATCTCTGCCTCGCCGCGCCTTTCGTATGGCCCATCCCCATCTGCAATCTGCATTCTGCAATCGTGCGTAAGGAGAGCCGCCCATGCCCACCCAGACCGCGTACCGCTTCGCTAAACGCCTCGCCCAGCTTGAGGCATCGGCCACCGCCGCCATGACCGGCCGGGTCGCCCAGATGCGCGCCGCCGGCATCAACGTGATCTCGTTCAGCGTCGGCGAGCCAGATTTCGACACGCCGATGCCGATCAAGGCCGCTGGGATCGACGCGATCAACAAGAACCACACCCACTACACCCCGGCGGGCGGCACCGCCGACCTACGCAAAGCCGTCGCCCAGCGCGCCAGCGCCGACAGCGGCGTGAGCTACGCGATCGGCCAGGTCACGACCACCGCCGGGGCGAAGGAGGCGCTCTACCTAGCCTTCCAGGCGCTCTGCGACGAGGGTGACGAGGCGATCATCCCCGCGCCCTACTGGGTCAGCTACATCGAGCAGGCCAAGCTCTCCGGGGCCACCCCCATCACCCCGATGACCACCGAGGCCAGCGGGTTCAAGCTCACCCCCGAGCAGCTGGCCGCCAGCCTGAGCCCACGCACCCGCATCGTCGTACTCAACTCGCCCAGCAACCCCACCGGCGCCGTCTACAGCGCCGCCGAGCTGCGCGCCCTCGCCGATGTCCTCCGCGACAGCGAGGCGATCATCATCAGCGATGAGATCTACGACGCGATTAGTTATGTCGACTACGCCCGCTGGCTCAGGGTCGCCCCAGAGATGGCCGACCGCACCCTGATCATCAACGGCGCCGCCAAGGCATATGCAATGACCGGCTGGCGCGTGGGCTATGTGGCCGGCCCGCAGCCGATCATCGAGGCGATCAAGGCCATCCAGAGCCACACCAGCACCCACACCGCATCGATCTCGCAGTACGCCGCCCTGGCCGCCTACACGCCCAACCCCGAGATCGAGGCCACGGTCGTCGAGATGGCCACCCAGTTCCACAAGCGCCGCGACCTGATCCTCGGCCTGCTGGCCGAGATCCCCGAAGTCACATGCAACGTGCCCGACGGCGCATTCTACGTCTTCCCCAACGTCACCGGCCTGCTCAACCGGCCCCTGCGCGGCGGCAAGGTGTGCGCGAGCAGCGATGAGCTGACCAACTACCTGCTCGACGAAGCCCACATCGCCGCCGTCTCCGGCGAGTCCTTCGGCGCGCCGGGCTACATTCGCCTCTCCTACGCCACCAGCGAGGAGCAGATCGTCGAGGGGATGCGCCGCTTCGCCGCCGCCCTCAAATAACCGCTCGTCGCCTCGCCTCGTGTGGCGCACCTAGGCCACACGAGGCGAGACACCAGCCCGCCCACCTATGAACAAGAATGCCCGCGCCCGGCTCGCCCGCTATATCGCCATAGCCGTCGTCGCCCTCTGCGCCGGCCTCCTGATCTCCTTCGGCCGCTACGCCACCTGGTGGCTGCTGGCAATGGCCGCCCTCGCCTGGCTCCAGAGCCGCAGGCTGCGACGCGACATTATCACCAGCGGCCTGCCGCTAAAGATCATCCACATCGTCGCCTGGTCGCTCCTTGGCCTCGCCGTCGTCGGGCTCCTGCCCACGCCCACCCGCATTATCGGCGATGGCGTGGTGTTGCTCATCGCCGCCGGCTTCTATATTCACGCCAGCACCAGACGTATACGATGAGATTGCAGATTGCAGATTGCAGATTGCAGATTTAGCACCATAGAACACTCTGTAGATATCTCACGCCGGACGATGAGCTGATCTACAATCTACAATCTACAATCTACAATCTGCAATCTACAATTCCCTATGAACCCACTCGCCGCCCTCATCCCCCGCCTCGCCGGCATGCGCATCCTCGTCGTTGGCGACGTGTCCCTCGACGAATACCTCTTCGGCCGAGCCACCCGCCTCTCCCGCGAGGCGCCCGTGCCCGTTCTTGAGCTGCTCCGCCGCCAGATCATCCTCGGCGGGGCCGCCAACCCATCCCGCAACATCGTCGCCCTCGGCAGCGCGGCCGCCCAGATTGGCATCATCGGCGACGACATCGAGGGCCAGCAGCTGCACGACCTGCTGCGCCAGGCCGAGATCGCCACCCATGGCCTCGTCACCTCGCCGGATCGCCCCACCACCCGTAAGACCCGCATCCTGGCCGACGAGTCGCCGCGACTGCCCCAGCAGGTCGCCCGGCTCGACCGACTCGACCGCTCGCCCCTCTCGCCAGCAGAGGAGCAGCACGTCATCGCCGCCCTCCACGAGCAGATCCCCCAGGCCGATGCCCTGATCTGCTCCGACTACCAGCTCGGGCTCATGACCCCCGCCGTGATCGCGGCGGCCCGCGAGCTCTGCCGCGCCCACGGCGTGCTCTTCACTGTAGACGCCCAGGGCAACTCCCACGCCTACCACGGCGCGGATCTCTTCCGGTGCAACAACCAGGAGGCCGAGGCGGCCCTGGGGGCGAGGCTAGCGTGCGAGGAGGACTTTGTGGCCGGACTAGCTCGGCTGCGCGACGAGCTGCAGGCCGGGCTGGTGATCGTCACGCGCGGGCCGCACGGGCTCTCGCTGATCGGCGCGGAGACAGGCTACCAGCACCTGCCCGCCGTCCAGGTGAGCGAGGTCTACGACACGATCGGCGCGGGAGACACCTTCATCGCCGTGGCGACCCTCGGCCTAGCCAGCGGCATGTCACCCCTTGACGCAGCCCAGATCGCGAACACGGCAGCGGCGCTGGTGGTGCAGCGGCTCGGCAACGCTGTCGTCTCACCCGAGGAGCTTGCGGCGGTGCTCGGCCAATAAAAAAAAGCACGATGCAAAGGCATCGTGCTTGCGCCAGGGGAGCCTGTTGAAAGAAGCGAGAAGCTAGGCCGCGCTCAGGCGCTTGAAGCCATCGAGCGCATCATCCTCATTCTGATAGATCTCGGCGTACTGCGCCAGGCCAACCATGCGGAAGATCTTCTGAAAATGCTGCGAGAGGCCGCTCACCGCCAGCTTCTGGCTATTGCGGTTCACCTCCGTCACGATCCCGATCAGGATGGCAATACCAGCGCTATTGATATAATCATTCTGACGAAAGTTCAATAGCACAAACCGTGAGCCTTTGTTCGTCACTTCGCGGTAGGCGCTATTAATCTTTTCCTCAGCAAAGGTGGTCACATCGCCGACGAGATCGATGATCGCCACACCATCGCGCTCACGGGTGCTCACCGTCAACTCATCTTCCAGCATCATGCGCTCCTCCAAGCTTATCGACAGCCGTCAGAGACGACAGCAAGGTCCTCAAAAGATCCCCGGTAGCACAATGGTGAGTATCTGCTCAGCAGCTCAGGCTCGCGGCCCGATGGCGCTGAAAGGCAAAGCGGAAGCAGTTCCCCACCTCGCCGTGCGGCACAAAGCCCGACTCATCGGATAGCTGGCTGATCAGCATCAGCCCCATCCCACGCAGCGAGCCAAAGCCGGACACTTTTTCAACCATGCTCAGCGGCTCGGCCTTCGGTGCAAATGGGCTCACCCCCTGATCACACACCTCAATCACCAGACGATCATCATCGACACAGCAGGAGACCTGCACGCGCAGCTCGGGGTTCATAGAGTTCCCATGCTCAATCGCGTTGATGCACGCCTCACAGAGGGCCGTCTTCACATCATCGATCTGATCACGAGGCATCCCTGCCCGCCGCGCAAAGGCGGCAACGGCATCACGGGCGATCAGCTCATAGCCGAGCTCATTCGGTAGAACGAGTTCCATGCTCATTGTCCATGTGGAAGATGTCATTTTTCGAGATGGATCACCATACGTACCTGATTGCCGCCGCTGGGTGCCGTTGTAAATTCAACCTCATCCATCAACTCACGAATCAACCATATCCCCCAACCGCCCTTGTCCGGCTTATCAAGCACATCGGCGATCTGGGGGCTGCTCGTCGTACAATCCTGATTGAGGATCTTACGACCCTGATCAGCAACGCTGATGATCAGCTCATCATCACGGGCGGTAAGCAGCACCACCACCTTCATCGCCGCATCTTGCTGATTCCCGTGCTCGATCGCATTGGTCACCGCCTCGCTGATCGCTGTCTTCAGCGACTCAACCCGGTCGGCATGGAAACCCATACGCCGGGCCAATGACGAGGCTGTATCCATCGCAACCCGCTCGTAGCCAAGCTTACTCGGCAGGCGAAGCTCGATAATCTTTTCAACAGGCTCATGTGACATGTCGTAGCTCTTGCCCATAGAGAGTCGTTTTCATGGGCCGCCGAGAAGCGCGGCGCGGCTTGTGACACAAGCCCGTTGATAAAACGTGTACGCACACACGTATGAGATCAGGCAGATGCGCAGCGCAGTGCGCGACGCTTCTCCATCATAGCACAGCATCTTATGACGGTGCAATAGGGCGGAAGTTCGATCAGCCAGCATGACCAAGAAATGACGCCGATTGCCGCGCAACCTTTTGTCGCAGACGACGTATATGTGTTGTGGAACAGCGAGGCGCGTGCTAAAATATGTCTCGGTACGCTGGTCGCCCGTTCCAACTCACCGTACAGTGCTGTCGGATGCGACAAACTCGCTCTTAAGGAGGAATCGACCATGTCTATCCTGGGCCGTATCAAGGATCTCGTCAGCGCCAACGTCAACTCCATGCTCGACAAGGCCGAGGATCCTGAGAAGATGGCGAACGAGTACCTTCGCCAACTCACCAATGAGCTCTACGAGGCTCGCACTGGTGTTGCTAGCGCGATGGCCGATGAGACGAAGCTAGAGCAGCGGCGGATTTCCACCCAGGGCGAAGCTGATCAGTGGCAGTCGAAGGCTGAGGCCGCCCTGCGTGCCGGTGATGAGACGCTCGCCAAGGCCGCGCTCGCGCGGAAGGTTCAGTCTCAGAAGCTGGCCGACCAGTACCGCCAGCAGGAGACAGCCCAGGAGGAGCAGGTCAACGCCCTCCAGGACGCCCTGGTGAATCTGGAGACGCGCATCGCCGAGGTGAAGGCCAAGAAAGAGCTGATCATCGCCAAGAAGAACCGCGCCGCTACCCAGGAGGCGATCCAGCGCACGGCATCGAGCATGGGCCGAGTGGGGGCGATGGACAAGCTCGACGATCTTGAGGAGAAGGTCGATGACCGGCTCGCCAAGGCCGAGGCCATGTCGAAGCTTGAACAGGGCTCCCTGGAGACCAAGTTCCGCAACCTGGAGAAGGATCAGGAGGTCGACTCGGAGCTGGCCGAGCTCAAGCGGAAGATGGGCCTGAGCTAAAACGAGGCGACAGAGGACAGAGGACAGGGGACAGGGGACAGGGGATCGACCTGTCCCCTGTCCCCTTGTCTTAACGGGCGTGCTCGTAGCAGCTACGGCAGCGCGCCTCGTACAGATCGAGCCCGCCCACCACAATTGTCGGCGCGTCGGCGGGGGCCGGGCGGCCATCAATCAGGCGCTGCGAACGGGTGGCGTAAGCCCCGCAGCGCACACAGATCGCGTAGAGCTTGTCAACCTGCTCGGCCAACGCCATCAACTGCGACATGGCCAGGAATGGCTCGGCGCGATAGTTCTGATCCAGCCCGGCCACAATCACACGCAGCCCACGGTCGGCAAGCTCCTGGCAGGCAGAGACGATCTCCTCCGGATTGTCCTCCAGAAAGTGTAGCTCATCAATGGCGATCACCTGGATGTCCTCGGCCCCAGCGATGATCTCCTTGATCGAGCTCACCGACACCGCCTCCAGACGCGCGCCGCTGTGGCTAGCAACATGGCTGCTGCTGTAGCGTGTATCGAGCCGCGGCGTGAAGATTCTGTACGACTGGCGGGCAATCTGCACCTGGCGGATCCGCCGGATCAGCTCCTCTGTCTTGCCGCTAAACATACACCCGCAGATCACCTCGATCCGCCCGCCCGCGCTTGGACGTGTCACGTGTTCAACTCCTCACAATCAGCACTTGCCGCCACACGCGGTGCCACAAGGCCCGGTGAATCAGCCCCTCCATAGACTACGCCCGAGGCGACAGACACGACGGCCAAAAGGATGCGGGAGTATACCACGGTTTTTGCCCGCGCACGAAGGAAAGATAATGCCACTATGAAACGAATCACCGAGGATGAACGACTGCTGGGCACCGACTCGCCTGACCGCAACCGCGACTTCACCCACACCGATCCCTGGCGCGTGCTGCGGATTATGGGCGAGTTCGTCGAGGGCTTCGACACCCTCGCCGGCACCGGCCCGGCGGTGACGATCTTCGGCTCCGCCCGCGTGCGCGAGGGCGACCCCACCTACAGCGCCGCCGTCGAGACGGCGCGACTGCTCGCGGAGGAGGGCTTCGCGATCATCACCGGCGGCGGGCCGGGCCTCATGGAGGCCGCCAACCGGGGCGCCCGCGAGGCCGGCGGCCCCTCAATCGGCTGCACGATCGAACTACCCTTCGAGACGGGCGCCAACCCCTACGTCGATCTCGAAATCCGCTTCCGCTACTTCTTTGTCCGCAAGACCATGTTTATGAAGTACGCCTCGGCCTTCGTGATCTTCCCCGGCGGATTCGGCACCCTCGATGAGCTATTCGAGTCTCTCACCCTCATCCAGACCGGCAAAGTCCACAACTTCCCGATCGTCCTCTTCGACTCGGCCTACTGGGCCGGGCTGCTCAGCTGGGTGCGCGACACGATGCTCCCCAGCGGCAAGGTCAGCTCAACCGACATTGACCTGCTCACCTTCGCCGAGGACCCGGCCGAGGTCTGCGCCCTGATCAAAGCATCCTACACCGAGCGACAGGCCAGTACTGATCGGCGGGATGTAGAGCAGGCATCCGCGAGCAACCTACGGCGCGCCACCGAGAAGGAACAGCCTGAGTAGCATAGCGGAGCGCCTAATGAATCAACGAGCGATCCAGTGGGAGGCCAACGAGGAGCTCGCCGGGCTGCTGTGCCGCTACTACCGGGGCGAGGGCGGGCTCTGGGGCGAGATCCAGGCACATGTCCACGCTAACCTGCAACGCCAGGGGCTGCCCGTTGCGCCGCGCCACCTACGCTTCCGCGCCACCCAGACAGGCTACCTGGTGATCATTGAGGACGCCGAGGGGTACGCGAATCTGTAGGGGCGGCTCGTGAGCCGCCCCTACCGCGAGCCGCCCCTACAAACTGTCGTTCTTCGCCCGCGACTGCGCGGCGAGATCCGCCTTGTAGGCAAGAATCTTCTCAAGGAGCGCCGGGTCCGACGCGGCGAGAATCTGTACCGCCAGCATACCGGCGTTCCGCCCGCCACCGATGGCCACGGTGGCCACCGGCACGCCTGCGGGCATCTGCACGATCGAGAGCAATGAGTCCAACCCGCTGAGCGCCTTGCTCTGCACGGGCACGCCGATCACCGGCAGGGGCGAGTAGGCGGCGAGCATACCCGGCAGGTGCGCGGCCCCGCCCGCCCCGGCGATGATCACCCGCAGGCCACGAGCGTGGGCCGTCATCCCGTACTCGGCCATGTCCTGCGGCGTGCGGTGCGCCGAGACCACCCGCAGCTCGTACTCCACCCCGAACTCCCGACACACATCGACCGCGCCCTGCATCGTCGGCAGATCACTGTCGCTCCCCATCACAATCCCGATCATTCAGACCCCCGAAATAGTGCTGTGTTTGGACGCTTAGATATCTACGAGGTCGGCGGCGCGCAGCGCTAGCTCCTCCGCCTCGGCGAGGGTTGCCCCCAGGGCGGTGACATGGCCCATCTTTCGACCGACCCGCGACTCGCGCTTGCCATAGAGGTGCAGATGGGCATCTGGCACGGCCAGGGCGGCCCGCAGCGCGTGTGGGCCGACCGGCCCGCAGCGCCGACCCAGCAGGTTCACCATCACCGCCGCCGGGGCGCGCAGCCCCGTGGGTGCCAGAGGCCAGCCGAGCACGGCCCGCAGATGATTCTCAAACTGCGAGGCCACGCAGCCCTCGATCGTGTAGTGCCCGGAGTTGTGCGGCCTCGGCGCAAGCTCGTTGAAGAGGATGCTACCATCCTCCAGGGCAAACAGCTCGACCCCAAAGATACCCACGCCGCCAACCGCCTCTACGGCGGCAACCGCCAGGGATGTGGCCGCGTCTGCCTCGACCGCCGAGATCGGCGCCGGGGCGCGCACGATGTGGCAGATATGCTGCCGCTGGACGGTCTCAACCACCGGGTAAGCCCGCGTCTCGCCGTCTCGCCCACGCACCACCATCACCGCCAGCTCGCGGACGAAGGGCACGAATGCCTCGGCGAGCAGCGGGCTGCCACCACGGGTGAGCTTCTCCCATGCCGGTGCCACATCTCCTGGGCTGCACAGGGTGACATTCCCGTAGCCATCATAGCCGTTGCGGCGGGCCTTGAGCAGCAGCGGCCAGCCCAGATCGCCAGCCACGGCGGAGAGATCCTCGGGCGCATCAGCCCGGCTGAAGGCGGGCACCGGGATCCCCGCCGCCGCAATGCGCTCCTTCTGAAGCAGCTTATCCTGGATCAGCGCGAGCGTCGCCGCGCCGGGGAAGACCGGCAGCCCGCGCGCCTCCAGGCCCGCCAGGATCGCCGCGTCGACAAACTCATTCTCAAGGGTGACAATATCGCAGCGGGCAGCGAACAGAGCGAGCAGGGCCGGGTCGTCCCACGCGCCGACGATCTCGGCCTGGGTGAGCCGTCCGGCAGGGCTGTCGGCGCTGCGCTCGAAAATCACCGTCTCCACGCAGAGGGAGACGGCGGCCTGGGTGAGCATCTGGGCGAGCTGGCCGCCCCCAAAAATACCTAGTCGAATCATAGGGCGCTATCATAGCGGCAGTTGCGAGGCCGCGCAAGCTGCCCTGTTGATGTTCTGTTTACGCCCGCGTGCGATGATGCGCTGAGAAAAGGCAAGCCCGATTCGCCGGGCAGAAAGCGAGCACACAGCACAATGGAACCATTTGTGATTGACCCACATACGGCGCTCGGCCCGGCCCGGCTGGTGGTGGCCGATATGGGACGCGCCCTAAGCTTCTACGAGGGCGTGCTAGGCATGCAGGTTGAGCGCCGCGCCGACGGGTCGGTGGGGCTCAAGGCAGGCGAGACAACCCTGCTCGTCCTCGACGAGCGGCCAGGGGCCAGGCCAAAGCCCCCGCGATCCACGGGGCTCTACCACATCGCCCTGCTCCTGCCGAGCCGCCGCGACCTGGCCAGGGTGATCCGCCGCTTCGCCGAAACGCGCTACCCCCTGAGCGGCGCATCCGACCACCTGGTGAGCGAGACGCTCTATCTGGATGACCCAGACGGGAACGGGCTAGAAATCTACGCCGACCGGCCGCGCTCAACATGGTCTTACAACCAGCGTGAGGTACTCATGGCCACCAATCCGCTAGACATCGACGGCATCCTCGGCGAGCTCCAGGGCGACACCGCGCCATGGGCAGGAATGGCAGACGGATCCACGGTTGGCCACGTCCACCTCCAGGTAAAAGACCTGCCCTCGGCAGAGGCGTTCTACTGCGGGGTACTCGGCTTCGAGGTGATGGCGCGCTACGGCCCGGCGGCGATGTTCGTCTCCGCTGGCGGCTACCATCACCACCTGGGGCTGAACACATGGGCCGGCGTAGGCGCGCCACCGCCACCGACAGGCGCGGCAGGGCTGCGCCACTTCACCGTGAGACTGCCCGGGTCTGAGGCGCTGGACGTCGTGCTGAGCCGAGTGCGCGAGGCCGGGATCGCCGCCGAGGATGCGGAAGGTGGCGTGCTGCTACGCGACCCCTCACAGAACGGAGTGCGGATCACCGCGTAGCCGCCTGCCCCAAGGCTGGCCACCAGCGACAGATGGCATGGGCGCGCCGCCAGAAGATGGTATAATGCCCTGAGTATGCCGTATCCCGGTCGTACGCGGCCGTGTGCAATAGGAAGCAAGGGAGACAGCGATGCCCACCACAACCCGTAGCCAGCGCCGCCGACAGCCGGTGCGCACGCAGCAGCGCCGCTCACCGGCCAGAGTGATCGAGCCGCCAAATTACTCCCGCGACTACGCCTATGTCCGGCGCGACCTGCTGATGATCACCCTCTGGGGCGGGCTGCTCTTCGTCGGCATGATCGCCACCTACTTCATCTTCTAGCCACAGGGGCGGTCGTGGCCGAGGACGATGATCGGATCCACAGTAAGGCCGCCCGCCTGCGGCGGATCGAACACCGGCTCTACAACACCCCCGGTGGCCTGCGCGTGATCGATCTGGCCAACGACTGCGGGGTGGTTCGCCGCACAATCTACCGCGACCTCATGGCCCTCCACGAGATGGGCGTGCCGGTCTGGGAGGAGCGGGGGCGGTTTGGCATCGACCGGGCCACCTACCTCTCAACGGTGCGGCTGAACCTCAACGAGGCGATCGCCCTCTACTTCGCCGCACGGCTGCTCACCCACCACAGCGACGAGCACAACCCACACATCGTCTCAGCCCTCGACAAGCTGGCGTCTGGTCTGCCAGACCAGACGATCTCGTCCCATATTGCCCAGGCCGCCGATGTGGTGCGGTCGCGCCCGGTGCGCTCCAACTACATCCGCAACCTAGAGGCGCTGACTAGGGCGTGGGCGGATCGACGCCTGGTGCTGCTGCGCTACCGAGCGCCAAACCGCGAGAGCACCGAGCGCGAGGTCGCCCCCTACTTCGTCGAGGTCTCCCGCAGCACACCGGGCGCCTACGTGATCGGATTCGACCGGCTGCGCGGGGCGATCCGCACCTTCAAAATCGAGCGGATCGAACGGGCGGATCTGCTCGACGAGCACTACACAATCCCAGACGACTTCGACCCCTACGCCTTCCTCTCCAACGCCTGGGGGGTGATGGACGACGCCGAGGTGGATATCCACCTGCGATTCAGCGCCGAGGCAGCTCCACGGGTGCGCGAGAGCGTCTGGCACCACAGCCAGCACCTGGTCGAGCGCGATGACGGCGGCTGCGACCTCATGATGACGATCGGCGGAATCCGCGAGGTAATGCCCTGGGTGCTCAGCTGGGGCGCAGACATCGAGGTGGTCGCGCCGCCGGATCTGCGCGCCGAGGTAGCCTCCCACAGCGCCCGTATGGCGGATCGTTACAGATAGCGTCGCACACAAAGAGACCGGCCCCTGGGGCCGGTCTCTTTGTGTGCGACGCTATGATCGAGATCAAGCCTCGTCGCCGTAGAGTTCCTTGAGCAGGCTCTTCTTGGGCTCCGGCACGCTGCGGGAGCTCTTCTGCTTCTCGATGCTGGCCTGGCGATCCTGGGCCGCGCTCAGCCGACGCATGAAGCGATCGACCTGTCCAGCGGTATCAACGATACGCTGCTCGCCCGTATAGAACGGGTGACAGTTCGCGCAGATCTCAACGCGCATGCCAGACCGAGTCGAGCCAATCTTCCAGTGGGTGCCGCAGGTCGTACAGACGACCCCATCGGTATTGTAATTGGGATGAATACCCTTCTTCACCGTAGTGCTCCATCTTCTGGGAGGGGTCGGCCGCTGCCGGGTTACCTCCCGATAGGTTCCTAGAGACAGCAGCTAGTCGGCGGCGGCGACCGCCTCGACCGGAGTCTCAACTGGGATCACGCTGACGATCTTCTGATCGCGCGAGTATGGCTTGAACTGGACGTGACCCTCAACCATCGCGTAGATAGTGTAGTCGCGACCGAGGCCGACATTCTTGCCGGGCTTGATCTTGGTGCCGCACTGGCGGACAATAATGTTGCCCGGCACGACCAGCTCGCCGCCGTAGCGCTTCACACCGCGCATCTTCGGCTTGCTGTCGCGGCCATTGCGCGAGCTACCCATTCCCTTTTTATGTGCCATCGTTGTTTCTCCGAAGTTTTAGGTATAGAACAGTGCGCTGGCAGGGCAGCCTACGCGACAATATCGCTGATCTTGATCTCGGTGTAGCGCTGGCGGTGGCCGGTGCGGCGGCGGTAGCGCTTCTTGTTGCGGTACCGGAAGACGATAATCTTCTCGCCCTTCTTCACGCCCAGCACCTCTGCCTTTACCAATGCGCCGCTCACTAGCGGGGCACCGACCTGCACCACGTCACCGTCGCCGATCAGCAGCACCTCGCTCAGCTCGATCTGGCTTCCCGGCTCGACATCTAGCAAGTCGATGTTGACGACTTGGCCCTTCTCAACGCGGTACTGCATACCGCGGTCACGAATAATCGCGTACACGTCCATGCTCCTTGGGCAGCGGTGCAACAGATCACGTTACGGCTGCGCCAACCGCCACGCCGGTGCTGCTACATCAAATGGTTTTTGACAACAAGAAAATAGAGCGGCTGAACCGCCCTGAACCTTCCCCATTATAACAAAGTCGGCGGGGGGTGTCAAACCTCAGCGGGATCTAACCACCTCGGGCAATCAGCTGGACATCCTCGCAGGCGCGCATGACAGCGATCCGCGCCCAGCCAAGCGAGGCTTGGGGGCCGATAGCGATCAGCAGCAACAGGTCGTCCATTGTTGCCATCATGATGCTCAGATCCTGCCCCTCGTGGATCACCAGGCGGCCCGGCTGGCGCTGGCCCAGGTTGCGGCTGATCTCCGCCATGGCAAGGGTGTTCCCCGCCGCCAGAGCGGCCACGACAGCGACATTGATATCGCGCTCGCGGCTCCAGTGGGTCAGCACCATCCCGCTGATATCGGACAGAACTGCGCAGGCCACATCCGGCTCCATCGCCAGATCCTTGAGGGCCAGCCGCATCTGCTCGATCTGTGCGTCGGAGTAGCTGTGGCCGCTACTACCAGTCCGGTTAGGCGTCAGGCGCATCGCGACCGGGCCGTCGCTAAGGGTGCCTGTCTGTTTCTTTGCGCGCAGGGCCGAGAGGCGCTGGCTGAGCGGCCCCGTCGTGACCGAAGGTGGAGCGACGGGGCGCGCCATCACCTCAGGCATCGCCGAAATGGGTACGGCCACGTCCTCGACCAAACGGCCTGCTCGCTGCGAGGGGCGCGGCAGTTGCCGAGTCGGGTTCAGGAGCATATCGACCGTTGAGCGCAGCCGATCTGTCTCCACCGGCTTCGCTAGCAGGCAATCGACATTCAGCTCAGCGGCGCGGTCGGGGGTCAGATCCTCGGGGCTGATGGTAAAAACAATCACAGCCGTGTTCGGGTCGAGCTCGTGAACCCGCCGCACCAGATCAAGCCCGTTCATCCCCGGCATCTGGATATCCGTGAAGAGCAGATCGACGGGCTGGCGTGCGATATGCAAGAGCGCCGCCTCTGCCGAGGACACAGCGTTCACCAGGTACGGCGAGTCATCGCTGAGTGCAAGCGTAACAATGCGGCGGATATCGGGGTCATCATCGACGATCAAGATGCGCTTCGACATCGGATCGACCTCCCTGCGACGGCTCCGCCGCCTCAGCGGGGTAGCGCGCAGATGTACAGACTGAGGAGAGGGTTCTATTAGTATAGCGCACTAGCGAGCACACTGCCCACGGATCCCCTCACTACTTCCTCACAAGACAACGATGCCCGGATCACTGATTAGCGCAGTGATCCGGGCATCATCGGCCGCCCAATAGTACTAGTACACGTAGCCGGAATCCCGTATCAGGTTTGGACGACCGACGAGGAACGACTGGCCGCGTTAGCAGTCGTCCCCCGGGTCGCATAAGCTTCCCAGAAATTTCCGGGAAGCTGTCCTATGCCAGGCGGATATGGAGGTCGCGCAGCTGGCGCTCGTCCACCTCCGATGGCGCATTGGTCATCAGATCGACCGCCTGCTGCGTCTTGGGGAAGGCCATCACCTCGCGGATAGTGTCCTCGTCGGCCAGGATCATGACGATCCGGTCGATGCCGGGGGCGATGCCGCCGTGCGGGGGCGCGCCATACTCAAATGCCTCAAGCATATGGCCGAACTGCGCCATGGCTGTCTCTTGGCTAATGCCCAGGAGGCTGAAGAGCTGCTGCTGTACGTCACGGCGGTGGATTCTGATGCTGCCGCCGCCAACCTCGTAGCCGTTCAGCACAAGGTCGTACGCCTTCGCCCGCACCTTGCCGGGGTCGCTCGTCATCAACGGCAGATCCTCGTCCCGCGGCGCGGTGAAGGGGTGGTGGACGGCGTCCCAGCGATTCTCGTCGGGATTCCACTCAAGCAGCGGGAAATCGACCACCCAGCTAAAGTGGAGCAGGTTCGGGTCAGCCAGTTTCAGGCGATCAGCGATCTCGCGGCGCAGCTTATCGAGTGCTGTGGCGGCCACGCCGGGCCGGTCGGCAACAATCAGCAGCAGGTCGCCGGGCTGGCCGCCCATACGCTCAATGATCGCCTGCAGCTCACCCGCGCCGAGGAGCTTGGCGAACGAGGATCGTACCTCGCCGCCGTCAGCGGGGATAGCGGCCCAGGCCAAACCCTTGGCCCCACCGCCGCGAGCGATATCGGTCAGCTCGTCGATCTGTTTGCGCGAGTAGCCGCCGCAGCCTGGGGCGCGGAGCCCCTTCACCTGGCCGCCGCTCTCCAGGGCACCCTTGAAGACGTTGAAAGGCGTGGACGCCAACAGGTCGCCCAGGCCCACGAGCTCTAGGTCGTAGCGCAGGTCGGGCTTATCGCTGCCGTAGCGATCCATGGCCTCGGCGTAGGTGAGGCGACGGAAGGGGGTGATGACCCGCTTGTGGGGCACCACGGCGGCGCAGAGCTGGATAAAGAGTCGCTCGATCAGATCGACAACATCTTCCTGATCAACAAAGCTCATCTCCATGTCGAGCTGGGTAAACTCGGGCTGACGATCGGCGCGCAGATCCTCGTCGCGGAAGCAGCGGGCGACCTGGAAGTACTTATCGTAGCCCGCCACCATAAGCAACTGCTTGAGCTGCTGGGGGCTCTGGGGCAGGGCGTAGAACTCGCCGGGGTGGACGCGCGAGGGCACGAGATAGTCGCGGGCACCCTCGGGGGTTGACTTGATCAGGATGGGCGTCTCGATCTCGATAAAGCCCTCGGCGTCGAGGAAGTCGCGCATAAACTTGATCACGCGGTGGCGCAAGATGATATTGCGCTGCATGCGCTCACGTCGCAGATCAAGGTAGCGGTACTTCAGGCGCAGCGACTCGTCCTCGCCGCCCTCCTTGGCGATATAGAGGGGCGTGGTGCGGGCCGGGTTGAGCACGCTGGCCGAGAGCGCGGAGACCTCAATCGCGCCAGTATCCAGATCTGGGTTGACAGCATCGGCGGGGCGGGCGCGCACGAGCCCGCGAATCTGGAGCACATACTCGGAGCGGGCATCGCTGGCCACAGCGTGTACCTCGGGGCTCGCCGAGTCGAAGACCACCTGGGTGATCCCGTAGCGGTCACGCAGGTCGATAAAGATCAGCGGGCCATGATCGCGGCGGCGGTGAACCCAGCCCGCCAGCATGATCTCCTGGCCGACATGCTCCGGGCGAAGCTCGCCGCAGGTGTGCGAGCGATACATAGTAGCTCCTGATTGCAGATTACAGATTGCAGATTGCAGATTGCAGATTAACAGCATAAAGTACGCGCCGCATTATAGCATGCCGATGTGCGGGCGCTGTTCTGCGCTATAATGCTCTCCATTCCGTCAACTTGTATCTTTGTGACGCATACTATTGCCGTGAGTCTCTTACCCTCAAGCCCACACACGTCGGCGTATGACCGCCGACGGATCACGATCCTCGGGGTCCCCATCGACGATCTGACGGCGGACGAGGCGATCACGCAGATCGACGCGATGATCGCCGCAGGCGGGCCACACCAGCTCGCCACAGTGAACCCGGAGTTTGTGATCGAGGCCCAGGCAAACCCGGCCTTCCGCACGGCGCTCGCCGAAGCCGACCTGGCCACAGCCGACGGGTTCGGGCTGATCCTGGCGGCCCGCTATCTGGGCACGCCGCTGCGCTGTCGCGTGACGGGCGTCGATCTGACCAAACAGCTAGCGGGGCTGTGTGTGGCCAGGGGCTACCGAATGTTCCTGCTTGGCGCGGCACCCGGCGTCGCCGCCGAGGCTGCGGAGGCACTGCGATCCCTCCACCCAGGGCTGATCGTCGCCGGGACATTCGCCGGCTCGCCACACCCGCGCCACGAGCCATTTCTGCGCCAGATGATCGCCGCCGCCCGCCCGCATGTACTACTGGTGGCCTACGGGCACCCGCAGCAGGAGATCTGGATCGCCCGCAACCAGCCAGCGCTCCAGGTGCCGCTGGCGATCGGAGTCGGCGGGACGCTCGACTATCTCTCTGGACGGGTACCGCTTGCCCCGGCGCTCATTCGCCGCGCAGGGCTGGAGTGGGCCTACAGGCTGGCGCATCAGCCGAGCCGCTGGCGGCGGATCATAAACGCGGTGCCCCGGTTTGCCTGGCGTGTGATCAGCCAAGGGAGCCGGGCATCTCGCCAACCGAAACCGAACGGACACCCAGAATCGGAAGCGTAAAGGCGCAGCAGTCGCCCCAAACGCACACCTGCAAAAGTACAGCACTTGCAGGGCGACTGCTGCGCCCCTCTTGCAATCGTATCCGGAAGGATCTCCACCACCATGTCACACACCACCGCCGAGAAGATCGAGGAACTGCGCCGCCGCCGGGCTCAGTCGCTCCATAACGACAGTGCAGCTGAGGCCCGCCAGCACGAGAGAGGGAAGCTCACTGCCCGCGAGCGGATCGACACCCTGGTCGATCCGGGGTCTTTCGTCGAGCTTGACGCCTTCGCCGTCCACCGCACCTCTGCCTTCGGCATGGAGAAGCGTAAGCCCCTCGGCGACGGCGTGATCACCGGACACGCCACTATCGAAGGCCGACCAGTCTGCCTCTTCGCCCAGGACTTCACAGTCTTCGGCGGGTCACTCGGCGAGGTCTTCGCCGAGAAGATCTGCAAAATTATGGATCTCTCAGTACGTATGGGCGTGCCCTGCATCGGCATCAACGACAGCGGCGGCGCACGCATCCAAGAGGGTGTGGTGAGCCTGGGCGGCTACGCCGAGATCTTCTACCGCAATGTGCTGAGCAGCGGGGTGGTGCCGCAGCTCTCGGTGATCGCCGGCCCATGCGCGGGCGGTGCCGTCTACTCGCCCGCTATGACCGACTTCATCCTGATGGTCAAGGGCAGCAGCCAGATGTTCATCACCGGCCCCGATGTGATCAAGACGGTCACGGGCGAGGAGGTGGGCTTCGAGGAGCTAGGCGGAGCGATGACCCACAACGCGCGCAGCGGCGTGGCCCACTTTGCCGCCGAGGATGAGGCCCAGAGCTTCGAGCAGCTGCGCACCCTGCTCTCGTTCCTGCCTGCGAACAACATGGACGACCCGCCCTACGTTACGCCCAGCGACGACCCGGAGCGCATGGACGAATCGCTCCAGACGCTCATCCCCGACAGCCCGCGCAAGGCGTATAACATGGTCACGGTGGTTGAGTCGGTGGTGGACGATGGCTTCTTCTTCGAGGTGCAGCCATTCTGGGCGCGCAACATCGTGATCGGATTCGCCCGCCTCGACGGCCATGTGATAGGCGTGGTAGGAAATCAGCCAGCGCATATGGCTGGCACACTGGACATCGACAGCTCATCGAAGGCCGCCCGCTTCGTACGATTCTGCGACGCCTTCAATATTCCGCTAGTGACATTTGTAGATGTGCCGGGCTTTATGCCGGGGACGCAGCAGGAGTACGGCGGGATCATCCGCCACGGCGCGAAGCTGCTCTACGCCTACTGTGAGGCCACGGTGCCGAAGCTGACGGTGATCACCCGCAAGGCATACGGCGGAGCCTACGATGTGATGGCCTCCAAGCACATCCGCGCCGACTTCAACTTCGCCTGGCCTACAGCCGAGATCGCAGTGATGGGCGTGGACGCGGCAGTGAAGATCATCTTCCGCAAGGAGCTGACCGAGGCGAAGGATCCGGTGTCCCGAATGGCTGATCTGGTGGAGGACTACCAGGGCCGCTTCGCCAACCCCTACGTCGCAGCGGAGCGTGGCTACATCGACTCAGTCATCGAGCCGAAGGAGACGCGCCCGGCCCTGATCAAGGCTCTGCGGATCGCCCGCACCAAGCGCCAGAGCCTGCCACCACGGAAGCACGGGAATATCCCGCTGTGATATCCAGCCGCTGTAGGTGCGGCCCGCTCCGCACCTACAGCGGCTTCCGGCTCGCCACACCGGGTGCCCGTGGGTAGCGCGGCCCGGTCGGTCGCACCTTATCGATAATCACGACCGCGTGTGCGTCTAGGCCAGGGATGTCTACCGACTCCACGCCTGCGAGATCACCCCCAAGTAACGCAATCGCCCGTGCCGCCGCCGCCACCTCATCGTGGGCGGCGGCCCCCTTTGCGGCAAGCATCCGCCCGCCAACCTGCAACAGCGGCAGGCAGTACTCGACCAGGATGCGCATCTCGGCCACAGCCCTGGCCGTGACGAGGTCGTGCGCTGCCCGCTCGGCACGGTCGCGACCGACATCCTCAGCCCGAGCGGCGACCACCCGCACCCCATTGAATCCTAGCTCGCCCACCATATACCGCAGGAAATCGGCCTTCTTCCCGACCGACTCGACCAGGGTAAGGCGCAACGCTGGCCGCAGGATCTTCAGCGGCAGGCCGGGGAATCCCGCCCCGCTGCCGATATCCACCAGGCTCCCAGGATCATCTCCCCAGAAGCGGGCGAGGCTGAGGGAGTCGAGAAAGTGACGTCGGTAGATCTCAACCGGCTCGCTGATCGCCGTCAGGTTCACCCGCTCATTCCAAGTGCGCAGATCGCGAGCGTAGGCGGCAAACTGGGCGAGTTGACCGGCGTCCAGCGGAAGTCCCCAGGATGCACAGGTCTGGGCAAGCATATACTCGGGGGTGTCCATTATTTACAGCTCTCGATACAATCCGTGCGCGGCAATATAGTCGATCACCGGGTCGGGGATCTGGTAGCGTACGGGGCGACCGGCAAACAGGCGGGCGCGCAGATCACTACTGGAGACATCGAGGCGCGGGCCATCGATTGTGACACAGCGCTCACTGATACCGGGCATGTTGGTCTCAAGCGCCTGAAGGCTCAGACTATAGCCAGGGCGACTGATGACGGCCAGGCGAACCAGCCGGATGATCTCGGTGGCGCGATACCAGCGCGGCAGATCGCGGGCGGCATCCACGCCGAGCAGAAACACCAGATCTATGGCGGAGCCGAGATCAGCCCGCAGTGCGAGCAGTGTGTCGATCGTATAGGATGGCGGAGGGCGGCGCAGCTCTAGATCAGACACAGCAAAGTGCGGATTTGTGGCGCAGGCAAGCCGCACCATCTCCAGGCGCTGTAAGGGCGTCGCCCCCTGCACCTCATCTTTGAGCGGCTGACGGGCAGTTGGTATAAAGAGCACCTGGGAGAGACCAAGGGTGTGGCGCGCATCCTCGGCGATCGCCAAGTGGCCGATATGGATGGGGTCGAAGGTGCCCCCGTAGATTCCGATTCGCGCTACGCTCGTCACAGCAACCAGCCCTCTGAGATAAAGACACCAAGACGCGCAGGAGGTATACCACACCTGCGCGATCAGCAGCCCCATATGAGCGATCTGTAGGGCAGTCAGCCCGCGTCTTCCATCTCGCGGGCATCCTGGAAGAGGTGCCAGATTATCCACGAGATATCGTGCTGATCCTCAGGGCTGAGGTCGTCCACATAGGTACGGATCAACTCAGCCACATCGGTGCGGGGCAAGAGGTAGACCCGCGAGCCGAGGGATTCGTGGATCTGAAGGGCAAGCGCATCAGACAGGTCGAGCATATCACGCTCAGGCAGACGACGATCAGTGCTGTAGCGGTACCCGCGCATATGGCCCTCAGGCATGGTTTCAGAGAGCTTTACCGTTTGGCGTAGCGCAAGGCGTCCCAATGCGCAAACCCTGCCGCCTGAAACCTTGTCTCACCAAGAAAGCAACAAAGGGCGCTAGCGACGACCATCGCGCAGGCGCGGACGACGGTCGTCATAGCTAGAGTCGTCGTAGTATTCTTCCGCATACTGCGGCTGCGTGACAACCCGTTCCGTCTGCCCGGTGCGGCGCGGGAGTAGCGCGTTATCGGTCAGGCTCTCGTGGATATAATCGAGGTAGCCACGGATATCATCGTTATCATCGAGGCTACTGAACGGCACAGCGGCACCGCTAACCGTCTTCACGCTCTCGCCGATATCGCGCAGGGTGCCATCGATTCCCTTCACCAGACCACGCATCACAGCAGCGAGTTCTTCTCTTTCCTGGACCGTCAAGTTCGCAAAGCCGATCAGCGCCTTCTCCTGGGCACGCAGCAGCGTAGCACGTAGGATGGCTATATCGGCCTGGGTCTGGAGCTCATAGCGGCGCACCAGGTGCGCCTGGCGCACCTGCTCAACCAACTCCTCGCTCGTAACAGGCGTCCAGAGCAGGGCGGGGATAATGATAAACCCGATAATGCCAATGATCACCTGCTGAAGAATCAGCCCGCTATTTGCGACAACCGGCTGGATAGCCCACCAACTATACTGGATCTCAAATGAGTAATAAAGTAGGTAAAGCGATGCGGCAATAATAACGCTATAGCCCCATGTGCGTGCATTGATCTTTTGGAGCAGCATTCCACCAGGCGACCAAGGAATCAAGAATGAGGTCAGGCTTGGCGGGGCAAGGACAAGAATGGCGGTAAAAGCAATCGCAACAATCTTATTACTGGTAAGCTCACTCTGGACACCCCACCAGTAGACGGCAGAGCCAACCATTGCCACAAAGGCAAGGACAGCAAGAAGCGACTTGGCGGTGAACTGCCAGCCGCCACTGTTACGGCGCCGCTGCCCGCGGACCATGTCGAGGTATCTGCTGCTCACAATCATTCCTTCCGACAGCCGTCAGTGGCGCATTCATGCGGCGATTGGCGACAGTTAATACATAGTATAGCACGTTCGTGCTATACTGCAATCACACATTTGTACGAGATACAATAAAGCGACCGATCCAGACAGGACCGGTCGCCAAAAGACATGCTGATTGAGATGACGATGCTGAGGAGTCGGGTTCCCTACGGGATCGCGACCCGCTATCTTCTGAAAGCCAAGAAGCTGGATGGGGGAGAATAGTGAAACTCGCATGCCCGCTAATGAAACCTCTACCAGAGATCAGCTATTGGGGCGCGACGCTCGGCGTAACAAAGACATAGGTCTCGATCCAGTCCCCGCCTCCGGCAGCAGCAATCCTCGCGACAATTGCTGGCGAGAGGGCCGTGAGGCCATAGCTTTTATTTACCTGATACGGCACTTCTAAGGCATCAATTCCCTGGCTACGCAGGGTAAACCGAGCCTGCGCAAGGAAATCACCAGTGAATGTACCTATAATAACATGCTGCTGATTGATCGGGTCGTACCACCAGAGTTCGCTACTCGCAGTCGTATAGACACGCTGAGGATCAAAGACATTTCGATTAATTTCCTGCGCCCGCCAGCGCTGCTCATTCGTAAGAGGCGGCTGCGTGGGCAAGACAAGAGTTGCTTCAAGCGTCGGAGTTGGCTGCTCAATCGGAACCGTTGCTGTCTCCAGCGGCGCGAAGGTAGGTTCAGGAGCGACAACCTCAGTAGGAACTATCTCTGGCGAGACAACGACAGGTGTTTCAGATTCAACGATAGCGGCAGGGGTAGGAGCAATGGTGTTGGTTACCGATGGAAGGGCTGAGGGCGGAAGACCACTGGTGCCCTGCCCATCCTGGAGAGCCTCCATACAGCCGCTGAGCATCACCGACATAAGGGCAACCATGAGAGCAACAACCAGCCGATACCTACCCAGGAAGAGGTGCCACTGCCTTGCCCATCGAACCATCCGAACGCTTCGCACAATCGCTCGATTTTCTTCGCGTACCCTTAGCGCGATCTGTGACCCAAGACGCAGGACGTTGCGTCAACACAATATACCTCTGCGATTTTACCACATGTTTACCATTTACGACTCAGCGTAGGATGGTATCCTTTGGTCACAAATCAGCACAGTACCAATCGATAAAAAAGTATATACGTTCTTATTTTACATAAGGGGAGTTAAGATAGATGGTATCATGCACTGAAGCGCGTGTCAAGCAGGAAGTGTCAAGGCTTTTTAGGCAATACCGCAGAAGTAACCCTGTCACCCATGTCACGCTGAGCGCAGCGAAGCGTCCCGGCCGGGATTCTTCGCTGCGCTCAGAATGACAGAACACTTCACAGGGTTACTTCTGCGGTATTGCCTTTTTAGGCACATTCAAGGGCCAGGGCAGCAGTGAGCCAATTACTGCTGCCCTGGCCCTTGAGGTGGGCTGGTCAAATGTAACTCGTACGACTTACGCTAGTTGCCCACCATAGTGAGCACAGAATTTAGGCATCCGCAGCCATGCGCCCGGAATGACGATGGAACAGCACGGGGCGAACCCGCAGCATCAATCCCACATCTACAAGTGTATGGAAGAAGATGACCGTCCAGATGTCCTGGAACAGCCAGAGACAGAGACACCAGCCAATCACAAGAGCAACCTCGGCCATAGGGCGAAACTTGCGAATCGATTGTGATCGCGGCGATTCATCGAAGTGCGGTGGCAGCAAGCGAAGCCAGAAGAGCCCATGAATAAGGCCACCGTAGATAGAGAAGAAGATCAATCCGAGTACAAAGCCAGCAGCGCTCGCGGCGGCAGCGGAAGCGAACATCCCGACCACCCATGAGCCGATCACCGAGCCAAGCCAGTATACAGCAGCAAATGAGAATGTCTCACAGAGGCCATTGCCAAGCGCGAAGATCAGGGTTGACCAGGGCAATATCGGACGATCATCGTGCCGCGCAACCAGCACATAAAGCACCTGACTCAGGCCGAAGGTGAGGATAAGGTATGCCACAAGCCCTGGATGCGAGAACGTCGCAGGGACATTCCACGATCCAAGCCAGTTGCGAAGTACAAGTGCCGCCAGGACGAGAGAGATACCCCAATAGATGAGGATAGCTCGTTCGGGATGCGCTACACCCATGCGTACATACGTGACCTCGGACTTTGTTCGCGTCGTAGTCTCAAGCTGGACATCCATGGGATGCTCCACAGTAGGTTTGATGCTTGGCCTGAGCGTATCATATATGTACATTTGTTGCAATACATACAGAGACGATCAACTCAGGCCATGCTAAGATTCACACTACCCCCTAAGGAAGGGAGTGTGTTGTCGTGTGCAATAAGATTACTTATATGTAACAAGTATACTACCATCTGCATTAAATGACAAGAGGGCTTGCACAGGTTGTGCAAGCCCTCATTCACATCATCAGTATGCCATCAAGGCACATTGAGCAGGATTGAGTTACTAATGGTCATGTGGATCGACAGAGGCGTCCTCATGATGAGGGGTTGGGCGCCGTGCGCCACGCGGGAGATTCATAATCTCGGCGGCATCGCCCTCATCATCATCGTGGCTATGATGCGACCCGTGCGCCGCCCCGTACTCTGTCACCAGGCTGGCAGCGCGGATACGCCGCTCGTACTCACGCTCCACCACCGTGCGTAGCCGCCCCAGCCATCCGCTTTGCTCTGCCATCACAACACCACCCTTAAAAGTTCAATGTCATAGGAGTGACCTACATTATACACGAGGGGACAGGTGTGCTGGCGTATGGCTGTAGACTCATCTATCGAGCGTATGCCAGGTATGCAGAAGGAACGGGATCACCACATGATCTATGCAGCCTCGCGAACGTACTGCCCACTGATTAACTCGAAGACGATCTCATCAAGCGTGACCTCAGCCTCCTGGTAGGTGCGGGCAAACCCCACAAGCTCGCCATCGAGGTACATCGCAAAGTCTCGCGTCTCTGGGTCGTAGACGATCTCTTTCTCATACATCGTCGTCCGCCTTTCCGGGCCTCGCCCGTGGTGGTGGTGTCGTCCCGATGACGGCGATCATGCCGCCGTACTGTTTGTATTCGCCCCACTCCAGTATAGCACTATTGTTCTTATTTTGCAAGCGGCAGCCTGAGTGGCCTGCTGCTTTGACAAGGGCTATTGCCCGGCGGTATGATGAGCCGTCATTATCCGATAGCAGGAGGGTGCGGGTTGCGTAGCTGGAAGTTATGGATTGGCCTCCTCATAAGCGCTGTCTTCATCAGCATTGCGCTCCAGGGCCTCGATCTCGGGAAGTTCTGGCAGACCCTCCGCAGCGCAAACTACTGGTGGCTTGTGCCAGGCGTTGGCATCTACGGGGTTGTGGTCTGGGTTCGGACGTGGCGCTGGCATGCGATGCTTACGCATATCAAGCCGATCCCGACGCACCGGCTCTTCCCGGTGGTGGTGATCGGCTATATGGGCAACAATGTCTACCCGGCGCGGGCTGGCGAGGTGCTGCGCAGCTATGTGCTGCGCCGCAAAGAGGGGGTGCCGATGAGCGCTTCCCTCGCTACAGTGGTGCTGGAGCGGCTCTTCGATGGCTTGGTTATGCTGCTCTTCGTATTCGCCACGCTACCCTTCGCCCCGCTGCCGCCAGACTACCGCTGGCTAGTGATCGGCTTCAGCATCCTGTTTGGGGTGGCGCTGCTGATCTTTATGCTGCTGGCGGCCCAGCCCACGCGCATGAGCCAACTCTACACGCTGGCGGTTGATATGTTTATTCCCACGGCGATCAGGCCGCGCGTCCACGGCCTTTTTGATCGATTCATCGTCGGCCTCCAGTCGCTCCGCAGCCCCCGCGAGCTGGCAGTTATCTTCCTCACATCAACGGTTATCTGGCTGGGCGAGACGCTCAAGTACTGGTTTGTGATGCACGCCTTCGACTTCAATGTCTCCTTCCCGGTATTAATGCTGATGACGGCGGTGGTCAACCTGTTCACCACCATCCCCTCGACTCCAGGCTATGTCGGCACCTTTGATGCGCCGGGGATCGCCGTACTCACCCAGTTTGGCGTCGCGCAGGCCATCGCCACCGGCTACACCCTGGTGCTCCACGTGGCACTCTGGCTTCCGATCACGGTGCTCGGCGCAATCTATATGCTGCACGAGAGCATCGGCTGGCGCGATATGGAGCGGGCCGCGCAGATCAAAGAGCACCCGGAAGAGGTGCCTATCCCTGAGACACCGGATGCTGAGCGCGACGATGTCGCCCCTGGAGTGCTACCGTGAAGATTGCGATTGTTGGTGCCGGCATCGCCGGTCTATCAGCGGCCTATGACCTTGCCCGCAGCGGCCACGAGGTGACGGTCTTTGAGGCCGACCAGGTGGCGGGCGGGCTGGCTGCCGGCTTCCGCGACGAGCGCTGGGACTGGCCCCTGGAGCGCTTCTACCACCATATTTTTCAGACCGACGCGGCGATCATCAAGCTGACAGAGGAGATCGGCTTTACGCGTGAGCTATTCTTCCGCAGCGCGGTAACGGCGCAGTGGTGGCAGGATCGGCCTTACGCTCTGGATGGCGTGCTGCCGGTGTTGCGTTTCCCAGGGCTCCCGCCGCTCGACCGAGTGCGATTCGGGATGGCCATCGCCTATCTCAAGTATGTGACGAATAACTGGCGGCAGCTAGAGGGCACCACCGCCGCCAGCTGGACACGGCGCTGGATGGGCAAGCCAGCCTACACGACGCTCATCCGCCCGCTGCTTGAAGGTAAGTTCGGCCCCCACGCCGACGAGGTGAACATGGCATGGCTCTGGTCGCGCTTTAAGGCGCGCAGCTTCAAGCTGGGCTACTTCCAGGGCGGATTCCAGGGCTTCGTCGATGCGCTTCAGAAGGCGGTTGAAGCTAAGGGAGCCAGAGTCCATCTGAACGCGGCGGCGAGCGCCGCCCATCAGCTGGAGGATGGCCGCTGGGAGCTGATCACGCCGGGGGCACCGGCGATCACGGTTGACCAGCTGCTCGTCACCGGATCGCCGCAGTTACTGTCGCGCCTGGCACCACAGCTGCCCGCCAGCTACCTGGGACAGCTGAAGCAGCTGCGCTCGATGGGTGCCGTCGTGCTGACCCTGGCCCTGCGCCAAAAGCTGCTCGACACGGTCTACTGGCTGATGCCGCCCAAGGGCGAGTTCCCCTTCCTGGCCCTGGTTGAGCACACAAACTTTATCGGGGCCGAGCACTATGGCGGAGACCGGCTGGTCTACTGTGGAGATTACCTGGAGCCGGATCACGAGTACTTCCGACTGAGCGAGGACGAGCTGCTTGAGCGATTCCTGCCTGCGCTGAAGCGGGTAAACCCGGCGTTCGAGCGCAGCTGGGTGCGCGCCCACTGGCTGCACCGCGAGCCATATGCCCAGCCGATCGTACCGCTGAATCATAGCCGCAACATCCCGCCGATCACCACGCCGCTGCGCGGGCTCCACTGGGCCAGTATGAGCCAGGTCTACCCCTGGGATCGCGGCACGAACTTCGCCGTCGAGCTGGGGCGGCGGGCAGCAGCCGAGATCAACGCGGAAAGGTAGCCCGCTATGAGGCGGGATTTCCGTTTGACCAGCGTCTAGCTGACTGCTATAATGACGCTTCGGTATCGGATGGTCGCCTTACGACCACCTGTAGCCCTGCCAGGAACGCCAGGGCAGCAGCACCTTCCAAACGCAACGGCCATCGCCGGTTTTTTTCGGGCTGGTAGCCGATGCTGTGGAGCTTGCTGCATCTGACAGACGAAGGAGTCGCGCTATTAGAGACCGGTTTCGCATCAACAACCGTATCCGCGCGCGTGAGGTTCGCCTGATCGACGAGAACGGGACACAGGTCGGAATTGTGTCTGTGCGCGAGGCAGTCGCTCTTGCAGAAGAGCGCGGCCTTGACCTCGTTGAGGTGGCTCCTAACGCTGTGCCGCCCGTCTGCCGTCTGCTCGACTACGGCAAGTTCCGCTACGAGCAGAGTCAGAAAGAACGCGAGGCGCGCAAGAACCAGAAGCAGGCTGAGCTCAAACAGATCCGCCTGATGCCCAAGACCGACGATCACGACATGACGGTGAAGGCCAACCAGGCGCGGCGCTTCCTGCTGCGAGGCGACAAGGTTAAGTTCAATGTGCGCTTCCGCGGGCGCGAGATGGCCCACCCCGACATTGGGCGGAAGATGCTAGAGCAGATCGCAGAGCAGCTCCGCGATATCTCGGTAGTTGAGCAGAAGCCGCTGATGGAGGGCCGCGTGCTCTCGCTGCTGCTCGCGCCCACCGCCAAGGTTATCAAGGCCGCACAGCAGGCGCAGAAGGCCCAGGCCCAGCAGCCGAGGCTGGCAAAGACTGCGGCGGCGACAAGCGGCAGCGAAGCAAGCGCTGAGCCAGAGCTTGACGACGAGGAGCTCGATGACGAGGAGCTCGACGACGAGGAGCTTGACGACGAAGAACTCGATGACGAGGAACTCGACGATGAGGAACTCGACGACGAAGAACTCGACGGCAAAGAGTAAAGGGACACAGGAACAGCTATGCCGAAGATGAAGACCCACAAGGGTGCCAAGCGCCGGTTTAAGATCACGGCGACCGGCAAGGTGATGCAGCAGCAGGGCGTGCGCGGCAACAAGCGCCGCCGACCGAAGCGATCCCAGCGCCGGTACGGCAAGGATCAGCCGATGTCACTGACAAGCAGCAGCCACATCGCGGTTGCACTGCCCTACGGCCTGAAGTAGGATGACGGGACAGGGTATTGGGCACAGGGGACAGGCACGTAGGCAGATAGAGCAAATCTATTGCTACAGCCCAGGTGTCATTCGCAGACGGACAAAACAAGATCGTAGAGAGCCAGGCATCACCATACTGAATTCGACACGAAGGTGTCGGCTTTCATGTGAAGATGTTCCTGCTGCAACATCTGGACAGTAAGGCGAAGCTCAGGGTTCGGTTTGCCACCCCCTGACCTGCCTATTCTTTGGAGGATCGTAAACTATGGCTCGTGTCAAGCGTGGCATGATGGCGCGGAAGCGCCACAGCAAGCTACTCGATCAGGCCAAGGGCTTCCGCGGCGCGCGCTCGCGGCACTATAGGGTCGCCCACGAGGCGGTCATGCACGCCCTCGCCTACGCCTACCGCGACCGGCGCAACAAAAAGCGTGACTTCCGCCGACTCTGGATCCAGCGCATCAATGCGGCGGCCCGCCTTAATGGCACCACCTACAGCCGCCTGATCAACGGCTTGAAGATGGCCGGGATCAACCTTGACCGCAAGATCCTCGCCGATATCGCCGTGCGCGACCCGAAGGCATTCAGCGACATTGTCGCCGCCGCTTCGGTCAAGCCAGCCGCCAGCGCATCTTAATCTCGGTGGCAGAAGATCGGAGGCTTCGGCCCCCGATCTTCTTTATTATTGTGCGGACATGTGCTAGCGTCCCTGGCATATGTCCGCACAATAATGTAGGTTTTTAGAGCTGTGATCTCTAGCGCAAGTAATACTTACGTCAAGTACCTGCGCTCGCTGCGCGCCGACCCACGGGATCGGCGCAGCGAGCGCAGTTTCGTTATCGAGGGCGTGCGCCTAGTAGCAGAGGCGCTCGCCGCCGGGGCGGATCTGCGGGTGGCCCTGTACAATCCCGACCAGCTGCGCGGCACGCTGGCGGGTGAGGCACTGCTTGACCAGCTGGCCGACCGGCCCGGCTGCTATGAGGCCGGTGAGGTGGCGGTTTCCGCCGCCGCCGATACCCGCAGCCCCCAAGGTGTCGTGGCCGCCGTCGCCTGGCCCGAGATCGCCCCGCGCCCCGGCCTGCGCCTCGTGCTCGACGCAATCCAGGACCCTGGCAATCTCGGCACCCTCCTGCGCTCGGCCGAGGCGGCTGGTGTAGGCTCAGTGCTCTGCTCGCAGGGCTGCGCCGACATCTATAGCCCTAAGGTGGCGCGCGCCGCTATGGGTGCCCACTTCAGCCTGCCCCTGCGCAACGACCTGAGCTGGGATGAGCTGGTTATGGAGCTGCTCGACGCCCCGCTGATCTACGCCGCCAGCGCAGAGGCGGCGATGCCCTACTACGCCGCCGACTGGCGCCAGCCCGCCGCGCTGATCATCGGCTCGGAGGCCCACGGAGTGAGCCCCGAGGGCCTCGGCATGGCCACGCACCATATCGCAATCCCGATGCTCGGCCGCGCCGACTCGCTCAACGCCGGTGTGGCGGGCAGCATCATTATGTTTGAGGCGCTGCGCCAAAGGAGTCGCGGGCGGACGTAAGGGCGCAGCAGGGACGCAGCACGCTGCATCCCTACTGGAGATGTAGGCACAGCGCGGCGTGAACACGTATAATTGGCCCGTAGGCCCGCAGCCCCAGGCGAATGGAGAGACGTGGATGATGACAATCACCGATGAGCTGACGAACCTTGAGTCCCAGGCTCTGGCCGACCTCGCCGCCACGAGCGACCTGGCTGGCCTGGCCGACTGGAAGAGCCGGTACACCGGAAAGGCTGGCGCGCTCACCCGCGCCCTGCGCAGCATGGGCAGCGTGCCGGCCGAGCAGCGGCCTGAGCTAGGCCGACGGCTAAACGCGCTACGGGAGCAGCTTGAGGCCGCCTTCGAGACCGCCGAGGCCGGGCTGAAGCAGGCCGCCCAGGACGCAGAGCTCGCCGCCGACCGGATCGATGTGACGATGCCCGGCCACGCGCCAGCCCTCGGCCACCTGCACCTGACAACGCAGGTGCTGCGCCAGGTTGAGGCAATCTTCGCCGAGATGGGCTTCCAGGTATGGGAGAGCCCCGAGGTCGAGCTGGATGACATGAACTTCAGCCAGCTGAACTTCCCGCCCGACCACCCGGCCCGTGATATGCAGGACACATTTTATGTCGAGATGCCGCCGGAGGCACCGGCGGTGCTGCTGCGCACCCACACATCGCCCGGCCAGATGCACGCCATGCACCGCTACGCGCCCGAGCCGCTGCGCGTGCTGCTGCCCGGCAAGGTCTACCGCAACGAGCAGGTGACGGCGCGCAGCGAGATGATGTTCCACCAGTTTGAGTTCCTGGCGGTGGGCCACAACATTACAATGGCAGACCTAAAGGGGACGCTGGCCTTCTTCGCCGAGCGGATGTACGGCCCCGGCACGAAGATCCGGCTGCGCCCGAGCTACTTCCCCTTCACCGAGCCAAGTGTTGAGATGGACGTGACCTGCTTTCTGTGCGCCGGAAAGGGCTGCCGGATCTGTAAGCACTCGGGCTGGCTGGAGATCGGCGGCTGCGGGATGGTTCACCCGAATGTGCTGCGGAATGGCGGCTACGACCCGGAGGTCTTCAGCGGCTTCGCCGGTGGCTTCGGCCCCGAGCGCATCGCCATGCTGAAGTATGGCATCGACGACCTGCGTAACTTCTACTCCGGCGATGTGCGCTTCGTCGAACAGTTCGGCTAACACTGAGGCACTGAGGCACTGAAACACTGAAACACTGAAACACTGAAACACTGAAACACTGTAGATCGTGGAGCCTACTTTAGCAAAGCGCGAGCGTAGCGAGCCACCAGCCTCAGTGTTTCACTACCTCAGTGCCTCAGTGATGTATGATGAGACTCTCTCAGCGCTGGCCAATCCTCAGCCTGCTCGTACTCTTCCTTGCTCTCTGCGGCGTCTATAACGCGAATGTGCCGCTGGGAGAGGGGCCTGATGAGCCTGGACACCTGGCCTATGTGCTGTTTCTGGCCCGCGAGTGGCGGCTGCCGGTGCAGCGCACCACCCCGACAGAGAGCGATGTGCCCGGCGAGGGCCATCAGCCGCCCATGGCCTACCTGCTGGACGCGCCTGCGGTGGCATGGCTCCCCGCCGATGACCGGCAGATTGTGCTGACTGCCAACCGGGCGTTCGTCTGGGCTGGCGGCGATCAGGCTGCGGCGTTTATGCGCGGCAGCCGCGAGTACTGGCCCTGGCAAGGCAGTACGCTGGTCTGGCGCATAGCCCGGGCCGTCTCGGCCCTCTGGGGGGCCGCCACGGTGCTGTGTACCTACCTGGCCGCCCGCGCCCTCTGGCCGGGGCGGCGATCTCCCCCGCTGCTGGCGGCCGCCTTGGTGGCCTTCAACCCGCAGTTCATCTTCAGCTGCGCCCTGGTGAGCAATGACCCGCTGCTGGCCGCTCTGGGCACGGCGATCCTCTGGCGCTGCCTGGCGCTGGCTAGGAGATCTACGCCCAACTGGCCGGGGTTCGTCGTCATCGGGCTGCTCTTCGGCCTGGCCCAGCTCACCAAGCAGAGCGCGCTGCTGCTCGGCCCGCTGCTGATCTGGGCCAGCTGGCGGGCCGCGCGGGGCGACCTGCGCCGTATGACGGGGTATACGCTGGCCTGGGGGCTGACCTCGGCGCTCGTGGCGGGCTGGTGGTACCTGCGCAACTGGCAGCTCTATGGCGATCTCTTCGGGGCGAGCATGTTCAGCGCGGAGTTCGCCGGTCAGCCCTTCGCTTGGGGCGACCCGGCGGCGTGGGCAGGGGCGCTCGGGCAGCTGTTTGGCTCGTTCTGGGCGCGATTCGGCTGGATGAGCGTGACGCCGCCCGCCTGGGCGCTGTGGATCTACGGGCTGCTGGTGGGAGGGGCTGGGGTTGGGGGTTGGGCAGTCAGGCGTCGGGAGTCGGGAGTCAAGGGGCTGTGGGCCGGGCCGCTGATCGCGCTGGCGATGGCGTTGGTCTGGGTTCTGTCCTTTGCGGCGACGACCGGGCTGGTGGCATGGCAGGGGCGTATGCTCTTCCCGGCAATCGGGGCGGTTGGCATCCTGCTCGCCAGAGGTATAGATAGGATTAATCCTACCCAGCACTCAGCATTCAACATTCAACATTCAGCATTCAGCATTATCCTCATCGCCCTCGCTCTTTACATGCCCTTCGGCGTGATCGCGCCGGCCTACACATGGGCGGCCCTGCCGCAGGCGCAGGCACAGGCGAGCCTTGGCACGCCGATCTACATCCGCTTCGCCAATGACTGGGAGCGGGGCGTGGTGCTGCGCGGCTGGCGTCTCGATGGCCCGGTCGCCCCCGGCGCGGAGCTGCCGATCACCCTGACATGGCATAGCCTGGAGCCCATCCCGCGCAGCTGGACGGTGTTTCTGGAGCTGCGCGATGCCGCAGATCAGACGCTGGCCCGCAGCGAGAGCCGGCCCCGCGACGCGACCCTGCCCTTCACCTACTGGACGCCGGGCGACTGGGTGGCTGACCAGCACCGGATCGCACTGCCCGAGGGTCTGTCGCCCGGCCCGTACCGGCTGATCGTCGGACTGTACCGCCCCGAGAAAGATAACATCCACCTGCCCGCATGGGCAGAGGACGGCAACTTGATCGGCGGACAAGCCGAGCTTGGCGAGGTGGTAGTAGCGCCATAGGACAATCGTACCGCGTCGGGAGAGACGCCTACGACTATGGCGGCGAGGCGATCTACTCGCAGGGCGGGGCCGTAAACATCAGCGGGAGCCAGTTCATCGACAATGACGCGAACAACGGCGCGGGTGGGACGATCCATATCCTCCAGAGCGGGCTGCGGCGGGCGTTTGGATCACGATAGACACGGAGGACACGGAGGGCACGGAGGGCACGAATGCGAAGGGCGTGCATGTAAAAGGGTGGATGGCGAGGGCTTTGCCCTCGCCATCCACCTTTTTACGCGGCTGCGCTCTTCGACAGAAAGTTGAGTACCAGCACGCCGGCGATGATCAGGGCGATGCCGATGACGCGGGCCGGGTCGAGTGACTCCTTCCAGAGCAGCACGCCGATGGCCACCGTGGCGGCGGTGCCCAGGCCCGACCAGATCGCGTAGGCGGTGCCGAGCGGGATGGATCGCAGGCTTAGGGACATCAGGTAGAAAGATAGGGCGTAGCCGACCACGACGATCAGGCTCGGCAGGGGGCGGCTGAAGCCATCGGAAAACTTGAGCGCGGTGGTTCCAATAACTTCGCTAACGATGGCGGCGAGAAGGGCAAGCAGGGCGTTGGCACTCACAGAAGCACCTCTTTACTATGTCAAGTTACCCGCCGGGTGCGACCTCTGACGGAGCGATCCATGGCGTAGCTGTGCTATAATACCGCACAGTTGCCTACGGCAAGCGGATGAACGATCAACGACATGAACCTGTCAGCGCGCCGATCTGCGCCTGACAGGTTTCAGCTGTAGCTCCGGAAAGGAGGTGAGCACCGTGTCGGAACCTGACCTTTGTGGCCTTTGCGCCCATACCTTTGTCAGACGAGCCGCAAGATATTTCCTCTGTGCTCACTCCTCAAGGAGCCAATAACATTATGAGCGACGCAAAGCCCGATAAGACCGAGCGCTACGACCCGTCCGCCATTGAGAAGAAGTGGCAGGATCGCTGGGCAGCCGACGACCTGTACCGGACGGCACCGGCCGACGAGCGCCCGAAGTACTACATCTTAGACTTCTTCCCCTACCCGAGCGGCGAGGGGCTGAGCGTGGGCCACTGCCGCAACTACGTGCCTACCGACGTTGTCGCCCGCCACTACCGCATGAAGGGCTATAACGTCCTGCACCCGATGGGGTGGGACGCCTTCGGCCTGCCCGCCGAGAATGCGGCGATCAAGATGAAGACCAACCCGGCGGTGCTGATCCGCCGCTTCGCGGACAATTACAAGCGGCAGATGAACCTGATCGGCGCGAGCTACGACTGGAGCCGCGAGATTAACTCCTCGACGCCGGAGTACTACCACTGGACGCAGTGGATCTTTCTGCGTCTGTATGGCTCCTGGTACGATATGCGCGCCGATAAGGCCCGCCCGATCACCGAACTGGAAGCCGAACTGGCCGAGCACGGCACCGGCAAGCTGGCCCTGGCCATGTCGGAGCAGCAGGTGAGCGCCGATACCTGGAACGCCTACACCCCGCTACAGAAGCAGGACTTCCTGAAGCGCTTCCGCCTGGCCTACCGGGGCGAGGCCACAGTGAACTGGGACCCGGTAGATAAGACGGTGCTGGCGAATGAGGAGGTGCTGCCCGATGGCACCGCCTGGCGCTCCGGCGCGCTGGTTGAGCGGAAGACGCTGAAGCAGTGGTTCTTCCGCATCTCGGCCTACGCCAACCGGCTGGATCGCGACCTGGACACGGTCGATTGGCCGAGCCGGATCGTGACGATGCAGCGCAACTGGATCGGCCGCTCGCAGGGCGCCGAGGTGATCTTTGAAATTGCAGATTTTAGATTGCAGGTTGCAGCCGAGCATTCTAGCCAGAATCAATCTGCAATCAACAATCTGCAATCAAAAATTATTGTTTACACCACCCGGCCGGATACGCTGTGGGGGGCCACCTTTATGGTGCTGTCGCCCGAGCACCCCCTGGTGCCGAGCGTGACCAGCGCCGCCCAGCGCGACGCTGTGAATGCCTATGTGGCCGAGGCGAAGATCAAGAGCGCCATCGTGACGCCCGTGGAGGACAAGGAGAAGACCGGCATCTTCACTGGCGGTTATGCGGTGAACCCGGTGAACGGTGCGCGCATCCCGATCTGGGTGGCTGACTATGTGCTGATGGGCTACGGCACCGGCGCGATCATGGCCGTGCCTGCCCACGATGAGCGCGACTTCGCCTTCGCTCTGAAGTTTGGCCTGCCGATCATCCCGGTGATCGCCCGCAGCGACGACGCGGCTCGCTCGCTGCTGCACCCCGGCTCCTACGACACGGCCCTGCCCGAGATGCTGCGCGCCGCAGGCTACACGTTCAGTGACGAGGGCGGTGCCCTAACGGTTGAACTGACTGGCACCCAGGCCCGTGCCTACGCTGATCTGGTGCGGCCCCACCTGACCGATGGCTGGACGGAGGTGGTCGGCTCAGGCTGGCTGGCGATCTTCCCCGACGCGGTGATCGCCTTCGACTCGGCGGACGCCGATGAGCAGATCACGGGCCGCATCCGCACCGAGCTGAAGATCGACGCCCTGCCTAGCTTTATGGCCTACCTGGCCACCGTACCGGCCTATAAGGATCTAATCTACCATAGCGAGTACAGCACCCCGATCAACTCCGGGCCGATCAACGGCCTGCCCGGCAACGAGGCAATCAGCAAGACAATCGCCTACCTGGAGGAGCGGGGCCAGGGACAGGGCCGCCTGAACTACAAGATGCGCGACTGGCTGATCAGCCGACAGCGCTACTGGGGCACGCCGATCCCGATCATCCACGCCGAGGATGGCCTGGAGATGCCCCTGTCCAACGAGCAGCTGCCAATAACCCTGCCCGGCGTCGAGAGCTACGAGCCCACGGCCACTGGCGAGTCGCCGCTGGCGCTGATCGACGACTGGGTGCGTGTCACTCTGCCCGATGGTCGCACGGGCCGCCGCGAAACCGACACGATGGGCACCTTCGCCTGCTCGTCCTGGTACTACATGCGCTACACCGACCCGAAGAACCCCGGCCAGATCGCGAAGCCTGAGGAGCTGGACTACTGGCTGCCGGTGGACATGTACGTCGGCGGGGCCGAGCACGCGGTGATGCACCTGCTGTACGCGCGCTTCTGGACGAAGGTGCTGTACGACCTGGGCGTGGTGCCCTTCGTTGAGCCCTTCCAGCGCCTGCGCAACCAGGGCCTGATCCTGGCCCCCGCCCGCGAGGTGGATGGCCAGATCGTCATCGAGAAGATGTCAAAGTCGAAGGGCAATGTGATCACGCCCGATGAGGTGGTGGCGAGTCACGGGGCCGACGCCCTACGCGGCTACGAGTGCTTCATCTCCGACTTCGAAGCGGCGGTGCCCTGGAACACCGACGGCGTGCCCGGCGTGCGCCGCTGGCTGGATCGGGTCTGGCGGATCGTGCTGAGCACTGGCGACGAGGTCAGCCAGTCTGGCGAGTTTAGCGAGCGCCAGCTGCGCCGCGTCACCCACCAGACGATCATCCGCGTTGAGCATGACATCGCCGAGTTTAAGTTCAACACGATCATCTCGGCGCTGATGGAGTTTACCAACGCCATGTACAAGGCCCGCGACGGCGGGCTGGCGGGCACGTCGGCGTGGGCCGATGCGGTCGAGACGCTGATGCTGCTGATCGCCCCGGTGGCCCCGCATATGGCCGAGGAGCTGTGGTCACGCACCGGCCACGCCTACAGCGTCCACCAACAGGCATGGCCGGTGGCAGACCTGGCTATGGCCGCCGAGGATGAGATCGAGGTAGTGCTACAGGTGAACGGAAAGGTGCGCGATAAGCTGACGGTGCCCGTTGGCGCCAGCGAAGATCAGCTGCGCGCCCTGGCCATGGAGAGCGACCGGGTCAAGAGCCACGTTGGCGACAAGGCCATCCGCAAGGTGATCGTCGTGCCCGGCAAGCTGGTAAATGTCGTCGTCGGATAGACCGCAAGCCAACAGGGGCAGGCACACGTAGAGACGCCCCGCTGGGGCGTCTCTACGTGTGCCTGAAATGCTATGCCAATATTTCAGAACCGGATCGTGCGCGCCTACCTGGTGATCGCGGTGGGCGCGATTCTCTACATGCTACGCCGCTACGCCTTGCCGACGTTCTTCGACACCGAGGGAGTGCCCTTCGATATCGCCGGCCCCTCGGCGCTCTACTCGTGCTATACCGGCTTCGCCCTAAACACCTGCGCCGATGGCTTTATCGTCGGGCTTACGATCATCGGGGTGGTTGTGGCGGTGGGCTGGGGCAGCCTGGGCATGGCGATCTTCGCGATCATCTTGGCCATCCCGCCCGCAGTGCTCTTCTTCGCCCTCAGCCCAATCTGGGCACCACTGCTGAGCCTGCTGCTCATCCCCCTGGCCCTTGAGTTTGGGATGCGCTTCCTCTTCCCTGCGCCAAAGCAAGATGCCTAATGCCTGATGCCTGAGCCGGATAGATCCGGCTCAGGCATCGGTGAGCGCGCGCCTTCGTCAAGAGATTCCTGGCACCTAATTTGTCACCGGCTCGCGGGTGGGGCGGGGCACGTCCGTCGGCGGCACCGGCGTGCTCGTCGGCGGCACCGGCGTGCTCGTCGGCGGCACCGGCGTGCTTGTCGGCGGTACTGGCGTGCTCGTCGGCGGCACCGGCGTACTCGTAGGCGGCACTGGCGTGCTCGTCGGCGGCACTGGCGTGCTCGTCGGCGGTACTGGCGTGCTCGTCGGCGGCACCGGCGTACTCGTCGGCGGCACCGGCGTACTCGTCGGCGCTGGCACCGGCGTATTCGTCGGCGGCACCGGCGTATTCGTCGGCGGCACCGGCGTACTCGTCGGCGGCACCGGCACCGGCGTACTCGTCGGCGGCACCGCCGTGCTCGTCGAGCGAGGCTTTGGCTTCTTCGTCGGCGTCGCTGTCTCCGTTGGCGTATCCGTCGGCGTGGGTGTGAGCGTGATCGTCGGCGTAAGAGTCGGCGTGGCGGTTGGCGTGATCGTCGGCGTACTCGTCACCGTCGGTGCGCTCGTGGGCCGCACGGTGGCAGTTGGCGTGCGCGTGGGCATAGCGGTCGGCGTGGGGGCCGCGCCGCTGTTCATATTCAATATCAGCGGTAAGAAAGGCGCACGCAGGAAGGGGGTGGGCAGGCGCAGCAGTATGCACGGACCAGTCGGGCCGATAGTCACCGGGGCCATTGGTGGCGACATAAAGGTAGATGTGACATTAATATCAAGTTGAACCCCAGGGTTATAGAAGGTCTGACATGTTGCTGGAGTATATGTGCCGTCAATCGTAATTGTCAGCACCTCGCCAAGAGCCAAATTATTCGGCCCCCAAGTCACCTGATTACCCGTGAAGGTCGCCCCAGCCGGAGTCGAACTAACCGATATGATCGTATAGGCCGGAGCGAGGTTATCGGTAACTGTAAGACTCATGAAGGTGTTAGGGTTAGTAACTGTGATCGTGTAGCGCACCCCTATAACGGGAGATGCAACGGAGGTTATCTCCGCTATCTTATTAAAGCCCGCCAGACCCGTCGCATCATCATTCTGGATAGTTCCGATACCGCTGGCAGGTGAGCCGACCCCGGTTAGCTCCACTGAGAAAGTCTCATCTGGCTCAATCAGATCGTCGCCGTTGATCGTTACCGGCAGGTTGACCGTAGTGGCACCAGCGAGAAATGATACTGTGGCATTTGTCACCTGCACATAGTCTGATCCGGCTATTGCTTTACCACTATTGACGGTGCTGTAGGTCAGCACCCCCCCCGATGTCGTGGGTGGTGTGAAGGTCGCGACAAAGTTGAGCGTGGTTGTTATGCCAGCAGCGCCCTCGGCAACCGATGGGCTGCTCACCGTGATGGTTGGGAAGTCGTCGTTGAGGATCGTGCCGGTTCCAAGGGTTGTCCCCAGAGTCACCCCGGCGCTCGCCCCGGTTAGCGTAATGCTAAAGTCCTCATTCGGCTCATAGATCGTGTCGCCAATGATCGTCACCGGGATGACCTGGCTAATGGAGTTGGCAGCAATCGTCACCTGGCCAGCGGAGAGCGCGATATAATCCGAGCCAGCGGTGGCTAATCCGTCTACAGTACCGCTATAGTTCACCGTCACCGCAGAGGTAATCGCCGATGCCTGGGCGTTCAGGCTCACCGTAAAGTTCTGCGTGGAGTTAGCATATCCCTCTTGCCACGAGGGCGAATCAATGCTGACAGTCAGCGTGTCGTCATTGGTGATCGTACCCGTGCCAGTCGCCCCGATAATCGGAGCAGAGAAGCCGCCCACGCTCACGCTGGTCAGCGAGATGGTGAAGGTCTCACCTAGCTCGTAGGTTGTGTCGCCATTGATCGTCACCACGAACTGCCCTGTCTGCTGTCCCGACGTGATGTCAACCGAACCAGCGGCGAGGGCGACATAATCTGAGCCAGCCGTCGCCGTCCCATTAACCGTGGGGCCATAGTTGACCGTCACAGTGTAGCCAGTCGGCACTGGAGCGGGCAGGCTCACCGTAAAGGTCAAGACCTTCGTCCCGCTATCCCCTTCGGTGATCGATGGCGAGTCAATGGTGATGGTTGAGAAATCATCGTCGGTGATCGTGCCGGTGGCGCTGCCGGTTACAATCTGGGCGCTGGCCGGTGCGGGCGCGGTGATGCTGACGGTCAAGGTCTCATTTGGCTCAACGATGTTATCCTGCACCACTTGGAGCGTGATCGTCTGGGTTGTGCCGGCGGTGGATCCCGCCGGGAAGATGAGGGTGCCGCTCGCGCTCGCAGTTGTCACATCCGTGCCGATCATCGCCGGGTTCGTGCCCGACCCGGCTGCCGCATAGCTCAGGCTCACCGCCGCGCTGGCCGGGTCGAGCAGCGTCACCGTGAAGACCATGGGCGTCGTGCCCGTTGCCGAGGTGCCTTCTGTCACCGTCACTGAGGCGGGGCTGATGCTCACCCTCGGCCGATCATCGTTGAGGATAGTGATCGTCGCTGACGGTGTGCCAATCGTCGCATTGGTCGGGGCGCTCAAGGCGACGGTGAACGTCTCGTTCAGCTCGGCGACCGCATCCCCATTTACTACAACTGTGATTGGCTTAAGTGTCTGGCCTGGCGCAAAGGTGATCGTGCCGCTGGCGGCCAGATAGTCGCTGTTTGCGGTCGTCGCCGTGCCATTTGCGGTGCTGTAGTTCACCGTGACCGGCTGGAGGCTGGTGCTGCTCAGGCTTATGTTCAGCGTAACCGTTGTGGTGATACCGGCATCGCCCTCCTTAACGCCGCTGACAAACAGCGGCTCCACAGCAATGCTCAAGACTGGCGGCACAGGTGTCTGGGTTGGTGTAGATGTAGGTGGCGGCGGAGGTACCTGTGTCGGCGTCGGCGAGAGCGTTGGCATAAGGGTGTTGGTTGGTATCTCCGTCGGCGTATCCGTGGGAACATCCGTCGGAGCAACGGTCGGTGCCTCCGTCGCCGTAGGCACCAGCGGCAGGGTCGGCGTATTGACCAACGGCAGGGTCGGCGTATTGACCAGCGGGACAGTCGGCGACGGCGAGACGACAGGAACCAGTGTCAGGGTACTGATCGGCAGTCCCGTGCTCGTCTTAGTGGGCAGCGACACCAGCGTACGAGTTGGCGTCGCTATCCCATTCGTCGGCAGGATGGTGGTTGTCGCTGTCGGCGTACGCGGGGTCGGCGGCGAGGGCGTCAGCGTAGGGCCGCTGGTCGCCGTGGAGCCAGAGATAAGCACCACATCCGTCGGGGTGGGGCTCCGGTTCGCACCGCCGGCCACATCAGTGGGAGAGGGCTCCTTCGTTGCGGTGGGACGCGTCGCAGCAACAGCCGTTGGCGTCGGGGTCGGCGGGTCGATCTGCGATACTGGCGGAGCGACCTCCACAACTTGGGCAACCGTGACAGCGCCGCGCAGGCCGACCGGAGTCTGCTCGCGGCGAGTTATCTCCGTCTCGCGGATATTGGGCATGTTCGGGTCAGGGGCGGCATAGCTCTGGGCTGGGAAGGGCAGGTAGGAGCTGAGACCGGATGATGAGCCAACATCCTTAAATGGCGCATTCGACGGCGTAACGAAGCGCAGCGCTAGATCGGCGACACACCCAATCGGGAGGAGCGCAATAAGCAGGGCGAGCAGGACGAGCCATACGAGGCCGTCACGTCGCCGCCGCGGTTCCGTTCGATTGTGCGACTGCGAGTGAGTGTTCATTAGCCTGCAAGAGCGTAACCGTAAAGGTGCTTCCCTGACCGGGCGTGCTCACAACATTGACCTTACCGCTATGGCGGTCGATCAGCTGGCGGGTAATGGCGAGGCCGAGGCCGCCGCCGCGCTGCGCAGAGTTATTCCCCTCAACACGCTGGAATCGCTTGAAGAGCATCGGCAACATCTCAGGCGTGATGCCTCTGCCTGTATCAATAACATCAACCTGAATGTTACCCTGGTCGTTGAGGGAGGCCCGCACCGTCACCGCGCCAGTGTCCGTATAGCGCATAGCGTTATCGAGAAGCTGGCTAAAAATGCGCTTCAGCTGCTCACGGTCGGCCAGCACCGGCGGCAAATCGGGAGGAAGATCCAGATTCAGCTCCAGTCCCTTCGCCTCAAACCCCTGGCGGATCGGCGCGATCGCCATGCTGAGCACCATCTCGACATCTTGGGGCTGTAGCTCAGTGCGCAGCTGTCCGGACTCAATATCGGCGATCAGGATTGCGTTATTGACCATATTGGTCATATCGACGGCGCGGGCGCGGACCTGCCCTAGCAGATCGGACTGATCGGCCGTCAGCTCCTCATCGCCCCGACCGCGCAGCAGCAGCTCGGTGAAGCCACGGATCACGGTCAGCGGCGTGCGCAGTTCGTGCGAGATAGTAGCGATAAAGTCGGTCTTCGCCTTATCGATCGCCACTGCCTCAGTGACATCGTGGAGGATGATCACCTCGCCGAGCGCCTGGGAGTCCTCGGCGACGACGGGCGCCCGTGAGAGGGTGATGAACCTGTCGCCGAGCTGGAACTGCTCATCGTTGCCCTGGCCGAACACCTCGCGGCGCTGTGAGACCTGCTCAAGGGGCAGGTCGGCGAAGCGCAGCCGTGCCTGCTGCCAGTCGTAGATATCGAGGATCTGCTCAGCGGCGCGATTCAGCAGCACAATCTGGCCCTGATCATCGCAGACCACCACGCCGTCGCTGATCGATGTCAGGATAGCCTGACGCTGCTTGGCATCCTGCTGAACCTGGGCATAGAGCACCGCATTCGAGAGCACCGCCTGGGCCATATTCGCTATCACGGCAAGGCTCTGCTGCTGCGACTCATCGAGCGTGTCGGCGCTGGTGAGGGCGAAGAGCAGTGCCCCAGAGAAGCGGCGCTGGCGGAAGAGCGGGGCAGTGTAGAGCATTTGTACGCCTGCGGCGGAGCCCAGGCCAACCTGCGAGCGCATCTCTGCGTCGAGGATCGGGAAGAGATGGCTTTCCGGGTCGCCCTGTGCGGCAAGATTGGCGAGGAGCGGATGAGTGGCGGGAATCTGCTGGCCAATCAAAGCGCGCAGATGATCCGGCGCCTCGGGCCGGGTGCGAAAGAGGTAGCCTTCATCGGCGGCAATCAGTGCCAGCACCTCGGTGTCGGGCACAAACGATGCCGATGCCGCGCTGACGACGGACAGCACAGCATCGATCTCGATCGTGCGGTTAAGCTCTCGGCTGGCGGTGTAGAGCCGCAGCAGATGCTCCGTCATCTGGTTGAAGGCAGTTGAGAGCTGGCCAAGCTCGTTCACATCGGGCACATGGCTGCGGCGGGCGAGGTCACCGGAGGTGACCGCCGCCGCCGTATCGACCAGATCGCCGAGGGGGCGGGTTATCCGGCGGGCGACATAGTAGCCGAGGAAGACGGCGGCCATGGCCAGCATAGCGGTCACGCTGAGCACCGCCCAGCGGCTGCTCGACCAGGCACTCACCACAAAGTCACGCGAGAGGCCGACCGCGAAGTAGCCCGACAGAACGCCGCGGATCAGCAGCGGCGCATAGACGACCTGATACTCCCGATTAGAGAGTACCGCCGTCGTATTCACCGAGCATGTCGGCAGCCGGGTGGACTCCAGGGGCGTAATCAGGCGACCATTGAGGTTGCCGATATCGAGGCAGGGGTCATCAACCTCGCCTGATCGCTGCCCACCGCTAGACTCCACAGTACCGGCGACCGGCGTGTTCAGCGCCGCCACCTGATTGATCAAGGTATCGCCCAGGTCGAGATCCATGAGATCGACGCCTGTGAGCGTCGTGGAGCGTGCGACGCCGTTGACATCATAGATCGTGCTGATTGCGGCCTGGCTCTTACTTTGAAGAAACTGGAGCAGCGTATCGAGGCGCTGGGCCACAAGCAGGCCGCCAACCAGCGTGCCCTTAGGATCATCGCCAACCTGCACGTAGACTGGGGCAACGGTGAAGAAGTAGAGGTTATCCTCACTGTTCTTTGAGCGGAAGGCGATCAGGCCGCTGTACTTATCGCCGAGGCGGTCGCTGCCAGCGATTGGTGTCTCTTTACCGCTGAGCACCGCCTTCACCAGCGGCAGATCCGCCAGGTTCGTGCCGAAATAGCGGATAGGATCGCTCGCATTTGCTGCGCTGCGCTCCCAGTCGAGCAGCGACACGCCGTTCGTGTCGAATATAATCAGGCGATCCTGATCGACGTTCTCATTATTCAGGCCGACCTGCCAGAGCCCCTTCATTGCGAGATCAAGACCATCGGTATTGTGGTCACGTATCGCATTGACGATCGCTGGCGCGCCGTTGGCCTCGTTCGCAGCGGTAAACGCAATCTGGCCAAGGTAGGTGATATTGCCAATCTCGCGCTGCGCGAAAGACTCGGTGAAGTTACGCGCCACCTGGCCAAGCTGGTTATTAAACCGCTCCTGCCAGTTGTCGGCCACAAGTGTAATAGCGATGCCGGAGCCAACCAGCATCACCAGGATCATCAGCGCCAAATACGGCAAGATGATCATATAGAGAATCTGAGAGCGCAGCTTATGGTAGAAATGACGCATGCATCAACCTATGCGCTGTAGAGGCGTAGGGGAGTGTGGGATGACAACCTCTGATGCAGCTGTGGGGAGGACTCTGCTCTTACAGTGTGTAATAGGTGGGATGGGAGTCTACTGAATTATAGATGATTGCCAAAGCACATTCAAACAGATCATTCTGCCCCTAAAAGCCGTCATATCTGTAAAGCATTTTCTCTGAAATATATTGCAGCGCCCACAGCTATGCGAGTGGGATGGGCGTCAGGATGGGCTAGCCGTCCGCTGCTCCTGATTGAGCGGTAGCGCAAGCGCAAAGATACTCCCCTTCCCCTCGGCGCTCTGTAGCCAGATTTTACCGCCATGCGACTCGATAACGAGCTTACAAAATGTTAATCCCAGCCCGGTGCCGCGCACCTTCCGGCCCCGCACCTGGCCAAACTTCTCAAAAATACGCTCGTGGTACTGTGGCGGAATGCCCGGCCCCTGGTCGCGCACCCAGAAGGCCAGCCAGTCACCGGAGGGCATGGCAGGTGGGTTCAGGGGCAGACCATCCACCGCGCCGGTTATGCCCTCGGCGATATGTAAAGAGACAGAGCCCAGCGTCACAGTCGCACCAAGGGGCGAGAACTTGATCGCGTTATCGAGAAGGTTCTGGAGCACGCGCACGAGCTTCTCCCGATCAGCCTCAAACAGGGGCAGTCCAACCGAGAGCTGCTGATCAAGCTGCACATGCTGGTCGCGGGCAGAGACGATCAGGCGGTCGAGGGTGTCGTCGATCAGGGCATAGGGCGAGAGCGGCTCCACCTCAAGCGCCATATGTCCCTGCTCCATCTTCGAGATGTCGAGGAGCGTATTGACCATCTCCAGCATCGTCTGGCTACCCTGGTGGGCGATGCCGAGCAGCTCCTGCTGCTGGTCGGAGATCGGCCCGCCGAGGCCGCGCTTAACCATCATGATCCCGTTCATGATCGCAGTCAGTGGCGCACGCAGGTCGTGGATGAGCATCCCGGTGTAGTCTTCGCGCAGCTGGGCCAGCTCGCGCTCCTTAGAGATATCCTGGAACAGGGCAAGCCGTCCGATCTCGGCACCGCTCACCTCGCGCACCGGCAGAGTGTAGTGGCGAATGAAGCGGGTCTGCGGGCTGCTCAGCTCCAGCTCAACCACCTGCTCGACGGCGTCATCATCGTTGAGCCAGGAGGGGCTGCTCACAGCCAGCGCGCGCGCGCTCAGCTCCGTCAGCAGATCGTCGACCTGGCGACCGATCAGCGCCTCTTTCCGGGAGGTGAAGAGCTGAGCGGCCATGGGGTTCGCCGTCACCACCGCCCCGTGCATGTCGGCCATCAGAATGCCGTCGTTGGTCGAGTTCAGGATGGCCTCGAAGCGATCGCGCACCGTCGTCACCTCCTGGAAGAGGCGCGCGTTATCGATAGCGACACCAATGGTGGCCGCCATCCGCATCAGGCGACCGGCATCCTCCTCGGTGAAGACGCCGTCGCGCTTATTGAGCAGCTCGATCACCCCGATTGTCCGATTCTTAACAATGATCGGCACGCAGAGGATCATGCGAACTTCGTAGTTCACCGACTCGCTCACCTTGACGTAGACTCGCGAGTCGCTCTGCACATCGTGGACGATCTCGTAGCGCTGCGACTGGGCAACCAGGCCGACAATCCCCTGGCCCTGTGGGACGCGCACGCCAAAGAGCTTCTCCTCGCCAGCCTCCAGCGTCATCACAAAGACAAGCTCGTCGGTCTCAGCGTCGAGCATCAGCAGCGAGCCAGCATCGACCTGAAAGTACTCGTTGAGCTTCTGCATCACTAAGTGATAGACATCGCGCGCATTAAGCGAGGATGTGACAGCGGCGGCGATCTCATTGAGCGTGGCAAGCTCGGCAGTGCGGCGCTCGGCCTGCTCAGTGATGCGGAATGAGGTGATCGCAGCAGCAATCTGGCCCGCCATCAGGCGGGCCAGGGCCACCTCGCTCTCGGAGAACTGGCGCGTCTGCCCCACCGTCGCGAAGATCAGAACACCGATCACCTTATCCTGGGCGACAAGAGGCATCATCAGCAGAGAGCTGATATGCTCGCGGTCGAGAAGTTGAATGAGTCGCCGGGTCGTTGCGCTGGCCTGCGGGCCAAACGGCTCGCCATGCAGATCGCCGATCTGAACAACCCGGCGCTCAGCGACAACCTGGAGCAGAAACGGGGTCTCGGCAAGAGTGATTGGATTCGGCAGGCTGACTCGCGGCGGGTGGACATTCACCATGCGGGCGGTCGCACCGTCCTCACTCACAAAAAGCACCCCACTAAAGGGAATATCGAGCAGCTGCGAGAACTCGGCGAGGCCGAGCATCAGCAACTCATCAAGGGTCGCCGCCGTCTCGATCACCGAGGCGATCCGCAGCAGCGCCATGGTACGAAGGTCAACGATCAACGCATCTCCGCTGGAGGCTGCCACAGAGAGGCCCTTACCCATCATCCTACCGCCTTCCGCAAACGTACAGCTGCCGGGAAGCTCAACTCACGCGCGCCCTGCGGCGAGCCGATACACCGTCCGCATCCCGTCGCCACTCCCCAAGTGAAAGGGCGCAAGCGACTCAAATTGAAAGATACTCTCGGAGCCAAGGCTATCGACCAGGGTATCCGAGACCAGCACCTCATCGGCGCGGGCAAGTTGCTGAAGTCGGCGCGCCTCACGGATGGCGTCACCTATCAGCATGTAGCTCTGATGGCGATCCGTGCCCACCAGCCCCGACGTAAGATTGCCAGGCGCAAGGCCAGCGCTCATCATCAGGTCACAGCCGATTTGGGATCGCCAGCGACCACGCAGGCGGCGGGCGACCGTCTGGATCTCCAGAGCGGCCTTGATCGCAACCATGCGGCTATCACCGTAGATACTCGGAAAGCCGAAGACCGCCATGAAGTTGCCGTCGTCGTAGTGCTCCACATAGCCATGGTGATCATAGATGATCGCGCTCAGCTCATCAAGGTAGGGCGTGATCACCTGGGACAGCACCTGATCAGCAGACAGGCTTTCGCCAAGCCGATCAAGCCCGCTCAGGCCGACGAAGACCACGACGGCGAAGCGGGTCTGCGATGCCAGGGCGCGCTCAATAGCCGCCCCGTCAGCCAGCAGGCGACCAAGATCGCCAGTGCTGATCCAGCCCTCGAAGAGCCTACGGGCCATGGCCACGCTGCCGCTCTCGACCATAGCATGGTACTGCATGCGCGCAAGGATATTCACGGCGTAGGCGGCAAGGGCGGAGGCGAGGGCCAGGCTACGCAGGCTATAGTGGCGGGGAATGGGGTCGGCGAGTGTCAGCACACCGAGGGCACGCTCGCCGTAGAGCAGCGGCACCACCAGCACCGAGCGCATCTCGCCGAGGCCGGGCACCGGTAGCCAGCGCGTATCACGCTCGGTGTCGTCGATAATATCGGCATGCCGCTCGCGCAGTGCCCAACCGGCCAGCCCATGCTTGAGGATAGCGCCAGCGGTCACGCTGAGCGGCAAGACATCGCCCTCTTTCAGCGTGATCCGATAGCGCACACGACTCTCGTCTGGCTCAAGTAGCAGCAGGGTTCCGTGCATCGAGTCAGTCACCCGCGCAGCGACGCGGAGCACCTGCTCAAGGGCCACCTCGAAGCGCTCGCTGTTATCGAGCATCGTGCCCAGCTGCTCAAAGGCCGACAGCCGATCATTCTCGCGGTCGAACAGCGCGCGGTGCATATTGCTCTGGATCGCCAGGGTGAGCATATCGGCAAGCGAGCGAGCATATGCCCGCTGATCATCGCTGAGACGCATATCGGCGCCGAGGCTCGTCAGGCAGAGCATGCCGAAGGGCTGTCCGCGCACCATGAGCGGGAAGCAGAACAGCGTCATCGACTCGGGGCCAACCTGGAGCGGCAGCAGGTCACGCACCTGCGCGCCGCTATAGAAGGCCGTGCGCCGCTCCTGGAGCGCACGGCCGATCGCCGTCTTGTGCATATCAAGGGTGACATCATCGGGGAGGCTAGCCTGGCCCCAGGTAGCCGCCGGGTAGAGCAGGTCGCGCTCGCCATCGAGCTGCAGCAGCAGGGCTCCCTGGATCTGGATATGGTCTGCGATATGGCTGGCCGCGACGGCGAGCGCAGCAGAGGTATCGGAGGCCAGCGCCAGGCGCTGGGCGATCTCGGGATAGCTGCCAGAGCGCGGCACACTCGCAATAGCCTGGGCCAGCGTGTCGCGCATATAGATCACCTCATCGCCCATGAGATGCGACACCGGCGGAGGGAGTGAGGTCTCGGAAAGGTCGATGGCATACTGATGCAACGAGGCGACCGCCTGGCGGAGCGACAGCTTGATCGCCAGCATAAAGCAGAGGCCGATGAGCGCGCCGATGAGCAGGGCCATCATCACGGCCCCCTCGAACGAGATACCAACGCTCAGATCGGCGACTCGCACGAAGCCAACGATCAGCAGACCCAGGGCCAGGCCAGCCACCAGGGCATAAGAGAAGATACGCCGTATGTTTGTACTCGGCAGTTGCACGCTAGATCTTCCCGGTGCGCACAGAGTCTTTCAGTGAGATGAACGGCTTGCGGCTCTGAGTTTGCACTTGTGGAGCTAACGGGAACAATACGGGCACAGTATAGCCTGCGCCTTACCCTGCGGCAAACGAGGAGTAGATCTGGGCATGCTGACGGGCTATCTGTGGCCAGCCAAAAGGGGCGGCGGCCACACGCCCGGCGTCAGCAAGAGCGGCGCACAGGTCGGGGGAGGCGGCGAGGCGGACGAGGGCAGCGGCCAGCGCGGCGCTATCGCCAGGAGGTACGAGCAGGGCTGCGAGCCCATCACCAAGCACGGCGGCGGTCTCCTGGTCGGCGGGGGCGGTGGTGAGCAGCGGGCAGCCGTGGGCGAGGGCGGCGAGCAGGCTGCCGCGCCGAAGGGATGCCCCGTCGCGGAAGGGCAGAGCCATACAGTCGGCGGACAGCAGGTGGGCCGAGACCGTGGTAGAGTCGACGTGCCCGGTGCGGATGACCTTTGATGCCAGGCCGAGGCGGGCGATCTGAGAGTCTAGTTCTACGGCGAAGGCGACATCCTGGGGCGCGGTGGCGGCCCCGCCGATGATCAGCAGCCGCCAGGGCGTGGTGCTATCGAGGGTGGACAGCGCATCCAGGAGCAGGTCGGCGCCCTTGCTGCGCGAGAGCAGGCCGAAGTAGGCAACCAGAAGCTCATTGGGGCGAACGCCGAGGCGCTCGCGCCAGGCCGCACGGCGATACTTGCGGGGCGGGGCCACGGCGATATTCGAGCCAATCGGGATCGTCGCCAGGGTCGGGCCACGCAGCTTCATCGCTGCCAGCCGCGCCGCATCAGCGGCGTTCGTGGAGACCACCACATCGGAGTCGGCGGCGAGGCGACGGTTGACCCACGTGCGCAGGGGGCCGGCCTTGGGGAAGAGGTAGGGCACCAGCAGGTCGTGGAAGGTTACAGCAATTCGCGGGCGATCAGGGAAGAGGCGCAGATAGCGGGGGAGCAGGTTGATGCTGGCCCGCATGGCGTAGGCCCCGGTCTGGTACTGGATGTGCAGCCAGTCGGGGTGCCATACGTGGATCGCAGCGCGGATATAGCGCCAGGAGCGCAGCGACCATGTGAGCGGGCGGGAATCGCGCGCCCTCTGGAGGGTGACAAAGGACGGCTCCGCAAGGTCGGGCCGATCCATGATCTGGTCGTAGATCACGAAACAGCCGTCCCTTATCGTGAGCGCCATCACCTGATGGCCCTCGGCGGCGAGGGCGCGGCCCAGCTGGCGGGTGTAGTCGCCGACGCCGCCGGGCTGCGGCGGATACTCGCCGGTGAGGAAGGCGATGCGTAAGGGCGCAGCAGCGCGGTGCTGCTGCGCCCTTACGGCACTACGACTGCCGGCCAAGCAGGCTCTCGGCGACGGCGCGGATCTGGGCGCGGGCGACCGCCGCCTCGGGCGAGCCGCCGGTGCCGAGCGCGTCTAGAGCGGCGAGGGCAGCGTGGTGGTGATCTGCGGCCATCGCAGCGCAGTACTGGCGCGAGCCAGCGGCGTCGAGGATGGACAAAGCGCGGTTCACCGCAGCGTCGTCGGGCGCGGGCTGCGCATAGATCGCCGCCAGCTCATCTGCACCGGCGGCGTGGCGCAGGGCGTGGACGACGGGCAGGCTGACCTTGCGCCGGTAGAGGTCGGCCGCGCGCGGCTTCCCGGTGAGCTCAGGGTCGCCCCAGATGCCGAGAATATCGTCCTCGATCTGGAAGGCCAGGCCAAGGCTGCGGCCGAAGGTGCCGAGGGCGGCGACCGTGGTGTCATCGGCACCGGCGACCATCGCGCCGAGAGCCGCCGAGCCATCGATCAGGGCTGCCGTCTTGCGGCCGATCATCGCCAGATAATCCTCGGGGGAGATCGACAGATCGCCCTCAAAGCTGATATCGAGGAACTGGCCCTCGCAGACGTGCAGGATCACCTCGTCGAAGTGGCGGAGGACGCGCAGCACGCGCTCGGCGGGCACCCCGACACCAACGAGGCGGTGAATCGCCAGGTGCGCGATCACAAACATCCCATCGCCAGCGTTGATCCCTTGTGCGAGGCCCCAAAGGTGCCAGAGCGTCGGCCGACCGCGGCGCGTGTCACTATCGTCCTCGATATCGTCGTGGATGAGCGTGAAGTCGTGGAGCAGCTGGATACCGGCGGCCAGCGGCAGCGCCTGGGCCGGGTCGCCGCCAGCAGCGCGGCAGGCGAGCAGCACCAGCTGCGGGCGGATGAGCTTGCCGGGGTCAGACTCGGTCGGCGCGAGCTGCGGGTCGCGCCATCCAAGGTGGTACTCCTGCATCGCATAGAAGCGGGCGACCCGATCCTCGGCTTGGGGGAAGGCCGCGTGCATGGCGGCCTGGATACGCTGACGCGTATCAGGTTTGGTGTCAGATTGTGTCATTGTGCTGTCATCTAAACGGCTTACACAATACCGTTTGTCATAGTACGAGTACCGATAGTATTTTCCGCATCTCAATGGGCTACGAGCCCAATCCGTACGCGTCCTTTTGTAACCGGGCCGTAATCAAAATCCATTGTCGGATGGAGGCTCGACTAGTACACTGGGCCATATGTAAGGCCGTAGGAGCAAGGGCAGCAAGCAGCGAACACACACAGTTGCCCCGCGCAGAAAGCCTGCAAGTCGCAGCCCCCAACTTGAAAGGAGTGCAGTAATGCCGCTCAACATGCGTTTCCGCTTCAGCCCGGCGAAGGACGGCCTCGTGAAGGTGCTCGGCCCACTTGAGACTGAGATCATGCAGATCCTCTGGCAGGAAGAGCGCAGCACCGTCAAGAAGGTTCACCGTCGTCTCTCGGCCCAGCGCGAGATCGCCTACACCACCGTGATGACGACCATGAGCCGCCTGGCCGAGAAGGGGGTGCTCAACCGCCACCGCGAGGGCCTCGCCTACGTGTACGCCCCGGCCATCTCGGAGGAGGACTTCGTAACCATGGTGGTGCGTCAGGTGCTCGACGGCCTGCTCGACGACTATAGCGACACGGCCATCGAGTATATGATCGACTACCTGGCCCGCAATAACCCCACCGAGCTTAAGCGGCTTCAGACAGCCATCCAGAGCCGCACGGGTGCCTGAGCGAATGTTGAATGTTGAATGTTGAATGTTGAATGCTGAATGTCATATTCAGCGTTCAACATTCACTTCCCCCCACAGATCATAATCCGTCGCCTGCGTGACGTGTACCGTCACAATCTCCCCTATAGGCGGCTCCCCCCATACAAAAACCTGGCCATCGACCTCGGGCGCGTCACGAAACGACCGACCCAGCGCAAGCGGGCGTCCGTCATCGGCGATCCCACGGCCCTCCACAAGCACATCGATAGTTCGCCCAAGCCAGCGCTGGCTGCGCTCGCGCGAGATCCCCTGCTGGAGCTGCATGAGCTCATGCCAGCGCTTCTCGATCACCTGGGGGCGCACCTGGCCCGCCAGGGTTGCGGCGTGCGTGCCTGGCTCCTGCGAGTAGCGAAAGGCACCGACCCGATCAAGGCGCACCTCGTCGAGGAAGGCCAGCAACTCCTTGAACTCGGCGCTCGTCTCGCCGGGGAAGCCGACGATAAAGGTCGAGCGCATCGCGATATCGGGCATGGCGGCGCGCAGGTCGCGGATGACCCCGCGCGTGCGATCGGTGTCTGGCGGGCGGCGCATGCGGCGCAGCGTGTCGGGGTGAGCGTGCTGGAGCGGCATGTCGAGGTAGGGCAGCACCTGCCTGCGCTCGGCCATCACCTGGATGAGCCGCTCGGAGATCCCGTGCGGGTATGCGTACATCAGGCGCAGCCAGACGTTCTCGGGCAGCACCTGGCAGAGCTCATTGAGCAAGGTGGCCAGACCATCCGTAATCTTCAGGTCGCGGCCATAGTCGGTGAGGTGCTGGGCGACGAGGACGATCTCACGCACGCCGCGAGAGGCCAGCTCCTGGGCCTCGGCGAGGATGCCACCGACCGGCTTTGAGGCCATATCGCCCTTGAAGCTGGGGATAGTGCAGAAGGCGCAGCGCAGGTTGCAGCCATCGGAGATCTTTAGGTAGGCTGAGGGCGCGCTGCGGGTGCGCCGGATCTGGGCCGTGCGCCAGTCGGCGTATGAGTTGGGGGTTGGGGGTTGGGGGTTGGATGAGACTGGCTCAAGGCCGATCACCGGGATGTCGCGCCCATTCTTTGGTCGTTCGTCGTTGGTCGTTCGCTGGCCCTGCCCCACCAGTTCGCCGATCCGCATCCACTGCTGGGTGCTGAGGGTGCCGTCCACGCCGTCCACGCCGGAGACGAGTGCGGCGTGGCTCTGGGCCATGCAGCCGGCAGCGATCAGGCGCTGGCCGGTGCGCTTCTGAGCGCCGAGCTCGCCGAGCACGCTCAGGGTCTCATCGCGGGCGGCGGCGATAAAGCTACAGGTATTGACAATGATCACATCGGCGTCATCGATGCCTGAGACCTGGGTGTGGCCATCGCCAGCGAGAATGCCATCCATGCCTTCGCTATCGACGGCATTCTTGGGACAGCCAAGGGTGACAATATGATATTTCATCTTCTATGACAAGGGTACAGGGCACAGGGTACAGGGCATAGGCCGAGCGCATCGACAAGCGAGAAGTACTCTGAAACCTTGCCTATATGATAATTAGCGAAAGTTCTCAAACTGGAGAGGCACCTCGATCTCGCCCTCGTGCTCGCGCATAAAGGCGATCACTGCCTGAAGATCATCGCGGCTCTTGCTGACGACGCGCAGGGTATCGCCTTGGATGCGCGGCTGGATCTTGGGGAACTGGTCGCGGATCTGCTTGGCGATCTTCTTGGCCAGGTCGCTGTTGATGCCCTTCTGGAGTGTGATCTCCTGGCGCACCCGACCGCCACTAACGTCCTGTGCGGTGCCATAGCTGAAGATCTTAAGCGAGAGCTTGCGACGCAGCGCCTTCGTCTCAAGGATGTCGCGCACGCTGGTGAGCGACATCTCGTTGTCGGTCTCAATCACCAGCTCGGTCTTGCTAAGAGTCAGGCTCGTCTTGGTGTCCTTGAGGTCGTAGCGGGTCTGGACATCGCGCTGGGTTTGGTCGACAGCGTTGACCAGCTCCTGATGATCGAAGTCGGAGACAATATCGAAGCTATTTTCACTTGCCATAGGTGTGAGGTATACGTGTGTTGAGGGGGTCAGAGAGGGTCATACCCTCTCTAAAAAAATCTTACCCCAACCCATCGCCTATAGTCGGACAACATATCAGTTCGGCGGCCAGGGCCAGTTCACCGGCTGGCCAGACACCTGGCCGATCGGCCCTTGCTCAAGGCCGTTGACGGTGACGATCACATTGGGCGGATTACCGGCGCGGATGAGGATGCGCCGCTGGGCCTCGAACGTCTGGCGCTGACCAGCGATCATCGTGCCCTCGTAGATCGTATTGCCATCGGACTGGACGCGCACCCAGGAGTTCTCATCACCGCGCAGAGAGGCGATGCGCAGCTCAACGATGATCGGCGCGGCGGAGGTGGCCGTCTGCGTCGCAGTGAACGAGACTCCGCCCGCCGGGCCGTTGGTAGGCGTACCTGGAGCTGAGGCCAGCACAGGCAAGGTAGGAGCAGCAGCGATAGCAGGGGCGCGCCCGGCGGTGGGCGAGGGCAGAGGCGAGGGCGGAGGCACAGTGGCAGTCGGCTCAGATGTGGCTACGCTGGCTATACCACCATCGCCGATGCGCCCGACCGCGTTGAGGGCCACATAGGCCATGCCGATCAGGGCCACGGTGACAAAGAATACTCCAAAAAAGCTTGGCAGGACATACGAGCGGCTGCCGGGCGGGTTTGTGGCCGGGACAACCCGAATCTTATCGGTGGCCCCACGCTCGCGCCGGTAGAGCTCGATCAGCTCATCGGCGGTCAGCCCGAGGTACTGGGCGTAGTTACGAATGAATCCACGAATAACGACATCGCCGGGGAGGAGCTGGTAGGACCCCTCCTCCAGTGCGATGAGCGACTGCTGTAATATGCGGGTGTCGACAGACGCCTGGGCCAGCGAGAGCCCCTGGCTCTCTCGCGCCTGACGAAGCCGCGCACCTAACTCACTCATGATTTGCGAACCCTCATAGGCGCGCTCACAGTGTGAGGCGGCCTTCGCTCGTTGACAGAGGCGGCGACAGCCAGAACCGACCGCACCGCTGCTCATTCCTATAGATTTGATTGTCTTGCTACATCTGCCATATTATACCATACTGGCAGGGTGCGGCCTTTTCAGGCCATCGTGATGCGAAGGAGCGGGCATGAGCGGAGTGCGGGCAGGAGGCCAAGACTGGCTGGCGATCTGGCGGCGGATGTACGAGGAGGAGCGGGCACAGGGTGAGGCGGCGACCGACCCAGAGTTCGGTCGGCACGCCGACCCGTGGGCCGGGCGGGCCGGTCGCTTCGCGGCGGCGAGCCAGCGCCAGCCCCAGCCCGATAGCTTTATGCGCGCCCTGCTGCCACGCCTGCGCCCCGACGACACGGTGCTCGATATTGGTGCGGGCACCGGGCGCTACCTGCCTGTCCTCGCGGCGGCGGTGCGCGAGGTGATCGCCATCGAGCCCTCGGCGGCGATGCGCGGCGAGATGGAGCAGCTGATCGCGGCCGAGGGGCTGCGGAATGTGCGCGTGCTGGCCGAGCGCTGGCCGCCCGAGCGTCCGATCAGCGGCGATGTGGTGATCTCGGCCCACGTCGTGTATGGCGTGGCCGAGGTCGGCCCCTTCTTCACGGCGATGGATCACGCGGCGCGGCGGAGCTGCCACCTCTATCTGGGCCTGCGCCATCCCGGCTACGCCCTGACAGCCTTCTGGGAGCGTGTCCACGGGACGCCGAGGCTGCCGCTGCCTGCCGCCATCGAGGCGCTGGCCTGCCTGCATCAGCTGGGGATCTACGCATCGCTAGAGCTGCTGGCCATCCCTGGCTCGTTCCGCTTCACCGACATGGGCGATGCGGTCGACGAGATCCGCCACCGCTTGCGCCTGACCCCGCAGCCCGAGCGCGACGCCCGGATCGCGGCGGCGGCGGCTGATCTGCTGGTGCCAAGAGAGGATGGATTGCTCTCGCTACGCGCCCAGCCGACCCACGCGGCGATGATCAGCTGGGCACCTGCGACAAAACCCTAATGATAGACGTACAATCAGGGAGGCTAGTTAGGGCATGTCAACGAGGGCGATGCCCTGTTGAGACAAAACAAGGAGATCGCGATGACTCTGCTCATTCTGATGATTATCGGCGGTATCCTGCTGCTATTCGCCGTGGGGTGGGGTGTCTTCTGGATGCTCATCCAGCTCGGGGTGATCGTGCAGAAGGCCACCGAGCCGCCGACAACCGATACGAACACCTACTCGCTGGGGCAGGGCCGCGATGTCAGCAACGACGAATGAGGGAAGCGTGAGCCAAATCTACGCTGAGGCGGCGATCATGGGGCTGGCCATCGGCCTGGGTGCCGTCCTGCTTGAGCTGTGGGTCGGCCATGCCGGATGGCCGATGCGAATCGCCGCCCTGCTGGTGATCGGTGCGATCCTCTGTGCAGCCCAGTATGGCCTGATGCGCTGGCGGCGGCGGTAGCGGCTCTACTCCGCCGCGGGGTAGGTGGCCATCTGCTCGCCGGCGCGGCGCTGGGTGAGCCGGCCAGCGCGGGCAATCACCTCGCGCAGCACGCGATCTTTGTCGATGGTGAGCAGCTGCCGGCCGCGCATCAGCACGCGCCCGGCGACGATCACCGTATCCGCATCGGACGGGCAGGCGCTGTAGAGCAGGGCCGCCGGGATGTCGTGGGAAGGCTGCATATGCGGCGAGTCCAGGCGCAGCAGCGCAATGTCGGCCTGAAGGCCCTCGCGCAGCGCGCCGACGGCCCCGCCCAGGCCGAGGCAGCGCGCCCCGCCGGACGTAGCCAAGCTGAGGGCCGCGCCCACCGGAAGCACCGTCGCGTCGCGCCGAGAGTGCTTCTCCAGCAGCGCGATCAGCCGGGCCGCCTCCAGAATGTCATAGCTATTGTTGCTGGCCGCACCATCGCTCCCCATGCCGACATCAACCCCCGCGCGCATCAGATCCACCACCGGCGTCACGCCGACCCCCAGCTTCATCTCCGTCTTGGGACAGGCAGCCACAGCCACGCCGTGCGCAGCCATGATCGCGCTATCATCGGCGGTCGGGTGGGCCACGTGGGCGGCTAGGGATGGCACCGCGAAGAGACCGGCGTCGCGAACAAGGGCCACCGGAGTCTTCCCGTGGATGGCGAGGCTCTGCGCGACCTGCTCGGCTGTCTCCGAGAGGTGGATGTGGATGCCGAGGCTTGCCGCACGGGCCGCCTGCGCAACACGGGCCAGGAAGGCGGGAGTGCAAGTGTAGGGCGAGTGCGGGCCGAGGCAGGTGCGTATGCGCCCATCGGCCGCGCCCTGCCAGCGCTCGGCGAAGGCCAGCGTCCGCTGAAGCTGCCGCTCCTCGTCGGGGCCGCTGAAGACGGCCCAGGCCAGCAGTGCGCGCACGCCGGACTCGTCCACGGCGCGGGCGACCTCGTCCATGGCGAAGTAGTGGTCGGCGAAGCAGGTGACGCCAGCCTCGATCATCTCCGCGATGCCCAGCAGCGTCCCCCAATAGATATCCTCATCTGTGAGGTTCGTCTCCATCGGCCAGATGCGCTGGTTGAACCAGACATCGATCGGCACATCCTCGGCGACGCCACGGAAGAGGCCCATGGCGGCGTGGGTGTGGGCGTTGACGAGGCCGGGCAGGGCGAGCATCCCGCCCGCATTGATCAGATCGTCGGCAAGGCCGGGGCTGATCGCGGGGGCGACGGCGGCGATACGGCCGTCGCGGATGGCGATGTCGTGGCCGGGCAGCACGCGGGCGGTCTCGCCGTCGATCTGGAGCACATCTGCGCCACGGATGAGGAGGTCGTACATGAGCACCTTTATCAATGCAAAATGTAGAATGGCAATACCGCAGAAGTCACGCTGTCGGCACCCGCCCGGCGGCTGAAGCCGCGGGCTGAGTCTACGAAGGCCGCTGAAGCGGCCTGTCCGAGGCCGCTTCAGCGGCCTTCGTAGACTCAGCCCGGCCGTTTACGGCCGGGCGCACAGGGTGACAGCGTGACTTCTGCGGTATTGTCAAAATGCAAAATGCAAAATGCCGTATTCTCAAACCATACGCAAAAGGGGCGAGACCATTGTATGCCGACGTGTCACCACTGGCAAGTCTGCGACGCCACTGATGGTACAATGAAGGTGCAGTGGATCTCAACACCGGAGATGCGACGTGAGCCTATTTCTTACCCGAGCGCTTGCCACGCTGATGATAGCGGTCCTGCTTGCCGCACAGGCCCGCAGGGTGCCCGCACGATCCTTTCGGCGCGCCGCGTTCATCTGTAGCGCTGTGGCCTTTGCCCTCTTCGCCCTCGGAAACTGGTTCAGCGAGATCAGCCTGGGCAGCCAGATCATTCAGGCGATTAGCATCGCCGGGGTGGCGATGATCGGCGCGAGCCTGCTGCTGATGGTGCGGGCCTACACGAGCGGTGAGATGCGCGAGAAGCTGCGCCGCGCCCAGCAGATGGTGGCGGAGGAGCGGGCGCGCACGAAGGAGCGATGATGAGTACCGACCTTGAGCAGATCGGGCGGCGGGCGAAGGTGGCAGCCCGGCATCTGGCCCGTCTGGGCCGCGCTGAGAAGGATGCGGCCCTTCTAGTCATCGCCGATGTCCTGATCGAGCGGCAGGAGGCGATCCTCGCGGCCAACGCTGAGGATATGGATGCGGCGCGCGAGTCTGGCACCAGCCCCGCGCTGCTCGACCGTATGCTGCTGACCCTCGCGCGCCTGGAGGCGATCGCCGCCGATACGCGCAGCGTGGCCGGGCTGCCCGACCCGGTGGGCGAGATATTTGATGCGGCCGACCTGCCCAACGGCCTGCGCCTGCACAAGCGGCGCACGCCCATCGGCGTGGTGGGCGTGATCTATGAGGCCCGCCCGAATGTCACCGTGGATATCGCCGCCCTCTGCCTGAAGACGGGCAACGCCGCGATCCTGCGCGGCGGCAGCGATATCGCCCGCAGTGTGGTCGCGATCACCGATGCGATCAGCGAGGCTCTGGGTCGCTGCGGGCTGCCCATCGACGCGGTGCAGAGCATCACCGACCCCGACCGCGAACTGGTGCGCGGGCTGCTGCGCATGGATCGCTATGTCGATATGATCATCCCGCGCGGCGGCGGTCGCCTGCACCGCTTCTGCCTAGAGAATGCTACCATCCCGGTGATCACCGGAGGCATTGGCGTCTGTCACATCTACGCCGATGCCACGGCGAACCTGGAGCGCGCCGTGCCGCTCATCCATAACGCTAAGGTGCAGCGGCCAAGCGTCTGTAACGCCCTCGATACGCTGCTGGTGCAGCGCGAGATCGCCCCGGCCCTGCTGCCGATGGTGGCCGACTCGCTGTGCGCCGCCGGGGTTGAGCTGCGCTGCGATGAGGAGTCGCTCGGCATCCTGGCCGATGCGCCCGGTGCCGCCGGGTGGACGATCACGCCTGCCGGGGAAGACGACTTCGGCACTGAGTTTATGGGCCTCATCCTGTCGGTGCGTGTGGTGGACGGGCTCGATGTGGCGCTTGACCATATCGCGGCCTACGGTAGCCACAGCGAGGCCATCCTCACCGAGGATGCGGCGGCGGCCGAGCGCTTTGTGCGCGAGGTGGACAGCGCGGCAGTGTTCGTGAACGCCAGCACGCGGTTCAACGACGGGGCGCAGTTCGGCCTCGGCGCCGAGGTGGCCGTCAGTACCCAAAAACTACATTGGCGCGGCCCGCTTGGGCTGGTGGCCCTGACCACCTTTAAGTGGGTTGCCACGGGCGACTATAGCGTGCGAGCGTAGCATAAAGGTGTAGGGGCGCATCGCGATGCGCCCCTACGAAAACGCATGACCAGTAATAGCCGCTGGAAGCGGCAGCAACATCACAAGGCGCATCGCGATGCGCCCCTACGAAAACGCATGACAGACACCTACCGCCTGAGCCTCGCCCACCTCTACCCTGCCGAGATGAGCGTGTATGGAGATCGCGGCAACGTGATCGCCCTGCGCCAGCGCTGCCTGTGGCGCGGGATCGACCTAGAGGTAACGCCGGTGGAGCCGGGGGATGTGGTGGACTGGGCCGCGTTCGACCTGGCCTTCTTCGGCGGCGGGCAGGACAGCGGGCAGTCGCTGATCGCCAGCGACCTGCTGGAGCGCCAGGGGCCGGGGCTGCGCGCCGCGATCGACGACGGGCTGGTGCTGCTGGCGATCTGCGGCGGCTACCAGCTGCTCGGCCACTACTTCATCACCCACACCGGCGAGCGCCTGCCGGGGCTGGGCGCCCTCGATGTCCACACGGTCGGCGGCAGCAAGCGCCTGATCGGGAATATTGTGGTTGAGCTGGGGGTTGGGGGTTGGGGGTTGGAGGCTGGCACGAAAGACCCAGCCCCCAACCCCCAACCCCCAACCCCCATCAGGCTGGTGGGCTTCGAGAACCACAGCGGTCGCACCTACCATGGGCCGGGGGTGCGCAGCCTCGGGCGTGTCCTGGCAGGCCACGGCGACAATGGAGAGGACGGGCACGGCGGCGCGGCCTACCGCAACACCATCGGCTGCTACCTGCACGGCTCGCTGCTGCCGAAGAACCCGCAGCTCACCGACCAGATGATCGACATGGCCATGCGCCGCCGCTACGGCGCCGATGTGACAATCGCCCCCCTCGACGCGTCGCTGGAGCTGCGCGCCCAGCAGACGATGACGAGCCGCATTATGCGAGCCTAACATGAGCAAACCATTTCAGATCGAGATCATTGCCACGCCCGGATCAGCCGACCCGACAAACGAGGAGGTCGCCGCCGCAGTCGCAGCAATTATGAGCCAGGTGGCCGAGGGAGCCGCGCTCATGCCCGACGACAGCGCCGCCGAGCCTGTGGCGAGCTGGCGCGACGCGGCCAAGCTTGTATCGCAGGGGCTTGCGCCAAACCGCACGCAGGCCCGCCCCGGATGGGGTACGATTGAGCGTATCCGCCGCGCAGGTAAGGGCGGCAACGGTATCACTGGACTGTGACGCACACTATCAGGGCGAGCCAGGGGCACGGCGGCATAGAGACGAGCGCTCTATCCCTCGTGCCCTTTGTCTTGCCGCGTGAGAGAAGGTAAACCCTCGCATGAAGACACGTGATCGTGCCTATCTTGAGCTACCTATGCCCCACGAGGATGAGGACGGCGGGCCGATCATCATCGCCCGAGAGCTGACCGAGGCCCAGGCCACGCTGGTCGAGCGGCTCAGGCCACGCTACCCGCAGACCATCGAGCACTTTGTAGAGATGGGGGCCCTCGACCACCTGGAGCGTATGATGCGCCTGGAGGCCGGATGGGAGCAGATTATGCGCGGCGTCTACGACGCCACGATCTACGAGATCGCCAGCGAGCCGCTGCCGCCACCTGCGTTCGACCTGATCTACGCCGGTGCTGGGCTTGGCCTGCTTCACGCCGCAGTGATGGCGGCGCGCTACGGCAGGCGGGTGATGGTCTTCGACCGCAGCGAGGTGGGCAACGCGCACCGCGAGTGGAATATTAGCCGGGCCGAGCTTGAGGCTCTCGTCGAGACGGGCGTGGTGAGCTGGGACGAGCTGGACGTCGTGGTGATGCGCGAGTACCGCGAGGGGCTGGTGCGCTACCACAGCGGCCCGCACAGCGACATCCCGAGCACCGACCTCTGGCTGCCCGAGGTGCTGAACCTGGCCCTAGACTCGGCGGCGCTACTGCAACTTATGCGGCGCAAGCTGGAGGAGGCGGGCGGCACCGTGCTCAGCGGGCGGATCTTCCGCAAGCTGCGCACCTACGCGGGCGACCGGCCCGGCGTCGAGGTTGAGCTAGAGCGCGGGCGCGGCGGAGAGATAGAGCGCTACAGCGCCCGGCTGCTCCTCGACGGCATGGGCAGCACCTCGCCGCTGGCCCTGCTGCGCCACGCCGGACAGCCCTTCGCCGCCGTCTGTCCCACCGTTGGCACGGTGGCCCAGGGCTTTGTGCAGGGCGATGGCCCCCAGGAGTACGACCCAACCCTGGGCGACATCCTGACGAGCGTGGCCGATGCGCAGGGCGGCGAGCAGCTGATCTGGGAGGGATTCCCCGGCCGTGGAGATGAGCTGACGGTCTATGTCTTCTACTACTCGGCCATCCAGCGCGGCAGCACACGCTCCTACTCGATCCTCGACCTGTTCGAGCGATACTTCACCCTGCTGCCCAGCTACAAACGCCCAGGGCCAGATTTCGCCCACGCCAGGCCGGTCTACGGCTACATCCCCGCCCGCCACAGCCTGCGCCCCCAGGAGGCGCCCCTGCTCCACGGCGTGCTCCCCGTAGGCGACTCGGCGGCCCAGCAGAGCCCGCTCACCTTCTGCGGCTTCGGCTCGCACGTGCGCAACCTGCGCCGCACCACCGGGCTGCTCAACTACGCCCTGGCCCACGATCTGCTTGAACCAACGCACCTGGCCCAGATCAGCACCTTCCAGGCCAACGTCTCGCTCAACTGGGTCTTCAGCCGCTTCATGGAGCCGTGGAATCGGCCCGATGATGTCAACCGGCTCCAGAATATCTTTATGCGCGTGCTCCAGGATGTCGGCATGGATACGGCGACCCGCTTCTTCCAGGATCGCATGCGCTGGAGCGACTACCCCCCGATGCTGCTGAGCCTGCTGCGGCACCACCCAGGAATCCTGCCTGCCGTCTGGCAGGTGCTCGGCCCGCAAGACTTTCTGCGCTGGCTGGGCGACTACGCGCGGTTCACCGTCGCCGCCACAGAGGCGGCCGGCGCTAGGGCGGCCGGGAGCCGCGTCGAGTCTGCGCTCACCGGGCTGGCCGACCTGCTCGCGCCAGCGGTCAGCCTACGCCTGCGGGCGCGCTACGCCGAGTGGCGATCAATGGGATGGTTATAAATAAGGAGGGCTATGCCCTCCTTATTTATAACCATCCTTGGGCCTGCGGCCCCCAGAAATGAGTATTATTTGCCGAAATGTGCCAGCGAAGCTGGCACATTTCGGCAAATAATCTGGGTTTTTAGGGCGACAGCCCTAGCGGAGCACCCAATCCCGCCACTCAGCCTCCAGCTGATCGAGGCGCTTGCCATAGACGCCGAGATAGTCGGCGGAGCCAGGTTCGGAGTGGCCGCTGACGTAGAGGGCGTCGAATCGCTCGCGCCCATAGGTCTTGATCAGAAACTCGACGAAGCTAGCCCATTCGTAGTAGAGCGTGTTCATATCGCCGATCGGGCGACCGACATAGCTGGTGGCCAGGGGCAGGGTGCTACCGGCGGCAGCCCAGGGCCGCACAAAGGCGGCGAAGCTCGGCTCGCCGCCCAGCCAGTAGTCGCCCGCCCCCCAGGTGGCAACGCCCTCCAGCAGGATCAGGTCGGCCTGGAGGTGCCGGTCGCCGTAACGATCCTGGGCCAGCTGATGCACAAACTCGTGGGCTATGATGTTCACGGCGCGGGCGCGCGGCAGGCTGGGGCATGTGAAGACCTGCACGCTGCGCTCGACGGTGTAGGCGATGCCGTGGATGCCGCAGCTTGGTTCTAGGCCGATGTAGGCGGAGATCCGGCCGGTCGGCCCGCTGCCGAAGCGCTGGCTGACATAGGCCAGCGCCTGCCCGATGTCGGCGGCGAGGGCGTCCTTCTCGCTGGCCGGGAAGAGCCCCTCGGCGCTGACGATATCGAGCTCGCCGCCAGAGGTGTACTCACCCGAGAGGGGCATGGCCGTAGGTGTGGCCGCGCCGGGCACCAGCGGCCGCTCGGGCGCATCCGGGGCGTACACCGCCGAGGCTGGCGCGATGCCAGGGCGCGGCGGCGGGGCCAGCAGCGCGGCCATGATGATCAGCAGCGAGGCCAGCAGGATCGGGCCGAGCGCCTCTCGCGGGATGCGCCGTAGCGAGCCCATCACTGCGCTGTCACGCTGTAGCCCGCCGCCTCGGTGGTGTGCAGGGTCGCCCCCATCACCATAAGCACGCCGCGCTCGCCGGGGGCCAGGCGCGCCGTCGCCCGCCCGTCGGCCCCCACATCCAGAGCCTCCACACGCTGCGCCCCGTCGGCCGCCGTGATCACCAGGCGCAACTGCCAGTGCTGAGCCAGATCGCCGTCTACCCGCACAAACCCCTCGGCCTGCCAGTCGCCCGCCCCCTGCTCCACATCGTCGCTAAAGCCAAGCTCCGGGATGGCGATGTTGTCGATCAGCATGCCCGGCGCGTTGAAGCCCTGGTCGTTGATCTGCCAGAAGCGTAGCAGCAGCTCTTTGCCAGCGTAGGGGCTCAGGTCCATCTTCTCGCTCACCCAGCCCCCGCGCGGCCCATCGTCAAGGGTGCTGCCGGGCGCGCCGCTCACCCCGGTGATACCGTTGCCGTAATTCACGCCCTGCGGGTCATCGGTGGTGGTCAGGCTACCGGGCAGGGTCTCCCAGGTCGCCCCGCCGTCGGTCGAGACGGTGACGAAGGCGTAGTCGTAATCATTCTCCAGCTCGTACCAGGTGTCGAAGGTGAGCGTGGCCGCGCTCAGGCCGCGCAGATCGATGGCGCGGGTGAGGGTTGCCAGGCTATCATCGCTGCGGTTGCTCCACCAGGCGTAGCGGCCCTTGGGCAGCTCAGCTGTCAGTCGCACGCTGGTGTCGCCGACGAACTCCATGCTCGTGGTACCCTTCGGCAGAGCCAGATAATCAGCGCCGAACTGTGTCACCGTATCGCTCACCCTGCCGCCCCTGATCTGCGCGGGATCGGCCTTCATCGGCAGCAGGTTGGGCAGATCGTGGCCGGTCTGGTAGGTGTAGCGCCCGTCACCGACAGCCGGGTCGTCGATTAAGTTAGCCACCGCCCAATCGCCCACGATCTGGCCGAAGCTGGCGATGTCGGGGCGGGTCTTATCGGCCAGCGCCACAAAGGCACCCACCTCGTCGCCGGCATCGGCCTGGATAAGCGGGCGCAGCTGAGCCTTCCCGGCGTACTGGGCGTAGAGGTAGCGCAGAAAGAGGTGCGCGGCGCCGTAGTGCTTGGCCGAACTGCCCGGCGCGCTGCCCCAGGTGTTCAGCTGCGTGTCGGGGTCGAACAGGTAGCTCGTCGTAAAGCCATCGCTGATGAAGCCGTTCAGATCCTCGGAGAGCTGCGAGCAGCCCTCGTTGAACCAGAGCGCCGAGTTGGGCTGCTGGTTCTGGTGGATCATATGCTGGAACTCGTGGGCCAGCACATCAAGGTAGTGGCTGCCACCGAAGGCCATGGCGTCAGCATTCATAAAGAACATGTCGCGCTCGTTGCTGAAGCGGTTAACCTGGGCGGGCAACGAGTCCTGGGACGAGTAATAGCCCAGCACGGTGCCGCTCGGGTCGTTAGCGTTGAGGATGGTCAGCCGGTTATCGCCATCGACGCCGGGCTGCACCTCGGAGCCAAAGATCTCGCGGGTGTGCGGGTAGATCTCCTGCTCGAAGGTCTGCGCCGCCCGCTCAAGGTCAGCCTGCCTATACTCAAGGCCCTGCTCGACATACATCAGCACCACGGGGCCGACATAGCGCAGCTCGGCCTGGATCTGGCGCTGCCCGTTGGTGTCGAAGTCGGCCACCCAGAAGCTGCGCACCTCACCCACCTGCACATCGAGCGGCGCGGTGCGGGCCACCGTCGGGCATGCCGCCGGATCGGCCCGACATGAGCCGAGCTGACGAGCGAGGTCCACCTGGTCGCGGGCGAGCCGAGGCGCGGCGTCGAGCGCGGCCAGCTCGGCGGCGTCAGCGGCGGCGGCGGCCGGGTCGGCGGTGGGCACAGGCGCTGAAGTGGGAGGCGCAGGCGGCGGCGTTGCGCTGATTGCCAGAGATGTAGCGATCGGTACAGGGGATGCGGTGGGCGGCGCGGGGGTGCTGTCCGCCGCCGGGGATGCCGGGGGCGGGTCGGCGACAGCCGGGGCGCAGGCGGCGAGCGCGAGCGTGAGCAGCAGGGTGGCGGCGCGTTTCTTCATGCGCCCATTGTACCCTGGGAGATCGGCGGGCGACAAGGGCAGAGCGCGGTGAACAATCAGCGTGACATTTGTGCAAGCGGTATAATGGGGGCATCTGACGATCACGCCGTCCCACCTATCCCATGCCACGCCTATGATGCCTCAGCCCACCATCCTCCTCGCCCACGGCGACGCGACGGCCCGCAGCGCGCTGACACAGATGCTCGCCTCGGCGGGCTTTTGTATCGCCGAGGCCGACTCGGTTGGCGCGTGTCTGCGCCTGGCCGCCGAGATCAGCCCGGCTGTCGCCCTGGTGGCCCAGGAACTTCCCGGCGGCGACGGGCTGGCCGTCTGCCAGGCGCTGCGGGATGGGCCACGTACCCGCACGACCCGCTGCGCCCTGCTCGCCTCCGCGCCGCCCGATGCGCAGGTCGCGGATGCGCTCAGCAGCAACACCGATATGTGGCTCGCCCCCCCATTCAGCGAGCCGCAGCTGCTGGCCCTGGTGCGCCTGCTCCTGCGCACCCACGTGGCCGAGCGCGATCAGCCGATGCTGCTGCCCTACGAGAAGATTGTCCAGTCGGCCCTAGAGGGCTTCTGGATCGTGCGGGCCAGCGATGTACGCTTCCTCGCCGTTAACGACGCCTACTGCGCGATGACTGGCTATAGCCGCGATGAGCTGCTGTCCATGTCCGTCCCCGACATTGAGGCTATTGAGCGCCCACAGGACACCATAGAGCGCAGCGCACGCATTATCCGCCAGGGCTACGACCGCTTCCAGACGCGCCACCGACGCAAGGACGGGACGATCTTCGATGTTGAGGTGAGCGTGCGGGTTATTGATACCGATGAGACGATGATGGTCGTCTTCGCCCGCGATATCACCGCGAGCAAGCGGGCCGAGGAGGATCTGCGCCGCAGCGAGGCCCGCTACCGCAGCCTGCTCGACGCCATCCCCGACCGGGTCTTCCGCCACGATGCGCAGGGGCGGTTCATCGACTACCACAACCCGCGCGACGCGGTGCTGATTATGCCGCCCGAGATGTTCCTCGGCAAGCACTACCGCGATGTCGTCCCGCCGACGATCAGCGAGCCCTTCGCCGCGGCCCTTGAGCGCGCCGCCAGCAGCGGCCAGATGGAGCGATTCGAATACGACCTGCCGAACCCCGACGGCACGACTCACTCCTTCGAGACGCGGCTTGTCGTCGGCGAGGATGAGGACATCGTGACGATCATCCGCGACATCACCGAGCAGCGCCAGGCCGAGCGCGCCGTCCAGAAGCAGCACAAGCAGTTTCTCACGATCTTCGACGCCTTCCCGGCGGTTCTCTATGTCGTCGACCCGGCCACCGACGAGGTGCTCTTCGCCAACAAGGTCTTCCAGGATCTGCTCGGCGGCAACCCGATCGGCGGCATGTGCTACCGCGAGTTCCAGGGCTTCGCGGAGCGCTGCCCGTTCTGCACCAACGAGATCATCCTGCGCACCCGCCAGCCCTACACCTGGGAGCACCATAACCCCATCCTGAACATCGACCTGCTGATCACCGACCAGATCATCCGCTGGCCCGATGGGCGCGATGTGCGCTTCGAGCTGGCGATCGATATCACCGCGCTCAAGCAGGCCGAGGCCGCCCGCGCGCGCCTGAGCGGAGATCTGGCCCGCAAGAACCGCGAGCTTGAGCAGATCGTCTATGTCGCCTCCCACGACCTGCGCTCGCCGCTGGTTAATGTGCAGGGGTTCAGCCGCGAGCTTCAGGCATCGCTCGATGATCTGAAGCTCACCCTCGCCGAGGTCGATCTGCCCGCCGCCCAGCGTGACCAGATCAGCTTCCTCGCCGAGCAGGATATCCCCGAGTCGCTCAGCTACATTCTCACTGGCGTGAGCAAGATGGACGCCTTGCTCAAAGGGCTGCTGCGCCTCTCGCGGCTGGGCCGCGCTGCGCTCAACATCGAGCCGCTCGATGTCGGCCAGATTGTCGCTGAGACCCTTATTGCTCTTGACTTCCAGATCAAGCAGGGCGGCGTCCACGTCGATCTCGGCCCGCTGCCACGCTGCCTCGGCGACGCCACCCAGATCGGGCAGGTCTTCGCCAACCTGATCGGTAACGCCCTGAAGTACCTCGCCCCCGAGCGACCCGGCAGCATCAGCATTACCGGGCGCACCGCCGAGGGCATGGCCGTCTACTGCGTGGCCGATAACGGGCGCGGCATCGCCGCCGCGCACCAAGAGAAGATCTTTGAGCTCTACTACCGCCTGGAGCCAGCCCAGAGCGAGGGCGAGGGGCTGGGGCTGACGATTGTGCGCACCATTGTTGACCGGCTCGGCGGCTGGGTGCGGGTCACCTCGACGCCAGATGTGGGCAGCCAGTTCTTTGTTGCGCTCCCGGAGGCGCTATGAGCCACCCACAGAGAGAGGCTACCGTGACGGACGAAGTGGTTATCCTGATCGCCGAAGATGACGACGGACATGCGACCCTGATCCAGAAAAACCTGCGCCGCGCCGGCATGCATAATAAGATTATGGTCTTCGGCAATGGCCAGGAGATCCTCGACTTTCTTTTTCGACGTGGCGACGGGCCACAGCGCGATCACGGGCTCTCTTACCTGCTGCTCCTCGACATCCGTATGCCGAAGGTTGACGGAGTCGAAGTGCTGCGCCAGATCAAGGCCGACCCCGAGCTGCGCAAGCTGCCGGTTACAATGCTGACCACCACCGAGGACCCGCACGAGATCGAGATCTGCCACCTGCTGGGCTGTAGCAACTATGTGACAAAGCCGGTAGACTACGACAAGTTTATCCTGGCGATCCGTCAGCTCGGGCTCTTCTTCAGCATTGTGCAGGTGCCCTCGCTCAACGGGCATAGCTAACAGGAATCGCAGAGGTGCTGGATGAACGACAGCGACACATCCCAACCCGGCGCACGAGACGTGAACATCCGCCAGCTGACATTGCTGGTCGTTGACGATGATCAGGGTCTTAATCGCCTCATCCAGAAGCGGCTCACCCGCCACGGCTTTGTAGCCGAGGGTGCCATGAGCGGTGCCGAGGCCCTGCGCAGAGCCGCCGAGCTGTCCGACCCGCTTCTTCTGCTCGACTACCGACTACAGGATATGACGGCCAACCAGATCATCCTGACCCTGGCCGCCCAGCAGCGCCAGATCCCCTTCATTGTGATGACCGGCAACGGCGATGAGCGGATCGCCGTCGAGATGATGAAGCTCGGCGCCCGCGACTACCTGACCAAGAGCGAGACCTTCCTCGACCTGCTGCCAACTGTGGTGATTCAGACCATCGAGCGGATCGCGACCGAGCGCCGCCTCCAACAGGCTGAGCGCGCTCTACGCGAGGCCGAGCGGCGCTTCAGTCTGCTCTTCCAGCGCATCGCTATCGGCATCGGCCTAAGCACGGTTGACGGACAGACCCTTGTCGCCAACGATTCTATCCTGCGGATCACTGGCTACTCGCTGGACGAGCTGAGACAGATCACGATGGCCGCCCTTTATGCCGACCCCGCCACGTATGCGGCCATGATGCAGAAGGTGTCCGCTGAGGGCAGCGTACATCAGGCAGAGGTGATCATGCGCCGCAAAGACGGCACGCTCTTCCAGGCGAGTTGCTCATTCGATGCGCTAGAGATCGAGGGCAACCAGGCCATCCTGATGACGGCGGAGGACATCACTGAGCGGATCGCCTCCCGACAACGGATCAGGCATCTGAACGCGGTGCTCAATGGGATCAGGCGAGTCAACCGCCTGATCGTCGAGGAGGCCAACCGCGACAGGCTGATCCAGAACGCCTGCGAGAGCCTGATCCAGACCTTCGGCTATGGCAACGCCTGGATCGCGCGTCTCGATTCGCAGGGCGGCGTCATCGGCATCGCTAGCGCAGGGTTTTCCAGCAACACCGCTCAGGATCTAGGCACCATTGGCACCAGCAACACCCTGCCATGGTGCGCGCAACAGGCGCTTGAACACACCGTCGCACTCGCAATCCATAGAGCGACGAGATGCAAGGACTGCCTGCTCGAACGATCCTGCGCCGAAGAGCCGCGCCTGGTGATCCAGATGGCCTACAGTGGCAAGATCTACGGGGTAATGTCTGTCGGGCTCGCCCCCGGCTTTGTGGTTGAGCAGGAAGAGCAAAACCTGTTCGCCGAGGTCGCCCGCGATCTGGCCTTCGCGCTCTATAAGATCGACATTGAGACGGAGCGCACCCAGGCCGAGGCCGATCTACAGACCTCACGGGAACGTCTGAAGCAGGCGCTCGATGAGCTTGAGCAGCGCGTCGCCGAGCGCACCCACGAGCTGAGCATTGCGAACCTCCACCTGGCCCGCGCCGTCCGCGTCAAGGACGAGTTCCTCGCCAACATGAGCCACGAACTGCGCACCCCGCTCAACGCCATCCTTGGACGCACCGAGATGTGCCAAGAGGGCTTCTACGGCGCGCTCACCCCGAGCCAGAGCGAGGCGCTGCGCAGCGTTGAGGAGAGCGGGCGACACCTGCTTGAGCTGATCAATGATGTGCTTGATGTGGCAAAGATCGAGGCCGGTCGCGTCGAGATCGATATCGAGCTCGTCCAGGTAGACTCCGTCTGTGAGGCCAGCCTGCGCCTGGTGAGCCAGCAGGCGCTGAAGAAGCGTCTGCGGCTCACGCAGCAGCTCGACCCGGGCGTGAGCCTGATCTACGCCGACGGGCGTCGAATCAAGCAGATCCTGGTCAACCTGCTGAGCAATGCCGTTAAGTTCACGCCCGAGGGCGGCGATATTGGCCTTGAGGTTGTGGGCAACCGCGAACGCGAGATAGTCTCGTTCAGCGTCTGGGACACGGGGATCGGCATTGCGGAAGAGCATCTGCCGCGCCTATTTCAGCCCTTTGTGCAGGTCGACAGCAGCCTCTCGCGGGCCCACGAGGGCACCGGACTCGGGCTGAACCTTGTCCTAAGCCTGGCGAAGCTGCACGGCGGCAGCGTCACCGTCAACACCGAGGTCGGCCAGGGCAGCTGCTTTACCGTCACCCTGCCGTGGCGTAGCCCTAAGGTCGAGGCAGAGGTGGCGGCGGCGATTCCCAAAGACATCGAGACACCCGCGCAGCCTCAGGCTCACGATGACCAGGACGGGCCGCTGATCTTGCTGGCCGAGGATAACGAAGATTCAATCAACCTGATCAGCAGCTACCTTGAGTTTCACGGCCTGCGCACTATTGTGGCCCACAACGGCACTGAGGCCGTGCAACTGGCGACCGACATCCACCCGGCCATGATCCTGATGGATGTGCAGATGCCGCAGATCGACGGCCTGGCAGCAACCCGTCAGATCCGTACGCTCCCCGAGCTGCGCGGCACGCCAATCATTGCCCTGACGGCTCTGGCAATGCCGGGCGACCGCGAGCGCTGCCTTGAGGCCGGGGCCAATGACTATATCAGCAAGCCCATTGGTATGCGCCACCTGCTACAGATCATCAACTCCTTCATTCAGCCCATTGTCTAGCTCTGCACCATGCGCTGCGGACGCGGGCGTGCCTGCCACTCGCTGAGCAGTGCGCGGGCCTGATCGTCGGTCAGAGACTCGCTAGAAACCCCGAAGCGCTGGCTCGTCTCCGCGTCAAGGTTGATGGCGCGGGTCTGGGCGATCCGGGCCAGGGCCTGGAGCTGCTTCTCGCTGGCCGGCTGGCCCGTGGCTGGGGACGACTCGGCGACAGCCCGCGCACGGCTGTGTTCGGCGCTGTAGCGGGGGCGCTCCTCAGCAACCTTCTTCAAGCTGTCGATAAAGCTGGATGCCTGGCCCTTGGTCATCGTCACCAGATCGACGCTCTGCTCGCCGGCGTAGCTGCCGAGCTGATCGTTCGTCCAGCTCAGGTCGTCCTGGAGGGCGGCGATATAGTTGCGCTGCTTGTCGCTGGCAGGTGCGTCCGGGTCGCGCACGGTGATCGGCGTGGCATGTCCATGGCCCTCGCGCGCGCCAGCGATCTGCTGGGCCACCGCCTCGCGCTGGGCCGCGTAGATCCGCCAGCCGAGATCGACAGCGCGCTGGACATCCTCATCGCTTGCCTCAAGCGGCAGCGTGATCGTCTCCTCAAGGGTGATAAAGTCCTCGCCAAGGCGGATCGCGGCGCGGTAGGTGCGGGTGACGCTGCGCTCGCTGGGGGTGGGCTTGGGGGTGGGCATATGATCTCCTCGCCGAAGGCGCTGGCCGTAGCGCGCGTTCGGCCTGCTTTGCTCGACTGATCGTAGGTGTTCGTCCCGTCTGTATCTGGGGTGCCTGGCAGATTGTAGATTGCAGATTGCAGATTGCAAATTGCAGATTCCGCGCCAAGGCACCCGCTGCTCTGTCGCTCGGCCTTGCAGCAGGAGCAATGTCATTGTAGCACATATGTTTCTTGTGCGCAAGAGGTGGTTGGTCGTCAGCCGAGTGATGCTATAATCCCCACAACGCAGTAGCGCAAAAGGCACCCTGTGCCGCATCGCCCGGCGGCTAAAGCCGCGGGCTACGGTTCTGCAAAGGCCGCCTGCGCGGCCTGTATGAGGCCGCGCAGGCGGCCTTCGTCGATAGGAGCCCGCCCGTTCACGGGCCGGGGCCGCGACTCAATCACTCCGCTCAGTGCGCTAAGAAAGGATCGCCGATGGCAGCCGACACGACAGAGGCCGTGGTGCAGGCCGACCGGGAGTATATTCTACAGACCTACGCCCGCCCCGACTTTGTGATCGAGCGCGGCGAGGGGGTGTACCTCTACGACACTGACGGGAAACAGTACCTCGACTTCGTCGCCGGGATTGCGGTCAACGCCCTCGGCTACGGCGACCCGGACGTGACGAAGGTGATAGCCGAGCAGGCCGCCCGGCTGATCCACGTCTCGAACCTCTACCACACCGCCCCAGGTGGCGAGTTGGCCCGCCTGCTCGTCGAGAGCAGCCCCGCCTTCGACAAAGCCTTCTTCAGCAACAGCGGGGCCGAGGCGGTCGAGGGGGCGATCAAGTTCGCCCGCCGCTACGCCCGCGAGCACGTCGGCGAGGGAAAGACGACCATCGTCGCCTTCGATGGGTCATTCCACGGGCGCACCATGGGCGCGGTGGCCGTCACCGCCCGCGAGAAGTACCGCGAGCCGTTTATGCCGGTGATGCCCGGCGTGCGCTTCGCTAGCTATAACGATGTGGCCTCGCTGGAGTCGGCGATGGGCGACGATGTCTGCGCCGTCATCCTGGAGCCAATCCAGGGCGAGGGCGGCCTGCGCGTGGCCGATGAGGCATTCCTCCAGGCGGCCCGCGACCTCTGCGACAAGCACGGCGCCCTCCTGATCTTCGACGAGATCCAGTGCGGCATGGGCCGCACCGGCACGCTCTGGGGTCACGAGCCCAGCGGTGTGAAGCCCGATATGATGACGGTTGCCAAGCCCCTGGCCGGCGGCCTGCCGATCGGCGCCGTGCTGCTCAACCAGCGCATCGCCGACACGATACACCCCGGCGATCACGGCACCACCTTCGGCGGCAACCCCCTGGCCACCGCCGTGGCCGGCGTGGTCTTCCGCAAGATCAACGACCCCGACTTCCTCGCCCACGTCCGCCAGGTGAGCAGCTACCTCGACGAGTCGCTCCAGGATCTGATCGCCGATATGCCCGACACCATCCTTGAGCTGCGCGGGCGCGGCCTGATGCGCGGCATCCGCATCGCCGGCTCGGCTAGCGCAATCCGCGAGGCGGCCCATAGCCACGGGCTGCTGCTGGTCACCGCAGGCGACGATGTGCTGCGCCTGCTGCCGCCCCTGGTGATCGACACCCAGCACGTCGACGCCGCCATCGCAACGCTGCGCGAGGTGCTGCGCTAGGCCCCACGGCTGGCGACGGGAAGTCTCGCCGACGGGGCCGTTGCGCCAGGCGTCGGCGCAGGCCGACGCCGGAACCGCCCGCGCAGGCGGGCGGCTGGCCGCAGGCCCCTGCGGCGCGGCTTCAGCCGCCAGCGACGTTGCAACAGCCCTGGCGCTAGGCGCTGCCGCCGCAGCAGCCATCGCGATATCTGCTACAATTGCAGGGCAAGAGCCCCCGACAAGGGAGTCCTTGCCCTTCTGCTTTGCCAGCCCCCGGGAACGTCGCTCGCCGACAATACCGGGAGCTCCACATGAAAGGGACGGCCATGACAGTCGTCGCACTCATCGGCGCCCAATGGGGTGATGAGGGCAAGGGTCACCTTGTCGATCTGCTCGCGAGCAAAGCCCGCCTGGTGATCCGCTACGGCGGCGGCAATAACGCCGGCCACACGGTGGTGAACCACCTCGGCACCTTCAAGCTCCACCTGATCCCCTCCGGGATCTTCGACCCGGCCACTGTCAACGTAATCGGCAGCGGCGTGGTGGTGAGCCCCGATGCGCTGCTGAAGGAGATCGAGGAGCTAGAGAGCCGTGGTGTGAACACCAGTAAGCTCTTCATTAGCGAACGCGCCCACGTGGTGATGCCCTACCACGTGATGCTCGATAAGCTCCAGGAAGAAGCTCGTGGCGAGGGTAAGATCGGCACCACCGGACGCGGGATCGGCCCGGCCTACGCCGATAAGATGAGCCGCACCGGCATCCGTATGGCCGACCTGCTCCACGAGGAGACGCTGCTCAACCGGCTGCGCGGCGTCCTTGAGGAGAAGAACCGCCTGCTCACCAAGCTCTACGGCATCAAGCCGCTCTCGCTCCACGACACCTACCTGCGCTACCTCGACTTCGGGCATAAGCTGGCCGACCATATCGCCGACACGCACCCGATCGTCCTGCGCGCCCTAGAGAAGGATCTGCCCATCCTGCTGGAGGGTGCCCAGGGCAGCCTGCTCGATGTCGATCACGGCACCTACCCCTATGTCACGTCCTCACCGCCCGGCGCGGCCGGGGCATGCCAGGGGGCTGGGATCGGGCCGACCCGCATCGACTCGGTGATCGGCGTGTATAAGGCGTACACCACCCGCGTCGGAGAGGGGCCGTTCCCCACCGAGATCGATGGCCCCGAGGCCGATGCCCTGCGCCAGATCGGCACCCCCTGGGCTGAGGTGGGCACCACCACCGGCCGGATGCGCCGGGTCGGCTGGTTCGATGCGGTGATGGCCCGCTACGCGGCTCAGGTGAACGGGGTCGACACAGTGGCGATCACCAAGCTCGATGTCCTCGATGGCGTCCAGACGATCAAGATCTGCACATCCTATAAGCTCCACGAGACGAACCTGGAGTTCCCGCCCGCCACCACCGCCGTCCTCGAACAGGTTGAGCCTATCTACGAAGAGATGCAGGGCTGGATGACACCCACCACCGCCATCCGTCGCTTCCAGGATCTCCCCGAAGCCGCCCAGGCATATGTCGCCCGCATCTGCCAACTCATCGGTGCCCGCCTCGGGATCATCTCGGTCGGCCCCGACCGCGACCAGACAATTATGGCCGCCGAGGTGTTCTAAACATAAAGGGGTTGGGGGTTGGTTCAACCCCCAACCCCCAACCCCCAACCCTACCCGATCAGCTTAGCCTGTAGCTCCGCGTTCGATGGCTCGACCAGGATCGAGCCGTCAGGGAAGATGATCGTCGGGACGCTCTGATTTCCCCGGTTGACCTGCATCACATAGGCGGCCGCCTGCGCATCTGTCTCAATATTAACGTAGGTGTAGGGCCGACCAACTTGATCGAGCACGCGCTGGGCCCGCCGACAATCGGGGCACCACGCCGTTCCGTAAACAACGATCTCCTGACTCTCCATATTAACATAATCCTTACAGTATAGCGGTTTCTAAGATATAACCATGCACATACTCATTATAGCAGATGCAGTTGCGCAATAACATCAGATCGATATGTTATTTAACGGCTTTTTTTATCAATTGCACGCACTTTGCACACCTGTTAACGTTTGACATCCCCAACTCCACTATGCTACCATATCAAAATCAGGATTTCGTTAAAAGTGGTTGTGATCCCGTCCCGTCTTGCTGTATGTGCCACGTGCAATGGCGCACGAGGCTATGAGAAAATACTTTCTATTTGGCCTGCGTTCGGCGCTCGTCGAATGCAGAGGAGCGCGCCAGAACCCATGAAGCTGCACGAGTATCAGGCCCGCGATCTACTCGCCCGGTATGGCATCCCCGTCACCGGCGGCGGCGTCGCGAGCACCCCCGCCGAGGCCCGGGCGATTGCCGAGCAGATCGGCGCAAAGGTGGTTGTCAAGGCGCAGGTGTTTGTCGGCGGTCGGGGGAAGGCCGGTGGCGTGAAGCTGGCCGAGACGCCTGAGCAGGCCGAGCAGGTCGCCGCACAGATCCTCGGCATGGACATTAAGGGTCTGACGGTCGAGAAGGTGCTCGTCGCCGAGGCGATCAGCTACCAAAAAGAGATCTACGTCAGCGCCATCCTCGACCGAGCCACCAAGCGGGTGATGATGATCGCCTCTGCCGAGGGCGGCGTCGAGATCGAGGAAGTCGCCAAGACCAACCCCGGCGCAATCATTAAGGTCGCGGCCCACCCCCAGCTCGGATTGCTCGACTACCAGGCCCGCGAACTGGCCTTCGCCATTGGGCTGAAGGACGGCAAACAGGCCCGCCAGTTCGCCCAGATCGCCAGCGCGCTCTACCGGGTCTTCGTCGAGACCGACGCCTCCCTGGCCGAGATCAACCCGCTCGTAATCCGCGACGACGGCAGCCTCCAGGCGCTCGACTCGAAGGTGCTGCTCGACGATAGCGCACTCTTCCGCCACCCCGACCTTGAGGCGATACGCGACTCCTCCGATGAGCCGGCGGTCGAGATCCAGGCCCGCGAGGCCGGGATCACTTTTATCAAGCTCGATGGCAGCATCGGCTGTATGGTAAACGGTGCTGGCCTGGCCATGGCAACCATGGACGTGGTCAAGCTCTACGGTGGTGAGCCGGCCAACTTCCTCGATATCGGCGGCGGCGCTGGCAAGGAGAAGGTCAAGACGGCCCTCGAGATCATCCTCGCCGACCCGAATGTCAAGGCGGTGATGTTCAACATCTTCGGCGGGATCACCCGCGTCGATGAGGTCGCCCGGGGGATTATTGCCGCGCTCGAAGAGGTTGAGACAACGGTTCCAATAATCGCCCGGCTGACAGGAACGAACGAAGTCGAGGGTCGGCGTCTGCTCGCCGAGTCGCGGCTTATCCCAGCCGATTCGCTCGCTGAGGCTGCGCAAAAGGCAGTAGCCGCCGCGCAGGCATGAGCCTGGTCAATCGATGACGAAGAGGTGCAATGACGCAGCCCGATGGTGTGCTGTGTCACTGCGCCTCGTTTATCTCTGAATCTTGCCTAGAATCTGTCAACCAGCTGACGGGCGCGCGCGATCAACTCCTGCTGACGATGATCGCCATACGAGCGGCTGAGATCATCAATGATGAGCGCCCATCGATCACGCAGCGTACGAGCAAGTGTCGTGTAACCTGGAGAATCAGCGATCTGGCATAACCAATCAAGATCACGCGTAAGCAGCGCTAGCTGAAGCTCAACCTCGGTATATCGGCAGGCCACCGCAGGTAGCCGATCCGCCTTCGCATCAGGGTAGCTGGTGCCAGACACAAGCTCACCCGGCTCGCACTTGAAGATGCCCGCAAGCAGCGTCACCGTACGCTCGCTCGGAACCGAAAGCCCCGCCTCCACGTGCGAGACGGCCACCCGCGAGATCGCGAGCCGCCCCGCGATCTCCTGCTGGGTCCAACCTCCCTCAACCCGTCGTTGCGCAATGCGCCTGTGAAGCGACTCTGTCATTGATAGCTCACTAATTGATAACTCACTTAGCAGACAACGAGGACTCAGGCTGCTATAGTACATCGGTTATGGGTCAACACGTATCTGCTAAGTGAGGAGTATTTCGGATGAAGAAGCGTGCACTAATTACCGGCATTACTGGCCAGGATGGCAGCTACCTGGCAGAATTCTTGTTAGGCCAGGGCTACGAGGTGATCGGCATGGTGCGCCGCACCAGCACGGTCAACTTTGAGCGGATCAAGCATATTCAGGAGAAGATCACGCTGGTCACGGGCGATCTGCTCGATGAGGTTTCCCTGATCAATATGCTGCGCGACCACCGGCCGAGCGAGGTGTATAACCTCGCCGCCCAGTCCTTTGTGCAGACGTCCTGGCCCCAGCCGGTGTTCACCGGCGAGACGACAGCCCTCGGCGTGACGCGCATGCTCGATGCGGTGCGTCTGGCCGACCCCGACATCCGCTTCTACCAGGCCAGCAGCAGCGAGATGTTCGGCAAGGTCGTTGAGGTTCCCCAGAAGGAGACGACGCCCTTCTACCCACGTAGCCCCTACGGCGTCGCCAAGGTCTATGGCCACTGGATCACGGTGAACTACCGTGAGAGCTATAACATGTATGCCTGCTCAGGCATCCTGTTCAATCACGAAAGTCCTCGCCGAGGGCTAGAGTTCGTCACCCGCAAGATCTCGAATGCGGTGGCGCGGATCAAGCTCGGCCTCGATGAGGAGCTACGGCTCGGCAACCTCGACGCCCGACGTGACTGGGGCTTCGCCGGCGATTATGTCGAGGCGATGTGGAAGATGCTCCAGCAGGATCAGCCCGACGACTATGTGATCGCCACTGGCGAGACCCACTCGGTGCGCGAGTTCTGCGATCTGGCCTTTAGTCACGTGGGGCTTACCTATAGCGACTATGTCGTCATGGACGAGCGCTTTATGCGACCGGCAGAGGTAGACCTTCTGATCGGCGACCCGGCGAAGGCGAAGGGCGCGCTCGGATGGGAGATGAAGACCTCATTCCCCGATCTGGTTCGGATGATGGTCGACGCGGATTTGCAACTACTTAAGGAGCAGAACCGATGACTCAGGCGGAGATGCGACTGATTGAGGAAGGCTGGGGCGCATTGGTGGAGCAACTGGGCCTCGCTGAGGCTACGCGCTTCGTCATGCTGCTCGACCGCCGCACCGGCGGGGCACTACAGCACTTACATACGCTCTGGTCGACCCCGAGCGCCGGGCAGCGGCGCGCTGGGGTACTACAAACACGGCATAGCCAGTCGGCGAATCAGTTCGACGCCTAGCCGCCGCAGGGCGTAGCACCTCTCGATGATGAGCAGGCCAGGGAGTTCGCTCCCCGGCCTGCTTCATTTTGGCAAGAATTGTAAGGGCACCCGCGCAGCGTCAGGACTCAGGCCCAACCACCGGATCTTCACGCAGATCGCGCTCGATCTGATCGAGACGCAGCGTGACCCCGCGCCGCCATGCGTCGTCCTCCACCTGCATCGAGCGCACCCGGTAGAGGATCTCCTCTTGCACCCGGCGCACCCCGCCCACTCGGTCGGCCAGCAGGCCGATCAGGAACGTCACCAGGGCCATCACCATCAGCAGGCTCCCCAGCTGGAGCGACTGAAGGTTATCGGCCTCAAGGCCGAAGTTGCGCGCGATGTAGACATAGGCCGCGCGCAGCAGCAGCAGGGCGCCGGGCACAAAGAAGATCGCCGCCAGGTAGCTAAACACCTTCAGGGGCTCGTAGGTGGCGTAGGTGCGGGCGATGATCGCGGCCTGACGCTTGATGAAGTTCCAGTTGCCACGGTGCAGCCGCGAGGGCCGATCCACCAGGTTGGTGCGGATGGGCACCGCCGTGATCGTCAGGCGGCGCTTGCCGGCCTGGATGAGGTTCTCGACGGTGTATGAGAAGTCGGTGGTGACGAAGGTGCGCAGGGCGGCCTCACGCGAGAGTGCGCGAAAGCCGCTCACCGTGTCGGGCACGTCGGTCTCCGAGGCCCAGCGCACAACCGAGCTGCCGAGGTGCTGGAGCACCCGCTTCAGCGCCGAGAAGTGCTCAATCGTCTGCACCTGACGGTCGCCGACCACAATATCGGCCCGCCCGGAGACGATCGGCTCAACCAGGCGCGCGATCTCGCTGCCAGGGTACTGGTTATCGGCGTCGGTGTTGACAATAATATCGGCGCCCAGGCGCAGCGCGGTGTCGATGCCGGTCTGGTAGGCGGTGGCGAGGCCCTTGTTTGAGGTGTGGCGCACCACATGGTTGGCCCCGGCGCGCAGGGCCACCAAAACGGTGTCATCAGTGCTGCCATCGTCGATGATCAGCACCTCGACGCTGCCAACCCCGGCAATCTGCCGTGGGATGTCCGCGATCACCGACGCAATCGTCTCGCTCTCGTTTAGCGCGGGGATCTGGACAATCAGCCGCAGCGGGGGCTTGTTGCTCTGATCGCTCATAGTGGGGGCTATTGTAGCATAGGACTTTTTATTGTGTGCGTGTGGCAAAGCCACACGCACACAATAAAACTGTCTACTTCGCGTCGCCGCGAATAAACTCCTCAGTCAGATCACGGGCCTCGTAGTCGGTGTACTGCTTCGGCGGCGTCTTCATGAAGTAGCTGCTGGGCGCGTAGAGGGCGCCGGAGATGCGCCGGTCGAGGGCCAGCTTGGCGCAGCGCACGGCGTCGATCACCACGCCCGCCGAGTTCGGCGAGTCCCAGACCTCCAGCTTCAGCTCAATGTTCAGCGGCACGTCGCCGAAGGTGGTGCCCTCCATGCGGATGTAGGCCCACTTGCGATCGCCCAGCCAGGGCACGTAGTCGCTCGGGCCGACGTGGACGTTGTCGGCGGGCATCTCGTAGGGCAACTGGCTGGTGACAGCGTTGGTCTTGCTGATCTTCTTGCTCTCCAGGCGCTCGCGCTCAAGCATGTTCAGGAAGTCGGTGTTGCCGCCGAAGTTGAGCTGGTAGGTGCGGTCCAGTCGCACGCCGCGCTCCTTGAACAGCGTCGTCAGCACGCGGTGCGTGATCGTGGCGCCCACCTGGCTCTTAATATCGTCGCCGATGATCGGCAGCCCCTTCTCCTCGAAGCGCTTGCGCCAGTACTCCTGGCTGGCGATGAAGACGGGCACGCAGTTGATGAAGGCGCAGCCTGCCTCCAGGATCTGCTCGACATACCACTTGGTGGCCATCTCGCTGCCCACCGGCAGGTACGAGACGACCACATCGGTCTTCGTCTCGCGCAGGATGCCAACGATGTCGTCGGTCGAGCGGGGTGACTTGTGGATGACCGTGCTCAGATACTTGCCGATGCCGTCGTGGGTCATGCCGCGCGAGACAGGCACACCCAGACGCGGCACGTCGCAGAACTTGTAGGTGTTGTTTGGGTGGGCGAAGATCGCCTCGGACAGATCTTTATCGACCTTGGTGTCGGCGATGTCAAAGGCCGCCGAGAACTCGATATCGCGGATATGGTAGCCGCCCAGATTCACGTGCATCAGACCAGGCACGTCGTCGGTCTCGCTCGCGTTCTTGTAGTACTGCACGCCCTGGACAAGGGATGAGGCACAGTTCCCCACGCCGATAATCGCCACACGGATCTTCTTGCTCACAGTGCTCTGACCTTTCAGTTGACTCACACGGGCGCGCGCCATGTGCTGGCAGACAGGCGACCAGCGATCATCGGCAGACGCGCCGACTCTCCTCGCAATCATGACAACAGCAGATGATTCTACGTTGGCAGCCCCTGTTTGTAAAGCTGGACACACAGGTAGTCCCTCCCGAGATGCCAGCGTTACGGTGGGGAAGAGTTTCCAGCACTTTGTAGGAGGCTAAAAGTACGGTCTAAATAACGACTGATGTACCACCGACCGGCTTGACCCTGCTCCATCTTTCGGTGTATGCTGCGATCTAGGATATCTCGCATCAGAATGAAGCCGACAGGCTTATCCCAGATTGACCATGCGCACCAGCGAACAATCAAGCGAGGACTATCTGATCGTGCGGGTAGGGACAGAGTACTACGCGCTGCCCAGCGCAGCGATCCGCGAGGTGACGCGCTGGCGCGCGCCGACCCCGGTACCTGGAGCACCGCCGCTGCTGCCGGGCATCATCAGCCAGCGCGGGGTCGTTCTACCGGCGGTCGATCTGCGGCAGCTGCTCGGCATGCCTGCCGCCGAGCCAGATCGATCATCGCGCTTTGTGATTGTGCGCCAGGAGCCTGTCGACGTCGCCCTGATGGTCGATGCGACACTCGACCTGTGTCACCTGACCAGCACAGATCTGGCCAGGGTGCCTGCGGGGCTCGACCCGCAGCATGCGCGGCTGCTCAGCGCGATCGCCCAGCACGAAGGGCAGCCACTCCTCGTAATCGATCTGGCAGCCCTGATCACAGCGATCCAAGAAAGCGCCTAGCCCGCCATGAGCGTCAGCCACGACAGCACAATCTTAGGGGTGGAGACAGGGCGGCGGCGCTATGCGATCACCCCGGCCCAGGTCGATCATATCGGCCTGCTTGACCCCAAAGGCGAGCCGAGCGACCAGCACGGTCGGATGCTGATCTGCCGAGATCTGGGGCCGCTGCTCGGCGGCGATGCCACAACTATCGCAGGCCGATACCACGCGATCACCGTTTCTCTGCGCAGGCGCAGCGTGGCTCTTATGATCGACCGGATCGATAGCCTAGACGGCGAGGGGCCGCTGGAGATCCAGCCCCTCGCACCACTGCTATCACGTCATCTGGCCCGGCCCTGGTTTCTCGGCGCAGTTGTCTACCAGGGCGAGCCGCTGCTGCTGCTCGATCTGCGCCGGATCGCCACCGATGTGGCGATAGGCGCGGTGTGATTATTGCTGGCCAGGCCAGCGTGTTGTGCGGGAGAGTCGACAATGGCAGAGATTGCGCGGCGCATGCGAGGCACATCCAATAACGACGAGCAGGCCAGCCTGCTCAAAGACAACCTGGGCACACTGAGCCTGCTGATCGCCGTCGGCGTGGCGGTGGTGGCGATCTTCTGGGCCACAGGCATCACCCTACGGGTCGCCTCACGGATCAGCGACAGCGCGGTGGGCATCACCTCGCTGATCTCCGTGGGCGCACTGGGTGCCTACGGGGCGGCCTACATGCTGCTCCAGCGCAGGCGCACCACGCTGGGCAGCCGGCTGCTCTTCTACGGCATGGTGCTCGGCTGCGCCCTAGGAACCTACCTCTTCGGCGGCCCGTCCGGCCCGCTCATCCTGAGCTTCTTCATCCCGATCATCAGCGCGGGCCTGCTCGGCCGGGGCCGCGACAGCATCCTGATCGCGATTGTGTCGGTGCTGTGCGTGGCCTCGCTGCTGGCCGCCGAGCAGATGCTCAGATACAGTGCGCCGGTTCCCTCAAGCGCCGGAATGACCTTGCTGGTCTTCAGCATCGCCACCACGCTGCTGGCCCTGCTGGCCTGGCTGAGCGGGCACGACCTAAACAGCGCCCTGACCCAGTCGCAGGAGCGGGCCCAGGAGCTAATGAATAAGACCGAGCAGCTGATGGAGAAGAGTATCCAGCAGGTCGAGCTAGGAAGCGACCTGGCCGCCGCCGCCGCCGAGATGCAGGTCACCTCGCAGCAGCAGGCCGGAGGAGCCTCCGAGCAGGCCAGCGCCGTCTCGCAGGTCTCGACCACGATTGAGGAGCTAGGCAGCACGGCGCGACAGATCGCCCAGGCCAGCGAGCATGTGGCCATGGCCGCCCAACAGACCTTGGAGAACCTGAGCAGCGGGCAGGGCGCGGTGGACGAGAGCATCCAGGCGATGGAGCGCATCCGCGGGCGGGTGCAGGATGTGAGCACGCGGGTGCTCAGCCTGGGCGAGCGCTCGCAGCAGATCGGCGAGATCATCGACCTGATCGACGACATCTCCGACGAGACGCATCTGCTGGCGCTCAACGCGGCGATCGAGGCGGCCGGGGCGGGCGAGCACGGCCGCCGCTTCGCCGTGGTGGCCGCCGAGGTGAAGAGCCTGGCCAACCGCACCCTCGCCGCCGCCAAAGAGGTCAAGGGTGTGATCGCCGAGATCCGCCAGGCCACCAGCGCGGCGGTGCTGGCCGCCGAGGAGGGCAGCAAGGCCGTCGAGCGCGGCGTCGAGCTTGCCCACCGCGCCGGCCAGGTGATGGACAATATTGTGATGGTGGCCGAGCGCACCGCCCAGTCGGCCGCCGAGATCGGCCTGGCCACTGCCCAGCAGCAGAGCGCCAGCGAGCAGGTGGTCGAGACGATGCGCGAGGTGGCCGAGGTGGCCCGCCAGTCGGCCCTCGGCGCCCGCCAGATGGCCGAGTCCGCCGCCACGCTCACCGCCATCGCCGATAGGCTCCACGGGATCGTCGTCAATGACGAGTAGGGCTGCGCCCCCACCTGCTTTTTGGTAGGTCTGGGCGGCTTCGCCGCCCAGACCTACCAAAAAAAGTACGGTGTGGGGCGGCGAAGCCGCCCCACACCCCACCACACATGGATCTCTCCACCTTCTACAACCAGTTTCGCGAGGAGACCGCCGAGAACGTGCGCGTGCTCAGCGATGGGCTGCTGGCGATTGAGGGACAGGCCGATGAGCAGGCGCGCCGCGCCGAGATCGACCGGATCTTCCGCGCGGCCCACACGATCAAGGGCTCGGCGCGAATGCTCGGCTTCGAGGCGGTGGCCCGCCTGGCCCACGAGATCGAGAGCGTCCTCGGCGAGCTGCGCCAGGGTCGGCGCGTCCCCGACAGCGACCTGGCGGGTCGGCTGCTGCGTGGCGGCGACGCGCTGCTAGAGCTGAGCGCTGCCGCCGTGGAGGGCCGCGCCGCCGCCGTGGATGTGGACGCGGTGATTGCCCTGTTTGGCGGCGCACCGCAGCCCGCTCCCGGAGAGACACCCCAGCAAGATGTCTCGACCCTGCCGGATGTCACCCTCACACCCGAGGAATTCCCCACGCCCAAGGCCCCCGCCCCGCGCGGCGTCGGCCCGCGCACCGTCCGCGTGCGCGTTGATCGGCTCGACCGCATGCTCAACCTCGCCGGCGAACTGATGATCGGCCAGCAGGTGCTCGCCAACCACGCCGACCAGCTCACCGCGCTGCGCCAGCTCGCCCGGCGGCACGAGCGGGCGGTCGAGGAGCTAGAGGAGGAGCTTAACCGCCTGCGATTCTCGGCGTCCCAGCGCCATACGATCAACCAGCGGATCGTCGCCGTTAAGGGCGTCGCCGGGCAGATCCAGGGTCTCACGCAGCGCCAGGCCGAGCACTTCGGTCGCCATATTGGCCAGAGCGACATGCTCGTGCGCGACCTGGAGCAAGAGGTGATGGCCGCCCGACTCATCCCGATCAGCTCAATCTACGCCGGGCTGCCCCGGACAGTGCGCGATATCGCCGAGGCCACAGGCAAGTCGGTCAAGATCCAGCTGCGCGGCGAGACGGTCGAGCTGGATCGCAAGGTGCTTGAACTGCTCCAGGACCCGCTGCTGCACCTGGTACGCAACGCGGTGGACCACGGCATCGAGCCGCTGGCCGAGCGTGCGGCAGGGGGAAAGCCGGAAGCCGGGAGCGTCGAGATCAGCGCCGAGGCGATCGGCGGCGAAGTGCGGGTGACGATCAGCGACGATGGGCGCGGCATCGACCCCGCGAAGCTGCGCGACCGCGCCGTGCGTATGGGTCTGCTCCGCGCCGAGGATGCCGCCCGCCTGCCCGACCACGAGGCGCTCGACCTGATCTTCCTGCCAGGGTTCTCCACCGCGCCCATGGTCACCGACATCTCTGGGCGCGGGGTTGGGCTTGATGTGGTGCGCTCGAATATCAACGAGCTGAGCGGCCATGTGCTTGTCGAGTCACAGCCGAGCCACGGCACACAGATCGTGCTTACCTTGCCCCTAACCCTGGTGACAACGCGGGTGCTGCTGGTGCGTCTGGGCCAGACAAGCTTCGCCCTGCCGGCCAGCGGCTGCCAGGGTACAATCTGGATACACCAGAATAGGCTGCGCAGCATCGAGGGCCAGCCGACGGTGAGCCACGACGGCAGAGACATCGTGGTGCGACCGATGGCCGACCTGATCGGAGTTGCGCCAGACAAGAACCGCAGGAACGAAGATCGCATGCCGGCCGTGCTGGTTGGCAGCCCACAGCGCGTGGTCGCGCTGCTGGTTGACGCACTCCTCGATGAGCGCGAGGCGGTAGTGAAGCCCCTCGGGCCGCTTCTGGCCCGGCAGCGCAGCTACAGCGGGGCCATCCAGCTTGGCGATGGCAGCCTAGTGCTGCTGCTCAACCCCCTCACCATCATCCAGACGGCCAGCGCCCCCCATCAGACATCGACAGGAGCCGCGCCAGTCCCGCGCCGCCGACCGCGCCTGCTCGTGTGCGATGACAGCTTCACCACCCGCGAGCTCATCCGCAGCATCCTCCAGTCGGCCGGGTACGAAGTGATGGCTGCAGTTGACGGTGCCGATGCCCTTGACAAACTGCGTGCGGAAGCCTACGATCTCGTCGTGAGCGATGTCGAGATGCCACAGGTCGATGGCTTCCAGCTTACCGCACGCATCCGCAGCGAGCTCGCACTGCACGAACTCCCCGTGGTGCTGATCACCAGCCTGTCCTCCGATGATCATCGCCGCCGTGGCCTAGAGGCAGGTGCCCAGGCATACATCGTCAAAAGCCAGTTCAACCAGGGCAGCCTGCTCGAAGTGATCCAGCAACTCCTTGGCCCCGAACCCTAATGCGATTACAGATTGTAGGTTAGACGCAGCGCGTTCAGACACGATCTATCATCTGGCGCACTCCCAAGCAGTTTCTACACTGGCCACAGCGTAGCGCTACCCTATCCCGCTCCATATCAGCCCACATCCCGGCAACCCGCCGGGCACCATTTGAGGATGCTATGCCAGGAAAAATTCTTGTCGTCGACGATAGCAAGCTTGTTACCGATATTGTCAAACTCCGCCTGGAGATGTTCGGCTTCCAGGTGCGACTGGCCCACAGCGGCGAGGACGCCCTCGATGCGATCGCCAGTGAGGTGCCGGATCTGATGGTGCTCGATGTGCAGATGCCCGGCATCGACGGCTACGAGGTCTGCCGCCGCCTGCGCGACAACCCGCTCCTCGACGATCTGCGGATCATTATGCTCACCTCCAGCGACGATAAGCATGCCGCGTTTGAGGCCGGTGTGGACGACTATCTGAACAAAGATATCGACCTGCTGAACCTGCCGAACCGCGTGAAGATGATCCTTGAGATGTGACCTTATGGGCCAGCCGCTGCGTATTCTCATTGTCGATGACTCCGCATTGATGCGGCGGGTGATCCGTGCGATGCTTGAGCACGACCCAGACCTGACGGTTGTCGGTGAGGCCGCCGACGGGCGTGAGGCGCTGGCTCGCGTCACTGAGCTGCGACCGAATCTGATCACCCTCGATGTGCGCATGCCGGTGATGGACGGCGTCGAGACAACCCGCCAGATTATGGCCTACCAGCCCACGCCCATCCTGGTGCTCACCGCCTCGCTCTCGCGCTACGACGTCGACATCACCTTCCAGATGCTCGGCGCGGGTGCCCTCGATGTGATGGAGAAGCCTCTGCTAAGCGACAGCGCGGCCCTGGCGCGAACGCAGATCGCCCTGATCCGTAAGATCAAGCTCCTGGCGCGAGTGAAGGTCGTCACACACCTGCGCGGACGACGGAAGCCGAATGTTGAACTATCAATGTTGAATGTTGCATTGCCGAACAAGATAGCAGCGCCGCCACATGCAACATTCAACATTCCGCCTTCAACATTCCCGGTGGTGGTGATCGGCGCGTCCACCGGCGGCCCGCGTGTGGTGCAGCAGATCCTCACCGGCCTGCCCCAGAGCTACGGCGCTGCGGTGATCGTCGTGCAGCATATCGCCCAGGGCTTCAGCGCCGGCATGGTCGAGTGGATGTCGCTCAACTCAGCTCTGCCGATCAGCCTGGCCGAAGCGGGGGGCAAGCTCCAGCCGGGGAAGGTGCTCGTCGCCCCGGACCGCTTCGACCTTCTGATCGACGCTAACGGGCGAGTGAAGCTGAGCGCACATCCGCTGCTGCTTCAGCGCCCGGCGATCGATATCACCATGCAGTCGGTGGCCGATGCCTACGGCCCGCTGGCCACCGGCGTGCTGCTCACCGGGATGGGCCGCGACGGTGCCATCGGTATGCGCTCGATCCGCCGCGCCGGTGGCTACACCATCGCCCAGGACGAGGCCAGCTGTACGATCTTCGGTATGCCGAAGGCGGCGATCGACCTCGGCGCGGCCCACGAGGTGCTTCCGCCAGACCGGATCATCGAAGCCCTGACCGCCCGCGTCAGCGTCAAGCGAGAGCATATCCTGTGAGCAATCCTACCGCCATAGTCGAAGATCTCAGCGCCGAGCAGATCGTCGCCCTGCGCGACCTGCTGGCGAGCTACTGTGGCGTCTACCTGGATGACTCGCGCCACCCGACTCTGCGCGGTGCGGTGCTGCGCCGGGCGAATCTGCTGGGCCTGCCGGTCCGCACCTACGCTGGCAACCTCGCCGCCCCAGAGGCAGGCCAGGAGCTCCAGGCGCTGGCTGAGCTGCTGCTCAACCACGAGACAGTCTTCTTCCGCAACCGACCGCATATGACGGCCCTCCGCGACGCGATCTTGCCCAGCCTGCACCGCAGCCTGCCGCCCGGCGAGCCCATCCGCATCTGGAGTGCCGGCTGCGCCACCGGCGAGGAGGCATACTCGATCGCCATCGCCGCCAGCGAGGCATTTGGCGACCGACCGGCCCGCCCGGTCGAGATCCTGGGCAGTGACATTAGCGAGGAGGCGCTGTCCCGCGCGCGCGCCGGCATCTACCGGGGCCGCACCCTGGGCAACCTGAGCGATGCCCAGCGCCAGCGCTTCTTCACCGCCCGTGGCGATAGCCTGGTCGTCGGCGACCAGCTGCGCCGGCTGGTGCGCTTCGAGCGGCGGAACCTGCTTGAGCCAATCCCGCCCGAGATCGCGGGCGTCCACCTGATCTTCTGTCAGAATGTGACGATCTACTTTCAGGTAGAGACATGCCGCGAGCTGATGGGCCGCTTCTACGCGGCGCTCGCCGAGGGCGGCGGGCTCTTCCTCGGCTTCTCTGAGACGCTCTGGAATATTTTTAGCCGCTTCCGCTGGCGAGAAGTCAGTGGCACATACGTTTACTATAAGGAATCGCAGCGCGCCGCGCTTCCGCCAACGGCCCCACTGCCACCGCTCCCGGCGAGCCCGCCCCTCCCCCGGCAGCGACCCAGGTCTATTGGAGAAATCCCACGGGCTGGGGGAGACACGATCACTGAGCGTGGCCGGGAGCTGATTGATCAAGGCAATGCAGATGCGGCCCTAGAGACGCTGTACGCCGCGCCGCTGCGGGGCGAGCAGGCACCGCAGATCCTGGCCCTGGCCGCCCGCGCCCACGCCAACCGTGGAGACCTCGACCTGGCGGCGGCGGAGGCGCGCCGGGCGCTTGATCTCGATCCGCTGACGATGGAGGCGCACCTGTTGATCGGCATGATCTACGCCCGGCAGGACCAACCCACCGAGGCCATCCGCCAGCTTGAGCGGGCGCGCTACCTGGACACAACGGCACCGCTGATCTCATTCCATCTGGCCGAGTGCTACCGCCAGGTTGGCCGCACCGAGGCCGCCCGGCGCGAGTACTGGAACACGATCCAGAAGCTCTCTGGCCAGCCGCCAGATAACTTGATCGATGGGGTAGCCGTCGGATGGCTGGCCGAGACCTGTCAACGGTATCTGAGCACACTGAGCAACGGGCGAGCATAAAGGGGTGAAAGCCCCTTTTACTATCTTCTTTAGTACGACAATGGGCCAACGCCACACACACACATCTTGGGTCTCGTTCCTTGGCCACCGACCACCGGCCCGGCTGGGTGGGCGTCGACGCGCGCGCCCCGAGCCCGCCGCCGCGCCGCCGTCGGCCCCGGCAATATCGAGCGAGCAGCAGCGCCGGGCCGACGAGCTCCAGCAGGACTTGCAGCTGGCTCGCGACATCCAGCAGGGCCTGCTGCTAGAAGCAGCGCCACGGCTTGCGGGCTGGGAGCTGACCGCCATCTCTATGCCCGCGCGCGACCTGGGAGGCGATCTGTACGACTTCCTGAACCTCGGAGGCGGCATCCAGGGCATTATGATCGGGGATGTGAGCGGTAAGGGGCTGCCGGCGGCCCTACGCATGGCGGTGGCCCGCACCGTCTTCCGGCACGAGGCCCGCCGCGACGAGGCACCGGCGAGCACGCTGGCCGCCGTGAATCGCGGGATTCTGAGCGAGATCCCGCAGGGCATGGTGACGATGCTCTACGCCCGGCTCGACACCGCGCGCGGCGAGCTGCATCTGGCCAACGCCGGCCACACCTTCCCCCTGATCGTCAACTGCACGGTGAGCGAGATTGAGCTCTCGGGGCTGCCCCTGGGTGTGGACGCCGACAGCGACTACCGCGAGGCGACGGCGCAGCTTGGGCCGGGCGACAGTGTGGTGCTCTATACCGACGGCGTGCTGGAGGCCGAGAACGCGGCCGGCGAGATCTTCACCTATGAGCGTCTGGAGGCGCTGATCGCGGCAAACCGTCAGCTCAAGCCGCGAGCCATGGTGGCGCTCATGCTGCACGAGCTACGAACCTGGTCCGGCGACACGCTCCAGACCGATGACGTAACCATGGTGGTGCTCCGACGCCGCCTGACCGACCTGGGCGCAGAGCTGCGCAGCATCGTCGAAGATGTCCTCGGCGCGGAGCCAGCGGCCCCGTTCTGGGACGAGGAGCTGGCACCGCTGGCCGAGGCCAACGCTGAGATCTGGATCGCCGCCCTCCCTGAGATCATGAAGCGAGCGCAGTCCCGCCTGGGGCGAGGGCTGGCCCGCGAGCTCAACCAGCAGCTGCGACTGACGCTGGAAGACTACCGCGCGTGACAGGACCGTTATACACATGTGCAGATCAGCGTGCTATAGTATGAAACCCGGCTGCGCCCGGGCCATTAACAGGTGATGCGGAGATACCTATGGCTGCGAACGACCAGCTGCACTTTATGCCCTTAGACCTAGACACCTTCGCTGGCAGCGAGCGGTTTATGACCGGCACGCGCCTGGGTGCGGCGTTTAGCCAGGGCATGCGATCATACCTGCGGGCCGCCTACGCCGAGGCGATCGAGCATTTTAAGGCCGCCCTGATCGCCGCCTATGTGGACGGCGAGGAGCAGGCCCAAATCTTCGAGCGCGAGCGCGCGATCATCTACCTGTATATTGGCAACGCCCTGGCCTTCCAGGATGACTGGGAGGGCTCGCTACGCGAGTACCTTGAGGCGGTGCAGACCGACCACCAGCTGGCCGAGGCCCACTACAACCTCGGCGTGGCCTTCGCCGCCCGTGGCCAGATCGACCGGGCAGTCTCCGCCTTCCGCGAGACGTTGGAGCACAACCCCAACCTCTACGAGGCCCACTTCGCCCTGGGGCGCTGCTACCAGAAGATCGATGACGCGGGCCGGGCCTATATCCACTACAGCAGCGCCTGCAACGCCCGCCCCCAGGCCGCCGAGCCGCGCTACTATATGGGCCTGATGCACCAGAGCCACGGCGCCCACGAGCTGGCCCAGAAGTGCTTCGCCGAGGCGCTGCGCGTTGAGCCGACCTTTATCTCGCCCGATGTCGGGATCTTCGAGGACGCCCTGGTGAGCCGCTCCGAGGAGGAGGTGTCCCAGTGGTACTACCGGCTGAGCCAGGCGCTGAAGTCGCAGAGCTACGAGGAGGAGGCCGAGCGAATCTACCGCGCCCTGCTCCAGTGGCGGCCCCAGGAGTACCACGCCCGCTACCTGCTGGGCAACCTGCTGGCTCGGCAGCGCCGCTGGGACGAGTCGCTGGATGAGTACGGCCAGGTGCCGCCGCAAGACAAGCATTATGTCAATGTGCGCCTGCGCATGAGCGCGGTGCTGCGCCTACTGAAGCGGCCCAAGCAGGCATACGACTTGCTCTTTGAGTGCGCCCGGCTGAACCCTGGGAACGGGTCACTCTTCCTGAACATGGGCAAGCTGCTCTACGACATGGGGCTGAACCCGGCCGCCGCCCGCGCCTTCGAGCGGGCCGTGCAGCTGCTGCCCAACGACCCGCAGGCCAACTATCTGCTCGGATTCATCTACAATGTGCTTGGCCGCGAGGGCTGGGCGCTGGCCGCCTGGCGCAAGGCGGTGGAACTGGCCCCCAACGCCCACTCGCTGCGCTACGACCTGGGCTACATGTATGTGCGGCGCAGCCGATTCGACCTGGCCGTCACCGAGTTCGCCCATGTGCTTGAGCACTGGCCCGACGATGTAGAGACGAACTTTATGCTCGGCCTCTGCTACAAGGAGCTGAGCGAGCCGGGCCGCTCGATCCCGCTCTTCGAGAAGGTGCTGCGCCGCAACCCGCGCCACGCCCAGGCGCTCTACTATCTGGGTGCCTGCTACCTCCAGATCGGCAACACCTCGCTGGGCAAGGCGTACCTGCGGCGCTACGACCACCTCGCCCGCCAGAGCGATACCCTAGCGAACCTCTCCGGCACGCGTCGGCGCACGCTGCCTGCGGCGGCAACGCCTGGGCGCTAGTACGGGGTTGCGGGGGAGGGACAAGCCCTCCCCCGTGCCACCCCCAACACGGCAGACAGCAACTGCCGTAACAACCATCCCCGACAGGCAATTTCCCTGGTTCCTCCCGTTTGTTATGCTAGTGGCGGCGCGCACCCAACGGCGCGCTATCACTCGATAGCGGAATAGGGTGCCGCATGCAGCGCGTAGAGCTTAGCATCCCCTCCCACCCGATCTTCGAGCGCGTCGTACGGGCCAGTGCCGCCGAGGTGGGCGTGGCATTTGGGTTCTCCGACGAGCGCGTCGAAGATCTGAAGCTGGCAATCAGCGAGGCGGTGAGTAACGCGATCGACCACGGCAACCGGGGCGAGGTGACAAAGCTGGTAGCGGTGGTCTTCGAGATCGATGGCGAGAAGCTGGAGATTCGGATCAGCGACCAGGGCTCCGGCATGGAGCGGCACGATGTCTCGCGCCATGTGATCGATGAGCAGAGCCTTGAGACAGGTCAGCTGCGCGGATTTGGCATGTACCTGATCAGCGAGCTTGTAGATGACTACGAGGTGAGCTCCTCGCAGAAGGGCACCATGCTCACCCTACGGCTCTACCGGAGACAAGAGCAGCCATGAACGATATCATCAGGCGCGAGGAGTTCGGCGATGTCGCCATTCTTCATATCACGAGCACCAGCGTCGATGCGATCTCGGCGGCGGCGATCGCTACCGAGAACGAGCAGATGCGCCCGATCACGGTACTCGACTTCAACGAGGTCTCGTTCATCAACTCGGCCGGGATATCGGCCCTGCTGAAGTTTGTCGTCTCGGCGCGCAAATCGGGCTATAAGCTCTTCGCCATGCACGTAAGCCCGCACCACCAGAAGATCTTCAAGATGGTTGAGATGTCGCGCTTTATGCCGACGATTGAGGAGCGCGATCTGGCAGAGTACCGCTAGAGCGCTGAGACACTGAGGCACTGAGGCACTGAGCAGCACGATACGCGCCCAGGGCGCGTATCGTGCTGTTCTGCGGTAACGCCACTCCCGGAATAGCACCTGTAAACACGGCTCAGGGTGTGGTATCATAAGGGGGCGACGATACAATGTCATCGGCGAGGAGTGTGCATGGCGGATGGGAAGCGCAGCGGGAAAGTTGGGCTGGTGGGCACCGGCATGGTGGGCACCTCGTTCGCCTACGCCCTCATCCAGCGCAGCCTGGCCAATGATCTCGTCCTCGTCGACGCCGACTCGGCCCGCGCCGAGGGCGAGGCGATGGATCTCAACCACGGTATCCCCTTTGTCCACCCGATGCGCATCCGCGCCGGGGACTACAACGACCTGAAGGGGGCTGATCTGGTGGTGATCGCCGCCGGGGCAAACCAGAAGCCTGGCGAGACGCGGCTGGATTTGCTGACGAAGAATGCGGCGATCTTCCGCGAGATCATCCCGAAGGTGCTGGCCGCCAGCGATGACTGCGTGATCGTGATCGCCACAAACCCGGTCGATATTCTCACCTATATCAGCGCCGAGATCGCCGGGCCAACCAGCCAGCGCGTGATCGGCTCGGGGACGATCCTCGACACCGCCCGCTTCCGCTATATGCTCGGCGAGCACTACGGGGTTGACTCGCGCAGCGTCCACGCCTATATTATTGGAGAGCATGGCGATAGCGAGCTGGCCCTGTGGAGCCTGGCGAATATTGCCGGGGTGCGGCTGGCCGACTTTGTCGGGGCCAATGGGCAGGGGTACGACCAGCAGGCGCTCAACCAGATCTTCGAGCAGACGCGCGGCGCCGCCTATGAGATCATCAAGCGGAAGCGCGCCACCTACTATGCGATCGGGCTCGGGCTGCTGGCGATCGCCGAGGCAGTCCTGCGCAATCAGCATACGGTGCTCACCGTGAGCAGCCCACTAAGCGGCCAGTATGGAGTGAGCAATATCGCGATCAGCCTGCCCACGATCGTCGGGCGGCACGGGATCGAGGAGGTGCTCGCGCTGCCCCTCGCCGATGATGAGCTCGCAGGGCTCCAACAGTCGGCACAGGTGCTGCGTGATAATCTCGCCAGCATCAGCTAAGAGATGCACCGGCAAAATGTGCGCGAGATCACGGCCAATATTCGTTCGTGTAGGTGAAACGTATCTTTGGATTGTAGCGAAGCGAGGCAAACGTGTCTTCCTCGGTGATGATCGTTGAAGATGATCCGGCAACCCGCCGTCTCTATCGTTTTCTGCTGACGAGCAGCGGCTATACCGTCTTCGAGGCTGAGGATGGGATGGCCGCCCTTGAGCGCCTCGCAGAGCAGCCCTGCGATGTGATCGTCACAGATATGAATATGCCGCGTATGGGTGGGATCGACCTGGTGCGCACCCTGCGGCAGAAGAACGCTAACGTCTATGTGATCATGGTGACGGCGTTCGGCACGCCAGACACCGAGAAGCTCGCCTATCGCGCAGGAGTAAATGAGTACCTTACCAAGCCCTTCGACTTTGAGGAGCTTGAGCGACGCGTCGAGACCTTCTTCGCTCGTAAGCCAAACGACTGAACGTCGGCCCGCCCCTCATCGCATTACTAGCCACCCCGCGCCGGCTACCTCACGCCGGCCCGGGTTTGCGTCTCTGCCAGCAGCCCCGCCCCCCCTCCGTACCACACCCCATCGCGATGAACAAAATGCAACCATTCTACGACTCACTGTAGTCGGCATGACAGGTTTTGCTGTTACAATTGTCGAGAGAAAGTTAAGACGAAGCGCGACGCACCTTTGTGGGCCACACCCCGCCAGCCGCCACGGCGACACGCGCGCACAGCGCTACGCCAAGCAGCCCGCACACGCGATGTGTCGGGGGACATCCGGGGGGATGTTGGCACACTGCCCCAGAGTGTTTGCCTGCACACGAGGAGAGATGGTATGGCCGACCTGCTGACTGGCGCATCGACACCGCAGCGTGCTCGCATTCTGGTCGTTGAGGACGACACCTACATCCGCACCTTCTGTCAGCGGCTCCTGCGGCTCACCTACGATGTCTCCACGGCGGAGAACGGCGCAGTGGCGGCCGAGATGATCCAGCAGCAGCCCTTTGACCTCGTGCTGACCGATATGCAGATGCCGCAGATGGACGGGATGCAGCTGCTGCAACACATCCGCCAGAACCACCCGGACATCGACGTGGTGATGCTGACCGCCTTCGCCACGGTTGACACGGCCCGCCAGGCGCTGAAGCTCGGCGCGCTCGACTACCTGGCGAAGCCAATGGAGGCCGAGCAGCTGGAGCGGATGGTGCGCACCAGTCTGGAATTTCGTCGGGTGCGCCAAGAGAAGGAGCGCCTGTCGGACCTGGTGTTCATGTACCAGTTCAGCCAGATGATCGCCACCTCGCTAGACATCGAGACGCAGGTGGGTCAGATCGTCGAGTTCCTCTGGCAGCGCTTCGCCCCAGAGTCGCTGGCCCTGTCGATGCACCGCCTGGAGGCCGAGCAGCTGGAGCTCCTCGCGGCCCGCTCGGCGGCCGGCTGGAGCGAGCCGAGTAGCATCGCCCTAGCTTCCGACTGTAGCGACCAGCAGATGCTCGCGGCCCACATGCGCCTGGTGGGCGGCCCCGGCACCAATGCGGAGAGCCAGTTCGCCGGTGCGCTGCTGCGCAGCCACGACACGCCGATCGGCTACCTGCACATGGCCCGCCGCGCCGAGCAGCCGCCGTTCGACGCCGACGAGCGGCGCCTGCTGGGCATCTTCGCCACCCAGGTGGCCGCCTCGCTCGACAACGCGCGGCTCTACCAGGCGCTCAAGGACCAGAACCGCCAGACGATCGAGGCGCTGGCCGAGGCGATCGAGGCCCGCGACGCCTATACCTACGGCCACTCGCGCCAGGTGACGCGCTACGCGGTGCGCCTGGCCCAGGAGATCGGGCTGCCCCAGGAGCAGATCGAGCTGATGGACTATGCCGGGCTGCTGCACGATGTGGGTAAGATCGGCATCCGCGACTATGTGCTGCTGAAGCCGGGCGCGCTCTCCGACGAGGAGTTTGATGTGATGAAGCGCCACCCGGCGATTGGGGTGAAGATTATCGAGCGGGTTCACGGCCTGCGGGCGACCTTGCCGATCATTGAGGGGCACCACGAGCGGGTGGACGGCAAGGGCTACCCGAACGGCCTGAAGAGCGATGAGATCCCGCTTGAGGCGCGCATCCTGGCGATCGCCGATGCGTTCGAGGCGATGACGGCTGACCGCGCCTACCGCCCGGCGATGGAGCTGGAGCGAGCGCTGAAGATTCTGCTCGACGGGCGGGGCACCCACTGGGAGCCGGATCTGGTAGATCGCTTCGTGGAGCTGATCCGCCGCGAGGGCGACCAGCTGAAGATCGGTACGAAGACCCTGCAACAGAACCTCGTGCCGCTGATCAAGGGGCACCAGGCAATACCTATCGGGGATGTGAGGGATTAGGTGGGGATCTGAGATCTGAAAGGGCGCAGCAGTCGCTATGCGACTGCTGCACCCTTCTACGTGCCGCTACTCTCCGTCGGGGTTGATGATCGTGGGGGACTCGCCGCCGTCCTCCTCGGGCTCCTCGACGGAGAGGGCCGCGACGCGGTCGCCGCTGTTAGGGTTGACGATCGTCACGCCCTGGGTCAGCCGACCGAGCTGCGAGATCTCGTCGGCCGAGGTGCGCATCACCACGCCGGCAGAGGTCACGATGGTGAGCAGGGACCGCTCGTTGACAATAGCTGCGCCAGCAACGGTATCCTTCTCGCGTAGCTTGATCGAGATCACGCCGCCGGTGGCCCGGCCCTTGGTCGGGTACTCATCCAGCTTTGTGCGCTTGCCGAAGCCGCGCGCCGTGACCACCAGCAGGTCGTCGCCGGGGGTGACGATGTGCATGCCGATGACCTTGTCGCCGTCGCTGAGGTTGACCCCGTTCACGCCGGTGGCGGGTCGGCCCATGGGGCGGACATCGCCCTGCTTGAAGCGGATCGTCTGGCCCTGTACAGTCGTCATCAGGACGTCCTCATCGCCGTTGCTGACATTGACCCAGCCGAGGACATCGCCCTCTTCCAGGCCGATCGCGATCAGGCCGTTTGAGCGCACCTGGCTATACTCGCTCAGCTGGGTGCGCTTGATCTTGCCGCGCTGGGTGGCCATCACCAGGTACTCGCCGTTGTAGTCGGGCACGGCGAGCATCGAGGTGACCTGCTCGCCCGGCTCCAGGGAGATCAGGTTGACCAGAGGCAGGCCCTTAGCGGTGCGCGAGCTATCGGGCACCTCGTGGGCCTTGAGCTGGTAGACCTTGCCCTTGTCGGTGAAGAAGAGCAGGTTTTCGAGCGATCCACAGGTGAGCAGGTGGCGCACGAGATCCTGCTCGCGGGTGATCATGCCCTTGATGCCGCGCCCACCCCGGCGCTGGGTGCGGTAGACATCGGCGGCCTGGCGCTTGATGTAGCCACGGTCGGTGAGAGTGATCAGGACACGGATATCGGGGATGAGATCCTCATCGCTGACCTCGCCGGTGGCGTCGGGGGCGATCCGGGTGCGCCGCTCATCGCCGTACTTCTCCTTGATCCGGCGCAGGTCCGTCTGGATGATCTGGAGGACACGGCGCGGGTTGGACAGGATATCCTCAAGCTCGGCGATCAGCTTGATCAGCTCGTCGTACTCATCATCGATCTTCTTGCGCTCAAGTGCGGCCAGGCGGCGCAGCTGCATATCGAGGATGGCCTGGGACTGGATCTCGCTGAGGCTAAAGTTACGGATGAGGTTGTTGCGGGCACTCTCGACGGTGCGCGACTCGCGGATGGTGCGGATGATCGCGTCGATATTGTCGAGGGCGATCTTCAGACCCTCAAGGATGTGGGCGCGGGCACGCGCCTTATCCAGATCGAACTCAGTGCGTCGGCGAATGACCTCCTGGCGGTGAGCCACATACTCCTGGAGCATGCGCTTGAGGGTGAGCACCTTCGGCTGACGCCCACGCTCGACCAGGGCAAGCATATTGATGCCGAAGGTCGTCTGCATCTGGGTGTGCTTGTAGAGTGCGTTGAGCACCTTCTTGGGCTGAGCATCCTGCTTGAGCAGGATCACCAGGCGCATGCCAGCGCGGTCGGACTCATCGCGCACATCGCGGATGCCCTCGATCTTCTTATCTTTGGCCAACTCGGCCATGCGCTCCTGGAGGCGGGCCTTGTTGACCTGGTAGGGCAACTCGGTGACGACGATGTTGAATGCGCCGCGGTTGGCCTCTTCGATATGGGCCTTGGCGCGCAGGGTGATCTGGCCGCGGCCGGTGCTGTAGGCGGCCATGATGCCATCGGCGCCGAGGATGTTCCCGGCGGTGGGGAAGTCGGGGCCGGGGATGATCTTGATCAGATCCTCGACCGTGGCCTCGGGGTTGTCGATCAGGTAGATGATCGCGTCGCAGAGCTCGACGAGGTTGTGGGGCGGGATGTTGGTGGCCATACCGACGGCGATGCCTGCCGCGCCGTTGAGCAGGAGGTTGGGCAGCATGCCGGGGAGCACCGTCGGCTCGCGGTACGATCCGTCGAAGTTGTCGCGAAAATCGACCGTGTTCTTATCGATGTCGAAGAGCAACTCCTCGGCGATCGTCGAGAGCCGGGCCTCGGTGTACCGCATCGCCGCAGGGGGGTCGCCATCGACGCTACCAAAATTCCCTTGCCCGTCGATCAGCGGGTAGCGCATGTTCCATGGCTGAGCGAGGCGGGCCAGGGCGTCGTAGACCGATGAGTCGCCGTGGGGGTGCATCTTGCCGAGCACGTCGCCGACGATGCGGGCGCTCTTCTTATAGGCGGTGTTGGCGCGAAATCCCATATCCCACATACCGTAGAGGATGCGCCGCTGCACCGGCTTGAGCCCATCTCGCGCGTCGGGGAGGGCGCGCGAGACGATCACGCTCATCGCATAGCTTAGGTAGGCGGTGCGCATCTCCGTAGTGATGTTGACCGGCCTGACAATCCCTATCTCCATACCACTCTCCTGGAATCATCGATGAGGGCGTAGCGTAGGGACGGAGCGCGCTCCGTCCCTACGTTGCCCTCGTATTACGCTTCATAAAGCGCTACATGCTCCTTGTATTATACCTCATTGGGACGGTTTTCGCAAGGAATTTACGAACACAGGTTCTTACGAAAGCAGCTCAGGGAGCGGAAAGATCGCGCAGACGGATCGACTGAACCACCGCCCCGAGTTGGCGCTGATCAGGCAAAATCTGCTCCGCCTGCTCAGTGTCTAGCTGAATTTGCGTGTAGCCGGGGGATACGGGAAGGAGGAGGCGGTACATACGATAGCCGGGGTCTATTGAGATCGTGCTCATAGCAACTGGCTGCCCCCCATCTTGCTTGAGCGATACTGTCATATCTTTAACGATAGCGTACGAGCGCATGCTCACCTCGAACTGGGCAATTCTGGCTTCTGGGTAAGGATTGAACACGTCGATCATTGCACTGTTGCTCGTCCATTGCCGACGCTGATCGCCTGCGTCCTCAAACCCATACCAACCCGTGCCGAGGGCAATCGTAAACTGCAACTGTGGCGTAGTTGGCAGTTGATAGAGAGTCGTCTGCGCATCGCTATAGACAACGGTGAGGCGTTCTGCAAGACGATCAACGAATGGACTATAGCTTGGAGCGATCAGATCATGATGAACCAGGATATACTCAATATTTTGTGCGCTCATCGTAGAAACCAGCGATTGCAGCCAGTCATCACTGAGTATCGTCCTCTCTGATTGACCAAACCAGAGTTCATAGATACCAGGCACATGATTAAATGGGTACTTCGGCATACGAGCAAGGTAGCCGCCAAGCAGCGGTCGGTAGTGCGTCATCTGCGCAAAGAGCGGGGCGCCTTTATCAATTTGAAATGGCACCTCCAGCAGGGCGCCTGAGCCAGCAGGGATCGCATCGTAGACCGGCAGCAGTTGATAGGTCACACCAGGAACTGGCATTGGCACAAGATCAATGATCAGCAGAGCCGAGAGCGCGCTGATCAGGGTTGCCTTCTGGGCGACCGGGCGTGAGGCAAGCAACCACTTGACACCAAAGGCTGCGAGTAAGCAGAGATGAACCGCAGCAATAATGATAATGTGGTTTGGCCGCTGCCCAGCGCGGACACCTGGCAGAAGGTTCAGGATCGCATATGGTAGCGGGATGCGGGTAGGCTGGGAATCCCAGATAAGCCAGGGGCCCATCGCTAATAGTAAAAAGGTCGCGATCAGCACGATATGCATCTGCGCTGACTTCTGCCGGATCATCGTGATCGCCCCAATCAGTGCCAGTGGCCAGATCAGAATGCCAAGCGAGATATTGATCATGCCCGCTCCTGGGTGCAGGCGGGCCTGGATCGTCGCTATAGCATCACCCCACAGCGGATGGTGTGGGCTTGGCAGGAAGAAATCGATCAGCATAGCTGAGTGCAGGATCTGGCGTACCTCGCTCTGGCTATGCCCTACGGACGTGCCGATCATCTGCGGGAGAAGAAGAATCCCAGCCGGGAGTATGATCACCAGCAGTCGAGCAGCCAGGTTGCCATACTCACGGTAGGATGGCCGATAGATCAGCACAAACGCCGCACCAAATAGACCAACATAGATCAACACAAACAAGCCATAGTACAAGCTAGTCAAGATAATCCACCCGATGAGCAAACCGCTCAGGAGTGATGCACGCCAGGACTTTCTGATAACACTAGAAAATAAGCCGAGGGTCAGGAGCGGGAAGTATTGAATGCTCATTACTTCCAACTGACCATCATACAATTTGCTCACATGAAACGGCGAGAATGCGTAGAGCATGGCTGCACAGACCGCCCCAAATGGAGAGCCGGTCATCGTACGTGCTAACCAGTACATAGCGAGCGTGCTGCCGATAAAGCTTACCATCGCCACGACGTTGTATGAGGTCACTGAACCGAATAGGTACGTTATAGGCAGCGCAAGCAGCCCATTTGTGATATTCAACGTCTCCCAGAACAAGTTGGTTCGCAGCGGATAAAAAATCATCGTTGTAAAGAAGGGATTGGAACCGTGGCGGATGGCTTCAGATGTCCACCAGAGCATCCACACATTTTGATAGCCGTCATTCATACCTATATAGGTGTCAGCGGCGACCACGCTATTGAGTGAGCCGAGCACACGGCTAAATAGCCAAAGCACTGCTATCAATGCACTGGCTGTTATCAATATCAACTCCCGGAATATCGCTATCTTTTTTAAATCTCTTTTGATTGTTATTTCATCTTTCTTATGATACAGCATATTCACTCCATATTATCAGTTATAATATATTCAAATACAACAAAAATAGAACAACCTTTGAGGTTGTCATCGAACATCAAACCAGTAGAGACCTAGCCTACAGACCACGTACACCGACCGGCCCGAAGTCGAGGTAATCGCAGGCCGTAAGCTGATAGGAGACGCCATCGACGGTCTTATCAACCGCGTTGGCGTGATCCTGACGGCGATGGAGGTGGCCGTAGATGCAGGCGCTCGCCCCAGCGGCGGCAATGCGGCGGGCGAACTCGCTCGGCTGGCGGTTAACGAAGGGCGGGTAGTGGATCATCACGATGATCGGGAGCCGACCGGCGGCCAGCTGCGCGGCATGAGCGAGGGCGCGGTCGAGCATGCCGAGCTCGCGCTGGTAGATCTGCGCATCGGTAGCCGGGTCATAGCCGGGGGTCTCGGGCGTCATCCAGCCACGGGTGCCGCAGACAACGGCCTCGCCGATATCGATAGCATCGGCGCTGAGCAGGCTGATCGAGGGCGGGAGCTGGGGGCGGATGGGAGTGACCCGGCGCGAGCACCAGTAGTCGTGGTTGCCACGGATGATCACCTTGCGGCCGGGGAGGGCATCGATCCAGCGCAGATCAACCAGCGCGTCCTTAAGCTTCATGGCCCAGGAGATATCGCCGGCGATCAGCACCCAGTCATCGGGGGCAACAAGATCACGCCAGCCCCTAGCGATGCGCTCCGGGTGATCTTTCCAGTGAGGCCCGAAGATATCCATCGGCTTGGGGTGGGCGAAGGAGAGATGTAAATCGGAGATAGTCCAGATCATGATGAAATACGTTATGTAATGTATGATGCGTAATGACTGATTTGTAGCATCATAGCAGCGCAGGGCAAGGCGTGCAAATAACGGACGGACACACCCGCGCGTACTGCCCGTCTGGATTATGCTACGATATGTACGAAGCACAATCTGATATCTGCAATTCCCGCTGGGAGCGCCACATGTCTGCCGAGACACCGCTGTTCACCCGACTTGCCGCCGCCTATGTGCGCGGATCGTTGGGCGACGATGCCGGAAGCCAGGAGTCGCCCCTGGACTCGCTCAGCGCCGATCAGCGCGCCGCGCTCGTCACGCTCGGGCTGGCCCGCGGCCTTCGGCTGCACCGCTTCAAGCGCACGACGGGCATTGCGCGCGTCCAGGCCGTGCTCGGCCTGCTGCGCGAGATCGGCCCCGCCGAGCTGCTCGACATCGGCAGCGGGCGCGGTGCCTTCCTCTGGCCGCTGCTCGACGCCATGCCATGGCTCCCCGTCACCGCGACCGACGCCATGGCCAATCGGGTGAGCGAGATCCAGCGCGTCGCCGATGGCGGCATCCTTACGCTCAACGCGGCCCGCGCCGATGCGACCGACCTGCCCTTCGCCGAACACAGCTTCGATGTGGTGACGATGCTCGATGTGCTGGAGCATATCGCCGACACGGCGGCCGCGCTTCGCTCGACCCTGCGCGTGGCCCGGCGCTTCGCCATCCTCTCGGTGCCCTCGCACAAGAAGGACGATAGCCCGGCGCACCTTCACGTTTTCAGCGCGCCGCAGCTGACCGATCTGCTGCGCGCCCACGGGGCCACGCGGGTGAGCATCGAGCGCGTGCCCGGCCACATCATCGCCGTAGCGAAAGTGGGGCACTGATGGCCCGTGAGTGGGTACGCGTGCTCGCCACCCACGAGATCAGGCCGGGCCAGATGACCTTCGTGGATGTGGACGGGCTGCCGGTGGCCCTGGCGAACATAGGGGGGGAGATCTACGCCTTCAGCGATGTCTGCCGCCACGAGGGCGGCCCGCTCTCGGCCGGCACCCTGATCGGCGAGACGGTGACCTGCCCCTGGCACGGCTGGGCCTACAGCATCCGCACCGGCAAGAGCATCGTCCCGCCGATTGGCCTGCGCATCCCCGTCTACCCCACGCAGATCGAGGATGGCCAGATCTTCATCGCCATCGACTGGCCTGATGCCTGATCCGATCACCCATCTCAGTGACTCAACGCCTCAACACCTCAGTGATCTAAATTGACATAGCCCCTGCGAATAGGTTACAGTAACAGGACTCTATTCATATGCAGCCTCGCGAGGTGCCCTATGTCGCCAATCGCCATCAACCAGCGCCAGCTGGAGACACTTAGCCAGCTCCTGATCGCCGGCGGACACCACGATGTCTCCGGGCTGCTGGCCGCCTCGCTGGAGCGTCTTGTCGCCTTCTGGCCAGCTCAGGCCGGGGCGCTGCTCTACATCACGCCCTACGGAGAGACGGTGCGGCTTGTCCACGGTGCCATCGACGAAGAGACCAGCACGCTGATCGAGCAGGCGCGCGGCGGCTTTATGCGTCGCGATGACGGCAGCGAGCCGATGCTTGGCTCCTACTCGCTGGAGGGCAGCCGCGACCTAATCGAGCTGCCGCTCCAGAGCGGCGGCCAGGGGGTCGGCCTGCTGCACCTTGTAGTGGACGGCCAGGAGCTTGGAACCGACGGTAAAGGCGGCCCGAGCCCGGTCAATGCCGATGAGGACCTGATGGTGCTACTGGTGCGGGCCATCGGCGGCGAGGCCGACAAGCTCTCGATGCTGCGCCGCGCCGAGCGAGACCTGCGCGAGCTGAACCTGCTCTACGAGATCGGCCAGTCCCTCTCGATCAACCTCGACCTGTCCAGCTTGCTCAACGACATCAAGCTGCGCGCGCCCAAGGTTGTTGGGGCCGAGCGCTGCTCGATCTTCCTGATCGATGAGGCCCGCAACGAGCTAATCCTGGAGATCCCCGGCGAGAACCGCCAGTACCGTATGCCCGCCGACCGGGGCATCGCCGGATGGGTGGCCACCCACGGCGTCGGCCAGATCGTCAACGATGTTGAGCAGGATGGCCGCTGGTACGATGCGATCGGCCGCGAGGCCGAATTCATCACCCGCTCGATCCTCTGCGTGCCGATGCGGATTAAGGATCGGGTGAGCGGCGTGATGCAGCTGCTCAATAAGGTCGATGGCAAGGCATTCAGCGACCAGGACATGCAGCTGCTCACCACGCTGGCCGCCCAGGCCGCCATCGCTATCGAGAACGCCCGCCTCTACCAGAGCCTCAAGCAGGAGCGCGACCGCCTGCTCAGCAAAGAGGCCGAGACGCGCCACGCGATCGCCCGCGACCTGCACGACGGCCCAACCCAGAGCGTGGCGGCGATCGCAATGAACATCGAGTTCATTAAGAAGCTGTTTCGAGCCATGCCCGAGCGCGTGCCCGCCGAGCTTGATACCCTGTCTGAGCTGGTGATCAAGACGACGAACGACATCCGCACCCTGCTCTTCGAGCTGCGCCCCCTCGGATTAGAGACCCAGGGCCTCGTGATGACGCTTCAGCAGTATGTGGATCGCTGGCGCGACCCCTCCGGTAACACGACGCGCCTGCGCCTTGAGGCACCGGTAAATGTGCCGCGCCTGCCCTCCGAGATCGAGGCCGCCGCGTTTATCATCGTCCAGGAGGCGGTGAACAACGCCCGCAAGCACGCCCATAGCGACGTGATCACGATCTACCTCTATGTGGAGGAGGATGCGTTTGTGGCCAGCGTGCGCGACCGTGGCAGGGGCTTCAATGTGGCGGCGGTCGAGGGAACCTACAATAGCCGGGGCAGCCTGGGCCTGCTGAACATGAAGGAGCGCGCCCGCCTGATCGGCGCCGACCTGCGCATCCGCTCGGAGCCCGAGCAGGGCACGACGGTGGAACTGCGCATCCCGCTGTCGTAATGCAAAATACGCGGTAGAGCAAAAGGAACGCTGTCACCCTGAGCGAAGCGAAGAATCCCGGTCGGGATTCTTCGCTTCGCTCAGAATGACAGGTAAACGTCACAGCCTCCCTTTGCATTCCAGATTTTACCCCAGAATATCCTTCACGATCTGGGCAATGTCGGCGGGCTGACGGGCCACCTTCACGCCCACGGCCTCCAGGGCCTTGATCTTCTCCTGGGCCGTGCCCGCGCCGCCGCTGATGATCGCGCCGGCGTGGCCCATGCGCTTGCCCTCGGGGGCCGTCTGCCCGGCGATGAAGCTCACCACGGGCTTGGTCACATTCGCCTTGATGAAGGCGGCGGCCTGGATCTCGGCGTCGCCGCCGATCTCGCCGATCAGCACGATCGCCTTGGTGGCCTCGTCGGCCTGGAACATGGCCAGCACATCCACAAAGTTGGTGCCGATGATCGGGTCGCCGCCAATGCCGACAATGGTCGTCTGGCCGAGGCCGAGGCGGGTCAGGGCATCCACAGCCTCATAGGTCAGGGTGCCGCTCTTGCTGACCACACCCACCGGGCCGGGGGCGGCGATGTTGCCGGGGATGATCCCGACCTTGGCCTCGCCGGGGGTGATCAGGCCAGGGCAGTTCGGGCCGATCAGGCGTGCGCCGCACTGCTGCACAAACTCGTAGGTGGCCACCATGTCGAGGGCGGGGATGCCTTCGGTGATGCAGATCACCAGCGGGATGCCGGCCGCCGCCGACTCGCGGATGGCGTCGGGGGCAAACTGTGCCGGTACGTAGATCACCGAGCAGTTGGCCCCGGTGGCCTCGACCGCCTCCTTTACCGTGTTGAACACCGGAACCTGTCCGTCCACCGCCGTCTGCCCGCCGCGGCCCGGCACTACGCCGGCTACCACCTTCGTCCCATACGCGATCATGCGGTTGGTGTGGAAGGCGCCCTCTTTGCCCGTGATGCCTTGGACTAGCAGCCGCGTATCTTTGCTAATGAGGATGCTCAACGGAACCTCCTTAAGGGTAAAGACGCCCCGGCGGGGCGTCTCTACGGCGTCTCTTAATATCCTGTGCCGCGTGGGGTAGCAGCCCCGCCCTCCGCCTCGCGGACAATCGCTACCCCGGCGCTAGCGCCGATTCGGCTGGCCCCGGCGGCGATCATCACCTGGGCGTCGGCCAGGCAGCGCACGCCGCCCGACGCCTTCACGCCAACATCTGGGCCGACAGCGCGGCGCATGAGGGCGATATCGGCGGCGGTGGCCCCGCCGCCCGAGAAGCCGGTGCTGGTCTTCACGAAGTCGGCCCCGGCACGTTTGGCCAGCAGACAGGCCGCCACCTTCTCCTCGTCGCTAAGCAGCGCCGTCTCGATGATCACCTTCACCAGCGCGCGCTGGGCGTGGCCTGCATCCACCACCTGGCGGATATCCTCGGCCACCTCGGGGTAGCGCCCGGCCTTCAGTTGGCCCACCGCGATCACCATGTCGAGCTCGCGCGCGCCGTTGACGGCGGCCTGGTTCGCCTCGAAGACCTTCGTCTTCGTGGTGGTCGCGCCTAGCGGAAAGCCGATCACCGTGCAGACGGCCACCGGCGTGCCAGCGAGCAGGCTGGCGCAGAGCGGGACGAAGGAGGGGTTGACGCAGACGCTGGCGAAGCGGTACTGGATCGCCTCGGCGCAGATCTGCGCGATCTGCTCCGGGGTGGCCTCGGGCTTGAGCAGGGTGTGGTCGATGTAGCCTGAGATCGGGGTGTCGGACAGAGGCGCGAGCGCCGCATCAGCAAGGCGCACGCTGGCGGGAAGGCCGGGGATGGCCGCAATGCGCTGGGCCACGCGCTCGATCAGATCGTCCATAAGTGCCTCCTGCTGCCGCGCCTGGACAACAGCCCCTCTGGGCCATTGCGCGCCGTATTGTATCATGTTGTAACACAGGTATTGTGCGGGTCTAGCCAGAGCGGTTGCACCGTCCTGCGCGCCCCCGGCTGGCGACTGGAAGTCGCGCCGATGGGGCGCGTTGCGCCGGGCGTCGGCCTGCGCCGACGCCGGAGCCGCCCGCCTCTGCGGGCGGCTGGCCGCAGGCCCTGGTGACGCGGCTTCAGCCGCCAGCGACTATGCAACAGCCCTCGTGATCCAGTGTGCGATCCAGACTCCTCGGTTAATTTATGGTATACTGAACTATCCCACAGAACGGGTTAAATATGCAGCGATTGCACCCTGGCGGCCACGTATGCCGCTCTGGCTGTCCGTATATGCTTCCCAGGAGATCGCCTTGAGTGACGGGATCGCGATTGAGCTGCGCGACGTCGTGAAAGCCTTCGGCGATGTTCACGCGGTAGACCACGTCTCACTCCAGATCCGCGACGGTGAGTTTTTTTCGCTGCTTGGCCCCAGCGGCTGTGGGAAGACGACGAGCTTGCGTATGATCGCTGGGTTCGAGTACCCCACCAGCGGTAAGATCCTCATCCACGGCCGCGAGATGAGCAGCACCCCGCCCTACCAGCGCCCGGTCAACACGGTCTTCCAGTCCTACGCCCTCTTCCCCCATATGTCGGTTGAGCAAAATGTTGCCTTCGGCCTGGAGATGAAGCGCGTCCCCAAGGCCGAGCTTGGGCCGCGCGTCCAGGAGGCATTGGAGATGGTGCGCCTCAGCGGCTACGGCGCCCGCCGACCGCGCCAGCTCTCCGGCGGCCAGCAGCAGCGCGTCGCCCTCGCCCGCGCCCTGGTCAACCGCCCCGAGGTGCTCCTGCTCGATGAGCCGCTCGGCGCCCTCGACCAGAAGCTGCGCAAGGAGATGCAGCTGGAGCTCAAGGGGCTCCAGGAGCGCGTGGGCATCACCTTTATCTTCGTCACCCACGACCAGGAAGAGGCCCTGACGATGTCTGACCGGATCGCGGTGATGAGCCACGGCAAGGTGCTCCAGGTCGGCACGCCCACTGAGATCTACGAGCGGCCCTCCTGCCGCTTTGTGGCTGACTTTATCGGCGAGACGAACTTCGTCGAGGGCCGGGTCGTCGAGAGCGCGGGCGGCTACGCGACGATCGAGACATCCGACGGCATCCGCCTGCGCGGCTGTAGCGCCCGCCCGCTCAGCAGCGGCACCGTCGCCACGCTCTCCATCCGCCCCGAGAAGGTGCGCCTGCTGCCCCAGGGCGAGGGCAACCCCTCCGCCGAGAACGCCCTGCCCGTGCGCGTCGAGCGGATCAACTATATCGGCAGCGACACGCGCATCACCGTGCGCATCAGCGATGAGCGTACCCTCAACGCATGGGAGCAGAACGACCGCAGCACCGTCGACCGCAACGCCTACTGGCAGCCCGGCGAGGAGTCCCTGCTTGTCTGCCCCGCCGATAACGCCCTGGTGTTGACGGAGTAGAGGCGCATCGCGATGCGCCCCTACGGCCCGCCGCTTACCCACGGAGGACCCACCATGGCCCTCGACACCCTTCAGAAACAGCGCCAGCGCAGCAGCCGCCTGCGCCTGGCCGGGCTGCTTGGCCCCGGGGCGTTCTGGCTCACCCTCTTCTTCGCCATGCCCCTGGTGATCATCCTGCTCTACAGCTTCATGACCGCCGGCCCGCGTGGGAATGTGATCTGGCAGGCGACCTTTGAGCAGTACACCACCCTCTTCACCAAAGATATCTACGTCAACGCCTACACCCGCTCGATCTGGGCCAGCGTCCTCACCACCCTGATCTGTCTGCTGATCGGCTACCCCCTGGCCCTGTTCATCGCCCGCAGCCCGCAGGCATGGCGCACCCCCCTGCTCTTCCTGATCCTCATCCCGTTCTGGACGAACTTCCTGGTGCGGATCTACGCCTGGCAGATCATCCTCTCGAACAACGGCCTGATCAACAGCGCCTTCCAGGCGCTCGGCCTGCCTACGCAGACCCTGCTCTACACCGAGAACGCCACCCTGCTTGGCCTGGTCTATGGCGAGCTGCCCTTTATGGTGCTGCCGCTCTACGCCTCGCTCGACCGCTTCGACTTCACGCTGATGGAGGCGGCGGCCGACCTTGGGGCTAGCCGCTGGCGGGCCTTCCTGCGCGTTATGCTGCCGATCACGATGCCCGGCATCGCCGCCGGCTCGGTGCTAGTCTTCATCCCTACCATCGGCCAGTTCGTCGTCTCCGAGCTGCTCGGCGGCGCCAAGGTTGACTATATCGGCAACCTGCTCCAGCGGCTCTTCCTGCGCTCCAACCCGCCCAACTGGCCGCTCGGCTCGGCGATGGCCGTGGTGATGATGGGCGTGCTGATGATCCTGATTATGCTCTACTTCCGCTCGACCACGGAGGAAGATCGATGATCGAGGCCACCTCGCAGACGAAGACGGTCGCCCGCCCCGCCAGCGCCAGCGAGCGCACCTCGCTGGGCGGGTTTGCCCTCCTCGCTAACGCCGTGCTGCTCTACACCTTCCTCTATGTGCCGATCGCCATCCTGGTGATCTTCTCCTTCACCAGCGACCAGTTTGGCGTGCGCTGGACGGGCTTCACCCTGGACTGGTACGCCCGCCTCTTCGCCAATGAGCGCCTGATGGGCGCGGCCCTCAACACGCTGTATGTGGCCCTCATCTCCACGGTGGCATCCACGATCATCGGCACGCTCACCGCCCTGGCGATGGAGCGCTACCGCTTCCCTGGCCGCTCTGGTATGGACGCCCTGCTCTACCTGCCAATCGTCATCCCCGAGATCGTCATGGCCGTGGCGCTGCTGGCCTTCTCGGCCTTCGCCTTTGACCTTATCCAGTCGATCACCGGCACGCCCATCCGCCGCAATCTGACCACGGTGATCATCGCGCATATCGCCTTCAGCATCTCATTTGTGGTGGTGGTGGTGCGCACCAGCCTGAAGAACTTCGACCGTCGGCTTGAGGAGGCCGCCCAGGACCTCGGGGCCAGCGGCTGGCAGACCTTCTGGCGGATCACCTTCCCGCTCATCCTGCCCGGCATCATCGGCGGGGCGTTGCTGGCCTTCACGCTCTCGCTCGACGACTTCATCATCAGCCTGTTTCTCTCTGGCCCCGGCACCTCGCTGCTGCCCGTTGAGGTCTACAACAAGGTACGCCGCGCCGTCACCCCCGAGATCAACGCGATCTCCACGCTCATGCTGATCATCTCGATTGCCCTCGTCGGACTCTCACAGCTCGCCCAGCGGAGACGGTAGGGGATGGCTTGAGGGAGGGCAAAGCCCTCCCTCAAGCCATCCAGATGGTGTTCTTGTTCAGGAGGAGACCCCCCGATGAAACGTTGGATCCCACTACTCGCGATGGCCCTGGTTATGCTTAGTGCCTGTGGCTCCGCCCCGGCCAGCGCCCCGGCCAGCGCCCCGGCAGCCTCGACAGATTCCCCAAGCGGCGCGGCCGCCAGCGGCGATGTGGACACGAGCAAGCTCGCTAAGGAGCTGTTCTTCTACAACTGGTCGGACTACATCGACCCGAGCATCCTCGACGACTTCGAGAAGGAGTACGGCGTCAAGGTGACGCTCGACACCTACGACCAGAACGAGGATATGATCGCCAAGGTGCGCGCCGGCAACTCCGGCTACGACCTTGTGGTGCCCTCGGACTATGCGGTGACGACGATGGCCGCCGAGGGGCTGATCATCCCGCTCGACAAGAGCCTGCTGCCCAACATCAGCCACATGAACCCCGACCTGCTGAACAAGTACTTCGACGAGGGCAATGTCAACTCGGTGCCCTACATGTACGGGATCAGCGGGATCGCCTACAACAAGCAGGACTTCCCCGATGGGGTGGACAGCTGGGCGGCCCTGTTCGACCCGGCCCAGATCGAGAAGTACAAGGGCAAGTTCAGCATGCTCGATGACGAGCGCGAGTCGCCGGGCGCAGCCCTCAAGTACCTCGGCAAGTCACTCAACGACACCGACCCGGCCGACCTGAAAGCCGCCGAGGATCTGCTGATCGCCCAGAAACCCTTCCTGGCCGCATACAACAGCTCGGACGTAAACCGTAAGCTGGCCTCGGGCGAGTATGTGATCGCCCACGCATGGAGCGGCCAGGCCATCCAGGCCCACAACGGCCTGGGCGACGAGTTCTCGGGCAATGCGGATATTATGTTCACCATGCCAAAAGAGGGCGGTATGATCTGGATGGACAACCTGGCCATCCTCAAGGACTCGCCCAACGCCTACACCGCTCACGTCTTTATCAACTTCCTAATGCGCCCAGACATCGCCGCGCGCAATACCGAGTATATCGGCTATCTCTCGCCCAATAAGGATGCGGTCGACCTACTCTCGCAGGATATTAAGGATCTCTACGCCCAGGGCTTCGCCCCCGACGCGGAGATGATCAAGCGCCTGGAGTGGGCCGTGCGCAACGAGAAGACCACCGCATTCACGGATCTCTGGACTGTGGTGAAGGGTGAGTAGCCCAGACGCATAGCACTAGGAAGGGCGCGGGGGCGGCTCAGCCGCCCCCGCCCTTTTGATTACCTCTATGCACTACCCTTGACAGGTATGTCAGCATCTATCATCATGGTAATATTCCGTATCTTCGGCGCTGGGCGGTTCCCGCTGCCCCTACAAAGAATTGCGAATGGAAGAAACAAACTACCAGCCGCCGACGGCTATCGATGCTGATGCGGACGCCCGACTTCAGGCAGTGGTGAATACCAGCCTCGACGGGATGATTATCGTCGATGATGATGGCCGCGTGTGCGTGGTGAACGCTACCGCCGAGGTTCTGTTGCGCCGCAAGGCAAGCAACCTGCTCGGGCAGCCGTTTGGCCTGCCCTTTATGGTTGGCGAGGTGGCAGAGATCAGCCTGCTCCAGGCGAACGGCGCGCTGATCGCGGCCGAGATGCGGGCGGCATCCATCACATGGATGGGCGCGCCAGCGCAGCTGATCGTGCTGCGCGACCTGACGGAGCAGCACCGCATCCAGGAGACCCTGCGCGACGCGGAGGGCTTTAGCCGGGCGATCCTCAACTCGCTCTCGCATCATATTGCCGTGCTCGATGAGAACGGCACCATTGTTATGGCGAATGACGCTTGGCGTCAGTTTGCAGTCGAGAATGGCGACCCTCAGCTGCTCACCACTGGCGTGGGCGCGAACTACTTTTCTATCTGCGCCACATCCTCAAGCGATGAGTCGGTGGAGGTGCCCACGGTGCTGGATGGGATGCGCCGTGTCCTGCACGGCGATCTGCCCATCTTCGAGCTGGAGTATCCGTGCAACAGCCCCGATACAGAGCGCTGGTTCCATATGCGAGCGGTGCCGCTCTACGGCCAGCGGCGCGGCCTCGTGATCTCGCACACAGATATTACCGAGCAGCGGCGTCACGCCTGGGCCATCGCCGAGGCCGAGACACTGCGCGAGCAGCTCCAGGCTCGCGAGCGCGAGCTGCTCGCCGTCAGCGCGATATCGAGCGCGCAGCGCGCGCGCTCCATCGCCCGCCCGCAGCGCGCCGACTCGTCGCTGCGCACAGATAACCCCGACACCTTCCAGATCTGTATCAACCGCTACAGCGATATACTAGAGAAAGCCGTCGACGCGCGCGGCTTTGCGCTCGTCCCCGATGTTGATCTCCCCACGCGCACCCTGGCAACCTACCTGGGCCAACAGCACGCCGCAGCCCGCGATGTGGTCGAGATGCATCTGGCGTCGCTGCGTAGCCGAAGCTTTGGTGCTTCGCTTGAGCGGCAGCAGGCATACCTTGAGGAGGGTAGAGTTCTCGCGCTTCAGCTGATGGGCTATCTTGTGGCATACTATCGTGATGAGGTTACGCTATGAATATTTGCATATCATCAAGATTCGGTTATGATAACCTCGCGATGAATGTGATAGGCTGACATCCGTGAGCACTATTGTTCTTCAGCTTTTTATTGCCGGGCGCACGCCGCGTACGGAGCGCGCCATCGCCACGTTGCAGCAGCTTATCACGGATCGCCTCGGCGACTACCCGTGTGAGCTTGTTATCATTGATGTAATCACCGATCCACAGCAGGCCGAGGAGCGTCAGATCTTTGCGACACCAACACTGATCAAAGAGTCGCCCCTGCCGCAGCGCCGAATCATTGGCGATCTCGCCGATACTGAAGGGCTGCTCACCGCATTGAACCTTCCTCCTGTGTCTATGTCCTAGCGGCTCACCACTGCCCATGTGCCAGATGTCCGATGGGAGGGCTTGCCCCTCCCCGAACAGATACCTACTGCTCGTACACCATTCCAGAAGAAGGTTTCCTGTTCAACCACCGACCACCGACCGCAGTTAGCAGTTGTCTGTCTTCAGTACTTATTCACACCAACAGCGAATGCCCGAAAATCAGTGCTCATATCTCGCACTAACCCGGTAACTCGCACATAAAACTATGACAGTATCAACCTCGACATTTCCTATCGCCAAGCTTCCCACTGGCATCACAGGGTTCGACCACATCGCCAACGGCGGGCTGCCGCGCGGCCGCACCACGCTCGTCTCGGGAACCGCCGGCAGCGCGAAGACGGTCTTTGCCACGCAGTTCCTCGCTGCGGGCATCCAGCAGTTCAACGAGTCTGGCGTCTTCATCACCTTCGAGGAGTCGCCCGACGCCCTACGGCGCAATATGGTCGGCTTCGGCTGGGATATCGCCGCCTGGGAGGCGCAGAACAAGTGGGCCTTCGTCGATGTGTCGCCGCAGCCCGAGTCCGAGGAGATCGTGCGCGGCGCGTACGATCTGGGCGGCCTGCTGTCCCGCATCACCTATGCCGTGGCGCGGGTGGGCGCCGTCCGGGTTGTCCTCGACTCGCTGGGGGCGATCTTTGCGCGTATGGAGAATAGCCAGATGATCCGTAGCGAGCTGCTGCGGATCGTCGCCGCAATGCGCCGCATGGGGGTGACGGCCATCCTCACCGCTGAGCGCACCCAGGAGTATGGCGAGATCGGGCGCTACGGCGTGGAGGAGTTTGTCACCGATGATGTGGTGATCCTGCGCAACCCGATCGAGGAGGAGAAGCGCCGACGCACGATCGAGATTCTCAAGTTTCGCGGCACCTCGCACCAGAAGGGCAGCTTCCCCTTCACCGTCATCCCCGGCGAGGGGGTGGTTGTCATCCCGCTCTCGGCGATCGAGCTCAAGCAGCGCTCCTCGAACCTGCGCATGCAATCTGGCAACTCGGACATCGACCATATGTGCGGCGGCGGATTCTTCCGCGACTCGGTCATCCTTGTGTCGGGGGCGACCGGCACCGGCAAAACGCTCATGGCCACGACCTTCCTGGCCTCGGGGGCGGCCCAGGGCGAGCGCGTGCTGCTCTTCGCCTTTGAGGAGAGCCGCGACCAGCTCTTCCGCAACGCGACGGGCTGGGGGTTCGACTTTGAGGAGTATGAGTCCACCGGCCAGATGCGGGTTATCTGCAACTACCCCGAGTCGGCCAGCCTGGAAGATCAGCTGATCCTCATGAAGAAGGAGATCGAGACCTTCCGACCGCAGCGCGTGGCGATCGATAGCCTCTCGGCCCTTGAGCGGGTCTCGACGATGAAGGGCTTCCGCGAGTTTGTGATCGGGCTGACCTCGTTCATCAAGCACCAAGAGGTGGTCGGGCTGTTCACCTCCACCACGCCGACGCTGCTGGGCGGCACCTCGATCACTGAGGCACATATCTCGACGATCACCGACTCGATCATTCTTATGCGCTACGTCGAGCTCTTCGGCGAGATGCGCCGCGGCCTGACGGTGCTGAAGATGCGCGGATCAGCTCACGATAAAGAGATTCGTGAGTTCATGATCGACGGCCACGGCCTGCATATTGGCAAGCCCTTTCGCACGATCTCAGGCATTCTCTCCGGGCAATTCATCCATACCGCCCCAAGCGAGATCGAGCGCCTCGGCAACCTGTTCAAAGATGATGCCGGGAGCTGAGGCACGTCGTGATGACGCGCCTCCCCCTGCTATTAATGGCAACACCTCAAAAGTCACCCAGGGCGCCCCAGCCCGTAAACGGGCGGGCTCTCTCCGACGAAGGCCGCATGCGGCCTTCGCAGACCGCTAGCCCGCAGCTTCAGCCTCCGGGCGACGCCACGCAGGGCGACTTCTGCGGTATTGCTATTAATCATATTCAACACCAGAAACGCAACGGACTCAGCGGTAGTTTCGTGATAACACACCACCTGCTGCGGTCGGAGAAGCCTCATGAAAGAGGGCTATTCAAGTATTACAAACCAGATCGTCCCACTTAATGAAACTCCTATTGATGAAAGCGCTGTCCTCCGTGCAATCACCACGCAGAGTGACGACTCGCTTCTGGTTCTCGACTCAGACGGCATTGTGCGCTTCGCCAACCCCGCCGCAGAGGCACTGTTCGGGCGCAGCCGCGATCATCTCGTCGGTTTCACCTTTGGCTTCCCTATTGTCACCCATGAGACGACTGACCTAGAGATCATCCGCCCTAGCGGCAGCGTGGTCATGGTGGCGATGCACATCCAGTCGATCACGCTGGAAGGCGGACCCGCCTTCCTGGCGACCCTCTACGATATTACCGAGCGCAAGCGCACCGAGCAGCTGCTGATCGAGTCGCAGCAGTTCCTCCGCTCGACGCTCGACGCCCTCTCGGCCCATATCGCCATCCTCGACGGTGCAGGCACGATTATGGCGGTGAACCACGCCTGGCAGGCGTTTGCCCGCAGCGCAGGCCACAACCCCTACAGCAGCGGCGTGGGCTACAACTACCTGTCCGTCTGTGACGCCGTATCCGAGGGCGAGGACGCGCTCATCGCCCACGCGGCGGCGGCTGGCATCCGCGCGGTGATCGCAGGCACGCAGACGCACTTCCACCTAGACTACCCCTGTCACTTCCGGGATCGTCAGATGTGGTTCACACTCCGCGTCACCCGCTTCGGCGATGACGAGCATGTTCGCGTGGTGGCAGCCCACGAGGACATTACCCGCCGCATGCAGGCCGAGATCCTCAGCAACGAGCGTCGGCAGGTGCTTGAACTGGTGGCCCGCAGCCAGAAGATCGACGTGGTGAGCCAGCAGATTCTCACGATGATCTCCCATCGCTACCCCGGCATGATCTACATGGCGCTAGTGTTCTCCGAGGCTCCGGTGCAGCACATCGCCAGCCCCGATCTCTCCGCCGATATGCTGGAGCAACTGGAGGTGTGGGCGCGCGCACGCGTCGGTGATAGCCTAAGCCACAGGAAAATCGAACGCTACCTGCCCGGCAATGCGCGCTGGGCCGAGATCAATGCGATTGTCGCCGACATCGGCGTGGCAGACTGCTGGATCGCGCCAATCCGCACCCACACCGGCCAGGTCGATGGCGTCCTGGTACTCGCGCATCATGAGATCACCCACATAGGGGCGGATGACACCCAGGTGATCGAGCTGGCCGAGCAGCTACTGATGATCGCCCTGGAGCAGCAGGAGCACACGCGCCAGATGGCCTATCAGGCCCACCACGATGCCCTGACCGGACTGCCGAACCGGCTGCTCTTCGAGGAGCGCCTGCACCAGGCGATCGAGGCCACCCGCCGCTCTGGCCGGATGATCGCCGTGCTGTTCATCGACCTCGACCGCTTCAAGCAGATCAACGACACGCTCGGCCACACCATCGGCGACGCGCTGCTCATCCAGCTGGCCCGCCGCTTCGAGAGCTACGTCCGCAGCGCCGACACGATTGCCCGCCGCGGCGGCGATGAGTTTATGATGGTGCTCACCGAGATCACCGGATCACTACAGGTGTCGAAGGTGGCACACCGCCTCCACGAGCTGCTCCACCCGCCATTCCATATTGCCGGCAACGAGCTCTTCGTCAGCGCCAGCATCGGCGCAAGCATGTACCCCGCCGACGGCGAGGACGCCGATAGCCTCCAGCGCTGCGCCGACGTGGCGATGTATCGCGCCAAGAGCACGATGCGCAACAGCTTCCAGTTCTTCGACTCGGCCACGAATCGCACCGCCCTGGAGCACCTGCGCCTGGAGAACTACCTGCGCCGTGCCCTAGAGCGCAACGAGCTTGACACCTATTACCAGCCCAAGGTGGACCGATCTGGCCGCATCGTGGGGATGGAGTCGCTGCTGCGCTGGAAGCACCCGGACATGGGCATCATCCCGCCGAGCCGTTTCATCCCGCTCGCCGAGGATCTCGGCCTGATCATCCCCTTCAACGCCTGGTGCATGGCCAACGCCTTCCGCCAGGCGCGGCGCTGGCAGCGCCCCGACCGGCCCCTCTTCATATCGGCGAATGTCTCGATCATCCAGTTCTCGCAGCCTGACTTTGTCGAGAGCCTGAGCGCCATCGTGGCCGAGAGCGGCCTCGACCCGAGCCTGATCGTGCTTGAGCTGACCGAGAGCATGTTGATCGGCGACCAGTCCAGCGTCGCCCAGATGCTTAACAAGCTATGTGACATCGGTCTCACCCTGGCCATCGACGACTTCGGCACGGGCTACTCGTCCCTGGCCTACCTGCGGCGCCTGCCGATCAGCATCCTGAAGATCGACCGCTCCTTTGTCTTCGACATCGGCACAGAGCGCGATGACAGCGGGCGGGCGATCATTAACGCGATCATGAACCTGGCCCACCAGCTCGGCATGCGTGTTGTGGCCGAGGGTGTGGAGACGGTTACGCAGCGCGACTTTCTGCACAGCGCTGGCTGCGACATGATCCAGGGCTACTTCTACAGCGAGCCGCTGCCGCAGGTGCTCTTCGAGCACCTGCTCCGCGACGATCACCTGCCGGGGCCGACCTGGAAGGAGTAGCGCATTGGAGATTGGAGATTGCAGATTGAGCAGGCAATCTCCAATCACAACAACCGGTCGGGCCGCAGGGCGTAGGCCCACCAGTTGTTGAGCACGCCGCCGGTGCTGCCCGCCGCGCGCGGCAGGTGATCGAGCCACCAGAGGTGGTGCAGGCGCATATCGCCGCCGCCCCACTCGGCGCAGCGCATCGGGCGCGGCGGCGCGCTCAGGTCGGGAAATGCGTACCATGCGTCGCCCCCCGAGATCACCTCGCGGCGGTTGCCCCAGTCGTAGTCACGCTGGCTGCTCGGCGCAAAGTGGACATTGCCGCACTCGGATCGCCCCGGCGCGCTCTCGTCGTAGCGGGTGAAGCGCTCCCAGAGGTTGGCCTCGCCCCGCTGTCCCCGGTAGACGTGGGCCATGATCGACTCGACCCGGTGGCCGAAGTTCTCCAGCATGCAGCCCACATCGCGCTCGAAGTTGAAGCCCATGATCACGAAGCGCCGGCGCGCGCCCGGCAGCGCCAGGGGAGGCGCGTTGCACCAGACCGCGCCGGCGCCCGCCATCTGGCTCTCGTAGTAGCCGGGGTAGGGGAAGGCGAACAGCCAGACCTCGTCGATCTCGCCGGACTCGACCTTCTCCACCAGGCGGTGCTCGGCCAGGATACGCCGGTAGTCGGCCGCGTCGGGCTGGTGGAATCCGGCGCGGCGCTGCCATGCGGCCATGTAGCCCGCATCGTCGTAGGCGAAGCCGTCGGCCTTCGGCGGGTAGCCGTCCAGCTCGTGGCGCTCGGCGATGGTGTAGCGGGCCATGCCGCCGCTGCACGCGCGCATGTCGGCAATGTACTGGCTCGCCAGGTCGTCCGGGTTCTGCCAGCCCATCAGCTCGCTGAGCCGACGCCCGCCGGCGGCCTCGATCAGCGGGTTGTGGATGACTACGGCCACCTGTAGGTCGAAGGGCTCGGCGGCGGCGCGGTCGCCGCGCACAATCTGCGGCACCTGCGTGGCCTCGCCGCGCCCAAACAGCCAGTTAAGCATGGCTACCTCCCATAATGAGGTCGCGCAGGCGACCTTCGCAGACCATAGCCCGCGGCTTCAGCCGCCGGGCGGAGCTACCTCCTCATCGCCGCGTGGTAGGCGGCCTCGGCGATGTCGGCCAGGGAGTCCCAAGAGAAGCGGGCGGCGGCGGCGCGGGCGCCCGCCGCGATCCTGGCGCGCAGGGCGTCATCATTGAGCAGGCGCAGCGTGGCGGCGGCTAGGGCGGCCGGGTCGCCGGGCGGGCAGAGCAGCCCGCTGCGCCCATGCTCCAGGTACTCGCCGGCCTGGCCCACATCGCTGGCCACAATCGGCAGGCCGGCGCCCATCAGCTCAAGCAGCTTGGCCAGGCCGCGCGCCCGGTTGATCAGCGTATCCTGGAGCGGCGAGAGGGCTATGTCGGCCTCGGCCAGCACCGATGGGATCTGGGCGGGCTGGAGCCAGCCCCGGTAGTCAATCATCGCGCCGATGCCCGCCCGCCCGGCAAGGGCCAACAGCTGGCGCTCCTCGCCGCCCTCGCCCCGCCCCACCACCACCAGGCGCGCGTCCGGTCGAGCTTGATGGATGGCCACCAGCGCCGCCACCAGCTCGGGCAGATCGATCTCCCAGAAGCGGGTGTAGAGCAGCATGGTAGGAGTCAGGAGTCGGGCCTCAGGAGTCGGGGATCTGACTCCCGACTCCTGAGGCTGTCGCAGATTGCTGGCTGCGAGGTGGTCTCGTTCCTCAGGAGTCGGGGATCTGACTCCTGACTCCTGAGGCCCGACTCCTGTCCCATTCGGCAGGAAGAAGACCCTCCCCGGCGGCACGCCAAAGCTCCAGGCCAGGCTCTCCAGGGTGCGGCTGACCACCGTCACCGCATCGGCGCGGCGGGGCAGGTCGCGCTCCTGCCAGGCGAAGAGCGCCTTGGCCGAGGCGGGGTAGGGCAGCAGGTCGTTCCAGCCGCCCCAGCCCTCCCAGTCGTCGGTGTCGACCACCAGGGGCAGGCGCGGGCGCAGGGCGCGGGCGGCCAGGGCGGCCAGGCCGCCGTAGCCCTTGGGCTTAAAGATATGGAGCAGGTCGGGCCGCTCGGCCAGGGCCAGGCGCAGCAAGCTAAGACTCTGCTCGGCCACGGCGGCGGGGCCGGGCAGGCGCGGCAGGCGGGTATGGCTCACTGGAACACCATCGTAGACAGCGCGCAAGCCAGCGTCCTCGGGGTTCTGCACCGGCGGGGCGACAATCGCCAGCTCATGGCCACGCCGAGCGAGGGCCTGGGCCAAGGGCAGCATACGGGCCAGCAAGGTGCCCTTCGGCCGAATGCCGAAGGGCGCAATCATCACGATTCGCAAGGGGAGGGCTGATTTTGCCAGCAAGGGGCTCTCCAGATCGACAGTGTCCGACCGCTATTGTAGCGTGTTCCCCGCATCCGGCGAGCCAGCGGCGGGACGTGCGGCGGCCAAGCCGGCGCGGGCCCAGCGATACCAGGCCAGCATCGCTGCGACGAACAGTGGCCCATAGCCAGGCAGAGCCATGCCCACACCCGATATCAGGCGCATCCAGACCGCGAGTCCCACCAGCCCGCTGAGAGCCAACAGGGCGCGCTCGGCGCGGCCAAGGGGCACAAGCGAAAGAAAGACAAAGTACAGCTCCCAACAAATTGGGCTGGACAGCAGCATCACCGGCAGCATAGCTCTAATAGGCTCGCAGCGCAGCAACGGCACGAGAGGTATTGTCAGCAGCAGCGCCAGCAGCACTCCAGTCATGTTCGCCGAAAGCGCGGGGAGCAGGGTATGGGCGATACGGACAAGTGAGACATTTCTCACCGACCCTACATGAAGCGTGGCGTTCACCTGCGAGAAGGCTAGCCAATCACGGGTGACGCCGGGGCCGAGGATGATCTCAGCCCCGGCGGTGGCCAGCAGGGCAGCGGTGCCGGCGGCCAGCAGCGGGCGCCAGCGTCGGCCCAGCAGCAGGCCGAGAACCAGCATGCCAGGGTAGACCTTCAGGGCCATGGCGAGGCCGAGGGCCGCACCGGCGCGCAGCGGTGCCCGCTCCAGATCCTGCAGTGTCGTGGCAACCAACAGTAGCAGTAGCGGCTCCAGGGCACCTAGCGAGATCCCGATCACCCAGAAGGGGATGCTGAGCAGACAGGCCAGAGGCGGCAACTGGAGCCACTCCCATGTCAACGTGATCAACAGCCAGCTAACGAGCATCCAGGCCCAGCGTGCGGCGGTCCAGGGCAGCAGGGCAAAGGGTAGCGCCAGCAGCGTGGCCAGGGGCGGGTGGGCCGTCTGCGGGATCTGGTTCGGTGGCGCGTCAGAACAGCAGGCCGCCAGCAGATCGTCTGTCGGCCCATTCGGGTCAAGGCCAAGCATCCAGCCCTTTGCGGCGGCGTAGTCCTGTACAAAGTCTGACTCGGGCGTGATCAGGATGGCCCAGACGGACAGAGCCAGCAGCAGAGCCATGCAGAGTCGGCGCAGCGTGGAGGCAGAGGGGTGAGCATTGATCAGAGTGTTCATGGAACCCACCCGTGGCGAATAAAGGCACCGGCCAAAAAGGCATTCAGCAAGAGCAGGGCATACATGCCGTAGCGCCGCCGCATCCCCGTACCCAACATGCGCGCCAGTGCCACATACAGCGGGAAGGCCAGCAGCATGTGCCGCGGCAGGCTCAGGTAGGGGTCGAGCACACCGTTGTAGTAGCCGAGCGAGAGAGTGATAATACCCGCACAGTAGAGCCGCTCCAGAGCGTCCATAGAGCGCCAGCCCAGGGCCACCACCACCAGCATGGCATAGCCTAGCAGCAGGTCCATCGCTAGGTGGTAGCTGTTAGGTTTGCTGAACAGCAGCCGTACCTGATCGATCAGCGGCTCCCACGGCCAGGCGATGCGCTGGCCGGTGACCACCTGCTCCGATGAGGAGGAGACCAACAGACCGCGCAGGAAGTCCGCCGGGCTACTGGCCCCCGCTAGGCGGGCTAGGTCGCCCAGCGCAACGGCGCGGTAGGCCACAAAGAGCGCGTAGCCCAGCGGCACCAGTCCGACTGCGGCCAGCTGCCACCAGCGCACACGACGCTCGCGCAGCGCCACGAGCAGCGCCCACGCCAGGGGCAGGGCCAGGGCCAATCCCTGCTGACGGGTCAGGCAGGCCAGCCCGCCCAAGGTGCCAGCCAGCCACCAGCGCTGCTCGCGGGTGGCCCAGAGGCAGCCCACGGCCAGCAGCAGGAACAGACCCTCGTTATAGGGTGCCAGCATGATAAAGCTGGGGGGGGCCAGCAGCAGCGCGGCAGCGGCCGGCACGGCCAGATCAGCGCCGTGGAATCGCTCGACATAGCGTGCGAAGATCACCGTGGCGCTGATCGTCGCCAGCGTGGCGACAATCAACAGCGCGAGGGGCGCGTTGCCGAGCAGCAGCGCGAAGGGCGCACTGATCAGCGGGTAGAGCGGGTGGAACGCCGCAGTGCCCTCCTCTACCCGATAGCCGTGATCAACGATGCGGATGTAGTTCCAGGCATCGTAGCGTACCCAGGGCTCCACAGCAACGCGCTGGAGCCATATGCCCAACGGTGTGCTACCGGGCAGCAGCCCGATCTGTTTTTCCAAACTGGTTTCGGGAAAGGTGGCGCTGATCGGCAGAGCGAAGAGGCCGAACAGCAGGCGTAGTAGCAGGGCGGCGATAGCAGCACCCGCCGGGCGGCGTAGGTCGATGGCTAGGCGTGTAGCAGGTAGGGGGGCGATGCGGGCCTCGGGTGCAGTCATGGGTACCTCCACGCATGAGGCTAGCAGTCTACCTGGCTCGCATCCATAGCTCGATTGTCCTGCCTCAGATTGACCCTATGCTGGGGGAGCTTCACGCTTTATCAGCATACCGCTTCCTATTACGGCTTGGCTCCTCCAAGCCGCAATAGAAAGCGGTATGCGCTATCGGTAGGCTATGCCTCGCGCCCGGCGCGGATGATCTCCATCATCTCGGCGACGCTGGTTACCTTCACGCGCGGGCGGCCCTGGGCGGCCCCGGCCGCCGTCTCGTAGGCGTCGAGGATCTGCCAGTCTGCGTAGGTGACGAAGTCGATGTTGCGGGAGCGCAGCAGGTTCTCGATTGCGCCCAGGTCACGATTCTCATCGGCGATCCCCTCCAGATCAGGGATATCCTCGATCATCGCGGCCACCGTCGAGACCGAGTCGGGCTTGTTGGTGCCGATGATGCCGGAGGGGCCGCGCTTGGCCCAGCCGACCACATACTCACCAGGCAAGACTTCATCCCTATCTTGGAACACCCGGCCAGCCACGTTCGGGATCGTGCCCGAGGAGTCGCTGAAGGGCACGCCGGGGATGGGCGAGCCGCGGTAGCCCACCGAGCGCAGGATCATGCCGCACTGGAGCGTCTCGTAGTTCCCGGTGCCCATCGCCTTCAGGCTGCCGTCGGCCGCCTGCTTCAGCTGATTGCGCTCAATCGTCACCGCCGCCACCCGGTTGCCGGAGCCGATCACGCCCACCGGGGAGACCAGGAAGCGCATCACGATCCGCCGGGGCGCGCCGGTGCTGCCCCCCTCGGAGTAGGTCCGCATCAGCTCGACATTCCTCCGCGCCGTCTTATCGTCGGCGAGCGACGCCTCGCTCACCGGGTCAAGCTCCATTTCGGTCGGGTCGATGATCACATCGACGCCGTCCAGCTCGCCGAACTCCTTCAGCTCGGGGTTGGTGAAGGCGGCCTGGGCCGGCCCACGCCTGCCGAGCATTACTATCTCGCGGACCTTGCTCTTGCGCAGCGCCTCCAGGGCGTGGTCGGCAATGTCCGTCTTCGCCAGATATTCCGGGTCGGCCGCCAGGATGCGGGCCACGTCCATGGCCACATTACCATTGCCCACCACCAGCACCCGCTCGTGCGAGAGGTTGAAGGTCAGGTCGCGGTAGTCCGGGTGGCCATTGAACCAGCCCACAAAGATCGTCGCCGGGAAGCTGCCGTCCAGATCCTCGCCAGTGATGCCCATCTTACGGTCGGACTGGGCGCCCACCGCGTAGATGATCTGGTCGTAGAGCTGCTTCACATCCTCGTGGAAGATATCGCGCCCAAAGGTGACATTGCCGAAGTAGCGCACGTTCGGCGCGGCGGCCACCTTGTCGTAGACCCGCGTCACCGCCTTGATCGACTCATGGTCGGGGGCGACGCCCTCGCGCACCAGGCCATAGGGCGTGGGCAGGCGGTTGAAGAAGTCGATCTGGCAGACCAGATCCTTTTGCTTGATCAGCGCATCGGCGGCGTAGAACCCGGCCGGCCCGGCGCCGATGATCGCAACACGCAGAGGGCGGGCAGCTGTTCCTAGTCGCTCAGTCGTCACGTTTACACTCCTTATCAGCCCAGAGGGCTCCATACGCTATCGAATACACAAGAGCTGGAACATCGGTCAGGCGAGTCGTAGCATGAGTAGATACTGCCTACAATCTGCAATCTGCAATCTGCAATCGCACTAGGGCGTCGGCTCAGGAGGCGTCGGCTCGGGTGTCGGTGGCTCCGGCGTTGTCGGCTCAATCGTCGTCGGCTCAGCCGTCCCCGTCGGCTCGGGCGGCGCAGCGGTATCAGGCGTCATCGTGACCTCGGGCGTCCCTGTGGTCGGCAGCGTGGCCGTCACATCAACCGGCGGCTCGGCGGTTGGGGTATTCGTCGGGGCGGGCGGCGGCACCCGCAGCACAATGTCCACCAACGGCGGGTCGCCCACGAGACGCGCGCCATCGGGGAGGATCACCGTCACCGGGAGCTGGTAGCTGCCCGGCCCCAGCCCGCTCACATCCACATTCACCCGCAGCGTCTGCTGTGCCAGTTGATCAAGGAACGAACTGCTGCCTGTAATAGTTACCGTGACAATATCTGGGTTGATGCTGATCAGCAGACCGTCGCCCACGCCGCTCGTCGTGACCTGTGCCGGCAGTGCCACCTTGAACGACTGGCTGATCTGAGAGATCAGCACCGTGACCTGGACGTTGCCCGGCTGACCAACCTGCGGCGATGTGCCGGTAGGGAAGATGATGCGCGCCTGGCGCACCAGCGAGCTACGCGCCCCGCCAATGTCGATATCCTCTGTCTTCAGCACGAGCACCGCGTCGAGCGGGCCGGAGCTGCCGGTGAGCGCAAGCAGCGGCGGATCCACCTCCACCGCCGTGATGGCGTAGCCGGGGGCTGGCAGGCCAACGACGCTGACCTGCACCGGCACCAGCTTCAGGCCGACCACCGAGGTGATCGGGATGCGCACATTCACCGTGCCGGGGCTCATCTGCACGCCATCGACAGTCTGGCCGTTCTCATCAACCGCTATCAGGTTCAGGGGCGCTTGGTAGCTGGCCCGCAGCTGCTCGATATTCGCCGTCGTCTGGGCCGCCGTCACCCGCTGCACCCGGTTCTGCGGCCCGCTGACCTGCACCTCGGCGATGGACACGCCGCTAAAGAGGATCTGTGGCTCGCCGCGCTCGAAGCTGAAGGGCAGGTTGCCGGAGACCTTCAAGTCGATCGGAACCGTGGACGTTATGATCTCTTCAAGCCGGAAGGGGATGGCCGAGGGGGTGACGCCGTCGGCCGGCACCGTAAACGAGATCGTGCTGCGGGTGGCCTGCACATTCACTGGCACAATATGCTCGCCGGGGCCGAGCCCAGTCAGGTCGACCACCGTGCGGATGTCGACCGGCCGCAGCTCCGTGCGCTGGTTGCGGTCGGTGCGCAGGGTGACATTCACGCTGGGCAGGGTAGGGTTCGGCAGGCCATTGGCGTCCACAATCACCAGGTCACTGCTCAGGCCGATCACCTGTGGCGTGAGTCCCTCAAACGGCACCAACTCCTCAGGGTTTTGGCTAAACGAGACAAAGGCCCAGAGGGAGAAGCTCAGGCCAAGTGCCAGCAGGGCACGCAGGATCGTAGCGCGCAGCGTTGTCATGAGGCCGCCATCATGTCTTCTTCTCGCCGTCGAGGGACACGCGCAGCAGACCCGCGAGCATGCTGCGGAGGCGCGCCTCATTCAGATAGCTGGCCATACGACCGTCATTTACCAACGAGATCGCCCCCGTCTCCTCGGAGACCACCACCGAGATCGCGTCCGTCTGCTCGCTGATCCCCTTGGCGGCGCGGTGGCGCGTGCCGTAGCGGCGCGGCCCGATCACATCCTCGCTGAGAGGCATCACCACATTGGCCGCGAGGATGCGTGTGCCGCGCACGATCACCGCCATATCGTGGAGCGGCGAGTTCGGGTAGAAGATATTCAACAGCAGCGGCGATGAGATGCGCGAGTCGAGGATCACGCCCCGGTCGGCATACTCCTGAAGCTGAGTGGCCCGCTCGATCACAATCAGGGCACCCACGCCCTGCTGCGAGAGCTGGGATGCCGCCCGGCAGATCACCGTAATCGTCTCCAGCAGCTCCGAGCGGTTCGCCCCGCCAAAAGGTCTGCTGATCAAGTTGCTTGATCGGCCAAGACTCTCAAGCGCCCGGCGCAGCTCAGGCTGAAACAGCACCGGCACGCCGACGATCAGGGTCGGGTTAATAATATTGCTCAGCAGCCACGACAGCGTCGTGAACCGCCCGTTGGCCACCGTGCCCACCACAAACGCCGCTACCAGGACAACCCCCATGCCGCGCAGCAGCTGGACGGCACGTGTGCCGCGGATCACGCCGAAGATCCAGTAGAACAGGACGGCGACGATCAGGATGTCGAGGAAGGCGAAGGGCGATGTGAGCGGGTTAAGCCGCGACCAGAGACGTGCAAGATCCATAGTCAGAGTACAGTACACAGGACAAGGGGTACAGCATTGGCTGGCACACATGGGATACAAGAGGGAGGGTACACGAAATAGTGAGCGAGCGCAAGGTGAGGTTTATCCCCGCTATCACAATCCCTGCCATCGCCATTAACTAAAACCGCAATACCGCAAAACTCACCCTGTGACCCTGCGCGTGCCCGGCCCGTAAACGGGCGGGCTCTTGTCCGACGAAGGCCGCCTGCGCGGCCTGCCTGAGGCCGCGCAGGCGGCCTTCGCAGACCATAGCCCGCGGCTTCAGCCGCCGGGCGACGCCGCACCGGGCGCGTTGGTACACTGCCTGTCCCCTGTCCCCTGTCCCCTGTACCCCCTATTCCCTAGCTCTTTATCTGCTGCGACTGGCGCTGCTGAAGCATGCGGTTGGCGGCTGTCGCCAGCGCCTCAACGCGGGTCGTATCGACGCCCTCCATCTTGCGCATACGCCCGTAGAGCTGCACGGCCTGGCCGTACTCCTCGCGGCGCATCAGCATATCGCCAAGCAGATAGTAGGCATCGAGATCCTTCTGGTCGAGGCCGATGATCTGGTGCAGCTCAGCGATCGCGCCGTCGTAGTCGCGCTGCTGGGCGAAGATGCGGGCGATCTGCTTCTTCTCGGCCACAGCCTCGTCGGTGCGCCGGGCCAGCGTGTGCATCAGAGCCAGCCACTGGCGGGCCTCAATATCATTTGGCGCGATCTGGACGATCTTGTCGTACACATGGCGAGCCTTCTCGTGCTCGCTCATCATCCAGTGAACCTGGGCGGCCTCTTGGAGCGAGGCGACGGCGTCCTTCAGCTGGCCAGCCTTGCGCTGGAGCTCGGCGGCGCGCATCAGCCCGTCCACGCCCTTATCGAGGTAGCCGCGACGCAGCTGCATGCGCGCCAGCCGACTGCTGATCGGGATATGGTTCGGCGCCAGCTTCAGGGCGTACTCCAGCATCTCAATCGCCCGGTCAAGCTGCTGACGCTCCTCGTAATAGGTGGCCAGCTCCTCTAGCTGGGCCAGCGCCTCGCCGAGCTTGCCCTGGCGGAAGTAGACATCGGCCAGCTTCGTGTGGATCGCTCGGTCGTAGGGGACGAGCTTTTTGGCCTCGACGAGGGCCTGCTCTGCGCCAGCAAGGTCGTCGGTGGCGGCGTATGCCTCGGCCATGCGCCGGGCCAGCTCGCCCTTGGCCAGGGGCACGGCGAAGGCGTGCTTAATATTCGGGTCGGCGGGGCTGCGCCCGGCCACCGCCTGCCCCTTGTGCAGCTGGGCCAGCGCCTCCTCGGCTTTGCCCATAGCGATGTAGCTATCTGCGGCGGCCTGATAGATCAGCACCGGGTGGAGCAGCGGGTCAACGTCACTTTCAAGCATCGCCTGGGCCTGCTCAAGCTCCGCCAGGGCTGAGCCGTGCTGGCCAGACTGCTGCTGAATGATCGCCAGGATATAGTGCAGAACGCTGGCGTCGGAGATCAGCAGGGCCGAGCGATACTCCGACTGCACATGGCTAAACTCCTGGGGGCGCTGCTTGATCTGATCGAGCAGGGTGGCCAGCGAGTCCCACACATCGGCGGGCTGGTCGCCCATCAGGGCCAGCGTGATATTCAGCCGAGAGATTGCGACCAGGTCGTCGGGGCTGCCCAGCTCCATAGATTTGCGGAACTCGCCGAGGGCGGCCTCGAATCGCTCCAGCTTGAGCAGCGCCAGCCCATACTGAGTGTGTACATCGCGGTTCTTCGGCGCCCACTGGAGCAGGCGACGATACTCCTCTAGCGCCTTATTGCTCTGGCCGAGGCGGTAGTAGTTGTTGGCGACATGGATAGACTGCTCGACCGCCTCGTCAACCCGGCCCGCATTCTTCAGGATCTCAGCGAGGCGTGAGCGGGCGTTGATCGTGTCAGGCGACAGATCGATAAAGCGGAAGTAGACATCGATCGCCTTCTCGGGCTCATTACGCACCCGGTAGGTGTCGATCAGCAGCTGATACTTGGATACCGCCTCCTCGGGTCGGCCCTGGCGCTCGTAGATCTCACCCATGCGCAAATGAATGGGCAGATAGTCCACATTCACTCGGATCGTCTCTAGGCACGCGTCCAGCGACGCCTCGATCAGCCCCTGGTCAAGGTACTTCCCGCTAAGGGTAACCCAGCCCTCAGTCTCAGGGTCGAGGCCGGTCGTGTCGATCGGGGTAGTCGGCGCAAAGCGCGGCTCGATCGCCGTCGGCATCGTCTCCAGGATCAACAGCGGCTCGGAGATCGGCTTCGGCTCAGGCTGGGCCTTGAGTCCCGACGTGGTGGCCGGCCGGTCGCTACGTAGAAAGTCGGTGATCGGCCGGATCTTACCCCAGCTCTCCGGCATCACCTCTTCTGGCGGCAAGACCGCGTCCGGCTCAGACTGCGGGCTCAGGCTGCCGGTGCCAAGCGTGCGCAGCTTGGCGAACATATTGCGCTCAGAGAGCTCCTTGGCGCGGCTCTTAAACTCGGCGGCCCGGTCGCGGCCCCAGCGCTTCGTCTCCAGGAACGAGCTAAGGGTGGAGTAGAGGGCGGCGGCGCGGGCGATATCGCCGATCTCGGAGTAGATCGTCGCCGCCGACTCATACATGTTGATCAGGTCGTCGGCCTCGGAGCGCCCGATTGAGGAGAGGTCAACCAGTTCAATTGTCTGCTCGAACTCCTGGGCGGCCTGGGGCAACTGGCCAAGCTCGCGGTGGCTCTGGCCAAGGGCGAAGTGCGACGAGAGGGCGTACTCGGCGTCGGAGGCGGCCCGGTTGAGCACACCCACGGCGGCCCGGTGGTCGCCCCGCTCCTGGTAGATCAGGCCGAGCGAGTAGAGCACATCGGCCCGCTCAAGCCCGGCCTCGACCGCCTGCTCGTACAGATCCGCCGCGCCGTTGGAGTCGCCGGCCTCCTGCTTCTTGATCGCCTGCTCGATCAGCTTCTCGATCTGGAACTGCTGCGAGCGAAGGGCACCGGTCATCCCGCCCATGCTAACCCGCAGATCGCCGCTGCCGGGGGCGGCAGGCGCCGCGGGCTGGATGCCAGCAGCGCGGGACATCGCATCGCGCAGGGTGACGATCAGATCCTTCGCCTCGCGGAAGTTCGGTTCGAGGCGCAGCGCTATCTCAGCGGTCTCGGCGGCCGCATCGAACTTCTGGGCATCATAGAGGCGACGGGCCAGGTTCAGGTGCTCGTTAGCCGCCTCGCGGACAGCGCCAAGATCCTCATAGAGCTGTGCCAGGCGTCGCCGCTGATCGTCCATCTCGGGCCGCAGGGCCAGCAGATCGCGCATCGGCTCGACGGCCTGGGCGGGCCGACGCTGGCTTATGTGCAACTCCGCCAGGCTACGGTAGCTCTCCACTGCGGCGGACACGTTCCCCTGGCGGCTATTGCACTGGGCTATATAGCTCAAGAAGAACGGGTTGTTCCGATCCGACGCGCGCAGATCCTCAAAGATCTGGAGAGCCCGGTCGAGCTTACCAGTGTTGAACAGGGCCACAGCAGCGGCGATACGGGCATCGGTATCCTGGGAGAACTCCTGGAGCGCGCGAATCGCACTCTTGAGAGAGTCATCCCAACGCCCGCCGCGTGCGGCCTCGCGGCTCTGCTCCATCGCTCGCTCGAAGATTGCGCGATTTCCTGCCATAGCGTTTGTTATCCGGGGAGGGTTCACGGGAGGGCCTGGCCCTCCCGTGAACCCTCCCCTTCGATCTACAATTCTAGAAGCGTCAGCACAAGAGCCTTCTGGACATGCAGCCGGTTCTCCGCCTGCTCGAAGATCACCGAGCGGGGGCCATCGATCACCTCGGCCGTCACCTCTTCGCCACGGTGGGCCGGCAGACAGTGCATCGCCACCGCGCGTGGGTCGGCCTGGGCCAGCAGGGCCGCATCAACCTGGTAGGGCTGGAAGACGGGGCGGCGGCGAGACGACTCGTGCTCCTGGCCCATCGATGTCCACACATCAGTATAAACGGCATCTGCGCCAGCAACCGCCTCGCCCGGCGCCGTGGTGATCGTGATCGTGGCGTCGTTGTTGGCGGCCAGCGCCTCGGCCCGCGCGACGAACTCCGGGTCGGGCCGGTAGTCGGGCGGCGAGGCCACCGCCACGCTCACGCCGAGGGTCGCGCCGAGCAGCATCAGCGAGTTGCAGACATTGTTGCCGTCGCCCACATAGGCCAGCTTCAAACCCTGGGTGCGCCCGAAGCGCTCGCGCAAGGTGAGCATATCGGCCAGCGCCTGGCAGGGGTGCTCCACATCGCAGAGGGCGTTGATCACCGGCACGGTGGCGTAGCGGGCCAGGGTCTCGACGGTGCTGCGCTTAAAGACACGGGCGGCGATCACCTGCACCCAGCGGCTCAGGTTGCGGGCCACATCGGGCACGCTCTCGCGCCCGCCCATGTCGATGTCATTTGCCGAGAGGTAGCTCGGGTGCCCGCCGAGCTGGGTGACACCGGCCTCGAAGGCCACACGCGTGCGCAGCGAGGGCTTCTCGAACACCAGCGCCAGGGTCTTCCCCTGCATCGGCAGCCCAGGGTGGACGCCCTTACCGCCAGCGTGCCACTCCGCCTTGAGGGCTGCGGCCCGGTCGAGCAGCGCATCTGCCTCAGCCCGGCTCAGATCAGTCACAGAGAGAAAATGTCTCACCATATCGAGCAGTACTTTCTTACTCTTGGAGCCTATACATGTCTGGCTGTAGGGGCGGCTCACGAGCCGCCCCTACCAATCCCACGAGCCGCCCCTCCGCGTTATGCGAGCCGCCCCTACCAATTCCGCGACCCGGTCGGCCCCGCGCGACCCTCGGCCTTGCGCTTACGGGTGCCGGAGCGCTGCTCGACCGTCAGGCGACGGTAGTCTGCCGCCTCGATCATGATCTGCTCGGGGCAGAGCGACACGTCCTCCATGCGCGAGCGGATGCGCGGGTCGATCTCCTTCGGTTCACGGTTGCTGGTGATCACCGTGGGGAGAGCATAATTATAGCGGTGGTTAATAATCTGGTAAAGCTTCTCTCTGGCCCATGGGGTAGCATTCTCGGTGCCCAGATCGTCCAGGACAAGCAGCTTGGCCCGGCGCACCTGGTCAAAGCGCTCGTCGTAGTCCACCTCCGAGTTAGGGCCAAAGGTCGAGCGCAGGTGGTCGAGCAGGTCAGGGACAACCGTGAAGAGCACCTCGGAGTTCATCTTCAGCACCTCGTTGGCGATCGCGGCGGCCAGGTGCGTCTTCCCGCAGCCATAGTTGCCGTAGAAGATCAGCCAGCCGCGCGGGTTGCGGGCGAACTCAACGGCCCGCGAGAAGGCCCGCACCACGCCAGGGATGTTGCGATCAAAGCTCTCGAAGGTCTTGTCGCGGAAGGGCTCGATATTGCTAATCTTGAGCAGCTTCTGGCTGCGCAGCCGCTGCATCTCATCATCCTTGCAGTGGCAGGGGATGAGCTGGCCGAAGTCCGGGTGCCCGTAGTGGACATCGCGCACATAGAACCCAGCCCCGCAGCAGGTCGGGCAGTTAGGGTCGCCCGCCCCCTCAGAGATCGGTGTCGTCGCCGCCGCGCCGGTAGATCCCGCCGAACTGTCCGCCGGTGTACTTTTCGATATCGATAGGTCGCCCGGCGCGATCCGGCGCATCGTTTCGTCCATTGGTGGCCCACCTCTCCAGGACCTTGCGAATATAGCGCCACGAGCGCGCGTTGGCCCGCACCGCCTCGCGCATAGCATCCTCGACCCACGCGCGCGGGTAGCGCTCCTCGGCCTCGCGCAGCTCATCCACCAGCATCGGCGTCACCAGGCCGATATTCTGCTCGTAGAGCCCGATCAGTGAGGCCCGCTCGGCGGATGCCTCGTTGGGAGCGAGGGCGGCGTGGGCCAGGTTCATCTGCTCAGCCCACTCTCGGTTCGCCGCCGTGTGAACCAGGTACCAGCTGCTCACCCGGCCGCCGGCCGGAGCCACCAAGTGCAGCAGGCTGCCCCGATGAACCGCCGCGTCAAGCCCCTCGGACAGCAGATCCTCCACCGGGCGCAGCTTCGAGACGGCCCGCAGCGAGCGGCGCAGCGTCTTATCGGCCAGCAATTCGTCCCAGCTGAGGCGGCGCGGCGTGCCGCGCTGACGGCTCAGCCGGTAGAACAGGTGCAGCGTGACCTTCAGCTCGCTGGCCAGGGTGATCGCCGGCAGCACCTCGCTGAACAGCTCAGGCGGCAGGCTAACCAGGGAATCGGTTGAGAAGCCGGCGAAGGCCATGGCGAGATCACCGTTTCGATCAAGAAGGTGCGCGAAGGACACGAACATGAATGTCGCGAAGCGGTCATTCACAGCGTGAGACGCATGGTGAGAGTGGACGGATCGTTCGCGACACAATATATGTCATGTTACCACATGCGCGGGGCATTTGGATCATTCCTGGGTTGCTTCGCAGGGCTGATGCAACGTCCTGAGCGCCCCACGGCTGGCGACTGGAAGTCGCGCCGACGGGGCGCGTTGCGCCGAGCGTCGGCCTGCGCCGACGCCGGAACCGCCCGCGCAGGCGGGCGGCTGGCCGCAGGCCCTCGTGACGCGGCTTCAGCCGCCAGCGACATTGCACTAGCCCTGGGTTGCTTCGCATTCTCCGCGCGCCTTCGCGTCCTTCGTGTTCCAATCGCCTCCGTGTTCAACAATTCTGTGCATAAAACTGTGCAAGTCATTGACAAATACGTGACGAGTATGGTATATTCCTTGTGAATAAATATACTCATTTGCAGAACCCGAGAGGCACAACCCGTGAGCAACAAGCGCTCCCCTCTTATTTTCATCTTCCTGACCGTGTTCATCGACCTGCTCGGCGTGGGCATCGTGGTTCCACTGCTGCCCTACTACGTGAAGATCATCGAACAGGCCGACGCCTCGTGGCTCTCCAGCAACCGCGCCCTGCTAGTCGGCGCGCTGGCAGCCAGCTTCTCGCTCTTCCAGTTTGTCTTCTCGCCGGTGCTGGGCGCCTTGTCAGACCGCTTCGGCCGTCGGCCGGTGCTGCTGATCAGCCTGGCGGGCACGGGCATCTCCTATATCGTCTTCGGCCTAGCCGACCAGCTGCTGCCCCTGGGCATCGGCACGGTGCTGGCGGTGCTCTTCTTCGCCCGCATCCTTGACGGGATCACCGGCGGGAATATCAGCACGGCCCAGGCGTACATCGCCGATATCACCGCACCCGAGGATCGCGCCAAGTCCCTTGGCCTGATCGGCGCGGCATTCGGGCTCGGCTTTATGCTCGGCCCGGCAATCGGCGGGCTGCTCAGCACGATCAGCCTCTCCACGCCAGCCTTCGCCGCCGCCGCGCTCACCTTCGGCAATGTGATCTTCGGCTTTTTCCGCCTGCCCGAGTCGCTGCCGGTCGAGCGGCGCACCAACGTGCCCTTCCGCAAGATGAACCCAGTGACGCGCCTGCGCGCCGTGGTGGGCAAGACGAGCATCCGCCCGCTGCTGGCCGGCGTGCTGCTGCTAAACTTCGCCTTCGCCGGACTACAGAACAACTTCGCCGTCTTCAGCGATGTGCGCTTCGGCTTCGGCCCGACCGAGAACGCCTTCGTCTTCGCCTTCATCGGCCTGATGGCGGTGCTGATGCAGGGCTTCCTCATCCGTAAGCTGCTGCCGATCTTCGGCGAGGCCCGCCTGGCCGTCACCGGCCTGGGCATGATGGTGGTCGGCTTCGCGATGATCGCCGTGGCCCCGGCAGCCTGGGTGCTCTACCCAGCCCTGGGCGTGCTCGCCTCCGGGTCGGGCATGGCCACGCCCTCGCTGACCAGCCTCATCTCGCGGCGCGTAGCCCCCCAGGAGCAGGGCAGTACGCTGGGCGGGGTCCAGGCATTCAACAGCCTCATGATGGTGGCCGGCCCGCTCTTCGCCGGCCTGATCTTCGACCTGATCGGCCCGGCCGCGCCCTACTTCAGCGGCGCCATGCTGATCGCCGCCGCCGGCCTGGTGATCTCGGCCGCCGTCCGCCCCGAGCTCGGCGGCGCGGCGCCTCTGGAGCCCGCCCGCACCGGCGTCAGCATGGATGCCGAGCAGCACATGGCGCACTGATAGCCGATAGCCGATAGCCGA
>RYFE02000029.1 GCA_004138175.2 Chloroflexales bacterium ZM16-3 | reverse complement strand
TCGGGACGTTTGAGCGAGCCGTCCGGGAACCGCACCGCCACATCCGCGAGGTGGTGACACCCGCAGGTTGCCGCGCCGCCGCTCGTCGCGGTGATCGTGGCCCGAATCTGATCGACCACCATCTGATGCCGGGAACTTGGCAACGCCTCCCACGTCGAGACACCGGCGGTACGCTCCAGCTTGATCGCACCGATCCGCATCAGGTGTTCGAGATCATCACTTGACGGCTGGTAGGGGTTGGTCATCAGGATTCACTCCTTCTCGGTTCGGCAGCATCACCGTTGGCATGTGCCGCTGGCGACATGGCATGCCCTCCGGGGCGACCCATCGCCGGTGGCGTGAACGTCTCCAGCTCGTCCTGGGCGACAAGGTAGTAGCCGCGCTGCCGCCCGCCGATTCGCTGGGTCTGCGTCAGGACTCCCCGCTGACACCAGACTTTGACGGTCTGCGGCGTGGGCGGCTGCCGCCCCTGGCGGCTCACCACGGTGACGCCGCGAGATGCGAGGAACGTCGCCGCTTGGGTCGTAGTCAGCCAGGTGATCATTGTGGTGAAACCGTTTTACGGTGCAATGCCAAATCAATGGCAGCACGGATCTCGTCCGTGGTGTAGCCCACCCGCTCCGCTGCGTCGATCACGTCCTCAATGCGGTGCGAGAGACTTCCGATCACATCATCGTGGTCGAGCGGAATGAGGGTATCACGCGGGGCGATCTCCGGGCCGTTCAGGGTCATAATGATCGCCATCTGTCGCGGCGGGGCACTCTCGTGATTGGTGAACTCCCCAACGATCCGGCCCCCAACAGTGTGGGTGCGTGCCCACTGTGCATGGGTGTTACTCATCTGGCACCTATCCCTTCAGATAACGGCGAGCAAAGATGGCCATGTCGAGCGGGTGGCTGCGATCAAGGCCAAGTGCGTCAAGCAGTTGCTCGTGCGTGACTTGGCGCTGGCTATCGAAGTAGCGCAACGTCTCGTAGTCATGTCCAGATCCGTTCATCTCGTCGATATAGCCCAGGTAGTCATGACATAACCCGGTAAGTCCTTCGATGCGAAGCATCCACGGCTCGATGCCCGAACCGCCAGAACTGCCGCGCATCCAGTTTGCCGCGATGATCACCACCATGACACCCGCAATTGCCCCACCAACGATCAGAAGCTCCATCCCCTCACTCCTCAATGCTGCTCCAACGTCGTGCTGGTGTTGGTATAAAGTATACCGCTCGTGATATACTTTTTCAAGCATGAGCAGCAGCGGGTGACGTGCGCGCACTGCCAAGCACCAGAAGGAAATACTCATGCCTAGACATCTATGCCTCGAAATCCTCGACCCTGTGACATCGCGATGCCTCAAAGCACAGGCCGAGGATCGCGTACCGCGCTGGGCCGCGTGGCTTGTTGATCAGTATATCTTTTGGTATCTCACACAAACATTTACCCCGGCCATTCACCATGCCAATGCCCAGGGGATAGGCTATCGAGACTCGTGGCTGCCGCCGGGAACTGACGCACAGGCGGTGGTTGCATGGTTTGAGGCACAGATCATGGCCGCGCCCCTCACCCGCATCGGCGCAGTTGATTATGTTTTGTGCTATGTCTTTCACTGTTCCGTGGATGAACAGCCAGGGGTCGCATGGAATAACGTCCCACCGAAGTCACAGGAGATCGGCCAGTGGGATGGGCCAATGCGCCAGTGGGGGAACGAAGGAGCCGCCGTGATCGCAGGGCTTGTGCCTCACGATCACGGCGGCCTCTATCTCCTCGCGAACCGGGTGCGTGATGCGGTACAGAGCCTCACAACATATCGCGGAAGTGATGGGCCGCCGCCGGATCGTCGTCGATAAGCTGCCGAATGGCCCGCGCAACAACAACGGGCGCGCGCGGCACCCTGCCGCGCGCGCCCGTTTGTGCGTGCGGCCTACGCGGCCACCGGCTGCGTCAGGCCGAGGCCGATGCAGAGCGCATCGCGCAGCGGCGCGGCCATGAGGCTGTCGCCCATCGCCAGCCGCCATGCGCTGCCGTAGGTCGTCGCCGCCTCCTGGTGCGTCCGCGAGAAGACCCGCGCAAGCTGGTCGCTGGCCACCAGGCTCGTCACCGCCATCCAGGTATCCGGCGGGATCTCGTCCCGGAACCTCGCCACGATCAGGTGGGCTAGGACGAGGCGCAGCGGCAGGTTGGCGGGCTGCTCCTCGTTGGGCGGGTAGGGCGTCTCGACGCCGACCGGGTTGGTGTCGAGGATGCCCCACGTCCGACGCGGCGCGTCGAGCAGGTCGAACGTCACCCAGCCCCAGAACGTCCCCCGATCATCAATCGGCGTTTTCTGGGTCGGGCCGATCTTGACCCGCCCCGTCCACACGCTCCGAAAGCCCCAGTGGGTGATCATCGGGAATGCCGTCCCAAAGTGGAGGCCGTGCCAGAACGCCCACGGCGAGGGCGTATCGTGCGCGGCCTGCGCGATCACCTTCCCGCCCATCCAGAGCTGGGCCTGCCCCGGCTGCCACGCGATCCCCGTGCCCGTCTCCGGCCTGTAGACGCTGCCCATGCCAATCTGTTCCGCCATGTGCTCCCTCATGTCTTTCCAAGTGATTCAAAGATGCGGGCCAGCCGCCGCCCAATGGCCTGCGGCATCTCCCCCAGGTCGGTGATCTGCACCCAGCTTCCCGCGCCAAACAGCTGCGTGAGCTTCTGCTGCTGCGACGCGCTGGGCCGCCCTAAGAACACCCCAAACGTGACCACCCCGCCGTTACGCGACTCCGCGAGCTGGGCCACCGTCTCGTCGTGATCGCCCATGTCGCCGTCCATGAGCGAGACGATCAGCTTGTTCTGCTCGGCGCGGGCCAGCAGCGAGGAGGTGGCCAGGCCCATCGTCGCTGCCGTGTCCTCGTTCCCGTCCCCACACCCGTTGCCGACCACCGCCGTCATCGCCATGCGGGCCGGGTCGCGCGTCTCGTCATCCATCGCCTTGAAGATCGCCGCATGATCGGCGTGGCCGCGAATCTCGTAGGGCATGGCAAGCTGCTCAAAGGTGGAGCCTAAAATGCTGGTCGCATTGTAGACTTTCCCGGTGGACACATGCCCGTTCATGCTGCCGCTGAAGTCCAGCGTGAGGCTGATCGCCATGCTGGTGGCCGGCTGCTCCTGCACCGTCACCCGCACCTCATCCGCGCCGCGCACCGCCGCGACGATGCGCCGCTGATCGAGCTTGCCGCTGGTCTGGAAGCGCATCCGCTTGTCAGCCTGGGCGCGGATCGTTTCAAGCTGGCGTGCGAGCTTCCCGCTCACCTCGCGGTGCAGCCGCTCGTGGCCGTCGAGCGTGCGCAGGTGCGCCGCATTCTCCGTGCGCGGCTGCACGACCGTGACATACAGCGCGCGTCCGTCAGCGGTGCGGTATGCCTGGCTCGCGGTGCGATCTGCGTTCAGCCGCCGATGCAGCCGCTTCCCGAGGACATTGTAGTTCGCCTGACGGCGCACCTGCGCGGCGATGACCTGCGCCGCCTCGCGGTCGGCGGCTTTGAGCGCCGCGTCCAGCTCGGCGTCGGTGCAGGGCGTGATCGGGTCAAACCGTTCGCCGGAGATGGCGACTGGCTGATCATCGCGCTCGCCGCCGCTGCCGTCCCCGCCAAGATTATCATCGCCGTCGCCCATCTCCGGCTCCAGCATTGCATCGGGGTTGGCTGGCGGCTCCCGGTTCTGGTTGCGTTGGGGGCGCGCATGGTTGCGCGCTTTCCCGTCGCCGTCCTCGCCTCCCTCTCCGCCCTGGCTGTGGCGCTGCTGGCCGCTCTGGCTGCCTTCCGCTCCTTCCTCCCCGTCCGTATCACCTTCGCCATCCTCGCTATCCTCGCCGTCGTTCCCGCGCTGGCTGCCCTGGGAGCCACTCTGGCCGCCGTCTTCCTCTCCTTCGGAGCCGCCAGAACTGCCGCCCTGGCCGCCCGCCTCCTCGTCGCCGTCTTCCTCTCCCTGGGAGCCGCCAGAACTGCCGCCCTGGCCACCTTCTTCTCCTTCGTCGCCGTCCTCTCCCTGGGAGCCGCCTGCGCTGCCGCCCTGGCCACCTTCTTCTCCTTCGTCGCCGTCCTCTCCTTCGGAGCCGCCTGCGCTGCCGCCCTGGCCGCCCGCTTCCCCTTTGCCGTCTTCACCTCCCTGGTCGCCACCTGTGCCACCCTGACCACCCGCCTCCTCGTCGCCGTCTTCCTCCCCCTCAGAGCCGCTTGAACTGCCGCTGTCATCCTCGTCGCCGACGTTCTTTTGCTCGCTCGGCGCTTCATCTGGCGCGGTTTTCTGACCCTTGCGCCAGCCCTTCCCCCTGCCGTTCGGCGCATTCTCGCCCTCGTCGCCCTCATCGCCCGCACCGCTTCCTGGCGCGGGCGGCGTCTTGGCCTCTGGTGGCGTCGATGACTTCGGCGGCGTGGGCGGTTTGTTGCCCACGGCCCCACCGGGCGGGGTGATCTCGATATTCTGCTGCGCGGGTGCGTCCTGGTCGAATGCGCCCGCTCGTTCGAGCCGACGCACGATCTCCTTGGTCGCTTCCAATGCGTCCTCCTGGCTCCCCAACGCCCCGTGCAGCGCAATCGGGCGCAGCTCCTCGTAGAGCGCGCGGGCATCCGGGGTCATCCTATCGACGACCTCTTGGGGCACGCGGTAGTAGGGCAGCGTGGTATAGAGCAGCGCGCCCGTCACCTGATAGAGCGGCGGGATGCCCTCCCCAACCGCGAAATCCCACTTATCGCGGAGCCGCGCCGCCGCCGCGAGCGCGCCCGCCACGCCGGGAAAACGGTCGCTCATGTCCCGCTCCATCCGGCCATCCTCGACGATGTTGTAGAAGCGCAGGACGTGCGCCCGCCCCGTGTCGATGCCCTCCACGGGCACCGGGCTGGCCGCGATGCCCTTCAGCGCGGCCCAGTGGTCGCCGTTGGTGGTCAGCTCGTGGCCAACCTCGTGATACATGATCGCCTTCACGACGAGCATGTTCCGCGCCGGATCGGCGTCCTTGCCGAGCGGGTGGGGGTTCAACGCGATGTTCCCCCGCATATCCGTCGCCCCCGTGGGGACGCTCGTGTCAAACTTCACGGCCACCGGCTTGTTGGTGATCGCCTGGGCCAGCCGGGAGTAGTGCCGGGCCATCTCCTCGGTCGCCAGCGGCTCCTCGCCGGGCGGCAGGCTGCGCCGCAGCTCGTCCACGGTCAGCGGGCGCTCTTTCCCACCCCGATCCTTCCCCTGCCGGTTGTAGCCGTTGCGGTCGTAGCCGTCGGCGTCGAAGCCGAGCACATCGTAGCCCGCGCGGGTGTAGCCCTTGCGGTTCACGCCCCGCTGGTTATAGCCGAGGACATCAAAGCCATCAGGGTCACGCCCGAACCCATCGTAGCCAGCCGCCCGATAGGTCGGGTCGTACTCCGGCACCGCTGGGTTGTAGACGATGAACTGTGACCCATTCCAGTGGCCCGTATTCCCCATGAGATGCTGGCCGTGAACGTCCACCACGACGCCGCTTGCGCTCACTACGACCGCCTTGCCCAGGCGTTGCGGATCGGCATCGGCCTTGGCCGTGAACGGTGGGCAAGCGTGCGGCTTCGCCCCCGTAAACTGCTTACAGTAGGGGCATGTGAGCCGCACGCCGTTCACGGACGCCGCCGGGTCACGGGCGGCGCGCATTGATTGAAAGCGGGCGGGCGAGGAACGTGGGGCGGGAGGGCGACGCCATGCCACGTTCTGCGGCTTTCCGAGCGCCTGACACACCGCCGCACATGGGGGCGTCCGTCCCGCAACGGGCGGCGCGGGGGCGGGCGGCGGGGTGCCCGTGCTGATCACCTGCTCCACAGTCATACGGCCAATGCGTACTTTTTTGGTTGCCCAGCGATGGGGCATCCGGCGGCGCGAGTCCTCCGGGTCGAAGAGATCACCCCTGCCAGGGTCGTACACCCACCCATTGGCGGCCACGCGCCGCCCGTGCGCGTCCGGCTCGCTCAGGCCATCACGGACACTAAAGCCGTGCCGGTTGATCCCGCCTGGATCAACCCCGTCCGCATCATAGGTGGCCCGGATCAGCTTGCCGGATTTTGGCGAGTGCATCTTGCGCTGCGCGCCGTCCCGATCCTTCCCCTCAGCGTTCGCGCCGTTCGGGAGATACCCCGCGATGTCGTAGCCGTTGAAGACGTACACCATCCCCTGGGCATCACGGCCATCCTTGCAGATGTCACGGGTCACGCCCAGCATCCTGATCTGCGTCGTTCCCGCGCGGGTAAACCCCCAGGCATCGGAGCCGTCGGGCGCAAAGCCGTCCCGATCATAGCCGTCGTCGTCGTAGCCATCCGCAAAGACCCCATCCGCATCAGGCGTTCCGGCCATGTGGTTTCCCGCCGCATCGAGGCCGCTCCGGGAGAACCCACCCCGATCACGCCCCGTGACCCGCTGGTAGCCATCGCGGTCGTAGCCATCGCGGTCGTAGCCGAGCACATCGTAGCCGTAGAAGTCGTAGCCGTCCCGGAACCCGATGAAATAGCCCGAGTCGTGCGTCCGGTTGGGACGGAGTCCAGCCGAGGTGTACCCGCGCCGATTCAGGTGCGCAATCCCCAACCCGCCCCCGCCCCCGCCCGTGGTCTGCTGCGGGCGATACCCGCTGCGGTCGTAGCCCTCCGCGTCCTGGCCCTGCGCATTGAACCCCTCTTTGTCGTACCCCCGCCGGTTGTAGCCTGCGGGGTTATACCCGTCTGTGTCGTAGCGGTCGCTGGGACACACGTGGCTCCCGTCGCGCGCCTGGAACTGCCCACATGTCGGACACGGCGGGATGCCAGCGGCCAGACACGCCGCCTGCGCATAATAGCGGAGGCCGACGATGGCAGCGCTTCCGAAGTACCTGTTGCCAGTCGTCAGGTGGTCACGCACGTCGCCTGTGACCACATGCCGTGCAGATTCCGCCCAGCGCTGAAGCTGGGCCGCAACCTGCGACCCTGCCTCCAGCGTCGTCTCACCGTTCGCCCCATCAATCAGCCGAGGGGCGGCCTTCAGCAGCTCGGCTGCCTGGGCGGCAACCTGCGCTTCGTGCGCTGCCTTCGTTGGCGGCTTCCCCGCCGCTGGCGCAGGGTCGGGCGCTGCCGCCTGCGGGGCCGCTGGGGCTGGTGGAGCGGCGGCAGCGGCGGCTCCTGCCGCCTGCGGGGCTGATGCGGCTGGTGTCGCCCCTCCTGCGGCTCCTGAGGCCGCCGCTGCCGCCTTTGGGACAGCAGGAGGTGCCGCCATGCCCGTGCCTGTGGGGCAAACGTGACTGCCATCCGAGGATTGAAACTGCTGGCACGTCGGGCAGCGCGCGATGCCAGCGGCCATGCAGAGGGCCACAACCCTCGCGTGTTGATGGTGATCATCGGTGGTACGGCCATCCACGCGGTCGTCATCCGCCTGGCGGATGAACGCGCGAACCGCTGGCGTTCCGCCGCTGCGCGCATACCCGGCCCAATCGTCAACATCGGCGGCGACCTGCCTGGGAAGGTGCATGCCCACATCGTTCGCTGCGCGAATCAGCAGATGTTCGTTATCGGCCACCAGTGATCGCGCAAGATCGAGAACCACAATCCGCGTGCTTCCCGTTGGATCAGCAGCAGCCACTGCCGCTGGCGCGCCTTCCGGCACCCAGGTGAGTGAGCCGTCGGCACCATGCACCGGCACGAGCGGCGGCGCAGGCGGTGCGGCGGCGAGGATCTCCGTCCCGCTGGCGTCGATAATGGCAGCGCCCGCACGGATCACGCTGGACTGATCTGGCTTGGATGTGGCGATCTGCCAGCCCCTCGCCGTCAGCGCCGCATCGGCCTCCTCGTCCGTGCAGGACAGCTCCCAGACGTTGACATGGCCGCCCCGGAACCAGGGCCGTCTCGCGCCGCCGGGGATGGCCTTCACGAAATCCTTCATCTCCAGCCACGATCCGCCCCAGACGTAGCGCGGCGGCCCGCCGTTCACCCGGAAGGCAACCGCGTCGATCCTGCCCGGCTTGCCCTGCACCGCGACGATGCGCGGCGCCGGCGGGGCCGTTGCCGGGGCGGCGACTCCGGCATCGGCCAGCACCGCGTCACCTGTGACGGGGATGGACGGCGGGGCAGGTGGGGCCGGGGCCGCTGCCCGCCCCCCATCCCCATCGCGCAGCCAGCCGCGCCGCTTGAGTTCGTCATGGATTGCCGCATAGCCACGGCGCGAGGGCGTCTTGGGCAGGCCCGTGGGGCTATGCGTCGGCGGAGCGATTCCGGCCCGCCGCATCTCCGCAAAGAGCTTCCGTGTCTTGGCGTCGTTGGCCAACGCCTCGGCAACGCCCTGCGGGTTGCCCATGTTCCGCTCATAGCACGTTTCGAGATCCGCAGGCGTGACCCCGCTTCCGGCCCCCGCCGTCGCGCAGATGTGCGTAAAGAAGACGGCGCGGTTGCCATCGCATGACATACGACGCCTCCCTAGTTGCTGCGCGCAGGCGCGGCACCGGCCACCCGATCCGCCACATCGCTCCCGTCCGGGCCAAAGCACGTCTCAAACATGGCCTGGAAGTCGGCCCACTGCTGCGGCAGATCCTGGCTGTTCTGCGCGCAGTAGATCTTGAGCGTCTCCTGCGCGATGTCCCAGCCCACCGCCTTCCCCGTCAGCAGGAAGCGGTTTAGCTCGCGGGCACCGGGCGTGACCGTGCCGCTCCCGAGGCCGTCCTGCTCTAGCTTGGCGCAGACCATCGTGAAGTAGTCCACGGCGGCGCGCACCTCGACGGGGTGCGGTGTGATCGCGACGACCTCCGGGTCAGCGTGGCCGTCAAAGAAGGCGCTGGCCCGCGCCACCTGCTCCTCGGGCGTGGGGCGATCCAGCCGGAAGGCGGTCATGCGGGCGAGCGGGGCACCGGCGGGGCGATCCGCGTCGCCCTCCATGCCGGGGTTCCAGGTGGTGAACAGCACCGACGCGGGGTGGACGGGGATGGCGATCACCCCGCCCTCGGGTGAGGGGATGCGGATCTCGCGGGGCGGCTCCATGGCCGATTGCAGCGCCGTCAGCAGCTTGGGGCTGCGCACCACCTCGTTGAGCGCGACCACGCCGCCCATCGCCAGCATCTGCCCGACCGGGCCGAGCCGCACCACGGTGCGCCCGTGCTCAATCGCGGTGCCGCCGATCAGATCCGTGGGGTCGCTGCTCGGGTCGATCTCGCGCTCGAAGTAGGGCATGCCCTGGCGCTCCTGGCCGTCCGTATCGACGGTGATCACCGAGGCGGCAAACTGGCGGGCCAGCTCATTCTTGCCCGAGCCGGGAGGCCCATAGAGGCCGAACGCGCCCAGGTTGCCCGCCGTATCCGCGCCCATCTTGCCGCCCAGGTGCAGCAGCGCGCCAATGGTGCGCGTCACCTTCCGGGCCTGGTCGTTCATCGTGTACTCCTCCCCTGATTTGAGCCGGGGGATAAGGGCGTTGAGATCGACCACGCCCGTGTCGGCGGGTCGCGCCCATGCCGGCACCGCACGCATGGTCGGGTCGGGGGCCGGGCGGCGCAACTGTGTCACCAGCGCCTCGTGCTCGGTGCGGTAGGCCACCGGCGTCACGGGGCGTCCGACGGGCCGGGGCGGTGCCGCCGGGGCGGGCGCGGGCGTCGGGGGCGGCGCGGGCGCGGGGGCAGCGCCGCCCATTAGGACGGCGAACTTCTCCAGCACGGCCAGCGTGCGCGCCTCGGCGGCGGCCTGGGATGTGGCGAGCTGCGCGAGCGCCGCCGCGAGCGCCGGGTCGGTGCCGGTCATCACGGGCGCAGGCGCAGGCACCGCGCCGTCGCCAGCCGGGGCCGGGGCCGAGGGGGGCGCAACGAACCCGTTGCGCAGCAGGGACGCCGCCAGGTCGTCCGTGTTCACGCTGACGTTCGCCGTGACCTGGGGGGCCGCGACGGTGATCTGGGGTGCCTCGACCGTCACCTGGGCCGTCGCCTCCACCCGCTCGATGGTGATCTGCGGGGCCGCCACGTCCACCCCGTCCACGGTGACATGCGGGGCTTCGACGGCAACCTGGGGCGACTCGACGGTCACGCTGACGTGTACCGGCCCGGCGCTGGGGTCAGGGGCGGGGTCAGGGGCGGGGTCAGGGGCCGGGGCCGGGGTCTTGCGATCACAGACGAGACAGCCCGCCGCGCCCATGAACTTGCCGCAGTCTGGGCACTTCGTTGCGCCGAGGCTCCCGCCCAGGTTCAGCGCCTCGCCGCGCTTCAGCGCCGCATGCAGCGCGAGATAGCCGCCGTCGGCGGCGGCCACCACCCGCTCGCTGCCATCCACCACTCGCCCGCTGCCATCCCGCATGCCCGCAATATCCACCGCCAGCGCGCGGTCAAAATCGTTGGCGGGGTGCATCGCCCGGTACGCCAGCACCGCCGCCATCTGCGCCGAGGAGGCGTTGGGCGTGCCATCCACGTCCGCCGCCGTCGCGGTCGCCGGGTCATAGACCGCCGCGAGGTGCCCGTCGGCGTCGGAGACCTCGATCTTCCCGCCCCGCTCGGCCACCGTCCCCGTGCGCAGCACCTCAGCGGCCCCCACGAGGGTGCGCCCCACCGTGATCCCCCTGGGCGGTTCGGGGTAGAGGCCGGATCGCCGCGCCTCGCCCCAATAGTCCGCGCTGGTGAACGTCTCGCCAACCTTGAGTTTCTCGCCCCCGGCACCGAGCCACTCCCCCTTCGCCGCGCCCCGCGCCTTGGTGAACTCGGTGCCGATGAACCGGCCCGCGTCGTAGGCGCTCCCGCCCGTGACCGTCACGGCTTCGGCCTCGACCACCGGCACGGGGGCGGCCACGGGGAGCGCCGCGCCGGGAGATGCGACCGGCGTGCCCTCCGGCAGGGCCATGCCCGACCCCGCCGCCGCCGCGCCCACGGCGCGCGCGGCGAGCGGCACGCGGGTGAGGCCCGTGTCGTTCAGCACCGGCACGATCCGACCTCCACCAACCTCGACCTGGGCCAGCCCCTCGCTTCCCTCCCAAGCGGTCGGGACAAAGCCCTGGGTGAGCGCCAAGGCCATGCCGTCTAGGGTCACATGCACCGGCTCGCCGGTGATATTGTGGCGCATCGTCACCGTCCCCGCCGTGCGCGCCTCGGCCATGAGACGGGCCAGCGCGCCGTCCGGGTAGGCCGACGCCGGTACCTTCAGCCGACGCATGAGCGCCTGCTGGATGGTGCGACTCGTTGCGGTCTGGGGGCAGAGGTGGCTGCCCTGCGCCGGGGCGAAGCGCCCACAGCCCATGCAGCGGTGCCGCCCCAGCACCTCTTGGCGGATCGCGGAGAGCGTGCGCGCCGGAGACGTACTGGCCTGCGTCCCCGCACGGCGCTGCACCCCGGCGGCCACCGCTGGCATCGGCCTGCCGTCGCGGAGCGCCGTCAGGGTCTGGTACACCGCCGCGTAGCCGTGCTGCGCGTCCTTCTTCGGCAGCCCCGTCGCGCTATGGGTCGGCGGCTTGACCCCGCGCTCCTGCATGATCTTGAAGAGGGCGCGCGTCTGCGCCTCGGCCAGCGCCTGCTGCGCCGGGTTGTTGACGGGAGCCTGCCTGCGCGCCCGGTCAAAGATCTCTTCGAGGGCCGCCTCGGACGCGGGTGCGGCACCGAAGGAGTCGCCCAGGCGCTTGGCCAGCTCCTGCTCCGTGATCGCGCCGAACGACGGGGCGACCGGGGCGTCGCCGCCGCCCCCGGCACCCCCGCCCCCGCCACCCCCGCCCGCACCGCCGCCGCCACAGACCTGACCATGAAACACTTCACGATTTCCGTCACAGGACATGGGGAGCCTCCCGAAGCTAGAATGTATCTAGGATGTGTAGGGCTGGATGGTTGCTGTGATGAGGCGCATGGCCTCGGAGGCATAGTCGCCCCAGGGGCCGGGCAGCGCGTCGAGGGCCGTGTCGCCCCCCATCAGCCCCCGGAGCTGGGCGAGCTTGGTTTCGAGATCCTGCGCCAGCTCGATGATCGGCAGCACGGCGTCCATCGCCGCGTCCTCGCTCATGGGCGGGCGGGCCGGGGCCGCCTCCGCTGCGCCATTCGTGTCACCGCTGCCGTCAGCCGTGCGGGCCGGGGCCGGGGCGGGAACGGGGCCGCCCGTGTCGTTTGCCTCGGCGTCAGGCGGGCCGCCCCCCGGCGCGCGCCCGCTGACGACGCTGATGGCCTCCGCAATCGTGCGCCCCTTCTGCTTCACCCCCTGCACCAGCGCGCGCACCTGCTTGGCCAGCGGCGGGTCGGCGTCAATGGCCGTCAGCACGGTCGCCTGCTGCTCCGGCTCCAGGGTCATCAGGGCGCGGATGGACGCGGCGGTCAGCCGGTGCGTCCGGGCCATCTCCTGAATCTCCTCGGTGGCACCGAGCACCTGGAGCTTCTTGCGCATCACCGCCGCCGACATCGCCAGGCCCAGGCGCTCCACAAAGACCGCCTGCGACACCGGCGGCTCGCGCCAGTTCCAGCCCGCCCCGTCGAGCAGCGCCCGCAGCGGCACCAGGACATCCCCGAGCCGCTGCGCATCCCCCAGGATCGCGTCGGCCTGCGCGCCGACGCCCAGCTCCTGCGCGTTCAGCACGAGCCACGCGGCTTTGAGCGCCGCCGACTCATCGAGCGGGCCGAGATCCTGGCGGTGCAGGTTGGCGATGATCTGGGTGAACAGGGTGGCCGACGGCGTGCCGCCATCGGCCACCAGGCAGGTGATCTCGGCCATCCCCGCCGCCTGCGCCCCGCGCCAGCGCCGCTCGCCGTCGATCAGCTCATAGGCGTCATCGCCGACCGGGATGACGATGGGGTGCTGCACCATCCCCGCGCCCAGGCTCGCCGTCAGGCCAGCGAGCGCCGCCGCCGCATCGGTGCGCGGGTTGCGCCGGGCGGGGCGGATGGCCGCGACGGGGATCGCGCGCAGGTGCCCGCCCGTGCGCAGGAGGGGGATCGCAGGCAGGTCGCTCATCGCTATGCCCCCTCACCCGGCAGCCCGGCCTTTGCGCCCCGCTCCCGCAGCTCGCGCCACTGGCTGCCGAGCAGCCGCTGCTGCGCCGCGCTCAACGTCGCCGGGCCAACGGTGTCGAGGCAGCCCAGCAGCGCCTCCAGGCCCGCCTCGAACTGCAACACCGTCTCGTGCGGCCAGCTCGTGCCGAGGCCCGCCGGGGGCGTGCTGCCCGTGCCCGGCGCGGGGCCATCGACGTGCATGGCCCCCTTCCCGCCAGGGCCGCCCCCAAACGGCAGCGCCAGCGCCGGGTCGGGCACAAAGCCGTCGCCGCGCTCCCCGGCGGCCAGGGCGGCCATGCCCATGTCGCCATCGCCCGTCGGCGCGTCCGGCTCCGGCCAGTCCACCACTGTCCCATTGCCCTCGGTCTCGGCCTCGCCCTTCCGTGATGTGATCTCCTTGCGGAGCGCCGCGCCCACATCGCCCTCGGCACCAGCGGCGGCCAGGGCCGCATCCACCGCATCGCCCTGCGCATCCTCTGGCAGGCCCGCAAGGTCGCCCATCGTGCGCGTCGAGACGCCGGTGCCCTCCAGCTTGTCCTGAAGCGCCGCAGGCAGCTTCAGCGGCACCCAGAGCTTCTTGATCGCACTCTCGTTCGTCGGCTTGCCCAGGCGCTCAAACACCGCTCTGCGAGGCACGCGCACCTTGGGGGTGGTGAGGTAGTCCGTCACCGGCATCCCGGCCAGCTCCGCCAGCCAGCCCTCCAGCCGCTCGCGCTGCTCGGTGGGCTTCAGCCCGGCCTCGACCAGCCCCTCGGTCGGGTCGGCCACCCCTTGCTCGCTCGCCAGCGCCGCGATGTTCGCGGCGAGGTAGGCGTGGTAGCTGCCCTGCGCCCACTCCAGCGGGGTCATCGGTAGGGCGTTGTTGCGCTGCATCTGCTCCACGCGGGTGTCCAGGTAGCCCTTCGGAGCCTGCACGATGCACGGCACCCGCTCTATCCCGGCGATGCCCGCCGCCAGCCAGCGGCGCTCCCCGTCCAGCAGCCGATAGCGCCCCTTGCCCAGGTCGGTGACGACGAGAGGGGGGAACGCGTTCCCCCCTTTCACGCTCGCCGCCAGCTCCGAAAGCCCCTCGGTCTTCTCCTGGCGAACCTGCCCGGCATCGACTTCAATCAGCTCCCGCCCGATCTCGATCACCTGTGCAACGGTCTTGGAACGTGGGGCCATGATGTCCTGCTCTTTCTCTGCTATGAGGTCAGCGTCGTATCCCATCCTGCGTGCGAACGATCCCTGTGGGTGTTTCCGGCTCGCTCACGCCACTCGCGCCATGATCTGGCGCGAGTGGCGCGGATGGACGGCGGGCCGCGTGGTACCAATTGGTACCATGTGCGCCACCCATGCCCCGCATGTGACCTACCCGCGCAGCAGCAGCCAGCCCGCCGCCAGCGCGGCCACGGCGATCAGCGGCTCGCCGTAGCGGCAGATCGGCTCCGGCAGCACGCGGATGGATGCGTCAGAGAGCGGGAAGAGGAGGGGCAGACCAGCGGGCGTGACCAGATCGGCCAGGTCGTGCAGCACGATCCCCCAGGCGAACGCGGCGGGGATGAGCCACCCGATGCCCATCCCTGTCCGCCAGAGGCCGCCCGCCAGCAGCGCGAGCATCCCCGCCAGCACCAGCGAGTGCGTGAAGCGCCGGTGGCCGCCCGCCGCCGCCCGGATGCCCTTCAGCAGCCAGCGGCCCGCCAGGAGGCCCGCCGCGCCCCCGACCGCGCCCGCCGCAAGCGGCAGCCACACCGGCCCGTGCGCCAGGATGCCCAGCGCGATGCCCAGGGCCAGACCCACCAGCAGCAGCACCGCGCGCACCCGCTGGGCCACGAAGCTCTGCGGCTCGTCGATATCGGGCACCAGGGCCAGGAACGCGCTGGCGGCGATCACCGCCGCGCCGCCGACCCCGCCAGGGATGCCGAGCAGCGCGGCGCTGCCGCCAAGCTGCGGCAGCAGCGCCGCGTGCGTCCGTTCCAGATAGGTCACGAGGCCCAGCCCGCCAACGCCGCCGACCAGGGCGTGTGTTTGAAATCCGCTCATCGTCGCTCGCCTTTCGCTAGGGTGAGGACATGCCCGTTCGCCCGGATAGCATCCACCAGTCCAGGGGAGGCCAGCGCCGCCGCCGCACGCACCTGGCCAAGCAGGGTGCGCCAGAGCGGCGCAAGCTGGCCGTGCCAGGCGTGATCCGCCCCGAGGGTGTGCGGCTCGTCGTCGGCCTCGCTCACCGCGCCCAGGAAGCGCACGTCGGCCTCGTTGAGCTGGTCGAGCGCCGCAACCACATGGGGCCGCCCCAGGTCGCCCGCCCGCACCCGATTGAGCAGCAGATACATCAGCCGGGGCCGCGCGCGCAGCCGGCTGGCGCTCGCGACGATACGCCCGGCCACAGCGAGGGACATCCGGGCCGGGGTGGCGACCATGACCATCGCGTCGAGCGGCACCCCCGCGTAGCGCCCGATGTGCTCCACCCCCGCCTCGTTATCGAGCAGCGCCAGGTCGTAGCGCGCCAGCAGGCCGCCCAGCGCCCGCTCCATGACCCGGTTCGGCGTACACTGCGAGCCCGCCAGCTCCCACTGGCCCAGGCTCAGGAAGTCGTAGCCGTCCGCCGCCAGCAGCGCCTCCGCTCCCATGCGGGCCTCGAAAAACGCCTCGCGCGTCTCATCCTCGCGCAGCGCCGCACCGCTGATCAGCGCGCGCTCGTAGGCCGACCGCAACGCGGCGACGGTCGTCCCGCCCTGGTGCCCCAGCAGGGTCGTGAGGCTCTGGTGGGGATCGACATCCACCACCAGGCGCCGCTCGTGCGGTCGCAGCGCGGCGGCGGTGTGGAGGAGGGAGGGGAGCAGGGTGGTCTTGCCCGCGCTCCCCTTCCCCGCAAACGCAATCGTGATCGTCATCCTCGTCCTCCTTCCGGCACGGGGGCGTCCCAGCCCCGCCGCTCGCGCAGCAGGGCGACCACCGCATCCGCGACATGATCCGGGAGCTGCGGCTTGGCAAGCTCGGCGTCGAACAGATCCGGGCGGTAGCGGGCGTGCTGCCGGGCGCTCGCCAGCGCGCCGGTCAGCAGCACGATGATCATGTCGGGCCAGGTCGTGCGTAGGTGGGCGGCGACATCCACGCCCGTCAGCACCCCTGCGACGTGGTAGTCAAGGATGACGCCATCTACCGTGCCCTGGAGGCGCTCAACGGCACGGAGCAGATCGGCCCCGCGCACGACCTGGCCCGCGAGGCTTTCCCCGCCCGGCAGCCGGTTGATGCCGCGCTGCCGCAGCGCCCGCACCAGCGCCTGCCCCGGTCGCTCGTCTTCGAGCAGTAAGACCACGGGTATCGTCCCGATCATGCGGCCACCTCGCATTCCCTTTCCATCAGCACCACGTCCGGGGTTGGCAGCTGCACCCGCACGGTCGTCCCCTGGTGCAGGCCGGGCGACTCGTAGATCACCGTCCCGTGCATGGCGCGGACGAACTGCACGGCCCCCCACACGCCGAGGCCCGTGCCGCTCGGGCTGTCGGCCCCGCCGAAGCGGGCGAACTGTGTCCCGATGCGGTGCAGTGCCTCCGCAGACAGGCCAATGCCATCGTCGCGGCACGTCCACCACACCATCCGGTTCTCCCGATCTTCCTCCACGCAGATCGTGACGCACGTCCCCACCCCGGCGGTGTAGCGGATCGCGTTGCCGATCAGGTTGTCGAACACGCGGCGCAGCACCCCGGCATCGACCCAGGCCGCGACGGCGAGCGCCGCAGCGGGGGGGGCGATGCGGATGTGCTGCGCGGCGGCAACGTCACGATACGCGGCGGCGATCTGGCGGCTCATGGCCACGATATCGTGCGGTGCCAGCGTGAGCGGCAGCGTCCCGTTCTCGGCCTGGGCGATGCGCTGCATCCCGTCGAAGAGATCCGCCTGGCCCATCATCGTGGTGATCAGGCGCGCCACCGCCGCCTGGGCTGCGGCCTCCTGCCCATCATCGAGGGAGAACTGGATATCGTAGGCCGAGGCGATCTGCGCCTGCACGCGGTTCCGCCCGTCGTGCGCGATCTGCATGATGGCCGTGATCCGGGCCTGCGTGGCCGCAGTCAGCTCCGCGTTGGCGGCGGAGAGCTGGGCCGTGCGCTCGGCGACCCGCGCCTCCAGGGTGGTGTTCATCGTGCGCAGCAGCGCGTGTTCGCGCTCCTGCGCGGCGACCTTCTCGCTCTCCGCCTCCACCGCTCGGCTGACGTAGCGCAGGAGCCACTGGGATGCTCCAGCGGCGACGGCGATGAGCAGCACCAGCGGCCACTCCTGGTTGCGCACGGCCCATGCCGCGACCAGGGCCAGCGGCAGCGTGAAGCCGTGGAAGAGATTCGCCGGGCGCGTCACCCACCCGGCGAGCGTGGGCGGCGGCGTCCGGCTGCCCGAGGCCAGGGTGATCATCTGGATCGTGAGGTACTCGGTGAGGCTCCCTATCACCAGCATCCCGAGCGCGAGCGGCAGCAGCGTGCGGCTGTCGCTGAAGGATGGCCAGCCGGACGCCGCCGCGACCCCATGGGCGACCAGCACAAACCCGGCGATCTGAAGCGCGTCGCTGCCGCTGCCGAAGACCCAGCGCATGGGCGAGGGGGACAGCGTGCGCCGCTGCCGCGCGCCAAAGACATCGATCTTCAGCGCCCCGAGGATGGCCCATGGCCCGATGAGGGCCACCGCCACCACGTCGGCGAGATCCGAGGAGTACAGGCGTGCGTTTTCGCCGTTCAGGCGCATGGGCAGCGCGAGGTACATCAGCAGCAGGCGCAGCACGGCCTGGAAGCCGAGCACGAGCAGGATGCGGCCCACCGCATCGGTGCGGGGCACGATCATCCCCATCGCCACCACCACCACCCCGGTCAGCAGCAGGGTGCGCCAGAAGAAGCGGCGGGCGGGCGGGGGCAATGCCCGGATCTCACGCACGAATAACGACCTGCTCATGACTCCCCCGCATCATCATCCTGCGCCGGGCGCATCGCGTCATAGGCGACGCGCAGCACCGCCGCCCGATCCAGGAGCGGTGTGGCGTCGTAGCGAGCACCCTGGCGCGTGAGCCGCACCAGGCCGTAGATTGCCATCCGCTGAAGCGTCACCACGATGTTGTTCCGGCTGACCGGGGAGCCGGAACGCAGCTGCCGCATCGTCGCGTAGATGTCGGTCGGGGTGCCGCCGCCGTCGCGCCAGAGCGCCTCCAGCAGCGCCGCAAAGCCGCTGGGGAGCCGCCGCAGCAGCAGCGCGTCCGTGATGTCCCCGAGCGCGTAGCGGCGGCCCCCGTTTGGCAGCGATTCCGTCACGACCAGGCCATCGACAACCATCCGCACCAGGAGCGTGTCAATCGTGTTGCGGTGCCGCCCGACCGCCTGCGCGAGTTCCTGCGTTGATCGCGGGGCATCGGCCACCGCGAGGGCGTGGAGCAGTGCCCGCTGCGTCGATCCGAAGAACAGATCGCGCAGGCGGGAGGTGGGGGTATCGGTGGGGTTAGTGGTCGCAGGGCGTGTCATCGTCTCCCTCGTCTGTTGTTTGCGCACCCCATCCGGCGGCCTCGTTGGCGAGCGCCAGCGTCTCGCCAACGGTGCTGCGCCAGTAGGCCGGGAGCGCATCGAGCGGCGTCACGTCGAGCAGGGCGACAAGCTGCGCGTAGGCCGGGCGTGGATTGCCGCCCGAGGCCAGCGCCTCCAGCACCTCCATCGCCGCCGCAACGTGCGGCGGCGCGTCGGGGATCGGCTCCGCCAGAGGCAGGGCGACGGCGCTCCCCCAGGCGTCAGCGGTGACGCCATAGACCAGCGGCACGGCCAGGTCATCGAGCTGGAGCCACGTCCGCCCGTCGCGCCGCTCCAGATCGGGCGCGCTGTGGTGGCTCGCCACCAGCGCCTCGGCGGTCGCGGCCCGGTGGGCGGCCAGCAGCCAGGGCGCGACGGGCAGCGCATCGAGGGCGCGGGCGCTCCCCACACCCCCCAGATCCGCGTTGTGGTGACAGCAGCCGCCGACATAGGGCAGCGCCGCCTTCGTGAGGCTGCACATTGGGCCGCCCGCGCCCGCACGTCGGTGGGCGCAGCTCGCGCACGAGGCCACCGGCGGCAGCCCGTAGGCCGGGCAATCCCAGCACGAGATGTCGTTGTCGATCAGCCAGCCCCAGACGTGGCACCATTGCAGACACATAGCCCTACGCTCCTGTCGTCTCGTGTATCGCGCCATCGCGCGGCTGCGGGTGGGGCAGGAGGGGAGATCGCATGCGATCCCCCCTCCCCGGCGATCCCCCGCCCCGCTGCGCGAACCATGTCCCCCACACCCGCCGCCATGCCCCTCGCCCTGGCCCCACAGCGCCTCGCCCGGTGTGTAGGAATGCGTTCGCGCACATACCCGCTGACATGCCCCGGCCCCACGCCCAGCCCGCTGTGTAGGAAATGGTTCGCGCACACGCCCGCCTACGTGGCCCCCGCCCTGACGGGCGATGGCCTGGCCGCCGCGCCTCACCCCCACGGTGGTGCTGCGTGCCCAAACGCCCTGCTTTGCCGTGTTCACCATGCCCGCCTCGTCTTTCCCTGCTTCCTTGTCGCGCAACGCCCTGCCCTCCCCCGCCTGCCCTGCCCTCGCTGCTCTGCCCCTGCGTCCCCGCATGCCCTGCCCTGTGCCGGCCCCCGCCTCGTCTCGCCACCAGCTCCGGTCGCCGCCCGCCCGCCGTCCCTGCCCTTCAATGAATCGCGATGCTGATCACTGAGGATTCATTGATTCCGGGCACCCGCGTCCCCAGAGCAGTGCCAGCAGCCTGGGGGGCCACGCCAGCCAGCGGGGAGCCGGCAGGGCAGGCGGGCGAGGGCGGCCAGGGGGGCGCTGGCGGGGGGAGTTCCCGGCACGCACATTCGGGGTGAGTACCGCTTCTTTCACGCTGGAGAGGCGTGAAAGAATGTCGCCCGGAACACCCAGCCCCCAACGGGCCAAACCTGAACGCCGTATTGCCTCTTTCTCGCCTCTTTCTCGCCTCTTTCTCGCCTCTTTCTCGCCCGTTTACCCGTCGGCATATCCGCCCGTTCCTCGCCCAATTTTGCGCGCCTTTATTCGCCTTCTATTCTGTTTGCTCTTCGGCTCGCTCATATAGTTCGTGCCCTTCTCGGGTTACGGTTTTGCGCCAGAGGCCAAGCCGGGCCAAGTCGAGATTTTCGACGGCCACTGATCAACCGTTCCGAGCAGGTTGCCGAGAAGCAGCGCAGGCTGCACCGGGTTAGCTTTCAGTGCTACATAGTTCCCCCAGAGCACTCCATAGTCAGGGTGAACGGTACGCTCCACGGTCGTGAGTAGGGCTGGTGAGCCTTCCCATGCACTCATCCACACCTCCGCAACCGATCGTGCTCGTCGGGCGGGTGGCGTGATGATCACCGGGCGCGGTGGGCCGCCGAGAAGCCGCTGGTACGTCCTGTCGCCCGATAGCCGCTGGTAGGTCTGTGCCAACTCCAAGAGCGAGCGCATCGCCATCATGCCGGTATCTACTTCTAGGGCCAGCCGCACAATCCGCCAGGAGGATGAGATCACCCCATCGGTGAGCCAGGGAATTACCCACATCGGGCGCTCGAATGTTCTCAGTTCTGGGTCAAACGCCAGGATGATCACCGCCCCAATGGTCTGAAGCAGCGCCCCGTCAGTGCCCGTCACCGCGTAGCGTCGCTGCACATGCACGCCGGCCAGCATCGGCGTGCGGCGAATCTGATCGAGCAGGGAGGCGCACCAGTCGCTCAGGTATGTCTCGCTGACCAAAGCGGCCACGGCCGGTGCCGAGGGTGCCTGCTTGGAGCGATAGATCAGCCGCTCGAAGGTGCCGTCATGTGGCTCCGCACCGAAGGTGTCGAGTACCTGCCGCCCATCGTCGGTGAGGCCGTAGACGTTCGGCGCCCGCCCCGCCGAACGGCCCACGTCGTCCGCTTGCGGCGCACTAGCCTGCCAGATCAGCTTTCGCCCCGCCAATTCGTGGAGCATATTGCGGCATGTGCTTTCGTGCTGATCGAAGCAAATGACATCGCGGATTGTTTGCCCCAACACCATCCCCAGCCGGCCCAGGAGCCGCAGCACGGCCAGCTCTCGCTCCGACATCGGTAACACTGCGGCTTTATTGCTGAGGCGTACCGTTAAGCTCATTGCGCACCTCGCTCCTTCCTGTTTCCTAGAACCCTGCTCCAACGCTTCAGGAAGCGTCAGAGCCCTGCTTGCACTCCTGCTGCGAATCCCACTGCTTCCGCGTGAGGCCCAGATCCTCCCAGAGCGTCGCGTCGCGGGCCGGGTTGAACCCCATCGTCTTGTAGCGGCCCCAGAGGATGCCGCCGTGCCGGTCGGCCAGCCGGTCAATCGGGGCCGCGATGCCGCGCCCGCCCGGCCAGCCGTCCAGCCACTCGCGGGCGATCTGCGCGGCCCGCCGTGCGGTGGGCGTCACCACCACCGGCAGCGGCTTGGTGCCCAGGGTGGCCTCGTAGTGGCCGCTGACCGTGAGATCGCGGTACATCACAGATTTGCCGAGCAGCGTCACCAGCGGCTCGGTGCCCCGGTCGATCTCGACCGCCCAGGCCAGCACGCCGGGTGCGCCCGGCTGCGCCCAGGTCCAGGGGATCGGGCCGGGGTTTGACGCTTTCGGAAGCGTTGGGGCCACCTGCACGAGCACCAGGGCGTCGAAGCGCTGGAGCGGCTGGCCGCTCTCGCTTGTCGCGCTGACATACTCCATGACCACCTCGACGCTTTGGAGCATGGGGGAGCGGCGGAGGCCGATCAGCGCCCGCGCACACCACTCCACCACGAGGAGATCGTGGGCGAGCTGGCCGGTCTTCAGCTCAGGCCTCCGCCAGTCGCGCACGATGGCCCGCTCCAGCACCGCCAGGTCGTCCTCGACGCCCTCGCGCTCCAGCCAGGCCCGCCCGTGGGCGGTCAGGCCGTAGAGCATCGGCGTGCGCGGCGGCGGCGCACCGTTGGATGCGGCGATGCCGCCGGGCAGCCGGCCAGGGGCTACCGGGTGCCGCCAGATGAGCCGCTGGGCGTGCGTGGTCTGGAGCCAGCGCCAGAAGGTGACGGTGTGCAGCGCGGGGGCGACAAGGGCGTGCAGGTGCCGCGCTGGCACGAACTCCAGCCGGGCCAGGAGCCGCAGCAGCTCGCGCTGCCGCGCCTGGTGGTCGTTGGGCCTCGGTGCGCTGAGTCGTCTCGCTAACGGTGAGGTCATCGCTCGTCCTAGAGAACAGGGCTTTGACGCTTCAGAGAGCGTCAAACCGCATCGTCTACACCTGAACACACCTACCTGGACAGGTCACATGGCAGGTTTGAAGCTTCAGAGAGCGTCAAACCCTTGTTTGAGCACTCTTCTTTGCTCACCACTCGTCCATCCCGCCGACCGTATCCCCGGCGTCGCGCTTCCACCCGCGCTCTGCGGCCAGCTCGTCAAGGGTCGGGTAGCGCGTTGCCGGGGCCGCGCTGCCGCTCGCCGGAGAATCCGCGGCGCCCCCGCTCGTGTCACCTGTGACCGCAGCAGCCTGAGCGCGGGCCGGGCGTGGCGTAGACGGGGCAGCATCGGGCTTCTTACCACCGCCGCCCCTCTTGGCGGCAGCCTTCGCCGCCTGCTCCTCCTCGGCCCGCTGCTTGCGCACCGCGCTGGCCTCGCGGCCCGCCATCAGCAGCGACCAGGACAGGGCCGTCGTCTCCAGGCGCGGCACGCCGCTCCCGAGCCCGGAGAGCACCCGAATGCGCCGGCTCTTCTGATCGACGCGCCGCGCCTCGTCATCGCGGATGTCCGTGTCCATCCTGATGCAGCCGGGGTTGTCGAGGATGAACTGGCGCTGGGCCTGCCGGTGGGCCTTGGTGCGGGCGCAGTAGAGGTCAAATAGCTCTGGCCGCCTGAGCGCCGCGACGCCAAGCCGCTCCACCGCCGCATCCCAGCTCACCCGCGACAGCTCGCCAAAGCGCGCGATCTGCTCGTCGAGCTGCCTGTCCTGCGCGCTGCGGGCCGGGGCGCGCACGGTGCGCCAGTCCACGTAGACCGGGGGCGGGGCCGCCTCGGTGAGCGCCTGCGCCATCGGCAGGGGCTTGGTGCTGAAGAGCGGGCCGCCCTGGAAGCGCAGGTAGGCGTGCATCGCGTAGCCGTACTTCGGGTGAACCTCCATGCCCACGAAGTCCTCGCGGGTCAGCCCCTGGCCGCCGTAGATGCCCGCGTAGGTGCCCGCGTCGTTGGCCTCGCAGCCGAAGATCACGCGATGCGCGGCGTTATCCGAGAGCGGCCCCATCACCTCGCCGTCGATCTGGCTCAGCCCCTGATGCACGAGGATCTGGCCGATCCGCATCGAGCGAAACTGCGACAGCATCACCTTGAACAGGTCGGCGTTGCTGTTGGCGACAATCTGCACCTCGTCGATGATCATCGGCCAGTCGGGGCGCCGCGCCTCCGGCACGTTCGTGCGCGAGAGCGCGGCTAATCGGAGCTGGGTCAGCAGCAGCGTGATCGCCACCGTGGCGATGTCGCCCTGGCTGGCCGAGATGCCCATCAGCAGGATGCCCTTGCTGTCCATGAGCTTGCGGAGATCCACGCTACAGCCGGGGGCGACGAGCATGGCCTGGAGCTCGGGGAACGAGAGCATGCGATCCAGCCGCCGCTCGAAGCTGGCGAGCGAGCTTTTCTGCGTCTCGGGCATCTCGCCGAACCGGCGCTCCCAGAAGTCCGCGACCTGCAGGTACGCGCCGGGGAGCCTGCCGCACACCTGGCCCCGGTAGTCCTCGTCGCCGAAGAAGCGGATCAGGTGCATCAGGGTCGGCATCGGCTCGCCGCCGAGCAGGGCCAGCATGCCCATGTTGGCGAACTGCTGGATGCCGACCGCGCTGGAGAAGTTGGGGTCGAGCGTGGCGAAGATGCCCAGAATGATCGAGGCCATCATCGACGGCTCCACGCCCAGCGAGCGGCCCAGCGAGGGGCTGAGCAGGTTCATGGACACCCGCAGATCCTCGCCGGTGTCCGTGGAGCCCTCCAGATCGACCAGCACGACATCCTTCTCGCGGCTCATCGGGATGAGCGGCAGCGTCGTGTTCACGAGGTCTTTGGCCTTACAGTCGAGGGCCATAAAGCCCGCGTCGGCGTTCAGCAGCCCCTGGAGGATGTTCCTGAGCAGTTCGGACTTGCCGCGGCCCATCGGCGCGGTGATCCACTGGATGAAGCGCAGCCGGTCGTAGGAGAAGCCCACCGGCGCCCAGCTCCCATCGCTCCGGCGGGCCATGCCCATCGCAATCTGGCGCGGGTCGGCCGCGTCGATAAAGGCGTTTGCGGGCGCGGGCATCCAGCGGGCGGCGACGCGCTCCACGCGATCCCCCTGGCCCTCGGTTGGCAGGTGCCAGAGGGTTGAGAGTTCGGCGGCGCTTAAATGCATGACCATTGGTGTCTCCTGTGACATGAGCGATTGGCTACTCGCTGCGGCCGAGCCAGGGGCCGATCAGCGGCACGAGCTTCGGGTTGGCCGGGGGCAAGATCGCGCCGACCACGCTCGCATGCACGAGGCGCATGTCGGCCTTGATCTGGCGTCGGTGCCAGCAGCCGACGGCCAGCGCCGGGATGGGCAGCGCCAGAATGGGCAGCGCCCACGTCAGCGGGCCAGCGGCGGCCCAGAGCCAGCAGCCGACGGCCACGGCGAGGGCAAGCACCGCGCCAGCCCCGAACACGACCCGAAGGGCCAGCGGGGGGAGCGCGGGGGCCGGCGGAAGGGTTGCCGGAAGCGCCTGCGCCCCGCCGGCGGAGAGCCGCTGCACGCTGCCGGCGACCGGCTGGGCGCTGCTGCTCAGCGTGGCCGCGATGGTCTGCACCATTGCGACCCCCGCGTCGCGGCTCTCCGCGATCACCCGCAGGCGCACCCCCACGCGAAACGCCGGCCCGGCGGCCTTCGCGTCGAGCGCCTGCCGCTCCGGCGTCGCAATATCGAGCTTTAACGCCTCCTGCTGCGCCAGCACCGGCAGCCGCCAGGTGCGGTCGCTGAGCGGCGAGAGCATGATCTGGACATCGGCCATGTCCACCCCGGCCTGGGGCGACATCGCCGGGAGCAGCGCGTCGAGCAGCGGGTCGTCGCTTCGCCCCGCCACCGCGATCGGCAGAAAGCGCGGGGCCACCTGGCGCACATCGGCCCAGCACAGCCACCGGCCCTCCCTCAGCTCCGCGACGAAGGGGTCGTCAGCGACCTCCGCCGCCGCCCCTCGGGTCAGCCCTTCGAGGGTCTTGCTGATGCTGGTCAGCAAGGTGGGCTGGCCGCAGATAGTCACGCCCTGCGTGACCGGCATCTCAGGCCGCGCCGTCCAGCGCAGCGTGAGCGGGACGGGGGAGCCCTGCGCCAGGTTGGCCGGCGGCAGCATCCCGTGGAGCGTGCGAAAGAGCGTGACGCCCTCCAGCGGGGTCAGGCGGGCGCTCCCAGGGATGCGCAGCCGCACGTAGGTGTGCGTGGCCGCCAGGGGCGTGGTGCGCTGCGCGTAGAGGCTGATCAGGTGCTGGATGAGGCCCAGGATGACGAGCAGGCCGAAGATGGCCCCGCCGAGCTGGATGGCCAGGAACGGCGTGAGGGCGGGGTGCGGGAAGCCGAGCAGCCCGGCGGGGATGATGGGCTGAAGCAGCGACGGGGCGAGGGTGCCCCACAGATAGCCGCGCCAGTCCCAGGGGCCGAGCTCGGGGGCGAAGCCGGGGACGGCGGCCAGCGGGTTCGGGAAGGGGCCGATGGGCGAGGGCAGCAGCGGCACGACATACGCCGCCACGATGCCGGCCACGGCGGCCACGCGGGCCTGCGCGGCGGCGGCCTGCTGCCGCCCATAGCGGGACGCCTGCGATGTGGGCTTGGGCGCAGCTGCGGCCCGGCTCGCGGTTGGCATTATGGCCTCCCCGTGGTGTCGAGGTCGGCCAGCGTCTCGCGGAGGGACGGAAGCAGCGAGCGCGCAATGCCGGCATTCGTCTTCGGCGTGCCGAGCAGGCGCGAGATGCAGTCCATAACTGGCGGCGGGATCGTTGCCCGATCACCCCCATGTGGCTCGCGGAGGATACGGAGCACCTCGGCGGCGCTGCCGTTCATGTCGCTGATGACCCGAGGCAACACGAGCCGGTCGTAGATCGCGCGCGCCTCCGCCTCGCGCATCCCGTAGGTAGCGGCCACCTCGCGCACGACATCCCGCCGCTGCCCCCCGCTGCGCCACGATTGCAGCGTGTCTCGCTCCTCTGGGAGCGTCGGCGTCTCTGCGGCCAGGCCACGTAGCACTGCCTCCAAGCCGCCATGCGCCGCCGGGGGCGGTGGTGATGCAGGCGGAGGGGAAGGCGCATTGATGGCAGCCTTCAGGGTACGCATCGCGTCGAGGAGCGATAGGGCCGGGCGACGGCGGCGCAGTTCGCGGGCCAGGTCGCGCATGCCCTCGCCACGATGCCACGCAGCAACAAGATCCGTCACATCCTCGTCGAGCTGGTCTGACGCTCCCTGAAGCGTCAAACCCTCATCAGCCGCCACCAGCGGCGCTTCCGCCCCCTCGGGCTGGTCTGACGCTCCCTGAAGCGTCAGACCCGCTTCGGCGACCTCTCCCTCTGGCGCTTCCGGCCAGCCCAGGCCCGCGACACTCGCCCCCTCGGGCTGGTCTGACGCTCCCTGAGGCGTCAAACCCTCATCAGCAGCCGCCACCAGCGGCGCTTCCGCCCCCTCGGGCTGGTCTGACGCTCCCTGAAGCGTCAAACCCGCTTCGGCCTCCGCCCCCTCGGGCGCTTCCGGCCAGCCCAGGCCCGCTTCGGCCTCCGCCCCCTCGGGCTGGTCTGACGCTCCCTGAAGCGTCAAACCCTCATCAGCCGCCACCAGCGGCGCTTCCGCCCCCTCGGGCTGGTCTGACGCTCCCTGAAGCGTCAAACCCGCTTCGGCCTCCGCCCCCTCGGGCAGGTCTGACGCTCCCTGAAGCGTCAAACCCTCATCAGCCGCCACCAGCGGCGCTTCCGCCCCCTCGGGCTGGTCTGACGCTCCCTGAAGCGTCAAACCCGCTTCGGCACTACTGCGGTGAGCACGCGAAGCATGAAGAACCAGCCTATTGCGACGATGAGGCTTCGGTCGCCGTGCATGCGGAGCATGATCAAAGGTGTCGCTTAGCAACGCATCGTCAAACAATAGTGCAGGCCATTCGTCAATATCGAAGGGGGCGACATCATTCGTTTCGTCGGGCAGGTCTGACGCTCCCTGAAGCGTTAAACCCTCATCAGCCGCTGCCAGCGGCGCTTCCGCCCCCTCGGGCTGCGCTGACGCTCCCTGAAGCGTCAAACCCGCATCAGCCGCCACCAGCGGCGCTTCTGGCCCCTCGGGCTGCTCAGAAGCTCCCTGAAGCGTCAAACCCGCATCGGCCTCCGCTTCCTCTGGCGCTTCCGGCCAGCCCAGGCCCGCGATACCAGCATCGTTGGGCAGCGCTGACGCTTCCTGAAGCGTCAAACCCGCTTCGTCAGTCTCTTCTATCCCTTCCGGCCAGCCCAGGCCCGCGATACCAGCATCGTCGGGCAGCGCTGACGCTCCCTGAAGCGTCAAACCCTCATCAGTCGCTGCCAGCGGCGCTTGCGTCCCCTCGGGCTGCGCTGACGCTTCAGGAAGCGTCAAGTCCGCTTCGGCGACCGCTTCTAGCCCGTCCGGCCAGCTCAGGTCTATGTCAGCGCCTTCCGCCGCGCCAGCACGCGGCGACGTGCCAGCAGCCCACCCAAGCCCTTGCAGCCCGCCCACCAGGGCCGCGTGATCGGCCCCCGCCCGCTCCACCACCAAGGCCGTGAGGTCTTCCTGAAGGACGATCTGCGTCCCGTCAGGAACGATCGCCGTCCACGCGCCCGGCGTCGCCTGAAGCTGGAGGGCCGCCGTTGGGGCGTCGCCAAACACGAACTGCACCGCCTGACTCGCCAAACTCGGCGGCACGGGCAGCGCGGCAGGCCGGCAGATCAGCAGCGGGCGGGTCAGCGGGGCGAGGCTCAGGCCAAGGATGAGCAGCGAGGCGAGGAGCGAGGCCGACGCCCCCGGCTCCAGCAGCAGCACCACCCCGCCGCCGGCCTCCAGCGTCCCGGCGAGATCATAGGCCGGCTCGCGGGTCAGCGCCTCCAGCACCGGCGTCGCCGCGCCAGGTCGGCCCGCCGCGCGCAGGGCGTCGGCCAGCGTCTCAGGGAGCGGCGACGGGGGCGCGCCGCCGAGCAGCAGCGTGAGCGCCTCGGGCGGCAGGCTGCGCCACGGGATGCGGGCGCTCTCCCAGGGGTCGGCCATGTCGATGATGCGCAGCCGATCCGCCAGCGGGGCGAGCAGCCGCGGCGTCACCTTTGCCCGCTCCGCGATCACCAGCGCCCCCATGCCCTGCGCGAGCGCCCGGAGCAGCGACGCACCAACGACCGACTCCTGCCGCTCCCCGCCATCCTGCACCGCGACGATCATCGCGCGCCAGGCCAGCCGCACGCCCTCGCCCGTGGGCGTCACGCCGAGCAGCAGGTTCGCGGCGTCAGCCGCAGCCAGCACCTCCGCTGCGGTCAGCGTTGACGGGGATGGCGCTGCGGCGGCTGCGGCCAGCGCCGGTGTCGCTCGGGCCGGGGCCGGGGCCGGGGCCGCCGGTGCGGGCCAGAACTGCGGGGCGAAGGGGGCGGCCCTCGCCAGCCAGGGGAGGCGCGCCAGGGGGCCGCGCCGCACCCGCCAGCCCTGGCCCTCCAGCTCGCGCAGCCGCTCGGCGTCCTCCGGCAGACAGCGCACCCGCACCGTCGTGCGGCCCGGCGCGTAGACCACCTCGCCCCAGACGCCGGCCCAGCGGCGCAGGTCGGGCAGCGCGGTGGCCGTCGTCGGGCAGAGCGTGGCCGCCAGCCGCAGCTCCTTGGGCTGCCGCAGGGCCGCGCGCTGCTCGACAAAGGAGCCGGCGGCCCCGATCTTCGGCAGCAGCGTCTCCTCGAAGAAGGCGGCGGCATCGTCGCGCACCTGGATCGTCTGCGCGGCGACGCCGTGCATCTGGAGGTAGCCCAGCCGGATCGGCCCGGTGTGCGCGATCAGGCCGCGCAGCTCGGTGGCGATGTGCGTCGTATCAGGATGAAGTGACCCCCGAACGCGATATAGCATCTCAGACGCTCCTAGCTCCCACGGAAGGCCCGTAGCTCCTGGTCATCCACGCCGACCCGGCCCACAAAGACCTCGTTGTAGGTCATCAGGTCGTCGTCGCTCTCCCACACCAGCACGATGTCCCCACGGGTCAGGCGGGTGATCAGATCCGCGTGGGCCGGCTGCATGCCCTGAATCTTCTCCGCGATGCGCGCCGCGTCGGCCTGATCCTGGCGCAGGATCATCTTCATCGTTGAGTTCAGCCACACGCTCAGCATCGCCGGGTCGGGGACGCTCCCCTCGGTGCCCAGGTAGGTGTGGGCGTCCTGATCCGCCGTCCAGAGCGCCGCCCCGAAGGTGCGCCAGGTCTTCACCGCGCTCGCGGCGAAGGTGGCGAGGCTCGGGACGCTGGCCATGTACTTGAACTCGTCGATCACCGCCCAGAGCGGCCGGGCGCGGTCGCGGCTCGGCGCCCGCACCGCCCGGTTCAGCGCCCCGAACGCCTGCGCGTAGTAGAAGATCCGCACCGCGCCCTCGGGAATCTGGCTGAAGTCGTAGGCCGTCGCGTCGTGCGAGAAGTCCCAGTCCACGCTGGTGCGCGCGTTGAAGTTCTTGCCGTATGGCCCCATGATCAGCCGCAGCTCGATCTCGCCGGCCAGATCAAAGGCGCTATCGGAGCGATGCTTGCGGCGGCGATCTCCGCCGATGTCACCGTTGACACCAGCCAGCTCTTCCCGCTCGCGCTCGCGGAGCTGTCGGCCAACCTCGCGCAGCGCCGCGCAGAGGTCGGCGAGGATGGGCGTGCGCTCGACGCTCAGGGCGTCGAGGTCAGGCCAGGGCGCGTAGAGCTGCTGGAGCGCAATTTCGAGGATGCCGCGCTCGATGCTCTCCCACACGCGGGGGTAGAACTGCTCCGCGCCGCTGGCGGTCATCGTCGAGCCGCCCAGCAGCACCGAGAGCTGGGTGGCGACGTGCGCCACCTGCACGCCCAGGCTCGGCGGCTCGTTGCGCTCGCCACGGGTGGCGACGACATCGAGAATGTTGAGCTGCTGGTCGAGGTTGAGCACGAACCGCGCCCCGCCCGCGCCGCAGGCCCGGATGAAGCGCTCCGAGTGGCCCTGCGGCTCATAGAGCACCACCTGGTGCCCCTGGGCCAGCCAGCGCATCATCCAGGCGTTCAGGGCGAAGGTCTTGCCCGAGCCGGTCTTGCCGAGCACCACGGCGTGGCCCGCCCGCTTGTCCTTGATGGGGTTGAAGAAGATCGGCGTGTCGCCCTGGAACAGCCACAGGATGCCGTCGGTGCGGTCGGGCTTGCGGAGGCCGAACATGGTCGTCACCGCGACGCCGTGCGAGAGCATCCGATGCACCCGCGTGCGCGCCTCGATCCGCTTGGTCGGATCGGTCGTGAAGTAGCGGGCGAGCTCGGCCTGCTGGCCAGGGATGCGCATCAGCGGCACGCGGGTGCCGGCGGCGCTGGTGATCAGGCGCACGTTCTGGTTCAAGGTGTCGAGGTCGTCGCCAAACACGGCCACCACCAGGCGGAGGTCGTGGGCGGCCTCGGTGCTGAGATCCTCCTGCGCCCGGTGGGCGGCGGCATACTCGCGCTCGGCGCGGGCGTCGCGCGGGCCGGTGCCGCGCCGGAACTGCCAGGTGCGGTTCGTGATGGTCTGGTCGGCCTGGTACTCCATCGTGGTACGGCTCACCGGCTGCACGTCGATGCAGACCGCCACGTCGCAGCCGACGTTGAGCAGCCGGTGGAGCACGGTCGTATCCCACTGGCCGCGCAGCGGGCTGGCGAGGGTGAGCATGGCGCAGAGCGGGTGATCCGGCTCCTCCGGCTCCAGGTAGCAGCCGCCCTCGCGCCAGGCGTAGCGCTCCACGTAGCTGACCGGGAGCAGGTTCGGCAGCATGTCCACCGTGGCGGAGGTGGTGAAGGCCCGGCCCACCTGCTGCGCGAAGTCGCCGGGGCGCATGCCCTCGTCGTGCCAGGCGATCAGGGTATGCCGCAGGCCGCGCAGCGCCAGGTGGGTGTTCATGCGCTCGAAGTAGCGCTCGTAGGCCAGCAGCCAGCGCCGTCGCCAGCCCGCCCGGTCGAGCACCGTCAGCGCCTGCTCCCAGGTCGCCCGCGCATGCACGTCGCCGTCGGCCAGGGCGGCGTCGATCCAGCCCTGCGCGGCGTCGCCCAGCGTGTCGAGGTAGGCGGCCAGCGCATCGGCGGGCACATGGCCGTTCCCCTGGCTGACGATGCCGCGCAGCCGCTCCACGGTGCGCCGCTGGATGTCCACGATGCGGAGCTGATCGCGGGCCAGGTCGAGCGGGCGGCGCAGGTCGAACCGCGTGGTCGCGGCGATCATGCGGAGCGGGTAGTCGGCGCTCACGAAGAACGGCAGCCAGCCCTCCTCGATGGTGGCCGGGTTGCCGACCATCTCCTGGGGGAAGCCCTGCACCCGCAGCGTTATCGGCTCACGGTCAGCCATGTGATAAGCCCTCGTTGAGCGCCGCCAGCATGTCGTCGTCGATCAGCGGCAGCAGATCGTCGCTCGCGTCGCCGAGCGCCCAGATGGACGACTCCAGCGGGGGCACCACGCGGTGCTGGCCGCTGGCCTTGCGGATCTGGAAGCTGACGAACAGGATGATCCGGTCTACCAGCGAGAGTCCGCGCACGCGGATCGTCACCGCCGCGCCGATAATCGCGCCAAGCGCGATGAGCATGAGCTGGAGCCAGAAACCAGCCCCAAAGCCGTCGGCGGAGAGCCGCAGGGTCTGCGCGAGGCCGTACATGGCCCCGCCGCCAGCGGCGGCACCTGCGGCGTTCTCAATGGTCAGGATCGACCAGATCCGGTTCTCGCCCACGCCGCCAAGGGGTTCACGTTGCACGTACATAGGACACCTTCGCTTGTTCCCCGGCGGGCGTGCGACCAGGATGCCGCCGCACGCCTGCCGGGAAGGTATCAGTTGAATCCGCCGCCCGACACGATGCCGCTGGCCCAGGTGAGGATGGCCGGGAGGCCGATGACCGCGCCGATGCTGATGAAGACGGCGGGCTTCCAGGTCTGCGAGATGGCGTTGTAGCCCTCGGGCCACACGTTGCGCAGGCCGAAGAGCACGATGAACGTGATCCAGTAGATCGCGATGGCGATGGCGGCGAACATCGAGAAGGTCTTCACGGCGTTCATCGTGTCGGTGCCGACCTGCTGCATCTGCGTGGTGGCGCTCGCGCAGCCGCTCAGGGCCACGAGCAGGCCCAGGAGGAGGACGGGCAGGAGCAGGCGGGCGGCGCGGCTGGCGCGCGTGCGGAACAGGGTGGGTGTCAGGGTGTTCATGCAAAATCCTCCGATGTAGTATGGCGACGCTGCGGTAAACGCACGTAACGGTCAGTTGCGATTGAGCTGTTCAGGAGCCTCGCGGGAACTTTCCTCGCTACCACCACCCCCCTTCCGGTGTGATTGTCGTCAGGGCGTTATCGTCGCCTGCCAGGTGCCGACCGACACGGTGATGGCCTCGCCCGACGCCGGCAGCGTGATCACGAGCTGCTGGGGCGAGCCGTCGCCGGGGATGGCCTGCGGCTCCCAGGTCGCCGTGACCTCCCTGGCGCCCGCGCTGGCCCGGATGTCGCCGGGGAACAGGCCAAGCGCCGCCCCACGATCTGCCGTGGCCCGCACCGTGAGGGTGAGCTGAAGGCTCGTGCCCTGGCGCGTCAGGCGCGGGTCGGCGACAGCGAGGACGCGGGCGAGATAGCTCAGGCGCTCCTCGGGCGCCGGCACCTGCACCGCGCTGATCTGCGGTAGGCTGACTGGTGTCTGCTCGTGCAGGCCCGCCGTCTGTGTCACCGGCGACAGGGGGGCCAGGAAGACAAGCTCCAGGCCAGCCTGCGCGGGCCTCCGCTCGCTGGGCGAGAGCGCGGTGCCATCGGCCAGCACCAGGCTGGCCTCGCCAATGGCCGGGTCGAGCAGCAGCGTCACCTCCATGCGGTCGGCGGGGATGCGCTGCGGGTCGTCGGCGGGGCCGCGCACCCACACGTCACGGATGCGATCCTCGGGCGCGGGGAGCGCGGTCACGGCCTCGGCGAGCGCCCCACGGGAGAGCTCGCGCTGGGGGTTCTCGCAGGCCACCACGCGCAGATCCGCGCCGCCGGCGGCGAGGGCGTAGCGCCGCACGTTGGCGGTGCCGGTGATGCTCACCGTCTGGCCGACGAGCGATCCGGCCTGCGCCTCCGGGGCGCAGATCACGAGCGGGTAGCTCACCCGCGCGGGGTCTACGCGCAGCGCGACCCCAGGGACACCGCCGGCGGCACGCACATCCCAGCGGGTGACGCGCTGATCGCCCACCCGCGCCTCGGCCACCGTGGCGGTCTGCGCGGGCGCGGACGGGCCAAGCAGCACCGTCGCGAAGACGAACAGCAGGGCGAGGATGGCCAGGACGCCGCCGCCGACCAGCAGCGCCGTCTGCACGGGGCTGGCCGTGCGCGGCCCCAGGCCCGCCGCCAGGTAGTCGGTGGCCGATGTGGCGCGCTGGAGCGAGCGGTGGTCGAACGGCACCAGCTTGCCGCTCCAGAAGATCAGCGCCAGCCCCTTCTCCTGCGCCTCCCCGCGCAGCTCCTGTGCGATATGCGCGATGAGCTGGTGCCGCACGGCCTCGGCGTCGGGCGGCGGCTGGCGCTGCTGGCGGGCCGCGGCCTCCGCCTCGGCCTGCGCGGTCTGAAGCCGGGCATCAAAGACCGCCAGGAGCTGCTTGCGCGTGGCCAGCGGCAGGTTGGCCCGGACGGGCGCCGGGGCGTCGAACAGCGCCGCCTCCGGGTCGCGCGCCCGGTCAGTCGTCCGTACCTCCCCCTCCAGCTCGGTGATCAGGGCGCTCCATGCCCGCCACTGGCGTTCAAGCGCCTTGCGCAGCGTGGCCTGCGCCTCGATCACGCTGCGATCCTGCTGCTGCTGCTGGCTCATGGGGCGGCCTCCACCACACGCACGGGCAGCAGCGCCCCGTTGGCCGGGAGCGGCGTGCGAATGCCGAGCGCGCCGATCTGGACATCGACGGCGGTGCCGGGCGCGGTCTGAATGCTCGGTGCCACCCGGCCCGTCCGGTCGGTCAGGCCGACAAACCGCACGCTGCCGTCAGAGACGCGCACCAGCTCGACCCGCACGCCCTCCAGGGGCCGCGTGCAGGCGCTCTCGCTTGGCTTTGCGACGGCGCAGACCTCAATGGTGACGGCGCGCGCCTCGGGCGGCACCTGGGCCGCAAGGGGCGTGGGGAGCGGCGGCTGCACGACCACCGGGGACGCCGCGCCGCCGGTCGGCGTGGGCGTGCCCACCCCAGGGAGTGCGGTGGCGCTGCTGCCCGGCAGCGGGGTGCCCTCCGGCGCGGGCGTGGCCGCGCCGCCGGGGGGCGACTCGCTGAGCGGGCGCAGGTTCGGGCCGAACATCCAGCCGGGGGTGACACTATCGGCGGGCTGGACTTTCACCCAGCCGGCGTAGGTCTGCCCCAGCAGGCGCACCTGCGCGCCCTCCGGGTAGGTGGCCAGCATGTCGGCCTCGGTGGGCGGGGCCGCCGCGTACAGCACGGTCGCGTCCCGCACGACCACCGCGCGGCCGCCGACGCTCTCCTCCTTGATCACCTCGCGGGCGTCGCTGGCCGGCGTGGGCGCGAGCGGCGCGTCCGCCGGCTGGCCGGTCGGCGGCGTGGTCGGCACCTCGGGAGTGGGCGCGGCGGGGATGTCGCTCTGGGCGCGCAGCACCTCCTGCACGGGGGCCAGGCCGGTCGGCCCCGCCATCAGGCGGTAGCGGCCCGGCGCGCCGACGGCGGGCGGCAGCGGGGGCGGGTCGGCGCGCTCAGAGGAGGCGATCACCAGCAGCGCGTAGCCGCTCCAGTCCGGGGTGACGAGCAGCTGCGACCGCAGCGTGAAGCCGGGCACCACGTCATCGTTGCCTGCCCAGGCCCGCCAGCCGGCCAGGCCCGTGGATGGGTCGGTGAATCCAGCCTCGGGCCGATACAGGGTCATCGCCGGGTCGGCCCCTGGCCCCAGGTCATAGGTGACAGCGATGATCGGAAGGCCCGCCTTGACCGGCAGCCAGAAAAAATCATGGTCGCCGCCGGGGCACTGCCCGGCAACGGGACAGACGAGGCTCAGGTCATAGGGCACACCCCAGGCGAGCGTGCCCGCCGTCTCGGGGCTGTAGTTGTTCTCAAACACATCGCCCTGGGTGGCTGTGACGGGCATCTGGGCATCCTGGGTGGCAGCGACGGCGCTCGTTGCGTTCGCGGTTGGCTGCGTCGTCGCCGACGAGCGGGCGCTCACCGTGTAGGTGCGGCGGCGCATGTCGCCCGGCGCGCTGTTCGCGACGACCAGGAGGTACCAGCCATCGCTTGCGGTCGTCACCTGCACCTCCGCATCGGGGCTGCCGGCCTGCAGATCGTCATTCTCAGCAAGCGCCGTGCTGGTGTCTCCCGCGCGGTAGAGCGTGATACGCGGGTCGATCCCGGTGGTGCTGCTGGCGCGGAGCGTGTAGGTGCGCCCGCCTTTCAGCAGGAAGCTGAAGACATCTACGTCGTCATCCACGAACGTCAGGTCGGGGTTGTCGATCTCGGTCGGCAGCGCGCAGGGCTGGGTCAGCGTGTCGTTCGGCTCGCAGCGATCGGGCTGCGTCCCTGGCTCGGCGGTCGGCGTCGCGGTAAGGGTTGCCGTTGCCGTCGCCGGGGCGGTCGGCGTGGCGGTGGAGGTTGCCGTCGCCGTCGCCGGGGCGGTCGGCGTCGGCGTCCAGGGGAGCGACTGTGCTGACGCAGATCGTCCCGACGGCGCGATGAGCGGCAGCACCAGCGGGGCAAGCGCGATACCTGCGACAAGGGCCATGATGATGCGTGTGGTACGGAACATGTTATCGCTTCCCCCGCGTAGGGTCGGCACCACCAATACGTCGGCGTCGCGGGCGGGCCGCTTCTCCATCGGTACCCGTCAGGGCCGGGGCAGCGACCGGGGCCGGGCTGACCACCGGAGCCGGGCTGGCCACCGGGGCTGCGACCGGGGCAGGAGCCACCGGGGCGACCCCTGGAGCTACAACCGGAGTCGGGCTGGCTGCCGGGGCAGGAGCCACCGGGGCAGGAGCCACCGGGGCAGGAGCCACCGGGACAGCGACCGGGGCAGGAGCCACCGGGACAGCGACCGGGGCAGGAGCCACTGGGGCAGCGACCGGGGCCACGCCTGCACCCGCCGGGGCCGGGCTGGCGACCGGGGCAGCGACCGGGGCTGCAACCGGGGCGGAAGAAGTCGCTGGGGCTTCGCTCGAAGCCGCCGGGGCGACCCCTGGAGCCACGCCTGCACCCACCGGGGCCGGGCTGGCGACCGGGGCAGCGACCGGGGCGGAAGAAGCCGCCGGAGCGTCGCTTGCCACTGCCGGGGCCGGGGAATGAAGGCGCTGTGACACCGAAGCGCCTGGCGATGCCGAGACACCCATGCCTGGTGCTGCGGGCGGGGAGGACGCAGGCGTGCCTGTCGTTCCTCCCTCCGCTCCGGGCGCTGCGACGACAGGTGCGCTGCCACCCCCCGGTGACGCGGGGGAAAGCACTGGGGGGTGGTCTGGCGCGGTGATGCCCTTCGCTGACGTTCCCGCCCCTCCCTGCCCGCTGGCCGGGGCCGCCGCCGGGGCCGCGCCAGCGGGCGCAGGAGCGGTTGGTGCGGCGGCAACCGGGGCCGCCGCCGGGGCCGCGCCAGCGGGCGCAGGAGCGCCGGTTGAGGCGGCAGGGGCAGCAGCAGCAGCCGGGGCCGCCGCCGGGGCCGCGCCAGCGGGCGCAGGGGGCAGCATGGCCCCCGCGAGCGCGGCCACGCCACCGGCGATCTGCGCCCGCTGCGCATTGCCCGCCTGCCGCGCCTGCTGCTGCTCGCGCCCCGCCTCGTCGCGGATGGTGCGGATCGCGGCCTCCCCCGCAACGTGATCCTCCGCTGACGCATCCGGGCGGGCCAGCGTCTCATGCCACTGGCGCAGGCTGCCGACCGCCGCCTGCTGCTGCCGGAGCCAGGCCCGATCATCGGGCACGCCCGGATCGTCGGCGGGCCGCGCATTGAGCCGCCGCTGCTCCCGGTCAAGCTGCTGCTGGGCCAGCCCCACGCCGGTCTGGATGGCGAGCCGGGGCGTCTCGCCGGTCGCAGGGTCGCGTCGGCCCTCCGTCGCCTGCACCATGCCCCACGTCCGCTGCGAGTCCGCCTGCGCGCGCTGGGCCTCGCCCGCGCCGCGCACCTGGCGCTGCACGCGCTCGGCCTCGCCGAGCTGCTGCCGCAGGCGGGCCACCTCGGCGACCACCCCGTCGGCCTCTTTCGCCAGGCGGCGGATCTCGCGCTCGTTGAGCGCGGAGGGCTGCTGCGCGGAGGCGCGGCCCTGCGCGGCCGCAAGCTGCTGCTGCGCCCGCTCCAGCTCCCCCTGGGCGCGCTGGAGGGCGCTGCCAAGCTCCGCCACCTCGGCGTCGGCCTGGCGCTCGTCTGGCGTCGGGCCTGCTTCTGCCGCCTTGACATCCGTGGCTGCCGCGCCGCCCAATGCGGTCGTCGGCGACGTGTACGGGTTCGCTGCCGACGCGGGCGCAAGGCCACGCAGGCGCTGGGCCGCGCTGCTGCCCTGGTCGTCTGCTCCCTGGCTCTGGGGCTGCGGGAGCGGCGCGCTGGCCGCAGGGGCATCGGCGCGCGGCGCGTCCCGCGAGTCCATCGCCGCAATCGTCTCCTGCTGCCGCCGCTCGACCTCGGCCCGATCCTGCCAGCGCATGCTCTGGCGCAGCGGGTCGCCGACGAAGCCAGCCGCATCCGTGGTGACGCGGCCCACGTCGGCCATCGTTTGCGTCGCCGATGATTTCAGCGCGGCGGCGTAGGCCGCCTTTGCGGCCCGGTCGCCCGCCTGCCGCACCTCCTGCTTGCTGGCCCCGCTCTCGCGTGCTGCGGCCTCGGCATCCGCACGGGCGGAGCCGGCGGCGTCATTGCCCGCAGCGTTGCCCCGCAGGGCCATGCCCGCGAGCAGCCCCGCGCCGCCAACCGCGCCCAGCACGGCGGCGGGGGCCGCGCCCGCGACGGTGGTGCTCATGCCCGCGACGGTCGCAAAGATGACCTTCCCGGTGTGTACCAGCAGCATCATGAGCACGGCGAGCGCGATCAGGCCGATGAAGGCCACTAGGCCCGCGTTCACCCCCGACGAGCTGGCGGCGGTGCTGATCACAAAGCTCACCAGGGCGACGCCGATGGTCGTCATGATGCTCTGCTTGATGAGATCGACGCCCGAGCGCACGATGCTCGCCAGCATCCCCTCGCCGGGGACGAAGAGCGCGAGCGGCAGGCTAAGGGAGAGCGAGAACCAGAGGCTCACCATCCCGAAGGCAAAGAGGATCTGAATGATCTGCTCCACCACCGCCGCGAGACAGAGGAAGGCTCCAAAGAGCTGGCGCACCGCCCCGTCCATCGCCAGGCCCACCACCCGCTTGCGATCTGCATCGTCGGCAGCCTCGCCAGCGGCGTGGCTGTAGTACCCGACGAACCCCACGCCGTTATAGGCTCCACCCTCCCAGAACACGCGCGGCAGCGCTGGGGCGTTTGCCGGTGCCCCGGACAATGAGGGGCAGTGAATGTCCTCGGCGGTCGCAAAGAGGTAGTTCGCTGCGATGTCGTTGATCATGATTCCGGACGCAGCGCGGGCAGGCACCGCGCCGCCACACATCGCACCGGGGTAGATCGTCGCCGTGGGGGGCATCTGATCGCCGGGGCGCGACGTGCCGCTGGTGAGCATCTCCGCCGCGCCTGCGGTCGTCAGCGCGTCCTTCACCATCGCGGCTGCCGCCTGGCTCAGGAGCAGGCGGCCCTGCTCGGAGGCTCCCATGAGATCGCCGCCATAGGTGAACACGATCAGCGCAATCACCCCATTGCGGATGCCACGTTTCAGGTCTACCCACTCCAGCTTGACGATGGCCTGGAGCGAGAAGCCGATGATGAAGATGATGATCGCGATCACCACCGCCTCGACCCAGGCCACGCTGACGCCCTGGAGCAGCCCGGTGAACACGGCGCGCATCACGTCGTTAATCAGCCAGTTCCGCTGCTCCTCGATCCAGCGCGAGACGAGCAGCAGATTGGCGTTCAGGAACCACCCGATCTGCGCCAGAAAGCGCAGCACGGTCACGATCCCCTCATCGACATAGCAGCCAATATTGACATCACAGGCCGCGTAGCTGGTGCGCGGCCAGAGCGCCACCGTCAGGGCCAGGGCCAGGCCCAGCCCAAGAACGATCTGTCGCTTCTTCATCTCAGCGCCCTCCCCGCCGCCGAGGGTCGCGGCGGGGCTGCCCGGTGCGGCGCACCCGTGTCCAGGCCCAGCGGCCCAGCGCGACGCCGAGCAGGATCATGCCCGCGACGATGGGCCAGAACGCGCCGACATCCGACTCGGGCTGCCCCGCTGGGCGCGGCAGGGGCAGCGGATCGGGGCGGTCGCCCGCCGTCGCGTCCCCGGTATCTGCGGTCACAGTGGGCACCGGGGACGCCTCGGATGCGGCGGGTGCCGCCGCCCCTGCGGGCGATCCGGGCACCCCGTGCGGAAAGGCGGGATTGTCCAGCGCCTGCGGTGCCCGGAACAGCAGCGTGGCGTCGCGGGTGAAGCCCAGCACCAGCGGGGTGCCGTCGAGCGGGAGCCGCAGCCCGCCATCGGGCGTATTGCTATCGAGCTGAAGCGCGACCCCGTCCGCCACCACCTGCCGGAGCCAGACGGTTGGCCCCTGTATGATCGTCGTGACCTGCCCCGCCGCGTCGGTCGTCAGCGTCGTGACCTGCCCCGCCGCGTCCACGATGTCCACCGTCAGGCCGGACTCGGGCTGGCCATCGAGCGTGTGGACGATGACCGTCACCGGCGTGGACGCCGGGAGGGCAGGGAGCCATGCCCCAAGCACGAGCGCGAGGATGAAGATGTAGTGCAGAAGCGACGCCATAGCACGCACCCCTAGCGCGGCGGGCGGGTGATGACCGCCAGCCGCTGCTTGTAGTACCGATTGCCAAAGACATTGTTGGTCAGTACGACGCCATCGGGGTAGTTCGCCGCATGCACCATGTCGCCGGTGCCATCGCCATTCACATCGCCGACATACATGCCCACATGCCGGATGCCCGTGTACCCCGTCGATCCGACCGGGCCGCCGGTAAAGAGCATCAGGTCGCCCGGCTGGATGCTCGCCGCGTCCACGCGCTGATAGAGCTGCTGGTTGCTGGTGCCATGCCCGATGCGAATCCCGTTCGTCTGGTACGCGTACCACGTCAGGCCGCTGCAATCGAAGCAGGGGTAGCTCGCGCATGCCGGGGTGACGCACGCCCCCCCGCCACAGCCGTTGCAGGGCGTGAAGCCCTTCCCGCCCCAGCAATACTGCCGTCCCACCTCGGCGAGCGCGGCCTGGGCGATGCGATCCGGGCTGCCGCCCGCCGCGACGGCCTGGGCATCGTGCCGCTCCGGGTCAGCGGCAGGGCTGAACATTCCGGCGGTAGCGCAGAGGGGATCGCGGGGGCCGTTCACAAACTGCACGCGCATATCGTTTTTTACGCCGTCACTGCCGGAGCCCATCGCCGCATCCAGCCATAGCTCCGCCGTAAAGACCGTGCCGTCCGGCGCGAAGATATCTGCCTGCATCGTCGAGCGGCCTGTGGCTATCGTCGTCGCGGTTTCCAGCACCGCCGTCGGCTGCGGCAGGTCGCTCACCGCCGCCACATCCGGCGACCACTGCCACGCCCCCCCATGGAGCCGCCCGCTGCCGTCCTGCACCTGGGTGATCACCAGTTGGCGATAGGGGTCAAACGCCAGCGGTGGCCCAGGGTTGCTCCACGCCACGCTGATGCGATACAGGCGCTCTGTCACCTCCCCCTGCTGCCGTGTCGCGCTCTGCGGCGCGACGGTGAGCAGCGCATCAACGCCTGCGCCCAGGTTCACAATGGTGCCGAGCGTGAAGGTGCTCCGCTCGTTGACATAGGTGGTCGGGGTCATCAGCGGCAGCCCATACTCGCGCTCATAGGGGGCCGTGTCCCGATAGTCGGGGACGGATACCGGCGTGCCGTTCACGATGTCCGTGTGGCTGCCGTCGCGCACCTGGATCGTGGCGAGCGGCGTCTGCGTGGGGCACGTCATGCGGGGCGGCTGGCTGGCAAGCTGCATGGCCGTGAGCATCCAGCCGCAGCCCGTGAGCACCAGGAGCGCCCCGAGCAGGCCGACGACGACGCCGATGCGGGCTACGGGCGATAGCTGTGCCATGCCTCCACCCTCCAGTCCCCAGCGACGCGGCGCAGGGAGAGCCGCACCCCAGACTCGCCGCTGGCGTGGATCGAGCGCACCACCAGGGTGGCGAGATCCTCGCGCACCGTAGACTCTGTGACCTCCACGCGCTGCTGCGGCCCCAGGACGCCGTTCGTCCAGCCGCGCCACTCGCTGCGGCTGGTTTCGAGTCGTATGGGCAGGTTCGCGTCCGTGATCGCGATGCGGCGCAGCGTCGGCTCATCCCATGCGCCCAGGGCCGTCACAAATGAGATCGCCACGGCGTCCGGGGTGGCCGCCGCAGGGGCGGGGGTGGCCGCGCCGGCACAGCCGCTCACGAGCGCCACGAAGACGAGCACGATGAGGGGGCGGAATGGTGTCATGTCATGACTCTCCATGCGTCGTGAGGGCGGGCAGATGCACGTCGCGCGTACTGACCCGCCACTGATAGTTGCGCTCGTCGATGATGATCAGCCCGGCGTGTGCGCCGTCGGGCGTCGCGAAGAGAAAGGTGCGCCGCTGCAGGTCAAGCGCCGTGCGCGGCTGGGCGATGGTGTCCGGGGTGACGGCATCGAGCCAGGGCTGGCCGAGCGGTCGGTCGAGCGGTCGCCACGCGAGGAAGCTCCGCGCCGGCCAGGGATAGGTGATGCCTGCGCCGGTGGCGATCTCGTTCCAGCTTGCCACGAGCGCATCCGACTCCGGGTCGTAGGCCAGCGTTGGCTCGATCCCGTAGTTGAACTCCTCGGAGATCGTGCCGTCCGGGCTGTGCTGCGCGATCACCTCCTCCGGCCCAAAGCTCCGCCCCCCATCGGTCGAGATGCTCGCCACCACCATACCCCTCCCGTAGGTAGACCATGCCGCCGCGACGAGGCCATCGCCGCGTGGGATGGCGATGATCTGGGGGCGGATGGTGGGGTAGTGGAGCGCCAGTGGCGACAGCGGTGCCTGCGTGGCCTGCGCCCAGTGCTGGCCATCATCGCTGTGGTACAGATGGGCATAGGCACGCGGAAGATCCTCTGTTCCGGTGCGAACCGACACGATCTCGCGGGTGATCTGGCCACCCATGTCGAGCAGCGCCATGTCGGCGCGGTACGCGCGCGCCTCGCCAGGGATAGGCGTCCATTGCCACGACCCGTTGGCGGGGGCGTAGCCGTAGCTGAGCTGGCTGTCGAAGGGGGCGGGGCCGATGATGAGCGCGTGCCACCCCCCGGCGCTATCTGCGCGGAGCGCCTGCGCGCCGCCCCGTGCGATCTCCTCGGGCAGGCTCCAGGTCTGTCCATCATCGTCGCTGCGCACCTCGTACACCGTCGAGACGGTTTTCGGGTCGCCCGTCGCGTAGATCAGGCGCAGCGCGCCGGTGGGGGCGGCGGCGACCGCCACGCCACCCCAGTTCTTGACAACCGGCGCGACGTTGACACTCTGCGGCTGACGCCACGCGCCGTATGCGCCACGGCTCGTCACCCACACCTGCCCATCGGTGCCCGCATCGGCCCGCCACCCGAAGGCGACCCATGCGATGACCGGGCCGTCCGCCCGTGGGTTGTAGGCCCAGGAGATGCCGCGCTCGCCCACCACGCCGTTCGCGTCCTGAAGCTCCTGCGCCGCTGAGATCGCGGCGGGCGGCTGCGGCGTGGGGGCCACCCAGGGCCGGGGCGTGGCGGTCGGCATGGGCGTGACCGTTGGGGTCAGCGGGGCCGGGGTACAGGTCGCGTAGACCACCCAGGGCGTTGCGCTGGCGGCGGGCGGCGCGGGCGTGGCCGTCGGCGTGCCAGCGGGCACCTGGAGGCGCGGCGTGGCCGACGGCGGGCGCGGCGTGGCCGGAAGCGGCTGCCGCGCCCCGTAGGGCCAGCAGGCGCACACCTCCGCCGTCGCGCGGGCCTCCCCCTCCGTCAGGGGGACGCCCCCGCAGCCGGCGAGGAGGAGCACGCCAGGGAGCGCCAGCAGCAGCAGCAGCGTCTTAGCCCGCATGGTCGTCGCTCCCGTAGGTGCCGGGGCGCGGCGGCAGCGCCTCGGGCGGGCGGGCGGGCGGCAGCGCAGGGCCGAGCAGCGGCGTCAGGCCGCCCACCAGCGGCCCCGACGCGACCGGCGGCGCGGGTGACAGCGCGGAATCGGTCGCCCCCGCTGGCGCATCGGGGGGGATGCCACGCGCCGGGACGCGGGCCAGCGGCAGCGTCCGGCGATACCACAGCACCCCCCCGCCCAGGGCGATCAGCAGCAGGCCGACGAGCGCCCAGGGCAGCATCGCCAGCAGCGGCGACACGGCATCCGGGTCAGCGGTGTCAGGAAGGGACTGTGGCGCAGATAGCGCTGTGATCCGCACCGCCACGCTGCTCGTGTTATTCCCCGGCGGGTCGCCCGGCGTCGAGGTGGTGACGGTCGCGGTATTGCGCACCGTGCCGGGCACGGCGTTCTCGGGCACGCGCGCCGTGACGCGGATCGTCACCACCTCGCCGGGGGCGAGGCGCGCGGGATAGGCCGTCACCTCGCGGCCTGTGACCACAATGTCGCCCCGGTCGGAGGCCAGGTCAATCACCTCCAGCGGCTCCGGCACGTAGTCCCTGACCACCACATCGGCCATCGTGGTTGCACCCTGCGTCGTCGAGACGCGCAGCGTGAACACGACCGTCCCGCCCGGCGCAACCTCCTGCGGGTCGGCCAGCTTCTCAATCAGCAGATCCGTGGCCGGGCCAGCCGTCGCCGTCGCCGTGGGTGAGGGTGACGGCGCGGGCGTCACGGTCGGCGTGGGCGAGCGCCGGGGCCGTGGCTTCGGCGGCACCGGCGTGCGGGTCGGCGGCACATCGGGCTTCGGCGGCACCGGCGTGCTGGTCGGCGGCACCGGCGTGCGGGTCGGCGGCACATCGGGCTTCGGCGGCACCGGCGTGCTGGTCGGCGGCACCGGCGTCGCGGTGGGCAGATTCGCCAGGGGAGCCGCCGCGACCGACGCCGGTGCCGTGAGCAGCGAACCTCCCCCGATGAGCAGCGCCACCAGGCAGAAGGCGACTGCGCCAGCGCCGAGGAGGTGGAAAGGACGCGTGTGCATGCATGGCTCCTAGCGACGAATCAAGGGGAGGTACACCACGGTGGTGCTGCGCGTGTGCGCTTCTGGCGAGGCCGGGCCGTGGGCGGTCTGCGCCCCGCCTGACTCCACCTCTATCAGCCAGTAGGACACCGTGCCTGCCGGGGCGCTGGCATCCGTCACCCCATAGTCGCCGCCCGCGCTGCCCAGGCTGCTGCGCTCGCCGACCGTGACCGCATCGGCGGTGCGCTGATTGGTCAGCGTGCGCTGCACGAGAAACCGGGCGGTGTTCCGCTCGCCCACCGTGCCCCAGCGGATGCGCACGCTGCCATCGGCCTGCCGCTCGGCGGTGAGATAGGCCAGGTCAATCGCGGCGGTTGGGCTGTAGAGGCCGATGTCGAGGCGCAGATCCTCGCGCTGCGCGTCCGTGAGCGCCGTCACCGGGATCGGCTCCGTCGTGATGGTGTACCCGTCCAGCGCCCCGGTACGCGCCGACGGGTCAATGCGGATGGCGTAGCTGCCCAGGCGCAGGCCGTCAAAGCGGTAGCCGCCGCTGGAGTCCGTGGTGGTTTGGGCCAGCACCGCGTCCTGTGCGCTCGGGTCAAGCAGCTCCAGCGGCACGTTCGGCAGGCCCGGCTCGCCGGGGTCGGCCTGCCCGTTCTGGTTGCGGTCGAGCCAGATCAGATCGCCCACGGTGCCCCAGATCAGCACATCGTCGTCGCTGGCGCGGGAGTCTTCTGGCGTCGGGTCGTCCCCCGCGCTCCCGTCATCGGTGACGGTGACGCCATTCAGCGCATGGGCCATGCCTGCCGGGAGCGGGTTCGGGAGCCGCACCCGCATGGTGCGGGTAAGGGTTTGGCCGGCGGCGATCTGCGGAATGCGCTGGGTGTAGGTGCCCGCCGCCCCTGCCAGCCAGCCGTCGCCGGTCTGCACGTCACCGCTCGGGGGCGTCTCCGTGATCAGCACGCCCGTCGCGGTGACAAGGCCCGCGTTCGTCACCACCACCTGATAGGTCAGGGTGTCGCCCGGCTGTGCGCGCGTCACGCCGTCGCTCTTGGTGACGCCCAGATCCGGCTTCAGGACGGTGATGGGGTGGTCGTCCTGGCGGTCGCCGGGGGTCGGGTCGTCGGTGGACGACGCGATCTGCGCCACGTTCACCCGGTCGGTGCGGACGCCATCGCCCCGCAGCGTGCCCACCACGGTGATCGTGCCGCCGCTGCCCGACGCCACATCGCCCAGCACCCAGGTGAGCACGCCCGCCGCGTTGCCCGTGGGCATCGGGCTGGCGCTCGTGAGGGTGAAGCCGGGGGGCAGCGTATCGGTCACAACCACGGCGTTGGCCAGGGCCGGGCCGCCGTTGTGGTAGCTGAGGGTGTAGGTCACAACCGCGCCGCTGCGGATCGGGCCGGGCGTGCCGTCTTTGACGACGCGCAGGTCGGCCGCCGCCGTGATGCCGGTCGTGTGCGTGCTCGTGTTGTTGCTGTCGTCCCGATCCGGCGCGTCGCTCGTGACGGTCGCCGTGTTCGTCAGCGTGCCACGGGCCGCCGGGTCGAGCAGCGCTGTGACCGTCAGGGTGTGCGTCGCGCCGGGGGCCAGCGTGCCCAGCGCCCAGGTGAGGGTCTGCCCGCTGCGCGTCGCGGGGAGCGGCGTCGCGTCCACAAAGGCGAGGCTGGCCGGCAGGGTGTCTTGCACCACCACCGCGCTGGCGTCGGCATCGCCCGCGTTCGCAACCGTGAGGGTGTAGGTGTACACCTCCCCGGCGCGGGCGATGGCCGGGCTGCCATCCTTCACAATGGAGAGGTCAACCGTCTGCACGATGGTGCGGGCGTCGTCGGTGTTGTTGCCGGGCGTCGGGTCGTCGGTGGGCGAGGCGATGCGGGCCGTGTTCACCTTGTCCTCGCTGGCCTGGCGCGTGGTGAGCGTGCCCACCACGATGATCTGGCCTGCGGTGCCGACATCCTGGCTGCCCAGATCCCAGGTGAGCACGCCCGCCGTGGTGTCCGTGGGCGCGGGGCTGGCGTGCGTGAAGGTGAAGCCGGGGGGCGGCGTGTCCGTCACCACCACCGCCTCGGCCTGGGAGGGGCCGTCGTTCGCCCAGTCCAGGGTGTAGGTCACAACCGCGCCGCTGCGGATCGGGCCGGGCGTGCCGTCCTTGACGACGCGCAGGTCGGCGTTGGGCCGCACGGTCGTGCTGGCCTCGCTGACGTTGTTGCCCTCATCCCGATCCGGCGTGGTCGTGTCAACGGTGACGCGGTTCACAAAGAGCGCGTCGCGGGGCGTCGTCGAGGGGACGCTGAGATGCAGCGTGATGGTGACGACCTGGCCGGAGGCCAGGGTTCCCAGGCTCCACCGCCCCGACCCGCTTGGCGCAGGGGTCGCGCTGATCAGGGTCATATCTGGCGGGAGGAAGTCGCGCACCGCGACATTGGCCGCATCCGCTGGCCCGCGATTCTCCACGCGAAGCGTCGCGTCGAAGGGGACGCCGGCGACGGCGAAGGCGGGCATGGCCTTGCTGACCAGCACATCGCTCGTCTCGATGGCGGTGCGGGCGTCGTCGGTGTCGTTGGCAGGGTTCGGGTCGTCATTGAACCCGCCCGTCGTGTCGGTGCCGCCATCGGTGATGGTGGCGGCGTTGACGACCGTGATGCTGGCCGCGCCCTGGGCCGCATCCGTGGAGACGGTGACGTTCACGACCCCGCTCTGGCTCGCCGTAAGGTCGCCCAGGCTCCAGGTGAGCGTGCTGCCGCTCACGCTCGTGGGCGCGGGGCTGGCGCTGACCAACGTCACGCCTGCCGGGAGCACGTCGGTCAGCACCACGGCGCGGGCGTCGCTGGGGCCGTCGTTGGCGTAGGCCAGGGTGTAGGCGATCGGGTCGCCCGCCGTCACCCGCGCCGGGCCATCCTTGACGATCCGCAGGTCGGCCTGCCGCGTGACGATGGTCGTGCTGCTATCGGTGTTGTTGCTGGTATCCCGATCTGCGGTGCCGCTCGTGGTGGCCGTGTTGACGATGGACGTGCCGCCGTCAAGGGCCGCGTCGGCGCGCAGGGTGAGGGTGATGCTCCGCTCCTCCAGGTCGGCCAGCGTGCCCGCGTCCCAGGTGAGGGTGCTGCCGCTCACGCTCGTCGGGGCCGGGGTGGACGAGACGAAGGTCGCGCCTGCGGGCATGGCGTCCTGCACCTGCACGTTCAGCGCGGGCGCTGGCCCCTGGTTGCGGATCGTCAGGGTCGCGGTGAAGGCGCTGCCCGCCACGGCCAGGGGCGCGGCGTCCTTGATGATCAGCAGGTCGCTTGTCCAGACCGCGCCGGGCACCGAGGAGGTGTTGTTGGCGGTGGTCGTCTCAGGCGTGTCCGTGGTGATGGTGGCCATGTTCGTGAAGTCCTCGCGGGCCACGCTCGTGATCGCCGTGCCGGTGACGACGATGCGCCCGCTGGCCCCCGCCGCCAGGGTGCCCAGGCTCACGCTGATGCTGCCCGTGCCGGAGGCCGCGCAGCCGCTCGTGCAGCTCCAGCTCACGCTGGCAAGCTGGCTCGGCACCGTGTCGGCGATGACCACATTGGCCGCCGCCGCCGGGCCGTTGTTGGCGTAGTCCAGATAGTACGTGACCGTCGCGCCGGAGAGCGCGGGGAAGGTCGTCGGCGACGCCTTGGTGATCGCCACATCGGCCCGCTCCACCAGCGTGTCCCAGCTTGCGGCGTTATCCGTCGGGATGTCGCCCAGGGTGGTGGTGCGGATCGTGGCCCCGTTGGTCAGCGTCGCGCCGTCCGCCAGCGCCGCGCCCGCCCGCGCCACCACTGCGATGCTGCCGCTCGCGCCCGCGCTGAGGGTGCCCGCGTCCCAGGTGAGGGTGCTGCCGCTCTGGCTCGTCGGGGCCGGGGTGGACGAGACGAAGGTCGCGCCCGTCGGCAGGGTATCGACGATCTGGACGCCCGCCGCTGCGGCGTCGCCGGTGTTGTCGTAGCTGACGGTGTAGGTGAGCAGATCGCCGGCTGTCACCCGCGCGGGGCCGGTCTTGGTGACGCGCACGTTGGGTGACAACACGGTCGTGCTGGCGCTGCCCGCGTTGTCGCCGGTATTGTCGCCGGGGGTGGAGGTGCCGATCGCCACCCCGTTGGTCAGCACCGCGCCGCGTGTCAGGCCCGCGCTGAACTGGACGCGCAGGGCAATACTACCGCTCGCGCCTGCGTTGAGGGTGCCCGCGTCCCAGGTGAGGGTGCTGCCGCTCTGGCTCGTCGGGGCCGGGGTGGACGAGACGAAGGTCGCGCCCGTCGGCAGGGTATCGACGATCTGGACGCCCGCCGCTGCGGCGTTGCCATTGTTGTCGTAGCTCAGGGTGTAGTCCACCAGGCCGCCGGGGAGCGCGGTGGCCGGGCCGGTCTTGGTGACGCGCACGTTGGGCGCGATCACCGTGGTGGTCGCGCTGCCCGTGTTGTCGCCGGGCGTGTCGCCGCTCGTGGCCGTGCTGATGCTGGCGGTATTGGTGAGCGTCGCGCCGGATGCGGCGCTCGCACTGGCCTGCGCCGTGACGCTGATGCTGCCGCTTGCGCCCGAGGCCAGCGTGCCCAGATTCCAGGTGATGGTGTTGCCGCTGACGCTGGCCGGCGCAGGCGAGGCGCTCACGTAGCTCACCCCCGCTGGCAGGGTGTCGATCACCTGCACCCCGCCAGCGGCGGCGCTGCCGTTGCTGCCGTAGCTCAGGGTGTAGTTCAGCGTCCCCGAGGGCAGCACCGTGGCCGTGCCGCTCTTCGTCACCCAGACGTTCGGCACGATGATGGTGGTCGTGCTGGTGCTGGTGTTGTCGCCGGGGCTGTCGCCGCCGCTGGTGGTGGTGACGGCCACGCTATTCGTGATGCCCCCCCGCGTGGCCGTGCCGATGGTCGCGTTGAGCGTGATCGTGGTGCTGGCCCCAGCGGCGAGATCGCCCAGGCTCCAGGTGACGGCCTGCCCGCTCACGCTGGCCGGCGCCGGGCTGGCGCTGGCGTAGCTCACCCCCGTAGGCAGGGTGTCCGCCGCCGACACGCCACGGGCCGTGCCGGGGCCATCATTGGTCACGACCAGGGTGTAGGCGATGGTGCTGCCAGGGAGCGCCGTCGCGGGGCCAGCTTTGACCACCCGGATATTGCCGCCGTCGGCGAGGCCGATGTCGTAGGAGCGGTTCACGTCGCTGCGCGGCCCGGCGGGGATGGCGATCACCCCGCCGCCATCGGCGTCGCTGTCCGTCGCATCGTTCCCGCCCTGGTTGGCCGCTGTGGGCGAGAGGCCAGCGAGCGGCTGGCCCGCGCTGAACATCGCCGGGTCGATCCGCACCTGGTAGCTCTGGAACGGCGCGACATAGAAGCGCCAATTGTCGCCCGCGCCCGTGACGCTCCCGGTCGTCACCGTCGCCAGGACGGTGCCGCTGGTATTGAGCAGCTGGAGCCGCACGCCCGCGATATCCGGCTCGCCCGCGTCCTGCACGCCGTTGCCGTTGGTGTCGCGCCAGACCCGGTCGCCAATCGCGCGCCACACGCAGAGCAGCTCCACGTCGCCGAGCCCCGCCGCCTTGCCAAAGCCCCCGACCACGCCCCACGTCGCTGGCTCCTCGCGGGCCGTCCAGCCCCCCCCGCCCAGGTCAAACCAGTAGGTGCCGCTGGAGTTCGGGATGTAGGGGGTCAGGCCCGATGAGACAACCTCGCCGCCATAGGTGCCCGCGTGCGTGCCGGGCACAGCGGCCAGGCCGCCCCAGGACGCCTCAATATGCGCCGCAGCGAGGGCACCGCTGGTGTCGGAGAAATACTCTGGCGCGGCGGTGGATGGCGCGTTCCACCCGCCGCTCCCGTTGGGCGTGGCGCGGAGGATGTCGCCCTGCGGGGTCTTGTAGTCCGCCCCCGAAGATGTCCAGAGCGCCGTGGACTGGTCGCCGACCCGCGACCGAAACCCCAGAACGAGCGACCCATCCTCCGCGAACTGGATGTCCGCCAGCAGCGGCTGGTTATAGGTGCTATCGCTGCCGTAGCGCACCTGCGACGCCCAGGGCTGCCAGAGCGTATCGGGGCTATTGCCGCGCTGCGCGTCATAGGCGGCCAGCGGGAAGTCGAGCACCCGCGTCACGGCAATCGTGCCGCTCGTCGGCCAGCGCAGCACGCCTGCGCGAAGATCTGCCCGGTTCAGCGTCGTCTCCCCGCTGCACACATAGCCCGCGTAGCCGAAGTCTGCGCCGGTGCTGTCCGCGTGATAGGACACAGCGAAGGGCCGGAAGTTCGCGTCGCCGCCGGGACATGCCGCGACCGACGCCGGGAGCGCGAGCGGGTACTGGGGCGTGGGGGTGGCCGACCACGTATCCACGGCGTAGACCGTGCGGTTGTTCAGGTTGAGCACGATCAGATAGCGCTCGTTACTGTCCATCGCTAGGCCGCCCAGGCTGACCTTCCCGGCCAGATTGACTCCCTGATTGTCGTGCCTCCACCCGTGGACGCCGCCCCGCTCCGGCGAGTAGGGGAAGCCCGGAGCCGGTTCGAGGAAGCTGGCGAGCGACCCGTCGCCCGGCGTGTTGGGGAAGCCTGCCGGGCCGGGCTGCGCCGAGGCCGGGCCGGGGACGACCGCAGGGATCTGCACGTAGAGCCGCTCGGTGTTGGTCGTGCGGTCGTGGACGTAGATGCCGCCAGGCCCGCCCCCGCCAAAGCGCGTCACCCGCTTCTCAAAGGCGCTCATGAACAGGCGCGGGTGCCGCGCCTCGGCGGGCGCGGTGGCCGGGATGGCGGGGTTGGTGCCGCTGGTGAACGCCAGCCCGTAGACCGCCCCCACGCCACTATCGCCCGCCTGGGTGCCGTTATCGCCCGCGCTGGCGATGGGGGTGTGGCCCGGCTCGCTGCTGTGGTCATCAGGCTTGCCGTCGCCGAACCCGATGACGGCGGTGTAGGAGCGCGTCGCGTCGCCGTTCACGCCTGCGGTGTCCGTGTTGTAGGTCTCGTTATCCCACGCCGCGCCGAAGCAGGAGATGGCGAACTGGGGTGACACATGGCTAGGGAGGCCAAGATCAGCACCGGAGCGGATACAGCTCACGATGCTGGCGACCGGGCTGGTCGGCTCAGTGTTGTCGATCTGCGCCGCAGCGGGCACTCCGCCCCCTATGCTGGCGAGGATCACGCCAATGATCAGCAGCACGGCAGCGCCAGCCAGCCAGCGCGCCCGGCTGGCGCGAGATGAATAGCGAGTGACCCAGTTCACAGATTGCTCCTCTCGTAGACGTAGGTGATCATGGAGCGCCACCACGAGCGAGACGCGGCACCTGCCGCAAAGCGGTCTTGACAGCGGGATACACAGCCCTATACTTCGATGCTGTCTGCATGGGAACCGGCCCGTCAGACACGCAGACGTTGCTCCTTCCCGACACGCCGACACCCACGCCTAAAGGAGAGTCTCATGACCAGTCGTAGCGTCCTCGCCACCCTCGCCCTCGCCACCCTCGCCCTCATCGCCGCCTTCGCCGTCACCCACCAAGTCTCTGCTATCGGACAGGGTGATCCTCGCCTATATGTTGTCGCTTGGAAGGACGCCAACTGTGACGGCATCCGCCAGGACGGCGAGCCAGAGCTACCGAACATGACCCTGACCCTCCGCTGGGCCGGGGCCAACGGCACGATTGACGCCACGGATAACGATGTTGAGGAGATGGGGTCACTCACCGGCACATATCCATTCTGGCTCCCCGGCGCGGGCGAGCCGTACTTCATCAGCTTCCGCAGCGAGGACAAGCCGCAGGGCATGTACCTCGCGCCCTTCCGTGCGGGCGACGACCCGACCCGCGACAACGACATGACGATGCCGCTGGCGGGCACAACGCTCTGGGCCACGCCCGTGTTCACGATGCCGCTGGACGGCTCGGTGGTCACGGGCCAGGACATCGGGCTGTGCAAGTACCCGTATGCGGTCAGCCTGCCGCTCGTCGTGCGGTAGGCACACCCCGCAGCAGCGGCCGGCAGACGGGCGGGGGCGACGTGCCTCCGCCCGTTCGTGTCAGCGGTGACGGGAATAGACATCGCGCTACCCTTCCTGCTGGGGGAGTCGGATCGTCACCACGCAGCTCTCGGGGCGAGCGCGCGCATCCAGCGTCCCGCCGACCGTCGCCAGGCACGCGACGAGCTGCGCATGGAGGCTCCTCGCCTCGGCGTCCGTGCCCGCCACCCCTGCGGCGTCCGCCTCCACGACGACCAGCGCCCCGCCGTCCGCGTGGCGGGGCATGGTCACGACGAGCAGGAGCGCGCCGTCGAGCAGCGCGGCCACCAGCACGGCCAGGGCCACCTGGACGAGCAGGGTGCCGGCGGGCTGGGGGAGCATGCAGCGGCGGCCAGGGGTGGCGACCACCTGCGGGACGGCCTGGTCAACGGGCGTCGCGTGCTGGGTCAGCGCGGCGAGCAGCCGCACCGCGAGCGGGATCTGCTCGGCCACATTGATCGCGTCGTCGCGCCGATCCAGCAGCGGCCCCAGCACATGGTCGAGCAGGAGCGTCAGGCTCGCCTCGCTGGCGGCGTAGTCGCGCCGCAGCGTCTCGTCGTAGAACCCCACGCCGTGCATGATCTGGCGGCGATCACGGGCGTGCCGCCGCACCAGCTCCAGGGTGGGCAGCAGCGCCGCCACTGCGGCAGGCGGGATGGTCGGGGTCAGCGCGCGCATAGCGACACCTGCGCGGGCAGCGTCAGCGCGATCACGCCGCTGCGGATACTTTCGGCCAGGGCCAGCACATCGGCGATGCCGGCGCTGGCCTGGGGCGGCGCACAGACGAGGCACAGCGCGGGGACGATCTGGGCCAGGGACTGCCCCGCCGGAAGGTGCGGCGTGATGAGCACGATCCGCGCCCGGATCTGTCGGAGCCAGAAGGCGATGGAGATCGGGAGCGTGTGCGCGTCCAGGATGACCACCCACAGATCGACATGATCCGTAGGCAGCGGCGACCGGAGCGGGACGGGGATGGGCTGCGCGCCGAGTTCCGTGACCCGCCGCGCCCAGGCCGCACGCCCCGCCGCGCTGTCCGCCGCCACCGCTATCGTCTGCTTCGTCATGTCGCCCCCCTCGCTGGATGAACCCGTTCTCACCATAGCAGGGGATTCGCCGTTGCGACGCGCGCGAAGTGCAAACCTTTGTACTAGGAGGGGCTATGACCAAAGGGGGGGGTGTGATTTTTTTAACAAAAAACCCGTGGTGGTACCAATTGGTACCACCACGGGTGGCGCGTCTCAGCCGTGCGGGGCGGCGCGTCTCAGCCGTGCAGGGCGGCGCGTCTCAGCCGTGCGGGGCGGCGCGTCTCAGCCGTGCAGGGCGGCGCGTCTCAGCCGCGCAGGGCGGCGCGTCTCAGCCGTGCGGCGGGGCCACGATCGCCTGGCAGATCGCCGCAGCCAAGGCGTGCGGGCGATAGCGGCGCTGGGGCGGGACGCCCAGCGCGGCCCGCAGCGCCGCCAGGTGGTAGCAGAGCTGTCGCCGACTGACCCCGATCCGCTGCGCGGCGTCGGCGAGGCTGGCCGACGGCTCCGAACCGTAGGGCGCGAGCGCGTAGAGCGCAGCGAGCGTGGCGGCGGGGAGCGGCACGGCGGGCGCGACCACGCCGACCCACGCGGGCGATGCTGTGACTAGGCGGCGAGCAGCCAGCGCGGGTGCCATCCGCAGCCAGAGGGCGAGCGTCTCGGGCGGCACGGTATCCGCAATCACGACATGCACCGCCGGGGCCAGCGCCAACAGACGCCCGACCCCCGGCGCGTCACCAGAGATGAGCGCCAGGGTCGGGATGTGGCGCACCGTGCGCAGCTCCCAGAGGATCGCCGTCAGCATGCGGGGCGGCATGGACACCGAGTCAAGCAGGAGCGGGGGGCGGATGTCGGGCAGGAGCGGATGCCCCAGTTGCGGGACAACATGCCGGACGGAAACGCCGCTCGCCAGCAGGCGCTGGGCCAGCCAGGCGCGCCGGAAGCTGATCACCGCAACGCCCGCGTCGCGGCGTCGGTCAGGCGCGCCGATCTCCGCAGCCGGGAGCGCAGCGATCATCAGGGGCGGCGGCAGGGGCGGTGTCATGGGGCGAAGATCACGGGGAGGAAGGTCGCGTACCGCGCCAGCGGCGGCAGCGTCGTGTCGGGGTCGCCGAGGATGTGGAAGCTGTAGGCCAGGTCGCGGGCCGTCGCGTCGAGCTGCGCGAGCGCGGCCAGGTGCGCGTCCCCGAGGCGCGCCCCGTCCGTCGCGGTCAGATCGGCCACCATCGCGCGCAGCAGGCGGGCGTGCCCGGTGTTCACCCCTGAGCCGACCGCCGCGACGTCCGCCACGCTGCCCCCGCCCGGCCAGAGCAGCAGGCGCTCGTCGAGCGATTGCAGGATCGGGTTCGCCCAGTTGCCGCTGTAGCAGGTCATGGCGAACACGATGGGCAGCCGCGCCCCGTTGGTGCGCCCGTCCACATCGTAGAGGCCAAACAGGGCGGGGGTGGCCGCGTCGGGCGTGGTCGCCGCCCACTGCCAGGGCGAGCCGTGGCCGACGTAGACCAGCAGCGACGCGCCCGGCTCCGCAACGGGCGCGGGCGCGGGGCAGCCGGGCGCGGCGTCCCAGGCCGCGAAGAGCGCGCAGCGCAGCGCCTCGCTGCGGGCGTAGGTGTCGCCCGGCGCACCGGCCTGCGGCGCGTAGAGGAACGGGCGGGCCTCCATGCCGTGCGGCAGCAGGCCCGCCACCTCGCGCACCACCGGGCTGAACGGGCCGCCGGGGTCGGCCTCGCCGTCCGGCTGCACATCGTTGTCGGCCAGCAGCAGCGCCCGACTGCGCCACAGCCCCGGCGGCGGCGCGGTCGCGTGCGTGACGATCTTCGCCACGACGGTGCGGGCCTCATCGAGCGTGCGCGCCGGGATGCGCCCGATGGGCAGCGCGGGCAGGGTGTCATCGCGCACGTCGGGCGTGCGCAGCCGCGTGTAGCAGGTGTCGCAGGCGATCGCGCCCGACGGGTCGATCCCGCGCACGAGGTAGGGCGGGATGAGCGGGTCGGCGATGGGCGCGTCGCTGAGAGCCAGGCCCGGCGTCGGGGCACGGCTGTCGCCGCCGCGCATCCGCACCGTCCCGGCCCCCACCAGCAGCACCGCGCGCGGGGGCGGCGTCCACTGCGCGACGGCGGTGGCGATCAGGGCGCGGATCGCCGCCGGGTCGCGCGCGCCGTCGCTGAAGGCGTCGTAGGCCGCCTGCACCTCGACAACGCCCACCGTGTCGCCCTGGGCCTCCTTCAGCGCGATCAGCGGGCCGAGCGCCGCGCGCAGGCTCGGGTGGGTGATGATCAGGTAGCTGGCCCCCGCCTGGCCGGGTGCTGGGCCGCTGCGCAGGTCGCGGGGGGAAACCGGCACCGGGGTGGGGGAGATCGTCGGGAGCGGCTCCGGGAGGCTCGGGAAGACCAGCGCGTCCACCAGCACCCGATCCGTGCCCGCGCTGACGAGCGCGGCGTCGAGGGTGATCGCCCCGGCGGGGAGCGCCTGGAGCAGCGTCACGTCGAGCGTCTGGGCCGTGGCGACCGCGCCGTCGTCCCACGCGGCCACGCCGATGCGCTGGCCCGCGTAGCGCAGCTCCAGCGCGTGCCCGCTGCGCCGGAGGGCCGGGGCCACCTGGATCTGGAGCGAGCTGCCAGCGGGCAGGCCCACCGGCAGGGTCAGGCTGATCGGCTGCGTGCCCCCGTCGGCGCGCAGCTCGCAGGCGAACCAGCTATCCCCGCGCCACGAGGCCACCGCCGCGTCGTAGGTCTGATCGACCTCCCAGCGCAGCGGCGCGCTGCCGGTGGGCGGCGCGGCGAGCCGCTGGCCCTGGCCGCGCCCGTAGGTCAGCCAGACGACGGCCTCCCGGCTGAAGGCCGACTCGTTGCCGTCGGCCACAAAGCGCACCTCGGCCAGGACGCCGTTCCCGTCAGCGGTGACGAAGGCGGGCACCTCGCCGCCGTCGCGCCACACCTGCACGGCGGCGGGGGCGATCTGGGCCACCGGCCACCCGGCGGCGGCCAGCGCCGGGGCGGCCAGGGCGATCACCGCCGCACCATCGGCGGTGATCGTGAGCGCGTGCGGGTCTGCCGCCAGCGCGTTCCAGGACACCGGCACCGCCGGCACCACCGGCTCCGCACGGGATGGCGGCGCAGGCCATGGGAGCAGGGCGAGCAGGGCGAGCAGAGCCAAACGATGACGCATAACGCCCTCCCGCTACACCGCCGCCGCCACCGGCGCACGCTGCTGGAGCGCCGTGATGCGCTCCAGCAGCCCCTCCGCTGCGACGATGGAGGATTCGAGCGCGTCGCGCCAGGCGGCCAGGGCGTCCGGGTTGAAGGCGAGATCTGCATCGATCCCGGCGGGGGTGGCCGCTGCCAGGGCGGCCGCGTCATCCTGCGCCGCGAGGTGCGACCGCTGGAGCTTCACAAGCTCCTGCTCCAGCGCCGCCGCCGGGGCGACCACCGCCGCCAGCGCGCTGGTCGCGGCGGCCACGTCGCCGCCCGCCAGCGCCGCGTAGGCGTCCGCCAGCAGCCCCGCCAGCGCCTGGGCCGACGCGCCCCCCGCGTCCGCCCCGCCCAGCAGGCGCAGCACCAGATCCCGCCCCATCGGCCCAAGCGCGGCGGGTTCGCCCGCCCCCGTCGTCGTTCCTTGTCGTGTTGTCACGTCCATTCCTTTCGCGCACCCACCCGCCGCATGTGGCGGGTGGCATCCTTACACCGGGAGCAGCGCCAGCAGCGCCCCCGCGCCCGCGCTGATGAGCGCGAGGCCAGTGCGCCGCTTGCGCGCCAGGCTCAGGGCCAGGCCCGCACACAGCGCGACGACGAAGATGCGAGTCATCACGCCGACACCTCCTCGCTGGCGGCGCTCGGCACGCTGCCCCCACGAGCCGCAGCCACCTGTTTGAGGATCACCGTTCGCGTGCCGCCGACCAGCTCCGCGATCTTGTTGGCCGAGAAGAGCCAGTCGGCGTCGTCGGTCTTCCGCATGATCGCCAGCAGGCGCACCGTCTCATCGCGGCTGAGTGGTTCGGCAGTGACCTGCGCGAGCAGTTCGTCACGCGACATGTCCGCCCGAACCACCGCGTCACCTGTGACCGGGGCCGAACCGGCGTGTACCGCGTCTGTATCAGCCGAACCAGCGCCGAACTGGTTCGCGGTCGGCGCGGAAACCGGCGCTTCCGGGGCGGATTCGGGCCGATCTGGGGGGGGAGGCGCACCCTGACGAAGTGGTACGGCCTCACGCACGGGGGGTGCCCCCCAGCGCTGGCGGATCGTGGCGAGCGCCTGCATCTCCTCGGCGTCGCTGATAAACGCGGCCCGCACATTGACCGCCTTCCGGCCCAGGACGGCGGCGAAGTAGCCGCCGCCCAGGGGCAGGCCGCTCGGGGCGACGACCCCCTCGGGCCAGCCGCCCTGGCCGATGTTGGTGTTGGGCCGGTCGTCGTCGGTGGAGGGCTGGTAGCCCGCGACGAAGAGCTGCACCTGCCGCCGCCAGCGGGTGGGCGTGTTGCTGGCCGTCTGCGTGCCGATGATGTAGCAGATGCCCAGGGCGCGATCCAGGCTCAGGTGATCGTTCACCCACTCCCAGAAGTGATCCACGAAGCGCTCCAGGGTCGTCAGCTCCGAGATGTACACGATGAGCAGCGGGAAGGGCTTCGGCTCGGCATCCGCCCAGCTCTTCGCCGTGGCCGCGCGGAGCAGCCCCTTCCGCCGCTCGCGCTCGGTGTCCAGCCAGGTCAGCACGGGCGGGATGTCGGGGATATCGTTGGCGAGCTGCACGATGTGGGGGATGGTGACGTACCGCACATAGTCCAGCCCCTTGCCGTCAATGATGACGAGGCTAATGATCTCCGGGCTATTCCTGAGCAGCAGCGGCAGCAGCATCGAGCGCAGGAGGACATCCTTACCACTGCCGATCTGCCCGCTGTTGAGGACGTTCACGACCGAGTTGGGCTGCCCCCGGCGGAAGGTGCCCGTCTCCAGCCAGAGTGCGCCAGCAGCCTGTCGGCGCACCGTCCAGCCCGTTGAGAAGCGGAACGGGTCATACCCATCCCGCAGATCAAACCATTCGAGCTGGCGAAGCAGCGTATCCAGCCCGGTCGGTGGCTGGTCTGCGGCCACGCCATAGGTCGGCGGTGGATGCGCGCCGGGGCGCATCCAGGGCAGCGGCTCAGCTTTGGGCGGCCCCAGCGGGTCGTCGGCAGGGATCGACATGGGATCTGTCCTTTGGGAAGGCGGGACAGCACCTAGCCCCGGCGCATACTGCCAGCGCTGCCGGCACCAGGGCTGACGCTGTGCCCATTGCGGAAGCCAACGGACGCTGCGGGCAAACCGAGCCAGCCGCTGCGCTACCTGATCGCGCAGATCATCGCGCATCTCAGGTGAAACGGCGAGGGCAATGGCTCCTGACGCCATGCTCAACAGGATGAGCAGCACGAGGAGCTGGATGCCTTGCGCTTCGTCCATAAGCGTTCCCTTCCTTGCTACAGTGTGGTGACTAGGCCACAAGATTCCAGACGACGACGATCAACACCAGGGAGCCGGACAGGCCACAAGATTCCAGACGACGACGATCAACACCAGGGAGCCGGACACACCGCCCACGATCATCTTGCCACGCGGATCGGCAGGGAGCAAGCTGCTGATGGTGCGCCAGGCCACGATGAGGCCATTCTTCATCGCCTTGATGCGGTGTTTGATCGAGTCGGGCACCAGCAGATCCCAGAGCCTCCCGCCGAACACGCGGGTGGCCCACTCAGGGTACATTGCGAACACGACGGCCAGGAACCAGGCGGTGCCCCATAGCCCTTTGCCCGCCGCCGGCACCACCACGCCCATCAGATCCATACCGGCAATGAGCGGCATCATGCCCAGCGCCGAGGAGGCGATATTCATAACCAGCACGATGAGCCAGGTGATGATCTCCTGCACCGTGCTGCCCTCTTCGAGCAGATTGCCGGCATCGTCGTACACAGCGCGATGGGGCCAGAAGGTGCCTTGGAGGGCCGAAACACCCAGGCCAATGAGCCACGTCCAGACCGGGGGCCACAAAAACGTGTTGGGCAGCTTGCTCAGGCCAGGGATGCGCTGCAAGAAGTTGACGCCGAAGAAGCCGTCGATGCGCCACGCAATCGCGGCGAGGAAGAGCGCGAAGGCCAGCGCCACACCGTAGCTGAAGGCGCGGTAGGCGCTGCGCCCGCTGCGGGAGCGGCGCGGGCGAGCGGGGGCCGCAGCCGCTCCCGCTGCGGGCCGGGAAGCGGAGCGGACTGGAGCAGGCGCGGGGGGCGGCTCGGCGGCAGCACCGCCGCCCTGATAGTTCGGGTCGGCGGCCAAGTCGTAGCCGGCCCGATTGGCAACCTGCTCCACCGTCCACTGGCGGAACGCCGCTGCGATCCGATCCGGCTCGTAGTTTGCTTCCAGATGCTCCAAGAGCCCTGCGGTCGCGCCGTGCTCGCGGATCAGCCGCGCACGGGTCGCCGCGTCCAGGCTGGTCGTGGTCGTCATCGTCTGCCCCTCTCCTTGCGCATAATTGTTCTGATTATTGCATCGCGTCGGACGCCCGTTTGCGGCATCCCAGTGGTCAAGAGCGGCCCGCACATAGGCCATGTGTCATACGGTGTTCGTGTACGGTGCGAACACCGTATGACACGTTGCTATTTTGATGTGCGTTTTTGCGCACCCTGACGCCACAAACGGGCGTCCGACGCCTCCACATCGCCCCCAACGTGTTCAACGCCACCCGAAGGCATCCCAATGCCGTATGTTGAACACGTCGGGGCGATGGTGTTCAACGCCCTACTCAAAGGTCAGCAAGAGGTCAACCGCACGCTGCAACTCCTCGGGACTCATCGCGTCTTCGGGTGGCGGGTCGCCGCCCGTGATGGCGAGGCTGCCGCTGCGAATCTCGCGGAGCAGCCGATCCAGCTTGCCCTCGATGCTGGTCAGGCGTGCGGCCTGATCCAGCGCCGCGCAGATCAGCGTGCGCAGCTCGGCGCTGCTGTCGGCATCCGGATCAAGTGCCTCCAAGAAGGCCCAGATCCGTGCGCTGCGCGGGTCGCCCGCAGGCAGCGCCAGTGATATGCGGCGGGCGGCCACTACTGCCTCGCCTGCGTGGCCATCGCCATCGCCATAAAGCCCCGCGCCCCGGCCATCTGCGGGTGCTCCAGCGCGGCGAGCTGCGGGAACTCGCGCCCCAGCGCCTCCGCCAGGTGCGTCGCCCCGCCGCCGCCCAGCACAATCGCGTGGAGGGCGCTGCCCCCGTTGGGCCAGAGGCTCTTGCCGGTGGCCACCACCGTGGACAGGGAGCGCGTCAGCGCGGCCCGCGTGCCGTCGGGCAGGGGGGAGCGCGCGCCATTGACCACGAGGCTGTTGGCGCGCTGCGCGGCGTCCACCTCGTGCAGGCTCAGCTCCAGGCGGTAGGTCACGGCGATGAGCCGCTTGATCTCTTTGAGCGCCTCGTGCGTGCCGCCCGCCACGCTCTCGCCGCCGACGTAGCGCCCGCCCTGGAAGAGCGCCACGTTCACGTCGCGGTAGCCCGCGTCGATCACGCCGACGGTCTGGGCGAGCCGGGCCTGGTTGAGGCTGCCCGACTCGAAGAGCCAGGCGTAGTAGACCCCGGCGGCCTCCGGCGCGACCGTCACGGTGGCCTCGCCGATGGGCAGCGCCGCCGCACGCACCGCGTCCGCGAGGTGGCCACGGGCATCCTGGTCGGCGAACCAGGCCGAGGGCATGCCGGTGATGATGCGCAGCGGGCCAGGCTCGCCGACCACCTGCTGGAGCGCGGCGCGGGCCAGGGCCAGGAAGGCCGGGCTGCGGTAGCGCGAGCGGTCAAGGATGCTGACGACGCGACCGGGGGCGAAGATCAGCGCGTCGTCGCCGACGATCCAGTCGCCCTTGCCATTCAGCGAGATGGCGCTGCGGCCGGCCCCGAGGGCGGTGTCGAAGTCGGTGGCCACGGCGGGCGCGGCGACGGCGGGCAGCAGGGTGGTCGCGGTGCGGGACACGGCCTTGGCGTAGCCGTGGCCAACGATGAGTCCGATGGGTCGCATAGGGGTGTTCCTTCTGGTATGCAGTGAACGTCACAGGTGACGTGAGACGCGCGTTTGGGCATCCTCTGGGCCGCGCCCACCGACGGCTCCGTAGCGGATCAGTCGTGCGCACCGCATCGGGCGATGAGCGCGGTGATCGCCGCCGCCAGCGCCGCCTCGGATGCGGCGTAGGGGCCGTCCCAGGTGTCGGCGATGGCCGGTATGCGGTAGCTCCATCCGTCGAGGGTCGGGCGTATCTCAATGCCCGCCCGCTCGACGGCACGCCACCAGTTGGCGTAGGTGTGGCTGAGGCGCAAAAACGCGGCGTGCGCATCCGCCGCCTGCGCCTGCGCCGCCGCCCGTCCGCGCTTTGCCTCGGCGAGCTGGCGCAGCCACGGGCGCACGATCTGGCGCAGCGCCACGAGCGACCTGCGGAAGTCGCCCCCGCGCCGGTCGTCGCTGTCCAGCCGCCCCCGCCCGCTGGCGTTGGCATGGCGCAGCAGCCCCAGCAGCGCGCGGTAGGCCGCACGCGGGTCGATCCGCTCCTCCGGCGGGCAATCGGTGGTCATGGTCGTCGTGTGCATCGTGATGATTCCTCTCCGTACCAGGCGGTGAGCGGCTGCCACCACCTGTGATTGTGTAGATCGCCCCAGGTGTAGTACACGGAGAGGGTTGGCCGCCTCGCTATCTGCCCGTTCGGCGCGACGGGCAGGGGCGAAACCCAACGCACCGTGATACCGTCGTCCTCGACCAACATGATTGTGGCCCACACGCGATAGGTTGCGCCCGTCATTGGTTGCTACCCACGCCCGCTGAAACTCCCGGTAGCGCCGACGCATGGCCGATCCCGCATCCTGCCCGCTGCGCAGGCGAGTGGCCACGAGGATGCCTAACGCTTCGACGCAGATACCGACGCAGATACCGCCGAGCAGCGCGCTGATGTACATCAGCATGAGCATGTTTGCTTTCCTTCTCTAGCGCCGGCCATCGCGCAGGCGCGGGCGCCGGTCGTCGCTGTCCAGCCGCCCCCGCCCGCTGGCGTTGGCATGGCGCAGCAGCCCCAGCAGCGCGCGGTAGGCCGCACGCGGGTCGATCCGCTCCTCGGGCGGGCAATCGGTGGTGGCCATGGTCGTTGTCTGCATCGTGATTGTCCCTCTCCTCAGTACCAGGCGGTGAGCGGCTGCCACCACCTGCGCGTGCGCAGATCGTCCCAGGTGTAGTACAGCGAAACCACGGGACGCCGTGCGATGACCCCGCTTGCTGCAACGGGCACCGGCGAGGCCCACTGCACGAAAATCCCATCGTCATCGACCTCCCTGACCGTGGCCCGCACGCGATAGGACTCGCCCGTCACCGGACGCCCATCGTCCCCCCAGATCAGCAGGTTGGTTTCCACCCACACCTTCTGGAACTCCTGGTAGCGCCGACGTATGGCCGGTGCCGATCCCGCATCCTCCTGCCCGCTGCGCAGGCGAGCGGCCACGAGGATGCCTAACGCTCCGACGCAGATGCCGCCGAGCAGGGCGATAATGTACATAATGAGCATTGGTGCGTTCCTTCCTAGCGCCGGCCAGCGCGCAGGCGTGGCCGGTGGTCGTCATAGCGTGAGTCATCGTCGTATGCTTCCGCATCCTGCGGCTGCGCAGGTGCCCGCTCCGTCTGCCCGGCGCGGCGCGGGAGCAGCGCGTTGTCGGTCAGGCTCTCGTGGATGTAGTCCAGGTAGCCCCGGATATCGTCGTTGTCGTCGAGGCTGCTGAATGGCACCGTCGCCCCGCTGACCGTCTTCACGCTCGCGCCGATGTCGCGCAGCGTGCCGTCGATCCCTTTGACCAGGCCGCGCATCACGCTCGCCAGCTCCTCCTTCTCCTGCACGGTCAGGTTCGCGAAGCCGATCAGCGCCTTCTCCTGGGCGCGCAGCAGGGTGGCCCGCAGGATGGCGATGTCGGCCTGGGTCTGAAGCTCGTAGCGCCGCACCAGGTGCGCCTGGCGCACCTGCTCGACCAGCTCCTCGCTCGTCACCGGCGTCCAGAGCAGGGCGGGGATGATGATGAAGCCGATGATGCCGATGATCACCTGCTGGAGGATGAGGTTGCTGCTGGCGACAACCGGCTGGATGGCCCACCAGCTATACTGGATGTCAAACGAGTAGTAGATCAGGTAGGCCGCCGCCCCGATGATCACCCCGTACCCCCAGGTGCGGGCGTTGATCTTCTGGAGCAGCATGCCCCCCGGCGACCATGGGATGAGGAAGCTGGTCAGGCTGGGCGGGGCCAGCACCAGGATCGCGGTGAAGGCGATGGCTACCGTCAGATCGCCGGTGAGCTGGCTCTGGATGCCCCACCAGTAGATCGCGGAGCCGACCATGGCGATAAAGGCGAGGATGGCCAGGAGCGACTTGGCGGTGAACTGCCAGGGCTGGCGCTGGCCGCGCCGCTGGCCGCGCACGATGTCCAGGTAGCGGCTGCTCATGGCTGCCCCTCCACCTGGCCGCAGGCGGCCCACACGTCGGCGACCAAGGTCAGGCCGCTCGGCTCGCTCCCGGTCACGACCCGGATGCGGCAGCTTGCCCCCACGCGCTCCGGGAGCACCGTGTACCACGACCCGCCCGCGATCTGGAGGTCGCGGGCCTCGGGCGTCCACCCGGCGGCCAGCGCCTCGGGCGGGAGCTGGCGGTACGCCGCCGCCGCCGCCGTGGGGGCCGCAGGGGCCGCAGGGGCTGTGGGGGGCACGATGGGCACCTCCGCAGGGGCCACAGGGGCCGCAGGGGCGACGACCGCCGCCGTGGGCAGCGCGGCGCGCACGTCCGCCAGCGGGGGCGGGGCGTCTCCCGCGCCCCGTAGCGCGGGGATGGCGAGGATGATGAGGATCAGCAGCACGATGGCCGCGCCCGCCCCGGCGAACGCCCGCCCGTAGGCGATGGTGGGGGTCGTGATCGTCGGCTGTGCGCCCTCGGCGAATCGCCGCACGTCCTCGTTGTGAACCGAGGGGAATTCTTTCTTCACGGGAAGCTCCTTTTTCCGCTATAGTTCCTCTGCCGCGAGGATGCTGGGAAGCTCTCCTCGTGGCTGGCATGGCGACCAATACGCCACGCCGCTTCGCCCCGCGCCGGATGCCCGTCCGGCGCGGGGCGTCCTTACGCCGCCCCTCCCCCCGCCCGCAGCCGTGCGAACAGCTCCACCGCCTCCGTCTCCTGCATCTCCTGGTCGTAGGCGACGCACACCACCGCCGTCAGCGCCTCGGGCAGCGCCACGCCCGCGACGCGACACCACGCCTGCCCGACCTTCCCCACGATCCACCACCGGCAGGTCGCGCAGCAGCGCTCGGGCCGGTCGGGCGTCTGTAGCTCAGATGTACGCATTAGATGTATCCTTCGCTTCCTGATGCCGCTAGTACCCCACCGGCGCGCGGTAGCGCTCCAGGTTCTGGAACTGCGTCGTCCGCCCCGCGAACCGCAGCGCGATCATCCCCAGCGGCCCGTTCCGGTGTTTGAGGACGTGCAGATCCACGATGCCCTTCCGCTCGGAGTCCTTGTCGTAGGTCTCCTCCCGGTAGAGGCCGATGGCGATGTCCGAGTCTTGCTCAATCGCGCCCGACTCACGAAAGTCCGACAGCACGGGGACGTGGCTCGGGCGCTGATCCACGTTCCGCGAGAGCTGCGACAGCGCCAGCACCGGCACGTTCAGCTCGCGGGCGAGCTGCTTCAGCCCCCGGCTGATCTCCGCCACCTCCTGCACCCGGTTCTCGCCCCGCCCGCTCCCCGTCATCAGCTGGAGGTAGTCCACGCATAGCAGGGACACCTGCCGCTGCGCGCACATCCGGCGGGCGCGGGAGCGCAGCCCGCTGATGCTCAGGGCCGGGGTGTCGTCGATATAGATCGGCAGCTCCGACAGGCGGCCCATCCCCGCGAACGCCAGGGTCAGCTCGTCCTGGCCCAGGTCGCCGACCCGGATGCGCTGGAGGGCAAGGCCGGTGTGCATCGAGAGCATGCGCTGGGTCAGTTGGTCGCGGCCCATCTCCATCGAGAAGACGCCCACGCCCTCGCCGGTGTGATGGGCCACGTTGTAGGCTATCGACAGCTCCAGGGCCGTCTTGCCCTGGCTCGGGCGTGCGCCGACCACGATCAGGTCGCCCTTCTGAAGCCCGCCGGTGAGCGTGTCCAGATCCGTGAACCCGGTGATCACCCCCGTCGGCTCGCCGCGCTGCTCCTGGCGGCGCTCCATCGCGGTGAACAGCTCGTTGACCGCCTGGCCGATGGGCACGTAGCCGGTGTCGGCGGTGCGCCCGCGCACGCCCTCCAGGCGGGCCTCGGCCTGGCTGAGTACCGCGTCGAGATCGTCGTCCTCGCGGTAGCCCAGCGCCGCAATCGTCCCGCCCGCCTCGATCAGGCGGCGCAGCGTGGCCGCCCGGCGCACGTTCGCAGCGTAGTACTCAATGTGGACGGCGGTGGGCACCTCGCCCAGCACCTCGCCCAGGAAGGTCAGCCCGCCAACCAGATCGATCTGCTCGCGTCGGCGCAGCTCGCCCGCGACCGTGGCGAGGTCGGGCGGCACGCGCTGCGCATAGCAGGCCAGCATCGCCGCGTAGACCGTGCCATGCTTCTCCAGGTAGAAGTCCTCCGGTGCCAGGGTCTCGGCGACGGCGATGATCGCCTCGCGATCCAGCAGGATCGACCCCAGGGTCGCCCGCTCGGCGGTCAGGTCAAAGGGGACGCTCTTGTCCATCAGGATGCTCCTCGGATGCTTGTTCACACGCGGCCCCCGGTCGCGTGTGTCTCGGCGTCGGCCAGGATGCGCTGGATCTGCCGGGAGCTGATGCCCGCACCCTCCAGCGCCTCGATGATCATGCCCTGCGCATATGCGATAGCGTCATGGCAGGCGTTTGTCTCGTTCGGCGTGTCGAGCATGTGGTCGGCGAGCAGCTCCTGGGCTTGATACAGCTTCCGCAGGGCTGCGGTGATCTCGGTGATGCGTGGGTCGTCCATCGTGCCCCCTTATGGGCTAGGTGTGCGATGACAGATCCGGGACGTTCAGCGCGGCTATCAGCGCGGGCGGCAGCGGGTGCTCGGCGAGCAGGCGGCGCAGGACGACCTGCTTGGCGGGCTTGCTCGTCGCATCGGTGTAGCGCCCCCGCCAGATGCGATTCAGCTCATGGTCGTCGCGCAGGGCCGGGTGCTGGTCGATCACCGAGGCCGGGATATGCGGGATGTCCGCCTGCGCGCCGCTGGCGGGCTGCCCAGCCGCCGCGATCTCGCGGTCATAGCGCTCCAGCAGGCCGTCGAAGTGCGCCCAGTTGGCCTTGGCCTGGTACTGCGCGTGCCAGTTCGCCAGCACCGCCTCCCAGGCCGGGCGATCCGTGACCCGCACGATGATCTGCTGCGCCCGCGTCACCGTGATCGCCACGGCGGGGCCAGCCAGTCGCCGCCAGGACGCCAGCGCCCAGTGCGCCTCCAGCTCCGCTGGCAGCGCGGCGATGGCGGACTCGGGCGCGGGTGCCGCCGGGGCGGGCTTCGCCTTGCCGCGTGCCACCCGCTCCGGCGGGGCGGCGGTCGGGACGACGGCCTCGGCCCGCTGCTCCTTCGGGCGGCGCATCAGCTCATCGGTGCTCCAGTCGTTGCGGTCGGCCATCCGGCGCAGGATGCCGCCCGCGTAGGTGATGGTGAGCGGAGCCTGATCTTCGAGGGCCACGCTGGTGAGCGCCCGCACCAGCCAGTAGGCCGCGTGGCCGCCGCTGGGCTTCGCAAAGCGGCGCACGACCTCGGCGATCTTCTCGCCGTCCAGCGGTGCGGTGGGGCGTCCGGTCAGGTTCGCCCACGTCGCCAGCGGGCCAGCGTTCACGGCTGGCTCGTCTGCCGGTGCCGGGGGGATCGGCTCGTCGTGGGGCGGCGGCGCTGCGGGCGTGAAGCTCGCGCCGATCACGCTGGACAGCGCCTCGTGGAGTTCGATGCGGATCATCAGACGAATCTCGTCCGGCGTGGGCGCGTGTGTCTCTCCCCCACCCACCTCCCCACCTCCATCCCTCCCTCCCCACATCCCCACAACGATCTCCTGGGAGCATGGCTGCCGATCTCCTGGGAGCATGGCTGCCCCTTGGAGGCCCGTCGCCATGCTCGTCAGAGCATGGCTGCCGTTCTCCTGGGAGCATGGCTGCCCCTTGGAGGCCGGTGCCATGCTCGTCGGAGCATGGCTGCCGTTCTCCTGGGAGCATGGCTGCCCGTCAGAGGCCGGTGCCATGCTCGTCGGAGCATGGCTGCCGTTCTCCTGGGAGCATGGCTGCCCGTCAGAGGCCGGTGCCATGCTCGTCGGAGCATGGCAACCGTTCTCCTGGGAGCATGGCTGCCCGTCAGAGGCCGGTGCCATGCTCGTCGGAGCATGGCTGCCGCTCCCCTGGGGGCATGGCTGCCCATCGGGGGCTGGTGCTATGCTCCTGGGGGATGGGCCAGCCATGCTTCGACGAGCATGGCACGCCGCTCCCCGCCGGTGCCGGTGCCGCTGGGGGGCCGGTGCCATGCTCGTCGGGGATGGATGACCATCACGGTCGCCATGATCGTCGGGGTACGGTGGCGGATCTTGTGCATCAAACGGGAGTTCTGTCTGCCCCGGCGACGGGCGCACCCTGCGCAGCGGCGGGGGCTGATTTTCCCGGCGCAGGTCGGAGGCCACAATCAGCGCACTCTCGTTTCGCAGCCGATCCATGTCGATCTTGTAGTGCGCCGTCCAGAACTTCTCGTGAAGCCCCTTGATCTCGCGGTGGCCCGTCACGTCCACCAGCCCCTTGTCGCACAGGCCGCGCAAATAGGTCGGGATGCGCGACAGGCTCACGCCTATCGCATAGCGATGGATCTCGGCGGCGGTGAAGTCCTTGCGGCCCGTGGCCTCATAGAGCAGGGTGAGGTAGTGCAGGGAGTCAAAGACCTCTTTCTCGGCCAAGTTGCCACCACACCGATCATTCACGATGCGCGGTCGCGGCGGCGCGGTGAGGTCGGGTGATGTTTCAGTCAAGAGCAACTGCACCATCGGGTCAGAGAGATCCACCGGGGGGCGGGGGGGTGTTTTTGCGAGCATAGCGCGTCCCTTACACAGAAATGGTGAAAACGAAACCGAAGCGCGAGCGCACGGCGGCAGCGCCTACTCCGGCAGCAGCGATGGCTGGGTCAGGACGAGCGGGCGCATCCCTTCGCGCCGTCGCAGCTCGTTGCTGTACGGCAGGACGGCCTCACGGCTGGCCTGTTCGAGGATGAACCAGTTGATGCTGGTGTCATGCATGAGCAGCTTGCGGTCGATCAGCGTGTTCGCCAATTCATCGATCTCCTCGGGGGTGAAGCCGGTGCGCTCGGCCCACACCTCGGCGCTGACATCGCCCAGGGCGCGATCAATCGGGTGCCAGATCGCGCAGTGGCACCAGAGCGCCAGCAGGCGCGGGTCGTCGCGGGTGTTCAGCACAACCGTCGCGTACAGCCGTGCCGTTGAGAAGTCGGGAATGCGACCGAGTGATGCCATAATCGTGTCTCCTGTATGGGTGGTGTGAATCTTCGTTAAAACGCGGTTAAGCCTGCAAAAACCCGTGGTATACTCGGGCACGGCTACGTTCCTCTTCCCCCATTGCTGCCCCTGCCGCTGCCCCTGCCCCTGCCCGCTCGTGCCGTCGTCGAGTCGTATCCGTCCGGGACGAGTGGGCTGGGGCTGTCCTGGCCCTCGTACCAGCGAGTGATCGATGGCACCATCAACCGTTCGTCCGCACCGAGGGATTGGGATCTACCTCCGCAAGTCGAGCAGCAACCAGGGCGACCTCTCGCTCCCGGCCCAGGAGCGCATCATTCGCGCCGTCCTCGTCGAGCCATCCGGCCAGCCCGTCTATCGGGTCTACCGCGATATTCTGTCCGGCACGCGCGCGGATCGCGGCGACTACCAGCAGATGCTCGCCGATGCGCGGGCCGGGAAGCTCACCGCCGTCTGCTTCCACAAGGTGAACCGCTTCGGGCGGGACTCTGCCGAGGGGCTCGCGGCGATCAATGAGCTGCGCCGGCTCGGCGTCGAGATCCGGGTCGCGGATCTCCCGACGCTGGATGTGCGCAAGCCCGAGGGGATGTTCGTCTTCTCGTTCCTGTTGGCCCAGGGCCAGTACGAGGTTGAGAACCTGGGGTCAGAGGCGATCAAGGGGATGCGCGAGATGGTGCTGGCAGGCGGTTGGCCGTTTGTCGCACCCGATGGCTACCGGAACTGCCGCGAGCATCTCAACTCCCACCGACGCCGCTGTTGGGTGGAGGTTGACCGGCCCCGCGCCGCGATTATTCGGCTGATCTTTCGCTGGTACGCCCGAGAGACGATGACGCTTGCACAGATTGCCAATTCGCTGAATACCCTGCATGGGCAGCGCAGCGCGGGCGGGAAGTCAGGATGCCTCACCAAGACCGGGGGGGAGTGGCGGATGGGCTACATCTGGAAGATCGTCACTAATCCGTTCTACATCGGGAGCGTGGTCGTCCCCGCATGGGACATCACGACGCAGGGCGCGCATCGTGCAATTGTCTCGGTGGCAACGTTTGATCGGGTGCAGGCCGTCCTTGCCAGCCATAACCGTGGCCCTATCGTGCGGCACCACTATCTGCTTCAGAATCGGGTGGTGATGACCGTAGATCGGGAGCTGATCGCGCTGCGCTGCGTGACGGTCACACAGAAGAATCGGCGCTATTACTACCGCACCGACGGGCGGAAACGCCGCCACGTTGATGCGGATGTGATTGATGCGACCGTGGTTGCCCGTCTCCATGCACGCATTGCAGAGCTTGGCGCAGATCCGTGCGCGACCATCGCACGGCGGATGCACCAATCGCTTGCGGGGGCGCAGGCACAGGCGCGGGCGGTGCGGAATGGGCTAACGGCACAGCGCAAGCGGCTGCTTAGGCTCGCCGTGGTTGGGCAGTTCTCAGAGGCCGAGGTAGCGGGGGAAATGTTCCGCCTGAATGGGCAGATGGAAGAGGCCGAGCGGGAGTGCCAGCGGATCGCTGGCCTATCCGAGAACCAGGAGCAGATGATTATCGAGTGGCAGCAGACAATTCGTGAGGTGCAGCAGTGGGATGATCTCAGCACGGAGGAGCAGCAGCGTTTGGGCGAATTGCTCATCCAGCAAGTCGAGGTCGATCTTCAGGGGACTGTCACCACAATCACCTGGACAGCCATTTGGGATCAGCTCGGTTTGAGCCATTAGGAGGTGGGGAGCCATTCTTAACCCCCAATACGGGCAGCTCGGAGAACTCCGGGCTGCCCGTATTGGCACATGGGTTAACAGTTACCCGCCAGGAAGCACCCGCCAGGAACCCGCTATGGCCGATGCAAACGAGGCTGTTGAGCGCGAGCCGCTCACACCGGATGAGTACACGCTTATCAAGAGCATGGGGAATACCTCACAGCTGCCTTTATGGTGGACCCCTTTGTCAAGACACCAATTTGGCCCGTTTTCCGTGTG
>RYFE02000028.1 GCA_004138175.2 Chloroflexales bacterium ZM16-3 | reverse complement strand
CCGACTCCCGACTCCTGACTCCCAGAACAGACGAGCACCTGCCGCTGCGCCCCACCGGCGACGCTCGCCCGCTCGACGTTGACGCCGTGGCCGATTTCTTCGCCGCCGATGGCCCCCTCGGCCGGGCCTTCCCCGGCTACGAGCTGCGCCAGCCCCAGGCCGACATGGCCCGCGCCGTCGCCCAGGCGTTTAACGCCGCTGAACCGCTGATCGTCGAGGCCGGAACCGGGACGGGGAAGTCGCTCGCCTACCTCACCCCCGCCGCCATGTTCGCCGCCCAGCGCGGCGAGCGCGTCGTGGTCTCCACCAACACGATCAACCTCCAGGATCAGCTCTTCTTCAAGGATATCCCCGACCTCCAGCAGATCATGGCCGGCGCTCCCGAGCGCCCTGTCAGCGCGGAGGGCGACCAGGTGATCGGCGCGCTCCAGCCAGCCCCGCCCTTCACCGCCGCCCTGCTCAAGGGCCGCAGCAACTACCTCTGCCTCAAGCGCTACCACGAGCTGCGCCGCAGCGAGACGCTCTCGCCCGATGAGGTGCGCGCCCTGCTGAAGGTTCAGCTCTGGCTGCCCATCACCGAGAGCGGCGATAAGTCTGAGCTGCTGCTGATGGACCGTGAGTCCAGCGCCTGGGGCCGGGTCAACGTCACCCCCGAGACATGCGTCGGCCCGCGCTGCGACCACTTCCGCGAGTGCTACTTCTTCCAGGCCCGCCGTAAGGCCGAGGCCGCCCACATCGTGGTGGTCAACCACGCCCTGCTGATCGCCGACATCTCGGCCCAGTCCAATGTGCTGCCGGCCTACGAGCACCTGATCATCGACGAGGCCCACAACCTGGAGGATGTCGCCACCGACCAGCTCAGCTTCGCGGTGGACCAGGCCGCCCTGCTCAAGTTCCTCGACGAGCTCTATTATGAGGGCGGCGCCCAGATAGTGAGCGGTCTGCTCTCGGATCTGCCGAAGTACCTCAACGAGAGCGCCGCCGCGCCGGCCGAGCGCGAGAAGATCAGGCAGATCACCGAGCAGATGCAGCCATCGCTGGTGCGCGCCCGCGCCACCGTCTACGAGTGCTTCACCCTGCTCGCCGGATTCGTCGCCAGCGAGACCGAGGCCAACCAGTACGACACGCGCCTGCGGCTCACCCCCGGCGTGCGCGCGAAGCCCGCCTGGCTTAACATCCAGGTCGCCTGGCAGAACCTGATCGATGGCCTCTCCGCCATCGGCGACGGCCTTGGCAAGGTCGAGGCTATGCTGCGCGACATGGAGGCCGTCGGCATCCCCGGCTACGACGATCTGCTGCTGCGGGTCAGCTTCCTCGGGCGCTTCGCCCTGGAGGCCCGCGTGCAGACCGGCCATATCATCTTCGGCAACGAGGAGAGCATCTGCTGGCTCAGCCACGACCGCCTGCGCGACACGCTCAACCTGCTCGCCGCGCCGCTCAGCGTGGCCGAGATCCTCCAGGCCCAGCTCTTCGCCCAGAAGCAGACGGCGGTGCTGGCCTCGGCCACGCTCACCATCGAGGGCAGCTTCGACTTCGTGCGCGACCGGATCGGCCTGCCTGAGCCCGAGGAGCTGATGCTGGAGAGCCCCTTCGACTACGAGCGCCAGGCCCTCGTCTTCATCCCCAACGACATCCCCGAGCCGAACCAGCGCGGCTACCAGCAGGCCGTCGAGCAGGCCATGATCGCGCTATGCGCGGCCACCGGCGGGCGCACCATGGCCCTCTTCACCGCCAACAGCGCCCTCAAGCAGACCTACGCGGCCATCCAGGACCCCCTGGAGGAGCAGGAGATCGCCGTGCTGGGCCAGAATATCGACGGCTCGCGCCGCTCGCTGCTAGATCGCTTCAAGGAGTTCCCGCGCACCGTGCTGCTCGGCACCAGCAGCTTCTGGGAAGGGGTAGACGTGGTGGGCGACGCGCTCTCGGTGCTGGTGATCGCCAAGCTGCCCTTCGCCGTGCCCACCGACCCGATCTACGCCGCCCGCAGCGAGCGCTTCGACGACCCCTTCGGCCAGTACAGCGTACCGATGAGTATCCTCAAGTTCAAGCAGGGCTTCGGCCGGCTCATCCGCTCCCGCGAGGATCGCGGCATCGTGGTGATCCTCGACAAGCGCCTGATCAGCAAGCGCTACGGCCAGCAGTTCCTGGCCTCGCTGCCCCACACCCGCGTGCGCACTGGCCCGCTCAAGCAGTTGCCAGCCCTCGCCGCACGCTTCCTCGTATGAGGCAATAGACATGGTTAGGGAGGAGGGGGTATTCCTCACCAGGAAGGGATGCACTCCCCTCTCCCTCAAGGGTAGAGGGGCTGGGGGTGAGGGCCGTTCGGCGGCAGACGGTCAAGCTGGTTTGAGCCATGTCTACGCGTAATCCCTGCCACCTGCCGCCTAAACCTCAAAAGGGGAGCGCCGCCTCAGTGAGGCGGCGCTCCCCTTTGTGCGGGCTGAGGGGGGGCGAAATGCGCCCTACTTCCCCTTGCGCAGCTTCGCCATAACTTTTTCCACGTCGACGCCAGCCTCTTTGGCCTGACGTACCTGCTCAAGCAGTCGCTCCTCAGGGTCCAGAGTAAGTGTCCCCTTTACCTGATCGTCGGCCCACTTGAACGCCTGCTCGTAGAAGAGCCCGACTTCGCGGAATAAGAGTCCGAAGATCCCTGTCCCGCTCCCTTGAGGGCGATCACTCATAGTAGCTCCTTGCGCGCCGGTGGAACAGCAGTAGTATCCCAAATACGGAGAAGTTTGCTGCCTCATTCTATTACGCCATATGTAAAAAGGCAATATCGTAGAAGGAACCCTGTCACCCATGTCACGCTGAGCGCAGCGAAGCGTCCCGGCCGGGATTCTTCGCTGCGCTCAGAATGACAGAACACTTCACAGGGTTCCTTCTGCGGTATTGCGTAAAAAGGCAATACCGTAGAAGGAACCCTGTCACCCATGTCACGCTGAGCGCAGCGAAGCGTCCCGGCCGGGATTCTTCGCTGCGCTCAGAATGACAGAACACTTCACAGGGTTCCTTCTGCGGTACTGCGTAAAAAGTCAACCCGGCTGCGTCGGTAGGGCTGCTGTTTCACAGCCATTATCTTGCATAAACAAAAAGGAGATGCTATAATCCACCCATCGGGCGATTGCATATATGCAAAGAAGATAGCGACACGATGAGGGAGGTGCATGGTGCCCTCATCGCAAGGAGCCTCGCATGGCAGCGGTTCGAACCCCTCCCACCGTGGCGACCCGTACAGGGAGTCACTACGTCCAACTCGGCGGACAGGCAGTTCATGTCTTTCGCTTTGCCTCGACCACCGACCTAGCCTATCAGTATTTCTGTGACGTCCCCGCCGTCTTCTCGCTCCTCCCCGACGCCATGCATGTCCACCCCTACGCTGACGATCGCTACCGCCTTGTGATCGGTGCCACCGATGGCCACGGCCACAATATGGCTGGTATCTTCGACCTGCTGGCTATCCACGAGCCGGGCCAGGCCATCCGCATCGTCCCCGACGACAAAGGCCCGCCGATCAAGATGCCCGGCCTGGTGTTTAGCGGTGCCCTCGCCGCCGAGGCTGTCTTCCAACCCGAGGACGCTGGCACCACCGTCGAGTATACTGTCAATATCGAGATGGACATCCCCATCCCCTCGGTGCTCCGCCTGATGCCGCGCCATATCCTTGAGAACCTCGGCGAGCGTGGTATGGAGTATAAGATGTCCCAGATGATCACCGGGTTCACCCGCAACATCACCACCGACTTCCATACCTGGGTTCGCGGCGGCTAGGGGCCTGGGGCTGTATAAACAAACACGCGGGAGGCGAGCTATAGCTCGCCTCCCGCGTGTTTTCTGTGGCCTATGCTCAGTGCTATAACGAGGGGCGGAGCCACGCCCTGGCTACCATCGCCGAGGGCCGCCCACCTCGTTTACTTCCTGGATCGCCGCCTTGAACGTCGCCGTCCCAACCGTCACCAGGTCGCCCTCGTCGATACGCTGCTTCCCGCGAACCGGCACCCCGTTGACAAACACCAGGGCACCCGCATCAAGCGGAACAATAAACCAGCGGTCGAGGAGCACCCGGATCTCGGCGTGGTTCGGCAGCACCTGCCGGTCGTGCAGCATCACATCGCAACCGCTGCCGCTGCCGATTATGCTCAACCGGCTCGAAACAACTGTCGGCAGCCCAACCCGTGATCCGGAGATCCCGGTGAGCACAAGCGACTTTGCCACTGCGGCTTCCTTTCCATAGGATGCTGGCGAAGACAAGGTGCAGAGTACAGACAACGAACCCTCTTGGATTTATGTTGTAGCATGCGCGGTTATCAGCTGTCAACTAGGAATTTTGTCATCTTGGCTACAATCTTGCTGCAATGCTATAATCTTGGTGATCGGCAATCTGGAATCCGCAATCTACAACCTGCGCTCACCCTATGCCATCACCAGAACATATCCAGCGCGTCCGCATGTATCTGAGCCGCGACGACAAGTGGGAGGGCCAGCCCCGCTACCTTGCGGTGATGGATCGGCTGCGCAACGCCGGTGCCACTGGTGCGACGGCGCTTCAGGGCTTGGCTGGCTTTGGCCCCGGACAGCGCATCCACGCTGGCCTGGTTGATCGTGTTGACCAGCGCCAGCCGGTGGTGATCGAGTGGTTGGATCGCGCCGACCGTGTGGCCCGCCTGCTGCCCCTGCTCGATGATCTGCTTGGGCAGACCCTGATTACCGTCGAGGATGTGCCAGTCTACCGCGCCATCTTGCGCGAGAGCGGCCCCTTCGCCGCCGACCGCACCGTCGGCGATACGATGCGCACCCCGGCACCCGCTGCGCCCGCCGACGCCAGCCTCGGCGATGCGCTGGCTCTGCTGATCGAGCATATGCTCTCGGCTCTGCCAGTTGTTGGCTCGAATGGCACCCTCGTCGGGCTGCTCTCTGAGCAGGATCTCGCATGGCGTGTCGGCCTGCGTCTGCCCCCCGCACTACTTCGTCTGCTTACCCCCACCGAGCGCGACGCGATCCTCGCCCCCCTGATCGGCTACGCTGTCCGTGAGGTGATGAGCGCCGAGCCGCGCAGCGTCTCCCTCAGCACAAGCCTGCCCCATGCCCTGATCACGATGGTCGAGTGGGGCTACGCCCATGTGCCCGTGATTGATCGCGGCGGCCTCCTGGCCGGGATCATCGGCCAGGAAGATGTGCTGCGCGCCGCCGTGGAGCAGTCTGCGCCTGCCGAGAGCGCCGTGAGCCCAGCCGAGCCGCCCGCCACCGTCGGCCTCGTCATGCAGACGATCACCCCGCAGCTGGCCCTCGGACGCCCCCTCGCCCTCGCCCTTGACCAGCTCCTGTCAGCGCCCTCCCGCCGCATCCTGATCACCGACAACGCCGGGCACCTGCGCGGCACGATCACTATCGCCGGTGCGCTCGCCGCCCTCGCCGGCGAGGAGCGCGCCGCCCTGCTCGCCGCCATCCAGCGCCCCCAGCCCGGCCCGGTCATGATCGACAGCGGCCGCACCCTCGATGCCCTTGTCACGCCCGACCCGCCCACCCTCACGCCAGACATCCCGATCACCCACGCCGCGCGCCAGCTGCTTGAGCTTGGCACCGACAGCATGCCCGTCGTTGATGGGGAAGGCCGATTGTTGGGTATAATAGCGCGTGGCGGCCTGATTAGAGCACTCCTTCAACAGAGCGAGTAATGAGCTTCCCGGAAGCTTCCAACACAACCATGCAAAAGTCTTTTATGATCACCGGCGGTGCCGGATTCCTCGGCATCAACCTTGTGCGCTACCTGCTGGAGCAGGGCCATAAGGTGCGCACCTTCGACATCGCCCCCTTCGACTACCCCGAGCGCGACCGGGTCGACGCCCAGACGGGCGATATCCGCGACCGCGCAGCCGTCGACCGGGCCATGGAGGGCGTCGATGTGGTCATCCACACCGCCGCCGCCCTGCCCCTCTACACGCCCGCCGACATCTTCTCCACCGATATCGACGGCACCCGCAATGTGCTCCAGTCGGCCCTGGAGCACAAGGTCGACCGCTTCATCCACGTCTCCTCGACGGCGGTCTACGGCATCCCCGACCACCACCCCCTCGTCGAGGATGATAAGCTCGATGGCGTCGGCCCCTACGGCGAGTCGAAGGTTCGCGCCGAGCAGATCTGCGCCGACTACCGCAAGCAGGGGATGTGCGTCTCCATCCTGCGGCCCAAGTCCTTCATCGGCCCCGAGCGCCTCGGCATCTTCGCTCTGCTCTACGACTGGGCCAAGGACGGCAAGAACTTCCCGCTCCCCGGCAACGGCAAGAACCGCTACCAGCTCCTCGATGTCGAGGATCTCTGCGACGCGATCTATCGCTGCGCCACCCTGGATCGCGAGAAGGTCAACGACACCTTCAACATCGGGGCCAAGGAGTACACGACGATCAAAGAGGACTTCGGGGCCGTGCTGGAGTACGCCGGCAAGGGCAAGAAGATCATCTCCGTCCCCAGCGCGCCCATGGTGCTGGCCCTCTCGGTGCTCTCGGCGCTCAAGCTCTCCCCGGTCTACAAGTGGGCCTACGGCACCGTCACCGAGGACTCCTTCGTCTCTGTGGAGAAGGCCGAGCGCCTGCTGGGCTTCGCGCCGAAGTACTCGAACAAGCAGTCGCTGATCCGCAACTACCAGTGGTACGTGGCTCACGAGGCCGACTTCAAGGGAGCCACCGGCGTCTCTCACCGCGTCCCCTGGAGCCAGGGCATCCTCAAGCTCATCAAGGTGTTCTTCTAAAACACCCCGTACAGATAACACGCTGCGCCAGCCAGAGGCTGGCGCAGCGTGTTATCTGTATCTCTCCACAATCAGCCGGATCAGCTCGCTCGTCGAGCGCCCTGCCGCGTAGGGGAGCAGCCGCACCTCGCCGCCGTAGGCCAGCACCGCCCGCGCCTCGGGCAGGCGCTCCATGTCGGGCGGGCCGCCCTCGCCGAGCGCGTAGTCCCCGCCCTTCACATAAACCTCCGGGCGCAGCGCTGTGACAACCCCCTCGGCCGTCGGCTCCGCAAAGACCATCACATAATCTACGCAGCGCAGGGCGGCCAGCAGGGCGGCCCGGTCGGCCTCTGGGGTGAGCGGGCGCAGCGGCCCCTTGATCGCCCGCACCGAGGCGTCGCTATTCAGTGCCACCACCAGCAGGTCGCCCAGGGCGCGGGCCTGCTGGAGGTAGCCCACATGTCCGGCGTGGAGCAGGTCGAACACCCCGTTCGTTAGCACCAGGCGCAGGCCGCGGGCGCGCCAGGAGTCGCGCAATGCGACAAGATCAGCGCGTGGGGTGATCACTTGATGAAGGGTGAGGTCAGCGTGCCGAGGACGCCGGTGGAGAGGGCCACCACAAGCGTACCGGCGTAGCAGACCGGGGCGGCGACGGGGATGATCGAGAAGTCGGCCACCAGCGCTGCGGTGAACAGAAACGCTGTTGTGAGCGGGAAGCTCTGAACCCCGGCGATCCAGAGGCCGCGCCGCCAGTTGCCTCGGCGCACCCGCTCGCCGAAGAAGCGACCGATCATCGTGCCTGCGGCCGAGATCAGCGTCCAGAGGAATGCCGCCGTTAGGATCTCCCACGCGCGCTGGGGCGCGGCCCAGTTGAACCCTGAGCCGCCAGCGAGGCCGAGCAGCGCGCTCACGCCGAGGGCGATCAGGAACACGGGCGACACCCGCCGAGCCACGGCGCTCACTGCTGCCTCGGCTGGGTCGTCATCAGCCGCTCGTACTCCTCGCGCGAGATAAACTCGCCGCCCGCAATGGTGCGGCTTTGCTCGCGCCGGTCACGGTCGAAGCTCAGGTCGGCGTGCATCAGCCGAAAGCATTTCGCGTCCATAATCTCCTTGTGCAGGGTGTAGCCTGCCACTGTATCGTCGTCATACTCAACAGCAAGATCATTATACACATGGATGCGCACATGTACTGGCGTGCCACAGTGGCTACAGCGCACGTACAGATGCAGCGCATTATCAGCCGGGGCACGGTTCCCGCCGCCGAACATCCGTCGCAGAAAATCCATGGGCGCTCCTCAGCAGACGCGAGCAACACGCAGAATCATACACGGAGCGCAGCCCGTCTGCAAATCCAGGGCTATTGCATTGTCGCTGGCGGCTGAGGCCGCGTCACGGGGGCCTGCGCCGACGCCCGACGCAACGCGCCCCGTCGGCGCGCATCCCCACCGCCAGCCGGGCACAGACAGGCTAAGCGCGCCGCAGCGTAATGATCGTCGCCTCAGGCGGGCAGCCGAGGCGCAGGGGCATGCCGCCGACTCCCCGGCTCACATAGACCTGGGTGCGCCCAATATGGTGCAGGCCGATCGGATAGCGCCAGCCGTAGCGCGGCAGGACGAAGGAGCCGAGCAAGGGCAGGCGTAGGTGTCCGCCGTGGGTGTGCCCCGATAGCTGCAGGTCCACGCCACGCTGCGCCGCCTCGTCGGCCATATCGGGCATATGGCAGAGCAGGACGGTGAAGTCGCCGGTGGGCGCGCCAGCCAGCGCCGCCGCCATATCCATCTCGCCGTCCCAGGCGTCGTCCACGCCGGCAATGGTAAAATCGGTGCCGCGCCAGTGCAGGCGGCGGCTGTCATTCACCAGAAACTCCACACCCAGCGGCCGCAGCGCCTCGGCTATCTCAGGCATGCCCTCCCAGTGATCATGGTTGCCCGGCACCGCGTAGATGCCCAGCGGCGCGCGCAGCGGAGCCAGCAGGCCCGGCAGATCGGCGATGTTTTGCGTGTAGCTCACCAGGTCGCCGGTGAGCGCCAGCAAGTCGGGGGCCTCAGCGAGCATCTGGGCCACCGCCCAGCGCGTGTTCTCAACCGAGTAGCCGTGGCCGAGGTGCAGGTCGCTCAGCTGGCCGATCCGCATGCCGTCGAGGGCCAGCGGAAGGCCATGGAAGCGCAGGCTGACCCGCTCCAGCTTTGGGTGGCTCGGCTCGTACATGGTGGCGTAGGCCGCACCGGCCAGGCCCGCCGCGCCGATCACGGCCGCGGCCCGCCGCCCGCCCCGGGCCACCGCCAGCGCCGCCAGCCCCGCCGCCCCGGCGCTCATCCCCAGCCAGCGCGCCGAGTAGCGCACTCGCCCCGGCAGTGGCGCGAAGGGGTTCTCCGGGCGCTTCAGGTTCTTATTCCCCGCCTTATGTGATGTGGTCGCCATGATCTGTGATCCTCGTATAATTATTGATTGGAAGTTAGGCAAGGTTCGTAACAGCTTGACCGTTTGCCGCCGGACGGCCCTCAACAGTATAGCCCCGTTTCGTGACGAGAAGATGAACGCCCCTCAAAAGTTCAGTTGCCCCGCACGCCTCGTATCGGTTGACACGCCGCGACGGGCCGTGCTATACTCCGCGCAACTTCAGAGCAGCGACGTTGAGCAGGACGAGTACGCGCAACACGGTGCCCAGCGAGCCGGCAGGTGGTGTGAGGCCGGCGCATACGGCGGCGCGGAATGGCCCTAGGAGTCGCGGGGGCGAAAAGATTTTTGATTTTTGATTTTTGATTTTTGAGTTCTAGAACCCATAAATCTAAAATCTAAAATCTAAAATCTAAATAGTCTTCGCCGGAGACGCCACCGTTATCAGGGCGATGGGTATGGAGCGGCCTCGCCGACAGTACCCGCAAAGTGCGCCGTCCCCGCGAGGGCCGGCGAACGAGAGTGGCACCACGAGTTTTTCTCGCCTCTCGACCCAGCTCGGGTCGGGGGGTTTTTTGTTGCCTGGCCGCACATCGCCGTGAAGGAGGACTCTCGAAGATGGACACGATCAAGTACATGCTCAGCGAAGACCGTATGCCCACCAGCTGGTACAACATCGCCGCCGACCTGCCGACGCCGCTGGCCCCGCCGCTGCACCCCGGCACCGGCCAGCCCCTCGGCCCGGCCGACCTCGCGCCGCTCTTCCCCATGGCCCTGATTATGCAGGAGGTCAGCGCCGAGCGCTCGATCGATATCCCCGAGGAGGTCCAGCAGATCTACCGGCAGTGGCGGCCATCCCCGCTCTACCGCGCCCGCCGCCTGGAGGCCGCCCTCGACACGCCCGCGAAGATCTACTACAAGTACGAGGGCGTCAGCCCTGCCGGCAGCCACAAGCCGAACACCGCCATCGCCCAGGCGTACTACAACAAGCAGGAGGGCGTCAAGCGCCTCGTCACCGAGACGGGTGCCGGCCAGTGGGGCTCCTCGCTGGCCTTCGCCGGTGCCCTCTTCGGCCTTGAGGTCAAGGTCTACATGGTCAAGGTGAGCTACCACCAGAAGCCCTACCGCCGGGCGCTGATGGAGGTCTACGGCGCGAGCGTGGTGGCCAGCCCCAGCATGGAGACGGCCTGCGGCCGCGCGATCCTGGCCGAGCACCCCGACAGCACCGGCAGCCTCGGCATCGCGATCAGCGAGGCGGTGGAGATGGCCGTCCAGCGCGAGGATACGAAGTACGCCCTCGGCAGCGTGCTCAACCACGTTATGCTGCACCAGACGGTGATCGGCCAGGAGGCCATGGCCCAGATGGAGATGGCTGGCGACTACCCGGACGTTCTTATCGGCTGCACCGGCGGCGGCTCGAACTTCGCCGGGCTCACCTTCCCGTTCATCGGCGCGAAGCTGCGCGGCGAGCGCGATGTGCGCGTGCTGGCGGTTGAGCCGGCGGCCTGCCCCTCGATCACCAAGGGCAAGTTCGCCTACGACTACGGCGACACGGCTCACCTCGCGCCGATCACCAAGATGCACACCCTGGGCAGCACCTTCGTGCCCTCGGGCATCCACGCCGGCGGCCTGCGCTACCACGGCATGGGGCCGCTGGTGAGCCACCTGGCCGACCTGGGCCAGATCGAGGCGACGGCCATCCAGCAGCTTGAGACCTTCGCGGCCGGGGTTCAGTTCGCCCGCACCGAGGGCATCCTGCCCGCCCCCGAGGCCAACCACGCGGTGGCGGCGACTATCCGCGAGGCGCTGCGCTGCAAGGAGGAGGGCAAGAGCGAGACGCTCCTGTTCAACCTCAGCGGCCACGGCCACTTCGACCTACAGGCGTACATGGACTACCAGGCCGGCACGCTGAAGGACTACGAGTACTCCGATGAGGAGGTCGCCATGGCCCTCGCCGGCCTGCCGAGCGTCGGGTAATCCATATTATGCAATACCGCAGAAGTAACGCTGTGAGGTGTCCTGTCATTCTGAGCGAAGCGAAGAATCCCGGCCGGGACCCTTCGCTTCGCTCAGGGTGACAGCGTTACTTATGCTCTATTGCCATATTATGTTGCTTGAAATTGCCAGCTTCGCTGGCAATTTCAAGCAACATAATATAAAGGGGAGGGAGAGGGAGGGCGTTGCCCTCCCTGAAACCCTCTTTTAGAAGCTCACTTGCACCTGAACAATTGGCCCATTGGCCTTTACAACAACATAGCGGCTCAGCCCGACCGTCTCGACCTGCGGGGCGACGAGCTGGCCGTTGAGGATGACGCGCGTCACCGTGCGGGCATCGGCGGGCAGCAGGATGCGCAGGGTGCTGCCGTCGCCGCTGCCGGTGGCCTCGACGCTGATCGACTGCGGGCCGCCCTTCTTGAGGGCCGGCTCGTAGTGCCAGCGGTAGGCCGCGTAGCTGCCGGTGCTCGCGTAGCGCGCCACCACATAGGCGTCACCCACCGGGTCGCGCGGGGAGGCCGGCCAGCGCGGGCTGATCGTCGCCCCGCCGAAGTTGATGCCGCTGTCCTCGATCCCGGCCGCGCCCTCGATCAGCGCGCCGAACATGGCGCTGGAGCCCCAGCCGTCGGTGCCCAGGAACTCCTGTACTGGGGCGAACCCGCCGGTGGGGTAGTACCAGAGGTAGCTGGCGTCGGTGCGGCGCAGCAGGCCATCGTAGCGGTCGAGGATGTCGAAGCCGTATGCCTCGTAGCCGTAGCGGAAGGCTCCGCGGGCCAGTTCGCCGCCCACCAGCGGCATCACCCCGCCGTTGACGTACTCGCCGGGGCGCTCGCCGAGCCGGCCATTCAGCCCGAACGCGCCGGGCGGGAAGGGCGGGTCGATGCTCCACCACTCGGCGAAGGAGACCCGGCCCTTGGACTGAAGCCGCCGCAGGTACTCGCCCACAATCGCCCGGCCCTGCTCCACCGTCAGCACGCCCCGGTTGAGCGCCAGAGCGTTGGAGAGGCTGAGCTGGGTGGCCTCATCCACGCCGGGGACATCGTAGGGCACAAGCTTGACGTGGTGCGTGTAGAACGTACCGTTCCAGCTCAGGGCATTCAGCCGAGTCATAATGTCGTCGGCCAGCGCCCGCCGGTTGTAGGCGCTGTCCCAGAGGCCGGCCTGCTGCTCCATCGTCGAGAGCGAGCGCAGCGCCTCGGCCAGGCCGGTGTTGTCGCCGTGGAAGATGCCCCACTTGGTCTGGTCATCGATCCAGTGGCGCGGGGCCGGGTTGCCGGTGCGCGGGTCGGTGGTGGTCGGGCCGTACTCGAAGTCCCATGTGTCGATCGTGAAGGGCCGCTTGACCAGGCCCAGGTAGGGCTCCCAGCGATCCGGGCTGGTCAGCGTATACTCAATCGCCTTCTGGGCCGAGGGCAGCATCTTAAGCATCCAGGCTGTGTCGCCGGTGGTCTGCCAGGTCTCATAGATCAGCTGGACATAGAGGAACTCCACGTCGGCCTCGACCGGGGTGCGGAAGGCCGGGATGCCCCACTCGGGGCGGGCCAGGAAGTCGGGCAGGCTGCCGTCGGGCAGCTGGGCGCGGGCGAACGCCTCGGGCAGGCTGCGCAGATCCTGCTCAAAGTAGCGGAAGGCCCGGTTCTGGTAATAGTGGTCGCGCAGCCAGAGCAGCGGGCTGTCGGGCGAGCGGTAGCCGGACACCTGTGCGCCGTCGAGGCTATAGCTCAGGCGGTCATTGGCCATAAAGCCGCGCACCGTATTGTAGAGCGTATCGAAGGCGGGCACGCCGGTCTGCACCGTGGTGCTGGCGTCGAGGGTGTAGATCTGGCCAGCGTAGACCTGAGTGCCATTGACGAAGAGCGCGCCCCAATGCTGGCCGAGCGCGCCGCGCGGCAGCACCTGCACGGCGCCGTAGCCGCCGCTCAGCTCCAGATCGAATGCGCCGGCCGTGCGGCCAGCCGGGTCGAAGATCAGCAGCTGGGCCGGGCCAGTGTAGCCCTGCACGTTGACATAGACCAGATCCGGCGCGAGGGGCGACACCACCGGACGCTCGCTGGTGAACGAGGCGATGGTCTGGGCGTGGGCCGGGGCGTTCGGGATGAGCGTGACCAGCAGGAGCACGGCTAGGGCCAGCAGGATGCGACGAGGCATAAGATTTTTGGGTTTGATAGGGTTATTGTCGGAGATGCAGAAGTATACCATGCCTCTGGGGCTGCGCCCCAGACCTCATAATATAGTATGTGGGGGCGGCTGCGCCGCCCCCACACCCCCACCAGGAGGTGGTTATGACCACACCAAAACGCGCCCGCGTCTTCTCAGGCATCCAGCCCTCGGGGATGCTCCATATCGGCAACTACCTGGGCGCGATCCAGCAGTGGGTCGCCGGCCAGGGCCAGAAGACCAACTTCATCTGCATCGTCGACCTGCACGCGATCACTGTGCCGCAGGAGCCCGCCGCCCTGCGCCAGCAGACCCGCGAGCTGGCCGCGCTGCTGATCGCCGCCGGGATCGACCCCCAGCAGACCACGCTGTTCGTCCAGAGCCATGTGCGCGCCCACACCGAGGCATGCTGGCTGCTGACCTGCCAGACGCCGCTGGGCTGGCTTGAGCGCATGACCCAGTATAAGACGAAGGCCCAGAAGCAGGAGAGCGTGCTGGCCGGCCTGCTCAACTACCCGGTGCTGATGGCCGTCGATATCCTGCTCTACGACACCGACGAGGTGCCGGTGGGCGATGACCAGAAGCAGCACGTCGAGCTGACCCGCGACATCGCCCAGCGCTTCAACGGCCTCTACGGCGAGACGTTTGTGGTGCCCAAGCCGGTGATCCGCGAGAGCGGCGCGCGGATCATGGCCCTGAACGACCCGACCGCCAAGATGAGCAAGAGCGACTTCACCCGTGGCCACGCCATCCGCGTGAACGACACGCCCGAGGAGATCCGCTGGGTGATCAAGCGCGCCGTCACCGACGCCTTTGCCAACATCGGCTTTAGCGCCGACCCGGCCCGCGCCGGGGTGAACAACCTGCTCCAGATCTACGAGCTGTTCACCGGCCAGAGCCGCGACGCCATCGAGGCCCACTTTGCAGGCAAGGGCTACGGCGCGCTCAAGGCCGATGTGGCCGAGGCGGTGATCGAGGGCCTGCGGCCCATCCGCGAGCGCTACGAGCGACTGATCGGCGACCCCGCTGAGCTCGACCGCATCCTGGCCATCGGCGCCGCCCAGGCCCGCGCCGTGGCCGACCCCAAGGTGCGCGAGATGATGGAGCGGATGGGGTTTGTTCTGCCCGCATAGCGCGGGCAAGCCCGCGCTATGCGGGCAGAACGGGAGATTTTTTATGTACGCACCTACTCTGGATGAGATGCGCGCCCTGCGCGCGCAGGGCAACCTCTGCCCGATCTACCGCGAGATATTGGCCGACCTGGAGACGCCGGTGTCGGCCTACCTGAAGCTGGCCCAGGCCGGGCCGTCCTTCCTGCTGGAGAGCGTGACCGGCGGGCAGAATGTGGGCCGCTACTCCTTCATCGGCGGCGACCCCTACCAGACCCTGCGTATGCACGATGGGGTGGCCCAGGCGACTCAGGGTGGCTATAAGCAGACGCTGCAGTATGAGGACCCGCTGCTGGTGCTCGACAGCTACCTGAACGCCTACCGGCCGGTGCGCATCCCCGGCCTGCCGATCTTCGTCGGCGGCGCGGTGGGCTACCTGGCCTACGAGGCAGCCCGCTGCTTCGAGCGCCTGCCCATGCCCGCCGCCCGCGCCTACGACATGCCCGACAGCTGGTGGATGTTCGTGGACACCATCCTGGTCTTCGACCATGTGAAGCATAAGATCCTGGTGATCTCGCACGCCCACCTCGACGCCGAGGATCTGGCGGCGGAGTACCAGCGGGCGGTGGGCAAGATCGAGGCGGTGATCGCCCGGCTGATGCGCCCGCTGCCCCAGGCGTCGCCGGCCGTAGCCCGCAACTACGAGCCGCACAGCGTGACGCCGGCCCGCGAGCCGGTGCCGGTGGCCTCGAACCGCACCCGCGAGGAGTTCGAGCAGGCCGTGCTGGTGGCCAAAGAGTACGTCATGGCCGGCGACATCTTCCAGGTGCAGATCTCGCAGCGCTTCAGCAAGCCCACCGCCGCCGACAGCTTCACGATCTACCGGGCGCTGCGCACGATCAACCCCTCGCCCTACATGTTCTACATCCGCACCGGCGAGGGCGACCTGGTGGGCGCCTCGCCCGAGATGCTCGTCCAGGTGCAGGACGGCAACGTCGAGACGCGCCCGATCGCTGGGACGCGCTGGCGCGGCAAGGACACCGCCGAGGACGAGCGCCTGGCCGCCGAGCTGCTGGCCGATGAGAAGGAGCGCGCTGAGCACCTGATGCTGGTTGACCTCGGCCGCAACGATGTCGGCCGGATCAGCGAGCCGGGAACGGTGGAGGTGCCGACCTTCATGGTGATCGAGAAGTACAGCCACGTCCAGCACATCGTCTCGGCGGTGACGGGCAAGCTGCGCGCCGACCTCAAGCCGCTCGACGCCCTGCGGGCCTGCTTCCCGGCCGGCACCGTCACCGGCGCGCCGAAGATCCGGGCCATGGAGGTGATCGCCGAGCTGGAGCAGCAGCAGCGCGGGGTCTACGCCGGGGCGGTGGGCCACGTGGGCTTCAACGGCGACCTGGACACCTGCATCGCTCTGCGCACGCTGATCGTCAAGGACGGGGTGGCCTACGCCCAGGCCGCCGCCGGGGTGGTGGCCGACAGCACCCCCGAGTACGAGTACGTCGAGAGCTGCAACAAGGCCGCCGCCTCGCTGCGGGCGATCGACGCGGCGGATGATCTGTAGGGGCGGCTCGCGAGCCGCCCCTACAGGAGCATGAAGAGAGGGTTTCAGGGAGGGCAAAGCCCTCCCTGAAACCCTCTCTTCATGTTGTCCTATCTTAACTCGTAATGGGGTTGCACATGCCTCAGATATGAGCAAGTGAGCGTATAATCTTCAGGGATTCTTGAGATGTGCCCGCATTATCGAGTGATCTGACATCCGTGAATGATGTGTCGATTTCGGAATTTTATCAAGGGCGGGTGCTGGTACTGACTCTCCTGCTCGCCTGTATGGCGCTTGCCCTTACCGCCTGCGGCGCACGTGAACTGCGCGGCTCGCCCACCCCGGAGCCCACGCCATCAGCCCTGTTGGGGGCGGCCCCGCCCACCCTGACGGCGACAGCCGAAGCTACTGCTACCCCCTCCCCCACGGTTATCCCCGCCCCAAGCGCGACTCTCCCCCTACCGCTACTCGTGCGCCTGCCCCGACCGCCGCCGCGTCGCCCACAAGCCTCCCCGCGCCCAGCGAGGTGGTCGTTACCCTGCCGCCCGCGTCCCCGGAGGTCACGCTCGCGGTCGGCCAGGTTATCCGGCTGATCCCGCCCCAGGACGCGGCCGGGTGGAATATCAGCTACAGCGACGATATCTTGACCATGCTCACCGCTGCCGATCAGGTCGATCACCCCGGCGACACGGGCTGGCAACTCCGGGCGATACGCCCTGGCCAGACTGATGCGATGGTGACCAGTCGCCCGGAGCCTTGTCCGACCAGTCAGCCCTGCTCACCACCCGTGATGCAGTTTACCCTTAGTGTCATTGTGCGAACCTGAGGCCCTAGGTGGGCACATTAGGGGGGGAGTATGCACTGGCTTATGTCACTCCAAGCTCGGACTCGATAGGTTGCGGTTGTTGTGGCGATGCTGATCGTCGTCGTCGGGGGCAGTCTGCTTTTTGTACGTGGTCGTGCGACGGGCGAGTTCTGCGACCGGCCGGGGCTGAGCCTCGCCGAGATCGCCGCCCACCGCCAGATCAGCGTTGAGATGGCGGAGCAGCTGGGCAGACTGCGCAGCCTGAGCCCGGCGGCGATCTGTGTGATCCCGCAGGACAAGCTCGACCGGGCAATCTTTCGGGTGGGCAGCCCGAAGCCCGATAAGCCTGACGAGGCGCTCGCCTGGCGCAACCTGGCCCTGCGCAGCGAGGATGGCAGCATCAAGCCCGACGGCATCGGCCTGGCGCTTGAGCACGTCGCCCAGATGCGCGCCGCCGAGCAGAACAGCCCGCCGGCGGCCGGGATCGCCCAGGACCAGTGGAAGTGGCTCGGGCCGGGTAATATCGGCGGGCGCATCCGCGCGCTGGTCATTCACCCCACCCAGACGAGCCGCATGTGGGCGGGAAGCGTCTCCGGCGGCATCTGGTACAGCAGCAATGGCGGCGCGCGCTGGGATCCGGTGGACGACTTTATGAGTAACCTGGCCGTCTCGACTATGGTTATGGCCCCCACCGACTCCACCGTGATGTACGCCGGCACCGGCGAGGGCTTCTATAACAGCGATGGAATCCAGGGTGCCGGCATCTTCAAGAGCACCGATGGCGGGGTGAGCTGGAGCCAGCTGAACGCCACTGCGAACAGCAACTTCGTCTATGTCAACCGCCTGGATATCTCCCCGGACGGCGCGGTGATCCTCGCCGCTACGCGAACCAGTCTCTTCCGCTCGACCAATGGTGGCACAAGTTGGACAGCAGTATTGGCCAGTGAAGTGCTGGATGTCAACTTCAACCCGAATAACGCAACCTACGCGGTGGCTGCGGGGCGTAACGGGGCGGCGTGGTACTCGATTAATGGCGGGCTGAACTGGTCAACGGCGAGCGGGCTACCCTCCGTGGCTGATCTCTACCGCCGTGTCGAGATAGCCTACGCGCCGAGTGTCACCACCGGTGCAGGCACGATCTACGCCTCGGTCAACGTCAACAGCGGCGAGATCTGGAAGAGCACCGACGGCGGGCAGAGCTATAGCCAGGTGAGCACGGACACAAACTACCTGGGCCTCCAGGGCTGGTACGACAATATCATCTGGGTAGCGCCGGATGACCCCAACACCCTGATCGTCGGCGGGATCGATCTCTGGAAGAGTACGAATGGCGGCGCGACCCTCACCCAGGTCAGCTCCTGGGAGTACTCGCCCTTCTCGGCGCACGCCGACCAGCACGCGATTGTGGCCGACCCCGGCTATAACGGCCCAACCAACCGCACGGTCTACTTTGGCAATGACGGCGGCATCTATAAGGCCGCCGATATCAACACCCTCGGCAGCGACGACCCCTATAACACCACTGGATGGCAAGAGCTGAACAATAACCTGGGGATCACCCAGTTCTACGGGGCGGCCGGCAACGCCAGCACGGGCGTGATCGTCGGCGGCACCCAAGATAACGGCACCCTGGCCTATAGCGGCGATAGCGAGGGCTGGGTCGAGGTCTATGGCGGCGACGGCGGCTTCTCGGCCGCCGACCCCAACGACGCGAACTACTTTTACGGCGAGTATGTCCGGGCAAACGTCCACCGCACAGTGACCGGCGCTACCGCCGACTCGGGAGAGTATATCTCCGGCCGGTACTCGTACTTTAATGGCGTGAACTCGGTAATTGCCTGGAAGCCGGCTCCCTACACGATTACCGACGCACAAAATAGCAGCGCCAACTTCATCGCGCCCTTCATCCTCGACCCGAACGACTCCAACCGCATGCTGGTGGGCGGACTCTCGCTCTGGCGCACGAACGATGTCAAGACTCCCAACACGAACTCCAGCGGCCCGTCGTGGGCGGCGATCAAGTCGAGCATCGGCGGCCTCAACAATGAGATTAGCGCGATCGCGGTCGCCCCAGGCAACTCGGATATCATCTGGGTCGGCCATAACAACGGCAATGTCTATAAGACGACCAATGGCACGGCGGCGGCGCCGACCTGGACGCAGGTAGACACCAACGGCGTCGGCCTGCCGAACCGCTACGCGAACCGGATCGCCATCGACCCGAACAACAGCTCGATCGTCTACGTGACCTTCGGCGGCTTCAACGCCGATAACGTCTACCGCTCCACCGACGGCGGCACAACCTGGGGCGACCGCACCGGCAGCGGGGCGACCGGGCTGCCCGACGCGCCGGTGCGCTCGCTGGTGATCAGCCCGCTCGACAGCAACCGGATCTATGTCGGCACCGAGGTGGGCATCTTCGCCAGCGAGGACGCCGGGGCCACCTGGAGCCTGCCTCACGACGGGCCTTCGAATGTCTCGGTCGATGAGCTGTTCTGGGTGGGCAACACGCTGACGGCGGCGACCCACGGGCGCGGTGTGTACCAGGCGCTGGCGAACGCCGCGCTCTCGACAGGTAGCATTGGCTTCGGCAACCTGCGGGTTAGCAGCACCAGCGCGGCCCAGCAGGTGACGCTGACCAACAGCGGGGCTGCCGATCTGAAGATCAACAGCATCACCGCCAGCGGCGACTTTGCCCGCACCACCACCTGCGGATCCACCCTGGTGCCGGGGGCGAACTGCACGATCAGCGTGACGTTTACCCCGACGGCAACGGGTGCTCGCAGCAGCACGCTGACGATCACCAGCAGTGCTGCGGGCAGCCCACAAAGCGTGGGGCTGAGCGGCACGGGCGTAGTTCCTGGGGTGAGCCTGTCGGGAAGCAGCCTGAGCTTTAGCAGCGTGACGGTTGGCACAACGACCGCAGCGCAGCAGGTGACGCTGACCAACAGCGGCGACGCCACGCTCACGATCAGCAGCATCGCGGCGAGCGGCGACTTCGCGCCCACGACCACCTGTGGGGCAACGCTGGCGGCGGGGGCGAGCTGTAGCGTGAGCGTCACCTTCACCCCAACGGCGACCGGCACCCGCAGCGGCACGCTGACGATCAGCGACGACGCGACCGGCAGCCCGCATAGTGTTAGCCTGAGCGGCACCGGCATCGCTCCGGCGGTGAGCCTGTCGGCGAGCAGCCTAAGCTTTGGCAGCCAGCGCGTCGGCACGACGAGCGCGGCCCAGCAGATCACGCTCACGAATAACGGCGGGGCCAGCCTGACCATCGCCAGCATTGTGGCGAGCGGCGACTTCGCCCGCACCACCACCTGCGGGGCCACCCTGGCGGCGGGGGCGAGCTGCACCATCAGCGTCACCTTCACGCCGCCGACGACCGGCAGCCGCAGCGGCACGCTGACGATCAGCAGCAACGCGACCGGTAGCCCGCACAGCGTCAGCCTGAGCGGGGCGGGCGCTACGCTGGAGATCAGCCTGTCGGCGAGCAGCCAGAGCTTTAGCAGCGTGACGGTTGGCACAACGACCGCAGCGCAGCAGGTGACGCTGACCAACAGCGGCAATGACACGCTGGCGATCAGCAGCATCGCGGCGAGCGGCGACTTTGCCCGCACGACCACCTGTGGGGCAACGCTGGCGGCGGGGGCGAGCTGCACCATCAGCGTCACCTTCACGCCGACAACGACCGGCAGCCGCAGCGGCACGCTGACGATCAGCAGCGACGCGATCGGCAGCCCGCATAGCGTCAGCCTGAGTGGCATCGGTGCGACGCCCGCATTCAATATCTACCTGCCGCTGCTGATCCGATAGCGCTCGTGGGTCACGATAGGGGAAAGCAGAAGGGGCGGCTCGCAAGCCGCCCCTTTGCTCTCTACAATCTACCCAGCCAGGGCAGCAGCGCGTCGCAGAACAGCTCGGGGGTCTCGTCGAAGGGGCAGTGGCCGGTGCCCGGCAGGATGGCCAGATCGGCCTGCGGCAGCACGCGCCGCTTGATCGCCTCGGCGTCCGACGGCGGGATCGAGCGATCCTCGGCCCCCCAGATCAGCAGCGACGGCGCAGTGATCTCGCCCGCCTTGGCGTCGATGATCAGCCCCTGGAAGTTGCGGCTGACCGCCAGGTATGATGCGGCCCCGTACCTGCGCAGCGGCGCGCTGAATGTCTCGACAAGCTCATCCGTGACCCGCTCCTTGCGGTGGTAGGCCGACATCAGCCCCTGCCGTATGCTCCAATCTACGCTCAGCGGGTTGGTGAAGAGCCCGGCCACCGTCTCGCCGAGCAGCGGCGCGGCGATCGCCGACATCATTACCATGTCGAACTGGCTGGGTGGGCGCTCCGACATCTGCATGCCCGAGCTGTTCACCAGGACGAGGCCGCGAGTCAGCTCGGGGTAGCGCCGGGCCACCTCGACGGCGACCACCCCGCCCATCGAGTGGCCGACGATCACCGCCGGCCCGCCGACAACCTCGCGGATGAAGTCTGCCACCTGCTTGGCCCAGCGCTCTCTGGTGGGCGTGCCTGTCGGGCGGGCCGACTGGCCGAAGCCGTAGAGGTCGAGCGCGTAGAAGGTGTGCTCGCGTGCGACGGGGCGTATGATCCGCCGCCAGTGCTCGATCATCGCCGCGTAGCCGTGGATGAAGACGACCGGCAGCCCGTGCTGCGGCTGCGAGGCCCAGTAGCGCGTCTGGCCAAACTCGCCCGCCAGGCTGTGCTCGCTCACGCTGTAGCGCTGCTCGGTCGTTGTATCGGTGTCTGCTATTGACATATTGGTGTCCTTACTAGAGGTGTGTTCAGCCTTCGTGTCTGTAGCATACCACAATTGCAATGTCATTGCACAGCACTTGCAAAGCCGAGCCTATCGCCCCACAAAGGGCAAGTAGCGCCGATAGACCTGCTCGCTCACTACCATGCGCAGCGGAATATCTCTGGTTCCGGCGGCGCTGCTGACGTGCAGGATCGCGTTATAGCTGCCCAGCCTCATGCCTGCCGGGCTGATGCTGATGCGCAGGAGACTGCGGTAGCCCTGGCCGGCGGGCGTCTGCACGCTGGCCCAGGCGGCGCTCGACGTGGCACCCCAGATGATCGCGCCAGACCCGCTGTTGGCGACAACAATGCTCATCTGCTGCGGCGGGGCATCTAGCTGAACAAGCACTGTCAGGCTGGCGGGCGATATCGTAAGGGCAGGTGGGATGCTCTGGATAAGATAGATCGGACTCTCGCTGAGCGTAAGCCGGGCCGCGCCGCCGACGCCCCCCATGCCAAGCTGCGCGCCCGCGCGGTCGATCAGCTCGGCCCCGCGCCCCGGCTCCAGGGGCAGATCGACCGTCTCCACACCGCTATTGCGCCAGAGCAGATCGACGAGCCGGTTGTCGGCGGTGAGAAAGCGCAGATGGAAGCGTGCCTTCGGGCTGAGCGCCGTCGGGCTGTAGGCGAAGGTGCTTAGCGCGCCGAAGCCGAGGAAGCTCGCCCCCGTGAGCAGGTTCGCCATTGTTGCGTATGCCTGGGCCGCCGGCTTGGCCCGGTAGCCCTCGGCGGCGGTGCCGAAGATCGCCGCCTCCTCCCAGAAGTTGCGCGCCGAGCCGTCGAACTTATCCTCAAGCTGGAACCAGCTCATGTGCTGCACGCCAGCGGCGATTGCCAGGCCGTAGGCCCGCACAAGGTAGCTGGCCTGCTGGTCCTCGCTCTTGCCGACCATCGCGGCGAGCCCGGCGGAGTCGAGCTGCGGCGCGGACGTGTCGGTGTAGGCACCAGTGGCCATCGGGCCGAGGAAGAAGGATGGGCGTTGGGGGCTGGGGGTTAGGGGCTGAGAACTGGAGGCCACCAGGCTTTCTACGGGCGCTGCTGTGCCCGCCACCGCCCCAGCGTAGCAGTCAGCCTGGGCGGATGTGCAGGTGGACCAGCCGACCTCGCTGACCCAGAGCGGCTTCGGCGATCCGCCGTAGTGCCGGATGCGCGCATCGAGCCATTCGCGCGCAGTGCTCAGGCGGCCCCAAAGGCTGATCGAGCTGTAGAGGCCGGGCTGGTCGGGGGCCACGTCGGGCATATAGGGGTGGACGGCCAGGGCGTCGAAGCTGCCCCAGAGAGAAGGGCGCGCGGCCAGGGCCTCGTCGAAGAAGCGCAGGCCGTCGCTGTGGCCCACGCCATCCTGCCACTGCCCATCGAAGATATAGAGACCAGGCGAGGTGACGACCGCCGTCGGGTCGGCGGCCTTGGCGGCAGCATAGCCGGCCTGCCAGATCGCCGCGAACTCGGCCGGGCTGCCCGGCCATGTCTCCCAGGCGTTGGGCTCGTTCCAGATCTGCCACACGGCCACGCGCGGCGAGCCCGGCGCATCGGCCACCCCGTCGCCGTCGTAGCGCTCGACGGTGGCCCGCACATAGTCGGCGAAGTCCTGCGGGCTGGCCGGCGGACACCAGTAACTCTCGGCGCGCACGCCGGCGTAGATGTAGCGCATCGTGCGGATGCCGCAGTCGCCCACCCTGGCCCAGGCGGGCGTGGTGAGCAGCATGCCGACGATCCCGTAGCCGGCCTGAGCGGTCGCGCCGATCTGCCGGTCGATGTCGTCCCACTGCCACTTGCCCTTGCGGTCGCGCTCAACGTTGCCCCAGCTCAGCTCCTCGCGGGCCCAGGCCACGCCAATCTGGCGGCCCTTGGCGATCAGCGCCGCCACGCCCGCGTCGCCGTCGCGGGTGATCCGCTCGCGGCCAGCGAAGTAGGTGTTCATGCCGAAGAGGCTGATCGCGGCGGGCTGGGTTGACGTGACCATCTGCGCCTCAACTGGGAGCGCGGCGAGCAGGATGGCCGTCAGGGTGAGCAGCGCCGCCAGCGGGTAGATGTGTCGTATCATAGTCAGGGCAGGATAGCACGCCGGTTCTGGCGGGCGCAATGGGAAGATAGTCGGGGGCATATGCGGCTCGATCCCGCCCGCATTCGCCAGGATAATGCGCTAGAGAGAAGCTAGAGATACACGGAGGGTGCGATGGCTGATCTGAAGCCTGGGGAGCCGGTGGCGCTGGGGTATGAGGCCGTGCCGGCGGGCGGCGAGGGGCCGGGGGTGCTGGTGCTGCACGCATGGTGGGGGCTGAACGACTTTATCCGTGGGCTGTGCGACCGGCTGGCCGAGGCGGGCTTTGTGGCTGTGGCCCCCGACCTCTGGGGCGGCGTAGTGTCCACAGCCATCGACGATGCCCGGTCGCTGGTCGATCAGCACGACGGCGCGGCGATCGAGGTGGCGGTCAATCTTGCCCTCGACCACCTGCACGACCACCCGGCCGTCGGCGGGCGGCCCCTGGGCGCACTCGGATTCTCGTTTGGCGCGGCCTGGGCGCTCGCCCTCTCGGCCAAGCGGCCCGATGATATCCGCGCGGTGACGGTCTTCTACGGCAGCTATGACCCCGACTTCAGCCAGTCCCAGGCCGCCTACCAGGGCCACTTCGCCGAGACCGACCTCTACGAGCCCGAAGAGTACATGGCCCAGATGGAGGCCGCCCTACGCGCCGCCGACCGGCCCGTCACCATCTACCGCTACCCCGGCACCAGCCACTGGTTCTGCGAGTCCGACCGCCCCGACGCCTACAACCCCGAGGCGGCCGATCTTGCCTGGGATCGGACGATCACATTTCTGCGCGAGCACCTTCAATAAGACAGACACATATCACGCTTCGCTGCGCTCAGCGTCCCGGTGTCCCTATCGCCCGCCGGGACGCTTCGCTGCGCTCAGCGTGACAGCGTTCATTTTGCTCTATTGCGTCTTATGAATTCGCCGTCACCACGGCGGTCATGTTCCAGCGCAGGCGGGCCTCCTCCTGCCCGAGGGCCACCACCACGGTGTAGACGATATCGCCCTGGCGGTTGCTGCCCAGCGGCTTGATCTGCGAGATCGTGCCGGGCAGGCTCACGTCGGGCAGCGCGTCGAAGGTGACGGTGACGGCGTCGCCCTCGCGAAGCTTGACCACGTCTAGCTCGGTCAGGTCGTCGGTCTCGATGCGCCAGCTAGAGAGGTCGGCCAGCACGATGGCTGGCCCGCTGGGGCCGGTCAGCGCGCCGACATCCAGGTCGATCTGGGCCACCGTCCCGGCGAAGGGCGCGCTAAGCGTGGCCTGGTCGAGGTCGAGCTGGGCCTGATCAAGCGTCACCTTCGCGGCGTCGATGGCGACCTTGGCCACCGTCAGGTCCACCTCGCGGGCGGGGGCGGCCACCTGCTCGCGGGCGGCCGCAGCCTGGGAGATGGCGGCCTCGGCCACGTCGAGCTGGGTGCTGCGGGCGGGGCCGCGCAGCTTGGCCAGATTGGCCTGGGCTGCGGCCACGCGGGCCTTCGCGGCGGCCACCTTATCGGCGTCGGCCGGGGCGACCAGCTGCTCAAGGCGGGCCTGGGCGTCGCGGACGCGGGCCTCGGCCGAGGCGATGCCCTCGGACTCGGCCTGGCCGGCGTTCTCCATCGCCACCTGCGCCTGCGCCATAGCCGCCTGGGCGCTATCGACGGCGCGCAGCGCGGCGGCCTCAGCGTCGATCAGCTCCTGGGGCATGTCTCCGGGCAATGCCTCCTTGTCGCGGTTGTCCCAGTAGATCAGCGAGTAGCTATCTTGGGCGTTGCGCAGCGCATTGGCGGCCTGGTCGAGCTGGAGCTGGGCGTTTGTCTTAGCTGCCGAGAGGCCGTCGCGCTGGCTGGACAGATTCGCCGTCGCCTGATCGAGCGCGGCCTGGGCCTGGGTCACCTCGGTGCTCTTCGGGCCGTCGAGCAGCTGGGCCAGGGCGGCGTTGGCCTCGGCGAGCTGGGCCTGAGCGGCGGCCAGATCCTGGCTCGTCACCCCGGCGGCCACCTGGGTGGCGCTGGCCTGGGCCTGGGCAATGGCCGCGTCAGCGGCGGCGATCGCCTCGGGCGAGGCACCGGCGGCGATCTGCTCGTAGCGGGCCTGGGCCTGGTCAAGCCCAACCTGGGCCTGCTGCACCCGCAGCTCAAGGGCGCGGGTGTCGAGGCGGGCCAGGGGCTGCCCGGCCTGCACGGCGTCGCCCTCACGCACCATGATCTCGGCCACCGTGCCGGCGCGGTCGAAGGAGAGCGTCACATCGGCGGCGGGCAGCACCTTGGCGTCGGCCACCACCGCCTGGGCCTGCGTCTGCGCCGGCACGGTCGGCTCGGGCGTGGCCGCCAGGTTGGGCAGGTTCCCGCTGAAGGCGAAGAAGCCGCCGCCGGCGATCAGGGCGATCACGATGATCGGGAAGATAAACTTGCGCATCTCGGTTCCTCATATCTATAGGGGCTGCGCCCCAGACCCAGCTTTGTGTTGATGATTGGCGGCTTGCCGCCAATCATCAACACAAAAGATCTTTTTGGGGGTGGCTTGCCAGCCCCAAACCCCCGCCGCGTCACGCGGCGCTCGCATCAACAATTTGCCCGTCGGCGACGACCACAGCGCGGCTGGCGCGGTTAGCCAGGTCGTTATCGTGCGTCACCATCACCACCGTCTTGCCCTGCGCGGCCAGCTCCTCGAAGAGGTGGAAGATCGAGTCGGCGGTGCGTGAGTCCAGGTTGCCAGTTGGCTCGTCGGCCACCAGCAGCGGCGGGTCGTTGGCCAGGGCGCGGGCGATCGCCACGCGCTGCTGCTGGCCGCCCGAGAGCGCCGTCGGCAGCTTGTTGGCCTGCTCCTCAGAGAGCTCCATGCGCTCCAGCAGCGCGGCGGCGCGCTCGCGGCGCTGGCGATCCGTGCCGATGTTGCAGAAGTCCATCGGCAGCATCACATTCTCGGCCACCGTCAGGGTCGGCAGAAGCTGGAAGAACTGGAAGATGATGCCGATGGTGCGGCCGCGCCAGACGGCCAGCTTGCCCTCGTTGAGCTTGCCCAGGTTCTCGCCGGCCACCCGCACCTCGCCCGAGGTCGAGCGGTCGATGCCGGTGATCATATTGATCAGGGTGGACTTGCCGCTGCCCGACTTGCCGACAATCGCCACGAACTCGCCGCGATCAATCGTCAGGTTGATCCCGCGCAGGGCCGTGTAGGCCCCGGCTGCCGTCTCGTACTGCTTGACCACATCCCGTAGGCTAATCAGGGCCTCGCCCTGCGCCGCCGCCTTCACCGGGGTTGGCCCCGGAAGCTGCTCGATCGTCATATATTCCTCGTGGAACACTCTTTTGTTGGTCTGGCCGTGCGTGGCAGGCGCACGGCCAGACCAACAAAAGAGTGTTTATTCGCAATACCGCAGAAGTAACCCTGTGAAGTGTTCTGTCATTCTGAGCGCAGCGAAGAATCCCGGCCGGGACGCTTCGCTGCGCTCAGCGTGACATGGGTGACAGGGTTACTTCTGCGGTATTGCGTTTATTCGTAGGCGAGCACCTCGCGCACGGTGAGCCGGGAGGCCGAGCGGGCCGGCAGGACGCTGGCCACGCTGGCGATCAGCAGGACGAGCCCCAGCCACATAGCCACGGCGGGCAGCGAGTAGACCCAGATCAGCGGCGTGTTCAGCAGGGCCATGCCGAAGGCGTAGCCCATGGCCAGGCTCATCGGCACCGAGATGATCGTGCTGATCACCCAGGCGATGCCGCCGATGATCAGCCCTTCGCTGAGCACGATCTGCTGCACGGCCTCGTCCGAGGCTCCGATGGCGCGCATCACCCCGATCTCGCGGGTGCGCTCCAGCACGTTGATGCTCATCGTCCCGGCCAGGCCCAGCCCGCCCACCGTGCCGATGATCATGGCCATGATCGACAGCACCGCCGTGAGCACGTTGAAGCGCTCGGCCAGGATGTTGCGATCCTCGGTGCGGGTGTGGATGAGCCGCACCGCGAAGCCGTCGTCGGTGAGCTGCTGCTCCATCGCCCTGGCGGCGGCGGCGTGGCTGGCCGCGTCGTGGCCGGCAGTTGCCACGCGCAGGGTATCGGTGCGGCCCACGCCGCCGAGCGCCTGCGTGTAGGCGTCGATCGTCACATAGGCCCAGGCCGGGCTGACCGGCGGGATCAGCTCCTCAATGAAGCCGACCACCCGCCAGCGGTAGTTGTCGCCGTTGATCTCCAGGGTGATCTCGTCGCCGACCCGCGTCTGCGGCGCCTTCACCAGATAGTTGCTGGTCAGCACCACCGCCCGACCGTCTGCGGGGAGCAGCCAGCGCCCGCCGGCCATGCGCGGGGCGAACATATCGGTGTTGGCGGGTATCGCCCGCAGGTTGATCCCCTCGGCGGTGGTGCCGTCGGCCAGCACCGGGAAGGCCATATTGCGCAGCAGGCTCTCCGCGCCCGTCACCCCCGGCACGCCCAGCACCGCCTGCTCGGCCTGCGCGTCGCGGTAGGGCCGGGCAAACTGCACCTCCACATCGTAGCGCTGCGAGGCGATGCTCTCGTCTAGGGTGGTGAAGAGCGAGGCGCGCAGGGTCATCACGGTGATGAAGACGCCGCCGCCGAGCGCGAGGGCGATCAGGGTGCGGGCGAGGCGGCCTCGGCGGCGGAAGGTGTTGCGCAGGGCCAGGCGCGTCGGCCGAGAGATGTGTAACGCCTCGTAGAGACGCCCCGCCGGGGCGTCTCTACCGGCGGGCGGCGCGCTGGTCTCGCCGCTGAGCGCCTCGCGGGCCGGCCGACTGGCCACGGCGCGGATGGGCAGGGCGGCGGTGGCCATGGGCACGATCAGGGCGGCGGCTACCTGGAGGCCCAGCACCGGCAGCGGGAAGCGGAAGTTCACGATGTCGAGGTTGAACTGGCTGGCTAAGAACTGGGTCAGCCCATAGGAGCCGAGCACGCCCAGGGGCACGGCGAAGAGCAGGGCCAGCACGCCGAAGCCCGCCGAGAGGCCGAAGTAGAGCCCGGTGATCTGGTCGGCCCTGGCCCCAATCGCCTTCATAATCCCGATCTGGCGGGTCTGCTGGGTCAGGATAGCGCTGATCGTGTTGATGATCAGGAAGCCGCTGATCAGCAGCGAGAGCAGGCCCAGCGAGGTGAGGATGAAGAGGATGGTGGGCAGCAGGATCTCCAGCGGGTGCTGAAGCGGCGGGGTGGGCACGTCGGTGTTGATCACCGTGCGCCCGCTGCGCTCGACCAGCCGGCCCACAGCGTCGGCCACGGCCTGGATGTGGGACTCGTCGGCGCGGCCCTCGCTCACCACAAACTGGATCTGGTTGTAGCTGCGCGGGCCGCCCAGCCACTCCAGGGTGTCGAAACTAACGTAGGCGTACACCTGGCCCGAGATCACCGCCGGTTGGAGGCTGAGGTCGTAGGTCAGCCCGGCGATCGGGATCTCGCGAGAATCCTGGCCGGCGATCTCGATGCGCACGGTGTCGCCGACGGCGGCCTTCGTCTTGCCCAGCGAGGCCCGCTCGATCAGCAGGGCATTCTTCGGCGGCGGCCATGCGCCCTGCCAGGGCTTCACAATACCGATGTCGCGCCAGCCCTCGTCGGGCAGCACATACAGCGCCGTATCCTGCCACTGCTGGGGGCCGGTGGCGATGCGCGCGCTCACCACGCGCACGCCCTGGGCCTGGGCCACCCCCGGCACGTTGCGCACCGCATCGATCAGGTCGTCGTTAAACGGGTCGGTGGTGATCGTCGCGCTCGACGGGTTGATCGCCAGGTAGCTGGTGTGCAGCTGCTCGGTGATGATCGTGCGCGTGGCCAGGATCGCGCCGAAGGCGAAGACGCCGATCGCGATCGAGAGCACCACCATGATCGTCCGGGTCGGGCTCGATATCAGGTCGCGTAAGACTTTGTGCCATCGTGGCCGCATCGCTGCTCCGTGTTACCATCTTTGATTGACCAGTCAATCAATAATAACACAGCTGTCAAGGGCGGAGGCGGTGCCCGCAATACGTTACGAATAAGCGCAATACCGCAGAAGTAACCCTGTCACCCATGTCACGCTGAGCGCAGCGAAGCGTCCCGGCCGGGATTCTTCGCTGCGCTCAGAATGACAGAACACTTCACAGGGTTACTTCTGCGGTATTGCGAATAAGCGGTTCTCTCTCCGACCTCGCCCCCTCACCCCCAGCCCCTCTCCCTGAGCGGGAGAGGGGCTGGAGGTGAGGGGTGTCCGGCGGTAGACTGTCAAGTTGCTACGAACCATATCTTACTCGAAAAGTATTGGCCCTAAAGCTCAGGTTTGACACATGCTATGTGCGTCAGTACAATCACTGTGCAGGTGTTGTTCTCTCACAATAGCCACTACGGCGCGCTACTGCCATCGGATCTTTTGATGCGCGGCGTCCGCTGACTGTCTTAGCTTGTCTTTTTTTCTGGGGCTGCGGCCACCAGCGAACAGTTTTTTAGGAGATGTAGATGCCAGCGCAGGCAACCGAAACCGCCAGGGGTCTGGCCGCAGCTGACCATAGCCCCAACGGCCTCAGTCCGCTCGGCGATGGCCGCAGGCGGGTCGTCCTTGAGCGGCTCCAGCCCGAGATCGACGCCGGGCGCTATCCGATCAAGCGCACCCCCGGCGAGCCGGTTATTGTCGAGGTGGACGCATTCGCCGACGGGCACGATGTGATCGACTGCGTGGTGCGCTTCCGCCGCGAGGGCGCGCTCGCCTGGTCTGAGTCGCCGCTGGAGCCGCTGGTGAATGACCGCTGGCGCGGCAGCTTCACGCCATCCGAGGTCGGTCGCTATGAGTATACGGTGGCCGGCTGGGTCGATCACTTTAGAACCTGGGAGCACCAGCTGCACCGGCGCGTCGATGCCGGTCAGGATCTGCGCGTCGACCTGATGATCGGCGCGGACCTGGTGGCCGACGCCGCCGACCACGCGCCCGCCGAATCGGCCGCCCGCCTGCGCTCCTACGCGGAGGCGCTGCGCGCCGGCGACCATACCGCCGCCTTCGCCCCGTCCCTCTCCGAGCTGATGGCTGACCACGCCCCTCGCCGCTATCTGTCCACCTATGAGCGCACGCTGAAGGTGGTGGTTGACCCGGCCCTGGCCCGCTTCTCTAGCTGGTACGAGCTCTTCCCGCGCTCGACCTCGCCTGAGCCCGGTCGCCACGGCACCTTCAGGGATGTGATCAACCGCCTGCCCTATGTGGCCGAGCTGGGCTTTGATGTGCTCTACCTGACGCCCATCCACCCGATCGGCAGCACCTTCCGCAAGGGCAAGGATAATGCGCCCACGGCGAAGCCCGGTGAGCCCGGCAGCCCCTATGCGATCGGCTCCGACGAGGGCGGCCACCTTGACATTCACCCCGAGCTGGGAACCCTGGATGACTTCCGCGAGCTGGTGCGCGTGGCCCGCGAGCAGTACGGCATCGAGGTGGCGCTCGACAACGCCTTCCAGTGCTCGCCCGACCACCCCTACGTGAAGGAGCACCCCGAGTGGTTCCGCGCCCGCCCCGACGGGACGATCCAGTACGCCGAGAACCCGCCTAAGAAGTACCAGGATATCTACCCCTTCGACTTTGAGTCGGCGGACTGGCAGGGCCTCTGGCACGAGCTGAAGCACTACTTCGACCACTGGATCGCGCAGGGCGTGAAGGTCTTCCGGGTGGATAACCCGCACACGAAGAGCTTCCACTTCTGGGAGTGGTGCATCGGCGAGCTTAAGGCCGAGCACCCCGAGGTGATCTTCCTCTCCGAGTCCTTCACCCGGCCGAAGGTGATGTATGGCCTGGCCAAGCTCGGCTTCACCCAGAGCTACACCTACTTCACCTGGCGCACGAACAAGTGGGAGCTGACCCAGTATATGCTGGAGCTGACCCAGAGCGAGGTGAAGGATTTCTTCCGGCCGAACTTCTGGCCCAACACCCACGACATCCTCACGCCGCAGTTCTACGCCGGCTACCGGGGCACCTTCTACGCCCGCGCCGCGCTGGCGGCTACGCTGGCCGCGAGCTGGGGACTGTACGGCCCGGCATACGAATTGCTGGAGCATATGCCAGTGCAGGGCCGCGAGGAGTACCGCAATAACGAGAAGTACGAGCTGCGCACCTGGAACCTTGACGACCCGCGCAGCATCCGCAGCTTCATCGCCGCGCTCAACCGCGCCCGCCGCGAGAACGAGGCGCTCCAGCGCAACGAGAGCATCCGCTTCCACCGCGTTGAGCATAACTACGTCGAGAACGAGCAGGTCATCGCCTACAGCAAGCATAGCGCCGATATGGGCAGCATCGTGCTGGTGGTGATCAACCTCGACCCGCTGAACACGCAGGCGGGCTGGGTCGAGCTGCCCCTGGGCGACTGGGGGCTGAGCGGCCCCGTCCAGATGCACGACCAGATCAGCGACGCGCGCTACACATGGAACGAGGGCTTCAACTATGTGGAGCTGAACCCCTACGTGATGCCGGTGCATGTCTTCCGGCTGCGCCGGCGCGTGCGCGACGAGCGCGGGTTTGAGTTCTACTCTTGACAGGGGACAGGGGACAGGGGACGGGGGACGGGGACGGGGCACAGGGGGCAGGCATCTCGTCCGCCAATATGAAACGTCTTGTCGCTGGGATATTCCGTCCACCTCAGGTGCTCGGCCTGTCCCCTGTCTTCTGTCCCCTGTCCCCTCGCTTGTCCCCTCGCTTTGAACAGAAAGAGCAGTATGGCCACAAAGAGGCACCCGCAAATATTTAGCGACGACCCGCTCTGGTATAAAGATGCCGTCATCTACGAGGTGCATGTCCGCACCTTCTGCGACAGCGACGGCGACGGGAGTGGCGACTTTAAAGGACTGATCAGCAAGCTCGACTACCTCCAGGACCTTGGCGTTACGGCGATCTGGGTGCTGCCCTTCTACCCCTCCCCCCTGCGCGACGACGGCTACGATATTGCCGACTATAACGCGGTCAACCCCTCGTACGGCACCATCCAGGATGTGCGCACGCTCATCCGCGAGGCCCACAGCCGTAGCATGCGCGTGATCACCGAGCTGGTCTGCAACCACACCTCCGACCAGCACGCCTGGTTCCAGCGCGCCCGCCGCGCCAAGCCCGGCAGCGTCTACCGCGACTTCTATGTCTGGTCGGATACGTCCGAGAAGTATAAAGACACGCGGATTATCTTTAAGGATTTTGAGAGCAGCAACTGGACATGGGACCCGCTGGCGGGCGCCTACTACTGGCACCGCTTCTACAGCCACCAGCCCGACCTGAACTTTGAGAACCCGGCCGTGCATAAGGCGGTCTTCAAGGCGATGGAGTTCTGGCTCGATATGGGCGTGGATGGGATGCGCCTGGACGCTATCCCCTACCTCTATGAGGAGGAGGGCACCAACTGCGAGAACCTGCCCGCCACTCACACCTTCCTCAAGCAGATGCGCCGCCACATGGACGAGAAGTACCCCGGCCGCATGTTCCTCGCCGAGGCTAACCAGTGGCCCGAGGATCTGGTGGCCTACTTTGGCGATGGCGATGAGTGCCATATGGCCTTTCACTTCTCGGTGATGCCGCGCCTGTATATGGCTCTCTATCAGGAAGACCGCTTCCCGATCATTGAGATCATGCGCCAGACGCCCTCTATCCCCGAGAACTGCCAGTGGGCGATCTTCCTGCGTAACCACGATGAGCTGACCCTGGAGATGGTGACGGACGAGGAGCGCGACTATATGTACCGGGTCTATGCGAAGGACCCGCAGGCGCGGATTAACCTCGGCATCCGGCGGCGGCTGGCCCCGCTGCTCGGCAATCACCGCCGCAAGATCGAGCTGATGAACGGCCTGCTCTTCTCGCTGCCCGGCACCCCGGTGCTCTACTATGGCGATGAGATCGGCATGGGCGACAATATCTACCTGGGCGACCGCAACGGCGTGCGCACGCCGATGCAGTGGACGGGCGACCGCAACGCGGGCTTCTCGAAGGCCAACCCGCAGCGGCTCTACCTGCCGATCGTCACCGACCCGGAGTATCACTTCGGGGTGGTGAATGTGGAGACCCAGAGCGCGAACCAGCACTCGCTGCTCTGGTGGACGAAGCGCCTGATCGCGCTGCGCAAGCGCTACCACGCTTTTAGCCGTGGCACCCTGGAGTTCCTCCAGCCCGATAACCGCAAGGTGCTCTGCTTTGTGCGCCGCTATCAGGACGAGGTTATCCTGGTGGTGGCCAACCTCTCGCGCTTCGTCCAGGCGGTGGAGCTGGACATGGCCGAGTTCAAGAGCCTGATGCCGGTGGAGCTGTTCGGCCAGGTGGAGTTCCCGCCGATTGGCGACCTGCCCTACTTCATCACCGTGGGGCCGCACGCCTTCTACTGGTTCCGCCTGGTGCCCCAGCGCGTCGAGGGCGTGCTGCTGGATGCGCCCTCGGTCGAAGATCTGGCCATGATCGAGACGAACGCCGATAAGTGGGATGCGATCTTCTACGATGGCCGCCAGGCCCGCCTGGAGAAGGTGTTGCCCGACTTTATGCGCCCACGACGCTGGTTTGGGGCTAAGTCGCGCAAGATCAAGAGCGTCACGATCACCGATACGGTGATCCTGCCCTTCAACCGCGACACCGACATGGCCTACCTGGTTCTGGCGAATGTGCAGTACACCGAGGGCAGCGCCGAGATCTACCTGATGCCGATGGCCTACGCCAGCGGCGACCGGGCACAGCAGTTGCTGAGTGACTGGCACCACACGGTGATCGCCCATCTGCGCGTGGGCAATGCCGAGGAGCCCGGTGTGCTGTACGACCCGCTGATCGAGCGTGAATTCTGCGTGGCCCTGCGCGAGTTTGTATCTGGTCGCCGCCGCCTGCGCGGACTGAAGGGCGAGCTGGTGGGCACGCCGACGAAGGCGCTGCGCGGTCTGCTGAGCGGCGTCGGTGACGCTAGCCTCGACCCGCTGCCCATGCGCGCTGAGCAGAGCAACTCATCGATCAACTTCGGCGGACACCTGATCATGAAGCTGTTCCGCAAGATCGACAGCGGGCTCAACCCGGATCTGGAGATCGGTCGCTTCCTCACCGATGAGCAGGGCTTCCCCAACACGCCGCCGGTGGCCGGCAGCATCGAGTATACCCGCAACGGCGATGAGCCGCTGACCTTGGCCATCCTCCAGGGCTTTGTGGAGAATGAGGGCGACGCCTGGGCCTACACGCTGGATGTGCTGCACACCTACTTCGATGAGGTGCTGGCCCGCCCCCACCTGGAGCCGCCGCATGTGCCGGCCACCCTGGCCGCCCTGCTCGACGCCACCACCGAGAGCGAGTCCGAGCTGGCCGCCGAGCTAGTCACCAGCTACATCGAGCGGGCGCGCCTACTCGGCCAGCGCACCGCCGAGCTGCACCGCGCCCTCGCTCGCGGCACGAGCCCCGCCTTCGCCCCCGAGCCCTTCTCGCAGCTCTACCAGCGCTCGCTCTACCAGAGCATGCGCTCCCTGACGGTGCAGACCTTCCAGAGCCTGCGCAAGAGCCTGCGCCACCTGCCCGATAATGTGCGCGCCGAGGCTGAGGCCGCCCTGGCGAGCGAGGACGCCCTGATGGCTCGCTTCCAGCGCATCGTCGGGGCCAAGATCGATGTGTCGCGCACGCGCATCCACGGCGACTACCACCTCGGCCAGGTGCTCTTCACCGGCAAGGACTTCATGATCATCGACCTGGAGGGCGAGCCGATGCGCCCGATCAGCGAGCGCCGGATCAAGCGCTCGCCCCTGCGCGATGTGGCCGGCATGCTGCGCTCCTTCCAGTACGCCGCCTACTCTAGCTACTTCAGCCGCACCAGCGGCATGGCCGTGACGGAGGAGGAGTCTGCCCGCCTGCGCCAGTGGGCCGACTTCTGGTGCTTCTGGGTCAGCGCGTCCTTCTTGCGCAGCTATGCCGAGCACTCCGCAGGCGCGCCCTTTATGCCCGCCGCCCGCGCCGACCTGGAGATCTTGCTGGAGGTCTATGTGCTCGAGAAGGTCGTCTACGAGGTCGGCTACGAGATGAACAACCGCCCGGCGTGGCTGAGCATCCCGCTTGGCGGCATCCTGCGCCAGGTGGGGGGGTAGACCCTCACCCCCTAGCCCCCTCTCCCTGACCGGGAGAGGGGGAGCCTGAAGCGTCCTGGTGCGAAATCTTCCCTTGAGGGTTCAGGGGCGAACAGAACAGGTGTATCATGAAGCCATGCACCGCATCAGCAAAGGATCGCCCCCCCTCTCCCGCCGCAGCGGGAGAGGGGGCTGGGGGGTGAGGGCCAACAGCCACCCTAACGGCATGAATCGCCTTGCCGCCTAAATGTTCTGTCCGCCCCTCTCCCCTTGAGGGAGAGGGGGCTGGGGGGTGAGGGCCGACAGCTAACCCCAACGCTACATAATCAATACGTGAAGGAGCTTATATGACCGACAAGACGAAGACAACCCGGCGCAGCCGCACGAAGAAGGCTGATGCGCCCGCCGCGCCGCCCGAGGCGGTTGAGACGCCCGTGGCTGAGGTGGCAGAGACGCCCGTGGCTGAGGTGGCAGAGACGCCCGTGGCCGAGGTGGCAGAGACGCCCGTGGCCGAGGTGGTCGAGGTCGCCCCGGCAGAGGTGGTCGAGACCGCCGTGGCAGTGATAGAGTCCGCGCCCGCCGCGTCGCCCTTCCTCACCGACGATGACCTGTACCTCTTCGGCGAGGGCACCCACTACCGGATGTACGAAAAGTTCGGCGCCCACCTCACCGTAGTCGATGGCGCGCCCGGCACCTACTTCGCCGTCTGGGCACCCAACGCCGAGTATGTGGCCGTGATCGGCGACTGGAACGGCTGGGAGAGCGGCCCCAACCCGCTGAAGATGCGCGGCAGCTCGGGCATCTGGGAGGGATTCATCCCCGGCATCGGCAAGGGCGCTACCTACAAGTTCCACATCGCCTCGCGCTACTACGGCTACCGCGAGGATAAGACCGACCCCTTCGGCAGCTACTACGAGGTGGCCCCGCGCACGGGCGCCGTCGTCTGGGATCGCGACTACGGCTGGAACGACGAGACCTGGATGGCTACCCGCCATCAGCGCCAGAACCTCAACGCGCCCATGGCGATCTACGAGCTGCACCTTGGCTCGTGGATGCGTGACCCCAATGAGCCCGAGCGCTTCCTCAGCTACCGCGAGCTGGCTCCGCTGCTGGCCGAGCACATGAAGACGTGCGGATTCACCCACATCGAGCTGATGCCCATCACCGAGCACCCCTTCTACGGCTCGTGGGGCTACCAGGTCACGGGCTTCTTCGCGCCCACCAGCCGCCTCGGCACGCCCCAGGACTTTATGTTCTTCGTGGACTACCTGCACCAGCATGGGATCGGGATCATCCTCGACTGGGTGCCCTCGCACTTCCCCACCGACGGCCACGGGCTGGCCTACTTCGACGGGACGCACCTCTTTGAGCACGCCGACCCGCGCAAGGGCTTCCACCCCGACTGGGGCAGCTACATCTTCAACTATGGCCGCAACGAGGTGCGCAGCTTCCTGATTAGCTCGGCGATCTGCTGGCTGGAGAAGTTCCACATCGATGGCCTGCGCGTGGACGCCGTGGCCAGCATGCTCTACCTCGACTACTCGCGCAAGGACGGCGAGTGGATCCCCAACATCTACGGCGGCAACGAGAACATCGAGGCGATCATGTTCCTGCGCCAGTTCAACGCCGAGGTCTACAAGAGCTTCCCCGACGTGCAGACGATCGCCGAGGAGAGCACCGCATGGCCCATGGTCTCGCGCCCGACCTACGTGGGCGGCCTGGGCTTCGGCTATAAGTGGGACATGGGCTGGATGCACGACACGCTCCAGTACATGCGCCGCGAGGGCGTCTTCCGGCGCTTCCACCATAACGAGCTGACCTTCCGTGGGCTCTATATGTTCACCGAGAACTATGTGCTCTCGCTCTCGCACGACGAGGTGGTCCACGGCAAGGGCTCGCTGATGGACAAGATGGCCGGCGACGTGTGGCAGAAGTTCGCCAACATGCGCCTGCTCTTCAGCTACATGTACGCCCAGCCCGGCAAGAAGCTGATGTTTATGGGCGCTGAGTTCGGCCAGTGGCGCGAGTGGAACCACGATGGCAGTCTCGACTGGCACCTGCTGGAGTTCCCCTCGCACAGCGGCCTGATGCAGCTGGTGGGCGACCTCAACCGGCTCTACTCCAGCGAGCCCTCGCTCCACGAGCTCGACTGCGACCCGGCTGGCTTCGAGTGGGTCGATGCCAGCGACACCGACAGCAGCGTCTACAGCTTCCTGCGTAAGGGCAAGACCACCGGCGACATCATGCTGGTGGTGATGAACGCCACCCCGGTGGTGCGCGCCGACTACCGCATCGGCGTGCCGCGCGGCGGCTGGTGGCGCGAGATGCTCAACAGCGACGGCGGCGAGTACTGGGGCAGCGGCATCGGCAACTCCGGCGGCATGAACGCCGATGTCGTGCCCGTCCACGGCCACGGCCACTCGCTAAACCTGACCCTGCCGCCGCTCGCCGCCCTGTTCTTTAAGAGCGAAGGCTAGAAGTAGACGGCCCGCACCCCGTAGGGCCGCAGCGCGCTGCGGCCCTACGGGGGTGCGGGCCACAAGGATCTCCTTATGTCTGAGCAACCCCGTGGCCAGCTCCCCGCCAACGACGCCCCCCCCGGCGCGACATATCTGGGCGGTGGCCGGACCGCCTTTAGCGTCTGGGCGCCCCTGCTCGCCAGCGTTGAGGTGAGCCTCCTCGGGCCGCAGCCTCGCCACGTGCCCATGCAGCGTGACAGCTGGGGCTACTGGCGGGCCACGCTTGACGACGCCCCGCCCGGCACCCGCTACCGCTACCGCCTCGACGGCGGCGACGAGCTGCCCGACCCGGCCTCGCGTCACCAGCCCGAGGGCGTCCACGGCCCCTCCGCCGTCGTTGACCCGCAGTTTGCCTGGGCGGACGATGGCTGGGCCGGACTCCCCCTGCGCGACTACGTGATCTACGAGCTGCACGTGGGCGCGTTTACGCCCGAGGGCACCTTCGATGCGATCATCCCTCAACTGCCCCAGCTGAAGGAGCTCGGCGTCACCGCAATCCAGCTGATGCCGGTGGCCCACTTCCCCGGCGAGCACAACTGGGGCTACGACGGGGTCTACCTCTACGCGCCGCACACGGCCTACGGCGGCGCCGAGGGCCTGAAGCGGCTGGTGGACGCCTGCCACGCCGAGGGCGTCTCCGTCATCCTCGACGTGGTCTACAACCACTTCGGCCCCGAGGGCAACTACCTCTGGGCGATCTCGCGGCCCTTCTTTACCGGCCACTACCGCACGCCCTGGGGCGACGCGATCAATTACGACGGCCCCAGCTGCGACCCGGTGCGCCACTTCATCATCGCCAACGCCCTCTACTGGCTGCGCGAGTTCCATATTGACGCCCTGCGGCTCGACGCCGTCCACGCGATCTACGACTTCTCGGCCTACCACCTGCTGGAGGAGCTGGCCGCCGAGGTCCATATGTTTGCGCTGGAGCGCCAGAAACCGGCCTACCTGATCGCCGAGAGCGACCAGAACGACCCGCGCCTGATCCGCCCCCAGACCAGCGGCGGCTACGGGATCGACGCCCAGTGGGCCGATGAGCTGCATCACGCCATCCACGCCCTGCTCACCGGCGAGCAGCTGGCCTACTTCGCTGGATTCGGCACCATGGCCCAGCTGGCCACGGCCTACCGGCGGGCCTTCGTCTTCGCCGGCGAGTATGCGCCGAGCCGGGGGCGTCGCCTGGGCCGCCCGCCCACCGGCTGCCGCCCCGAGCAGTTTGTCGTCTGCATCCAGAACCACGACCAGGTGGGCAACCGGCCGATCGGCGACCGGCTGGCCGATACGCTCAGCTTTGATCAGCTCAAGCTCGCCGCCGGGGCCATGCTGCTCTCGCCCTTCATCCCGCTGATCTTCATGGGCGAGGAGTACGCCGAGCCCGCCCCCTTCCAGTTTTTTACCGACCACGGCGACCCCGACCTGGTGCGCGGCGTGCGCGAGGGCCGCAAGGCCGAGTTCGCCGAATTTGTGGCCGCCCACGGCCAGGAGCTGCCCGACCCGCAGGACCCGGCCACCTTCGCCCGCTCGAAGCTGGATCACAGCCTGCGCGGGCGGGGCCGCCACCAGGTGCTGCGCACGCTCTACCGCGAGCTGCTGCGCCTGCGCCGCGAGCAGCCCTCCCTACAGGCCGAGTCCCTCGCCGACCTGAGCGTGAGCGTGGACGAGGCGACGCGCTCCCTCGCACTGACCCGCCGTGGCTCGCGTGGCGTGGCCTGGGTCGGCATGAACTTCGGCCCTGAGCCGGCCGCCCTGCGCCCGCCCGAGGGCAGATGGGAGACCCTGCTCGACTCGGCCGACCCGCGCTGGGCCGACCCCGCCGCGCCCCCGGCCAGCCCACCGGGCGAGATGGTCGCCCCCTACAGCTTCCGCCTGCTGCGCCGGGCGTAGGCAAGCCGTAGAGACGCCCCGGCGGGGCGTCTCTACCCGCGCACCGGAAGAATCAAGATTAAGGAATGACATACCGCGTTCCAGTGCCGTAGGGGCGCGTCGCGACGCGCCCCTACCCACGCACCGGAAGAGTCAGAATTACGGATTGGTTTACCGCGTTCCTATGGCATGTATAACCACATCGCCCAAATGTTCTGTCCTCCCCTCTCCCTCAAGGGGAGAGGGGAGTATATCCCTTCCTGGTGCGGAATACCCCCCCTCGCCCGCCGCAGCGGGAGAGGGGGCTAGGGGGGTGAGGGCCGTCCGGCAGCAGGGCCGGGCGTGCCTGCTCTGAAGAGGAAATCCATGACAACCAGCGACCAACCGGATGCGCCCGCCCCCCGCGCCACCTACAGGCTCCAGTTCCACGCCGGGTTCACCTTCGCCGACGCCACCAAGATCGTCGCCTACCTCGACGACCTCGGCGTCAGCGAGGCGTACGCCTCGCCCATCCTCACCCCGCGCAGCGGCAGCACCCACGGCTACGACATCACCGACCACAGCACCCTCAACCCCGACCTCGGCGGCGAGGATGGGTTCGAGCAGCTCAGCGCCGCGCTGCGCGCCCGCGACTTGGGCCTCATCCTCGACGTGGTGCCCAACCACATGGGCATCGGCGACGCCCGCAACACCTGGTGGTCCGACGTGCTGGAGAACGGCTCCAGCTCGATCTACGCCCGCTACTTCGATATCGACTGGGACCCCGTGCCGCGCCAGCTCAGCGGCAAGGTGCTGCTGCCCGTCCTCGGCGACCAGTATGGCGTCGTGCTCGACCGTGGCGAGCTCCAGCTGCGCTACGCCGACGGGGCCTTCTCCGTGGCCTACTGGGACCACCGCTTCCCGCTCAGCCCGCGCACCTACAGCGACCTGCTCACCCACCGGCTGGAGCAGCTGATCGGCGCGCAGGGCGCCGATAGCGAGGACGTGATGGAGCTCCAGAGCATCATCACCGCCGTCAAGTACCTGCCCCCGCGCAGCGAGACCGACCCGGAGCGGATCGCCGAGCGCAACCGCGAGAAGGAGATCGTCAAGCGTCGGCTCGATAGGCTGTATAAGGCCAGCAAGCCGGTGCGCAAGGCCATCGACGCCACCCTGGCCGAGTATAACGGCGACCCCGGCGACGCGCACAGCTTCGACCTGCTCGACGGCCTGCTGGAGCAGCAGCCCTACCGGCTGGCCTTCTGGCGTGTCGCCACCGAGGAGATTAACTACCGGCGCTTCTTCGACATCAACGACCTAGCCGCCATCCGCGTCGAGCTGCCCGAGGTGCTCGACGCCACCCACCAGCTCATCTTCCACATGCTGGCCGAGGGCAAGGCCAGCGGCCTGCGCATCGACCACCCCGATGGCCTGTGGGACCCGGCCAGCTACTTCCGCCAGCTCCAGGAGCGCTGCCTGGCCTACTGCGCCGGCGAATCCGCCGACGAGGCGGCCATCACGCGCCAGCTGGAAGAGCAGGTGATCGCCCCGGCCGAGGCAGCGGGCCGCCCGCCGCGCTGGCCGCTCTACGTCGTCGCCGAGAAGATCCTCTCGCTCGGCGAGCCCCTCCCCGACGACTGGGCTGTGGCAGGCACCACCGGCTACGACTTCCTCAACGAGGTGAACGGCATCTTCGTCGATCAGGCCGCCCGCCGCACCATCGACCGGCTCTACGTCGATGTGGTCGGCCCGCAGCCCGCCTACGCCAACCTGGTCAACTCGAAGAAGAAGGAGATCATGCTTGTCTCCCTCTCCAGCGAGATCAACGCCCTCAGCCACATCCTCGACGAGCTGACCGAGCACAACCGGCACTACCGCGACTTCACCCTGAACAGCCTCACCTTCACCATCCGCGAGGTGATCGCCTGCCTGCCGATCTACCGCACCTACATCAGCAGCCCCGACACCGTCACCGCCCGCGACGTGCGCTACATCGAGCATGCGGTGCGCGAGGCCCGGCGGCGCAACCCGCGCACCGCCGCCGCGATCTTCGACTTCCTGCGCGACACGCTCACCCTGCGCAACCTAGCGAGCTTCGCCGCCGAGGCCCACGAGCCCGTGCTGCGCTTCGTGATGAAGTTCCAGCAGCTCAGCGGCCCAGTGATGGCCAAGGGCGTCGAGGACACCAGCTTCTACGTCTACAACCGGCTCGTCTCGCTGAACGAGGTCGGCGGCCACCCCGAGCACTTCGGCGGGACGGTGGAGCGCATGCACGAGCGCGCCGCCGCCCGCGCCAGCCGCTGGCCCCTGGCCATGCTCGCCAGCTCGACCCACGACACCAAGCGCAGCGAGGACGTGCGCGCCCGGATCAACGTGATCTCGGAGCTGCCCCGCGAGTGGCGGCAGCTCGTCACCCGCTGGGGGCGGCTCAACGCCGCCAAGCGGGCCGCCGCCGACGAGGCCGAGCCCATGCCCTCGCGCAACGACGAGTACCTGCTCTACCAGACCCTGGTGGGCACCTGGCCGGAGACCGACAGCCCCACCAGCGTGCCGGCCAGCTTCAAGGAGCGCATCGCCGCCTACATGGAGAAGGCCACCCGCGAGGCCAAGGTTCACACCAGCTGGATCAACCCCAACCCCGAGTACGACCAGGCCGTCCAGGGCTTTGTGGCGGGCATCCTCGACGGCCGCCGCTCGCGGGCCTTCATCGAGAGCATCGGCGCGTTCAGCCGCAAGGTGGCCTTCTTCGGCCGCATCAACACGCTCGCCCAGACCCTGATCAAGCTCACGGCCCCCGGCGTGCCCGACATCTACCAGGGCACCGAGCTGTGGGATCTGAGCCTGGTGGACCCGGACAACCGCCGACCGGTGGACTACGCGCTGCGGGCGCGGCTGCTGGCCGAGCTCCGCGAGCGCACGGCGGGGGGCGACCTGGCCGAGCTGGCGACCGAGCTGCTGGAGCAGGCGGTGGACGGGCGGGTGAAGCTCTACCTGATCGAGCGCGCCCTGGGGCTGCGCCGCGAGCGCCCGGCACTCTTCGCCGAGGGCGCGTATGTGCCACTTGAGGCCACGGGCGAGCGGGCCGAGCATGTGGTGGCCTTCGCCCGCCGCCTGGGACAGCAAGAGGCGATCAGCGTAGCCCCACGCCTAAGCCTGCGCCTCGCCGACGGCGAGCAGCGCCCGCCCATCGCCGCGATCTGGGGCGACACCTGGCTGCCCCTGCCCGACGTAGCCATGGGAACCGCCTACACCAACATCTTCACCGGCGAGCGGCTGGCCGCCCAGGAGCGCGAGGGCGTCATCGGCCTGCCGATGTGTGAGGCGCTGGCGATCTTCCCGCTGGCGCTGCTGGTGAAGGAGTAGGGCTACCGCCCTAAAAACCCGTATTGTTGCGCCGAAATGGGCCAGCTTCGCTGGCCCATTTCGGCGCAACAATACATTACATTAATTGTGCGGGCCGCAGGCCCAAGCCCTACGCCGAGCGCACCGGCACGCCGCGCTCGGCGAGGTACGCCTTCACATCGGCGATGCTGTACTCGCCAAAGTGGAAGATCGACGCCGCCAGCACCGCATCAGCCTGGCCATCCACCACGCCACGGTACATGTCCTCGGGCGAGCCGACGCCGCCGGAGGCGATCACGGGCACAGGCACAGCCTCGGCCACCGCGCGCAGCAGCTCGATATCGTAGCCGCCCTTCTGGCCGTCGGCGTCCATACTGTTGATACAGATCTCACCGGCGCCCATATCGGCCCCGCGCCTGATCCACTCGATCGCATCGAGGCCAGTTGGCCGAGGGTTCGCCCCCGTGTGCGTAAAGACCGCCCAGCGCGGCGGCTCGCCCGGCCCGCTCACCCGGCGGGCGTCCACCGAGAGCATAATGCACTGGCTGCCGAAGCGGCGCGCGCCGTCCTCGATCAGCTGCGGGTTGAGCACCGCCGCCGTGTTGATCGAGACCTTCTCGGCCCCGGCGCGCAGCATGCGGTACATATCATCCACCGTGCGGATGCCGCCGCCGACCGTCAGCGGGATGAAGATCTGGGCGGCGGTGCGCTCGACCACATCGAGCATAATCGAGCGCTCGTCGCTCGACGCCGTGATATCGTAGAAGACCAGCTCATCGGCGCCGGCCTCGTTATAGGCCGCCGCGAGGGCCACCGGGTCCCCGGCGTCGCGGTGGTTCACAAACGAGACACCCTTGACCACCCGACCGGCCTTCACATCCAGACATGGGATAATTCGTCGTGTAAGCATAGCATTCACTCTAGCGTCATAGGGGCGGCTCGCGAGCCGCCCCTACGACGCCCCTACTTCGGCCGCACCTGGCCCTTGCGGCCCTTCTCCTCGACCGGCGGCGCCTCTTCGGCCTCGGCTTCGCCACGGCGGCGGCGGGCGTCCTCGATCAGGTCGCGGGCGGCGCGGACGCTCCAGACATTCAGGAAGGCCACGGTGATCACAAAGATCGGCAGCACCACCATCAGGCTACCAAAGATCACCAGCAGCATCAGCGCCAGGTTTACCACAGTGAAGATCGGCCGGCCGACAACCATCAGGCCAGCGCTGCGGGCGATCAGACGCAGGCTAAACTGCTCCTGCAGCGCCATCAGCGGGAAGATGTAGATCAGCAGAGCCATCCACACCACCAGCAGATAGATCCACAGGCCCAGGATGAGCGAGCCAAACAGGTTGCCGACCCCGAGGTAGAACCCAATGTCGATCAGAATGATCAGGAAGCCGAGCATCCAGACGCCGAGGAGAACCCAGCCCTGGCGGGCATAGGTGCGCATCGCGCCAAAGAACTCGCCGACACGGGTGGCCCGCCCCTCGCTCACCCGGTTCGCCACATAGGCCATGGCCGCCGTAGCTGGGCCGGCCGGCAGCACCCCGACCATCATCGTAAGGGCGGCCGGGGCGGTCTGGCCCGCGCTAATCAGCGCGTAGGCGACCCAGATCAACGGCAGGCTCAGCAGGCACCAGATCAGATTGCAGCCCAGCAGCAGCAGGAACTCATCAAACACATCGCGCAGGGCCGCCCATATGGGCCGAAGCGGGTTAATCATCGGCGGAGATCTGTCTTCCTGAGTGTTTGGGCGATGCCCCATTATACCAGATGCGCCCGCCCGTCGGCATATTTGACAAACCTCCCCCGCTGTAGTATCATTCCCCGCGTTGAGTAAACCACTTGCCGAAGTGGCGGAATTGGCAGACGCGCTACGTTCAGGGCGTAGTGGGGGTGACCCCGTGCGGGTTCGAGTCCCGCTTTCGGCACCACTGCTGGGGGATAGTTTAAGGGTAGAACACCTGATTCTGGATCAGGTAGTTGGGGTTCGAATCCCTGTCCCCCAGCCAACAAAGCGGGTCGGCACCACAATGGCGTGGAGCTGGCCCATTTCTGTAATTGGTAAGGTGCATCAGATACGGTTGTTTCCCCTCGTCAGAGGGTACAGCATAGCCTATCACCGCTGGAAACAGCGGTTTGGGCTGGTGGACGTGGCGGCGCTGATAGCTTTGGTCGGTGACCAGCGCAACCACAAACCAGAGGGCGCTTGAACTAAGCCGCGAGGCTCGCTAGTTCAAGCGCCCTCTGGTCATTTGGGTCGAACCCCAGGACATCATTCGTGTCAATGAATCGCTCAAGCCGAGCAGTGTAGAAGGTACAGATCGCTACAAGCTCTTCAGGCTTGATCGCCTTGATATGCCCCATCTCGATACGGCTAAGACGAAATCGATCAACGCCGACCGCCTCAGATACTTCCTGAATGGTGACGTTCTGACCTTCCTTCTGCTGTAGTTCGACGCGCAGCATGCGAGCTTTGTACTTGATCTTCCCCACGCCGACCTCCTACTATGATCGCGATCATAGCACCCTCGTTGTGATCTGTCAATCACCATCTTGACCCTTCAGTCACGAGTTATCGCCTGAACAGAGCAATTCCTCGATTCGAGGTATCACAATAGTGAATTGACATGTCCTATCATCAAATAAAAAACATGTGGTGAATATCAAAAACCACCGTATTATGCTTGCTCCCCTATATACAATCAGCTAAACAGAGGCATCTTCTCCCGAAAGCGGAATTTGTAGCACAAGGGTGCGTTGTTGTCTATAATATAGCAATACAGCCAGCTGAAAGCGCATCAGGAGGCTATGGTGGACGATCTGGTAGTCTTTGAGTTTGAGGGGCGTGAGGTGGCGTTCGATCCAGCGGCGCGGATGTGGAACCTGACCGCCATGCATCGGGCGGTGGGGGCGTCAAAACATAAGGCTCCAGCGGAATGGCTACGACAACAGCAGACTCAGGAGTTTATGACGGCTCTAGCTGAGCGGGAAACTACCGGAAATCCCGACGAGGTAGAAGGCTCAGAAACTATGCTTAACTCCCATAGCTTAACTGGGGCGGATGACGTGAAAACTATGGGCATTGACCGTAGTTTAGTCGGAGCGGAGGGCTGGGAGGCTATTGGACATTTGGGTCGCTTTGTCACGGCTCGCGAGGGCCGCAGCGGCGGCACATGGGCGCACTGGCAGATCGCGGCGGCCTACGCTCACTATCTCGACCCACACTTCTATCTCCAGTGGAACGAGTGGGCGATGGATCGCATGACTGGCCGAAGCGCAGTAATCTCCAGCTTGGAGGCTCGCGTGACAGCACTCGAGGCCGCCGTGCAGTCCCGACAACCGCCTACTCTAGCTGTGGCCGACCCGGACAGCCCGCTACACCCGCAGGCTCAGGCGATCATCGCGGCCCTAATAGCGGTAGGCGGAGGCCCACTTTCGACGGCCGAGATCCGCGGCGCGCTGCTGCGCGCAGGCGTGAGCTACACGCAGGCCGATCAAGTAAAGACCCGACTCAACCGTATGGCTCATCGCGGGCAGATCGAGCGTGTTGCTCGGGGCTGCTACTTGCTTATCCGCCAAGATTGATAGCGCTACTCGCTAGTACAATCTCATGAGGCAGATGCCGAAGGCTATTATCAGCGATTGCTGCCTATGGATAGAGCTCGTCGATCTCTTGCTGAATGTCAGCCGGGAGCGGTGTCACCTGGGCCTTCGGTCGCCCCACCGGCGATCCGAGGCTAGCGGGAAGATCGACCTCTACGACGCCGCCGCCGACACGGTGGCCATCTTCCTTGCCAACCGGACTCGGCCACGGGTACGGTCTGGTGCGCCGCATATCGGCCGGTGCGTGCTCGACGAACGCGCTCAGGAGGCTCAGCGGGTCGAGGATCGCGGCCTCGGCCATCAGGATGCGGAAGCGTACTCTGTGCACACACCATGCGTGGTTGCCGCCTCGGCAGGAGCAGCCCTCCGCCGTCGTGACGTTGCGCAGCTCGGGCTCGCTCGCGGACTGAAAGATTGCCTCCACGCCGTCAAAAGAGACCAGCGGCGGCAGCTTCGTCTGGCCGAGCAGCCGGTTCACCGCCCGGCCTGCGGCCTCGTCCTCGCGGTGCGTGTCCTTGATCAGCAGCGCCAGCGCGCGCTGCACGGGCGAGAGCTTGGTCTGGGATAGATCGCTCATTGGATGCCTCGTGGTGGCTAAATGCCGGATGCCTCAGTCTGGTAGTTCCTCGGCGCGATCTCCCTGGCGGCCGCGCGGGCGGTGATCGCGCCGGCGCGCGCCCGGGCCAGCTGGGTCTCCAGGGCGCGCAGCTTCGCGATGGCCTCGGCGTTGGCTGCGGTCGGCCTGGTCGCTTTGATCTCGACATCGATCTGGTTGCGCAGGCTGTTCAGCTTCTCGACCATCAGGTCGAGGTCGGTAGTCACGCGAGCGATATCCATCGTGGTTTCCTTTGCGAATCAAAAGAGCCGCGCTTTTTCAGCGCGGCTCTGGCGAGGGGGACAGGACTCGGTCACATCTGCTCGTCCCAGCCGTACTCGTCATCCCCGACGTAGAACCGGCCCAGCATCCGGTCCAGCTCGGGATCGACGTGGGTGAGGCCGGGCGAACCGGTGATCACGATGGGGGTCACCGCGGGCTTCGCCAGCACCACGCCGCGGATCTTCGCCAGCTCCTGGGCGGCGGCCACCAGCTTCGCCCGCCCGCGCGGGTTGAACTGCTGGGTCTTCCCGTCCACATCCAGCCCGTATCCGGGGTTGCCGCCCCCGATTCGGCGCCAGACCACGATCTCACGGCTGGGGCTGGCGAGCTGAATGTCATTGGTGGCGTCGTTCATGGTCGATTTCTCCTAGTACACGATCACTTTTTCACGGGCCGCCAGGTCCCAATCCTCGCATAGCTCATTGCCCTCGACCACGAGGCGGTCGAACTCGTGATTGAACGCCTCGCGCCCGTAGCCCGCCCAGACTGCCGCATGCTCCCGACCCTTGGCCAGCAGGGCATTCGGTGAATCCGTCGCGCCTGCCTCCCGCGCATTCTCCGCATACATCAGGGCCATCTTCGCCTGCCGCCTCGAGGTCGGCGCCCAGGGAGCCGCCGCCGGGGCCGGGGTCAGGGCATCCTCAACTTCCGGCAGCCCCACCAGCACGCGGGCCTTAGCGATCGCCAGCTTCTGCTCGGCCCGCCACGCGGAGGTGGCCGGCACCTGATCGGCCAGCTGGCCGTTGAAAAGAATATCGAACCGGGGCGCGACGCCCTTGCTCGCGGTGACCATCAGCACTTCCGCCTGGTTGCCGTTGAAATCTGCGATGTGGAGCGATGTGATTGCCATTGCGAACTCCTTTTGACAGCGGGTTTTGTGGGTTTTTTTGCCCATGTGTATTGTAGCACGAACTGACTTCATTGTCAATCATTTGTTTGGCGTCCTGATGAGGTAAAACGCCCCTAGCGTCTCCGTCGCTTCGGGCTCCAGGGCTTCGGCACGACGGGCGCGTCGAGGTCGAACTGGAGCTGCCCGCCAGGGCCCGGCGGCGGCGTCGCCGGCGTCCAGGTCCGCGTCGGTGGCTTGGCCGGCTCCAGGTCGAGCGGTGCCATCTGCCGGGTCAGCTCCAGCATGCGCTCCTGCCGCGATCCTCTGTAGAGGTCCTGCCGCACAATCGACCGCGCGGCCTCAACCACCGAGGCCAGCCGGCCCCAGTCGAACGTGCTCGCCTCGCGATCCTGGCTGGTCGCGCGCCACTGCCTGCCGTACCACCGGTGATCGGTGTGATGCAGCGTAAAGCCTAGCGTCGCCAGCTGCGCGGTAGCCTCGGCGATGGTCAGCGGCCCCGCCAGCTTGTCGGCGCAGCGGGCGCGCACCACCAGCCCGGCGAGGTCGTCGATGGAGTGGTCGGTGCCCATCCCCGAGACGGACGGCACCCGCCTGCCGCGCTGCTCATCGATGGCGACCCATGTGCCGTCGTCAAGCTCGGCCAGCGCAAAGCCGAAGAGGCCCAGCAGGTGCCGGGCCTCCTCGGGGCTCAGCCGCTTTTGCGCGGGCCGGGTCTGGTCGAGCGCGCAGAGACAGCACCCGACGGCGTGAAGCTCGCGATCAACGTCGTCGCTCGTCCATGCGCAGCTCATGGTTCGAGCCAGAACCCGGCGTAATCCGTCTCTACCAGCGGCGCGATAGCTGCCCGCAGCGCCTGCTCGCCGGCCTCGTCGAGGTCGAGCACCAGCACGAGGCAGTTCAGGCTGTCGTCATCCATCGGCATCTCGGCAATCGACCACATCCACGGCGGCCCGATAAGGTCGGCCCGCACCTCCAGCGAGTCGCGGTTCATCGCATTCCGTGCCGAGTAGCGCGCCTCGGCGCGGACAATGGTTTCGGTCGAGACGTATTCGGCGATTTCGCCTGCATCTAGCTCAAAGGTGTCGAACCAGACGGTGCGTTGCATGCGTCGTGTCCCTTCTAAAGAAGTCGCTTCTGTCCTGGTTGCCCTGCCACGGCGGCGCGGGCCTGGTCGAGGGCCTCCTGGCCGCGCTGGCGGCAGGCCTCGCGCCATTGGATGAGCGAGGCAGCGCGGGCGTACTTGGTCGCGCCAGCGTAGGCTCCGGCGGCGCGGCACAGCGCCAGCAGCTCATCGGCGCGGTAGCTCTTCGCGAGCTGGGCGACGCCGGCCTGGCCGAGGGTGTAGGGAGCCAGCACCAGGCGCAGGTGCCTGGCCTGCCAGATCCTGGCGCTCCGCTCCGCTTTGGTTCCCGAGACCGGAATGCCGAGGAGCTCGCAGATCGCTGCGAGCTCCTCGGCATGTAGATGGTCGAGCATCTCCCGCTGCCAGTCCTTGACCGGCAGGCGGTAGAGCTCGCGAAAGTAGCTCATCGCCAGTGCGGGCCGGTGCCGGCGACCATGCCGACAAAGGCGGTGATCGCCCAGTCGGTCGAGCCGGGGCTGAACCAGCGTGTGGTGACCAGCGGCTCCTGCATCGGCCGCGGCCAGCTTCTCACGACAGTCCACCAGGTCGGGCTGACCCGCGCCATCGGGTCGTCGGGCAGCACCTTGACGCGGCGCAGGGTGATGGTTACGCCTAGGATTCGCTCAACCTGGAGCGTCGAGCGCCCCAGCGACGGGTCTTCGTCGCCGCCGCTCCACGTCGACGCGGCGCGGTCGCGCATCCACGAACCAAGCAACTCCTGGGCGAGCACCGGCGCCGGGGCCACGCAGGTGATCGGCTCGATCAGCCCGTCGCCCCGGTCACGCTGCACGGTGAGCCATCGGCTCTGGCCGGCCAGCTCGGGATGCATGAGGCGGTGCCGCTGCCCGTCACGGGTGCGCTCATATGGGTAGTGCGTGATCAGCATCCACAGGTTCTCGTAGCCGAGGTAGCGCGGGTCCCAATGGCCGAGGTGGGGGAAGCTCACCTTGGCCCGCGGCGCATCGGCGGTCGGCGCAGACAGCTCGACCGACCCATCGGGCTGTCCGACCATCAGGCTGAGCCTCGGCCAGCGATCATCCACGGCGTAGTGCCCCGGCGGGTGCAGGGCGATCCGCCGGGTGACGCCTTCGCTGTCGGGAAGGGCAAAGAGCAGCACCCCGGCCAGGACGGCCGGGGTGCTCGATGTTGCGGTCATAGCGGGTTACTCCGTTGGTGGATCGGTCGGCGGCTTCACCTGCCCCATCGGTCGGCGCGGGGTCACATCAGTCAGGCTCGCGGTCGCGCGGGGCTGGAACTGGACTCGGATGCGGTGATTGCACACACAGAGGATCTCGTCACCGGATATCCGATTCGTGAGGTCAAAGGTGCGATTGCAGTGCGGGCAATGGCCTGTCATAGCGGATACTCCTGATCACGCATGTCTCGCGGCCGGCTGCCGGGGTGGTACTCCGTCACCAGACTGGCTCCGCCGTCAGTGAGCTTGGCCCGCGCCCGGCGCACGAGGTCGCCGGGCTCGAGCGGCTGCACCTTCGCCAGCGGCACCACGGAGATGCGACAGCCGGCCTCGTCGGCGAGGCGCTGGAGCGCCTCGGGGTCGGCAATCCAGTCCTGCACGGTCCAGGAGCCGACCACGGTTGTCCCAAGATGGAGAATGATCGCGATCATATTACGCACCTCCGGTGCGGTGCGCCCGCAGGCGCTGCCGCAGGAATTGACGCCGCAGCTCGTCGGCATCCTCAGCCCCCGTATCGATGCGGGCCAGTGTCCGGTCGCTGATCCGCTGCCACGCGGCGGCGAGCTGTCCCTGCGGCAGTATCATTTTACGCCTTCGCCCCTCGCGGCCTCCTGCCGGGGCGGTGCCCCATCGCCCTGCCCCGTCGCTTCCGGCTCGGCTGGGGCCGCCTGGGCCGGCTCCTGGGGCAGCTCCGCGCCGCCCTGCATCCCCGGCCCGCGCAGCTCCCCGCGCAGCTCCTCGGGGTCGGCCACCTCGGGGTGCGACCGTGCGTGCAGCGCGAAGTTGTTGATCCCGCGCCCGCACCGGAGGCACGTCCACTGCTGACGCGGTGGCTTCGGCTTCTTCGCCCTGGGTGCCTCCAGCTGCGTCAAAGGCTGGCCGCCGAGCTCCCGCTGCTCCGCCAGCAGCGCGGCCAGCTTCGCCTGCGCCGCCGCGATCTTGGTCTCCAGCGCGACCGCCCGGCGCGCCCCGCTCTCGTCCCAACCCGCGGCCGGGCAGTAGTACGCGACTCGGCCCTCGGCGTCCACGGCCAGGATCGCGTCCTGGCGAATGAAGTCGATGCCTCCCCGCGTCGCCAGCACCACGCCGTCCGGTCGTCTCTCCATTGCCATCGTCGTTCCTCTCGGCCCGGCGAGGCAGTGGCCTCGCCGGGCATAGCCGTCGTTTAGATATCCAGCCGCCCCTCGGCGATCTGGCTGAGCCAGGCATCACGGTTGTCCCAAAACGTGGTGAAGGCTGTGACGGCCTCCTTCAGGCTTGTCACCGCGATATTCCCTCCCGGCAACGCGCAGGACTCGATCTGCCGCCCGTCCCTCCACCCGAAGATAAAGACGTCGCAATCGCTGATGCCGCTGCCGCTGGCGATCATGACCTCGCCAGGGGTCGCGCCGATGTCGATGACGACGTGGTAGTTCCCGCTGCCCGAGGAGTGTTCGTAGGCCACCGGCGCGACCCGCGCCAGGGCCGTGATCAGGTCGCGCCGATCCGCGATCTGGCGATTCTCGAATGCGACTGGCCCGGCGTCGCCGGCGTCGCCCATGTCGTTGGCGTCATGCACGATCCGCCGCACCACCTCGACGCTCTGCGCCGTCTGCAGCCGCACGTCGGTCAGCTCCTGACCGAACTCCTCGTAGGCCAAGCTGCGCAGCGCCTCCAACTCCCGGTTCGGCCGGCTCCGGTCGTCGAGCAGCAGGATGACGCGGTGCGCGTTGTGATCGTCGTGCAGCACCAGTGCGGTCGGCGGCAGCGTCGGCACCGTGGCCGCGATCAGCTTCTGCCGCAGCGCCTCCGGCACGCCGCCGTCCTCCAGCGACTCGGCGACCGTCGCCGCCTCCTCCACAGTCAGGGCCGCAAAGATGTAGAGCATCATCACTGCACCTTCGGCGCGTTCACCCGCGCCCGCTTGGCCTCGCTCTGGAACTGGCACTCCACGGGGCGCTTATCCCCAGGCGTGCGGATGGCCACGCCGCTCGGGCGGATCACCTGGTCGCGGAAGCTCAGCCCGAACGACTGAACCGTCACGACCTGGCCCGCCGTGCCCGCCTGCCAGGCGTCCCAGAACGCCGCCCGCTGCGCGTCGTCCCAGCCCGACCCCACCCACCCGATGGAGTACAAGGTCTGCCCCTCGTAGAGGCCGACCTGCACGGCACCAACCGTGTCGCGGAACTTGCCTGTGCCCCGCTTGTAGTCGCAGACCACCACATCGAGCGTGGCCAGCCGGTCGCGGTAACGCATCCAGTTGTCGCTACGCTTGCCCGCGTAGTAGGCGTACGTGGCCCGGGCCACCCAGCCCTCGCCCTCCCGGTCGCGCACCTCGCGGTAGAGGCGCTGCTTGGCCTGGGTGCCCTGCGCCCAGCGCACGAGACGCAGCCCGCTGGCGTAGCGATCCACCGGCACCTGGAAGGGAATCAGCAGCCCATCGAGGATGTTCAGCCGCTCGATCTGGGGCATCCCCATTGCATCGTGGCAGCTCGGATAGTGCAGGAGGTCGAAGGCCACAAAGAGCTGGATGGTGGCCTTGCCGCCGACGTAGAGCTGGGCGCGCCCCGCCTCGTCTACGCTGATCACCTCGCCATCGAGCGAGGTGCCCGGCATCGTCCCCGCCCGCATCGCGGTCTCGATATGCGGCGGGCAGTTCACCACCTCGCCCGAGCGGTTGGTCAGGTAGACGCGCCCCTCGCGATCATGGTGAAGCTGGCCCCGGTCGCCCTCCATCTTCTCGGTGAGCAGCCAGCGGTCGTCGGTCAGGTAGGCCTGGAAGGCGGCCAGGGTGGGGATCGTCTCGCAGAGCATGACCAAATGGCCGAGGTCGGGCGTGGCCGGCAGCGGCGGCGGTGCTGGCACCGCCTCTACCGCCGCGTCTGACGCCCAAGCGGCGTTCCAGCTTGGGGAAGCCTCGGCATGGAGCTCGTAGGGCAGCCGCTCGTTCCCCTCGCCGATCTGCCAGCAGAGCGGGTGGCTCGGCAGGTCGCTCACCGCCTTGGGGAAGGGGCCGGCGTTCGGCCCGCCGTTCATCGGCTGGGTGTAGATGCGGTCGCGGCCGGGCCGGGTCTTCTCTGCGAACTTGGACGAGGCGGCCTTAATCACCACGCTCCATGGGCCAGACTTCACCAGCGTTGGCTTCGTCCAGGCGCCCGAGCCGCCGGCGTTGAAGCTGTGGGCCTCGTAACCGTCGCCGACGAAGCGGATCTCGATCTTGTAGCGCGCTCCGCTGGCGGCGATGCCGCCGAGGAAGCCCACGAGGTTCTGAGGCATCTCACAATCCTTTCCTTTCGGACAACACGAAGCCGGCGGAGATCGCCGGCGTGGATTGCGTCCCCGCCCGGCCAGGGGTGAAGCCCGGCCGAACGGTTCAGCGCCCTTTTGTTCTACCCAAAAAGGTTGCGTTTGCTCGCGCCCAGCAGGCGGCTGGGCGTCAGGCATTGCGTTTGCGACAGAGTTGTCGCTGGTGCCCCGAACCGGGGGCGAGGCAAGGCGGCGGGCTGGTGCCGCTGGCCACCAGCCCGCGGGCGGGCTAATCTGCGGCGACGGCCATCGCCGCAGCCGGCGGCATCACTGGCGGCTCAGGTGTGACGGGCACGAGCTGAAACAACGTCTCGCCGTCGGCGTCGAGGTCAACGATCACCTCGTCGCAGGTTTCGCAGTTCAGCACCACGTTCTGCGGCGGCAGGCCGTGCGCGCTACAGGTGATCGTGTGGCCGACGTGGCGCAGCAGGTTCTCGAAGGTCAGTGCGCTCATGGGTTCCTCCGCCGCTTCTCCCGCCGCTGGAGGGCGGCCTGGGAGCGGCCATTTCTGGGGTTGCTAAACTCGGCCTGGATCGGCCGGCTGACTCCGTCGTAACCGTACCGGTCAACCCCGAACTGGAAGTTGCGGCAGGTGGTATAGCTTCTGGGGAAGCCGTTCCAGCCGTCCTCAATCCAGGGAATCTCTAGCCGACGGGCGTTCCTGATGTGGACGCGGATTCCGTTGTGGGTGAAGAGCTCGATCTCCTCGCCCTGGGCCTCCACCATCGGGACGTGGAGGTTGTCGGCCCACTGCGTCTCAGCCACCCCGCACAGGTAGGCGAACTGCCATTCCACCGACGGCTTGAGGACGTGAACGCTCGGGACGCGAACCGTGGACCAGATCCCCTTGTGGTAGGGGCCGATAAAGCACTGAGCGCAGTGGTGGCGGGCGTCGAACCCGGTGATATATTTCAGCCAGAAGTAGGGGAACCCTGGCATCGGCCGCCGCTCCTGGCCCTCCTCGCCCAGGGTCAGCACCATCGCTGACGCCGGCGGCGGGTCGGTGGTAAACAGGCGCATCTGCATGTCATCCCCCGTCGCCGCCTGACGGCCACCCGGATGGCCCTTCTTGGCTTGCTCCGTGCGGTAGGGGATGCCCCCAAAGCCGTCGGCCGACCAGCCCACCGCAACCCCAGCGGCCAGCAGCGCATCGTGGAGGCGCTGGGCGGGCGCCTCGTCGTCCCATTCGGGCACCAGCCGGGCGTAGGTCGATCGGGCGGTGCGCCCGCCGCCCTGGCCGTCGCCGGCGACCAGGGTGTCCACCACAAACCGCTGGGCGCCGGTGTCCAGCAGCTTGGTGCAGAAGTCCGGCCCGTAGGGAAGGCACGGGCTGATTGCGATCTGGGTGCGGACGCCCGCCTGCACCGCGGCATCGGCGAGGCGCAGCCGGGCGGCAAACGACGGCCCGCCGCGCAACTGCTGCGACTCGTCGTCGGACTCGATGGTGAGGCTGAGCCAGGCGTAGGGGATGTGCCGCAGGAGGTCGAAGTCCCTGGCCGCCAGCGGGCTGCGCGTCTGGATAACCAGGAGGTCCAGGTCATCGTATGTGGCGAACACCTCCAGCAGCCGGCGGGTGATGCCCCGCTGCTTCTCCAGCGGCATGTACGGGTCGGTCGTGGTCGCCATGAAGATCCGCAGCGTCTGGCGCTGGGCCACCGTGGAGCGGGCGAGGTAGTCGGCCAGGAGCTCGGGGGCGTTGACCTTGACATCGACGCCCTCGCCCCAGCGCACCGGCTCCGCCGTGGTGCCCTTGAGCTCGGCGCTGCGGTAGGTCCAGTTCGGCAGCCACTGCGCGTAGCAGTAGAGCCCGCATGTGGTGGCTCCAAACTGGCAGCCAGTAAACGGCGAGAGCGTGTGGGTGAACGGGTACGGCCCCTGAACCAGGAACCCGTTGGGCTGGGCGGACAGGATGGATTTGGACGTGCGTTCGGTCACGAGCAGGGGCATGGCGGAAAGCCTTCTATTTGGCGAGCCTGACCGCGAGCCAGGCCGACGCCAGGGCGGCGCGAAAGCGGCCGGGGAAGTGCTGCCCCACGGCCGAGGAAAGGTCAGTGAACGAGCTCGCGGTGCCGGTCTGTTTCACCGCGAACCTGCTGGCCATTGGCGTGGCCCGGCGCAGCAGCGTGAAATGCACGGCATCGGGCGGGGCGTCGTCGTCCGCGCAGGTGGGCCGCAGCTCGATCTGCCAGGCCCCGCGCCGGCGCACCGCCACGCCCCAGCGCTGGCGCGGCGCCCGCACCTTGCCCGCGCTGCTATCCCAGGCGGCCTGAGCCAGGGCCGCCTGGGCGGCATCCACGGCGGTGTCGAAGGTCTCGCTCAGGCCAAGCCACAAGCCCGAGGCGAGCTGCTCCCAAACCGCCTCGCGCCACGCGGCGTCGGCCTCGATCAGTAGATAGCCACTGAGGTCGGCGACCGGCCGGGCGGTGAAGCGCAGGTAGTCCACAGGCAGGCCCGCTTTCGCGACGAGGTAGGCGAACGCCCTCGGCTGCGGCGCGCCGCAGACCACGCAGGCGTTGGGGTCAAGCAGGAAGGACCAGGGCCGCTCCTGGAGGTCGGCTTCCTCACGGCAGCCAGGGCAGCAGAACCAGAGACGCATGGCTGTCCCCTTTCCTGGGGAATCAAAAAGAGCCGCGCTTTTCAGCGCGGCTCCGGCGGAAAGACCTATCGCGATTTACGCCTCCTCGTCGGCCCCGTCCTCGCCCGGCTCCGGCCAGCTGGCGACCAGTTCGCCGCCCCGGAAGCTGATCGAAACGCCGTTGCCCAGCAGGTAGGTGCCGATCAGATCCAGCTCGGCGTTGCGGGCTGCGGCGCTCGGCCCGCCCCGCAGCGTGAGGGTGTAGGAACCGTCTGGGTTCTCCTCGGCATCCAGCACCGTGGCCTTGCGGGTCGGCTTGGCCCCAGTGTTGCTCATCGGGACCGCGCTGGCCAGCAGCAACTGGTAGATGTGGGCGGTCTTGCCGCTCGCGGCCAGCGCCTCAGCCTCGGCGATGATGGCCTTCTGCTCGGCCTTCCAGGAGCGGGTGGCCGGGACAACCTTCTCGACCACGCCCGCGCGCAGCAGCTCGAAGCGCGGCTCCTTGCCGCCGATGATCATCTGCGCGGTGATGCCGGCGAAGTCGTACAGGTTGGTGGTGGTGGGTGCCATGATTGGTTGGTTCCTTTTGATTGAACGAAAGCCGCGACGCATGAGCCGGTTTGCCTTTTTTGGCCCATGTGTATTGTAGCACGAACTAACTTCATTGTCAAGTGCTTATTTGTCGTCCTGATGCGGTAAAACGCCTCTACGAGCGCGCACCAGCCCCGCTATGTGAGCCCGCCCGGCCGGTGGCCACCGCGCCGAAGACGCGGGTGAGCAGGACGTTGAGCGCATCGACCTGGTCGTCGTGCGTGCCGCTCGGGAAGCTGAGCAGCTCGCGCTCGAAGGCGGGGAGGTAGGCGCCGGGGCAGAAGATGACCCGGCCACCCTCCAGATACGGCGCGTTGGCCCGGGCGTGGCTGACCTTGCCCGCCTTGTGTGCCGGCACGGCGATGATGGGCAGCTTGGTCTCGCGGCGCAGCATCTGCTGGATCGCGATGCCGTTGCTGGCGTCCTCGATCAGGATCACCCTGGGCTGCCAGATCGCCGCCAGCCGCTCGACCTCACGCTTCAGCTCGGGTGTTTCGAGGCGGTCGCGGAACACATCGAGCAGATAGACATCGGTGCCGGTGACGCCGGCGGTGGCGCAGACCGAGTAGTCGCCCAGCTTGGACGAGGCGGTGTCCCAGGCCTGGATGATGGAGTCGAAGAGGAGATCGCCCCGGGCGTTCGTCGGCGGCTTGCGGTAAGTGAACCATCCCTTCTGGTACAGCCCGCCCTCGTCGCTGACCGGCCGCTGCTGGTAGAGCGCGTAGTAGTCGATGCCCAGCACGCCGCGAATATCGGCCAGCGCCGCCTCGTCGAAGCGCTGGGGGCAGAGCGCAGCGCCCACCTCGCGCTCCAGCGGGTCGTTCTCCTCAGCCTCGGCGGGCAGTGAGCAGACCGTCCAGTTCGGGCCGTCCTCTGAGGCCAGGATGCGCCCGGCCAGGTCGTCCTCGTGCCAGCGGGTGATGATCAGGATGATCGCGCCGCCTGGCTCCAGACGGGTGTACATATCGTTGGAGTACCAGGCGTAGGCCTTATCGCGATAGGTCTCGCTATTGGCGTCCTCGCGCGACCGCACCGGGTCGTCGATGATGATCAGGTCGCCGCCGCGCCCGGTCGGTGCCGCTCCGACGGCGGCCGTGCGGAAGCTGCCGCCGCCGGCGATCTCCCAGTGCGACTCGGTGTTCTTGAGCCCCGGTCGCTGGAACATCCCGCGCGGCCCAGCGATGCGCCGGGCCTCGCGGGAGAACGTGGTGGCCAGCTCGGTGTTGTAGCAGCCCACGATCACCCGCGTCTTGGGGTTCTGCTCCATCCGATACACCGGGTAGCGGACGGTCGACATCTCGCTCTTCCCGTGCCGTGGCGGCAGGAAGATCATCAGCTTCTTGAGGGTGCCGGCGGTGATCTGGTCGAGATAGCTGCGGATATGGACGAGGTGCTGCCAGTCCCAGGTGAACTCCGGGGTGACCTCGGGGAGCCATGTGCCAAAGGTCGTCTCGGCCACGCGCGCAGCCCGCCGCCGCTCAAGCTCGCGGCGGGCGAGCTCCAGCTGGACGTGGGTGTAGATAGTGCTCGCCTGTGCCATGTGCCGGGGTCGCCGACCCGCCCCGCCGCGCACAGAAACGCGCCAACCCGCGGTGCGGATCGGCGCGTAATCGCTGCCTGTATGCCTTTACTATAGCACGCGCGGGCGACTGGCTACGCGTCTTCCGCCGGTTCAGCCGGTGCCTTCACCTTTCGCGGCCCTCTCCCTTCCTCCCGGCGCCGCTGGCGCTGCTGCGCGAGGATCTGTTCGCGGTTCTCGCGATAGTGCTGCCGCTTGCGCTCCAGGGCCTCTTCGTGTTTCTTCGGGTCTTGCTCCTGACGCCAGGCCTTGGCGTACACCTTCGCCTTCGCCCGCCGCTCTACCTTCTTCTCCTCCGGCAGCGCGGCGTATGCCCCGGCCATCGACCCCCGGCCGCGGTGCCAGCGCCGCTCATCCTCGCGGATCTTCGCCAGCTCGGGCGGGGTTTCCCCGCTCTCGCGCTCAGCCTGCGCCAACCGCTCCATCCGGGCCTGCTTGCGCGCAACAACCCGCTTGCTCTCGTGCTCTTTGCAGTAGGCGCTGATGCGATAGCCGCCCTTGTAGCGCGGCGCCCGCTTGATGTAGAAGTGGGTTTCGACCTTCAGCAGATACGGGTCGCGGCCTTCGGCGTAGCAATCGGGGCAGACCTTATACTCGGGCGCGTCGTCGGGAAGGGTTTGTGGCGGTGACATCGTAGGCTCCATGCTGCGCTTCCTGACGGTATTGTAGCACGAACTCCTCATTTGTCGTTTGCCGCCGTGGGTTGACAGAGCGGCATGTCCGTGATCACAATGCGCACATGCGTTTACCTCGACGCCCGCGACCCATCAGCCCCACCCGCCCGCCGCCGGCGTGGGGCCAGCCGACCCGCTTCGGGAGCCTTCCCGTCGGCACGACCTTTGCGATCTCTGGCTCGACGGCGCGGTGGACCAAGATCGCATTCCGCGCCCGCTGGGTCGGCGAACATAGCCTACGGCCGATGAATGCGCGGCGCGCGGCACCGGGAACCGCTCGGCGGCATGACTACCGCTTCGTCGAGGCGGCGGCGGTCGTCGTGCCGCACCCGAAAGGATGACCGTGAACTTCTTTGCGACCCTGCTGGAGCGCACGCGGCGTGATCGCGGCATCACGCTGCACGACCTAGCCCGCCGCGTTGACCTCGCCGACGACGAGCTGCGCGCGATCGAGCATGGCTCCCGAAGCGTCATCATGCGCGACGCGGTGGCCCTGGCCCGCGCGCTCGGCCTGAGCCTGCCGGACACGAGCCGCGCCCTGAACGGCTGGTCGTTGACGCCATCGGCGCAGCCGGCCCTGCTGCTGGCCGACGTGCGCGCGTTCGAGGCGCTGGCAGATCGCAACGCCCCCGCCGCGCTCGGCGTGCTTAGCGATCTTCTGAGCAGCCTAGTCGCGCAGCGGGTGCTGTGCTCGTTGCACCTCCCGGCCAGCGAGCTGGTCCAGCATGTCCTCGCGCCGATAATCCCCGCGAGCCCGGCCCGGCTCGTGCTCGTCTACCCGCCTGTGCCAGCGCGCCAGGTGCGCCGCGTGGCCCTCGCGGGCGGCGTGCTCGTCGCTGAAGACATCCGCGCCTACGCCGCTGCCTGCGGCTTGGTCCAGACCGGAGAAACGGTGACGCGGCACGCGTCCGCGACCCTGGAGCGGCTCGCCGGCGGCGTCACGTTGGCCTCGACGAAGCTGCGCACGGTCATGGAGCTGGACAGCGCGCTCGGCCAGCGCGGGTGTTTCTTGTGGCTCGCGTGGTACCAGATCCTCGCGCCCCGGCCGGCCGGGGCCGCGCTGATCACCCTGTCTAGATGGCATGATCTCGCGACCGATGGCCTCTCGGCGGACTGGCTCGCTGGCCTGCGCCGGGCCCTCGTCGCCGACCTGGCGATGCCGCTGATTGCGTAGGAGCCTGTGATGCGTACCTTGGCCATTGCGCTCATCGTGCTGACCGCCGCCTTCCTGCCGTCCGTCGCCCGTGGCCGCGACCCGCCTATCTTCACGCCGCCAGCGGACGTTCACTTCGAGGTGACCATCGACGGCCTCGTCGCGCGGTGGTGGCAGACCGGCTCGGCCGATTCGGTCATCCTGACCATCGAGTGCGCCGGCAAAGACCAGTTCTTCTACGAGGAGGGCGCGCCCGGTGATCACCGCCGCGTCATCAGCTTCACCTCTGAGATCCCGCACCCGCTCCTGGCGTGCCTGCGCATCGCCGAGTACGATAACGGCACCTTCCTCGGCAAGACCGCGCCGCTCCCGCTGGCCCTGGCGGTGGTGCTGCTGCCGCTCGTGCGCCGGTAGACATCGCGATGCCCGGCCTCTGGAGGTCGGGCGTCGCGGTTCGGGTTGCGCGTATTCGCTGGCTAACCCGTATCTTATGCGCCGCGCGTGCCTCGCGGACCGGTGGGCCTGCCGCCAGCGAGGCGGCCGTCATCCTGGATCGGCGCGGGCTCCGGCGGCCACCGCACGGCGACCTGGGCCTGGACGATGATCCCGGCGCGGATCTCCTCGCTCAGCTCGACGGTCTTGACCTTGTGGCCGTCGATGGCGATCACGATCGCCTCGACGCGCCGCCGAAACTCGCTGCCGGTCTCGCCGTCGTGCGGCCGGATCGTCCGGCTGGCACCTGCGAGCATCCGCTGGCCGTCCTCGTACACGAAGAGGTCGTTGCCGAACTCTGACCGGCCGGGCAGCGAGGCGATGCTGCGCGCCTCGATGCCGTCCAAGTCGATGGGAACATGGGTCATGTATTTGTCGGCCCGGTGCCGTCCTGTCTCTTGTTGTGGTGCGCGCACGAGCGATATAGCAAGAGTGTACCACGCCGCCGGCCATCTGGCGACGCCAGGCGGTGTGGCTGACCCAGATCTTCGCCGCCACTCGCGGCTGAAGCAACGCAAATACCTGCCTCCAGGCGACCTTTCCCACTGGCGAGTGTAAACCGTGGTGGAGACAACAGCACCACCACCATACTCGTTCCTATGTGGCAAGGGCGTTATGGGTTGAGACTCGACCTGCCGATGCGGGCCTGACACCTCGTGACCCACCTGATTCCGTGCACCACCCTGCGCACACCTCGCCCCGACCCACCGGAAATCCTATATGCGTCAGCGACCTGGCTGCTCCGGCTCCGTTCAACGCAGGATTATGTGGCGGCTTCGCGCCACATGAATCCGGCTCTTTGGGAATTCCCGTGGATGACACTACATTTAGTAGTGTCGCCTTGACACTACAAAGGCTGGATTTGGCTTTAGGACGACGAAAGGCGTTTTAGCTCATCCACTAGCGGTAGACGCTCCCACGGCAATTCCCAAAGAGCCATAAATCCTTAGTTCGTTGGGCAGATGGGATTGGCAATATCAAGTCGTTTATTATTTCAGATCAACTAGTTTATGTATGTTGTCAACAAAATCTTTCGCATAGGAACAACAAGTGTGAGAATAATCTAATTCTATCCAAAGCCTATCTCCTAGTTCTGCCTTAATTACTTGTATCTCTCCTTCTTCTTTTTTATTTTGAATGCCTTTCTCTTTTCTCCATTGAATATCCTCCTGTGATAAAAATCTTTTACTCGTAATAGCATTTCGCAAGTCTTTCTCGTCTCGTGAATCTCCGATAAAGCCAGACGTATGCACAATACAATCTCTAATTTTTGTCAAAACATCCATCTGAGGCAATAAGGTAAGATTCGATATCGAGACACCACACAATCTACCTAGGAATATCAAATACTTTTCGATTTGACCTCCTTTAATCTCACTTGGGCGTAAAGGGAGTTTTCTGTCTTTATGTAGAAGATTGCAAGTTCTCCTTAAAGAGGTTTCGAGGGTTATAAATACTTGGACAACAGAAGAATAATTAAGAGTAATTGGAAACCAATAGTCTAATTTCTTGGCTTCAGCATTCCATCGTAACTGACGCATCTCAGCATCATCGGGGTAATATAAATCTAGCTTTCTTAACTCAATCTCTCGCAATGTATGTATTTGACTGTTCATTTTCCATATAAAGTCGCTTAAGCGAGTGAATTCCTCGTACACATTATTGCAGTATCGTATTGTTTCTGGTGTCGCCATTGCTTTAGCCTTTCTCGTTTCTGAAATCCATTGCCACACAACCTAATTGTGATATCTTACCTCATTGATACCTAAGCTTGAGACAACCCCTCCAATGGTTGGACTAAGATTACTGCATCTATACAGTCGCACAATTGTCTCTAGGATAGTATGAAGATATCCTTTTCGGGAACTTATGTTGTTTGGGTTTCTTGGTAAGGATGTGTTTGGTATTAAATTGATAAGATAAATAGACTCGGCTAACTTCTGCCAAATGAGAGCATATAGCGAGTAGTCACCGTTTCGGGTTATGTAGCCTCCCCGTAGTGCTTCTAGGCTTATTTCTAGGGGTTTATTAACGAAAGGAAAATCCTGATGCTTTTCAAAAAGTTTTCTAGGTTCTGATAGCCATTCTGGTCGAAGCGTTTTTAACAATAGAGTGTTTTGATCGAATTCTCGATGGTATATCATACAACCATGACCATTATGCACATGAAAGAATACAGGACGTCGTTTCCCATCTGACCAATTTTCATATCCGGCGACGTGTATTCCTACGTCATGCTTTTCAGGTAAAGGCTTATTTCTGCATTGGCTATTTAAACTTGCAACTAAGTGATCTGCAAAAGAGTTTAAATCATTATAATTACCGCTATCGATTACCCGCTGCAACCAAATATCAAATTGAATAGGTGTTACAGCACCTATCATTCCCCAATAAGATATTGCAGCTCGTATTCTTGGGACTTTTAGCAATTTCAGCCATCCTCTCTGATCTACTTCGACAATTTTCCCTCCACGAATTTTGGTGATCGCGGAATCGGCTGCCATTGCGATACCTGCTTCTGATAGTTCGGTGAGTACGAGGGTCATACTTGTTCCTTATTTGGGCGGCATTTCTACGTGTATATGGTGCTGCTCCAGAGTCTGCTGGCGTGAAGAGATCTACACGCACGTCCAGCGTGTCAATTCCAGAATCGTGTGTCCAAAGGTTTCGTCATAGCGTCCTACTTCTGAAGAGCGATAGTGGCCGTCTCGCCGAAGATGCCCAACTCATCCGCCTGTAGCGACCAGCCGCTGCCATCATTGCCGGCGGGGATGTCGTAGACGAAGCGACATGTCTTTGTCGCGCCGGGATTGAGGCGCTCGAAGACGCAGGGCCGGTCGTTGGCGAGGATCACGTCGGCCTCCCCGCTGACCTCGTACTCTCGGCCATCCGCATCCAGTGTCTTGGGTGACACCAGGCTCTCGGCCTGGTCGCCGCCGTTCGTGACCCGCGCCTCTACGACGAGGAAGATGCCGCTGGGCCTCGCGCTGAAGGTGTCGCCGGTCAGGGCGTCGGTGAGGAAGGCATCGGTCACATACCACTCCGTCGCCCCGACTTGGACAGTGCTGCCAATGCCAGGAGCCAGTTCGGCGGTTGGCTCGATAACTGCCACTGGCGCGACGACTGGACTACGACTATTCTCAGCACTATTATTGCTTTTACTGCCAATATCGCCCAGAAAGTATATAAAACCACAACTCAGTACGATGAGTAATAATAAAATAGTTTTCAGGGGGTTGGATTTTTTAGTCTTTTGGGGACCACCTAACGAAGAAGTCACCTGTGATAGCGTTAGTACTTCTTGAGATTCCTCTGGGATCGATGTTGATCCTACTTGCGGCGCAGCAATAGACAAATCTTTACCACAGAAACGACAAATTACAGCTTCGGCCTTGATGGTTTCAGCACAGTATGGGCATTTCTTTGCAGCATCGACTTGTTGTTGTGATATAAGTGCTTCTGGTAATGGGGATGGTAATGGAGATGGGGATGAGGACGGGGGCAGCAATGCTAATCCCTTGCGTGCGCCTTCGTTTGCAGGATTGATTGCCAAAACGCGCTCAAGTGCATCCCGGCGCTGCCCATCAAGTTCCACCGATCCGCTCAACCAGAGCCACGCCAGTTCGTCGTTTGGATCGTCCTTGACGGCCTGGAGTAGTAGCACGCGGGCTTGCGCCTTATCCCCGGCCTTGAGTGCGGCAATACCAGCGGCGGTGATGATAGATGACATGGCACTCCTCCTCATTAAGGGAAGCGGAAATGCTTATCTGCCCAGACTTCCGAACAGGCACCTAGACTGTCGCTTGCTGTTGCGGTAGCTCAGGCAAACCTGGATACTTTAGTTGTTCCGCTTCCCTAAGGCAAAAAACGAGTGATCTACTCTACCCAATAAGACACCCAAGATATCACTTACCCGGTGTGCCAAATTAACTCCATTAAGTAGCTCACCTCAGCCTATAATATACCATAAAACTACTACGAATTAGTCATGCTTAACCGCTCAATGCTCGCTTATGCTGTTCGGCATGGGCGCTTCGGGTTGAGTGCCGCCCAACGCCAGCCTTCAGGTGCGCCGATGGCAGGTTCGATAGAACGAGGCGCGCACCAGCACGCCACGGCGCTGTAAACAACCACTCAGGTCAGGGACGCGCCAGCGGCGTCACCTGCGAGGCGTTGTTGGACCAAGTTTGCAGGTGACGGGCAATAGGCACACCAGCGATGAGCATGACGGAATGGGGGCTCTCCAGGATTTCCCGGAGTGCTACACGGTTTTGATGCGGATACGTGTAAAGTCGATTTAGTTCTTCCGCATCAGAAAGCCATGTTTACTCCGGGAAATCCTGGAGAGCCGGAATTGGTTATCGATAGCGACTTTATGGGCAGATATATACGACAAGTATCGATATAGCAATCCTATGTGAGTCGTAAACCTGTCAGGTGCGGCCAATTATGACATTATGGCGTCCTAATGCTCAAGGGCCGCACCTGACAGGTTTCACAACCGGGATAGGATTGCTATATTAAGGCATTTTCTTATTCCGAAGATATGAATGCACAACGCGGATAATTACAACTAAGGCCACGACGATGACAGCTACAGTTGCGCTTACGTTATTAGTAAACGCTAGTCCCAGCAACCCGCCAACAACACCGCCAACAAGATAGTTTTCCCACTGGGCTTGCCAGCCAGTTGCCTCGCTAAGGTGGGCTTTTAGGTCTGATACCTCTTTGGTCAAGTTCGCAATTCCAATCGCGATAGAGTCAGAAGTTGCTGTGCCAGAAGCCGTAAGTATTGATGATGCTTCGAAGGCTATAGAGTCAGTAATATTACTCCTCTGCTCGCTCGGTGGCATCAAACCGCCCTCATTTTTATCTCCATGATCAGAACGCGCTAAAGTGCGTGCGATTGCCGCTGGGGTCATGGGTGTAAGGAGAGTATTGACACGCTGATAAGCACCAGTATTTGCCAAAACGAGACGCGTTGCTGGTTCGATACGAATAACTGCTATATTCTTGCCATCTACCTCAATAGTGTCTATCTCTGAGTTTACGGCAGGTTGAAGAACAGTTTGTGCTTCGTGGAACAGGCGCTGAACACGCACTATATCTGCACCCACTATAGTCGTAGGCTCTGTTACACCAATGATTATAGTTCCACCACGTGTATTAGCGAAAGCGGCCATGAGTGTAGCAAGCATATCCCGATCACGTAGCGACTGCTTGAATTCAACGACCTCGCTCTCACCAGCTTGAAGAATTTCTTTGATTTGGTCAGCGGTGTACGACATTGAGTTGGCTCTTCCTCTGGTAGTCATTATGATCAAGATCTACGCAGATGACGCTTTTAGGTTACAAAAGATTTTTGGGTATGCAAAGAGACACGAGTATATACGGCTCTTTGGGAATTTCCGTAGATGACACTACATCTAGTAGTGTCGCATTGACACCACAAGGGCTGGATGTGGCTTTAGGACGCCAAAAAGCGTTTTAGAGCGTCCACTAGCGGTAGACGCTCCCACGGCAATTCCCAAAGAGCCGTATATACTGTTGGACAATGGGTCGCTCAGGTAGCGCAATTTGGTCTAGAATTAGGTTCTGCGGCTGTGTTACGGGTTGAGGAAGGCCCAACGTGTATGCCAGTGGACGGCATCTCTACATTGATGTTTAGACTAATTGGTTAAAAAGCGGGCTTTTAGGGCTTTGTGAAGCCATCCGTGACACTATCTGTATCGATGTACCCTCTATGGCTTCCCAATGCGGTAAACTGCTCCAATTTTAACTATTTAGTCTAAACATCAATCTACAAGTATACACCAGGATTTATTGGTAGATACCCACTCGTTCTGCCCGGCGACGGCTTTTAGGGTTGAGGGAGGTCCAACATGCCCATGTACTTCGGCGTCACGACTGCAAAGCACTTTGCTCGGCAAGTCACGCGATTCCTGGCTCGTAGGCACCGGGAAGCAGCGCCTCCTCGGCGAGCCCCTGGCCGCGCCGGTAGGCCTGGCGGTCGTCCCAGCAGCTTTGGCAGATCGGCTGGCGCGTCCCAGCCGGGTCGGGCAGTCCAGCGGCGTTCACCCTGAGCGACGGGACGCGCTCGGGGTTGAAGCTGAATACCGTGCCGCAGCGCAAGCACGGGGCCATCACGAACATGAAGCTGCTCACAGACCGAGTGCCTGCGAGACGGCGTCATGAAACGACCGATCAACGAGCCAGGTCTTGGTCGCGCCGTCCCAGGCCCGGGCGCGGTAGGGAACCGCAGCCTTGAGCAGATCCTTCATGGAGAAAGGGCAGCGCACGGCGATGCGCCGGTCGTCGTGGTCGGTGATCTCCACCAGCAGCGGCTCCGCGCGGCCGTTGGGCTTCCTGGCGGTCGGTGGCGCAACGGCTACCTGCCCGACCGGCGCGTCCTCAACCGCGACACCGTAGAGCGCCACCAGCATGCCGGTGTGCGCCGGCTCGATGAGCCAGCGCGTGCCGTCGTTGTCCCACCAGCGGTCGGCGTCGGGAACCGTGCTTATCAGCTGCGCCAGTAGCGCGTGGTCGTAGTGGCTGAACTGCAACGAGAGCCAGCCCCCGGCGTCGGGCCATAGCCGCACGGTCGCCGTCGAGGCGGTCGGCACCACCTGCACCAGGTCCGCGCCGCCCAACTCGGCCTGTAGCTCGGCCGCCGTCGGGAAGGTCAGGCCGGCCCGCCCCAGCTGCTCGCGGTAGCGCCAGGCGATCTGCACCGCGAAGCCAAGATCCTGGCGGCTCCAGCCGGCGTGGTCAGCCAACCTATCAGCTAGGTAGTGGCCCAAGTTCTTGTCGAAGGCCGAGAAGCCGACGTTGTCGCGGGCCACAGCTCCATCGCAGACCGATCTGAGATACTCGATGCAGCGCCCGAGCTGCTGTACAGCGGGGTGTGTCTGCTCTGTCGAGACGGTGTAGCTCATTGTGGTTTCCTCGCTTTTGGAAAGAAGAAACAGCGAAGCCCGGCCAGCCTGGCCGGGCTTCGGTTCGTTAGGATGTCGGCAGCGTCAGGCGGCGGCTCGGTGGGCGGTGGCCTGAGCGATGAAGCCGTTGAGGGTCTCGAACTCGGCCTCGCCGCCGTAGCTCACGTTCATCCCGGCCACCTCAATCACCAGTCCGCGCGTGTTCGCCGGGTTGCCAGCGACCATATCTTCGGGATCTTCATCCGGCGTCCAGGCCCGACACATCTGGCGCAGGACATCGGCCACCTCATCATCGGAGAGGTCAGCGATGGCCACCGCGATGCGCGGGTCAAACAGGGGCGTGCGCGGCTGGGGTGTTGTGTTCATGAGAAACCTCTTTCTGAAAGAAAAGAAACAGCGAAGCCGGCCAGCGTGGCCGGCTTCCCAGCGGTCGAGGAACGGCTTACTCGTTCCAATACGGGAGCCGGTCGCACTTGTCGAGCGCCGCCAGCCGGGCGGCGACGCCGATGGCGTCCAGGTCGGCGGGCACCTCGTTGGCCAGCGCCAGCGCCTCGGCACCGGCAACGGTGGGCTGGCAGTGGCTGGTCATCCCGGCCGCGATCCAGAGCGAGACCTGGAGCTCGATCCGAACCAGGTCGGTGCCGACCTGGATCAGGTCGGCCATCCTGACCGCCGCCGGCGTGCCGATCTGGCGGAAGCGCCGCTCGGCGTCGGCCAGGCCGTCGCGGCCGCAGGCCATCTCCAACGCATACGGCCAGCGGCTAGCCGCCTCGCGCTCAGCCTCGATCTGCGCGGCCAGCAGCATCATCTCGGCGGCCAGCAGCCGGTTCTGCTCCAGATCGTCGGTGCGCGGGCGCGGCAGCGCCACCCCCTCCGCGATCAGGTTGTCCAGCATCTCGTTGATATTGGCGGCGCTCATGGCTTTGACGGTTGAGGTGTACATCTTTCGGATCTCCTGAATAATGATGAAGGAATCGACTACCAGCCGGTCGGGCCGAGGCCCTGAGCGGCGCGCATCTCGTTGATGGAGACGGCAAGGCCGATGTTCGGGTCGTCGGTCAGGTAGCTGGCGAGGTAGGCGTTGTCCCGCCGCTCCTTCGCGGAGGTCGCAGGAATGCTGAGCGCCAGCAGGGCCGCGATGTGGCGCGTCTCAGCTGCCGGGAAGCCCTTTGCGGGGTCGAGCATCTCGACGATTGCCAGATCCGACAGCTCCTCGCCGTCGGACAGCTCCGCGCCGAGCACCTCGGACAGCACCGCCACGGCGAACTGAATTACCAGCTCGCTCTCGGACTCGTGGAACAGCGCGCCTGAGACGATCCAGTTGGCCGGCTCGCCGGCGTCGAGCTGAGTGAAGTACGGCTCCAGGTCGGCGAACGAGCGAAGGACTTCGAGCGAAGGAGCAGCGGTGAGTGTGGATGTCATGGCAGGAAAGTCCTTTGTAGATCGGCTTTTGGTTTTTTTTGCCCATGTGTATTTTAGCACAAACTAACTTCATTGTCAATCATTTATTTGGCGTCCTGATGAGGTAAAACGCCCCTCGTCGTCGCGCAGCAGCGCCTCGTCGGTGGGCGTCCAGGGCAGGCATACCCGGTCTCTGAGCTGCATGAGGAAGAAGGCCAATCTCGCCTCGCGGCTGCGCTTGAGCTTGGCCGGGCTCAGGCCGTACTGCGGCGAGTAGTTCGGCGCGATGTTCTGCCAGCCAAAGGCTGCGGCACGGATCGGGCCAGAGCTGTCAAACGACTCGATCAGCGGCGAGAGCAGCGCGAGCTCGGCCCGCCCGACGCCGAGCAGGTGCAGCGTGGCGATACTCGGGTCGTGCGCTGACAGGCGCTCCAGGTCGCGCACAAAGCGGATGAGCCACTGCACTGACGCGGTGCTATACATCGCGTTTGCCATCCCGCCCACAGCCAGTGCCGGAAAGTCGACCGGGCCGGCCGCGAAGCTGAGGCCGTAGGCCAGTGCGTCAGTCCGCTCCTCGTCGTCGAGGTAGTCGAGGACATCATCGGCTACGTCCTCGGCCGCCTCACCGACATGAGCGACTGAGACGACGGGTGCATCCCCGCCGACCAACTGGCGTAGCCAATCGTCGTCAATCGCCGTCGTTACCGGGTCGCCGATGGTGTCGTAGCTCAGGCAAAACCGCATGTCCGTTCCCCAGGCGGAGACCTCCCGTGCGTAGCTGGCCAACGAGATACGCGCAGGGTTGTGCGATGGCCAGGCACCGCTATCGCCGACGACAACCACGCCCGCCTCGCGGCGCAGGAGCCGGCTGCCATCGCTGCCGAGTGGCACCAAGAAGCGATTCTGGCCGACCATACGGCTGACAACTATATCTCTTCGGCGCGGGCGCGACCCGATCGCTAAGAAGAACTCCGGCATTGCTTCCTCCTGGAAAATGGAACACGCGCACCACCTGGTAGGTGATGCGCGTGTTCGCTGCTCCCTCATTGTACGCTGTGCATCGAAGGGTCAGACAGATCCTTCAGATAATCGCCATCTCGACCCCAGCACGTCCCATGACTCTGAGCTACTTACTGGGCAGACTTAACACGCATTCTTGATCTCTGATGCCGGAATCGGGAGATACCGCCATACCGAAGTGGAGGACCTGGTCAATAATGAGGGAGCCTTCCCAGCTCCACAGGCGCACGTCTTGATGCAAACTCCTTACACGTGTCATTGTCGCCGGTACGATCTAGCGTGAAGCCATGCGCCCCATTGGCTCAGGGATGCGCTCGACGTATTTTGTCGAGCCGACACCGAGAGCCTGGAGACGCTCTTCGTGAGTAGAACCGAGCGCCAACAGAGCAGCGCGCAGGGAGGGGAACTCATCAGTGGGGAGCATCAGGGTCTCGGGTATAGTTTGCATGGGGTGTGCCTCCTGGTGAACAATTTTGCACCTTAGTATAGCGTATAAGATTGTCTTATGTAAGAGTTGATTCGGACAAACTTAGGTGTAGACAACTCTGTCGGTTTTGGGTACCATAAAGGACATGCCAATGCATGCAGTTGGGATCTACTTACGAAGTCTTCGCGATGCGGCAAAGCTCACCCAGGTCGAGGCGGCCGAGCGCGTGGGACTCACTGCGAAAACGGTAGAGCGTTGGGAGGCTGGGCGGCACGAGCCGAAGCTCACCGAGTTGGCCGAATACGTGCTGTCTATCGGGGGAGATGTGGGGCGAACAGTGGCGCTACTACTCGACACGAGGGACGCGCCTGCCGGGCCGTCGGATGACGCGCTGGCAAGCCTCAATCCTGAGAATAAGCGCCTGGTGCTGGAGCTGATTGATCAACTTCGCAAATCGCCTTAATCCGAGCGATTGCAATGTCTCGCTCTGCGATCCGCCGCTCGTACCAGCGGGTCTTCGCCCAGTCGGCAAGGATCACGGCCAGAACGCTCCGCAGCGTGACGGCGAGGTCGGGGCCTGGGACGCGGGAGCAGAACCAGAGCATGACGGCGGTGGAGCGCAGGGCGACGAGCGGGACGAGGTAGCGCATAGGTCTCCCGTGCAGAGATCGGGCAACAGTGGACAGCGAGTATAGCACAGGTGTGCTCTGGTGCAGATGACGGAGAGATTACAGGCCCTCGAAGGAGAGGGCCTTTTTCGCGGCCATGTGGTGGATCGGAATACGACACAGCGTAAGGTTGCGAAGCCGCAACGTGGTTAGGTTCGGAATACGGCAAAGCTTTTTGCAAGTCTATTAGGACACTTATGTCATCACTACCTACAGTCAATGTGCCACGGAAGCTGTATGTGTATCGGGAAGGAAGAATTGATTTCTTGCAGAGCGCGACGGTGAAAGTAGAGCAATACCGCGAAGCAGATGCCTGGGAAGCTGCCATAGGTAACGATGGATTTCTAGGAAAGCAGCTTACTAGAGCTGTTGCAGCAGAAACGGTAGGAGGATTACCAGGGCGTATTTACCGACGTGCGAATCCGGGAACAACGAAAAATAATAAATCCTTATTTAAGGATTACGACTTTCTTATTGACGTGGATATGACTTATATCATTAGGGTGTGACTGAAATCTGTAGATGGCCTAGAGCGTTCTTAGGGTTTATCAATTTTACCGCGTCCTGATGCGGTAAAACACGCATGAGTTTCTCTCCATCTGCGGCGTCAAAACGTGGGAAGGGAGCGATGTTGAGGGTTCGTCCAACCTGCGGGATAATCGGAGTTATCAACCAACCGAGCACACCCAGGAGGCAGACGATGGCCCTCAACACCGAGTCGATTGTA
>RYFE02000027.1 GCA_004138175.2 Chloroflexales bacterium ZM16-3 | reverse complement strand
GCATGAGCGATCTACATGTTTTGGTCACACCCATATCATTATGATTAAAGACCTACTGGACTTCTTCTTGTTTAGTAAGGTTTTCTTGATACAGACTCAAGACACCGCCGATCTCAGTGAACTACGAGATATCCGATCTGCGCTCTATGAGATCAGCGGGTCACTCGGTGCGCTTGATGCTACGCTCGAATCTATTTTGCAAGCACTCAAGCCTCCAAGCCCGCTCCGTCGATAGCACATTCGCATTGGGTCTTCATGGCTCACCAGGTGTCACTTTTTTCTGGGGCCGTCCCAATGCGGCAAAACGGCCCATGGGTGTGTGCCAGCACTTGTGCAGCATCAGAACGGGCTCGCGGCGACCACGCCGGCACGGAACTAGGCAAAAACCGTAAGAAAGTGACACCTCTTGAGGTCTTCATGGTCAACAGCACATCATGACTTCTTACCCTTCACATCTTGTCTACATTGACGACTCTGGCACCAAAGAATATGCCCAGCCGCACCAGCAGTACGGACGCATTGGCGTCACGCGCTATTTTGTATTCGGCGCGGTGATCATGCCTATCGGCGAGGCGAGCCTACTGCGGAACAAGATCGTCCAGCTTAAGACAGACACGTTCGGCCGCTCGGATGTCGAGATCAAATCAAATTGGATGCGCATGCCAGAGAAGCGCAAGAAACACTACCTCGACCCGTGTGGCATTGATGATGCGGCCCTGGAACATTTCACCGGGGCATACTACGACCTTATCGTGCAGAGCAACCTCCAGATCGTTGCGGCCGTCGTCGACAAAGCGCATATGCAGGAGCTCTATCCAAACCCCTGGTATGCTCCAGCTGTCGCCTATGACCTGGTGATGCAGCGGGTTGCGCAGACATTCAATGAACCCGAGTGTGTCGGCATCCTTATTGATGACATGACCGGGAAGACACCAAAGGGGAATGACTACAAGAAGAATCTCCAGCGCCAGCATGCGCAGCTGCGGCAGCGCGGATCCTCTCTGCTGCGTGGCATTCGCTTTGACTGTCTGCTGCCGGGCATCACCTTCAAGAACTCGGCCGTCTCGCACCTGATCCAGGTGGCCGATATCGTCTCGTACAACATCTATCGTCAGTTCTGTGACCACGGCGAGCATTGGGAGGAGCAAACCAAAGGGAAGATACCGCTCTACCCCTGGTTCAGGCGGCTGCTCCCTAAATTTCGACAAGGCCCAAACCGTCGCATTCAGGGATATGGCGTTGTGAAGATGCCGATGAAGCAGCGCGTGCGATGGAGCATTGTGAAGGGGTCGCCGGAGGAAGAAGGAAAAGGGGAGTAGCAGAATCGTTGAGGCCGTGCCTTAAGACCCTACGGCAATTCGAGGGTGGTCTAACAGACCAGGGGTATAGCGCCCACTCTTGTACACGGCCTCACGTACTCTCAGTATAGAGCCCTGCATGATCGGTGTCAAATGAAAATCTGCTGTGCAGGTACCAGAACCCCATGACCACCCTCACCCCTGACGCCTTCGTAGCCACATGGCGCGGCGACGCCCGCAAAGAGCGCAGCGTTGCTCACCGCATTGACCTGCACCGCCTGGTCAACCTCTCCAGCAAGGTGATCCTGGGCGAGTCGGAAGCCCACAACACCCGACGATCCTATGGCTGAGCCGCCCGCCCTCACATCTGAGCAGATCGAGCCGGCTCTGCGCGCTGCGCTGCCGCCCGCCGAGCAGCACCGCGCCGCCGAGCTGGCGCGTGCCCTGCTGGCCCTCATCGGCGGCGATGTCTCCCACCTGGGCGGGCTCGCGGGCCGCGAGGTGCCCGTGGCCGGCGGGCTGATCTCCTTCGGCAGCGGCAACCAGTTCGGCGATGTGATCTTCAAGGGCGACATCGCCGGCGGCCATATCATCCGGGTCACGCTCAATCTTCCACCGCCGCCACCACCTCCCGCCTTCCAGGTACCCTACCCGCTCAACCCCTTGTTCCGCGGCCGCGACGCTGAGCTAGCCGAGCTGGAGCGCGCCCTGCTGAGCGGCGATGCTGGCACCGTCGCGGTGCTGCCGGCGCTCAGCGGCACCGGCGGCATCGGCAAGACCCAGCTGGCCAGCGAGTTCGCCCACCGCCAGCGCGATCAGTTCCCCGGCGGGATCTTCTGGGTCAGTATGGAGCAGCCCGACCAGGTCGCCAGCCAGGTCGCCGCCTGCGCCGGCACGGGCGGGCTGAACCTCCCCGGCTGGGCGGAGATGAGTTTCGAGGAGCGCCTGGCGGCCGTGCGCCATGCCTGGACTGCGCCCGTGTGCCGGCTGCTCGTCTTCGACAACCTGGAGGAGCCCCGGCTGCTCGCCGAGTGGCGGCCGGTGGGCGGCGAGGCGCGGGTGCTGATCACGACCCGGCGCGGCACCTGGGCGCGCAGCAGCGGCGTGCAGGCTGTGCCGCTCCCAACCCTGGCCCGGCCGGAGAGCGTGCGCCTGCTGCTCGCCCCGCGCTACGGTGACCAGGTCGAGACACAGCTGGCCGACTCTACAACTGCCCAGGAGGTTGACGCGATCGCCGAGACCGTGGGCGACCTGCCGCTCGCCCTGGCCCTGGCCGGCGCCTACCTGGAGCAGACCCCGAGCCTCTCGCTGGCCGGCTACCGCGCCAGGCTTGGCGAGGCCCTGCTGGCCCACCCCTCGCTGGACGCCGATCTTGATGAGGGGCTGCCGACCCAGCATGCCGCGAGCGTAGCCGCCACGATCGCGCTGAGCTATGACCAGATAGCGCTCGCACCAGTTCCGGTACGGGGAGTCGGTACGTGGCTCCGCAGACTCCTGGGAGTCACACCAAAACCCGATAGTGCCTTGACTCTGCTGCAGCGCCTAGCTCAGTTCGCCCCGGCACCCATCCCGCAGCGGCTGCTTGTGCGCCTGATCGACTGCGACCCCGATGACGAGGCGCAGGCCGCGAAGGTCGATGCCTCTCTGCGCCGGCTGGTCACCGTCGGACTGATCGAGCGTCTGTCTGAGGGCGAGGCCGTGCTGCACCGGCTGGTGGCGGCCTTCGTGCGTGGCCAGGACGGCGATGCCGCGGCGAGCGTAGGGCACGCGGCAGATAGGCTGATCAAGGAGGTTGCTGCGATCAATCGGGCGGGGTACCCACTGCGTGGCCAGCCCTACCTAGTGCATCTGAGGGGGCTCGCCGCGCGTGCGGCGCACATGGAGGCTGGGCAGGCGGCGACCTTGTTGCTTAACCTGGGCTATCTGCTCAAAGCCCAGGGCGACCTGACGGGGGCGCGGTCGCTGTATGAGCGGGCGCTGGCGATGAGGGAGCGGACGCTGGGGCCGACCCACCCCGATACCGCCAGCAGCCTGAACAACCTGGCCAGTCTGCTCCAGGCCCAGGGCGACCTGGCGGGGGCGCGGCCGATTCTGGAGCGGGCGCTGGCGATGAGGGAGCAGGCGCTGGGGCCGACCCACCCTGATACTGCACTCAGCCTGAACAACCTGGCCAGTCTGCTCCAGGACCAGGGCGACGTGGCGGGGGCGCGGCCGCTGTATGAGCGGGCGCTGGCGATTTGGGAGCAGGCGCTGGGGCCGACCCACCCCGCTACCGCCAGCAGCCTGAACAACCTGGCCAGTCTGCTCCAGGACCAGGGCGACCTGGCGGGGGCGCGGCCGCTGTATGAGCGGGCGCTGGCGATGAGGGAGCAGGCGCTGGGGCCGACCCACCCCGATACCGCCAGCAGCCTGAACAACCTGGCCGGTCTGCTCAAAGCCCAGGGCGACCTGGCGGGGGCGCGGCCGCTGTATGAGCGGGCGCTGGTGATGACGGAGCGGGCGCTGGGGCCGACCCACCCCGATACCGCCAGCAGCCTGAACAACCTGGCCGGTCTGCTCAAAGCCCAGGGCGACCTGGCGGGGGCGCGGCCGCTGTATGAGCGGGCACTGGCGATGAGGGAGCAGGCGCTGGGGCCGACCCACCCCGATACCGCCAGCAGCCTGAGCAACCTGGCCAGTTTGCTCCAGGCCCAGGGCGACCTGGTGGGGGCGCGGCCGCTTCTGGAGCGGGCGCTGACGATTACGGAGCGGGCGCTGGGGCCAACCCACCCCGCTACCGCCAGCAGCCTGAACAACCTGGCCGGTCTGCTCCAGGCCCAGGGCGACCTGGCGGGGGCGCGGCCGCTGTATGAGCGGGCGCTGGCGATTTGGGAGCAGGCGCTGGGGCCGACCCACCCCGATACTGCACTCAGCCTGAACAACCTGGCCAGTTTGCTCCAGGCCCAGGGCGACCTGGCGGGGGCGCGGCCGCTGTATGAGCGGGCGCTGGCGATTTGGGAGCAGGCGCTGGGGCCGACCCACCCCAACACGCAGCAGGTGCGCGCCAACCTCGCCGCCATCGATGCCGCCGAGCATGATGCGAAGGACTAGAAAGCGCCTATGATCACCGTCACCACGTGGCGCAGCGACACCCGCAAGGAGCGCAGCGTCTCCTAGGAGCACTTCATCGATCCGCCCAGCAGTTGGCGCTGAACCTGGAGCGCGCGGCCGCGCAGGGGGCGGCGGGCGACGTGGGGGAACAATGAAATCGCCGCCCCTCAGGGCAATCGAGCAGGCCGGCAAGCGGCGAGCGGGCGGATAGCCAAGCAGCACTCGCCGGCGTAGGAACAGAAACGAAGCGTGTTATGAACCAATGGATGCAAATGGCTCTGGTGCTTATGGGCCTGGTACTCATTCTGGTGATCATCGCAAACGCACCAACGACCCTTGGCTGGATTACCAACCCTGCCATTTATATCGGCGCTATTCTCGTTCTGGCTGTCGTCTTTGCCGCTCTTAAGAGTCGCCTATGACGAAGTCGATCAGCCTCAGCAAGCTTGCCAGCCATATCAACACCCAGCTCCAGAACGACTGGCCGGGCTGGGCTAATGAGATCGCCCAGGGGTCGGATCGCGTCGCAGCCCTGGTCAGCGCCACGCTGGTCGACGAGCTGCTCGCCAATCTGCTGCAGGGCTTCTTCATTGATACCACCGGACTGCCCAATCCAGATCGTCTCGCCCCGCCCCGCGACTTCGCCCGGCGCATCGACCTGGCCTTCGCCCTCGGTCAGCTCCCGCTCGACCTGTACCAGGATCTGAACACCATCCGGCATATCCGCAACGTGTTCGCCCACGCCCTGCAGGGCGTGACCTTCCAAACACCTGAGATCGCGCAGGCGTGCACACAGCTGCGCCTGCCAGCGGACACGCTGCCAGAGATGTGGCTCCAGGAGCTCACCCCGCGCCTAGCGTTTCTGATCACTGCGATCCATGCCGCGCTCGATATCAAGATGCGGATACAGACCGTAAAGCATCAGGATCTACCAACGAACGAGCTCTACCGGACACGCTGGAAGACACCAGTCGAGCCTGGCGAGGCGCCGATGTCCAACCCCTTCTGGCACCTTGACCCACAGGGGAGGACGGCGCAGGACACAGACGAGGAGCAGCCATAGCTGCGCCCCAATAGCAGGTGGCCTATGGCCTCGGCGGCTGCACCGGATCCGGTGGCAGCGAGTAGACCAGACCGCGACGATACGTCTTGCAGCACACAGGAGAGCCCCATGCGACAGAAGACTCGGCGGATCATCCTCGCGGCCCTGCTCGGCGTGACGTTGGCCCTCGGCGTAGCCTGGACGACTGGGGCCGCCGCACCACAGCAGGTGGCGTGCGGCCCCGGCAGCTGCAACGGTACGGGCGGCGGCGGGTAGGCCCTACGCGGCCCTCACCACGCTCGGCCCAGCCGGGAGCGGTGGGCGAGGGTGAGGTACGGGACGAGACATGAGCAGCTGCTGGACGGATTATATAGGAGGTGGTCAATGGACCGTATGCGGCTCCCTAGACACGGCTCCACTTCAGATGGAGAGGAATCATCGCCTACGCCGCCCGCCATTCCACTCACTCAGCATCCAATTCCCGCCAAAGGCGCGGGCGGGGATTTTGGGGACACCGCCCCGCCAGATAACCGCAATGGGCAAATGGCCTTGAACATTGCGCTTGGCAACAGCGCGTTTCAGAAGAAGATGAAGCAGGATGCGCCCACAGCTGGCCGCCTGCGTCAGGTGAGCAAAGGAACGAAGCAGAAGGTTGACGCCGCTAATCTGATTACGCCACACACATGGGCGGTCCTCCATAGCTTGCGCGAAGTCTCATTCAAGCAACTCATGGCCAATATGGGCGTTCCAGATGCGCAGCCCGCATTTGAGAAGACCGGGTCGAAGTACGATCCTGCGGCCTATGGAGATGGCCCCGCCCATACCTGGGTAAAAAACTGTGAGTGGCTCTCGGACATCAGCAAGCAGTTCGACCAGGTGGTGCTGACCGCGATACCGCTGACGAGGGAAAAGATCGTCAGGCGCGAGTCAAGCCAAAAGCATGGGGCGAAGCCACAGTTCAGCGCTCTGGCGCGCGAGATCGCATATCTCTTCTTAATCGGTGGGTACACGATGCAACCGGGAGAAGAGGCCATTGGTGACTCACAGGTGCAGTACCTCGTGCGCACTGCGGCGACCGTGAATGAGGTCGTGCAGCAATATAAGACCGTCTTGGTCGCGGTGTTGAAGGGCGATGCAACCGCAGTGTCGCCTGGGGCCGCGCTGGCCGTGTTCAGGGCGCTCGGCATCACCTGCAGCGAAGCGGGAATGGAGGGCGACCAGAAGGAGCTCGCGGAATTCACTAAGGGTGCCGATGCAGACCTGATGAGGATCGTAGAAGAGTATCGCCGAGGCCAGAATGGAGATTATAGGGATGGTTCACCTATCCTGTGAGGATTTCCCGAGTTATTTGCGGTCGCTCCAGGCCCACGGCGGTGAAGAAATCGTGCGCGCCCAGATCCTGGAGGTCAATGCCCGCCCGTTCGATGGCACTGGTGCCCTGATGTAGGCCACGGGTTTTGACATCGAAGTTCTCCATCAACGCGACGCCGGCAAAGAAGAACTGACTCGTGGCGAGTCGAAATGCCTTGGCGATCCGACTGAAGGGTTTCAAGCGGGCATTGGTACTTTCCAAGGCGTTCGTCGTGCGGGGAGTGCCTTCGGTCACGGCCAATTCCAGCACCGTGGTGATGGCCACCCCATGCTTCTTGACGAAGCGCTCCAGCCGCGTTGCCAAGCGCTGGACACTGGCGGTTTGGATGATCTGCTGGGGGTTGCGCAGCTCGGCGACCACACCCGTCAGGAGCAGCACGGCAATGCTTTCGTAGCCCGGACGAAAGGCTTTCAGCGCGATCCCGAGGAGCGGTTGGAGGCGCTTGCGCAGCAGCCGTTGCTTGAGCTTCCGCTGCTGCTGGCGGGCACGGTACGGGATACCTTTGGGCACATCCACGGTCGTCTCGCGCACGGCCTCCTCAAACAGGCGGATGATCTGGCGCAGCAGATGCACCACATCCAGCAGGTGCTGCGCGGTCAGCCCCGCCCGTGTCCGATACGCGGCATAGGTCACCTCCAGATCGGTCAGAAAGATCTGTGGCTGGTAGTGGCGGCCCAACACGCTGCGCAATTGCCGTGGGATATCGGTGGTCTTGCGCCGAATGGTGCGCACACTGCGGATGAGCCCATGTTCACAGATGACCACGCCCAGGCTATACATGCGTTTGCCCAGCTTGGGAAACGTCTCGTCAAAGAGCAAGAACCGGGCGACATGTTGACGACACCCGCTCAGCCGTTCCAGTACCGCCTGGGCACGGTGGCCGGTCTGCTGGGTCTGGCGCTGAATGAAGCCGACCGAGACCTGCCGCGCATACTGGAAGGTGAGCAGGGTCTGGGTCTTGCGCACCGACAGTCCGAGCTTGAAGCGACTCAGGCCGATCATGCGGCGCACCTGCTGCCACCACGCCTGACGGGCCTCCCGCTGGCGTCCGCGTTCGGTATCGGCCAGTTCATGCCCACAGCCCGCACACCGCCAGCGCTGGATGGACACCCGCTGGAGTCCGATCAGCCAGCCGACGGTCAGCAGCCACACCCAATTGATCACGGCGTACGTCCCATTCTTCCATATCTGCGTCCCCGCGCAGGCCGGACAGCAGGCGGGGCGTTCCTGAACCGGAACCGGTGGGCGGTCCACCGGCGGGGGCGAGGCGGGAGTCGGCCCCGGTCGGGCGTTCACCAACACCTCCGCCAGCGCTGGCTGGATCTTCTCCGCGTACCAGTGATAGATCGACCGAGGGCTGACGCCGTGGCGGGCGGCAACCGCCTCCACGTCGACCAGCCGCAGGCACTCCTGCATGACCTTGACTTTCGTCTCGACCGGGATTACCCTGTTCGCCATCGGGTGTTCCTTGGTAGTCGGCTGTTCATACTCCGATCCTACCGTAGGAGCGCCCGTTTGCAAATAACGTCCGCGACTTCACAGCCTTTTGAACCATCCCAGATTATAAGGCTCTCAAAGCCGATCCGAGTCAATGGCCAGCGAATAATCTTAGAGATATCGTATCGAAGGCTCTCCCAAAATCCTTTACATCGGCCGCGGGGCTGAAGACATGGCGAGCGAAGCTTGTTGAGCACTACAAGGCCCACGGATGGGAGTAGGGCGAGCTCTACGCCGCCCTCGCCACGATGCCGACCTCACCACGCTCGGCCCAGCTGGGGGCGGCTCGGCCGGCTGCCCGCCAGGTCAGCGATTGACAGGGTCGCCATGAGCCGCTCCAGGACGATCATGGCGCGGGCGATGGCGTCAGGGTCGCCTGCCTGGCGAGCGCCGCTACGGGGATGCCCAGGAGGGCCACGGGGCTCCGCTCCGTCAGATCCAGGTCCTGATCAAGGAGCGCAACCCCGGCTTCGGCGGGCTGATCCAGGTCCCCGATCGGCAGCGTCGGCTATGTAGAGCTTGGTGCGGCTGATGCCCAGGTCGCGGGCGGTGGCGGTCTTGTTCGCGTCCGGCTGTTCGCGCAGTGTGCGCACGACCCGTTCGCGCACACCGTCCATCCCTGTCCCTGATGCCGTCGGAGACCCCTGGCGCGCGCCGTCTGCGGACAGGTTGTGCGCACCGTCCGCGAACGTCCGCGCGCGCCTTGGCCTGCTCACCCTGCTCCCGAGCGCAAGATCGGCGGCCCTGCGCTCGGCCTCCATCTGGATCTGGCGGCGCTGCGCCCGCTCCTCCTCAGCCTCGGCGTCGAGCTGCGCCTGGAGCCGCTATGCCCTCGTCTCGGCCTCCGTCTTGGAGAGCACTAAAAAGTCGGGGGGGCGGATAAGGACGGGCGCAGACATGAGCGCGAAGGCATGAGGTATACCCCGGCTTTTTAGTGCTCTCCATTAACACGCTTCAGCTCATGTCATTCCTGTCCTGGGTCCCGCCCCCCACTGCGTCGCTGTGGCTTAGTCGCCGGTCCTATAGTCGCCGGTCCTATAGTCACCTCTGCCACCACGCCCCGCAACGCCTCCATGCGCACCACGAGGCGCGCTTCCAGCACATCCCGCACTGGCTGACAGTCGATGCCCAGTACGATCGTCTCGGCGCGGTCAACGCTCGCGGCCGGCTGGTCGTCGGCCAGCAACTCCCAGGCCTCCTGCGCCTGGTTCCACACCGCCTCCCAGTGTGGCCGGATGCCCTCGGGCAACGCCTGCACGAGGCTCATCGCCGGCCACCAGCGCTGCGTATTGATGCGGTCAATCACCGCCGCTATGCGGTCTGGTAGGTCGGCGCTGGCCGGCGGCGGCGCGACCTTCCGCCGCACCGGCGGCTCTCGCGGCACGACCGGCTGGGCGGGCTCCTGCGGCGCTGGGGCGGGCTCTGTGTCCAATGCAACACCCCCGCCCGCCCCGTCGGCTGGGGGCTCCTGGGGCCGCGCTGGTGGCACGCTGGCGAGTGTCGCCGCCAGCTTCGTAGCGGCAGGCGGCGACTCGCGGAACGTGCCCGCCAGCAGCCCCAATCGCAGCGCCACAGCGGGGTCGGCCATCAGCAGCTCGGCGGCGATCCGGAGGTCGTCCACGCCCGGGATCACCGGTATGTAGTCGTGCCGGCCCAGCCGCAGCTCGTACAGCCGCCGCTCGGCGAGGCGGGCCAGCGCGGCGAACAGCAGGCACGCCGCCTGCGCCTCATCGATGCGATGCTCCTCCGCCGGCCGCACAGAGCGCGGCATCGTCAGCGCCGGCGGCATCGCCGCCAGGATCGCCGGCCCACGCGGCGCGCTCGGCGGGCTCACCCTGGGCGGCAGCGACGTAGTTGTCGTCGGCGCTGGCTGGCCGAACACCAGCTTCGTCTTCCCGACCGGCGCTTTGGCCACCGGCACCGGCGCAGCGGCAGCGGCCACCACCTGGCCGAACATATCCAGCTCACTCATTATCAGCCCTTCTTCTGCGGCCCGATGCCGCGTAGCTCGTCCTCGCTCAGGCCGCTCAGGGAGCGGAGCCGCTCCATCGTGATCAGCTCGCTGGCGATCGTCAGCGCCTTCACGTCCACCGTCGTGCGCAGCCGGGTCACGCTGCGCGTCGTGATGAGCTGGGTCAGGTACTCCAGCCCGATCGCGGCCAGCACGCCGTTAATCCCGAAGGACTGGCGGTTGGTCGCCACATCGTCGGCGCAGTTCGCCAGCGGCACCTTCCTCGGCCGACCCCTGGGCTTTTTCGGCGGCTTCGGGATCGCCACGAGCTCCGGCAGGAGCAGCCCCGGCGAGGGCAACGCGGCGCAGATCCCGCCGAGCGCCATGCTCCCGCGTAGGCTCGCCCATGTCCGCACCGACCCCAGCACGACCTGCCCGGTATGCTCGTGGTTGCCGATGTCCAGCCAGAGCCAGCGCAGATCCCGCCCGCCCATCGCGAGCTGGCTGTGGATCATCGCCCGCGCCTCGGGTCGGTCCACGCAGCCGACCACGATCAGGTTTGTGCGGTTCGCCCCGCGCCCGGGGTCTTCCTGGCCGGAGATCAGGTCGCCGAGCATCTTGTCGGTCAGCATCTCGGGGATGGCCTCGAACCGCAGGCCGTAGTCGGCGCTGACCCGCGCCGCCAGCGCCTGCGCCTTGTTCACGCCGATGTCCCGCACCCTGGCCAGCTGGCGGCCGACATTCTTCTGCGCGAACCGGTCGCCGTCGATGAGCACGACGTTGACCGCCGGCGCCCGCGCGACGCTGCGCAGGTGGTAGCACAGCCGCCCCAGTCCGCCCGCGATCTGGCTGCCGTTCCCGCCACATCCGACCACCACGATCTGGAAGTCCCGCTCGGGGATGCAGAACGGGGTCACGATCTCAGGCTGCAGGTGGCGCATGGTCAATCCCCTTCGTCTCAGCCGCCAGCGCCGCATTGAGCTGCGCGTCGAGCTGCGCCCGGTCGGCCGGGTTCGTCAGCGGGTACAGGCCAGCATCGACCAGCGCCTCGATCAGCCACCCGACCATCATGCGCACGCTCGTCCACGGGTCGCGCGGGTCGCCGGGAGGTAGGGGCGGGTCGGCGTCCGTCTCGGGGGCCATGGAGAGGTCGCTGAACGGGCCGAGGTCGTCGAACAGCAGCAGCGCCGGCACCGTCTGCCGCGCGCCGTACACGTTTAGCCGACACAACATCGTCGGCGTGCCGAAGATGTCGCCAATCACCACGCTGGCCGAGAGCCAGGTGTCATCCCGGTCGTCAACCTGGCTGAAGAAGGCTCCCATCGTGTTGTGGCTGTGGAGGTCGAGCAGGAACGGCATGCCCTCCAGCTCGTAGCGCACCTGGGCCGGGCTGGCGGTCTGCGTGGGCCGCATCAGCCGCGGCTGATGGTTGTCGTCGAGCACGACCAGCCACTGCGCCTCGACTGGCACCAGCGCCGCCGCGTCGCTGCCCTCGCCGCCCTTCGGGGCCTCGGCCAAGCGTGCCTCGGCCAACACCTGGGCGAGCAGTGCGCCGGGCAGCCGGCCGGGCCACTCGTCCCAGGCGATCGCGGCATCCAGGTCGGGCAGGCCGGGGGTGGAGCCGTCCTCCCAGCGCACAATCACCTCGGTGTCCGCGTTCCGCCCGTACTTGAACACGCCGTTGCCGGCCCAGATGTAGCTGATGCCGCGCCGCTCGGGCACCGGATCGGCCACGCTTGCGACGTGGTGATGGGTCATCTGTCGGGCGAGATCAGAGAGAATCACTGAATACCTCCGCGCTCAGCACATCGCTGAGCTGCTTTCCTTGTGGCGTGAGATCAGCACTCGGGTAGACCTTGAGCCCGCGTAGCGCGGCGTAGAGCTTGTCAAGGTCGCCGCCGTACTTCGCACTCGGCGCGGACATGGCGGACGCGATAAAGAAGGAGTCCTCGGCGTAGATCGTGAAGCCGGCCTCCATCGTGGCCGGGCTGGCGACCCCTGGCCGTCGGCCGCTGCCCCAGCAGATCGCGCCGCTGGCGTAGGTGTTCGCAAACGGCGCGTGGTACAGGGTGATGCGGTCGCTCGTCGGCCAGCCCTTGGCCAGGTCGCTGGTATGCAGCGCGAAGATGCGGTACTGCTCACCCCAGCCGGCCCACACGATCGGCGGGGTGACGAAGGCGAACTCGTGTGTGGTCTTCGTGCCGATCGCCACCAAGACGCGGCGCGGCGCGATGAGCGCGACGGTGAAGGCCACGCCCTCGCGCAGCCCGGTGGCCAGCGTGTTCGGCCCGAGCAGGCCGCTGGATGTCGGTGCGCCGGCCAGCACCTGGCGCACCGCGCCGGCGTCCACGAAGTACTCCGACCAGCGCCGGCCGACCTTGCGCGCGGCGACAATCGCCCCGTCGTAGAACCGGAGCGTGAGCTTCGGCGGCACATCGCTGATCAGGCTCTCACGCCGCCCTGGTCGCGGCGGCTTCGTGATTCGCACCTTCGGTTTGGGCTTCGGCTCTGGCATGTCCATCGTTCGCCTCCAGGTCTGCAAGATACTGATCGCATGAGCCGGGCGCGCCCACCGCCGTCCTGGCCGCGATCTCCAGGTGCGTCGTCACGGTGAGCAGCAGCCAGTCCTCCACGGTGGTCGGCAGGGACTCCACCGCCAGGAGCTCCCCGCCGAAGAAGGCCTGCACGGCGGCGAGATCCTCTCCGCCGCCCAGCGCCGCAGCGAAGCGGGCGAAGTAGCGCCGCTCCGCATCGGCGCTATCGCCCTTCGCTGCGGCGCGGTAGGGGTTCGGGTGCAGCGCCTGCACCAGCGCCGTGACCTCGTGCAGCGCCTCGGCCAGCCCGCCGATGAGCGGCGGGTGCTCGGTGATCGCGTCGGCCACCTGCCAGAAGCCCTGCACCAGCGCCTCGGCCTCTTCCTGCTGCGCTTTGACCTGGCGCACGTGATCGGGGTCGTTCCATGCGATCCCGTAATTGCCGAAGTAGCCTTCGTTCAAATCATTACAGCTCAGGGCGGCCCACTGATTGTCGGTCTGGCCGATCGCATAGCTCACCACCTCGGCGAGCGTGACCGGGTGCAGGTCGCTCGTCCCGAGCTCGATATCCAGGGCCAGCCAGAAGGCGTCGCGGGCGTGCGGGATGTCGAGGTACGGCAGCGGCTGCACCGCCTTGATACGCTCCTGGAGATCGGCGCTGTCTACGAGGCGTTCGTAGGCGTCGTCGGCCAGGTGGCCAAAATAGTTCATCATCACCGGGTTCTTCGACCAGAGCCGCCAGATCAGGGCGAGCAGGGCGAACTGGTCGTTCGGCTCGACCTCGGCCAGCCACTGCAGGTCGAGGCCGTAGCTCATCGGCATCGGCTCCCAGACATTCGATCGCGACTCGAATATCTGGGCCAGCGCCTGGGTTGGCGCCGGCCGCTCCAGCCGGGTGAGAAAGAAGCCGACCGGGTCGGCTCCCCCGGTCGGCATCTCCCAGTAGTCCTGGAGGTCGATGAGTTCGTGATTAGCCATGCCCAGGAACAGGCCGACGGTGGCGAGCATGGTGGCCGGCGTGACCGCCAGGTCGGCGATGTGCTCGTCGTAGAGGTCCTTCCAGTAGAACTGGATGAGCTCGGCGGCGCGCCGGGCGGTGGAGATGCTGATGTGATCCTCCTCACCGCCGACCAGCACGGTGCGCTTGAAGACCTGGCTCAGGTACGCTACCGCGACCCGTCGAGGGTCACGACGACGAGCGAGTGGGGCAGGGCGGCGAGCTGTGGCCATAACTCCTCCTGTGTGACGATATCGCCGTCCGAGTCGATCAGGACGGTCAGGAACTGGTCGAACGTGAGCCCGCCGCGGGTCTCGGGCGAGACGCTCCCGGCGCGGCGGATGGTGGCCAGCGTGACGGGCGGCACGGTGATCAGCAGCACGCGCAGATCCTCGACGGGGCAGCCCTTGGTGCCGCCCCGCTTGGTGAAGGTCAGGCGCTTGTGCAGTTGGCCGTCAATCTGCACCTTGTCGTAGGCGATCGTGGCGTCGCGGGCACCGGGGTACTGCGTGGACAGCGTCTCGCGGATCTGTGGCTCGGGCGTGTCGGCGGCGATGGAGAAGTCCACGCCCTCGATGCGGACGATCCAGGTGGTGGCGTTCTCCATAATCAGCGCCGGCGCGGCGTCGGCAACGGCAGGTTCGGTGGGTGCAGCCTCGGCCTCGTCGGTCTCGGCTGCGACTTCTTCGATCTGGTCTTCGTCCATCGGGGTGAGTCTCCTGTATGTGGTGCGGCCCGGCCACACTGATCGCGGCCGGGCCTGGGCTGGCTACTTCTGCGGCGTGAGGCGCGGGGCACGGCGGGCCGGAGCCCGGCCAAGCGGCGCGGCCCTCTGCTCAGCGGCGACCAGCGTCTGCTTGGCCTCATCGACCCGCTGCTGGTGTTCGGCGGTGGCCTGGCGCGCCTTGATTGCGGCGCGGGTGCGGGTGGCCAGGGCCAGCCACGCGTCGATGCTGGTCGGCAGCTCCAGCGGGGCCGCATCCTCGCCAAAGAAGGCCTGCACGGCGGCCAGGTCGCTGCCGCCGAGCGCCTCGCCGTAGCGGACGAAGTACCGCTCTGCCGCCTCCTCGGCCGTCTTGGGCGGCTCCGGCCCGGTCGGCTGGGCTGCGGCATCCTCGCGGGCCACGGCATCCTCGCAGGCGGGGAAGCCCGAGTCGGCCTGGGCGGGCTGGGGGTCGACCCGCGCCGCCGCCTCCCCGGCAATCCGATCCGCTGACTCCTGATCGGTCTGGCGGTCGACGACCTCATGGGCCACCGGCGTAAATGCCGCCCGCCCGCTGCGCCGCCCCTGGGGTAGCTCGTGCGGGTTGAGATCCTGGTAGCGCAGGATCGCCGTATCCTCCTGGCCGTGGACGAACTCCCGCACCTGCGCCCATGCCGGGCTGATCGCCTCGGCGAGCTGGGCGGGATCCACCGCCTCGTCGGGGTTGGCCTCCAGGGTGACGATCACGCCGACCTCAGCTTGGTTGTATGGGGCCAGCCGAATGGACTTCTTGTAGAACAGTTGCACAGTGACCGGTCGCATCAACGACTCCTTCTGTAGGCTAGACAATGGGCAGCCCGAGGATGGTGGGCGGGGTGATATCCTTCAACGCGGCCTCGCTCCAGCCGAGGCCAACGGCGTCGGCGAGGTCGTGAACCTTCTCGCGCAGCTCGCCCTCGCTATCGCGGACCACCGACTCGCTGACCGCCTCCAGGGCCGCGCGGATCGCGACCGGCAGCACGGCGTAGTCGAAGCGGCCCTCGTGGAGGTCGAGCGCGGCCAGCGCCTCGCGGGCGTCGAGCAGCTCGTTGCGGTTGAGGTGGTAGAGCGCCGTCGTGTGCGCCATCTGGCTGCGGCGCAGCTCACGGTCGAGCCGCTCGCGGTCCTTGATCAGCGCGTAGAGCCAGCGACAGCCGTTCGTCACGTCGTCGGCGCCAGGCTCGCTTGGGACGCGCTCCGGGTCGGGGAAGATGATCGTCACCTGGGTCTGCGCCGGGATCGGGTCCTGCCAGCAGGCACCGGTGCGCGGCAGCCAGCGGCAGAAGTTCGCCAGCGCATCCTCGGCGTCGGTGTGGACGGGGATGTGGGCCATGCCGCCCTCGGCCTGCCAGACGGTGACGACCCAGGCGTCGGTGGCCGGCCCGCCGACGGCGGCCTGCTGGCGGTAGCGCAGCTTGATCTGCGCCCCGTCGGCTTCTACGTCGGTGGCAACCTGCCAGCACTCCGGCCGGATGGTGCGCATCCAGGCAGCGAAACGGTCAATCGCGCCCTGGGCGGTGGAGGAGCGGAACCGCACATCGGTGCCGCCAATGGTCAAGGTGAGGGTGGACATTTTGCGCGCTCTCCGAAGGCATAGAAAAGCGCCGGTCGCACAGCGACCGGCGCAGAGAACCCGAAACGGACTAGGCCGGCTGGATCGGCCCCGCGCCGAGCAGCAGCATCACGCCCTCGGCCAGGGCGCGCATCCCCGAGGCGTCGCGCATGAACGTGCCGCCGGTGGTCGCGGCCAGCTTCGTCATGAACTCGACCGCCCCGGCGCGGTAGTACTCGGACAGGTTGCCCACCAGCACGGTGTCAATCTTGCCCGTGAAGGCCTGGGCCAGCTCCAGCGCCGCGCCGGGGTCGTCGGGCAGCCCGTCGCTGATCACCACGAAGCGCACGGTGCCCGAGTCCGCGCCCTTGGCCTTCTCCAGCGCGGCGCGCAGGTTGGTCGTGCTCTCGGGCTCCGGCGGTACCCCGTTCGGGCAGACGGTCACGACCTGGCTGAACGCGATCACCGCGACCTTGCCGGGCAGCTTGCGCTGGATGATCGCCAACTGCTCGCAGCCGGCCTGATAGCGGCTGGCGGTCAGCCCGTCGAGGAGGGTGGCGTCCCGGTCGTTCATCGAGTAGGAGATGTCGAACAGCACGATAAGCTCGGGCGGCGTGATCTTCCCGCCGTTCTGGCGGGCCATGTCGGTCAGCGACCCGGCAACGATGTCGCCGGCGACGGGCACGATGGAGCGGAAGGTGGTGTCAGTCATGGCGGTTTGCCCTTTCAGGAGCTAGTAGGTGTGCGCGGCGGCACGGGTGATCAGGTCGCGGCGTTCCTGCTGCCAGGCGCGGGTGGCCGGTCGCTCGTAGGCGACCCATCCGTTCTCGCGGATCTGGTGGCGCGGGTGGGCTCCGCGGATCTCGATGGCCTCGATGTCGAGGCCGCGCAGATAGGCGGTGTAGAGGATGGTCACGATCCCGTAGGCCCGATGGCCGTTCCGGTCGGGGATGACATTGCGGGCGTCCTGGTAATCGTCGGCCTCGCGCTGGGCGGAGCCGGGGGCGGTCGAGCCGGCGCTACGGGCGGTGCGGGTGGGCCGCGGCGTCGGTGCCGGCCGCGGCGTCGGTGCCGGGCTGGGCGTCGGGCTGGCCGACGATGCCGTCCTGGTGGGCTTGGGAGCCCGCGAAGGCGTCGGCGGCGTCGGGTCCACCGTCGCGGCGGCCTGCGCTGTGGCGTTGGTGATCGCGCTCCACCAGTCGTCGGGCGAGGCCCAGCTTGAGGTCGGCGCGGCCACCAGGATCGGCGGGTGCTCCTTCCACTGCTGCCAGCGGGCGAACTCGGTGTTGATGTCGCGCATCGCCTGGCCGCTGTCGCCGACCACATCCGGGTGGTGCTGGAGCGCCAGCCGCTTGCGCAGCTTCTTGGCATCGTCCAGGCTGAGCGCCTCGTCGAAGTAGCGGAATGTGCTCATTGGGGAAACCTCGGGCACGCCAAAGCCCGGCCACTCAGGGCCGGGCTTCTGGCGGGCGATGAACGACGGGAGACTAGGCGGCGACGGCGAAGCGGGCGACGAGGGCCTTCTGCTCAGCCCGCCACGCGGAGGTGGCCGGCACAACCTCGACCTCGACCCCGGCGCGGCGAACCTCGAAGCGGGGAGCCTTGCCGGTGACCATCACGACCTGCACGTCGCCCTGGTCGAGCAGCACCGTCTCGGGGGCGGGCGTGGCCACGCGGGCGGGCGTGGCCGGCACCTCGCCGCCCTCGCTGGGCGCGGGGGCGGCGACGATCTTCTTGGCTGCCAGAGCGAAGAAGCGATCCGCGTAGACCGCCCGCTCGCCGCCGAACTGCTCGGAGCTGACCCCGACGCCGTTGACCAGCTGGCGCACCCAGACCACACCTAGCGTGGAACCCTCGGGCCGCTCCACGCGCTCGACGCGCAGCAGCTCGCCGGCCTTGTTCGTCCCCTCGACCGCGTGCATGACGACCATGCCGTGGTAGTTCTTGAAGCGTCCCATGGTCGTAGCTCCTTTGTGATGCGATGATGCTGATCAGCGAACGATGAAGGCCAGGCCGACGCCGAGATCCAGGTGGGCGAGGATGAACCGGTCGTTGCTCCAGCCCCAGCCCGTGGCATTCCCGATCCGGATGGGGCGCAGGTGGAGGAAGCGGCGGATGCGAGCGCGCATGGCGGAGACTCCTTTTTGGCGCGGGTGTAACGGCTTTTTGGGTTTTTCGCCCATGTGTATTGTAGCACAAAACGGCTTCATTGTCAATCATTTGTTTGGCGTCCTGATGAGGTAAAACGCCATTGGCGAGCGGTTGTACCGCACGAAGTGGGCGGCATCGGCCAGCCCACTTCATGTGGTAAACCCTGAACTAGAACATCTCAAGCTGCGTGTTGCCGTGGTCATCCTTAAGAGACCGCTTCTTCTTCGATCGACCGTCCGCGCCGGTGACATCCTCGACCTCCAGGTGCATTCCATCCACGCCGGCGGCGGTGCGCTGGGCGAGGATCGCGGCCTGATCCACCCGCTGCGCCTCGCGCTCGGCGTCGAGCTTCGCGCGGATCGCTGTCCACTCCGCCTGGCGCGCCGGATCGTTCAGAATCTCCAGCGTATCGGGCTCCTGGGCGGCCTCCCAGCAGCGGTAGCCAAAACCGTTCAGGCCAAAGATCATGAGGTTGATGCTGGCCATCCGCACGCACATGATGTCGCTATCCTGGCCGTAGTACTGAATCAATCCGAGCTGGTTCATCCACGCTGGCACACAGGCGGCGATGGCTAGCAGCATCACGCCCGAGCCCACGCACGGCTCCTGAATGGTGACCGGCGTGTAGTAGGGCATCGCGGCGGGCAGGAGCCGCTCGAAGAAGAAGTCGCCCGCTCCCTTGTTGAGCTCCGCCACCACGGAAGCGTCCTCGGCCTCCTGGCCTGGCCGGGGGATAAGCTGAAACAGCACGCTCGATAGGAGCAGCGCCTGGCCCTCAATGTTATCCGGGTGGGTCAGCGCCTGATAGATGTTCTCGTACACACCGTGGGCCGGCTGCATCATCTCGGCCATGAGGACGGCCACCGTCATTGGTGTCCAGAACTGACCAGAGTACGTTTTATCAGTCAGCTCCATATCCTGATACACATTGCCGACGTAATCGTAGATGCCGTCCGCAGCCGCGTCGAGCAGGGCGTGGAACGCCTCGTGAAACTGCTGATAGACAAAGGCCTGATCCTCTTTGCTGCCGTACCTGGTAAACACCTTCATCCAGCGGTCGATCTCATCCTGTGGGGTGCCGGGCGGAAAGGGCTGGGTCTTGCCGGTCGCCTTCGCATAGGCCAGGTGGCCGGGCATGTGCTTGAGTGAGAGCTCCACGATCTCCAACCAGTCGGAGAAGAACTGCCAGCGCCGCACGCCGAGCCGCTGGCCAATCCGTTCGAGCGGCTTCTGGATGGGGTCGAGCAGGCGCTTGTCGGGGTAGATATTCGCGTTCGATGCCGCTCTCGTGTACCAGGGGTAGTTCCGCTGCCGGCGCGCCTCCGGCGACTCGGCGGGCACCTGCGGATGCCGGGTGGCACGTTTGCGGTAGGCGTGCAGCGCCTGGGTCATCTCGTCTTCGGAGACGGCCGGGTCGCCGCGCTTCCGCGATCCGCTCTGCCGCTTTCGCATCGCCGGCGTCTTCGGCCGGCTGGCCGGCGCAGACTTCTGGGCGGGCGCAGGCTCCTGCGCGGGCGGTGGCCTGAGCCTCCAGGCCGGCGGCGGATCGGCGGCCTGGGCCGGCGCTGGCGGGCGTGCGGCGGGGGCCGGTGTGGGCACCTTCGGCGGCGGAACGCGGCCCTTCGACCGGCGCACCGGCTTCTCTATCGGCGTGGTCATGCGATCCCCCAAAACGCAGCAGTGCCGCCCGTGTGGGCGGCACTGCACGTGCTAGTGTGGTGATACCAATCAGCGATCGGAAAGGTGGACTCTCATGGAGTTTGGTATCGTCGGCCGCGACCCCTACTATGATTTCGGCTCATTCTTCGGCGCGCCGAACGAGCCGAACCGCGCCGCGCAGGAGCGCATGCTGGCGCAGATGGCCGGGCTTGGGGCGCGCTGGGTGCGCGTCGAGCTGCACTGCGGCAGCGACCCCGACGCCGACATCGCGGCGTACGATCACTTCGTGAGCGTGCTTGCGCCCCGCTACGGCATCAAGATCCTGATGCTGCTCGGCTTTGGCCTGATCAATGGCCATGACCCGCTCGACCTGGCCGTCGGGCCGTTCATCGACGACCCGAACTTCGGCGGCGGCACCTCGCCCGGGATGCGCCGCTGGCTCCAGCGCGCCCTGACCGCCGCGCGGCGCTGGAAGCACCTGATCAGCGCCTACGAGATCCTCAACGAGCAGAACCGCCTCCCGCCCATCGGCAACGGCCTCTCAGCGACGATCGCGGCGCGGCTACACACGAAGTTCTTTCGCCTGCTGCACCAAGACGCCGCCACCTGGCCGGGTGCCACGCCGCGCGTTATCCTCGGCGGCCTCCACCCGGCCGGCACCGGCACCCCGTTCGCCGATGGCTGGATCTCCGACGGCGCCTACCTCCAGCGCATCTACGAGTCGGAGGCGTTTCAGACCTACCACCGCGACCACGCGGCGTGGCCGCTGGACGGCATCGGCTACCACCCCTACCCGGTCGAGATCCGCGCCAGCACGCCGATGCTCGCGCGGGCCATCCTGGGCGATCGCCTGTTGATGTCATCGCGGATGGCCGCGCTGGCGAAGATCCGCGATGCGTTCGACCCCGACCGGGCGTGGTGGATTACCGAGCTTGGATACAACGCGGCCTACGCCAAGCAGACCCGGCTTGATCAGGCCAGCTTCCTGGCCGACGCCGCCTCAGTCTTCGATGCACGAACCGATGTGGCGACCTTCTTCTGGTTCAAGTACGAGGACTTCCCGCCGGCGTCGGGGCCTAATGCCCAGCGCTGGGGGCTGGTCACGATCCCGTTTCGCGCCGACCCAGGCGTACGCGGCGGCGCGGCCTACGACCTGAACGCGCCAATGACCTTCCAGGCCTCGGCTGAGGCGTTTCGGGCGGCGGCGCAGCGCTACCAGCTGCCGCGATAGCAGCCAGGAGCGGCAGCTCCTGCGCCGGCTCAGGAGGCGGCGCAGGAGCAGGCGCAGGCTCCGGCTCGGGCAGCCGCACGATCTGCGGTGCCCCGCTGAACAGGGGGAGGTCTTCGCCGTCGGGGAACAGCGACCTCGGCGGGCGCTGGCTCATGACGGTGCCTCGTCGGTCGTCGCGGCCGGGAACGTCCCGGCCAGGGCCAGCACCAGTCGCTCGGCACGCTCGCGGCAGTGGTCGACGTGCTGCGCCTCCTCCAGCGACACCATGCCGCCGTAGTAGCCGGTGGTCGGTCCACCGCTGCGGTTCTCTGGATCGTTGATCATCACGCGGTCGCTCTGGTAGTACAGCACCCGCTCCGCCCCGCCGACGGTCGTGCGGCCAACGGCGCAGCGGTAGCGCTCGTCCCAAACGAACGTGAGCCCGAGCTGCGCGGCTATGCGCGGGCCGAACAGGTCGGTAAAGATCTCCTGCTGGCGGGCGACGGTATCCCGCCGCCTCGCGATCTCGCGGCCCTCCTCCTCGACCTTGCGCTGCTGGTTGCGGCTCTCCTGCGCGACCTGGGCCTGGGCGGCGAGGTGGGCGAGCTGGGACTGGTCGGTCATGGCAGTAGGCTCCTGTGTGTGAGAAAAGCACAGCGCGCGCCTTTCGCGACAGAACCATGTCGCGAATGACGCATGCGTAGGTCAGGTGAAATATTCCGTCCACTGGCTCTCGTCGGCTTCGAGGCGGTTGTCTCTGATGCACTGCTCAGTGAGCGTGTAGATGGCCGCCGCCGCCTCATCGTACCCTGCCGCCGCCAGATCATCGGCCCAATCCTTCATCTGATTGGCGAGCCACTGGCGGCGATCCTTGACCCGCGGGGCGGGAAAGCGGGCGTCGATGGGCAGGCGCGCGCGCCGGGCGCGCTCCCCCGCCTGGTCGGCGACCTGAAACTTCTCCACCCACATATCGGCGATCTGATCGGCGGTAAACAGGGCTCCCTGGGTGCCGTCCTCTTTGTCCTGATCTCCCTTGAAGTCGTTGACCACGCGGCGGAACTCCGCGAGGCTGGGCGGGCGGCTCTTGCTGATCAGCACGCGCAGGGCCAGCGCCTGGCGGTTGTGATCGAGGATCGTCATCAGGTCGAACAGGGTCAGCAGGGTCGGGTTCTTCCGCACCTGCTCCTGCACGTCGGCGCGCAGCTTCAACAGCTCCAGCCGCTTATAGATCCGCACGCTGGGCAGGTTCACGGCGGTGGCCATCTCGGCCTCGCCCACCCCAAACTCGTCCATATAGGCCCGGTAGCCCAGCGCCTCGTCGATGGGATCGACATCCTCGCGGTGACTGTTCTCAATCAGGGTGATCGAGCGGGCCTGCCGGTCGGTCAGGTCGCGCACGAGGGCCGGGATCGTCTTCCAGCCGAGGAGCTTGGCGGCCCGCCACCGGCGCTCACCTGCGACGAGCTGATACCTGCCTGCCCCGCGAGGCCGCACGGTGATTGGCTGGGCCAGCCCGTGCTCGGCCATGCTCGCCGCGAGGTCAGCCAGCTTCTGCGGATTGAACACGGTGCGATTGTTTAGCCCGGTCGCCACGTCGGCGACCGGGATATGCGTGACGGCCTGCTCGTCGGCAGCGGCCCGCTTGCGCGACCGCCGCTTGGGAGGCGGTGCCGCTGCCTGCTCGGCGCTCACTCCGCGCCGCCGTCGGCGGGCTCCTCGTCGCCCAGAGGGAGATCGTCCCAGGCGGTGACGAAGACCGGCGCGTCAGGCACCCGCTGGCGCACCCAGGCGGTGATCTTCGGCCCGCTGCCCAGAATCTCGTTGAGCTCGCGCCGCAGCGCATCCAGGTCGGGGGTGGCCAGCACCGCCTTCTGGATAGCTGCGTAGTGGGCGGGAGTCTGAATACCGAAGTCCATCAGCGTGGCGTGGGAGGGCCAGACATCCAGCGTGAGCGCCTTGATCAGCGTATGGACGAGCGGGCGGATGGGGCGGTCGTTCGATGTGGCGGTCATTGAATTGCCTCCAGAGAATCAAAAGACCCGGCACGGTGCCGGGCTTGGGTTGGCGATAGGTTGGTCGGGCTAGAGCGTGATCACCGTCAAGCCGCGCTTGCCGACGTAGGTATTGGCCTCATTGCCTCCCGAGAAGCCAGAGACGCTATATGACGTGGCCAAGCTGATGATGAACTTGACCGGGTAGCGCTTGCCGTCGTGAAGCAGCGCGAACCTGTCGGCCCTCGTCGGCCAGCGCACCCAGCGCGGCAGGCTGCGGAACTCCGCGTCGAAGCGTCGCATGGCGGCGAGCAGCTCTTCCTTCGTCGCGGGCGGTATGTTTGGCATGGCGCTCGTTACTCCGAGAGGCTGAGGCTGGTGTAGCCACAGCGGTCGCAAAGGATCACATCGGGGTCGAGTCGCGGCTCGTAGGAGATGGCCCACTGCTCGCAGCCGTCGCACCGCCGCAGCACGCCAAGCTGGCGCAGGAAGCGCACGGCGTTCTGGTAGCGGAGGTAGTGGCGGGCGGTCGTCCCTGGGATGGACACGATGATCTCGTAGGGGGCCAGTTCCCATGCGGCCAGCACCGCCGCGTAGCCGGCCTCGGCCTCAGCGAGACTCTTGGCGATCGCATCCTCGGTCGGTGCGGCGGCGAAGGCGTCCTTGGCGGCCATCGTCATCTGCTCGCGCACCCGCTGCGCAGTGGGGATGATTGGCGCAACAATGCGCTCGGTGCGGTACACGGCGCGGTGGAGCGGGAAGCCGCCGCCGCTGTAGTGGAAGTGCATCAGAACCTCTCGCGCTATTTGGTGAAGCCCAGGCCGCGCTCGCGCATGCTGGTGAATCGCGACCGGCACACGATCAGGTGGTCAAGACACTCGATATCGAGCAGGGTGCCCGCCTCCACGATCTGGCGGGTGACGAGGATGTCCTCCGGACTCGGCGTCGGGTCCTGGCTCGGATGGTTGTGGGAGACAATGATGGCCACCGCATTGAGCCGGATCGCCTCGCGGAAGACCTCGCCGATCCGCACCACGGCGGTGTTGACGCTGCCGATATAGACCGTGTGCAGCTTCAGCACGCGATTCTTCGTGTCGAGGCAGATCACGACCAGGTGCTCCTGCTCCGCGCCGCCGATCTCGGCGCGCAGCAGCGTGTTGGCGTCGGCCGGGCTGCGGATCTGGAGCCGCTCGTCGTGTCCGCCGTAGAAGATGCGGCGGGCGAGCTCGAAGGCGGCGCCGAGCTGGGCGGACTTCGCCTGTCCGATGCCGAAGCCCACCCGCCGGATCTCGCGCGGGTCGGCCTTGGCGATCGCCGACAGCGAGCCGAAGTGGTCGATGAGGCGCTCCGCGACGGCCAGGTCGGGCATGTTGGTGAGGATGGCGATCAGCTCCACGTCCGAGAGGGAGGATGGGCCAGTATTCGTCAGGCGGTAGATCGGCTGTTCGCCGAGTGGGAGTTCGCGGAGAGATCGGCGCATGGGGTGCTCCAGGGACTAGGCAACGACGCTCACGTCGGTGCCAGCGGGGATGACGAGGTAGACCTTGGCCGAGCAGGGCAGCATGCGCTGTGGGCAGGCGATGAGCCAGCCCGGGCCGGCGATCCGGACGTGGTTCGCGTAGAGCGGCTTCGCGTGCCGCCCCCGGCGAATGGCGATAATCGGCACCGGCTCCTTCCCGGCGGCGTTCGCTCGGGCGCGATGGATATTGGCGTGGACGTAGGCCGGCCGGCCCGCCGCCTCCAGGCGGGCCATCTCCAGCGCGGCCTGGGCTGCGGTGATTGCGGTATAGGCGTCCACGGTGATGCATAGGGAGCGGCGGGTGTGGCTGGCCACGAACGGGTCGTAGACGACATCGAACGGCCCGGCGAGTTCGGCGCTGTAGCAGAGGTCGAACGGCCGCCGCCCGCTCGTGCTCGGACTGGCGATGATGGACGGCGGGATGTCGCCGGGCCGCATCCGGCGCACCACGTCAGGCTGAACCGACAGGACGTACATGGCGACTCCAGGGAATCAAAAAGCCCCGCGCACGGTGCGCGGGGCTCGGACAGGGCGGCGACGATTATTCGTAGATGTGTGGCCAGAGCCCGCGGGCCTCGGGGACGTTGATGTCGGTGGCCTGCTGGGCGCGGCGGGCGATGCGCAGCGCGAAATCGTCCTGCTGCGGCCCCATCGCCGACATCCAGGAGAACACGTCTTCGGGGTTCTCGCCGGCGGCGATCGCCGCGCCCATGGTGCGCAGCTTCTTGCCGGTCGCCTGCTCCGGGGTCTCGCGGGCGTAGTGGGTGGCGATCAGGTCGTCCACCTGTGCGTAGGTCGCCGTATCGGGCAGCCAGCCGTTATCGCGCAGGATGCCCAGGCCGACCGCGATGCCGCCCTGCATGTCGTTCAGGCCGGCGATATTGTGTGCCAGGTGCATCGCGTCCCGGATGATGGCTGGGATGTCCTCACGCGCGAACGGGTTCAGGCCATCAATGAGCAGTTGCGTGGCGGGGGAGATCACCAGCACGCCCAGCAGCGGCTCGGGGCTCGCGCCGTCGTAGATGCAGCGCTCGCTGGCCTGCGCATACTCCTCGCCGACGGGGACAACGATCGTGCAGCCGCAGCCCTTCCATCCGCCGTCGAGGGTCACGCTGCCGGCCGGGGCGGTCGCCCAGGTGAGAGGCTCGGTGGTCATTGATTTAGTTCCTTGTTTTGGGGAATACGAAGCCCGCCGGCGAATGCCGGCGGGCAGCTGAGCGGAACAGCGATTAGGCGGCGAGGGAGGCTTTCAGATCTTCCTCGGTCAGCGCCCAGCCGATCCCCGCGCCCTCGGGGCCGTCGAGGATGGTCAGCGCCGCGTCGGGCTGGCCGGCCTTCAGCGCGACCGCAGCCGCGAAGGCCTGGCGCTCGTAGTAGGCGGCCTCGGTCGGCTGGTAGAGCGGCCACATCGCACCCATCGCGTCCAGCACGCTCTGGATCGTGACGGTCGGCGGAACCGCGACGCCGCACTCGGCCAGCACCGCCTCGGCCAGGGCCACCCGCTCGGGCGTCACGTTCCCCGCGTAGAAGATGCGGAACAGGATGGCGTTGACGCCCTCCGTCTCGAAGCCCATCAGGGTCGTCAGGTCGTCGATGTTCAGGAGCGCGCGGATCTGATCCTGGGTGGCGGCGGTGATGGCGTTGAGGGAGAGGTTCATGATCGGCTTCCTTTTTGACAGCGGCTTTTTGGCCTTTTTTGGCCCATGTGTATTGTAGCACAAACTAACTTCATTGTCAAGTATATATTTCTCGTCCTGATGCGGTAAAAACACCTCTCGATGGGCATCGAGATCAGCGGCTAGGGAGGCAACGAATCCTTGCTCGTGCGGTGGGCGAACAGGAGTACCGTCGGGTACGATTAATTGCCGAGGTCGCGCCCACGCCGGCGCGATCCGTTGACATCTGTTATTGAAATCATATAACTATTGATGGTAGTGAAAGAAACTGTGTATGCACACGACAACCGGAGGTGTGACGCGCAAGCGGATTGTGCTCAGGCCAGACTTCGCCAATAGCATCGCGAAGGTTGGCCTGAACATATCTGAGTTCGCTGCGGCGGCAGAGCTGGAGCGCACCACCTGTATGTGCTGATGAATCCTTCCCTGCATCCGGATCGCAAGGGCGGGATGCTGCGAACCACCGCCTGGAAGATCGCGGCCGCCTACGCCGATCGCACCGGCGTGAGCGCGGATGATGCCTTCGCCATGCTCCTTGCTGAGGAGCTGCGGTAGTGCGCAGGCAGGTATGAGCCAGGATATCGAGCAGCTCGCCGCGCGCCTGCGCACGCTGACCGCCGAGTGGGGACCGGACGCGCGGCCCGCGCCGTCTTTAAGAAGCAGTTCGCCGCTCTCCCGGCTGACCAGCGTGAGCGCCTGGCCCTGCTCGCCTTCGGCGCGGGGGGCCAGATCGGCGATGTCGGCGTGGGTGACGTGGCCGGCAACGATGTGTGCAAGGGCACCGATGGCCGCACCGATGTCAGCGGGATGGTGTACGGCGCGGCGGTCGGCACGAACCTGGGCTCGATCACGATCACGCCCGGTGGTCCTTCCCCATCCCCCGCTAGTGGCACCTCCTCCCAGGCATCGCCCGCGCGGTCACCACCCAGCGCGAGCGCCTGGAGACCCACCGCGCCACGCTGGCCACGCTGCTCACTCAGCAGGCGATGCTCGGCAGCGCCTACGCCCCGCCCGCCATCGCTCACGGCATCCGCGCGGCCCGCGCCGGCATCGCCGCCTGCAAGGCCACCCTGCGCGGCTGGGGTGTGACCGTCGCGGATTCGCCTAATGACGTCTGAGCGCTGACCAGAGGATCGTCGTATGCCTTCCCCCAGGACATTGAGAGTCTTCATGCGCGGCTGGCGGCCCATCGCGCCACCCTGGCGACCCTACTCGTGCAGCGGGCAACCCATACAAGCGCCTACGCCCCGCCAGCCGTCGCAGCAGGCATCCGCGAGGCCCGCGACGGTATTCGTTACGCGAAGGCGACCCTGCGTGGCTGGGGCGTGGCGGTCGAAGATTTCCCCGATGACGAGGCACAGACAGACACCCCGTACGTCGCCCCTTCGCTCTCGCGCCCGGCAGACCCCACCGTAGCAACCGGGGCTGCATACCCGCTGCGTGTCTTCCTCTGCCACGCCTCCGAAGACAAGCCCGCCGTGCGCCAGCTCTACGCGCGGCTACGCACCGCCGGCGTCACCCTGGCTCGACGCCGAGGATCTGCTGCCGGGCCAGCGCTGGCAGGTCGAGATCCCGCGAGTGGTGCGGGAGTCGGATATCGTGCTGGTCTGTCTCTCGCAGCGCTCGGTCATCAAGGCGGGCTATGTACAAAAAGAGCTGGCGTTCGCGCTGGATGTGGTCGAGCAACAGCCCGAGGACGCGATCTACCTGATCCCGCTGCGCCTCGATGCATGCGAGGCACCCGAGCGGCTGCGCCACCTGAACTGGGTTGACCTGTTTGCGGACGATAGCCTTGCGCGGCTGCTGCGGGCGCTGCACACGCGGGCCATCGGGGTCGGCGCTCTGCCGCCGATGACGAAGCCCATTGTGATGAGGGAGGTTCAGGGAGCGGACGTCTCGTCCGCTCCGCCCGCTCCGCCCGCTCCAGATTGAAGCGAACCTGAATCCGGGTTATCAGGATATGTGAGCACGCCTGGCCGAGGCCCACCGCCAGGCGGACCTCCAGCGGCACTACGATGCCCTGGCCGCCCTGCGTGGCGATGACCGCTGGGAGGATGTGCTGGCGCAGATAGCCGCGCTCGCTGGCCTCCAGCCCGGCTACCCTGACCCGCAGATACATCGGGATTGGGCCGAGGGGCGACAGCGCCGCAAGCAGCGCTACGATGCGGCCCTAGAAGCGGTCGAGCGCGTGGCCTGGCCGGAGGCGATCCGCGATCTGGAGTCTTTGCTGGCTGAGGTTCCCGATGATCGGGAGGCAGTGGCGCTGCTGTTCCACGCCCAGGCGATACAGGCCGTCGAGGAGCGACAGGTGGCGGAGGCCGCCCAGGCCCGCCAGGAAGCAGAGGCGCGCCGCCAGCGTGAGCGGCTTGGCCCCGTGCTGGCGCAGATTCAGGCCGGGGCGTTTGACCAGGCGATTACACAGCTGGATGCGCTGCTCGCGAAGGTGCCTGGTGATCGCGAGGCCGCCGCGCTCGTCGCCCAGATCATCGAGACTCCGGCGGCACCCTTTCGCCGAGCGCCTGCGCGCCGCTGAGCTAGCCGGCAGGGTGGGCGACCCGCGCATCCCGGTCAATGTGGCGCAGTGGCACGCGGAACTGGCCCGGCGCACCACGGACTTCGGGACGCCGGCGGGGGCGACCACAGCGGATCGCCCCTACTAGTGGCTCGTCACGATGATGATGATGAATACTCTACCCGTCAGAGTGCGACATGCTGTGCTACTGCATTCCTCATCTTCACGGTGACAGACCACTAGTGCTATGTGCGCGAGGGGTCATATCGCATCGGCGGGTGGGAGAACGATCAGCCCTCGGCAACCGTCCAACTTCCCGCGTTCTGGCTGGGCTGCTACCCGATCACCGTCGCCCAGTACGTGCCCTTTGTGGCCGAGGGCTACAGCGCAGGCGCCCAACGCTGGTGGACGCCTGCGGAGTGGAAGTGGAAGGCCAAACGCACCAATCCGTGGGATGGGGCGACGCTGAGTACAGTGTCCCCAACCAGCCGGTGATTTGCGTGACCTGGTACGAGATCACGGCCTTCTGCGCCTGGCTCACAGAGTGGCTCCAGGACGTGCTCCCCGAGGGCTACGTGGTGCGCCTGCCGACCGAGGCCGAGTGAGAGGCGGCGGCAGCCTACGACGCGCAGATGTAGCGTCGGCCATACCCCTGGGGCGATGAAGAGCCGACGCCCGAGCGGGCGATCTACAACGCGAGTAAGCTGGGGCACCCCGCGCCCGTGGGTTGCTGCCCATCCGGCGCGGCGGCCTGCGGGGCACTCGATCTGGCCGGGAATGTCTGGGAGTGGACGGCGAGCAGCCACCAGGACTACCCGGCGCAGAGCGGAGCGCTACAAAAAGACTTGTTGGCGTGAATAAGCGCTGGGTTAAGTTAGCAGCCGCTTTCAGGCGGCGCTTGAAGCGGCTGCTAAAATCGGGCGCTAATAACTCGAAAGTAATACGGATAAATATACGGCTTCGCCCGCTTTTGCGGCTTAACCCAGGACTTATTCGTGCCAAAGAGTATTTACAATCGAATGTACCGAAGAAATCGAAAACCAACAACCCGAATATGGTATTCAGCCGTTTCGTATGCACGGTTAGCCGCGCGTAGGTTGATCGGTTGATTATACCATGCGCCACCGAGAAGTGTAAATTGTTTTTGTGCTGGCTCCGCCCCGTCTTCGCGCCCATCGGTCGGGTCATAGGGGTAATTTCGGTATTCGCTGCGCGTCCACTCCCAGATATTCCCGGCCATGTCGCACAGCCCGGTTCCTGGCGTCGCCCCAGCCGGAAAGCAGCCGACGGCACTGGTTCCATTGTACTGCCCATCGAAGTTGGCGCGATCGTCATCTGGCTCGGTATCGCCCCAGGGATAGATCCGGCGCTCGCTGCCCCGCGCTGCATATTCCCATTCCGCCTCACTCGGCAGACGGTAGGTGTAGCCATCATTCAGGTGAGCCGTTAGCCATGTACAGAATGCCGTCGCCTCGTACCAGTTGACGCCAACCACCGGGTGGTTCGGGCGGGCGATCCCGAATCGCGGGTCATCCCAAGAACTGGGTTGTCGTTTTGTCGTGCGTTGCTGCCATGGCTGGAGTCCTGTGGTCGCCTGATCCTCGCGGGCCAGCCACGCCCGTCCGGCCACATCCCACCAGGATGCGTCCGGGTTGTAGCCCCCAGTGGCGATAAATTGCTGAAACTGCGCGTTCGTCACCGGGTAGCGGGCCAGTTCGAACGATGAAACCACCACGGGTTGATCATTGATCTCTTGGGTTGCCCAATCCGATCCGCCTATCGCTCGGTATACCCTATTTGCATGATCTACCTCAGTCGCGCTGCTCCCGATTACAAAGCTACCACCCTGGATCGCCACCATCGGCGGCGGCAGATCACAGACGCCGGGGCGCGGGTCGCCAAGCTCCCCCAAGATGACCCCGGCGCGCACGCGGTCAGCGGCGGCGAGGCCCGCAGGTACCACGACGGGAACGAGGATCGCGGCGAGCGCGGTACGCAGCGCCGCCTCAATCCCCTCGCTGTAGCGGGTGAGTGCCGCCCGCCCGCCCAAATCGCTGTAGCAGTCGGCGGCCAGCAGGGCGTCGCGCTGGGCCTGGGCTGGGGTCTTCGCTCGGCTTGTGTCGAGCAGCCAGTCGGTGAGCCAGGGCCGACCAACCCGAACGCCATTGCGCTGGCGACGTAAACACCCCATCATCAGCAGAATCACCTCGCGCCAGCGGTCGCCGTCCTTCCCCTGCCAGCAGGCGTAGGCCTCCTGCTCACCCTCCTCGTGCTCGGCCAGGTGGCAGGCCGCCAGGTACTCCTGAAAGGTGAGGTGGGGAAACTGGTAGGTCTGCTCGTCGCGCGGCACCAGCAGCCCGGCCTCATCCTTCAGCGCGGCCAGGAAGAGCTGGGCCTTCGCCGTCGCCTGGGCTTCCTCACAGCGGTGGGTGTGCCAGAAGAAGCGCTTGAGGGTGCCAAAGAGCCGGTCGCCGTCGATCACGCCCCGGCTCTCGCCGTCCGGCGCGTCGCGGTGGGTCGTGAAGGCCACCTCATGCAGCATGCTGCGCAGATCGTCGACCCCCTTCAGATCCGGCAGCTCGTCATCGCGCGTGCCGTGGGGGTCTTTCAGCCGGCTCACCAGGTCGCGCCCCTTCACAAAGGGGTCGCTGTGGCGCGGCTCCCAGCGGTGCAGCAGCAGCACCACCAGCTGCTCGTAGATCCGCGCGCGCTCGGTTAGCAGGCGCTCGCCGCCGAGGCTGTAGTGCAGGATGGCTAGCATCGTCAGCAGCAAGGGCGAGACTGGCGGCTGCGGCCCGTCGGCATGGTCGGTCGCGGCAATTGCCTGGCGCAACGCCGGCTGGGCGTCGAGCTGATCGCCGAGATCGGCCGCGGCCCGCGCCGCCCCCGCGTCGCTCACCCCCGTCTCGCCGACGCGGGCCATGGCCGCGTACCAGCGCTGGAGGAAGCCCCACACCTGGCCACGGGCGAAGGGCTGCACCACCCGCGTCTGCCAGCCCTCGTCGGCGGGGAAGACGCGCGGCGCGCGGTAGGAGCGCTCGCGTGAGGTGACGACGATCACGGTGTCCGGGTAGTCGCGGGCGATCTGGCGGATCGCCGCGATCACCCGGCTGCGCGGGTCGGTCGGCTGGGCGGGGCGCGCCTCCGCCGAGAGCTCATCGAGCCCGTCGAGCAGCAGGATGGTGCGCGGGAGCATGCCGAAGAGCAGATGTCGCACCTGCGCCGTGGGCAGCAGGTCGCCGGTGCCGCCCAGCTCGCTCATCAGCGCGGCGATCAGAGCATCGGCGGCGTCGGTCTGATCAAGCTGCGCATTCAGCGTGCCCAGGGGGATGAAGAAGGGGATGCGGGCCGCGCCCCAGCCGGGCAGGCGCGGGGGCGTGTCGTGTGCGAGGGACTGGGCCAGGAGCAGGGCCACATAGCGCAGCACGGTGGACTTGCCGCTGCCGGGGCCGCCGAGGAGCACGATCCGCGCCTGCGGGGCCAGCGCCTGCGGGGCCAGCGCCTCCACCGCCAGCTCGGGCCGGGTCTCGCGCACCTGGAAGCGGGCGCTGGCCGGGGTGTCGTCGGGCAGCGGGTCACGCGACCAGGCCGCCTCCGCCGCGCCGTCGAGGTCATCGCGCGCCGGGGCACCACGGCCCTTCGCCGCTGTGCGGCGGGTCAGCAGGCGATAGACCAGGGTGCGCACATCCTGCGGCTCAACCTGGTCGGGGGTCGCAGGATGTTCCGCAAGCGCAGCGAGGCGCTTCCGCAGTCCAGCCGTCGTAAGCTCGGCATCGACCACAATCCGCGCCGGGCCGTCGGTGGTGAGGGTGGTGTAGACCTCTTCGAGGTAGAGCTCAGGGACGACGCGCTCATCGTTGCCGGTGCGCTCGGGGGCGACGCGGTTGCGCAGCATCAGGTGGCAATACTTCTGCTGGATGGCCGGCAGGTAGCGGGCGAGCAGCTGGCGCTCCTCATCGCTCAGGGTTGGGCCGGTCGTCGCAACGGTGATGTGTACCGCACCAATCGCAAGCCCACCAGTCTGCACGTAGCCACCGATAGAGCCAACCATCACGCCGACGTGCGCCTCTCCTCCTGCAGGTTGGTTGATCTGCTGGTCAACCTGGTCGCGTCCGGACACATCGCTGACAGAAATATTGCCGGTCTGCGCACCGGTAAAGTAGCGCGGATTGGCAGGATCTGTCAGAACAGCGGCGACGGTCTGGGCTTCGATTATGGTAAGGTGATCATTAGGCAGCTTCATCTGAAGCGATCCGCTGACGCCAATTATGAGGGAGTGGCCACGCGCAAACCACGGGCGCTGCGTGCGGCGCTGAGCCTCCACCATGGCGAGGGCTAGATCGTGGTAGCCCAGGTCGCGCAGCACTGCGGCCGTCGCATGGGCGAAGGCAGCTTGAACTGTGCCGGCGAGGCTGTCGTCCGCGCCTGCGGGCACATCGAGGAAGGCGCGGAATCGCGAGCTGCTTCGGACCTGCTCCTCAATGAAGCTTGAGACCGCCTTGAACGCGCACCGTGTATCGTGGTGGTCCGCATGACTCAGGAGCAGCTCGCGGGCACCGGGCACAAAGGTGTAGATCGTCTCCTCGGGATCGTCGTCGGATATCAGGGGCTGCAGAATCCCGCCCAGGAAGATCTCGGCCAGATGGGACTGGCCAGAGGCAGGCATCAGCTGGCTCTGGATCGTGCGAATAATCGGCAGGCTGAGGATGGGAGCCACTGCGAGTAGCTTGGCGAGATCGATGGCCGTGGGCGAGGTTGCTCGGAGAAAGTCTTTGATTACCTCTGCGTCATCAGCCTGCGTCATCAGCCGATCTGGCTGCGCTACAGCGTCGCCTCCTTTCGTGACAGGCAGCGCCAGATGATAGCCAACTCCAGACGCGCCTGGCACGCCTGCCACCATCCGAGACCAGTCGTGGAACGAGTCGGGGGTGAGGGCGAAGATCGGCACGCGGACACCGAGTGGTAAGCGCCGCCCGCGCACCGAGCGCCCACGTGTCCGCATCCGGAGGCGGGTGCTCGGCGCACCGGCGGCACCGAATAAGGTCACCTGCCAGCCTTTGCCCAGGCTGCTGCGCGGCCAGAGGTGCTGCGGGAGCACCTGGAGCAAGGCAGTCGGCCCAACCCTGCCCCACTGCGCAAATGCTTCGGCCATAGCCCCTGCGTGCCAGGCGGGCGAGACGGCGTCGCTAATCACCAGCACCAGAGTGCGCCCGGTTGGGTCAACTAGGGCGGAGGGGCGCAGGTTACTTACGCCCGCGTGCCCTTGCTGCGATAGGGGCCGCAACTTCGGCGCGCTATTCTCCGCATCAAGCGCCCAGATGCGAACATTCTTGAAGACGCCCAGGCGCACAAAGAGCGCGCGTAGCTCGGCGCGCAGCTTGTGCCAGATGCCCATTGATCGGCTATGGTCGAGCACTAGGTGCAGCGCGAGCCAACGCTCACGCTCGGGACGCTGGACTGGCAAGAAAACGCGCTCTTCGAGGAGCCGCCTGATGGTCTCATGCTCGTCTAATGACTGACGATGGCGCGAGCGCTCGTGCCGGTCGAGGGCGCGGAGCGACCTCACATACGCACGGCTGTCACGGAGTGCCACTTCACCAGGCACGTAGATGCTGACGCTCGTCGCCCCCGACGCACCTACCGATGGGCCCCCGTGCTGCTTTAGCTCGGCCCTCGCATCATCGGTCGTGTCGGCATCTGGGGCGTCTCGCCGCTCAGGGACACTCTGGTCTGGCCGCTGGTTACCAGCAGAGTCCCCAGTCTCCTGGAATTGTGCGTCGCTTTGTGATGGGGAGCGATCTCTGATCTTGGATGACAATTGCGCCTGAGTAGACTCTACACCACCGCCTTCATCCTGTGGTGCGAGAGGAGTTGCTGTATCGGACGTCGCGGTCGGGTTGGGCAAGTACTGGAGCATCCAGAGCGCCTCAGCGATTTGCTCATCGCTCAGGTCACTTTTCATCTGCTCCAGGGCGCGCACAAGAGCGGCAATGCTCATGCGCCTGCCTCAAGGTTTTTCAGCAGTGTCGCCGTCATTTGCGCGACGAGCTTCTGGTCAAGCGTCTCCTCACGGCGAAGCAGGTACAGCAGGTTGAGCAGTTGGTCGGTTGCCAGGTTGTTTTTCACCTGCTCCGCAGCAAACTGGTTGATACGGGCCACCTGTTCTACCGCTACTGCCGTCCCCAGATGGGCGATCACGATCTCCGCCAGCTCCTCAGGGCTGGGGTCCTTCATCTCGTAGCGCAGGCAGCGCCGCAGGAATGCGGGCGGGAAGTCACGCTCTTTATTGCTTGTCATGACGATAATCGGAAAGACCGCGCAGCGGATCTTACCATCGCCCTGCACGGCCACCTGGGCACCGTCAGGGGTGCTAATCATGACCGTATCTGCCTGTACCAGCTTCTTATGGCGGCTGATCTCACGAATCTCGAACGCACCCTCCTCGAAGATATGAAGCAGGTCGTTTGGTAGATCGATGTCGCTCTTGTCGATTTCGTCGATTAGCAGGACACGCGGCAGTGGCGGCGCCCCCTCGGCTGGGGGCAGCATGGCCATCCCAAGTGGCCCAAGGGTTAGGTACTCGCCGATCTCACGAGATGGATCAAACTGGCTATGGGGCTGCTCCTCGTCGGTTGGCGTGTGTGGACCGCTGGCTGCCAGCCGCTCATAGATTTGCACGTCCTGGAGTCGGCGGATCACATCGTAGGTATACAACCCGTCTTGGAGGGTGGTGCGCGTCGTAATTGGCCACTGGAGCAAGGGCAGTTCCAGCTCCTCGGCGATAGACCATGCTAGAGTCGACTTGCCTGTGCCGGGGCGACCGGTGATCAGCAAGGGCCGGCGCAGGTAGATCGCCATATTGACGACCGCGATCAACTCATCGTCGGGACGAAACACCTTGCCGCGCCGACGGTCGCGGTTGTGCAGATCGAAGCGGCGCCAGGGCGGCGCGTCCGGTAGTCCGTATAGGGGACTGCCCGGCGGAATTGGCGGGCCTGCCTCGGGCGCGGGCAGTGGCTCATTGCGCGCCGTGCCTTTGTAGAAACGCCATTCACGCATACATAACTCCTACTGCGGTGCCTGAAATGGCACCTGTCGCGGCTGGCGGTCGTAATTATCCCAGAACAGCACCAGTCCCGCGACCTCATGTGCCATAGCGGGGTTCTTACGTCGTTCCCAGATCTCCCTCGGCAGGTTGCCTAGTCGGGCGGATTGATCTTGGAGAATAGCTTCACTATAGGAGGGAAGGGCCGCGCCCTCTGGGCGCGGGGCTGGCCAGAGGGCAACCGGCAGTCCTGATTCGAGGATCTTTTCAAAGATCCCATCCCACTGTATCGCGGGGTCGGGCAAGGCATCGATCACCACACCGACTAGGCGGTTCTCTGTTTGCCACTTCTCATAACACACATAGCAAGCGTGGTCATCGTTCAGGCAAGTCAGTAGGGGAGCGATCTCTGGCTGCCGGTCACTCAGCCACCGCTCGAACTGACGCCAGCGCCGCGTCCACTGGCGCTCCTCGTCGGATGTGCGATCGGAGCAGCGTGCGATGATCGGGTGGAGTTGCCCGAGTGGTAGATCTGCGGGCGAGCGCTGCTTGACTTCGAATAGCCAGTCAGTGAGCTTCCATGCTCCAGCCTCAAGCTCAGCCAAGAGGTCAAAGGGCAGCAGAAACTCAAAGAGCAGGCCGCCCTCGCTGGAGCGGATCCAGCTCGGCAGCTTGCGCCGTATCACGTTGAGCTCCTGGCGTAGCTCGTCAGCGGTAAAGTCGGCTGTAGTGCTGTCAAGTGGGTTGGCCTCGATATCGGCGGGGTGAAAGATGCGGACTTGCAGCGTATAACGGTCGTCCCTGCTCGGCGCGACGTCAATCAGCAGCGAGAATGGCTCGTGCGCGTAGCGCTCGGCCTGTGCCGCAATGTCATCAGCCTGCCTGTAGGTCTGCTGTGTGTGGCGAACCCTCGCGGCAGGCGTCTCTGCGAGACGCTCAATGGTAGTATCAACCCAGTCATGGAGTCGTCGCTGGTCATCGGTACTAATCAGCTTGGAGCATGCCAGAGCGCAGACAAAGACAAGCAGTGAGTCCCTATCACTTGGTCGGTCGTTGTAGCGCTTTTGCACAATGAGGCGAAAGAGTTCGAGGGGTGACTCTGCATCCATGTCAACCGTCTGGGGCAGGTTCCATGTTGCCGACTGAGTGTAAAAGATGGCTTCAACCGAGAGACCAAGCTGCATCGCGCAGAGGGTGGCAACCTGAGCATTCCATATCTGGTGGCGCTCATTCATGCGCCGCAATGCCTCAGCTATCTCTGCTCCGCTGAGCCCGGCGAATGTAAGCGTATCTCCATCTACATAGTCACCAGCGATAAACTGTTCGATAGTACCGACCTGGCCAAAATTATTGTGCCCACTCTGGTCGATCACTTCTGGCGGATCAGCATCGCTCAGCGGCTTGAATCCGCGCTGCTGTAACTCGTGGACGTGTGCAGCGAAAAGAAACGTCCGCTGGCTAGTCCCGGCCTGTACATTCTTAGCGACTGCGCGCTGCGCGATTTGTTCAAGACCAGCCGCGCACGCCCGGTCGAACGACATGTAGCCATGCCGGTCGCGGCCTGCGCCCTCCGGCATTTGTGGCGAGAGGCCACCCTGGCTGGCGGCCACGCCCGTACACTCAACCAGCAAGTACGCCTCGTCATCTGCCCACGTGCGCAGATGATCGATGTTGCGGAGCAGGCCGTTCTCGAACGCGTGCACATGGGGTAGGTTGCGGGCCTCGGCGCGGCCTTTGGTCAGCGAGACAGCTAGGAGCGCGTGCCCATCGAGTACCACCACTAGGGGCAACAGGTCGGCGGCTAGGCACATTCCGGCCATGAGAAGCGTGAGGTCGACACAGGTGCCGACACGGCTGGCCAGGATCTCGCTGGGCCGACGGATCTGCTGGACGTCGCTGTCCAGCGGATCGAAGGGGGTGACTTCATAGATAAGCTTGAGCCCGAGAAGCTGCTGGTAGAACTGGCGGACAACGCTGGCTCGCCCCTCGTTGGCCAGCAGATCGAGCCGGCTGATATAGGGTGGCCAGCGCAAATGTTCTGACAGATCAGGCATGGCGAACTGGGCTAGCTCTTGTGGGACTGTCTTGCGCCAAGTAAATGTGCGGTTAGCTGTGGGCATGGCATTTTCCTCAGGCTTAGCTATCCATCGCTTCAACCGCTGTAGCGTCAACCAGTTCGACCAAGCTCTGCACCGGATCGGGTGCAAGCCCTTTGAACCCACGTGAGCGCACCGCCACCCGGTAGAGACCGGGTGGCACGTCGGTAAAGCTGAGGGACATCCGCTCGCCGGGCTTCACATCGATCTTGGACGTTATCGTCTTCGCGCTCGGTGTGGTTGACTCTAGCCGCGCCTCAAGCGTCAAAGTGTGCTCAGTCTTCTCCACGGCGAGGCTCAGCACGATGGGCTGGCCAGGCCCAAACACCGAATCGGCACGCAGATTAATCGCGGGCTTCCGATCCGACTCACGGCCAAGTACGTTCTGCGAGCCGGGCGACAGGATAGTGTGCAAGCTCTCGATCAGCGGCGTGAGGGTCATTTCGTTATTGGTGATCCAGCCGTGCTGTTGCGCCGAGTAGCGCGACAACTCCTCCTCCTGCTTCGAAAAGTCGGCTGGCACTGCCGAGACCCGCGGCACTGTGCCGTCGCCACCGTCGAAAGCCATGTCGATGATCGGGGGCAGATGGTAGCTCATCATCACCCGGCCATCCTCAACAAATGCCGACTGAAAGGTATCCTGGTGGACACCCACCCAGGGGATTGTGAGCTGGCTTCGGCCCATCGCCCGGTTCTCCTTTGCACGCCGATAAATCTCAAGGTGAAAATCCTCGCGCGCCGCTTTGGCCCAGCTCTGGTCGATACCAGGAAGGGCGTTGGTCTCAGCCACGCGGGTTTGCGCCCCGCCCACCGTGATCGCCTCGTAGATCGGCAGCAGTTGGTAGATTGAGGTCAGATCACGGATCACTCGCGTGAGGGAGGGAAAGAGCGTGATCCCATTAGAGAGAGTATCTACGGCATTGAGCGAACCGCGATGAGGCGTGGCAATCGTCAGTAGGAGGCGGCAGTCACTCCAGCCATCTAGTGCCTCAAGGTAATAGCGCGAGACGAGGCCGCCCATACTATGTGCAATCAGGACGACCTTCGCATCCTTCGCGCCGCTGTGTTCGCGCCACCTGGGGAGCTGACGATCGATGAACATCTTAAGCCGCAGGGCGCTGGCTCGGTTGTCGCGCCGCCAGTCGTAGGGGAAAGGGAAAAAGTTGGCCTCGTCGCGTGGTGCGTGTACTGAGCCCGTGACCACGCCATCGAAGTCGTGTGCAATGCGCGTGATGATCGGGCGGTAGCCACCCATGCTTAGGAGGGGCGCGACCAGTGCATCGCCCATGATCACCTCGCCGACCGAGATCCCGTCACCCAGATCCGACTTCTGGTAATCATCGTCACGGAGCTTGAGCTTCTGGAGTCGCTTCCCCAGTTTAGGGGCCGTTTTGAAAAACTGCCAGACACTCTGACCAGAGACAGCCCACAAATCAACATTATCGAGCCGCAGCGAACTCCCCATAATTCCGGGGAGGAAGATAAGCAGGTCGCGAAGGGCTGTCTGTGTCATTGATTAGCCTCCCCCGTAACGAACAGGGCTATCGCATCTTACTTCTACATTGTGTCGGCATTTTCCTCGGCGAGCATATGCTACCGCGGCGTCTGGTACGCTCGGATAATGAGAAAAAATCCCGGTAGTATTCCGCAATCGTGTAGCTTGCCCGATCAACCCATACCTTTACGTGGCATAGACTACGCGTATAGGTGATTGGAGTGAGGAATTAGATGCAATGGCCCTGCCGTAACGAAGAACTCAAAGATGTACCTGATTTTACAATGAAGATGCCGCATTAGCAACCAATCTAAATGATATAACCACACTCAAAATGCGTATCACCGGGCACATGGATAGCAAAGAATACGTAGCCCTATGAGCCAGTATATGCAACCGATCATGCCCTATGCTGTCCTTAACATAGACTCCGCCTTGGAGGGCGTGAGCCTGCTACGGCTTGTTCGGCTCGCGCCCCCGCACACGGGCGCCGCCGGTCTGGAAGGCGGTGCGCAGCGACCCCTCGGCGGGTACGGTGTAGATCATGGTCGTGCTGATGTGAGCGTGGCCGAGCGCCTTGGCCACGCCGGGCAGATCCACGCCGTCCTCGACCATGCGCCGGGCCAGGCTGTGGCGGAAGGTGTGCGGCGTCACCATCTTCAGCTCCTCGGCCAGGAAGCGCAGCGCATCCTTCTCATCCTGGCGCCGTGTCCGGCCGGCGTCATCGGTCGCCAGCTGTGCGGCCTGCGCCGCGATCTGCTGCACGACCAGCTGCACCGCCCGGGTGGTGATCCCCGGTCGCTCGTGCGCGCCGACCCGGTGGAACCAGAGGCGCTGCTGCGAGTCAGGCGAGCCGGCGGCGGGCACGCCGTCGGCGAAGCGGGCTTCATTCAGGTATCGCGTCAGCACGGCGACGCTAGATGGGTCGAGGTAGATGTAGCGCGACTTCCCGCCTTTGCCGTTGCGGATGAACACGCTGCGCGCGCTGAGGTTCACGTCGTCGAGGATGAGCGCGGTCAGCTCGGCCACGCGCATCCCGCCGAAGGTGAGCAGGTCGAGCATCGCCTCGTTGCGGCGGGCCAGGTGGAGATCAGGGTCTTTCCGCGCCTCGCGGAGCAGGGCGTCGATCGCCTCGGGGCTGACCGACTTGGCCTCGCGCTGCGGTAGGCGGGCATCCTGAATATCTTGGCTCGGGTCGTCGCGGATGATCTGCTGGCGGATCGCCCAGGCGGCCCAGGCGCGCAGCGATGCTTTGCGGCGGTTGCCGGTGCTCGCAGCGACCCCGCCGGCGATCATCCAGCGTTCAATATCGCTGGCCGCCAGATCTTCCAGGCGGAAGGGCCGCGCGCGATCCGCCTCGTACCAGCGGATGAGCTGGCTCAGATCGAGCCGGCGGGCGCTGATGGTGGTGGCCGGTCGGCTGCGGGCGGCGAGGTCGGCGAGGAAGCCGGCCAGGGGCGGGTAGTCAGGAATCGGCTCAGGTGGCATGCGCGCTCCGGGTGCAGATCATATGCGAAGCTGGGACAACGAGAAAATGCCGGTGTGCTGCACATGATATGCGAAGCCGGCATGGCCTGTCAATGCGGTGTGGGCGAGAGGAGACTTCGCATATGATGTGAGTCTGCGAAGTCGCCCGCCGTGTCTTTCTCCGCACGCATACGTCGCCAGGAAATACAAAACGCGCCACCCACATGGGACATGGGTTGCGCGTTCGTTTGCGGCAGTGGCTGGTTAAGGTGCTGTATAGAGCGCCAGCTCGTGCGACGTGTGCCCCTAGAGGTCGAGCAGTTGGCGCACCAACCGCTGGACAAGCGTTGAGGGATTGGGGAACGCGTCGGTTTCGCGATCCGGGTGGCGCTCGTAGAGCCGGTCCGCACGATTCCCGGCGAGCGACGTCTGCGGATGTAGCCGCGCAAAAAGCGCGTGGTTCTTCTCGTAGCCGGGGAGGTGGCGGCGCAGGTCGGCCAGCAGATCATCGGCATCTTGGTACGGCCGGTTGGTCTCGGTGAAGTGGAGCAGGTACCAGTACTCGAACGACGGGTTGGAGATCGCCAGGCCAAACTTCTCGCGGGTCGCCAGGGCGACGGCCCGCGGAAATGACGCTGGCTCGTTGCGCGCCTCGCGATCAAAGACGCACCAGATCTCGTCGTACGGGAGCGCCTCGATCTGTTGCCTCCGCAGGCGGCGCAGGGTGCGGGCGCGCTCCACCACTGCGAGCGCCTGCCCGGCGTCAGGCGCGATCTCAATGCTCACGGTGGTCAGGCTGCCGGCGGTCCGAATCGCGTCGAAGTAGCGGTGCTCCGTCTGGTCGCCCTCGCAGACGATCAGAATCAGCCGCCGCCCCGCCTTGCTTGGTGCGGGGCGGCGAAGCTCGGCGGCAGAGCGCGCGCGTCGCTGCGGCGTCTTAGGCGGTTGTTTCGCCATCCGGCGTCGTGCTCCGTATGCGCGTGCGGGGACGCGGGCGATCCTCATCCTGGCGATGCAGGTGTGAGCCAAACGAGCTGAGGAAGGGGACCGCGCCGTAGCGCCCGTGGAGGTAGCCCTTCTCAAGGGCCTCGCCCTTCCGCGGGCGGTAGTCGCTCAGCGGGTAGAGCCGCGAGACGCCGTGATCATCCTTTTCGGTAAACCAGATCTGATCGCGGCGAAAGAGCCGCGAGTCGAGGAGGGTCACGTCATGCGTGTTCATGATCAGCTGCGCGCCGTGAGGGTTCGTCTCGGAGCTGTGGAAGAGCGCGATCAGGCAACGCACGAGCAGCGGGTGGAGGCTGTCATCGATCTCGTCGACGGCGAGCACGTGGCCGCGCTGGAGCGCGGTGATAATCGGCCCCGCGATGGCGAAGAGCCGCCGGGTGCCGAGCGACTCGTCGTCGCCAGCAAAGGTTGCGGTGCCCTCCGGAAGGTTCGGGGCGCGGTGTGCCATCGCCACCTCGATACGCTGGAAGTCCATGGTCGCCAGGACGCTCCGCAGCTCCTCGGGGACGATCACCGCCTGGGGGTCCTCGTTGACCGGGATCTCGCGGGTGGTAAAGTCTACGATCCCGATGTCGGCCTGGGCCAGCAGGGCGCGCAGCTGCTCGCGCAGCGCGGGGTCCTGGGTGGCAAGCCTGGCGGTTTCGCCCTCAAGATCGGGGTGTGTCGCCGTGCTCAACACCGAGAGCTTGGTGGCAAACCACAGGAACACCTCGCGCAGCTGGGGGTTGCCAAACGTGGCGGCCGCAGCCAAGAATGGCACGTCGGCGCGCGTGAGGTCGGCCAGACGCTGCTTCTCGCCGCTCAGGCGCGGGCCAAAGTACCAGTCATAGCGCTCACTGTCGTTGGCCTGTAGCCCAGCGTCGTCCATGTAGTCGAACAAGCTGCGTTGTGGGCGCTCGGCTGGCATCGGTCGCGCGTCCGGGCGAAGTTTGCGCTCGAACCAGGTCTGCGGCTGACCCTTGGGGAAGGCGATGAGCCACTCCTCGTGGATGCTCACCCGATCAACGATGAGGCCATACTGATAGCGGACATCGTTGTGGAGAAAGGTCAGCTCAAACTCGGTTGGTGCCTCCCGGTTGGCGGGGTTGAGGGCGAAGGGGCGCAGGAAGGGGTGCTCGATCGCCCGCCGGCCAGCGGTCGGCGGGCTGTTCACCGCCGTGAGCATCAGCAGCTGTACGAAGGCGAGGGCAAAGATCACGTTGCTTTTTCCGGACGCGTTGGGGCCGTAGATCACTGCGCTTCGGGTAATCCGCCCCTTAAATGTGGCAGCGTGCGCAGTGTTCTCCTCCCGCAGGGCGGTGTCGGACGTCGCGGCCATGCTGATCCGCTGCTCATCCTGAAATGAGCGAAAGTTCTTGACCCGAAATTCTATTAGCATGGTTTTGTCCTCAAGCCTGATGGCTACGGCACAGCCACTAAATCTATGCGTAATTTTACAGGAAATCCGCAAAAAAGTCTATGATATTCGATATGAGCGAGAGAATGGCCGCAGCTTCGACCGAGCGTAGCGAGCGCCTGTGTAAGGAGGTGAGCTTTCGGGAATATCAAACGCGCCGGCCCGTGTGGGCGGCGCGTTTGATCTGCGTTCGAAGTGCTGGCGGTTAGGCGACGACCTCGGTTGGCTCGGCTCGCTTGCGCCGCCGCTGCTTCGGGGCCGTGGTCTCCTGCGGCGCGGCGTCCTCGGCGTCAGGTCGTAATTCGTACGCGCCCAGTGCATCCCCGATCTCGTCAGCGGTCTCTGGCTCAAACGTCGGCTCCGGCTCACCCTGATCATCGACCAGGTCCTTCAGTGCGCTGAACAGCCCGATTGGGAGCAGTACCCCGGTCGGGTAGCCTTTCTGTGTGACGATCACCGGCTGGCTGGTTGCATTGGCGCGCTTGATCAGCGCCGCCAGGGACGACGCGGCTTTTGAGATGGGGACGACGCCTCGTTGGAGATCGACGTTCAGGTTCAGGTTTGTTCGGGTAGGCATTGAGCCTTCCTTTCTTGTTTCGCACGTCAGTGTGCGGCGTGGTCGAGCTACAGCGCTACCTGCGCTTCACATGCGCTTTGTATCGCTTCGCGGTGTACGCACAGCATAGCATGTTTGGGCGACAGACGATAGGTGCGCTCTCGTACACAGGGGTATACATTGAGAAATTGCTCATATGTCCGCGTTGTCGTTTCTGAAGATCCGTTCACTGGCAATCAGTGCCTTGAGCATGCTATACTTGCCACCAGCACGCACAAAACCCACCCGATGCCGCCAAGCTGTGAGTGGGTTCTGTCGCACGATATTCGATTCGTTTGCGCTGTGCCCTGCTAGTGTAGCACCCCGATGCGCCCCACGCAAGGTGCTTCTGGCCCGGCCCAGCGCAGCGCCCGCGCTACCTCTGGTGGCGAGGTGCCGTTGCCGCCAGGGGTCGCCCATGTCCGCTTCGCCCATCGCCGCCAGCGCCAACCCCCAGCAACACGAAGCCATCACCACCACTGATGGCCACCTCTCGACCTCCAGACTTTCCCATATGGTCATGGTGTGCGTCCGCATGTGCGCTGCGCTCGCAGGCTATCGTGCGTATGTTACGCATGTGCAAGACCGCGACGTATCGCGCCGGCTCTGCGTCACGGTGGTTGCCGCGCCCAGCCCAGGAGCCTCCCTGTGACGACTGCCGATCTCCCGCTGCACGCCCCCGAGGTCGGCCAGCTGGTCCACCTGCGCCAGCGCACCTGGCTGGTCGATGCGGTCGTCCCGCCGACCGTGCCCGGCCAGACCTGCCGCGTGCGCCTCTCCTGCACCGACGATGACGCCCAGGGCCAGGCGCTGGAGGTGCTCTGGGACTATGAGCTGGATCGGCAGATCCTCCACGAGGAGGGCTGGCCCGACCTGGCGACGCGCGGCTTCGACCCGGCGGATCGCTTCGCCGCCTTTCTGCATACCCTGCGCTGGAATTGTGTGACCGCGACCGATCCGACCCTGTTCCAGGCTCCCTTCCGGGCCGGCATTAAGATCGATGCCTACCAGATGGAGCCGCTGCGCAAGGCGCTGCTGCTGCCACGGGTCAATCTGTTTATCGCCGATGATACCGGCCTGGGCAAGACGATTGAGGCCGGCCTGATCATGCGCGAGCTGCTGCTGCGCAAGAAGGTGCGCACCGTCGTGGTCGCCGCGCCGCCCTCGGTGCTGGAGCAGTGGCAGGCCGAGCTGGAGGAGCGCTTCGGGCTGGTCTTCGTGCTGCTCGACCGCGCCTACCTCGCCCGTATGCGCCGCGAGCGCGGCTTCGGGGTCAACCCCTGGCGCACCCATAGCCGCTTCCTGGTCTCCCACCACCTGCTGGGCGACCCGACCTACGCCGATCCGCTGCGCGAGTGGCTGGGCACCTTTTTGCCCGGCAGCCTGCTGGTGCTCGATGAGGCCCACCACGCCGCGCCTTCCTCCGGTGGCCGCTACGGGATCGAGTCGGGCTTCACGAAGGCCATCCGCGACCTGGCCGGCCGCTTTGAGCATCGCCTGTTTCTCTCCGCGACCCCACACAACGGCCACTCCAATAGCTTCTCGACGCTGCTGGAGCTGCTTGACCCGATCCGCTTTACGCGCGGGGTGAAGGTGCGCGGGAAGAAGTCCCTGGATGCGGTGATGGTGCGCCGGCTCAAGGAGGATATCCGCAGCGTCAGCGATGATTTCCCGCGCCGCGTGGTGGTGCGCGTGGAGCTGAGCGACCTGCCCGCCGATGCGCCGGAGCTGGTGCTGTCGCAGCTGCTCGATGCCTACCGCACCCTGCGTGACCAGCGCTTCGCCGACGCCACCCGCCGCGCCCAGGCCGTCGCTGGGCTGCTCACGGTCGGGCTCCAGCAGCGCCTGCTCTCGTCCATTGAGGCGTTTGCGCGCAGCCTGAAGGTGCATCGCGCGACGGTCGCGCGGCACTGGGCGCAGCAGGACGCTGCGGCAGCCGCCGCCGCTGATGATGCCGCGACCTTCTTCACGCAGACGCCCGATGCCGATGATGAGCGCGGTCTGTGGACCGCCGACGAGCACGAGGCGGCGGAGGCGGCGGAGATGGCGGCGGTGACGGTCGCTGGCGAGGCGGGGGCGCCGCAGTCCGCCCACGCGGAGGATCTGCGCCGCCAGGAGCAGGCCCTGCTCGACCAGATGCAGCGGATCGCCGAGCAGCATCGCGACCGCCCCGATGCCAAGCTGGCCTATCTGATCGACTGGATTCGCACGAACCTTTGCCCCACGCTGCCCCCGTTTGGCGCGTCCCCCGTCGGCCCTCCACCGCGCTGGAACAACCGGCGGGTGCTAATCTTCACCGAGAACCGTGAGGGCACGAAGCGCTTCTTGCTCAACATCCTTTCGCAGGCAATTGAGGGCAGCGACCAGGCCGATGAGCGCATCGCAGTGATCGACGGCCTGACTAGCAGCACGCATCGGCAGGAGATCCAGCGACGCTTTAACACGGACCCGGCCCACGACCCGCTGCGCATCCTGCTGGCCACCGACGCCGCCCGCGAGGGCCTCAACTTCCAGGCCCACTGCGCCGACCTGTTCCACTTCGACCTGCCCTGGAACCCTGGCCGCATCGAGCAGCGCAATGGCCGTATCGACCGCAAGCTCCAGCCCGCGCCGGAGGTGCGCTGTCACTATTTCGTGCTGCCGCAGCGCGTCGAAGATCGCGTGCTGGAGGTGCTGGTGCGCAAGACCGAAACGATCAAGCGTGAGCTGGGCAGCCTCTCCAAGGTAATCGACGACGATATTGAGCGCCGATTACGCCAGGGTATCCGCCACCGCGATGCGGCTGACCTGGTGCGCGAGCTAGAGCAGGCCGACCTGGATGCGCTGCGCCGCCAGAGCGTGGACGACGAGCTGGAGGTGTCCCGCGAGCGGGCGCGTGATCTCCACGCGCAGATTGCGCGCTGCCAGACGCTGCTGGCCAAGTCGCATGCCTGGATCGGCTTTGAGGATGCGCCCTTCCGCCAGGCGCTCTCCTGCGCGCTGGAGATGCTCGGCGCGCCGCCGCTCCAGCGCACAACCGATGTGCATGGCCAGGAGGCGTGGCAGGTGCCGGCGCTCAACGAGCGCGCCGCCGCCGACCCGAGCTGGAATGCGACCCTTGATACGCTGCGCGCGCCACGCCCGGCCAACCAGAGTCTGACCGACTGGCGGCGCGAGGCTCCGATCCGGCCCGTCATCTTCGCCGACGCCGGGGTGCTGACCGAGGAGACGGTTCACCTGCACCTCGAACACCGGGTCGCGCAGCGGCTGCTGGCCCGCTTCCGCGCCCAGGGCTTCACCGAGGATCTCTCGCGGGCCTGCCTCTTCCAGTCCAGCGATGCCATCCCACGGGTCATGCTGCTCGGGCGGCTGGCGCTCTACGGCCAGGGTGCGGAGCGCCTGCACGAGGAGATCGTGAGCGTCGCCGCGCGCTGGATCGACCCCTTGCAGCGCAGCGGGCCGCTGCGGGCCTATGGCGATGATGGGGAGCAGCGCACGCTGGCGGTGCTCGATCAGGCGCTGACGCTGGCGGGCCAGCAGACGCCGGGCCAGGTGACGCAGCAGCGCCTGCTCCGCACGGCCTCCGCCGATGTCGCGTCCCTCCAACCGCTGCTCGTGCCGCGCGCTGAACAGGCCGCCGCCGCCGCGATTGCGCAGCTGCGCCTGCGCGGTGAGCAGGAGGCGACCGAGCTGCGCACGACGATTGAGCAGCAGGCCAAGCGGGTGCGCGAGCAGCTCGCCAAGAGCCGCAGTGCGTACCAGCAGCTGACCCTCGGCTTCGACCCGGAGGAGAAGCGCCAGTTCGACCTGGACCAGCGCGCCTGGGAGCAGCGCCTGGCGTTATTTGATCGCGAGCTGTCCAGCGAGCCGGATCGCGTGCGCGCCTTCTATGAGGTGCGCGCCAGCCGGATCGAGCCGGTCGGGCTGATCTACCTGTGGCCGGAGACAAACTGATGGCGAAGCCCCTCGACCCCGCGATCCTCGCGCATCTCGAATGGATCGGCTTTGTGCGCCCGACCGGACTGGTGGTCTCCGCGCCGGCCCTGGTGCGCGCCGGGGCGATCCTCCCGCGCAGCGACATCGAGGGCCAGCGCCTGCTGGTCAGCTGCCTCGCAGAACAGTCTGGCACCGGCCCGCTGATCGCCGACTTTCACCAGTTCGCCCGCACCGTGCTGGGCTGGAGCTTCGCGCCGCAGGGCTACGCGGGCGTTCATGTCTCGGCTATCCCGCCCGAGCTCCAGGTGACGCTGCTGGAGTATGGCGAGACGCTCGTGCCCGACCTTGCGGTGCGCGAGCTGGAGTCGTCGCCCAACGCCACGCCCTGGCAGCTGCTGGTCACGTTGCTGCCCGCTGGCCAGGACTTCGACCGGGTGACGCGTGGGCATGGCCGCCTGGAGGTTTCGGCCAACGGGCGCATGGAGCGGCTACTACGCCAGAGCGGGGTCAGCGCGGGGCTGCTCTTCAACGGCAGCGCGCTGCGCCTGATCTCTGCCCCGCGCGGCGAGAGCTCCGGCTGGCTGGATTTCCGCGTCGCCGATATGGTGCAGACCGCTGGCCGACCGATCCTTGCCGCCCTGCGCCTGCTGCTCAGCGAGCAGCGCCTGCTCTCCATGCAGCGCAGCGAGCGACTGGCCGCGCTGCTCGACGACAGCCGCAGGTTTCAGAACGAGGTCAGCGAGCGCCTGGCCGAGCAGGTGCTGCACGCGCTCTACGCGCTGCTGCGCGGCTTCCAGGCCGCCAATGACGACTCCCGCGACGTACTCTTACATGCTCCGCTGCACGACAACCCTGACGATGTCTACCGCGCCCAGCTGACCGTCATCCTGCGCCTGATCTTCCTGCTCTACACCGAGGAGCGCGATATGCTCCCCAAGGATGCGACGTGGGAGCAGGGCTACGCGCTCTCTGGGCTCTACGAGCGGCTGCGCGAGGACGCCGCGCGCTATCCCGATACGATGCAGCAGCGCTATGGGGCCTGGGCGCAGCTGCTGGTGCTCTTCCGCATGATCTATGATGGCGTTGATGCCGACGACCTGCGCCTGCCGCGCCGCCACGGGGTGCTGTTTGACCCGAACCGCTTCCCCTTCCTGGAGGGCCGCGCCGCCGACTCGGTGCGCCAGCTTCATCAGCGCATCATCCCGCCGCGTGTGCCCGATGGCACGGTCTATCAGGTGCTCGAAAAGCTGCTGCTGCTCGATGGCGAGCGCATCTCCTACCGCGCGCTCGATGTCGAGCAGATCGGCTCGGTCTACGAGACGATGATGGGCTTCCAGATCGAGGCGGCGAAGGGTCAGTCGCTGGCTATCCGCGCGGCTAAGAAGGGCGGCGCGCCGACGACGATTAGCCTGGATGACCTGCGGGCGACCGCACCGGCCAAGCGTGCCCAGTGGCTACAAGAGCATGCGGATCGCAAGCCGGCCGACGGCGTGCGCAAGGCGCTGGTGGCGGCTACCAGCATCGCCGACCTGCACGCCGCGCTCCGCCCGCTGCTGGACACGGCCGCCACGCCGGATATTGTGCCGCCGGAGGCGATGGTGCTCCAGCCCAGCCCCGAGCGCCGCCGCTCTGGCTCGCACTACACGCCACGGGCGCTGACCGAGCCGATTGTCCGCACCACGCTGGAGCCGATCCTGGCCCGCCTGCGCGGCCCCGACGGCCAGCCACCTCGCCCGGCCCAGATCCTCGACCTGAAAATCTGCGACCCGGCCATGGGCTCGGGCGCGTTCCTGGTCGAGGCCTGCCGCCAGCTTGGCGATGCGCTGATCGAGGCATGGCACGCCCACGGCGAGAAGCCGCCCATCCCGCCCGACGAGGACGAGGTGGTCTACGCCCGGCGGCTGGTGGCCCAGCGTTGCCTCTACGGGGTGGATAAGAACCCGACGGCGGTTGACCTGGCCAAGGTCTCGCTCTGGCTGGTCACGCTGGCCAAGGAGCACCCGCTGACCTTCGTGGACCACGCACTGCGCCACGGCGACTCGCTGGTCGGGCTGTCGCGCCGCCAGATCGAGTCCTTCCACTGGCTGGGTGACGCGTCCATTCGCGGCGGACTCGAAACCATTCCTGTTCGTGATCAGATTGCTCGTGCGGCTGAATTGCGCGCGCAGATCCGACACGCCAGCGAGCAGGTCAGCGACGCTGAGCTGAATGCCTTATGGCGCGATGCACAGGATGAATTAGCGCAGGTGCGGCTCTACGGTGACCTTGTAGTTACTGCCTTTTTCGAGGGCAGCAAAGATAAAGATCGCGAGGCAAAGCGAACCGAGTACGCAGCAGCAGTGCTCAAAGGCAAGGTCGATCAATATAGGGTACGGCTGGAGGAGTGGCGCCACGCCGAACTGCCGCTGGTGCCGTTCCACTGGGAGATCGAGTTCCCTGAGGTGTTTCAGCGTGAAAACCCCGGGTTTGATGCGGTGGTGGGGAATCCGCCGTTTTTGGGCGGAAAGAAGGTGTCAACGAATTTTGGTGAAGCGTTTCGCGACTGGTTGTTAGTTCTTCATGAAGAGAGCAACAGTAACGCTGATCTGGTAGCACACTTTTTCAGACGAGCGTTCAACTTAATCCGTCGAAATGGAACATTCGGGCTAATTGCGACTAACACGATCGCGCAGGGTGATACTCGATCCACAGGGTTGCACTGGATCTGCACTAACGCAGGAGAGATCTATTGTGCCCGAAAACGTGTTAAATGGCCTGGACAGGCGGCAGTGATTGTCAGTGTGATCCACACTGTGAGAGGTATATTCGCCAGCACAAAACTGCTTGATGGACAGCCATCTGATACGATTAGCGCCTTCTTATTTCACCGCGGAGCTAGTGATAATCCGCAACTTCTGGCGCAAAATGCAGCCAAAAGTTTTAACGGAAACTATGTCCTTGGTGCAGGTTTTACGTTTGATGATACAGGCACTGAAGGTAGCGCAACTTCGATTGAAGAGATGCACCGATTGATTGCTGAAGATCCAGGAAATCAGCAAGTTATCTTTCCATTCATTGGGGGTGATGAGATCAATAACAGCTCGACCCATACTCATCATCGCTACGTTATTAATTTTGGTGAGCGTAGCGAGGCTGAATGCCGAAAAGGCTGGCCGGAATTGATGAGTATTATTGAAACGAAAGTCAAGCCGGAGCGCATGAAGAAGAACCGCGAAGCACATAAGCGGTATTGGTGGCGATTTGCGGAAACAAGACCTGCTCTCAATACTGCAATAGCGAATCTTGATCGGGTCATTGCTACTTCAATACATTCACAGCATGCACTGTTCACTTTTATGAGTGGCAGAGTAGTCTTCTCTCATGGGATTGCTATTTTTTCTTACAGAACCTATGCTGCTATCTGTGTACTTCAATCTGGCTTACATGAAATGTGGGCTCGTTTCTTCGGTTCATCGATTGGTGATGGTCTCCGCTACACCCCATCCGACTGCTTTGAGACCTTCCCCTTCCCGGTCGGCTGGGAGAGCCATCCGGCGCTAGAGGCGGCGGGCAAGGCCTACTACGAGTACCGCGCCGCGCTGATGCTGCGCAACAACGAGGGGCTGACCAAGACCTACAACCGCTTCCACGACCCCTACGAGCACGACGCCGAGATCGCGGAGCTACGCGAGCTGCACGCGGCGATGGACCGGGCGGTGCTCGACGCCTACGGCTGGTCGGACATCCCCACCGCCTGCGAGTTCCTGCTCGACTACGATACCGCTGGGTAATTCGTGATGGGCGGGCTTCTGGGTTGACACACCTGCTACGCTGGCCACACCGGCATGGCGTGATATCTTCAGGAGGTGCGCAGATGACTCTTGACCCAACCCTCTGGTACATGATTCCGGATGCGACGGCACGGGCCGCCCAGCGCGCCTTTCCCAAGGGCAATCGCTATGTGACGATGTACGAGACCCTTGGGCCGATCTTCACCAACCCGGATTTTGCCGACCTGTATGCCCATCGTGGCCGTCCGGCTGAGGCACCGGCCCGCCTGGCCCTGGTGCTGGTCTTCCAGCAGATCGAGCAGCTGGGTGATGCCGAGGCCGCCGAGGCGGTGCGCGCCCGCCTGGACTGGAAATACGCCCTCGCGTTGGACATCGACGACCCCGGCTTTGATGCCACCATCCTGGGTGATTTTCGCACGCGGCTGCTGGTTTCCGGTGCCGAAGAGCGGCTCTTGACGATCATGCTCGACACGCTGGTCGACGCGGGCTTTTTGCAGGCCCGTGGGCGTCAACGGAGTGATTCTACCCATGTCCTGGCGAACCTGCGCCTGCTCACCCGCATGACCCTGGTGGCCGAAACCCTGCGCGCCACCCTCAATGACCTCGCCGATGCCGCCCCGGCATGGTTGGCCACCCACCTCGACCCGGCCTGGGCCGAACGCTACGCGGTGCGGGTCGAGGAGTACCGCCTGCCCAAGGCCGCGGCCGACCGGCAGGTGCTCGAAACGACCATCGGCCAGGATGGCTATGCGCTGCTGAAGGCGCTGTATGCGCCCGATGCCCCGCCCGAGCTGTGGCAACGCCCGGCGGTGCAGGTGCTGCGTCAGATCTGGCTGCAGCAGTATTATGGGCCGCATGACGTGCGCTGGCGCAGCAACGACGACCTGCCGCCCCACGCCCAGCTGATCCGGTCGCCCTACGAGACCGAGGCGCGTTTTGCCACCAAGCGCACGACCACCTGGACCGGCTACAAGGTGCATCTGACCGAGACCTGTGACGACGATCAGCCGCACCTGATCACCAACGTGGAAACGACCCCGGCCACGACCAATGATGTGTGCGTGACGGACACGATCCACACCCATCTGGCCGCACGGAACCTGCTGCCGCAGGAGCATCTGGTGGATAGCGGCTATGTGTCCGCTGCTATCCTGGTGGACAGCCAGCAGCAGCAGGGGGTAGATGTGGTCGGGCCGGTGCTGGGCGACACCAGTTGGCAAGCCCGTCAGCCGGATGGCCTGGATATCCGCTGTTTTGCGATTGATTGGGACCTCCAGCAGGTGACCTGTCCGGCCGGGAAGATGAGTGTGCGCTGGAGGCCCAGCACCGCCAATCCGGGCGCGGGGCAGGCGGAGATCGCAATTCAGTTCGACCCGGACGACTGCCGAGCCTGTCCGTTGCGCCCGCGCTGCACGCAGGCGAAGACGGGGCCACGCACGCTGAAACTGCAGCCGCGTGACCCGCATGAAGCGTTGCAGCGCGCGCGGGTGCGTCAGGTCACGGAGGCGTTCAAACAGCTGTATGCGGCACGGGCAGGCATTGAAGGCTGCCTGTCGCAAGGGGTGCGCGCCTTTGGATTGCGCTCTGCGCGCTATCGGGGGCAAGCGAAAACGCATTTGCAGCACATCCTCATGGTGATTGCGATCAATATCGTCCGGGTGGTCGCCTGGGTACAGGACATCCCCCGGGCGACCACGCGCCAGTCATCCTTTGCCCGCCTCGTGGCATCCCTCGGCTGAGCGGGCCGCTGATCTGGAATTACCCAGCGGTATCGACTACGAGATCGACGAGGAGGAGTGGGGCACCAAGAAGAAGCCCTATCGCTACCGCTGGCCCGACGCCGTGCGCGACGAGGTGCTGGCCCGCCTGCTGGAGCTGAACGCCCAGCGCGCCCTGGAAGAAAAGCTGGCGGGGGCGACGAAGCCAAAGACGAAGGGCGGGAAGCGGGGGAAGAAGGGAAAGCCTGAGATTGGCACACGAGACATGTTTGAGTGAGCGATTTACCCCGCTAGGAGCCAGATGGTTGTTCTGACCATCGAACCACTTTACCGTTTTGAAGGAGGAGCAGCACTGATGCAGGCGAACAAGCGTACCCTCGACAACATCTTCTCACCATCTATCCGGCTCGTCGCTCCGCTCTTCCAACGGCCCTATGTCTGGGACGAGGACGGCAACTGGGAGCCGCTCTGGCAATCGATCCACGATGTCGCAGAATGGCGGCTCCAGAACGGCGGCAGCCGACCGCACTTCCTCGGAGCGGTGGTACTCAGCCGGCTCAGCAGCGCCACCGGCGACATGGACTCCCGCGAGATCATCGACGGACAGCAGCGACTGACCACCCTTCAGGTGCTGATCTGCGTCCTCCGCGATATCGCCAGGCAATATACGGTCGGTACCTACCCAGAGCTGTTTGAAAAGTGGGCCAAGAATCTGCTTGAGGACGACGCGAGGCCCGATGACGCATTCAAAGTCTGGCCCACCAATGCGGATCGGGAGCACTTCAGGCGAGTGATGACGGCCCAGAGCCCGATTGGGATCTATCACACCTACCGCCTCGACACACTACCGACGGTCATGCCCCAGGGGTTTGGGCTCGACGACGATCCCGTTGTGCGACGCTACTTACTCCTCCGCGCCGCACGGGGCAAGGTGGAGGGAAGCATCCCGTACGACGACCTGACATCGGCCCAGCGTAAAGAGGCCGATCCGCATATCATCGCGCTCAAGAGCATTGGCGCGCTGCTCCCGAACGCCTATCTGTACTTCTACGCCGTTATCCTTGCGTGGCTCGGCGACCCCGGCAATCCTACGTTCAAGGAGCGCATGCAGGCGCTGTACCAGACCATGAAGCAGGATCTGGTACTCGTCGTGATCGACCTAGACAATAGCGACGATGCCCAGCAGATCTTTGAGACGATGAATGCGCTGGGCACCCCGCTGCTCCCCGCCGACCTGGTGAAGAATTTTCTGTTCCGTATGGCGGATCTGGACGGCCTGCCCGTCGATCAGCTCTACACGAAGCATTGGGCGATCTTTGACGACCAGAAGCAAGGCTGGCGCGAAGAAGTTCGGCAGGGCCGTCTGAAGCGACCGCGCATCGACCTCTTCCTCCAGCACTACCTGACGCTCGTGACCGGGGAGGATGTGCTGGTAACGGACCTGTTCAGCACCTACCGCAGGTGGGCGATCGCGCAGCAGCAACCCGCTGATACACGAGTCGTCCATTTCCGGCGCTACGCTGACATCTACCGGCGCTTCGACAACTTCCCCGAAGATTCTCGCGAGGCGCTCTTCTTCGCCCGCATGGCCCAGATCGACACCACGACCGTCTTCTCGCTCATGCTGGAGGTCTTTAGTCGCCACACCGCCCCGGGTGCGGAGCAAGAGATTCGCGCCATCATGGGCGATCTTGAGTCGTTCCTGGTGCGGCGCGCCATCTGCGGGCTATCGCCGAAGAACTACAACCAGCTCTTCCGCCGTCTTGTGCGCCAGCTTATCGCCGACAATGACTTCTCGGCGACAGCGGTTCGGCAGTTCCTCCTCAAGCAGACTGCCGATACGGCGGTGTGGCCCGGCGACGACGATTTCCGCAGGGCGTGGATGTCTCGCCCGCTCTACAAGGTGCTGGTACAGCAGCGCACCCGCATGATCCTGGAGGCGCTCGAACGCCAGCTGTATAACCCGCGAACCAGCACGCACAAGATTACCGGCACGGTCTCGATCGAGCATCTGATGCCGCAGAAGTGGGAAGACCGCTGGAAGCTCCCCTCTGGTGCAGACACCGATGCGGCGAAGAGCCTGCGGAATAACCTGATCCACACCATCGGCAACCTGACGATCGTCACCAGCTCGCTCAACCCGAAGCTCTCAAATGGCCCATGGGCGAAGAAGCTACCCGAGATCCGAAAGTACAATGGCCTGTGCCTCAACCTCAGCCTCCCAGAGAGCTGGGATGAAGCCGCGATTGAGCAGCGGAGCGCGGATCTCTTCAGCGCCGCACTGGCGATCTGGCCGCACCCTGCCATCGTCTCTGCGGGTGACTCTTTGAGCAGTGTCGCGCCATCGGCAAACACCACTGCGACCTCGGTAGTGAGCGGGGCGTCTTCCCCCAAGGAGGCCGCGTCGATTACTTCAGAACCACCTACCAGAGCGGCTGTGAAACGGCGGCCAATCAATACCGCACGTACCCGCACTCGCCGCTGACCTCCGCCTTGCAGGCTGTCAGCTACACGTGTTTAAGGCCAGCCCCATGACGATAACTTCCACGACTGATCTCGCCGCGCTCACCCTCGCCGCCCGAGCCCAGATCGTCGAGGTCTTGAAGCTAGACACGGGCGACTACGTGGCTGATCTGTTTGTGGAGCATCAGATGACTGACTGCCCGTCGATTATGAATACAAGGGCCGGGAGCAATCTACACGTGCTGTTCTTTGTGCCCTCTACGCACTTTTATGGCTACTGAAGGAGCCCGCGATGTCCATGTCCGAGCTAGAGCTGCGCCTGTTCCCGTCGCGCACTGGCGACTACACGCTCGACCTGCTGCTCCGGCAGGCCGGGAGCGCGGGCTTCAATACCCTCGCCCAGCAGATCGTAGTGACGCTTGATGAGACAGCCCTGCGTGCGACGTGGCCCACCACAGAGGCGTATGGTCGCCTGCTCGCCCAGCAGATCTTCGCCACTGCTGAGGCTCGGCGCGGCTGGCGCGATGCCCGCCAGCGGGCGCAGGGCAGCGGTGAACCGCTGCGGGTGCGGCTGGTTCTTCGCGCGGACGATGCCCTGACGAACCGGCTGCGCTGGGAGACGCTGCGCGACCCGGATAGCGACACCCCAGTGATGGCCGACGGGAGTCTGCGCTTCTCGCGCACCCCCGCCAGTGAGAACCTCGCCCCGATCACGCTCCGGCCACGCGCCCAGCTGCGCCTGCTCATCGCCGCCGCCGACCCGCTCAATGCATCAAAACTCGGCCTGGCGAGCTTTGATGCGCCGGCGCTGGCCCGGCGGCTCGGCGGTGCCGTGGGCGACATGGCGACGACGTGCCTGGTGCGCGATCAGGGCCAGGCAGGGCCAGGGTTGGATGGCCTCATCGCAGCGCTGGCCGATACCGATCTCGTCTTCCTTGCCGCCCACGGCGCGCAGCGTGCTGATGGCGAGCTGGCGGTCTTTCTGGAGGATGCAACGGGGCAGGGGCGCGCGGTCACGGTCGCCGAGCTAGCCCAGCGGGTCGGGCTCCTGGCGCGCCGACCGCTGCTGATCTTCCTGGCCTCGTGCGGCAGCGCCGGGCGGGGCTACGATGACGAGGCCCTACGCGCCCTTGGGTCGCGGCTAACCGCCGTCGGTATACCCGCCGTCATCGCAATGCAGGGTGACGTCGCAATCGAGACAGCGGAGCAGGTGGCCGCCGCATTCTTCAAGGAGCTACATGGCTCTGGACAGGTGGAAGACGCCCTGGCCGCCGCGCGGACACAGGTACTGGGACAGCGCGACTGGTGGATGCCAGTGCTCTACTCGCGCCTGACCGACGGGGTGATCTGGGCAGATGACCGACCTGCCCGCCAGCGACTCCAGATGGCACCGCCCCCGCCGGAGGATTTCGTCGCCCGCCCGGCCGAGCTGGAGCAGATCGTGGCCGCCCTGCTCGTCGCTGAGGAGTCTGAGCATGTGGCGATCAGCGCGGCGCTACGCGGGGCCGGGGGCTACGGCAAGACAGTGCTCGCCCGTGCCGCCTGCCACGACCCACGCGTCGACGAAGCATTCCCCGATGGCGCACTCTGGGTGACGCTCGGCGAGGTACCCGGCGACCTGGCCGCGAAGCTGGCGGATCTGATCGAAACGCTGAGCGGCGAGCGCCCCGGCTTCGCCACGGTCGAGGCGGCGGCGAGCAAGTTCGCCGAGGCCCTCGGCGCACGGCGCTGCCTGCTGGTGATCGACGATGTCTGGAATGCGGCGCACCTTAACCCCTTCCTGCGCGGCGGGCCGCGCTGCGTCCGTCTGATCACGACGCGCAACAGCGACACCCTGCCGCCGCAGGCGCGCGAGATCGCTGTGGACGCGATGCGCGCCGCCGAGGCCCTCGCACTGATCGGCTCGGGGGTCGATCAGGCTGAAGCGCAGCAGGAGGCCCTAGGGCAACTCGCGGCCCGCCTGGGCGAGTGGCCCCTACTGCTGCGCTTGACCAACGGTGCCCTGCGCGACCGAATCGTGCGCCAGCAGCAGTCCCTAGCCAACGCGCTCGCCTACATGAACACCGCCCTGGACCGGCGCGGGCTGATCGCCTTTGATGTTCGCAATGCGGTCGAGCGCACCCAGGCGGTGTCCAGCACCCTGAGTGTCAGCCTGGATCTGCTCCGCGACAATGAGCGCGAGCGCTACGCCGAGCTGGCGATCTTCCCCGAGGATGTGGACATCCCCCTGGCGATCCTGGAGCAGCTGTGGGGAGCGACGGGCGGGCTCGATGATTTTGAGGTCGAGGAGATCTGTGGCCTGCTTGGGCGGCTGTCGCTCCTGCTCAGCTTCGATCTTGCGCGACGAACCGTCCGACTGCACGATGTCGTGCGCGCCCACCTGACCTATCAGCACCAGGCGCAGCTGCCCGCGTGGCACGCAGCCCTGCTCGACGCCTCCCATCCGACTACTGGAAGCTGGGCCGATCTCCCTGATGACGAACTCTATATGTGGCAGCACCTGGCCGCGCACCTCGTCGGCGCGGGCAGGGGGGCTGAGCTGGTCGCGCTGGTGAAGGATCTGCGCTACCTGGCCCGTAAGGCGTTCCTGCGCGGCCCGCTGGCGGTGGAGCAGGATCTCCTCGCCGCCGGTCAGGCCGCCCCCGATGATACGGAATTGCCGATCCTGATCCGCAGCTTCGTGAACGCGAGCCACCTACTGGCCGCGAGTGAGGATGAGGCGACCTGCGCCGCGACGCTGTACAGCCGCCTCTGCCATGTGGAGCCGCTGCGACCGCTGGTCGAGGCGCTAGCTCAGGTGTTACCCCGCCCCACGCTAATCCCGTTCGCACTTCTTCCAGACCTACCCCACTCCAGGATCGTGCGCACCCTCACCGGCCATACCGATGAGGTGTGGGGCTGCGCCCTCAGCGCCGATGGCCGCACCATCGTCTCCGCCTCGATTGATTACACCGTGGGGGTGTGGGACACCACCACTGGCACCCTCCGCGCCACCCTCACCGGCCATACCGCTCCGGTGATAGGCTGCGCGGTCAGCGCCGATGGCCGCACCATCGTCTCCGCTTCAGCTGACGAGACCGTGCGGGTGTGGGACGCCACCACTGGCACTCTCCGCACCACCCTCACCGGCCATACCGATGGGGTGGCTGGCTGCGCGGTCAGCGCCGATGGATGCGTCATCGTCTCCGCTTCATTTGACGAGACCGTGCGGGTATGGGACGCCACCACTGGCACCCTCCGCGCCACCCTCACCAGCCATACCGCTCCGGTGATGGGCTGCGCGCTCAGCGCCGATGGCCGCACCATTGTCTCTGCCTCAGATGACCGAACCGTGCGGGTGTGGGACGCCACCACCGGCACCCTCCGCACCACCCTCACCGGCCATACCGCTGACGTGGCTGGCTGCGCGGTCAGCGCCGATGGCCGCACCATCGTCTCCGCCTCGTGGGATAGCACCGTGGGTATATGGGACGCCACTACTGGCACCCTCCGCGCCACCCTCACCGGCCATACCGCTCCGGTGATGGGCTGCGCGCTCAGCGCCGATGGCCGCACCATCGTCTCCGCCTCAGATGACCGGACCGTGCGGGTGTGGGACGCCACCACCGGCACCCTCCGCACCACCTTCACCGGCCATACCGCTTTGGTGAGGGGCTGCGCGGTCAGTGCCGATGGCCACACCATCGTCTCCGCCTCGTGGGATGACACCGTGCGGGTGTGGGACGCCACTACCGGCACCCTCCGCACCACCCTCACCGGCCATACCGATAAGGTGAAGGGCTGCGCGGTCAGCGCCGATGGATGCGTCATCGTCTCCGCTTCATCTGACAAGACCGTGCGGATGTGGGACGCCACCACCGGCACCCTCCGCGCCACCCTCATCGGTCATACCGATGGGGTGAAGGGCTGCGCCCTCAGCGCCGATGGGCGCACGATTGTCTCCGCTTCATCTGACAATACCGTGCGGATGTGGGACGCCACCACTGGCACTCTCCGCACCACCCTCACCGGCCATACCACAGTGATGAACGACTGCGCGGTCAGCGCCGATGGACGCATGATTGTCTCTGCCTCAGGTGACAAGACCGTGCGAGTGTGGGACTCCACCACCGCGACCCTCCGCGCCACCCTCACCGGCCATACCGATATGGTGATGGGCTGCGCGGTCAGCGCCGATGGCCGCACCATCGTCTCCGCTTCAGCTGACGAGACCGTGCGAGTGTGGGACGCCACTACCGGCACCCTCCGCGCCATCCTCACCGGCCATACCGATTGGGTGTGGAGCTGCGCGGTCAGCGCCGATGGCCGCACCATCGTCTCCGCTTCATCTGACAAGACCGTGCGGGTGTGGGACGCCACTACCGGTACCCTCCGCGCCACCCTCATCGGTCATACCGATGGGGTGATGGGCTGCGCCCTCAGCGCCGATGGGCGCACGATTGTCTCCGCCTCAGATGACCGGACCGTGCGGGTGTGGGGCGCCGCTGGAAGGCAACTCGCCATACTCCACGTTGACAGTGCCCTGACCTCCTGCGCCTGCTCTGCCGATGGTAGCCTGGTGGTCGCCGGGGGAACCGGGGGCGGTGTGTACTTCCTGAAGCTGCTTAGGTGAGATCAGGTGTCAGGTGTCAGGTGTCAGGCCGAACGGTCACGCATCCACGAAATCAAGTGCTCAGCAGAACGCATACCATCTATGACGACCACCTCTACAACTGATCTCGCCGCGCCAACCCTCGCCGCCCGCGCGCAGCTGGTCGAGGCCCTGAAGCTCGACCTGGTCGGCCCATCGGCCGGACACGCCCTAGCCGCCGAGCAGCTCCCCAACAAACCAGGGCCTGCCAGCTGGTACCTGACCGGCTTCCTCATCCCCTCCGGCACGCCCGCCGACAAGAGCAGCGACCCCGACGAGGACGATGAGCCAGAGGAGGTCGCCGAGCAGACTGGCCTTGACCAGGAGGCCAACGAGGACCGCCGCGCGGCCAAGAAGGGCTTCTTCCCCTCGTCCATTGGCCTGACCTTCCTGGTACCCGCCGAGGCCCAGGAGCTAGCGGTCACGCTGCGCTGGGGCGACTACCGGCTTGAGCCATTGCCGATAGCCGATGGTGGATTGCCCATTGCCGAGCAGCGCACTCCGGCTGATGGATCGCGCGAGGCGCAGGCGCAGGTCTGGCAGCGCACCCAGCGCGAGAAGCGGGTGATGCTGACGCTGACCGGCGGGCCGCAGGTGGCAAAGAACGTCCCCGACTCCGATGGCCTCCAGTATCAGGTGATCGAGCGCCCGATCCGCATCCACGGGCGCAATCTCCCGCTGCCCCCTGGCACGCGCTCGGTCTCGGTCTACCTGGTCAACCACCGCACGCCGGCTGAGGACCCGCCCGACCCGGCCTACGCCTTCCAGGCCGAGATCGAGGTCCAGAGCGCCGTCCCCTTCGTGCCCCGGCCCAACCTGAGCGGCGCGCAGGCCGAGGAGTGGGACGGCATGGTGGCCGACCTGCACTACGCCGGCATCCCCGAGTACGCCGTCGGCCACGGCGTCTCCGCCGACTGGGAGCTGATCAACGGCGCCTGTCGGCACCTCTGCACGGCCTGGATCCCCAGCGCCGCGGTCGAGAAGACCGTCACCGTCGATGTGCCGGGGGTCGAGCTGGGCATGGATACGCTGGGCGCGCTGGCGGACGGCGTGGCGGTCGAAGCCGCGCTGCGCCCGCTGGTCGCCACCTACCGCGACTGGCTCGGCGGGCAGTTGGCTGCCTCGGCGCAGCTCCAGGGCACGCGGCGCGAGACCGCCGAGACCCTGGTCACCCACGCCGAGATCGCCGCGCAGCGCATCGGGCGCGGCATCGACCTGCTCGTCCAGTCGCCCGACGCGCTCGACGCCTTCCGCGCCGCCAACCGCGCGGTCGCCCGCGCCCTGCGCACGCGCAACGGCATCGCACACCCGCGCTGGCGGGCCTTTCAGCTGGCCTTCATCCTGCTCAACCTGCCCGGCCTGGCCGACCCGCGCGACCAGGATCGCAGTAGCGTCGACCTGCTCTTCTTCCCCACCGGCGGCGGCAAGACCGAGGCCTACCTGGGGCTGGCCGCCTTCGCCATCGTCCTGCGCCGCATCCGCTGCCCCGGCGACGCCGGGAAGGCCGGCGCCGGCGTCAGCGTGATCATGCGCTACACGCTGCGCCTACTGACGCTCGACCAGCTGGCCCGCGCGACCAGCCTGATCTGCGCACTGGAGCTTGAGCGCGCGCAGGCACCCGAGCGCTACGGCACATGGCCCTTCGAGATCGGCCTCTGGGTCGGCAAAGGTGCCACGCCCAACAGCATGGGCGAGAAGAAGAACAAGAGCCCGGACACGGCCCGCGCGCGGGTGATCCGCTTCAAAAACAACCCCAAGGGCAACCCCTCACCGATTCCGCTGGAGAGCTGCCCATGGTGCAACACGCGCTTCACGCCCGCCTCGTTCAGCCTGCTGCCCAACGCCGACGCGCCGAGCGAGCTGCGCATCGTCTGTAGCAACTTCGCGTGTGACTTCAGCCGCAACCGCCCACTGCCGATCATTGCGGTCGATGAGACGATTTACCGCCGCCTGCCGGCCTTCCTGATCGCCACCATCGATAAGTTCGCCGCGCTGCCCTGGATGGGCGCCAGCGGCGCGCTGCTCGGCGGCGCGGATCGCCACGACGCCACCGGCTTCTACGCCGCGTCCGAGCCCAAGCGCGGCCAGCTGCTCAGCCAGCCGCTCGCCCCGCCCGACCTGATCATCCAGGACGAGCTGCACCTGATCTCCGGCCCGCTCGGCACCATGGCCGGCCTCTACGAGACCGCCATCGACGCGCTCTGCACCCGCGAGATCGACGGCAAACCCGTGCGCCCCAAGATCATCGCCTCGACCGCCACGGTGCGCCGCGCCCAGGAACAGATCCAGGCCCTCTTTGGCCGCCCTCTGACGCATATCTTCCCACCGCCCGGCCCAGATCGCCGCGACTCCTTCTTCGCCCGCACCGCACCGCGCAGCGAGACACCCGCCCGCCAGTACGTTGGCATCGCCGCGCAGGGCCGCAGCCCGAAGGTCGTGATGCGCAAAGCCTGGCTGGCGCTCATGGCGGCGGCGCAGCGGGCCTACCACGACGCCGGCGGCGAGGGCAACAAAGCCAACCCGGTCGACCCGTACATGACCGTGCTCGGCTACTTCAACAACCTGCGCGAGCTGGGCGGCGCGCGGCGCATCCTGGAAGAAGAGGTACAGAACACCGTCAAGGGCTACGGCGCGCGCAAGCGCGTCGGCGAGGCCAGCGGCCTCTTCGCCGACCGCAATCGTTTCAGCGCCGTGCTGGAACTCACCTCACGGGTCTCCACCGACCAGGTCGCCGAGGCCCGCCGCCGGCTGGAGTCGCCCTTCCATAACGTCGATGACCGCGTCGACTGCGCCCTGGCCACCAACATGATCTCGGTCGGCCTCGACATCCAGCGCCTCGGCCTGATGGTCGTCGTCGGCCAGCCCATGCTCACCGCCGAGTACATCCAGGCCACCAGCCGCGTCGGCCGCGACGACCAACGACCGGGGCTAGTCGTCACCCTGCTCAACGTCCACAAGCCGCGCGACCGCTCGCACTACGAGCGCTTCCGCCACTACCACGAGACCTTCTACCGCGCGGTGGAGGCCACCAGCGTCACACCCTTCTCGGCGCGTGCGCTGGATCGTGGCTTCGCTGGCGCGCTGGTGGCCCTCGCCCGCCACCACGAGCCAAAGCTCAGCCCGCCCGGTGGGGTGGAGCAGATTGCCCAGGTGCGGACAGCGCTGGAGCAGTATCTCATCGGCGTGTTCCGTGAGCGCGTCAGCCAGCAAGACTTCGCCGCCGACGAGCGCGCCGAGCGCCTGCGCGCCGTGCAGAACCGTATCGTCGACCTGCTCGACTCCTGGCAGACTGTGGTTGACGCGTACATCCAGGCCCCCGTGGCGGTGCAATACCAGCAGTACGAGGGGAAGAGCACCGCCAAACCGCTGCTGCGTGACACCCTCGACAAAGGGTTCGAATCAGAACACCACCGTAAATTTCGCGCCAGCCGGTCGCTGCGCGATGTCGAGCCTGACGTGAACCTGTACCTGCGCGACGCCAACAACCAGCCGGTGGAGGAGTAAGATGACCAAAGCCCACGGCCAGCTCCGGCGCGGCCAGCTCCTCACCACCTACGGGCCGGGCGCGCTGTTCGACCTGCCGCGCCATTCGGCGATCATCGGCGGGCTGGACGCCTGGCCGCACACCAGCAAACTTGAGGAAATCGTCGAGCCGCGTCTGTCGCGCACGATCCAGCGCATGACCGGCGTGGTGCTGCCGAAGCTCTACGCGCCGCCCGCGTCCGACGACACCCCAGGCGCGGCACCGATCGGGATCGGCGTCTACCGCTTCCCCGAGTGGTTCGTCGTTCAGGAGGAGTTCAAGCCCGGCGAGCGCAACCGCTCACGGCGCCTCGTCAAGCGCATCGCGCTCACCAAAGGCCGCTTCGCGGGCCTGCCCGTGGTCGCCACGCGCTTCGTGGCCGCCTGCTCGCACGGCCACATCGACGACCTCAACTGGCGCTTCTTCGTCCACGGCAGCACGCCCTGTAACCGCCAGCTCTGGCTCGACGAGCGCGGCACCAGCGGCGACCTGGGCGACCTGGTGGTGCGCTGCGAGTGCGGCAAGCAGCGCAGCATGATCGACGCCTCCGACCGCACCCTGAAGCCGCTGGGCTACTGTAGCGGACGGCGACCCTGGCTTGGCCCCAACAGCAATGAAGCCTGCACCGAGCAGGCCCGCCTGCTGATCCGCACCGCATCCAACGCCTACTTCCCGCAGGTGCTGACCGTCCTCTCGCTACCGGAGCGCGACAGTACGATCGACACGGTGGTGCAGGAGCTATGGAATTATCTCCTGGTCGTCGAGAACGTCGCGGTTCTCACGGCGATGAAAAGCCATCCAGCGGTTGCCGGTCGCCTGGATCCGTTCAGCGATGACGATGTGTTGGCCGCCATCGCCCGCAAGAAGAGCGGCGTGGTGGCAGCGGAGAAGCCGCTCAAGCATGTCGAACTGGACGCCATCCTGGCCGCGCCACAGGGCTACGGCGACGACGTGCCGCTGAACGAGAACTTCCACGCCCGCCGCCTGCCCGATGCAGTCTGGCGGCACAGCGAGGTTAGCGCGGGCATCGCGGCGGTCTACCAGCTGCACCGCCTGCGCGAAGTCATGGCGCTGGTTGGCTTCACCCGCTTCGAGGCGATCACGGCCGACATCAACGGCGAGTACGACCATGACGTGGAGCGCGCCGAGATCGCGCGCGAGCCGAGCTGGTTCCCGGCGGTCGAGAATCGCGGCGAGGGCATCTTCATCCAGCTGCGGGCGCAGGCCGTGGATGTGTGGCTGGCGCGGGAAAAGGTGAAAGCGCGCATCACTGCCCTCAGCGCCGGCCACGACCAGTGGCAGGCGAAGCGCAAGGTGCAGCACACCTTCCCCGGCGGCCCCTACATCCTGCTGCACACCCTCTCGCACCTGCTGCTCCAGTCGCTGGCCCTGCGCTGTGGCTACCCGATGAGCGCGATCCGCGAGCGCATCTACGCCGACAAGGAGGGGCAGCGCTACGGCATCCTGCTCTACACCGGCAGCCCCGACTCGGGCGGCACGCTCGGCGGCCTGGTGCAGCAGGCGCGCGGGATCGAAGACCATCTCGACCACGCCCTGCGCACCGCGATGCTCTGCTCAAACGACCCAATCTGCGCGCAGCACACCGCCGACGACGCGCTGGAGGGGCGCTGGCTGCTCGGCGCGGCATGCCACGGCTGCGCGCTGGTCGGCGAGTCCTCCTGCGAGATGCGCAACGACTACCTCGATCGGGCGCTGGTCGTCCCGGTGCTCGGCCTGGAGGACGCCGCCTTCTTTACGGACGCAACACCCGGCGTGGCCACCCTATGAACGACCTCCTGCTCGACCTGCCATCCGACACCCGCGCGAAGCTGATCGCGGCGCTGGAAAGCGGCTACCTGACTCTCACGCCAAGCGTCACCGGCATGCACGCTACCCTCGGCCGCGTCGAGAACGCCGAGGCGCTGGCCAGCGCCCTCCACGAACTGCACGCACTCGGCATGAGCCCGCGCGGGGCGGCAGCAGCGCTGCGGGCCATCGACCGGGTCGTCGCCCGCCAGCGCAAACCCGATCTTGTCCTCTCGGGCCTGAAGGTGGATGGCATCTTCGCGCGCGACACCCGCCAGGTCTACGACGAACTGCTCGGCGCAGCCGAGCGCAGCGTCTGGCTGAGCAGCTTCGTCTACCACAACGGGCCGAAGGTCTTCGACACCCTGGCGAAGCGCATGGGACAGCGCCCCGAGCTGACGGTCAACATCCTGATCAACATCCAGCGCACATGGGACGACACCACCAAGAGCGAGCACCTGGTCAGTGCCTTCGCGCACACGTTCTGGAGCAAGGGCTGGCCCGGCCAGCGCCGGCCACGGGTCTACTATGACCCACGCGCGCTGGAGATCGGCGAGTCCGGTAAGGCCGTGCTCCACGCCAAGGCCGTGGTCGTCGATGACGAGGCGCTCTTCATCACCTCGGCCAACCTGACCGAGGCGGCTAGCGCGCGCAACATCGAGATGGGCGTCCTGCTGCGCGACCGCAGCATGGCCCTGACCGTCGTCAGCTACTTCCAGCGTATGATCGAGGGTGAGTATCTGCGGCTCCTGCCGGGGTAAGGCGATCATCGATGCGGGCGAGGCCGTATCAGGTAACAAAGCGATTGTATAATACATCAGCCATTCATACGCACTAGCAAAAAAACATTGTTCTCATGACACCACCTGCTGTCGAGCTTAAATTGACCATCGTAGCCCGTGAGGGCGATATATACGACATCACGGCAGATTACTATGAGTCGCCGGGTTATGAGGGGCGTCGCTTGGCTACGAATGAGCAAGTTATCATTTCGCATCAAGATCTTCTGGCCGTGCAGTCAGTCCCCATCGAATATGGTCGTGTTTTATCCCAAGCTATTTTTGGCAACACAAAACTGCGCTCTGCCTGGGATAAGGCATATACTAGTGCTCAGGTCAAAGGAGCTCATTTCTGCTTACTGATTCATATTGATACCACGCCTGGATTACTCCATAGAGTACAATGGGAGACGATTACTTTCCCTGAACAAAGCAGTGTTAGCTATGGTACCAATCCGCTTGCGGTCGATGAGCGAGTCTCGATTATCCGCGTCGTTAAGAGCGACAACCTACACAAAAATAGTTCTGGCAAGGATCGTCATCATCGTGCATTAGTTGTCATCTCTAGCCCGAAAGACAGAAACAATCGGTACAATCTCGCGCATATTGATATATATGGAGAAGTGCGTAGAGTAAAGGAATCCTTCCATAATATCGACCTAGAGATCATCGCCTATGAAGATGGCGACAATGATCTCAATAGTCATGCTTCGCTCGCAGTTATTACCAATCGTCTGCGCCAAAAGTCTACAATCCTCTATATCGTTGCCCATGGACAGGAACGAAATGGTCAGGCATCACTCTGTCTCGAGGACAAAGATGGCGCGCCACACTGGATCAATGCACAAGATATAACACATGTGATTGCCGGTGCGCCCCATCCACCCAAGATCGTTATTCTCGTTGCTTGCGAGAGCGCTGGTCAGTTAGACCCATACCCTGCAGAGGCTGGGATGACGCTTGGCTCGCAGCTTGCCAATGCTGGTATTCCAGCAGTTATTGCTTTTCAGGGGAAGCCTCCTATTGTAGAGGCGCAGCCACCTATTCGCAGTCTCTTACGCTCACTATCTAATGGTAAGACCATTGAGGAGGCCGTCGCTGCCAGCCGCCGTACAATGTGGGAAAGCGCCTCGTGGCACCAGATGGTCTTCTATCGTAGTTCCAGAATCGGCCCGCTATTCTCGATGCCCTCCCGCACTAAGAAGCCTGTGCCATCAGATACAGCCGATCCAGACGTGCCCCACCTCGATCTAACGAGCATCCTCGATTATCTCAAACCCTTGGCTGTGGCCATTCAGCGGCGTGGGGCACTCTCGGAGACAGAAATACAGCGATTGCTTGACCCGCAAGCTACACTTAGCGCTACCGCGTTAGGGCTTCTCGCCCAAATTGCTGGCGTTCTTGCAGATGTACACACTACCTATGACTTGGCACAGACAGAGATTGCCCTATGCAAACTCATGGAACTCCAGCTTCCTGAAGCCTCAGCCCGACTTGCTATCCAAATCGTCAAGCCGCCAAATAATAATGTTAGACTTACAGTCGAGCCATTGCATCTCTCTGCACCGCACCTCAGTGCAGGGCAGCCCACAGTACTGCGCCTTACCGTATTTGGCTCTATAACGGGCTGGAATTGCGACCTCGTCGGGGTGACGCTGGCCGCTGAAGATTTAGACGCGCAAGAAACTGTATTAATAGTATCATTATCAGGTCAAAATTCAGGTATAATTCTACATGGCTCTATAGAAATAATGGGGCCTAGCGGCCACTGTGAGGTCGATCTTTTTGCTGAGTGGCACGCACCACAGCCGCCGGCTCTACGCCTGATGTATGGTTCCGAAATACACTCGGTAGAAGAGCTTCTACTGCTTTGTCGCGAGCAGCCCCAAGAGGTTTCGAACTGGATACAGCTGGAGGCTGTGGAGGGATGGCTGCGCACGATCGATCAGTACGATTTAGCTGACCGCGTCATTCGGCTTTCGGGTGCGAGTCGCAACACATTGGCCGAGCGACTGGAAATGGTTCTCACTGGTATCGATATCGGTGCGTGTTACACCGTCCGGGATGTGCCTACCCCTAGCCGCCCGCTGAAACTTGCCCTAAACAGCCAGGCCTGGCATGGCGATGTAGATCCTATCTTCTATCAAGATCAAGCACGCCTGATACAGGACTACATTACCGATGATCTTCCCGTCGGCGGCAGCCGCCCCCTGCTAATCTACGGCTATGGGAATGTGGGTGGATCATATCTCGCAGACTGGGCGACGCGACAGGTAAGTCGAGATATGGCATGCAAAGCCGATTATGGTACGAGTGTCGTGTATATTAAAGTCAGATTGGGCTTTGACCAAGAGCACGACTTCTGGTTCGATTCTCAAAAGTGGCGCCTCCAGATCGAAGGCAGACCTGTATACGATCAGCTCTATCAGCAATACCAGAATCTGCGTAAGGCGAGCTTTGTAGCCAGTTCTCAGAACATCACATTCGATGACGAATATACTAGCGTCGAGACTCGTGGCTATATAGGGCCGGTGCGAGTAGAAATCGACGATCTTGAACAACTCACCAATCGTGATATCAGCCCATCACAGGCGTACACGCGGGTGATTCGTGAACTGAGCCAGCGAATTCCGATGCAGTCTAACGATCTCGCCGAATTGGATGAGATTCACATGAAGCTCCTTGAGACACAGTGGAAGAGGTCCTCGACTGCAAATAGGCTGCCTCCCAAATATACGAGTCGGCTCAACCAACTCTGCCGCACGTACCTGAATAATAGCCTGCCCGAATGCATCCATCAGATACGTCCAAGTAGTGCTGATTGGCTTATGCAACTCCTAGTACAATTTGCCTATAGGACACCCTATAGTGAGCATCACCTATTTGTCGATCTCATGCACAGCGCTGGACTCCCACGACGTGTCGTGATCTTGATCGACAATGTGAATAGCCTCACACAGTTGCGGCGAATCCCTCAGTTGCTTCAGCCCAACAGCGCTGTCCGTCTTATCATAGCGATCGATCGGGGGGCCTACGATACGTGGTGTCTGAATCCCTCTAACCACGAGTGGCTGGATAAACACACCCATGCTGTGGCGTTCCCACCACAGTGGAATGATGTCCCCAGACAGCTTAGTGCTGCATTCATTGATCTGCCCAGCCGCTGGAGTAAAGATGCACGAATAATAAATTTGCTTGATGCACTAGAATTGCTCTGTTGCGGTGAGGTTGGCGCTCTGCGTCATCACCTTTCAGGCCTAGCACCAGAGGGGAACGAGTTGCTACTCGACAGGCCTCAGCTCAAGCGCCATGCCGAGCTCGCCCGCCTTAAGCAGGCAATCATTCAGTTTGAGAAGGAGATCACTTCCAACACCCAAGAGGCGCGCCTCAACACCGATCAGATCCGCCGTCTGCTATATCAGGCTGCACTCATTATTGACCAGTGCCGGAGCACCGGCATATCCCATTGGGAGATTATGCGTCAGCTGCGCCACAAGCATGCCCACCTCTGGGTGAATGCCGACCTCGATCAGATCGAAGCTCTAGTGGAGACTATGCTTGCATATCTCGTTCGTGAAGAGGTACTCAACCTAACAGATTGGAAAGAGTGATCTTAGCGTGATAAGGGAGCAACTATGACGAATCAATCGAACGCACCCAATTGGGCCGAGGTAATGCCCTCAAGTGGTCAGCGACGCCTGCCGATCTACCTTATGCTTGATAGTTCGAGCAGTATGAAGGGATCCAAGATCGAGTCTATACAGCGTGGTATCGAGCGGCTCAAGCGGGAGGTATCTGAAGACCCCTTTGCACGTGATGTCGCCCATATTGCCGTCATTACATTCGCGAGCGATGCCCGTATGCTGACCGATGGTCTCGTGCCAATCACGCAATTTCCTACGATTAAGCTCACCGCTCAGGGGGTGACCAGGCTCGACCTTGGCTTTACACAATTGACTACATCGATCGACAGCCATGTACTCCGGCCGGTTCTTGGTGGCCAGAAGGGCGATTGGCGACCGATTGTGTTCGTGTTAACCGACGGCCAGCCGACTGATGAGCGTGGTGCACGGACGAACCAGCTCTGGATGCCGGTGCGAGATGCTCTTGTCAGACGACCACATGGCACGATCAAACCCCAGCTAATCGTCGCAGCCGGTACTGACGATGCTGACAACGACACCCTCAAGGCGATCGCCTTCACACAGCCGCGGTCTGGACAACAGTCGGCACCAATCTATGCTTTCCGCATCCTAGATCGTGCAGAGTCATTCGCCGCGCTGTTCGACTATGTAACGCAAAGCATTATCAACACCGTGCAGGTCGGTAGCAACCCTGTCGATCCACAGGCTGATGTTGCGTACTCGCCCGATCTCATTCGCATCCCGTGAGGGCGCTATGAATATCCACATCGGTGATCGCGCTCTTAGGCCGCCTGTAGACACTCATCCCGACTGGATCATGGGCTACAGCGCCCTCTCAGGCCATCTCATCATAGGAGCTAGCGCTGTTGGACAACTACACCTTCATAAACAACTGCCGCGCGATGACGCCTTTATGATTCGTTCGTACGACGCATGGGTTGCCGTCGCTGTCGCTGATGGCGTCGGTAGCAGACCGCTCTCGCGTTATGGTGCAACCTATGCCGTCGAGTCACTGACAGCCCAGATACTGAAACTTCTCGTTGCCTTGTTGCCACATGAGAAGGCAACCCGATCGGAGCCAGTGGAGGATCCCAAACTAGCTCTTAGCCAAGTGGTAGATCACCCACTACAGGTACGCCGGGAACTAGTCGCGCAGATGATCGCGACCCTCGACACACTATCTGCTAATTCCGCTAGGCACTTGGAAATGCACGAGAGCAATGCTACGTTCGAAGAGGTACACCGCACCAGCGGATCGATCGCATGGCACCGCAATCACGTTGCAGTACCCTCCAAGTCCAACATCTCCGGCAATGATTGCGAGGCGATCATCCGCAAAGCCTTTGATCTGACCCACCGTGGGCTGCAAGCATACGCTCGCGATCATTTCAAAGCGGATGCGTCAAACCTTAGTTGCACTGCGCTGGTAGCACTAGTTAACCTTGAGACTGGCCAGGGCGCAATCGGACAGGTGGGCGACGGCGCAATCATCGTGTGGGATGGAGAGAAAGAAGCGTGGCCGCCGCTGATCGACAGCAATGCGGAGGATCCACAGGCAACTCATACTATCACTGCACTAAACTATACGAAATATCTGGCCGTACAACCTCTCGGGGTAGGAGCCAGGTGTCGTGGACTCTTCCTGATGACTGATGGTGTTTCATCGGATCTGCTCTATGCTGCCAATGCCGAGCAGGAGTTAGCCCAGAGAGTGAGTGCAATCCATCGCAACCTTCAACAGGCAAAAAGCCCTGCGCAGGGAGCAGCGGGTATGTTGCGCTGGTTAGCCACCTTTCAGTCGCAGGGTAATTGGGACGATCGCACGCTGGTCGCCATCATTCGACAGGAACCCGACAATGCCAACCGCAATACTCACACCGGGCAACGCTAACCTTCCCGAGCGACTCATAGTTGGAGACATTGTGTTCCGAGGTGGAGAGGGTTCAGTCTATTTTTCAGTCGACAGAAAATATGTTGTAAAGATCTACCGCAAGCCATCGCCGGACAAACAGCGGCACCTCCATCAAATCATTGATCTCGGTCGAAGCCTGGGTGCTGACGCGCGATTTCTCGCCTGGCCCTTGGGTATAGTGCAACAATTTGACGGTAACCCAGCAGTCGGCGTTGTAACACGGCTGGTAGACAACACCACACATGCTCCCCTGTACAAACTGATTCATAGCGCTCGAGACGCACTACAGCAGTTCAAACAGGAGCGTAGCTGGCTTGACTACGTCAAGATCGCTCGCGGCTCTGCAGCGGCAGTCCGTGCCATTCATGGAAAGGGTATGGCCCACGCTGACATACACCCACGCAACCTTCTTGCAAGCCTAGCTACCGGCGATGTCGTGCTTATCGATCTCGACGGCCTTGTGGTCCGCGGTTTCCTACCACCACAAGTTCAGGGTATGCCCGGCTTTATCGCGCCCGAAGTGGTAATGGGTAAGGCGCAGCCAAGCCACCTCTCCGACCGCCATAGCCTTGCAGTGCTGATCCTCTGGACGCTGCTGTTTCGGAATGTCATGCTCTCTGTACGAACGCACGACCCAAACGACGAGGCAAATGACGACCGTCTGAGCTATGGTGAGTATGCTTGCTTCAGTGAGCATGTACAGAATAGAAGCAATTGGCTACCAGAAGTTGGGCGCCCATTGTATCAGAGAGGCGCCCTGTCATACCGCACGCTCACCCCAAAGCTTCAGTACCTCACAGAGCAGGCCTTGATTGCGGGCCTACATCAGCCTGAAGAGCGTCCCGAAGCACTACAGTGGGAGCAAGCGATTGCAGAGGCATATGATTTGGCGATTGCATGTCACGGCTGCCGTCAATCCTTCTTCTATCCCTACTGGATGAAACCCTCCGGACGGCGCCAGTGCCCCTTCTGCGGGCAGTCGGTACGCACGCCACATCCGATCACCATCGAGCTTATGGAGGAGCGCGCACGCGGTAACTTTGTAAGTGTACGTCCCGTTGCACTCTACCACGGGCTACCAATCTTCAGTGATCTTATCGAGCGCGGCACATTACCGCCATTCAGCCGCAAACAAGCACAAACCCCGATAGTCGGTGAAGTACGCTGGGTTGATGGAGTTTACAGGCTATACAACACCAGCCAGCATATTTGGCAACAGCTTAGTGACCAGGTTCGCCCAGTCGGACGTAACGACTATGTCGTGCTTCAGCTAAACACGCGCCTGAGCTTTGGGTCAGAAAAGCGATTGTTGCGGGTGATCGATATAGGGTAGCGCCGCGATCGTACCAAGAACCACCGAGGACGCCATGAAGAGTTCACGATTGCCCTCTAGCGAAGTAGATGCGCTCGCCTCCCTCCTACCGAGTATCGCGGATCTCGTCAAAAAAGAAGTTCAGCTTAGGCCGGCCTCACTTAGGGCACTGCTGGAGAGCGTAGATCTACCTGCAGGGGCAAACCTAGAAGCCGAGCTTGTACGCTGGGTTAAGACCCTCACTAGCCTAAAGGATGATCCGAGCTCTGATCAACGAGCGCTGACCATTCACGTACTCTTCAATCGCGGACTGAGTGAGGCCCAAGTACAGCTTGCTGTTGCCCACATCGCTGACCAGGCATCAACTCCTCGTAACCTAAAAGTATCGCCGGGAATTCTATACCTTCAACTCGCGAAAGATGGTACCGCTAGTGGCTTGCTAACCGTTACCGGTGGACCAGGTAGCATTGAGAGCAGAGTTCCCGAACTGACAGTGACACCTCGCCAGTTTGGTACCGGGAAGACATCTATCACAGTACACATTGCGGGAGCCCAGGGTGATGCTTTCTATAACCAGTTACTTGTGTATGCTGACAACGAGAGCCAGGAGGTTACAGTTCTTGCCGAGAAAGGCCAGTCATCGGTAGAATCCCACCCTATTACCACTGGTGTACAAACCCTACCACCACATGCTGCAAAACCATTTCCCACAGTGAAGCGTCAGGATTCTCCACTTTATCTTCACACCCCTGAAAAACTATTCCGACATACCCCTATACAGCAGACATCTGATAGTACTGGGGTGACCGCCCTTTGGTGGTTGCTGGCCGTGATACTATTCATTATGATGGCAGTAGCGGGATCACAATCCTCTCGGAAATCTAATACCACACCACAGGCGACGGTGCAGTCACAAATAATCGCACCAACTCTTGCTAGAACTTCCGAAGTTACACCTACCGTCGCTTTGTTGCATAATTTTTCTGCTCGCTTGCTGTATAATGTTAACTTGCGCTCAAATCCAAGCCAGAATGCTTCTGTTCTTGGCGTATACAAACTGGGCTCTGAAGTGGCTATACTAGGTAAAAATGAAGACAGCACCTGGGTCATGGTGCGCACACAGGACGCAGAAGGCTGGATGTATCGCGAACTACTAACTTTCGACGAGGACTTAAAAAATATACCTGTGTTCCTTGAGAGTGCCAAATAGTGCGATTAGTTTTTCATCCCAATCAAACACTCAAATAGAAACAATCAAGATCAGGAAACAGGCATTTCCGCTTCCCTCAGCCTGAATTGATAGCTATCATGATCAAAATATGCTGCAAATGGGTCCCACTTGCAGGGCCATCGCATCTAATTCCTCATTCCAATCACC
>RYFE02000026.1 GCA_004138175.2 Chloroflexales bacterium ZM16-3 | reverse complement strand
TTGGCGGTGCCGCCATCGTCCTTGAGGGTGACGCTGACAATGGCGCTGCCGAAGGCGTCGGCGGCGGGGGTGAAGCTCAGCGCACCGGCAGCGCTGAGGCTGGGCTGGACGCTGAAGAGGGCGGTGTTGGTGTTGGTGACGGTGAAGGTGAGGGTCTGGCCTGCCTCGTTGGTCGGGCCAGCCAAGACGGCGGTGGCCCAGGCGGTTGGCCCGTAAGCCAGCGAGTCCTCGTTCACGGTGACATCAGGCCCGGCGGTGAAGCTGGGCGCGTCGTTGACCGCTGTCACGGTCAGAGTCACCGTGGCGGCCAGAGTCGAGTTCAGTTTACCATCGTTCGCCCGGTAGGTGAAGCTATCATTGCCGTTGAAGTTGAGGGTTGGAGTATAGATAAACGAGCCATCGAGGCTGAGTGTGAGATCTCCATTCGTCGGCCCGGTGCCCAGGACGGCTGTAAGCGGATTGAGCTCAGGGTCGGTGTCATTCGCCAGCACGCCAGAGGCAGCAAGCACTGTGAGCGAGGTGTCCTCGTTTGTGGAGTAGCCATCGTCTACTGCGGTCGGCGGGTCATTATCATCTTTGATCGTGCCGGTGGCGGTAGTGTCTGTGAAGGGTTTCTTCACGCTGGTGGAAGAGTCCGGCAGCAGTTCCAGCGTAAATGTCTCATCGCTCTCATCGACGAGATCATCAATGAGCGGGATCTTGATCGTGCCGGAGATATGGTTGGTCGAGATCAGCAGCGTTCCGGTTGTCGTGCCGGTAAAGTCGATGCCGCTTTCCGCCGTGCCATTAACAGTCTGGTAGGCGATGCTGATGTCTTCGAGGGTGCTGATAACATCCAGCGTAACGACAAAGTCGATCGTGCCGTCGTTCTCAAACGCTGTCGGATCAGAGATCGAGTCTACCGTCGGGTTATCATCATCAATAATAACCGCGAAGGTATCGACGTTAGAGCCAACGGCTGGGATAATTGTGCTGACCGTTGAGGAGACGATATGTGCGCGGACGATAAAGCCCTCCTGCAACTCGTCCTCAGTGTCGCCGTAGATCGTCACCGGGAAGAACTTCTCGGTCTCGCCGGGCTTAAAGGTCAGGTCGGTTTGGGTGGCGCTGTAGTCGGTGCCCTCTGTCGCCGGATGAGGATCACCGAGTATAGACAGCGTGCTCATCTGGATCACGATCTCCTGCCCTGATCCGACCGCCTGTGAGAGCTTGACGCTATAGTTGATAACGGTAGAACCGGTATCGCCCTCGACAATGGGATTTGAGGGGGTGAGGGTCACAGTGACGATAGGATCCGCTAGGATAATCTGTGTGCCAACCCCAAGGAGAGCCAGAACAAGCATAGCAGCGATGGCGATTTGGACGCGGGGCTTGTGCAGATTCAATGTGTCACGTAGCCGCCGACGGGATGTGCGAAGGTGATCCATAAGGGCCGCTCCTTGGGTACGCCACGACGTGTGCTAAAAATAGTGCGAGTCGGGCACGCGAGCCACAGGGTATCAAGGCGCAATCCACACTTGTAGGAGGCTCACGTGGAGATCGCGCACAGAACCATCACGGCTGTCGCTGTGCTCCCCCTTACAATACCGGTTGCTGATCGGTGTCTCAATAGGCCATTCTTCCCTTACTCATCTCTCTCTCATAACGGTGGGTACTAGTAGAGAGGGTGACCTGGCCAGTTGATGTGAGGTGCCATTATTTTTGTGGGCTGAATTTGCATTCAGTATGGGTGCTATTGTACACAATAGGTGTGATATTTGCACTCCCTACATGGTGGTACTATCGACCTACCTCCCATAGAAAAAGGCGAAGTAGGCCATAATGGCGGAGGCGAGGGTGAAGAACGTAACGAGCGAGATCGTGATCACGCGCTCCCAGTTCAAGAATCGCCAGTCGGCGGGGATGATGTTCTCGAATCCGTAGATTGTAAGCTTATAGAGGCCATCGTCGCCGGGCTTGCCGAGGTCAAAGAGAATATCGGTGACTGGGATGAAGCTGATCGTCAGCTCGCTGAGCACAATCCGCGTGTCGGCGTCAGTGCGTTGCTGGGCCTGGGCGAGGGTTGGGGCGAGGGTGCTGATCGCCGACCACTCGGGGCGGAACCCGCCGGCCTGGCGCTCGGTGTAGATCACCTCGGCCTTGCATGTGCGCTGGAGCCAATCTTCATCAAGGGCCAGGCGGTCGTCCTGCGTGCGGAGGAGATCGGTCTCGCGGTGCCAGCGAAATGCCTTGCGCTGGACGAGACGCCCGACGCCCTCGCAGCGGGCGCAGGTTATTCCGCCACGGCCCTCGCACTCGGGGCATGGCACGAGCACCTGCTCGGTGCGCGGCGCGGGTGGTGGTGGGGCCGAAGTCGGCGGCTCGTCCACCTGCGCGGTGCTGCTGCGCGATTTTCCGCCGCCGGAGCGTATTCCGCCCACTGATTCGTCTTGGAAGGTTGCGGCTGCCGTGGCGGCGCTGGCACTAGCTGGCGGGGCAGATACCTGGCGTGAGACGAGGATACGCTGCTTGCCGTGGCAGTGCGGGCAGGGCGTTAGGCCGCGGCCATCGCATGGGCGGCACGACACGATGCGAGTCGTACCCGGCAAAGTGACTCGGTCGCCGGGGTGCTCGGTGAAGTCAGTGACGGCGGGCAGGTCGATCTTCCAGCGGTCGATCTCGGGGGTCAGGGCGAAGGGCTGGGCCTGGTGATCGGGCTCCTCGTCATCCTCGGCGGGGCTGCGCTGCTCATAGAGCAAGTGCAGGTGGTAGAAGTAGACGTTGGCGCTGCTCACCTTGTGCAGGCGCGAGAGGCGACCGATCAGCTTGCGGTGCAGCCGGTGCTGGCTCGCCCAGGTGTCGAGCAGCGACGTGATCAGCATCGGGTTGCGCAGATCCTCGGCGCGGCGATGCGCCCGGTCGATTGGGTCGCGGATGAGGCTTGGCCCGAGGGTTGTCTCAATGTCGTTTGGCGCGACCCCGCTGGCCTGAATAGTGCCTGGCGACGGCGCGACAACCGGGATGGTGCCGAGGACGATCTGGGTCGTCATCCGGTGGCGGGTGAAGATCCGGTCGAGCTCATCGACGGCCGCGCGGGCCGAGGGGAAGCGTCGGGTCGGGTCGATGGCAAGCATGGTGAGGAGCACCCGATCAACCTCGCCGGGCAGGTTCTCGCCGCCGCGCTGGCGCAGCGGCATGGGCGGGCTGAAGCCGGGGTTCTCGGACAGGCCGGGATACTCGTCCCAGGGCATCTGGGCGCTGAGCATGTGGTAGAGCACAACGCCAAGAGAGAAGAGGTCGGAGCTGTGCGTAACGGCGCGAGATCCCTGGATATGTTCGGGCGAGAGGAATCCGGGGGTGCCCATGATCGCGTTGGAGATGGTGATCTCCTGGCCGTTCTCGCGCGCGATCCCGAAGTCTGTCAGCAGGGCGCGCTCGCTGCCTTGCTCGATCAGGATGTTGCCCGGCGACACATCGCGGTGGACGACCCCGAGGCTATGGGCGTAGTCGAGGGCTGTTGCGATCTGGCGAAAGATCTTCAGGGCGCTGTCGAGTGGAATTCGGCCCTGTTTCTCGATCAGCTGGCGCAGCGAACCCCCGGCGATGTGTTCAAGCAGCGTATAGAAGAAGGGCTGGGTGTAGCCGTAGTCGTAGAGCTGGACAATGTTGGGGTGACGCAGGCGCGCGGCGATGCCTGCCTCGCGCTGGAAGCGGCGGATCGCCTCACGATCCTGCGACATCAGCACCTTCACGGCAACCTTGTGCTCGGGGATCTTGGTATGGTGCGCCAGCCAGACCTGGCTCGATGCGCCGCTGCCGATCTCGCGGTCGAGGGTGTAGTTGCCGATCTGCTCAGGAATATTCATGGGGTGAGCTGTCGGTCACAGTCGGTCACTGTCACTGATCGATCCAGGGCGAATCTCGGGCCAGGAAGGATATTATAGCATGCACATATGCGAAAAGGGGAGCTATGATTGATCTGTGGCTGTTGCAATGTTGCTATTCTAACTCTCTCGTAGTGCGGGTGGGGCATTGCCGACGTAGGTGATATGGGCGATCTCGTTCTGCTTGCTATCTAGCGAGATGATCTCGGGCGGCGCGCCTCCCGGCGTGTGCTGGAGGTTGGCTGAGATGATGGCCTCGTCATCGCCGGGGAGGCGCAGCTGGTAGAAGCGCGTCGCGAAGGCCAGGATCTCGCGGGGCGCAAGCGCCCGCAATGCCGTAACCCTTCACCCCTCGGCGCCGGTGCATCTTGTAGTAGTATAGGCCCATCACAGGGGGGAAATAATGACCCAGCTTACCGACCAGCAGCGACAGATTGTAGACCATGATCATGGCCCGGCCATGGTCTTCGCCGTGGCCGGTGCCGGCAAGACGACGGCGATGGTGCATCGGGTGGAGCGCCTGGTGCGCGAGGGCGTCTTCGCCCCGCAGCGCATCCTGGTCAGCTCATTCAATAAGGCCGCCGTGGACGATATCGGCCGGGCGATGGAGCGCTGGCCGCACTGTCGGTCGGTGGCCCGCTATACTCTGCACGCTCTGGGATTCAAGATCGTGCGCTCGGCCGCGCAGGGTGGCTGGATGCCTCGGCTGGCCGAGGGCGCGCTGAAGACTGGCGGCGAGGAGCGCCAGATCCTCTGGGCGGCGCGCGACCTGGCCCGTAAGCGTGGCCTGGTGGCCTCCGATGAGCTCGATGGCATGGATGAGCAGGATCTGCTGAACTATATCGGTGTGTGTAAGGGGAACCTGCGCTACCCCGAGCTGGCTGTGGCTGGCCTGCCGCCTGAGGCGCGCAAGGTGGCCGGGCTCGCCGAGGCTCCTCCCGATCTTCCCTGGTATCTTGATATGTATGCGCTCCACGAGGAGGTGCGCCAGGAGCGCGGCTGGATCACCTTCGACGATATGCTGCTGCTGGGCTGGGAGCTGCTTGTCCGCCACCCGGAGCTGCGCGCTCGCTGGCAGGCTAGCTATGACGCGCTGCTGGTGGATGAGTTCCAGGATGTGAACTTGGCTCAGTCCGAGATCCTCGATATGCTGGCGGCGTCGCACGGCAACTATATGGCTATCGGCGACGACGACCAGACGATCTATGGGTTTCGCGGGGCGAGGATGGCCTTCTTCCGGGGCTTCGCGCAGCGCTACGGGGCCAATGTCTATGAGATGACCGATAACTTCCGCTGTCGGGCCGGGCAGATTGTGCTGGCGAACCGGGTGATCGCGCAGAACCGCGAGCGCCACCCGAAGGCGCTGGTGACGACTAGGGGCTTCGGCGGGGCCACGCTGCTGCGTGAGGCGAAGGACGAGGCGGCGATGGCCAGCCAGCTCGCCGAGGATGTCGCGGCGGCGCGGGCGGCGGGCCACAGCTACGCGCAGATCGCGGTGCTGGTGCGCCTGAATGCGCAGACGCCGGTGCTAGAGCAGGCGCTGATCGCGGCGCACATCCCCTACCAGCTTGCCGGCGACGAGCCGTTCTTCCGGCGGCGCGAGATCGCCGACCTGCTCAAGTACGCCGAGCTGGCTGGCTACGATGCGGCGCTGCGGGCGGGTCGGCGGCTCTCCGCCGAGGATGGCGAGCGCCTGACCCTCTGCTGGCGCAGCGTCTACAACCGGCCTAAGCGCTACCTGACCCGCCAGCTCTTTCAGGAGGTTGCGGATGCGGTGCTGCGCCAGGGGCAGCCGCTTAGCACCTCGCTTACCCGTATGGGCGAGAAGGTCTCGGAGCGGACGAATGCGGCCCTGGGCGACCTGGCCGCGCTCTTGGTCTGGCTGTCTGAGGCGCAGCTGCGGCTGCCGGCCGATAGGATGCTGGCTGATCTGGATAACCGCCTGGGCTACCAGGGCTTTCTGATGGAGCACAGCGGCTTCCCGGAGACGGGCGCGGGCTACGCGGCGAATGTGGCGTCCTTCATCCAGTATGCGCGGGGGAAGGGTACGCTGGCCGAGCTGCGGGGGCACCTGGCTCAGCTGGAGGCGGAGCGGGCTGAGGTGGGGCCGCGCGCTGATGCGGTAGATATCCGCACGATCCATCGGGCGAAGGGGCTGGAGTGGTCGGTGGTGCTGGTGCCGCACTGTAACGCGGGCTACATCCCTTTCAGCGGGGCGGACGATATGGAGGAGGAGCGGCGGCTGCTGTATGTGGCGGTCACGCGGGCGCGGGAGTGGCTCCGGCTCTACGCGGTGGCTGGCGGCGAGACGCGGCCCTCGCCCTTCCTGGCGGCCATCGGTGCCGAGGGGGTGTTGCGGCGCGTGGCTGAGCTTGAGGGGCTGCTGGCGGGCGACCCGGCGGCGTGGACGGCATCGCAGGCGCTGAGCGTTGCCACCTTCCCGCGCGAGTTTGGCCAGGAGCGGTTTGTGCGGCTGTGGTGGCGGGACTCGGCGGAGCAGCGCGGGCGGGCGGCCGGGCGGGTGGTGGCCCTGATCGATGCGGTTCAGCGGCGGGGAGCCGGGGAGCGTGTGGGGATTAGCGCTGCCGAAATTGAGCTCTGGGGGCCGTTGGCATACCGGGCTACGGAGCTGTCCGACGCCCCATTTGTCGGGATCGAGGATCTCTGCGCGCTCTCCCCGGTCGGTGGGAAGCAGCTGGCCGGGGGGCGGCGGGCGGGGAAGGCCGTGTCTGAGCCGCCGCCCTACAGCTTGGGCGAGCAGGTGGCCCACCCGCACTTCGGTCGGGGCACGGTGGTTGCCGTGGAGGAGGCGAAGGTGGGCCGCAAGACGGAGTGGTACCTGACGGTGCGCTTCGGCGGGCGCGGGCAGGTGAAGCTGCTGGCTGGGGTGGCGCCGCTGACGCGGGCATAGGGGCGGAGCACGCTGCTCCCCTATGCTCGGCGCAGCCACTCGTCGCGCAGGATGGCGAAGAGGTGGGTGTCGCGGCGGCTGCCATCGACGGTGAGGGCGTCGGAGCGGAAGGTGCCCTCGCGCACGAGGCCGCCCTTCTCGGCGACGCGGGCGCTGGCCAGGTTGCGGGTGTCGCACAGCCAGACGAGGCGCTGCCACGGCCAGGCGGTGAAGCCCCACTCTAGCAGGGCGCTCAGGGCGCGGGTGCCGAGGCCCTGGCCGGCGCGGGCGGCGCTGACCCACATGCCGATCTCGGCGTTGCCCAGCTCCAGCGGCCCCCAGCGCAGGTGGTAGCCGGTGCCGCCGACGAGCTCGTCGCCGATCCAGATGCCCAGCGTGAACTCCTGTCCAAGCAGGTACTTGCCGGCGAAGCTGCGGCAGAGCGCCTCGGACTCATCGACGGACTGCTCGGGCTTGGCCCAGGGCATCCAGGGCCGCAGGTGCTGGTAGGAGGTGACGACGGCGCGCTGGAGGGCGGGGCCGTCGCCGGGGCGGTAGGCGCGGATGGTGATCTCGCCGGAGACATACGCGGCGGGGGCGAGGAATGCGCTCGGGGACATAGTGATTTTCTCCGGTGGACATAGACGACGCCCCCCGTGCGTATGCGCGGGGGGCGTTGTGCTGCTCAACCTATGGTGCCAAGGACCAGACTTGAACTGGTGACCCCCGCATTTTCAGTGCGATGCTCTACCAACTGAGCTACCTTGGCCCGAGCGAGTGCCTTGTAGGTTGTGCGCTGCCGCTGCACCCTCAGGCTGGTGGGCGATGACGGGCTCGAACCGCCGACACCCTCGGTGTAAGCGAGGTGCTCTACCAACTGAGCTAATCGCCCCCAGAATAGAGATGGTGCCCAGGAAGGGACTTGAACCCTTACGAGCATGGTTAGCTCACTAGGCCCTCAACCTAGCGCGTCTGCCAATTCCGCCACCTGGGCTCAACACGGGTGGTATTATAGCGATGCATGCCTGTTCTGTCAAACGCCAAGCTCGTGGCGGAGCGCTGTTATCTCGGCGTCGACCTGGGCGCAGAGGGCGGCGCGCTGATCGGGGGGCAGAAAGGTTGCGCTGGCGGCGTTGCGCACCATCGTGGACAGGTCATCGGCCCCAAAGCCGAAGTGGGTGACGGCCCGGCGGTACTCCTCGGTGATCGTTGTGTTGAAGAAGGTCGGGTCGTCCGAGTTGATCGTCACGGTGACGCCAGCATCGTAGAGCTGGCGCAGGGGGTGGTCGGCCCAGGAGGCGACCGCGCCGGTGCAGAGATTGCTGCTGGGGCAGACATCCAGCACCACGCCGCGCTGAGCGAGGGCGGCGATCAGGGCGGGGTCGTCGACGCTGCGGATGCCGTGGCCGAGGCGGGTCACGCCGAGGCTATCGATGGCGCCCCAGACGCTGGGCGGGCCGACGACCTCGCCGGCGTGGGCCATCAGGCCGAGGCCGGCGGCGCGGGCGGCGGCGAAGACCTCGGCGAAGGGCTCTGGGGGGTATCCGATCTCATTGCCGCCGATCGACCAGCCGATCACGCCGAGGGGCTGGGCCTTACGGGCCACCTCAAGCACCTGCCAGGCCAGGTTGGGGCCGTACTGGCGGCCATGGTCGAGGGCGATGCGGATCTGGGTGCCGGTCTCGCGCTCAACCTGGGCGAAGCCTGCGGCGGTGCCGGTGATCGCCTCGTAGAGATCCATGCCGCGCCGGATGTGCTGCATCGGCGAGATCATCACCTCGGCGTAGCGCACCTGCTGGGCGGCCAGGTCCATGCCCAGCTCGTAGGCCAGGCGGGCGAAGTCCTCGCCGCGCACGATCACCTGGGTCATTGCCATAAACACGGTGATAAACTCGCCGAAGTTGCGGTAGCGGAAGAGCTGCTCGACCCCGGCGATGTCACGGGCGGGCAGCTCAACCCCATTTTGCTGGGCCAGATCGAGCAGCGTCTGCGGCGCGATCGCGCCCTCCAGGTGCAGATGTAACTCCACCTTTGGCATCCGCACGATAAACTCGTCGAGCTCCGTGGTCAGCACGGCGACACTCCTTCGGCAAGGGTACAGGGCACAGGGCACATACAGGCCGAGCGCGTCAGTGCGACCTGCGTGATGCCAAACTGTAAAGCAACCTGGAGCCTTGTCGTACGCCGCTACGAATAGCGGTGGGGCCAAAAAAGGGACATAGCGCATTCGCTATCTCCCTTGTCGTTTGCTGGACGGACCTGTCAGGTGGGCGCGCGCTTATTCGCGACCCTATGGTTGTGCATGTTGCGCACCCATCTGACGGGTCTCTCGGTCATGCGATCCCCGAGGCCCGCAGGCGCTCGGCGTTGTCGTAGACGATCAGCGCGTCGATGATCTTGTCGATTGAACCGGCGAGCACGCCGGGGAGGTTCGAGAAGTTCTGGCCGATCCGGTGGTCGGTGATGCGATCCTGGGGGAAGTTGTAGGTGCGGATCTTCTCGGCCCGCTCGCCGGTGCCCACCTGGGCCAGCCGCGAGGCACCCTGCTCACGCTGCTGCTTCTCCTGCTCGCGGGCGTAGAGCTTGGCCCGCAGCACCGACATGGCCTTCTCGCGGTTCTTGATCTGCGAGCGCCCGTCCTGGCAGGTGACGACGATCTCGTCGGAGGTGCCGCCCCGGTAGACCAGGCGCACCGCCGAGTCGGTGGTGTTGACGCCCTGTCCGCCGTGGCCACCGCTGCGGAACACATCGGTGCGGACATCTTCGTCCCTGATGTCGATCACGGTGGGCTCGACCTCGGGCATGACGGCGACGGTGGCGGTGGAGGTGTGGATGCGCCCACGGGCCTCGGTGGCGGGCACGCGCTGCACGCGGTGGACGCCGCCCTCGTACTTGAGCTGGCTGTAGGCGTTCTCGCCACGGATCTCGAACACGGCCTCTTTGAAGCCGCCGATGCCGTTATCGGTGACGCTGTCGAGCTCAACCTTCCAGCCGCGCAGCTCGGCGTAGCGCACGTACATGCGGTAGAGGTCGGCGGCGAAGAGGGCCGCCTCATCGCCGCCCTCGCCCTGGCGGATCTCGATGATCACATCCTTGGCGTCGTTCGGGTCGCGCGGGAGCAGGAGCAGCTTGATCTCATCCTCAAGGCGGGCCAGCGTCGCCCGCTGGCTCTCCAGCTCCTCCTGGGCCATCTCGCGCAGCTCAGGGTCGCCGGCGCTCTCGTTGAACATGGTGTGGGCCTCGTCGGCGGCCTGCTGGGCCTGCATGTAGGCCCGGTAGGCGCTGACGATCGGCTCAAGATCGCTCTGCTCGCGGGCGTACTGCTGGAGCAGCGCGAGGTTGTTTACCACCTCGGGCTGGGCCATCAGCTCGCCGAGCTCGTCGTAGCGAGCGGCGACACTTTTGAGTTTATCGAACATATGGGTATATGACCCTCATCTGTAGTGGATAGACATTATAGCATGGGGATCAAGAGGGCACTGGCTTCTGCCGCTGGCGGCTAGGGCTGTTGCAGCGTGCTGGGGCTTCGCCCCAGACCCGGTTTTGTGTTGGGTTTGGGCGGCGAAGCCGCCCAAACCCAACACAAAAATTCTGCGGGGGCGGCGAAGCCGCCCCCGCACCCCCACCGGGAGGTGACTTTGCATCAGCCCTGCGCTGACGGCGCGCCATACAGCAAGACGGCACGGGGGGCGAGCCGCGCTCGCCTGCCCATGCCGTCTTGCTGTGCCGTCCTAGTAGCCCTTCGAGATCTTCTTGCGCCGGTTACGCTCGGCGCGACGACGCTTCTCTTTGCGCTGCTCGCTCTTGGACACGAAGTGCATCTTCTCGCGGAAGGTCTTCGTGATGCGCTCGGAGACAACGCCCTTATTGAACCGGCGGATCAGCTGCTCGACTGTCTCACCGTCACGACGCTCTACTTTCATCGCTCTGCACGATCGGTAATGTGCGAACCGCTGCGGCTATGCCGCATGGCTCGGGCCTAGAACTGGCGCGGGGTGACGCCCCGGCCCGACAACGCTCTTACCGCTCGTTCTGCTCACCCCCTTTACCGTGAATTTGGTGTGGCCCCATAGCAGTTGGGCAGAGCCGCCCGAGACACCGCTGCCTAGTATAGCTGATGCGGCTCTATGTTGCAACTGCACTATGCCCGTTTCGGCACGAAGCGGGCTAAGATAACGCCCACCTCGTAGAGCAGGTACATGGGGACGGCGAGCAGCATCAGGTTGATCGGGTCGCCGGTGGGGGTGATGATCGCGGCCACGATCACCACGATCACGAGCGCGAAGCGGCGGAATGCGCCAAGCTGCTTTGCGGTGACCACGCCGATGAAGGCGAGCACGTAGATGATGATCGGCAGCTCGAAGACGATGCCGTTGATCAGCAGCAGGGTGGTGATCGTGCCGAGGAAATCCGAGAGCGACGGCTGGGTCTGGATCAGCGCTGAGTCGGAGAACCCGATCAGAAACTTGATCGCCGTGGGCACGGTGATGAACCAGCCAAAGAGCACCCCGCCGAGGAAGAAGAAGGTCACAAAGGGCAGCGAGATATAGATGAGCCGACGCTCTTTGTCGGTCAGCCCCGGCACGATGAAGGCCAGGAGCTGGAAGACGATCACCGGCATGCCGATGATCAGCCCCACGGTGAGGGCGACCGTCATATAGCTGGTGAATGACTCGGTGGTGCCGACCGACTGGATGGGGGCGTAGCTGCCGTTGATCGGCGCGAAGGTGGCGATGATTATATCCACCAGGTGCAGCGGGCCGAGGACGAGGAAGACGCCGACCCCTAGGCCGAGCAACACACCGATCGATGCTTTGATCAACCGACCGCGCAGCTCGACCAGGTGCTCGATCAAGGTCATCGCCGCTGGTTCTTCTTCTTCAGGCTGCTTACCCTTAGGCATCGCTGGTTCACTCTGCTGGATGATCACGATGACACGGTCTCCTGCTCGTGGGCCTGTGAGGGCGGCTGCCAGTCGGTGCCGAGCTGCCCACGAGCCTGAAGCTCGGCCATCAGGGCCTGTAGGTCGGCGGCGATCTGCTGGATGCGCTCGGCGACCTGGTTGTCGGGTGCGGCGGCGGGCGGGGCGGCGGCGAGCTGCGGCGGCGCGAGCACATTGGTCGGCTCGGCGGCGACGAGCTTGCTAGGCCGGGCGGCTGCCGGGATCGTCTGCCCTGCGGGGGTGGGGTTGAGCGTCGGGGGCTTTGCAGGCGGCGCGAGCTCGGCGGGTGCTACCTCGGCTGGGCTTATACTCTCGGCGGGGTGGGGCGGGGCGATTGTCGGCTCGGTCGCCTTTGCGGCGGCAGCCTGGACGGCTCCGTTGGTGCTGCCGCGCAGGTCGAGCATGGGCCGCAGCTCCTCTTTGATCGCGGAGATGTCTTTGGAGACATCGAGCTGCTTACGGGTGCGCACCAGCTCATCGCGCAGGCTGGCGATCTCGGACTCGAACTCACCGCGCACCTCGTTGAGCATCTGGAGCTCGGGCGAGTTCTGCTGCCAGGCGAGCACTCTGGCGACCTGCTTGCCGAGGAAGCGCCCGACCTCAGGCAGCCGCTCAGGGCCGAAGACCACCAGGGCCAGCCCGGCGATCACCATAAGCTCGGGGATGCCGACGTTAAAAATCTCCATAGGTTCTTCGCCCCGGTGGGGGTGTGGGGGCGGCTGCGCCGCCCCCACGGTATGTTTTTTGTTGGGATTGGGCGACTACGCCGCCCAATCCCAACAAAAAGCGAGGTCTGGGGCGGAGCGCCATGCGCATGAGGAAATCTACACTATGCGCATGGAGGGAACCCCAGAGACGTTACAACAGCTGTGGGACTCTTCTATCTTACCATGAACAGAGCCCCCCTCCTCCGCATATGGAGGAGGGGGGCCTGATAGATCTTTGCGGTGGTGCTACTCGGCCTCGGGCATGTGGGCGTCGATGTAGCTGAGGGCGTCGCCAACGGTGACAATCTTCTCGGCATCATCGTCGGGGATCTCGATGCCGAATTCCTCTTCGAGGGCCATAATCAGCTCGACGAGGTCGAGCGAGTCGGCGTTCAGGTCATCGGTGAAGTGGGCGTTAGGGACGACGCTGGTCTCGTCGGCACCGAGCTGCTCGGCGACGATCTTGCGCAGGCGATCCTGGATCTCCTGAGAAGCCATGGACTATCTACCTTTCGTGTATAGAGTCTCTATGTTCGCTGCCGCGGCGGGCGGGCCCGCCCGCCGCGGCAGAGCGGAACCAAGCATGGGGCGGTTGATCCCGCTCACTCATCGCCATCACTGGCGAGCAGGTCTTCGTTCCCTGGGCGGTGGCGGCTGACCACCGTGCCGAGGACTCCGTTCACAAAGCGACTTGAGTTATCGCTGCCGAAGTGCTTGGCGAGCTCAACGGCCTCATTGATCACCGCCTTCACCGGTGTCTGCTCATCCTCATCGATCAGCAGCTCAAAGAGTGCGATCCGCAGGATCGTCTTATCGATACCGGGCATCTGGGTGACCGGCCAGTTCGGCGCGGCCTCCTCGATGATCCGGTCGAGGTAGGTGCGGTGCTCCCAGCACCCAAAGACGATTCGGCTGAGGAAGCGCTCGCCATCTGACGGCAGCTCCTCATCGGCGAGGCTGCGCTCATAGACCACGTCGAGTGGGTGGTCGGTGGCGTCAACCTCAAAGAGGGTTTGTAGCGCCGCGATGCGCACCCGGTGGCGTAGACTACCCACGGCGAACCTCCCAGGGTAGGGCTGCGGTATAACTTGTTAAGCAGCGATCCACCATGCTACCTAATATGCCTGTTCGCTATGCCTCGGCCATCGCGCGCTCTTCCTTCCAGCGCTGCAGCAGATCGGCGACGTAGCTTGTCGAGATATTCCCGGCGCGGAAGGCCGAGTCATCGACCAGGCGAAGTTGAAACGGGATCGTCGTCTTGACCCCGGTGATAATGCACTCGTTCAGGGCGCGGCGCATACGGTTGAGGGCGTCGTCGCGCGTGTCCCCGTAGGTGATAATCTTCGCCAGTAGCGAGTCGTAGTTCTGGGGCGGCGTGTACCCGGCGTAGATATGCGAGTCGACTCGCACACCGGGGCCGCCGGGTGGTAGGAAAAACTCGATCTCGCCGCCGGCCGGCAGAAAATCCCGCTTGGGATCTTCCGCATTAATACGACACTCAACCGCGTGTCGGGCTATTCTAATATCATTCTGCTGGAGCGTCAAGCGTTCGCCGGAGGCGATCAGCAGCTGCCAGCGTAGCAGGTCGGTATTGGTGACGAGTTCTGTCACCGGGTGCTCGACTTGAATGCGGGTATTCATCTCGATAAAGTAGTAGTTTCCGTCGGGGTCCATCAGAAACTCAAGGGTGCCAGCATTGCGGTAGCCGATCGTCTGGATGCCGCGCAGGGCATCGGCACCCATGCGGGCGCGCAGTTCGGGGCCGACCACCGGCGAGGGCGACTCTTCGAGGATCTTCTGGTGGCGGCGCTGGGCCGAGCAGTCGCGCTCGCCGAGGTGGATGGCGTGGCCGTAGGCATCGGCGAGCACCTGGATCTCGATATGGCGCACCTTCGGCAGGTACTTCTCTAGAATCAGATCGCCGCGACCGAAGGCGGCCTCGGCCTCGGCGCGGGCGGTGGGGTAGGCCCGCAGCAGGTCGTTCTCATCTTGGGCCACGCGCATACCGCGCCCGCCGCCGCCGGCGCTGGGCTTGAGCAGCACGGGGTAGCCGATCTGGCGGGCCAGGTCGATGGCCTCCTCGACCGAGCGCAGCTCGCCCTCAGAGCCGGGGATGATCGGCACCCCGGCCTCGCGCATCGTCTGTCGTCCGATCGATTTGTCGCCCATCAGGCGGATCGTCTCGGCTTCTGGGCCGATGAAGACGAGCTTGCACTCGGCGCAGATCTCGGCGAAGTAGGGGTTCTCCGAGAGGAACCCGTAGCCGGGGTGGATGCCGTCGCAGCCGGTGATCAGGGCCGCGCTGATCAGGGCCGGCGTATTGAGGTAGGAGCGGGCGGGCGCGGCCGGCCCGATGCAGACGGCCTCATCGGCCAGGCGCACAGCCAGCGAGTCGCGGTCGGCCTCGCTAAATGCGGCCACGGTGCGAATGCCAAGCTCCTGGCAGGCGCGGATGATGCGGACGGCGATCTCGCCACGGTTCGCGACTAGAACTTTATTTAACATAACGTATTTCTAGCATCCCGGTGCAGGGACGCAGCGCGCTGCGTCCCTACGGCGTCGGCGGCGGCACCGTCACGACATCACCATACCACCGTCGATCGCGAAGGTCTGCCCGGTGATATAGGCGGCGGCGTCGGAGGCGAGGAAGCATACCAGCGACGCGACCTCCTCAGGCTGGCCGAGCCGACCGAGCGGGATGGTCTCCAGGATGGCCTTGCGGGCCTCCTCGCCGAGCACGTCGGTCATCTCGGTCTCGATGAAGCCGGGGGCGATGGCGTTGACGGTGATGTTGCGGGGGGCCATCTCGCGGGCGGTAGACTTGGAGAAGCCGATGATGCCGGCCTTGGCGGCGGCGTAGTTGGCCTGACCCGCGTTGCCGATCAGGCCGATCACCGAGCTGATGTTGATGATCCGCCCGCCGCGCTGCTTGCTCATGGGCCGGAACGCGGCCTTTGTGCAGAGGAAGACCCCGCGCAGGTTGGTGGTGATCACCTGGTCGAAGTCGTCCTCCTTCATGCGCAGCAGCAGGGTGTCGCGGGTGATCCCGGCATTATTCACCAGGATATCGATGCGCCCGTGGGCGGCGAGCGTGTCCTTGAACAGGCGCTCGACATCGCCGGCTACGCCCACATCGGCCTGGATGGCCTGGGCGCTCCCGCCAGCGGCGACGATCGCGGACACCGTCTCTTCGGCGGCGGCGCTGTTGCCCCGGTAGTTGATCACCGTAGTGGCCCCGGCACCTGCCAGGGCCACCGCGATCGCCCGACCGATCCCGCGTCCGCCGCCCGTCACCAGGGCCACGCGGCCTGTGAGGTCAATCTTCATTGGTCATTTCCACATCGGGTAGAGGTGGCTCGCGAGCCGCCCCTACGCCTCGGCGATATCAAATAACGTCTGGCCATCGATGGCGATCAGGTTGCGCTTATTCGTGACCGTTTTGATGGTCTCAGGGGCAAACTCGGTTGAGGTGATGACGATGCCCTTGCGAACCTCGCGGCGGCGCATGTCCTGGATGAGGCTCTCGACGGTGCCGACGCGCACCTTATCGGCTACCGAGAGACGCATCAGGTAGTGCTCGCCGTTATAGTCCATCTCCAGGTCGAGGTGCTTGTCTTTGTCGATGAAGCGGTAGTCCTTGAGCTCGAAGCCCTTCTTCTTGTAGAGGTTCGCGATGTAGGAGCCGAGCTGGGGCAGCGAGAGGCCGCGCAGATCCTCAAGGGTGCGCACAACGCCGGGCTTCTCTAGCTTCCCGCCGCGATCATCGATATCTTTCTGCATCTCACGGTTGCGCTGCTCGGTGCGCCCGGCCATCACCGTGCCGAAGGCCGGGAAGGGGAGCAGCGCGAAGAGCGAGAAGGTCAGGTAGACAAAGAGGAGGTCGCCTGCGCTGGCCGTCTGTGGGTCCTGCCCTTGTGTAAGGCTGAGTTGGGGCATCGGCACAATGCCAGCGCTGCCGAGGAGCCCGTAGCTAAACACAATGATCAGGCCGAAGAAGAAGCCAGCGACGCCGAGGACAATGCCGTTGGCCAGGTAGTTGCCCTTGACCCGTCGGCCCAGGTAGAGGCCGGCCATCACCGGGACGATCCCGGCGAGGATCTGGAGGACGTTGTTGGCAAGGAACAGCCCGCACCAGGCCGCAGACATCGCCAGGGCGATCAGCAAGGTCTCGCCCCATTGCACCTGCATGAGCGATGCGGTGGCGCGCTGGATGATCGATGGGCGCGGCTCAGCGGGGGTGGGTTTCTTCTCGCCGCGCTGCTCGGGGGTGGTGTCCACACTCATGCTAAAAAGGCTCCGTGATGCGTGATGCGCGTAGACGCATCACGTGTTACGCTTCAGTATTATCCAGCAGTTCATCCACGGCCTCGCGCAGCTTGCCGATGTCGGCGAAGGAGCGATAGACCGAGGCGAAGCGAATGTAGGCTACTTCGTCGAGATCGCGCAGGCGGCGCATGACCTCGTCGCCGATCACACGTGTGCTGATCTCCTGGTCATCGGTGGCCATCATGGCCGCCTCGACATCGTTGACCAGCTGCTCCATCTGCTGCACGGAGATCGGCCGACGGTAGCAGGCCGTACGCACGCCGCGCATAATCTTCTCGCGGTCGTAGGGCTCACGCTTGCCGTCTTTCTTCACCACCGTCAGGCTGACGGACTCGACGCGCTCGTAGGTGGTGAAGCGCCTGCCGCAATTGCGGCACTTGCGCCGCCGCCGGATCAGCTCACCGTCGCTAAGCTTGCGTGAGTCGGAGACATCGGTTTCCTGATGCTGGCAGTAGGGGCAGCGCATAGCGTCCTATTGGGCGGCGGGTGTGTGCTTCGGGGCATTATAACATACGGGGAGTCGGGAGTCGGGAGTCGGGAGTCGGGATCTCCGCTGATAATGTATCTGCGGGCTATTCCTCAGTATGTGGCTGAGCAGCATCGACTCCCGACTCCCGACTCCCGACTCCCGACTCCCGACCCCCGACCCCCGACCCCTAGGGCCTTAGGGTCAGTGTCCCCGCGCCTGCGGCATCCACGGCGGCCTGGCTGAAGCGCATGGGCAGGTACTCGACCTTCTGCCAGCGCGTGATGAAGTTGCTGTAGTTGTTGCTCAGCGCCTGGCCCGACTGGCCAGTCGTGTGCATGAACCGGGATGCGTCGAGGTCGCTCAGGTCGATGATCTCGCGGTAGGATGGCACGTGGTACTGCTTGTAGAGCTCGCTGCGCCGCACGGGGGCAACATCGACGGTGAAGCCGTCGCCGCCGTTGGGCACGCTGCGGCTGAAGATCGGCTTGAGCGCGCCGACTTTGTCGAAGGGGTTGTGCGGGAACATCGTTAGGTGAACCTTGTCCCAGCGCCAGGTGGCGATATTCTCGCTGCCCTGGGCTGCGGCCATATCCTCTAGCCCGGCGGTGAGCGCCAGGCCCAGCGTGTCGGCGCAGCTCTCGGCGGCCGGGGTGTTCACATCGTCGCACCAGGGGGACCCCTGGCCTGCGAGGGTCTGGGCGATCACCATGGCCTGGTACCCCGTCTCGCCGGTGTAGTCGCTCTCGAACAGGTCGCGCAGCTCGTCGCCGAAGAGCTGCCGGGGGATGGCCTGGTAGTAGGCGTTATACACGGCTGCGGCGGCGCTGTCGCCGTCCATGGTGCCGTCCCAGCCGCGCAGCATGTCGAGTGCCTGGCGCTCGCGCTCACCGGCGGGCGTGGCCTCAAGCAGGTAGGGCAGAATCTCGCGGGCCTGGAGCGAGACCACATCGGCCTGCATGGCGGCGATGTCGTCGGGCGAGAGCTTCGGTTTGGCCTGGATCAGCTCGACGATGCGGGCGGCGCGGTAGGGTGCGGCGAAGGCGGTGCCGATCAGGTAGGGGTAGCTGTCGGGCACGACCTTATTGTTGGCGGTGGCGATGAACCCGGCGGGCGGGTTGTAGCTGTGGGGCAGGCCGGTGAAGGGCGCGTAGCCCGTCCAGTCGTGCGATCCGTCCCAGCCGGGGGCGGGGCGGCTGCCGTCGCCCTGGGCGCGGATGGGCAGATCGCCGGGGGCGTAGTAGCCAATATTGCCATCCACATCGGCGAAGACGAAGTTCTGCATGGGCGCGTGGTAATGGGTCAGGGCGGCGGTGAACTCCTCCCAGCTCTGGGCGCGGTCGATGCCGAGGAATGCCTCCATCGTATTATCCTCGGGGTCGAGCGCCGTCCAGCGGAAGGCCAGCGGGTCGCCGGTGCCCGAGGTCACGTCAGAGATCAGCGGGCCGTGGCGGCTAACCCGCACATAGAGAGTCAGGTCGTCCTGCCCCTTGACCTTGATCGTCTCGGGGATGATCGTCAGGGGCTCCCACTGGCCTTTGTACTCCACCTCGTTGCGGGCGTTGACGTGCTCGACATAGAGATCTTGCACATCGGGGCCGGTGTTGGTGACGCCCCAGGCGATGCGGGCGTTGTGGCCGATCACGACGCCGGGCAGGCCGGGGAGGGTCGCGCCGACGGCGTCGATGGACCCGCCGGTGATCTGGGCGAGGTACCAGATCGAAGGGATCTGCGCGCCGAGGTGTGGGTCGTTGGCCAGCAGCGGCTTGCCGGTGGTGGTGCGCGAGCCAGCCACGACCCAGTTGTTCGAGCCGATCAGCTCGCCGCCGAGGCCGAGGGACTCCTGGATCTGGCGGCCGATTTCGAGGAGTCGGGAGTCAGGAGTCGGGAGTCGGGAGTCAGTGGCTAGAATCTGGTGCGCAAAAGCATCGGTGTAGGCAACACCGACTCCCGACTCCTGACCCCCGACTCCCCCGTCCGGCAGGATGATCGGGTCGCTGGGGCCGCTGCCGGGCATAAGCTGGGCGGTGGCCTCCGGGCCGATCTGGGCCTCCAGGTTGGCGCGCAGCAGCTCATCGGTCCAGTTGCCGCCCAAGTCCCAGGCCATCATCTTCTGCCAGGCGATCACATCGGCCGCGCTCCATAGCTCGGGGCTGACGCCGAGGATCGTAAACTCGACGGGCAGGGCGTCGCGGTGGCCCTCGACGTAGGCGTTGACCCCGGCCACATATGCCTCTAGGAGCGCGCGGGTGGCGGGGGTGAGGGCTTCCACGGCGCTGGCGGCGGCGCGGCCCACGCCGAGGGTGCGCAGGAACTTGTCGGTGTCGAGGGTGGCCTCGCCGAAGACCTCGGAGAGGCGGCCGCTGCCGATGCGGCGCTGGAACTCCATCTGCCAGAGCCGGTCCTGGGCGTGGGCGTAGCCGAGCCCGAAGAGCGCGTCGGCCTCGCTCTGGCCACGGATGTGGGGCACGCCGTCGGCGTCGCGGGTGATCGTGACCGGGGCGGAGATGCCGGCCACCTGGGCGGTGCCGCTGGTGGCGGGCAGGCTGCGGCGCAGCCAGAGGTAGCCGCCGCCTGCGAGGGCGAGGGCGAGGACGGCGACGACGGCGAGGACTCGGCCGATGATCCGAAACAACCGCATTGTTGATCTCTTCATTTTGGATATGATGATGTGGGTGCCAAAGGCACCCACGTCATCATACCTATGCTGTTCTTTGCCCTATGGGGCGGCGATGATCTCGATGGCGCGGCCAAAGGCTTTCTTCATCAGCCCGGCGCGGCGGTTGGCGTCCCAGATCTCGACGGTCGGGTCGCCATCGGCGTACACGAGGATGCGGATGGCGTCCTCGGTGGCATGCACCTGAACGGCGCGGACGACCTGGCTCTTGCTGCGCTCCAGGTACTCGGCCAGGCGCAGGAGGGCGCTCAGGCGGGCGATCCGCTGCTCGTCATCGGGCTGGAGGATCTGGGCGTACTCGGCGGTGTCGGCCATACCCTTGCGGTGGTTGCGCACCAGGCATGCCAGGATGATGATCTCGCGGTGGGAGAAGCCAAGCATGGCGGCGTTGAACACCAGGTAGGCCGAGTGCTTGTGGTGGTCGTAGTAGCCCACCTGCACGCCGATATCGTGGATGAGCGCGGCGTAGCCGAGCAGCTCGCGCTCCCACGCGCCGTAGAGGTGGATGGGGGCGAGCTGGTCGTAGAGCGAGAGGCTCAGCTCGGCGACCTTGGCGCAGTGGGCAGGCTCGTAGCCGTGCAGGCGGGCCAGGTTCAGGATGCTGAACTCGCGCTGATTCTCCAGGATCGGCGGGTCGGCGGGCTGGAGGAAGTGCTTGTAGAAGATCCCTTCGCGGACGCCCTGGCCGCTCACCGTCAGCTCGCTGAACCCGCCCTGCTCCATGAGCTGGTCGATGATCACGGCGCCGGCGAGGCTCACGTCGGCGCGGTCGGACTTGAGCCCTGGGATCGACTCGCGCTCGCGGCGGGTGCGCCCGGCCATCTCCTCGATCATGCGGCTGATCGACTCGCGCGCCAGCACATAGCCGTGGACACGGTCGAGCGGATAGCCGCGCTGCTTCTGGTCCATGCGGGCCAGGGTCCGCACGGTGCCGCCCATGCCGGCCAGCTGGAGCCCGTCGCCGCCGCGCACCCAGTCGAGCTCGGCAAATGCCTGCTGGGCGCCCTCGCGCAGGCGGCGCATGTCGTTCTTGCTGATCGGGTCGGACTTGACGAAGCGCTCGGTGAAGCGCAGCACGCCAGCCTGGGCCGAGAAGCTGCGCAGCCGACGGTGGTTGCGCACGGCGGAAACCTGCGTCGATCCGCCGCCGGTGTCGAAGACAAAGCCGTCGCTGATCGTGAGGGCGTTGACCGTGCCGAGGTAGCCGAAGTGGGCCTCCTCCTCGGCGCTGATGATCTGGAGGTCGAGGCCCGTCTGCTGGTGCAGGGCATTCCAGAACACATCCTGGTTCTGTGCCTCACGGATGGCGCTGGTGCCAACGGCGATGATCTGGGTCACTCCAGTGTTGTGGCAGAAGCGCTCGAACATCGAGAGCGCTTCGACGGCGCGGTGGATGGGCGCAGCCCGTAGGGTGCCCGAGCTGCCGACGCCCTCGGCCAGGCGCACCGTCTCGCTAACCTCATCCATCAGGCGGAAGGAGTGCCCCAGCTCGTAGGCCATGACGATTAGGCGTGTGGTGTTTGAGCCGAGGTCGATGATGCCGATCTTTTGCATGGGTGTTAGGTGTTGGGTGTTGAGTGACAGTCGAAGACGACACGCGACACTAGACGCTCAGCACCGCTTTGATCTCGCGAACAACCGTCTCCAGATCCTCGTAGGAGATCACCAGTGGTGGCAGGAGGCGTAGCACGGTGGGGCCGGCGGGGAGAGCGAGGACGCCGCGCTCCATCAGGGCGGAGAGGTAGGGCTGGGCGCGGGTCTTCAGCTCCAGGCCGATGAGCAGGCCGAGGCCGCGCACCTCGCGCACGGCGGGAAGATTCAGGGCGCGCAGCTGCTCGACGAGCCATGCGCCCTTCTCGGTGGCCTGGCGCGGGATGTCATCCTGGATGTAGGTGCGTAGGGCGGCGCGGGCGGCCGCGCAGAGCAGCGGGTTGCCGCCGAAGGTGGTGCCGTGCGCACCGCCGGGCAGGGCACCGTGGCGCGCATGGATGGCCACCGCGCCCATGGGCAAGCCAGCTGCAATGCTCTTAGCCAGAATGAGGATGTCGGGCGTCACGCCGCTATGCTCGCAGCCGAAGAGCCTGCCGGTGCGGCCGAAGCCCGTCTGCACCTCGTCGAGCAGCAGCAGCGCGCCGCGCTCGTCGCAGATCCGGCGGGCGGACTCCAGGTAGCCAGCTGGGGCCGGGCGCACACCACCCTCGCCCTGCACCGGCTCCAGCAGCACCGCCGCCGTCCCCTCGCCCACCGCCTCGGCCAGATCCTCCGGGTCGCCATAGGGCACGTGGGCGAACTCGGGCACCAGGGGCAGGAAGGGCTCGCGGTACTTAGGCTCCCAGGTGGCGCTGAGCGCGCCCATGGTGCGCCCGTGGAAGCCGCGCTTGGTGGCGATGATCTGCTTGCGTCCGCTGAGCAGGCGGGCAAACTTGAGGCCGGCCTCGATCGCCTCGGCCCCGCTGTTGCAGAGGAAGATCCGCGCCGGGAAGGGCAGGGCGGCGGCGAGCTCCTGGAGGTAGGCGGCCCGCTCGTCATTGTGGAAGATCTCGGGGCAGCTCATCAGCCGGGCGGCCTGGGCCTGCACGGCGGCCACCACCGCCGGGTGGCTGTGGCCGAGGTTCGCCGCACCCTGCCCTCCCACGCAGTCGATAAACATGCGCCCCTCGGCGTTGTAGAGCCGGGCGCCTTCGCCGCGCACAATGGCGACCTGGCGCTTCGGGTAGAGCCCCGAGGTGAACTGCTGCTCCGCAGCGATGATTGCTTCGCTTGACATTTATAGATTCCGGTAGGGGTGTGGTTTAGGGCTATGCCACTGAGTGCGGCAAGTATACCACGAGGCAGACAAAAACCACCGGGGGCGCGCGGCTCTCGCCGTGCGCCCCCGGTGGTTAAGGAGGGAGAAGATGCTCGCCACCGCTTGCCTAGTTCCCCGCATCAGGCTCTCGATGACACCTGTAGGATAGCTTGTCTGTATAAGCCGGGTATGAGGACAATCTAAAGCGAAGATGAGAGCTCGGCGGCCTGCCCCGATGCGCCTGGCGTGAGGATAGCGCTCAGCACCGCGTATGTCTCCTCGGGGGATGCCTTACGCTCTAGAGCGTGGGCGATATCCGGCGAGGCCAGCGTTGCGCCATTGCCATCGTGAATGAGGAGCACCTGAATGTCGGACGTATGCTCACGGGCACGCCGGGCCAGATCTACACCGCTGCCCTCGGCGCGGCGCATAAACATTGCCTCGGTGATCAGCAGGCGCACCCGGCGCTCCGTCACATAGCGCAGAGCCTGGCTGGCCGAGAAGGTCATGAGCAGGTCGTAGTCCCAGCCGACGATCGTGCGCAGGTGCGCCTGCATATCGAACATCCAGGCCGGGTCGGCCCCAGCGAGAACAATGGTCGGATACTGCTGGCCGTCGCTCATAGTTACTTCCCCTCGTTCGGAACATAGCGGACTATAAGCATACGTCGAACATGCCGACGAGTCAACCATGATATATGCGCATAAAATGGCCAGCATAGCTGGCCATTTTATGCGCATATATATTGCCAGCAACAACACTGCGCACCGTGAGGGTGTGGGAGAGCTTCGCTCTCCCACAAAAAAACTGGTTCTGCTGCGGCGCGGCGTAGCCGCGCCGCAGCAGAACCAGTGCGGCATGTGCCTGCCGGGCACATTTTATGCGCATATATCGGGTGGGTTTGCGGGATGTAGGCTATGGGGCGGTGAACAGGTCGCCGATCAGCTCCTCGGGGCTGGGCTGGAAGGGCCAGAGGATCACGCCGGCGGCCCTGCTATCGCGGGCGGTCTGTAGGCTCAGTGCGAGATCTTGGCGCAGGGTGGCCTCATCGCGCAGGGCACCTGGCCCCGAGGGGAAGCCCAGCTCGCTAATCAGCACGGGCTTGGCCTGGGCCATTGTCGCCAGCTCGTCGATCCCGCGCTGAAGGTCGCCGGGCAGACCCTGGCCGTAGTACCAATGCTGGGCGTAGCGCCCCGAATCGTAGGGGTCGTTGTCGTAGTAGTGGAACGAGTAGAAATCCACTAGTGCGGCGAGGCGCGGGCCAGCCTCGGCGGGCCGGAAGTAGCTCTTGGCGAAGCCCATGCCGATCGTCGTCAGGTGGGCTGGGTCAATCGTCCGCAGGTGCCAGTGGATACCGGTCAGGAAGTCGGCTCGCTGGATCGCCAGCTCCTTGCAGAGCGGGAAATCGCCGTTGTCCCAATCCCAGCAGCGCTCGTCGATCGGGCTGCCGATATCCGGCTCGTTGAAGAGATCCCAGGCGAGCACCCCCGTCCGATTCGCTAGGTGCCAAGCCACGGGTGTAATATGCAGGTTGATCGCCTGGCTCAGGCCATCCTCGGTGAAGCGGTCCTGGGGGTACTTGGCCATCAGCACCGGCAGCACGTAGATCCCCCGGCGGTTCGCGCTGGCGATCAGGCTGTCCAGATGCTCCAGGGGCGTGTTGATGTTATAGGCCGGGTCGGCGGCGCGGGCCCCGCCGAAGACATAGTAGTTCAGGAAGACCCGTATCGTGTTGACGCCGAGCGCCTGCATGCGATCCATGTCGGCGTCGATGGCCGCCTGATCCCAGGGGCACCTGCCGTCGGCACCGAAGTGGATATCAGAGCAGATATCGCTGCTCCCGGTGAGCCGGACATAGTTCACGCCGCGGATCTCGAAGGGCTGCCCATCTGCCACAAGCTGGCCGTCGCTGATCGCGATGGCGGGGAGGGGCGCGTCGGCGGGGGCATCCGGCGTCATCTCTTTGGCAGCTGTGGGCATGGCGCTGAGCGTGCAGATCATGGCCGCGATCATCATGTAGATGCGGACAGGGCGCATGGCACGGAGGCGGTAGTTTGGCATAGGGTGTCTGAATGCTCTCAGGTTGGTTGCTGGTGATGCTGTGGAGCTTTAGCCCTGGGAGAGGAACTATGTCTTCCGAATGTGAGCCAAGGAGCTGCCGTTGGGGTTGGTGTGGTTATCGAGGGAGAGGGTGATACGGGCACGCTCGGTCGTGTGTTCACCTGTATCTGCCGCATCACTATACAAGGTTCATACGCAATGTCAAGATATCGTGGCGTAATCATTAGGATTGCGTAAGAGTCCTCTGGGGAAGCACTCCAGCCCTATAGCACTGAGCAGCATGCTTGAGCCACTGAGGCACTGAATCTGGTGGCTCGCTGCGCTCGCGTCTTCCTCATGACAGGCTCAACTCCTCTGCCCGCCGCTATAGCAAAACAGAATGCGGGGGCGGCTTTGCCGCCCCCGCATTCCAACCAGGCAGGGTAAGCTACGCCTTCTTGAAGACGTAGCCGCCGCCGCCTACATCTACCAGGATGGTATCGCCCGCCACAAAGTCGCCCTGGAGCAGCTGCACGGCCAGGGGGTTCTGTAGGCGCTGCTGGATCACCCGCTTGAGCGGGCGCGCCCCGTACACCGGGTCGTAGCCCTCCTCTGCCAGGCGTGCGCGGGCTGCCGACGTAAGCTCCAAGCGGATCTTGCGCTCGGCCAGGAGCTTGTCGAGGTGGACGAGCTGGATGGTCACGATCTCGCCGATCTGCTCGCGCGAGAGCGGCCGGAACATGATCGTCTCGTCGATCCGATTGAGGAACTCGGGCCGCAGCGAGTCGCGCAGCTCGCTCATCACCGCCCGCCGGATGTCATCCTCGCTGTCGCCGTCCTGGGTCATCTCCTGGATCAGGTTGCTGGCGATGTTGCTTGTCATAATGACGACGACATTCTTAAAGTTGACCACCCGGCCCTGGCCGTCGGTCAGCCTTCCGTCGTCGAGCACCTGGAGCAGCACGTTGAACACGTCGGGGTGGGCCTTCTCAACCTCGTCGAAGAGCACGACGCTATAGGGCTTGCGGCGCACGGCCTCTGTGAGCTGGCCGCCCTCGTCGTAGCCCACGTAGCCGGGAGGGGCACCGAGCAGGCGGGCCACCGTGTGCTTCTCCATATACTCCGACATATCGATGCGGATCATGGCCTGCTCGTCATCGAAGAGGAACTCGGCCAGGGCGCGGGCCAGCTCGGTCTTGCCAACGCCGGTGGGGCCGAGGAAGAGGAAGGAGCCCAGCGGCCGGTGCGGGTCCTGCAGGCCAGCCCGCGAGCGGCGCACCGCGTTGGCCACGGCGGCCACGGCCTCATCCTGGCCGATCACGCGTAGATGCAGGCGATCCTCCATCTTGATCAGCTTCTCGACCTCGCCCTCCAGCAGCTTACTCACCGGCACGCCCGTCCACTTGGCGATGATCTCGGCGATGTCCTGGGCGTTGACCTCCTGGCGCAGCAGGGTGTTATTGCTGGCGGCGGCCTCGGCCATGCTCGCCTCGCGCTCCAGGCTGGCCAGGTCGTCGTACTGAAGCCGGGCGGCGCGGTTGTAGTCATACTCGCGCTGGGCCTGCTCGATGGCGAAGCGGGTCTCGTTAATCTTCTCCTTAAGCTGCTTGATCTGGTCGAGCAGGGCGCTCTCGGTCTGGCGCTGGGCCTCTAGGGCGCTGCGCTGCTCGTGCAGGTTGGCCAGGTCCTGCTCCAGCTTCTCCAGGCGATCCTTGCTGGCGGCGTCCTTCTCGCGCTTGAGCATCTCGCGCTCGGTCTCGCGCTGGGCGATCAGGCGGTTCAGGTCGTCGATCACCTGGGGCGAGCTCGTGTTCTCCATGCGTCGGCGGGCGGCCGACTCGTCGATCAGATCGATCGCCTTGTCGGGCAGGAAGCGGTCGGAGATATAGCGATCCGAGAGCGTGGCGGCGGCCACGATCGCGCTGTCGGTGATCGCCACGCCGTGGTGGGCCTCGTAGCGCGCCTTGAGCCCGCGCAGGATGGAGATCGTATCCTCGACGCTGGGCGGATCGACGATCACCGGCTGGAAGCGCCGCTCTAGGGCGGCGTCCTTCTCGATATGCTTGCGGTACTCGTCCAGGGTCGTGGCCCCCACCATATGGAGCTCGCCACGGGCCAGCATCGGCTTGAGCATATTGCCGGCGTCCATGGCCCCCTCGGCCGCGCCCGCGCCGACCATGGTGTGCAGCTCATCGATGAACAGGATCACATCGTCGTGATCCTGGATCTCCTTGAGTACCGCCTTCAGGCGCTCCTCAAACTCGCCACGGTACTTAGCCCCGGCGATCAGAGCGCCCAGGTCGAGGGCGATCACCTTATTGTGCTTGAGCGACTCGGGCACGTCGCCGGAGACGATACGCTGGGCCAGCCCCTCGACGATGGCCGTCTTGCCGACGCCGGGGTCGCCGATCAGCACCGGGTTATTCTTGGTGCGCCGGGAGAGGATCTGGATAACCCGGCGGATCTCCTCGTCGCGGCCGATCACCGGGTCGAGCTTGTCGCGCTGGGCGAGCTCGGTCAGGTCGCGGCCATACTGCTCCAGGGCCGCGTAGGTGCCCTCGGGTGTGGGGCTGGTGACGCGCTGGGAGCCGCGCACGGCGCGCAGCGCGTCGAGCAGGGTGCTGCGGCTGAGGCCGGACTGCTTGAGGACGCGCTCGGCCCCCCCGCCGGCCTGGTCGATCATCGCCAGGAGCAGGTGCTCGGTAGACACATACTCGTCGCCGAACTGGCCGAGCTCGTCGTGGGCGCGCAGGATCACCTGGCGGGTGCGCGAGCTAAGCTGCACCTGCATATTGCTGCCGCTGATCCGGGGCAGCTTACCGATCTCGGCGCTGATCTGCTGCTTGAGCGCGCCGACGGGGATGTTCATCTTGGCGAGGACCTGGGGCACCACGCCGTCGCCCTGATCGAGCAGGGCGTAGAGCAGATGCTCGGGCTGAACCTCGCTATTGCCGGCGCGCTCGGCCGCGCTCTGGGCCGCCGTGATCGCCTCATATGACTTCTGGGTGAACCGGTTGGTGTTGAGGGACATAGTGCCTCCTTTTGAAGTGCTGCGCTTATGGTAGCACACGCGCATCTGTGCGGCACTAGCGGCCTGTTAGCGTTGTGTATGATTCCGTCGCCCATTGGGACGCCACAAACGAGGGGCGCGACACGCTCCTCTTAATCAGGTGAGTATGTGGGACTCTTGTTATGGCACGGTCATCTCTGACACTTATATCACAGGGCATCAGCTAGTAATCTTCGGCGTGCCCTGGCAGATCTACCCCGGCTTCGATGCCAGCAACTGGAGCATGACCGACCTCGATATGACGATCATGATCCTGGCTAACAATGAGAACGCTGCGGTCACCGATCTGAATGACACCGTCGCGGGGTTTATCCTAGCGGAGCGATAAGGGAATGGTGCCAGCATGATCGCAATCCAGGCCCAGCACGCCTTTACCGCTTGGAGCGCCACGTGGAGTTCATCCACGGTCTGGTGTTGGGCGAGCCGCAGGTGTCCGACCAATCCAATGAGGATGACATCGAGCCCAAAGGTAAAGCGAGGTGTAACCTTTTTTCATCGGGTCAGGCTCCCTTTCTTTTGCCTGGCCGAGTGTCCGAATTCCTTGAGCCATTATACCCCGCAGGGGCTTTGTTGATCCGCCCAGCCGTTTACGGCTGGGTGCCTCGCATATGCGCCGAAAACATACGCCGCACCCCCTGAGATAGGGCTCGTATCATTGCCAGCCATAGATATGCTATACTGATCTTTGGTGCGACATCAGGTCGCATCGTCGTAGGTGGTGAGCGATGGCTACTCAAGATCCTGATACTCGCGTTATGCCCGATCTCACCTCAGATCCTGATACTCGCGTTATTCCCGATGTTACCTTTATTGTTGCGGGCCGTGAGGATTTTGAGAAGCCTTATCGGGTGATCATTGAGAATGATGATGTCACCCCGATGGACTTTGTGGTTATGGTGCTGCGTCTGTTCTTTGGCCTGAGCCTGGCTGATGCGATGCAGGTGATGCTCACTGCCCATAATGACGGACGCGCTCTGGTTGCCACAATGCCGTTTGAGGAGGCTCAGGAGCGCGTCTATAGCGCGCATACGGTCGCCCGCGAAGAGGGCTATCCGCTCACCTTCTACCTTGAGCCGGATGCGTGATCCCCCTCACGCCTCACGCCTTACGTCTCTCTGTTTGGAGTAGCAATGCACACTCGGCCCCGTACTGCCGTACTGCTGCTGGCTGCGCTGCTGTTGCTGTCTGCCTGCGGCCCAGCTGTTGCCGCTGTCCCCAGCCCCACCGCCACGCCTACGGCCACACCCCCACCCACGTCTACGTCTGTGCCGCCGAGCCCCACGCCGCTCCCGGTCTTCGCCGCCGGCTCGCAGGTGGCCGGGGTTGATGTGAGCGGGATGAGCCTCGCCGCCGCCCGCGAGCGCCTTGTCGCCGCCCTGGCCGATCCGCCGAAGCCGATTCTGCTGCGGGCTGGCGATGCCTCTCTCACCCTTGAGCCAGAGATGATCGGCCTCTCCTCGTCGGTGGACGACCTGATCGCTACGGCTGATGACGCCCTTCGGGCCAGTCGCCCTGCCGATGTGCCGCTCTCTGTCGGCCTCGATGAGCAGACGCTGCGCACGCAGCTCGCTATCCTCGCTGAGCGGGCCGCCATCCCGCCCCAGATCAGTGTGATCAGCTCCACGAAGATTATCTCGCGCAGCTTCGCCTATACGCCCGGCATGATGCTCGATGTCGACTCCGCCCTGGATCAGGTTCGCGCCGCGATCACCTCGCCCCGCCCCGCCGCCACCGTCGCGCTCACGCTCACCGAGGATCCGACCGTGCCCAGGGTCAGTAATGATCGCCTGCTGGCTGAGGTCGAGTCTATGGCCGATGATTGGAATGGCGTGATCGGGTTTCACCTGTACGACATAGCCTCTGGCGATGCGGTGCGCTTCCACGATAAGACGGTCTTCGCCGGGGCGAGCACGATCAAGGTGGCGATCATGCTCAATGCCTATATCAACGTGCCGAAGTTCACCGACAAGCAGGAGTTCTGGCTCGGTGAGATGATCAAGTACAGCGATAATATCTCGGCCAATAACCTGATGGCCGCCGCCGCCGGTGGCTCAGGCACGGATGATGCCTTCACTGGGGCCGTGCAGATGAGCGCGATGCTCGCCGATGACCTCGGGCTTGAGAACCTCTACCTCTACATCCCCTACGAGTCGGGCGATTATATCCGGCAGAATAAGATCAAGTATAAATGTGGCCCCAAGGACCCGGTCGGCGAGAAGCCCTACACCGAGACGGGCTGCGCCCTGCGGGCGACGCCCTATGCGATCGCCCAGGTCTATAAGGCTATCTCTGCCTGCGCCAGTGGCGATGGTGTGCTGCTGGAGAAGTTCGACCTGCTGACGCCTAAGCGCTGCCAGGAGATGCTCGACCGCCTGGCCACCAATGGCGATAAGACTCGCCTTGTGGCTGGCCTGCCTAAGGGCACCCTCGCTCAGCATAAGAGTGGCTGGATCGAAGACATGCAAGCGGACGCAGGCATTGTTCATACGCCCGGCGGCGACTACGTGCTGGCGGTGTATGTCTATAAGAAGCTCACTGGCGGCGTGCTTATGTGGCCCGATGAGCAGATGGCACCTGTGGTTGCGGCCTTCTCGCGCCTGGCTTATACGGCGTATAACCCGGTGCGGCTGGAGAAGTGACCCGCACTGCTCCAGTGCAGTACTGACGAACGACCAACGACCAACGACGAAGGCCGATGCGTGATTGCTCATTGGTCGTTGGTCGTTGGTCGTTCGTTAGCGGAACCCAAAAGGGATTTTTGAAACCTTGTACTAGCGCAGACACTCACAGCATACTCATCCAAATTGACAGACATTCTGACTGTTCCCATGGTACCCTACATTCATACCTGTTATCGGTCATAGTAGTGGTATGGAGCACAGGATGAATCGTAGGAACCTGACGATCGTTGCCGCGCTTGTTGTCGTGATCATTGCTGGGGCCGGAGTCTGGCTGTATAACACCGTTCTTGGCGACACCGAGGCCGCCAGCGGGCCGATCACGGCGGTGCCGCTGGCGGTGAGCGCGCCCACCGTCGCTTCGCCTGATGCACCAGAATCCGCCGGGCCAACCGAGGCACCTGCCGCCGGGCCAACCGAGGCTTCTGCCGCCGCGCCCGCTGAGGCCACACTCACCAAATTCCAGATCGTCCAGGCCGACTCCAAGGCCAGCTTCACCCTTGACGAGGTGCTGAAAGGCGAGCCGAAAACCGTTGTCGGCACGACTGACCAGGTCGCCGGTGAGCTTGCCGTCAACCCGAGCGACCTGAGCAGCGCCCAGGTCGGCGTGATCACGGTGAATGCCCGCACCTTCGCCACCGACAGCAGCATGCGCGACCGGGCGATCAAGAACTTCATCCTGAACACCGATAGCTACGAGCTGATCACCTTTACTCCCACCGGGGTCACTGGCCTGAGCGGCAGCGGCGCGCCCGGCACGCCCTACAGCTTCCAGATCGCTGGCGACCTGACCATCCGCGACAAGACCGTGCCGGTGGTCTTTGAAGCTACCGTCACGCCCGAGAGCGCCAGCCGGCTGAGCGGCACGGCGACGACGACCGTGAACCGGGCCGACTTTGGCCTGGAGATCCCCAGCGTGCCGAGCGTGGCTAACGTGAGCGAGCAGGTTAAGCTGGAGATCAGCTTTGTGGCTGAGGCCGCCTGAGCCACGTCCCGCTACGGATTTTGCTGATAGAGGAACACCCCGTCGCTGCGGGTGGCTACCCAGAGCCGCCCGCGCGCGTCGGTGCAGATCGCCAGCGGCTCGGCTCCGCGAAAGCCCGAGTTGCGCGGCAGGTAGGTCTGCCAGGAGTCGCCATCGTAGCGGGTGAGCGCGCCGCCCTTTGTGAACGCCTCGGCGGTGCCCACCCAGAGCGTGCCCGGCGGGCCTTCGTGTAGCGCCGTGACGGTGCCGTAGGGCAGTTCGCCGCCCGCAACGGTGTGCCAGCTCCAGCTCGCCCCATCCCACATCCCCAGCCCGTCGCCCAGGGTGGCCGCCCAGATCTGGCCGCGTGAGTCGGCCAGCAATGCGCTCACCCCAGTTCCGGCGAAGCCATCCGCGCCCCCGAAGCTGCGCCACGCGTCGCTGGCGGTGTCGAGCTGGCGGACAGCCCCCATGCCGCCGAACCAGATCACGTCGCCCGCCGCCCGCCGCTCCACCGTGATCGCGAGCACTGCGCCGCCGCCCGCCGCCTGTGGCAGCGCCTCCCACCGGGCGCCGTCGGCGGAGCGCACCGCCGCGCCCGCGCCGGTGCCCACCCAGAGCCTGCCGTCGCTGCCGACGGCCAGGGCGTACACGATCGACGATCCGCCGCCAAAATCGGCTGCGTCGTAGACGAGCCGCCCGGATGCGCCGCTGAACAGCCCGGCCTCGCCGCCTAGCCAGAGCCCGCCGCTGGCGTCCATAGCCATGGCCAGCGTGGGCGCATGCGTCAGCTCACGCCATACCGGCTGCTCACCGGCGGCACCGTCTTGCCAGATCTGCGCGCCCCGCCCGCCGGCCAGGGCGACCCGGCCATCCGGCAGCGCCAGCGCGGCGGCTACCGGCCCGCCGAGCAGCGGGCTATCGCTCGCCGTCAGCTGTGTCCAGCCCACGCTGCCCAGGGCGATGCTGATCAGGCCGTAGGCGTAGACTCCCAGTACGAATAGGCCCATCAGGCCCATGGCCACCCAGGCGTAGCGCGGCGGGCGCGGCAGCATCTCTGCCGCCCAGCCCCAGTAGTCGTTGAGATCGCGTAGCCGTGTGACACCTTGGGCCAGCGCTGGGGCCGCCAGAATACATACGGCCGGCACCAGCGGCAGGGCGTACTGCGGCCACTTGGTCGGCCAGATCAGCAGGATCAGCAGCCCGAGCAGCAGCCAGATCACCTGCCAGCGGCGGCCCGGCGCGCGCCAGGCCAGCGGCAGCCCGGCCAGCGCCAGCAGGAAGATTGGCCCATCGAACCCGAAGTAGAAGAAGACCTCCGGGTGCCAATCGGCCGCGGCCGAGCTGCCCAGCCAGATCAGCGGCTGGAACCAGGGGTAGCTCGCCGCCGCCACATCTGCGCCATGGCTGTAGGCCAAGTGAAATGCGCCCATCGCCGCCAGCCTGCCGAGCGGGTCGCGCCAGAGGGTTGGGGTGAAGGCCCAGAAGGTCAGGGCCGCCAGCAGCAGGTAGCCGGTCAGGCCGCGCCAGGTCGGCCGTCGGCCAGTGAGCATGATGGCGACAATCGCGGGCGCGACGATCAGATAGTCGAGCTTGCCTGCGGCGGTCAGGCCGAGGGCGAACGCCGAGAGCCAGAGCTGTCGGCGGGAAGCAGGGGCGGCGCGTGGCCCGCATGCCCGCGCGGCGGCCCCAACCGCGATGATCGACCAGGCCAGCGGCACCGCCTCAAGGTATGCCTGGCTGGTGTACTTCACCGCCAGTGTATGCACGGCCAGCAGCCCGGCGGCCAGCGGGCCAGCGTACCAGGCCAGCGCGGCCACGGCGAGAACCCCGGCCAGGGCGGAGATCGCACGGCTGCTGTAGATCACGCTCGTGGAGTTGGCCGCATCGCCCAGCGCCAGTGCGCCGCCTGCGTAGAGCAGCTTCACCAGGGGCGGGTGCTCGCTGTTGGCCGAGCTGTCGATCACCGCCCCGAGGTCGCCGGCGCGTAGGGCGCGGGCATAGCCCAGCGCCGCGCGCACATAGGTCGGCTCGTCAAAGTCTACCGGCAGCAGCAGCGCGGCCCAGGCCCGCAGCAGGATCGCAAGCGCCAGCACCGCGATCAGCCTGCGGCGTGCGCTCCATCCGCTATGCTGTGTGCGGAGATCCATTGCTATATGATGAACGCCCCGCTTTGCGCTGGCAGATCCACCGCGACCTCATCGCCCGCGACCCGCACCGGGTTTCTGTTGAGCGCATCGGCGGCGTGGTTGTGTAGCCCCGAGCGTGGCACGCGAATCGTCACGGGCGCATCGCCCAGGTTGATTGCCACGATCACCGGGGCCGCGCCATCGCGCAGATAGGCGTAGCTGCCCGCCGCCGCATCCAGATGCAGCGCATGCCGCCCGCCCTCGGCCAGCGCGGGATTCTCGCGCCGCAGGCCGATCAGTCGGCGGAAGTAGGCCAGCAGCTCGCCGTCCTGATCCGCGCCCCACAGCATCGGCACGCGCGACTCCTCTAGCCTGTTCGAGCCGCCCTCGCCGTGGATGTGAACCCGCTGGCGCACGCCCACCTCGGTGCCATAGTAGACGATCGGCGGCCCCGACAGCGTGAAGAGCACCAGGGCCGCCAGCCGCAGCAGCGCCTGCTCGCCGTTGGCCAGCAGCAGGAAGCGGTTCATGTCGTGATTATCGAGGAAGGACGGACGCATCAGCGCGGGCGGGAAGAACTGCTCGTGGCCGGACAGGAAGGACTCAAGCTGGGCCAGATCCCAGGTGCGGCGGGCGAAGGTCTCGCGCAGGGCGTAGGTCAGAGGGAAGTCGAGCACGCCATCGAGGTAGCCGACATAGGAGACCAGCTTATCCGGGTCGTAGATGATCTCGCCGAAGAGCCAGCTGTCGGGCTTCGCCGCGCGGCAGGCCCGGCGGAACTCGGCCCAGAAGGCGTGGGGCGGGCCGTAGGCGTAGTCTAGGCGCAGCCCGTCGGCACCGGCGCGCAGCCAGTGGGTCGCCGCGCCGATCAGGTGGTCGCGGAGCGATTTCGAGCGCAGGTTCAGCTCGGGCATATCGGCCAGCCCAAAGTAGCCCTGGTAGTCATCGGGCCAGCGCTTCCAGCTGTACCATTCGTGGTAGGGGCTCGCTGCGTCGGCCTGGGCATCATGCAGGCTCGGGTGCTGGTTCGACCAGTGGTTGGCCACAAAGTCGAGGATCACCCGCATGCCACGGGTGTGGGCCGTCGCGAACAGCTCCAGCAGATCCTCGTTCGTGCCAAGCCGTGGCTCAACGGTGAAGAGGTCGGTCGCATCGTAGCCGTGATGGGTGGGGCTGGCGAACACCGGCGAGATCCAGATCGCGCTAAAGCCGAGATCCTGGATGTAGCCAAGCTGCTCGATCAGGCCGCGCAGCGTCCCGCCAAAGAAACCGCTCATCCCGTCGGGCTTGAGCCAGTCGCGGCCCGCCCCTGGGGCGAAGCGATCCAGGAAGACCTGGTAGACCACCGTCTGACGCGCCCATACCGGAGCCGGGTCGGCGTCCACCAGCAGGGCGAAGGTCTCACCGTCGGCGGGAGACTCGGCGTTGGTGTCTGCGTAGACCCAGCGGTCGCTGCCGGAGACCCGCGCGGCAATGCGGTAGCGCAGCATGGTGTCGGCGAGCTGGGGCGGCAGATGCGCCTCCCAGCGGCGCACATAGCCCCAGGAAATCACGTCCCACTCGGCACCGGCCGGGGTGAGATCAAGCACCTGCTCGTCCCCGTCCTCGGCCCACCACCAGCAGCGCGCATCGTCGTAGGGCAGCGGGCCGCCCGTGGTAAGGATGAGCGTGATCGCCTGACCGGGCGCGGGGTCGGGCGGGCTGATCCGGCTGAGGTGGCGCACGCCCTCGCGCATCGTGCGGTGACGAACAAGCCTGCCCTCCGGCTCGATCAGGTCGCCGAAGATGTTATCGACATATGGCATAGTCAGTGCCTCAATATCTCAGTGCCTCAGTGCCTCAGTGCCTCAGTGCCTCAGTGATGCCTCAGTGATACCTCAGTGCTACCCCTTCACACCGCCCACAGTCAGGCCGCCCTCGATATAGCGCTGGAGCACCAGGAAGACCATAATCGTCGGCATAATGATCAGCAGGCCGCCGGCGGCGAAGTAGCCCCAGGGCGTGCTGTTGCTGCTGGCCAGGCTGAACAGGCCGGGCACCACCAGCTTCATCGAGTCCGGCGCGGGCACCAGCACCGAGGCGAAGATAAAGTCGCCCCAGCCAGCCAGGAAGCCGAGCAGCGCCGTGATCGCCAGGGCTGGGCGGGCCAGGGGCAGGGCGATCAGCAGGAAGGACTGGAGCGGGCCGCAGCCATCGATCTGCGCCGCCTCCTCCAGATCTATTGGGATCGTATCGAAGTAGCCCTTCATATTCCAGGTGCTGAACACCAGCGAGCTGGTAGTGTACGCCAAGATCAGCCCCTCGTGCTTGCCGTACAGCCCCAGCGCCGTGAGCAGCTGGGCCACCGCCACCAGCGACAGCACGCCGGGGAAGGTCTGGACGGCCAGCAGCAAGATGAGCAGCGACTGGCGACCCACAAAGCGCAGCCGCGAGAAGGCGTAGGCCGCCGAGGTGGTGATCACCAGCGAGAGCACCGTGGTCAGGCTGGCCACGTACAGGCTGTTGCGCAGCCAGGTGAGCAGCGGCTTATCGAAGATCATCGCCCGGTAGTTCTCAAAGGTCCACTCGACCGGCAAGAACATGCCGGGCAGGCTCAGGGTGTAGAGCCGGTCGCCGATACGGCCGGATGCCAGCAGGGCGAACCAGAGCGGGTAGAAGGCGAAGACCGAGGCGGCGATCAAGATCCCATACTGGAGCGAGCGGCTGGCGAGCGTCGGCTTGCGGATCATGTGTCGTACGCCCCTTTCGTGATATTGGTCAGCCGCAGGCTGTACAGGGTCAGGCTAAACAGGAAGATGAACAAGATCACCGCAAAGGCCGTGGCCTGGCCGTAGTTCTGGCTCTGGAAGATCTGCTTGAAGGCGTAGACGATCACAAACTCGGTTGCCCCCGGCTGACCGACCTTCTCGATCGGGCCGCCCTTGGTGATCGCCCAGACCGTGCCAAACATCTGGAAGGCCGAGATCGAGGTCAGCACCGTGGCAGGCAGGATGGCCGGGCGGATCAGCGGCAGCGTGATCTGGGTCAGCTGCGTCCACCAGCTGGCCCCGTCCAGGTCGGCGGCCTCATAGACATCGCCCGGCACCGACTGGAGCGCGCCCAGGATGGTGACCATAAAGAAAGGGTAGGAGAACCATGTGTCCACGATCACCACAACGACGAAGGCCCAGAAGGGGTCATTCAGCCAGGCTTTACCGGGCACCCCGAAGGCCGCGAGGATCTGGTTGATCGTGCCCTGCTCGCGAAAGAAGAACTGCCAGACCAGCGACATCAGGATGGCCAGCGAGGATGCGGCCCAGGGGATGAAGAGCACGATGCGGAAGAAGGTGCGGCCGGGCAGGTTGGGGCTGTTGAGGATGAGCGCGAGGGTCAGGCCGAGCACAAAGCTGGCCGGGACGCGGGCGATCACAAAGATGAAGGTGCGCAGCACCACCACGATGAAGTCGCCGCCGCTGAGCAGGGTGCTGTAGGCCGCCGACACATTCAGGGCCAGGGCCATGATCAGGCCGAGGACGAGCGCGCCAAGCCAGAGCCAGCTAGAGGGCACCGGCGGGCTCGCCAGCTTCTCGAATCGCCCGCTGAAGAATGCCGCCGCCGCCAGCGGCACAAAGCAGGCCGCGATCATGGCGATGGCCCCGAGGGTGGTGGGTGTGAACAGGTTGCCCAGCACCAGGGCGTAGTTGCCAAACAGCGGCTCCTGTAGACGGTAAGGGCTGCCCAGCCCCTGCGGGATGCGGTCGCGGAAGGCCGGCCAGCAGAGCGGGTCAATAATACTCGTCGGGAAGAGCGAACAGTCTGGGTTGGGGCGAAACTTATTGCGGTTGGTGAACGAGACGAAGGTGCTGAGCAGGATGGGGTAGAGGCTGAAGAGCGTGATCCCGAGGATCGTTGGCCCCAAAAAGAAGAACAGGGCCAGAGCTTTCCGACGGCCAGACCAGCCGATCATAGCGACCTCCGCAACACTGAGGCACTGAGGCAACACTGAGGCATCACTGAGGCACTGAGAGATACATGTCACGCTGAGCGAAGCGAAGCGTCCCGGTGGGCGATATGGATACCGGGACGCTTCGCTTCGCTCAGCGTGACAGGGCGAGTTTTATCGAGGTCGTCGCTTCAGGTTACTTCATCTGAGCGATCGCGTCCTCAACCGCCTTCTGGGCCGCGTCGAGCGCCTCCTGGGGCGGCTGCGAGCCGTTCCAGATCGCCACGCTCGCGTCGCCTACCGGGGTCCACTGGGCCGATGCGTAGGGCGTGTTCGCCATGGGCACGCCGCTGTTCAGGGCCGAGCCGAAGCCGGCCAGCGTCGAGAGCGCCTGGATCTCCGGGTCCTGCACCGCCGCCGTGGCGGCCGGGATGGTCTTGTTCACCAGGGCGATCTTCTTCTGCACCTCGGCGCTGGTGAAGTACTTCATAATATCCAGGGCCACCTCGGCGTTGCCGCGGTCCACCGCGTTCTTGGTGAGCAGCAGGGTCTTGATGCCCACGAACGGCTTGCCCATCGGCAGGATGCCGTAGTTCACCTTGTCGGTCTCAACGCCGGCCACGGCCCAGGGGCCGGTCCACCACATGGCCGTCTTGCCCTCGGCGAGGGCGGCCTTGCAGATGTCGTAGGTGTTCTCGGTGAAGGAGACCTTCGAGAGGCTGACGAGGTACTCGCCGCCCTTGAGCATCTCGGGCGTGTTGATGTACGCCTTGCCCGCGTCGTCCACATAGGTGGGCACGCCAAAGCCGAAGTAGATCGGGGCGACGTGGTAGGCGTCGGAGCCGCCGAAGCCCTGGTTGCAGACATATGCCTTATCGGGGTTGGCCGTGCGGAACGCCTCGGCCTTGGTCAGCAGATCGTCTAGGCTGGTGGGTAGATCGGCCTCAGCCACCATATCCTTGTTATAGATCAGGGCGATGCCCTCCTGGCTCTCGGGCAGGCCCCAGATCTTATCCTGCCAGACCACGCCGTTCACGGCGGCCGGCTCGTAGGTGCTCTTCAGGAAGTCCTGGGTGATACCGTAGTCGTCGAGGGCGACGATATTGCCGTTCAGGGCCGATTGGCCGATCTGGTCATTGGCCCAGCCGATGATATCGGGACCCTCGCCGGCCGGCACGGCGACCTGGAGGGCGTTGTTCACATCGTCAGGCTTCGAGAGGTCGATCGTCACGCCGGGGTGGCTGGCCTCGTAGTCCTTGAAGGCGGCAGCGATCGCGTCCAGGTAGGTGCCGTCCCACTGGTGCCAGATGGTAATCTTCGTCTCGCCGACGGCGGGGGGGGCCTCGGTCGCGGCGGCGGGGGCGGTGGTGGGCGCGGCGGCAGGGGCACCGCCACAGGCTGCAAGCAGCATCGCGAACAGCGTAAGGGACGCCATCAGCGAAAGGTTGAACCGCTTCATAGGTCGTTTTGCTCCTTAAGGGATCATCAATGTGGCCAACACTAGTACATCGACCGAGTTATTCTGATGGGCTGGGCGTGGCCGTAGGGGCGCATCGCGATGCGCCCCTACCCCTCAAAATGACCCGGAAAGACTACTAGCCACGCAAGAGAGCTGACTGGGGAACCTGTGCAGAGATCTACAGAGAGAAACCGGGTTTGAGGCCGAGAACCACCCCCCTTCGTTGGGGCGCAGTGCGCTGCGCCCCCGCTCACCCATTGAGATTGGAGTGCAGGTCAGCGCAGAGCTTATCGAGCAGCAGATAGAGCTGCCGATGATCGTCATCGGACAGAATCTTCATGCGGCGGGCGAGGGAGCGTGTGTGGGCATCGGACGCAGCGGTACGAAGAGATGCGCCCTGGGGGGTGAGGACAACACGGATCACGCGACGGTCAAGCGGCTCGGGGAGACGCCGCACAAGATTGCGTCGTTCAAGGCGGTCGATCAGGCGCGTCACGGTGCTCTTGTCGAGCAGCAGGCGCACGCCGATGTCGGTCAGGCGCAACCCCTGTGAGTCGTCGAGCAGCTTTAGGGCAGCGTACTGCGAGGTACTCAGGTCAAACTGCCGCAGCAGACGACGGTCGCCGTCGTCCAGCATCATATAAATATCGTAGATCATACGATACTGCTGCTCGGCGAGCGGTGACATACGGTGTGCGACAACCTCATTGTTGCTTACGCAATTATTTTTTTTACAATAGTTGTGTGGGTAGATTGTGAGTCTACTATGCTTTCGATAAATCGTCAAGAGATCCCTTTCAGCCCTTCATCGCTCACCTTGACACCACCCCCGCTGGATGCTACCCTGTACATATTGTGATCAGCCGGCGCGGAGGCCCGCGATGCGTGTCGTTTTGCTTCTGCCCTGCCCCACCGAGATCGCCCGTATCGCTGGCGATGGCCTGTTTGCCCGCCTGATCCTCGGCTGTACCCCCACCGGCGTGATCCAGATGTCTCTATCCGCGGGCCTGTCTCTGCGCAGGCGGCCCGGCGGGCGTGTGTCCTGATCGCCCAGTAGGATGTTGGCGCGCCGAGGGGCGCCCTGCACCGTAATGGGAGTAGTGCTATGTCGAACCAGGAACCGACGATCGCGAGCATTCTGCGCATGCTTGCCAGTGAGTATGATGGGCCGGTTGAGGAGCGCCGGGTTCTCGACCAGGTGCTGGAGCGGCGGCCGAGCGCGGCGAAGAACCCCTACGCGACGATCCGCGAGCGGCTGCGCTGGGATGGCCTGGCTCTCGGCTGGCTGCGCGTGAGCCGGGGCCAGCTGATGCCGCTGCACGTGGCCCTCAATGGCCTGCGATTCCGCTGCGTCCCCCGCGACCGCGATGTCGAGGCGGGGATGCTGCCGATCGCCCACCTTCAGCCCTTCGCCGGCCTGCGCAGCATGGGTATTCGCCTGATTGATGATTCTGGCGCGCTGATGCGCTTTGTGGACTTTGACCCAGACGCGGCGGGCGGTGCCTCCTTCGCATCCCCTGGCTTCGATCTTGGCACATGGTACGCCCGATCTGGGTTTGTGCCCGGCGATAGCATCCTGGTCTCCGTCGTCGATGCGGATGCGCCGACCTTACGGATCGATCGCGAGGCCGCCGCAGATCTCCGGCGCACTGTCGCCGATGCCCAGGACGCCGAGCTGATCGACGCGATTGTGGCCAGGGTGAACCGCTCGCAGGTGTCCCTCATCCCCTGCGATGAGGTTATCCTGCCGATCTTCGCCGTCGCCCCATGGCGCGCCAGCTACCCCGGCAGCCCCTGGCAGCACCTTGTCACCCGCGACGCTCGGCTTCAGCTGGTGGACGATATCTTCCTCACCAGCCAGCACCTGCCCTCGCTGCGGCTCTTCGCGTCGGACGAGGTCTTTGCGCCGATGCCGGTGCCTGAGGGTGAGCAGCTCGCTGCCGATACGGCCATCCTCGCCGAGATCGACGCTCTCCAGCGCGACCTGCGCCACTCGCGTGAGCAGGACGCTGACGCTGGCCTGTGGAATGGCCAGATCCAGCGCGCCTCGGCGGCTTACTCGACCTTCGACTACTATGGCGATGAGCCTCACCTCCGTAGTGGCTCGGTTGGCTCGGTGGATCGCTACGATGACCTTGAGGATGATGATGACGACATCGGCCTCGGTGGCCTTGATGTCGACGACTTTCTGCTGGAGGGTGAGGAGTTCGCCCGGCTACAGGCCGCTCACGAAGAGCTGATGTCGGCCCTGCCCCCTGGCGTCGCCGATCAGATCGAGGCTGCGCGCCCGGAGGAGGCTGAGGTGATCATCGCCAGCCACCTCAATATGCTCCTCGCCAAAAAGCCCCACCTCTTCCCGCCCCTCGACCTGAGCGTCAGGGAAGATGAGGATGGGCTTGACCCGGCCACCGATAGCCTGTTCGATGCGTCGATCTGGCAGGAGGATGTGGACGATGACGACTGGGGCGATGTCGATGATGACCTGCTTGAGCCAGACGACGACGAGTCGGTGAGCGTCTACGCCGAGAGCGGCGACCTGATCGGCCAGTTCCACGACTATCTTTCTGAGCTGGGGAAGAGCGGCACCACGGCGCGCTCCCGCTCGCGGAATGTGCTTATCTACGCCGAGTTTCTGGCCTCCTACTACAACCGCACCCTCGCCGATGGCGACTATGCCACGCTCGACGAGTGCCTGTTCTACTACTACCCGCGCCGGGTGATGAACACCTCGCCGCGCCAGGTGCGCGAGATCTGCACCTCGGTCAAGCAGTTCTACAGCTTTATGAAGGAGCGCGGCGTGATCGGCGAGGATCGCTTCGCCCAGGCGCTCTGGCGTCGCCGCGACCAGGCATCTCGCCTTGTTGAGATCTACGACCGGATCACCAGCGACTCGCCGAACTTCGAGGCGCTCTTCTCCCGGCTGTTCCAGCCCTACACCGACTAGCTCCTGGCTATGGGAGGGGTCTAGGGAGGGCTTGCCCTCCCCAGACCCCTCCCGATATATACTATGCACCTCGCCCCCAACGACCTCCTCCAGGGCCGCTACCGTGTGCAGGCGCTGATCGCCCAGGGCGGCATGGGCGCGGTCTTTCGGGCGGTTGATGAGCGCCTGGGCAATACGGTTGCCCTCAAGCAGACGCTGATGAGCGACCCGCAGCTGCGGGCGGCCTTCGAGCGCGAGGCCCGGCTGCTGGCTGGCCTGCACCACCCGGCTCTGCCCGTGGTGAGCGACCATTTCACCGAGGGCGATGGCCAGTTCCTGGTGATGCAGTACATCCCCGGCGATGACCTGGCCTCGATGCTGGCCAGCCGGGGCGGGCCGTTTCCGCTGGCCGAGGTGCTGCCCTGGGCTGATCGCCTGCTCGACGCCCTTGACTACCTGCACACCCAGCGCCCGCCGATCATCCACCGCGACCTGAAGCCCCAGAACCTGAAGCTTACGCCGCGCGGCGAGATTATTCTGCTCGACTTTGGCCTGGCCAAGGGTGAGCTGGGCAGCGTGGGCAGCACCGGCGGGCGCAGCCTGTTCGGCTACACCCCCCAGTACGCCCCGATCGAGCAGATCCAGGGCGCTGGCACCGACCCGCGCAGCGACCTCTACTCCTTTGGGGCGACGGTCTACCAGCTGCTCACTGGCGAGGCTCCGCCTGACGCCCTCTCCCGCGCGGCCGCGCTGGTGGCGGGACAGCCCGACCCGCTGCGCCCGGCGCATCTGGTGCGCCCACAGATCCCCGCCGCCCTTGGCGACCTGCTCCAGGTGACGATGGCCCAGTCGGCTGCGCAGCGCCCCGCCTCGGCCGCCGATCTACGCCGTGCCTTGCAGCAGGCCGCCGCTGCGCCGAGTGTCCCGCCTACGATGATCGCCGCTGGCGTAGCGGGCAGTGCTGGTCAGCCGACGATCAATATGGCCCGGCCGGGTGCTGCGCCCACTGTCCAGACCCAGGGCGCGCCAGCTCAGGCATCGGGATCTATGAAGTGGCGGATCATCGGGGCCGCCGCCGCGCTCAGCGTGGGCGTCCTGGTGGCTGCGGTCTTCTTCCTGCTCCAGCTGCTTACGGGCGGCGCGGTCAGCGGACAGGGCTCGTCGGCGACGGCGACGCCGAGGCCGACGATTGAGCTGATCTCGGCCACTGCGGGTGCCGCGCCCGAGGCCGATGCCGGGGGTAGCCGCTCGAATCCGCTGCCTGTCGGCAAAACGGCCCAGATCGCCAGCTGGGCCGTGTTGGTGACGGGGGTGACTCGTGGCGACGAGGCGTGGAACCTGCTCTACGAGACGAATTCCAACAACGACCCGGCCCCCGAGGGTCAGGAGTATCTGATCGTCCACGTGAAGGCGCGGGCGCTGGTGGGGAGCGATGCGGGGCGCGATCTCTACCCCCGGCTTACCAGCGAGAGGCTGATCCTCTACGCGCCGGTGGCCGCCGTGACGCCGAACCAGCGTCCTGAGGAGTATGCCGCCGATAGCGAGCACAATATTGACTTCCCGTATCTGGTTGGGGTCGGCGAGGGCAAGCTGATCTTGCATGTCGATGATCTCGCGAACTCGGACACGAAGCCAATCTTCGTCGCTATTGATCAGGGGGCCGCGATCACCGTAGACCCCGCGCTGCGGGCGATCAAGCCGACCGCCCTCGGGAAGGATCTGCGCGAGCCGGCCGCCATCGGCGAGACGGTGACGACGGAGGACTATGAGGTGACGGTGCGCGAGATGGTGCGCGGCGACGAGGCGTACCAGCGGCTGCTTGAGGCAAACTCGTTTAACAAGCCGCCCAAAGAGGGCACCGAGTACCTGCTGGCCTTCGTTGAGGTGCGCTCCATCGGCACGAAGGATGAGACGGTGATGGTCTCCGATAGCAACTTCTACTCGGTGGTCGGCGACGCTGCGGATGTGGAGGCGACGGAGCTTAAGTACGCGTCGCTGGTGGAGCCGGAGCCGACTATGCCCTTCTACCTCTACCCCGGAGGCCAGTCGGCGGGCTGGGTGGCGGTCGCCATCCCGAAGGATACGCCGAGCGCGCTGCTGGTCTTTGGCCCGAGCTTTAGCAGCAACGAGCTGAACACCCGCTACTTCGCGATTGAGTGAGCGGGGAGGGTTTGGCAGGGCGAAGCCCTCCCAAACCCTCCTGCTATAACCCCTATGATTACCTACACGATCTCTATGCCCGAGCCGCACACCCACCTCTTCCACGTTGAGGTGGCGGTCGATGCCGTGTCTTCACCTGCCCTGGATCTGGTGCTGCCTGCCTGGACGCCGGGCTCCTACATGATCCGCGAGTACGCCCGCCACGTCCAGGAGTTCGTGGCCCTCGGCCCCGACGGCCTCGCCCTGCCCTGGCGGAAGACGGCCAAGGATACCTGGCAGGTCGAGGCTGGCGCTGGCGGCCAGGTGCTGGTGCGCTACAAGGTCTACGCCAACGAGTTGACGGTGCGTACTAGTCATCTTGACATAAGTCACGGCTACTTCAACCCCTCCACCCTCTGCATGTATGTGCCCGGCCGCACCGAGGAGCGGCTGGCGGTGCATGTGGATGTGCCCGAGGGCTGGCGGGTGAGCACGGCGCTGGAGTCGGGGGCTGGGGGCTGGGGGCTGGGGGTTGGGGGGCGCGCTTCCTTTGTCGTCCAGGACTATGACGAGCTAGTGGATAGCCCCTTCGAGTGCGGGACGCAGCGGGTGCTGACCTTCACGGTGGATGAGGTGCCGCACGAGATCGTGATCTGGGGGCGCGGGAATGAGGACGAGGCCCGCCTGATCGCCGACACCCAGCGGATCGTCGAGGTGCAGCGCGATATGTTCGACGGGCTGCCCTACCCGCACTACAGCTTCATCCTGCACCTGACCGACGGGCGCGGCGGCGGTCTGGAGCATCGCAACAGCGTGACGAATATGGTTGACCGCTGGATCTTCCGGCCTGAGCGGTCCTACGAGCGCTACCTGTCGCTGACCAGCCACGAGCTGTTCCATGTGTGGAATGTGAAGCGGCTACGCCCTGCGTCGCTCGGCCCGTTCGACTACCGCAGCGAGAACTACACGCGCCTGCTCTGGTTTGTGGAGGGGGTGACGAGCTACTACGACGAGCTGCTGCTGGTGCGGGCGGGCCTGATGCAGTCGGGCCGCTTTCTGGAGAAGCTGTCCGACGAGATCCTGTTGCTCCAGGGCCAGCCTGGCCGCCATGTGCAGAGCTTGGAGGAGAGCAGCTTCGACGCCTGGGTGAAGTTCTATCGGCCCGATGAGAACACGGCCAACAGCAGTACCTCCTACTACCTGAAGGGCTCGCTGGTCTGTCTGCTGCTAGATATGGAGATCCGTCGGCGCAGCGGGGGCGAGCGCAGCCTAGATGATGTGGTGCGCGAGCTGTACGGGCGCTACCCGATCAGCGGGCCGGGAATCCCTGAGCAGGGCGGGGTGCTCGCCGCCATTGAGGCAGTGGCGGGGACGCACGGCGGCGCGTTCAGTGACTTCTTTGCGCGCTATATCGCTGGCACGGACGATCTGGACTATGCCACTGCCCTGGCCACCGCCGGACTTGAGCTGCGCTGGGGCCACCGCCAGCCGGGGGGCGACGGAGTCGCACCGGCATGGCTGGGCCTGAAGCTCAAGCGGCAGGGCGAGCGCACCCTCGTGGCATCTGTCCGCACCGATGGCCCGGCCTACGCCGCCGGGGTCTACGCCGAGGATGAGCTGCTGGCCCTGGACGGCTCGCGCGTGGACGAGGATAAGCTGAACGCACGGCTGGCCGAGCGCGCCCCTGGCGATGTGGTGCGCCTGAGCCTCTTCCGGGGCGACGCGCTGATCGAGCTGTCGGTGACGCTGGCCGAGGCGCCCTATGACAGCCTGCGCATCGCCCCGGCGGCTGCGATTGATGCGACGCAGCGGCGGATCTACCGGGACTGGCTGGGCGAGGGCTAGCCTATAATCGCAATACCGCAGAAGTAACCCTGTCACCCATGTCACGCTGAGCGCAGCGAAACGTCCCGGCCGGGATTCTTCGCTGCGCTCAGAATGACAGAACACTTCACAGGGTTACTTCTGCGGTATTGCCTATAATCGCTACCCCACCGCCACATTGTGCAGCGCCTGCACCAGATCGGCCGAGGCCGCCAGCTCGTCGCGGTGGGTTGAGACGCTCTCGATATTGACCCCTAGCGGGATCGACTCGGCCGCCGCGTTGTCGAGGATGGCCCGCAGGTTCGCCTGGCAGATCTGGATAGATGTGGCGAAGGGGGTTGCCGAATTCAAGATGCTCCGCTCGGTCTCTGGGGCGATGGCGACGCCGAGCCACTTGAGGAAGGTCATCGTCCCTGGCCGCCCGCAGGGCGAGAAGGTGAGCACGACGCGCTGCGGGGCCACCCCCTTGAGCCGGCACGCCTGGGCGTAGTCGGCGAGCAGCCGCAGGGTCGGCTCGGGGTCGTAGACCACCTGCGAGACGAAGAAGTGGCTGCCCTGGGCGGCCTTCAGCACAAGCCGCTGGCTCTCGTCATACTCGGGCGTGTGCCGCTCGGCGATAGCTACGCCGCCGAGCATTGCCGTAGGCATATGCTCGCGGGCGAGCTGCATGGCCCGGTCGACGAACAGGGTGCCGGGAGGGGGCACGGGCACCGATGATCCGACGAGGATAAACTGGCCGATGCCGTAGTCGTGGTGAGCCTCGCGCAGCCACGCGATCCAGTCATCCTCAGCGAGGGTGCCGACGCTCTTGTAGGTGATCGCCGGGGCTCCGATGCGCTCCTGGAGCTGCTGGGCGTAGATTCGAGGGTCAACCGTCGGCTGGTAGGGGAAAGGGCGCGGCTCCTCAGTGCGCCCGCTCTCATCCTGCACATCATAGACCACGAGTCCGTCGAGGGGGAGTCCGCGCACCCGCTCGGCCCGTCGCTCGGCGGCGAGGGCGATCTGCTCGTCCGAGGAGCCTGCTCGCGGCGGGGTCGATCCGTAGAGGGTCACGAACTGCTGCCGGTCGGTGAGCTTGGCCTGGAGGTTGATCATGGCGTGTCCTGTTGGGGCGCAGCACGCTGCGCTCTTACGATGAGTGTTGGCGATGATGATAGCCGATCTTTGGGCAGGCGCGTGCAGCCCACGGTGTCACTCAACGCTCAACGCTCAGCCAGGTAGCCCCGGCGGCGCAGCTCCTCAAGAAAGCGGTCGTATGGCTCATCGTAGCGGGCGGCGTCGGGGCGAGGGGCGACCTCGGCGCGGGCGTGGCTCATGGCGCGGGTGGCCGCGCCCAGTCCGGGGTGGGCCAGGGCGGCGGCGGCGATCACCGCCGCGCCGAAGGCCGCCTCGACCTCGCGGGGGACGAGCAGCGACCGGCCCAGCACATCGGCGCGGATCTGGAGCCAGACGGGGCTGCGCGCGCCGCCACCGGCTGCCCGCACCGGCCCTTCTACCGCGTAGCCAAGCCCTGTCAGCTCCGCGAAGGCCAGCCGCTCCAGGTAGGCCACGCCCTCCAGGATCGCCGTGTACTCGGCCGCGCCGCCCGCGCCTGCGCCCAGCAGGAAGCCCTCGGCCTGCGGGGCAACGAAAGGGAATCGCTCGCCCCGGCCCTCCAGCGGGTAGCAGATCGCCTGTCCAGGCGTGATCGCGGCGGCCCGCGCGTCGAGGGCGGCCAGATCCGCGCCGGGGAAGCGGGCCGCCAGGGCGGCTCCGCCGGTGCTGCTCGCCGCCCCCGGCAGCCAGTGGCCGTCCGGGTGGCGGTGGGCGTACACCCGGCCCTGGGGATCGTGCGGGAGCGCCGCGCTGACGCCCTTGAGCACCAGGGTGGTGCCCAGCACGCTCAGCCACTGACCTGGCTCGGCGGCCCCGCCCGCGATCTGGGCGGCGCAGCCGTCGCTCATCCCGGCCACGACGATGGCCGTGGCGGGCAGCCCGGTGGCCTCGGCGGCGGCGGGGGACACCTGGGCGATGGGGTCTGCCGGGGCGATGACGCGGGGCAGCTTCTTCAGCGGCAGGCCGAGTGGTTCGAGCAGCTCCTCGGGCCAGCGTAGGTCGATCAGGTCGTAGCCGCTCTTCAGGGCGTGGCTCCAGTCGGTGGTGGCATAGTCGCCGGTGAGCCGACCGACGATCAGGTCGGCGGCGTGGCAGATGTGGGCTGCGGAGTCGAGCAGGTCGGCGGCGTGCCTGCGCAGCCAGAGCAGCTTGGGCAGGCCGAAGGATGCGTCGAAGCGGTAGCCGAGGCGCCCGCAGAGCGCGGCGGCGGCCCGGTTTAGCTCGGCGGCCTCGGCCACGGCCCGGCGGTCGCGGTACATGATCGCAGGTGCCACCGCCCGCCTGCCCGCGTCGAGCAGGCAGACCGTGCCCGAGGTGGCGGTGACGGCGAGGGCGGCGATGGCCTGGGCCTCTGAGCCGAGGCTGGCGGTGGCGGCGCGCAGACAGGCGGCGGCGGCGAGCCACCAGTCATCGGGCCGCTGCTCGGATCGCCCGCCGGGGCCGTCGTCGGTGGCTAGCGGCGCGGAGGATCGGGCGCGCACCTCGCCCCGCGCGTCGGCGACGACCACGCGCACGCCCTGCGTTCCCACGTCTATCCCGGCGAAGAGCGATCCGCTGAATGCTGAATGCTGAGTGCTTGTCATAAGACTATTACCTGCTAGGTATGGCTTCAAAATGCCCAGTTTTACGTGATCGTCTTGTCTGACCCTCACCCCCCAACCCCCTCTCCCGCTCAGGGAGAGGGGGGCATTCTGCATCAGGAAAGGATATACTCCCCTCTCCCCGTGAGGGAGAGGGGCTGGGGGTGAGGGCTGCCCGGCATAAGCTGTAAGATTTGGATAAACCATGTCTAGGCGCGGAAGGCTGCTACAATCTGCAATCTGCAATCGAAAAGGGAGGCAGCGGTGACAGCTCTGAAGGCCGGGAGCGACTATATCGGGGTGGGGGTGGGCGCGATGGTGTTCGACGATGCGGGCCGAGTATTCCTCTCGCAGCGCGGGCCGCTGGCCAAGAACGAGCGCGGCTGCTGGGAGTTCCCCGGCGGCTCGCTCGACTACGGTGAGCGGCTGGAGGACGCGATTGTGCGCGAGTTTGAGGAGGAGTACGGCATGCTGATCGGCGAGCTGCAACTGCTGTATGTGGTCAACCATATTCTGCCCGCCGAGGGCCAGCACTGGGTCTCGCCGACCTACCTGGCCCGCCACCTGGGTGGCGAGCCGAGCATCCGCGAGCCTGGCAAGTGCAGCGCGATCGGCTGGTTCTCTATCGGCGACCTGCCCGCGCCGCTCTCGCTGGTGAGCCTTGAGGATGTGCGCGTGTACCACGTGAGGGTGAGGGCTGAGGGCTGAGTTCATCTGTTCAGGTCGCGTCAATCAGGGTGGCGCCGAGGACGCGCAGCAGGTCGTGTACGCCTACGCCGACCATCACCCCGCGCTGGCCGGCGTTCACGTAGATCTTCGCGAATGCCTCGGCGGAGCGGTCGAGGTAGCTGGGCCAGCGCTTGGCGGCCAGGGCCAGCGCGCCGATGCCGCCGACCTTCAGCCCGGTGAGCCGCTCGGTCTCGGCGCGCGGCATCAGCTCCAGGCGCTTCTGGCCGACGGCGGCGGCGGCCCGCTTCAGGTCGAGCTGGCGGTCGGCGGCGAGCATGATCAGCAGCGGGCGGCTCTGGCTGGCCCCGAAGACCACCAGGGTCTTGAAGACCTGGGTCGGCTCCAGGCCGATCTGGCGGGCCACGTCGGATGCGTCCGGCGGGCTCTCCGGGTCGTACTCGTAGGTCTTGACATCGTAGGGCGCCTTCTGGCTCTCCAGCAGGCGCATCGAGTTGAGCTTTGGCGTGGGCATAGGATCCTCATATATCTGACTGAAAGTGCCAGCTGCGCTGGCACTTTCAGTCAGATATACACACGTCTTCTGTAGGGTATCATACCCACAGACAGCCGAAGGTCAAGGAGGATCTCTATGCACGGCGGCGATCTGGTGGCGGAGGTGCTGAGGGCGCAGGGCGTACCCTTCCTGTTTACCGTGTGCGGCGGGCACATCTCGCCCATTCTGGTGGGGTGTAAGGCCAGGGGCATCCGGGTGATCGATACGCGCCACGAGGCCACGGCGGTCTTTGCGGCCGACGCGGTGGCTAGGCTCTCGGGTCGCCCCGGCGTGGCCGCCGCGACGGCTGGCCCCGGACTGAGCAACACGATAACCGCCGTGAAGAATGCCCAGATCGCCCAGTCGCCGGTTATTCTGCTGGGCGGGGCGACGGCCACCCTGCTGAAGGGGCGCGGCTCGCTCCAGGACATCGACCAGATGGCGCTGCTGCGGCCCCACGTGAAGTGGGCGGCCACGGCGCGGCGGGTGGCCGACCTTGTGCCGCTGCTGGAGCGGGCCTTTGCTCTGTCTCAGGATGGCGTGCCCGGCCCGGTCTTCCTGAAGCTGCCGCTAGACCTGCTCTACGACGAGCCGACGGTGCGGAAGCTCTACGGGGCGGCCGGCGGCGGCAAGGGGCTGGCGGCGCGGGCGCTGAGGGTCTATATGGGCGCGCATCTGGCCAGGATGTTCGGCGGGGCGGATCAGGCCAAGGCTGGCCCACGGCGATTGGCCCAGCCGCCCATCCCGCCAGACGAGCCGCTGCGCCGGGCGGCCGCCGCCCTGGATCGCGCCGAGCGCCCGCTGCTGCTGGTGGGCGCGCAGGCGCTGCTCGATACCGCCGCCGCCGCTGACCTGGCCCGCGCCGTTGATCAGCTCGGCCTGCCGGTCTACCTGTCGAGCGGTGCGCGCGGCCTGCTCGGGCGCGGCCACCCGCTCCAGATGCGCCACCAGCGCCGCGCTGCGCTCAAGGAGGCCGACCTGGTGCTCCTGGCCGGTGTGCCGTGCGACTTCCGGCTCGACTATGGACGCCACATCCGCCGGGGGGCCACCTACATCGCCGCCAACCGCAGCCGCGCCGACATGACCCTCAACCGACGGCCCGACATCGCTGCGCTGGGCGACCCCGGCCTCTTTCTGCGCCGCCTGGCCATGCTGGCCGCGCCGACAGGGTGCTGGGCCGCCTGGCGCGAGTCCCTGGCCGCCCGCGACGAGGCCCGCAACCAAGAGATCGCCCGCCAGGCCGAGGCGCCCTCAGCCCACCTCAACCCCGTCCAGCTCTGCCGCGAGATCGAGTCTGCTCTGCCCGACGACTCGATCCTGGTGGGCGACGGCGGCGACTTCGTAGCCACCGCCGCGTATGTGATCAGCCCGCGCGGCCCCCTGCGCTGGCTCGACCCCGGCCCCTACGGGACGCTCGGCGTGGGCGCGGGCTTTGCTCTGGGGGCCAAGCTCTGCCGCCCGGACGCCGAGGTCTGGGCGATCTTCGGCGACGGTGCCTTCGGCTACAGCCTGGCTGAGCTGGACACCTTTGTCCGCCACGGGGTGCCGGTGATCGCCGTGGTGGGCAACGACGCCGCCTGGACGCAGATCGCCCGCGAGCAGGGCGAGATGCTGGGCGATCTGGTGGGCACCGAGCTGGCCGCCACCGACTACCACCGGGCCGCCGAGGGTCTCGGGGCCGCCGGCCTGTACCTGGACGACCCCGAGCTGACGCCGGAGGTGCTTGATCAGGCGCGATCTCTGGCTCGCGCAGGCCGACCTGTGGTGCTGAACGCCCGCCTGGGCAAGACGGACTTTCGCAAGGGGTCGATCTCCGTATAGAGAGAGAGTTGGAGAGAGTGTCATAAACCGCTAGGGCTAAAGCCCTGCGGCTTCCACGCGGGTCTTTTTCTGTGAAACACTCTCTCCAACTCTCTCTCTATACGCGATCCAGAGCCTGTCGCAGGTCGGCGATGATATCCTCAGGGTGCTCGACCCCCACCGAGATGCGCACCATTGCCGGGGTGACGCCCATCTCCATACGCTCCTCGGGGTCCACGTCGGCGTGGGTCATGCTGGCAGGGTGCTCGGCCAGCGACTCGGTGCTGCCCAGGCTAACGGCCATCTTGATCAGGTGCAGGGCGTTCAGCAGCCGAAACGCCTCGGCCTCGCCGCCCACCACCTCGAAGGAGATCATCGCGCCGGGGGCGCTACAGTGGCGATGGTAGACCTCGTGCTGCGGGTCGTCCTCGCTGAGCTGGCCGAGGTAGTGGACGCGGGCCACCTTTGGGTGGTCGGCCAGGAAGTCGGCCACATAGCGGGCGTTCTTCATCTGGCTGGTCATGCGCAGCTTGAGCGTCTCCAGGCTGCGCATCAGCAGGAAGGCTGTGTTCGGGCCGGCCATGGTGCCGAGGATGGTGCGGAAGCCCTTGACCTGGCCGATCAGCTCGGATGGGCCGAGGCAGACTCCGGCGATCACATCGCTGTGCCCGCCGATGTACTTGGTGGCCGAGTAGAGCACCAGGTCGGCGCCGTGCTTGAGCGGCTGCTGCCAGAGCGGCCCCAGGAAGGTGTTGTCCACCGCCAGGATCACCCGCCGCTCGCCGCTGTGGGCGCGGGCCAGCCGCGCACATGCCTCAATATCCACCAGCGTGTTGGTTGGGTTGGCCGGTGTCTCCACAAAGATCATCGCCAGGCGCCCGGCGGACTCGGCGCGGCCGATCACCGCCGCGATCACGTCCTCGCTCGCGCCCGCCGGGAACCCGAAGGTGCGGACGCCGAACAGGGGCAGGATCTGCTTGATCAGGTAGTCCGTCCCGCCATAGACCGGCTCACTGTGGATCATGACGTCGCCGGGGCGCAGGAAGGTGAGCATAGTGGTGCTGATGGCGGCCATGCCGCTGGCGAACACCGCCGCCGCCTCGGCCTCGTCCCAGAGCGTCAGCCGATCCTCCAAGATCTCCAGGTCGGGGTTGTTCAGCCGGCTGTAGATCAGGCCCATCTCCTCGTTCGGCCCCTGCTTGCGCAGCCCGTAGGCCAGCTCGAAGAATGCCTTGCCCTCCTCGGCGGACTCGAACACGAAGGTGGATGTCTGAAAGATCGGGCACTTGATGGCGCCCTGCGAGAGCTTGGGGTGGTAGCCGTAGCCCATCATCAGGGTCTCGGGGTGGAGGGGCTGTCCGTCTAGGTAGCCCTCTGGTTTACGAGTTGACATAAAACTTCCTCCTTGAAGAATTCTTGGGGCAGCGTCGCCCCGTTGCAGATTGTAGATTGCAGATTGCAGATTGCATTGTGCGATCCGCTTCTCGCATCATGCATCTTGCTGCCACAATCCACAACCCCCAACCCCCAATCAAAGATCAAGCACCAGGCTGACGGGACAGTGGTCGGAGCCCACAACCTCGGGGTGGGTGTCGGCGGCCAGGATGCGGCCCGCGAGGTCGGGCGAGGTGAAGATATAGTCAAGCCGCCAGCCGACATTGCGGGCGCGCGCGTCGACGCGCATCGTCCACCAGCTGTACTTACGGGTGTCGGGGTTGTGGTGGCGGAAGCTATCGACCAGGCCGGTGGCGAAGAACACGCCGAGGGCGGCGCGCTCGACGGGCATGAAGCCCGATGTGTTCACATTCTCGCGCGGGCGGGCCAGGTCGATCTCAGCGAAGGCCGTATTCACATCGCCAACCACCACCATACTGCGGCCCATAGCCAGCTGCGGGCGGATCAGATCCAGGAAGCGGCGGTAGAAGTCGAGCTTATAGGCCACCCGCTCCGGCCCCTGGTTGCCGCTGGGGAAGTAGACATTGTAGAAGATGAAGGCGGGGAAGACACAGGCCAGGACGCGGCCCTCCACATCGAATCGCGGCTCGCCGAGGCCGGTGCGCACCTCCAACGGCTCCTGGCGCGAGAAGGTGGCCACGCCGCTGTAGCCGGCCTTCTGGGCGGCGCACCAGCTGGCGTAGTAGCCCGGCGGGTCGCGCAGGTCGAAGGCCAGCTGCTCAGGGGCGGCCTTCGTCTCCTGCACGGCCACGATGTCGGCCCCGCTCGCCTCCAGCCACTCCAGGAAGCCCTTGCGCGCGGCGGCGCGGATGCCGTTCACGTTCCACGAGATGATCTTGAGGGGGGCCATACGTGCTCCTTGGCTGTTACGCGTGCCCGCCGCCCGCCGCCGCTACGCGCGCCCGCCGCCCGCCCACGAGCATCCCCTCCAGTGTGTAGAGGCCCAGGGCCAGCCAGACCAGGGCGAAGCCAATCAGCCGCTGGGGCGTAACCGTTTCGCCAAACACGGTGATTCCAAGGGCGAATTGGATAGTAGGTGCGATATACTGGAGGATACCAAGTGAGATCATGGTGATCTGGCGCGCCCCGGAGGCGAAGAGCAGCAGGGGCACGGCGGTGACGATGCCCGAGGCGGCCAGCAGGATTGTGGTGGGCAGCCCGGCGCGGACGAAGGCCCCGCCGCCCGATGACTCGATGAACAGGAGGAAGATCAGGGCTGGAAGCGCCACGATCAGCGTCTCCAGAGTCAGCCCCTCCAGCGAGCCAATGGGCGCTATCTTGCGCAGCAGGCCGTAGCAGCCGAAGCTGCCGGCCAGGGCCAGGGCTATCCAGGGCGGTGTGCCGTAGAGGATGCTCAGGTAGAGCACCCCGGCGAAGGCCACTCCCACGGCGGCGATCTGGCCGGGGCGCAGCCGCTCGCGCAAAAAGATCATGCCGAGCACTACGTTCACCAGCGGGTTGATGAAATAGCCCAGGCTTGTCTCCACCACAAACCCGGCGTTGACCGCCCAGATGTAGATGAACCAGTTGGCGGTAAGCAGCACCGACGAGAGCGTGAAGACGAGCAGCGTGCGCCGGGTGCGCAGGTTCGCCCAGAGCGCCGGAAGCCTGCCGGTGGCGGCGCTGAACAGCAGTGTGACGACGAGCGCCCAGACGATGCGGTGGGCGAGGATCTCGATGGCGGGCACGCCGCTGAGGGCGTGCCAGAAGAGTGGGAGCAGGCCCCAGAGCACATAGGCTCCGGCGGCGTACATGGTTCCCTTACGCATAACGATCTGCCTTGTTGCGTGGCCCACAGGATCGTGGTTCGCCTATTCTAGCACAAGGTTTCGGGCACCTGACCACTCCCTGTTACTGCCCATGTAATGCCCCCCTGTTACGATATGCACCCCGCTTGAAGCGTCGATCTGCCTAGAGTCAGGATCTGCGATGACAGACGCCCCAGAATTTGCAGACGATGGCGACATTCCGCCGATCATGGATGAGGTCGCCGAGCATATGCGTGTCGAGCATAATCTGCGCGACATGCTGCTGAACCTGGAGATCGCCGAGCGCGAGGCTGGCCTGGGCAGCTGGTTCTTCGATGTGCGCACCGGCCACGGCTGGTGGTCGCAGCAGATGTACAGCCTGTTCTCCCACGACCCGGCCAGCGGCGTGCCGAGCAATGACGTCTACATGGCGCTCATCCACCCGGAGGACCGGGGGCTGCTGGCGCAGACCATGGAGTATATGGCGCAGGGGAATCTTCCCGAGATTCGCGACTTCCGCACCAACCCCGCCTGCGGCCCGATGCGGGTGCTCAGCCCGCGCTACCGCATAGAGAAGGATGCGTCCGGCGAGATCATCCGATTCACCGGCACGCTTCTCGATGTCACCGAGCGTGTGCATGCCGAGGCGCACGTCCTCTACCTCGCCAGCCTGGTCGACAGCGTCTCCGAGGCGATCATCTCCAGCGATACCAACTTTATCATCCGCAGCTGGAACAAGGGCGCCGAAGCGATCTACGGCTGGCGCGCAGAGGAGGTTATCGGCAGGTCGGTGAGCGACACCATCCGCCTTGAGTCCGCCAACGGCGACTATGGCCAGACCTTCAACGAGTTTTACGCCAAGGGCGCGTGGAAGGGCGAGGTGATCCAGTACCACAAGGATGGCAGCCCTCTGCACATCTTCTCCGCCGTATCGGTCGTCCACGACACCGGCGGGCGTCCAGTTGGCATCGTTGCCGCGAACAGCGATATCACCGCGCGCAAGCAGGCCGAGCTCGCGCTGCGCTCCAGCGAGGAGAAGTATCGCGGGCTGATGCAGAGCCTTGACAGCGTTATCGTGGCGGTGGACGCCGAGGGACGCTTTCTGTACATGAATGACGTGGCTGCGGCGCAGATGGGAAGTAGCGCAGATGCGCTGATCAACCAGACCATGGGCGACCTGTTCCCCGATCCGGTCGCATCAGCGCAGATGGATGCTGTGCTGCGCGTGATCCGCGAGGATCGGGGGTTCGTCTTTGAGGCGCAGAGCCTTGTGCGGGGCGTGCCCCGCTGGTATCGCACGTCGATCCAGCCCATCCACGATGAGCACGGCCAGGTGGCCTACGCAATGCTCAATGCGACCGACATCCACGAGCTCAAGACCGTGCAGCAGGAGCTGCTAGAGCTGACCCGCACCCTGGAGGCGCGGGTCAAGGCGCGCACGGCCGAGATCCAGGACCTCTACGATCACGCCCCGGCGGGATACCACTCGCTCGACGCAGGCGGGAACTTCCTGATGGTCAACCAGACCGAGCTGGAATGGCTGGGCTACACCCGCGATGAGCTGATTGGTCGCCCAATCATGGATGTGATGACCGCAGAGAGCATCATCACGTTCCGGGGGCATTACCCTGATTTTAAACGCCATGGCTTGCTGCGCGACATCGAGTTTGTGTTCCTGCGCAAGGACGGGACGAGCATTCCGGTTCTGGTTAGCGCGACGGCAATCTACAGCGAGGATGGCAGCTTCCTGATGAGCCGCTCGACCGTGTTCGACAACACCGAGCACAAGCGGGCCGAGGAGACGCTGCGCTTCGCCAACGCGGAGATGGAGCGCGCCCTGCGCACTAAGGATGAGTTTCTGGCGAACATGAGCCACGAGCTGCGCACGCCGCTCAACGCCATCCTGGCCCTCAGCGAGAGCCTGCAAGAGGGGGTGCGCGGCCCACTCAATGATCGCCAGCGCGAGTCGGTCGGCCGCATTGAGGAGAGCGGCCAGCACCTGCTCACCCTGATCAACGACATCCTCGACCTGTCGAAGATCGAGGCCGGGCGGCTCGACCTCCAGATCGAAGCCGTCTCGGTTGCCGATGTGTGCCGGGCGAGCCTCCAGTTCATCAAAGAGGTGGCGATCAAGAAGCAGCTCAAGCTGGCCTTCCAGCTCAACGACGAGCTGGCGATCATCGGGGCCGACGCCAAACGCCTGAAGCAGATCCTGGTCAACCTGCTGAGCAACGCCTCCAAGTTCACCCCGGCGGGCGGCAAGGTGAGCCTAGATGTAAAGGTTCAAACCGAGGACGCGCTCGTCCACTTCATTGTGCAGGACACCGGCATCGGCATCGCGGACAGCGACATGGCGCGGCTCTTCCAGCCCTTCACCCAGCTCGACTCGCGCCTGAGCCGCCAGCACGAGGGCACCGGGCTGGGGCTGGTGCTCGTGCGCCGCCTGGTCGATCTGCACGGCGGCAGCATCACCGTTGAGAGCGAGGTCGGTGTCGGCAGCCGCTTTATGATCACCCTGCCGCATCGTCCCTGGCAGGTAGAGCCCCCTCCCGCCGCGCAGCCGCGTGCCGAATCGGCGGATGTGGCAGCGCAGGCGCTGCCCCCGACAGGCGCGCGGGTGCTGCTGGCTGAAGACAACGAGATCAACCTTGAGGCCGTGCACGACTACCTGAGCGGAAAGGGCTTCCAGGTGAGCGTGGCCCGCTCCGGGCGCGAGGCGCTCGCCCAGGCCGAGCTGACATTGCCGGACGTGATCCTGATGGACATCCAGATGCCAGAGATGGACGGGCTGGAGGCGATTGCGCACCTGCGGGAGAAACCCGCGTGGGCCACGACGCCGATTATCGCGCTGACCGCCCTGGCGATGCCGGGCGACCGGGAGCGATGCCTGGCGGCTGGCGCAGACGAGTACCTGGCCAAGCCGCTCAGCCTGCGCGGGCTGGTGGAGCTGATCCAGCGCCTGCTGAAGGCATAAGATCTCGCAGGGCTTTGCTATGCTACAATACCGGCGATCGCGTAGCACTGCTGCGCCCAACCAACCTGCAATCTGCAATGGCCGTAGGGAGTCCTCATGTCTGCGTACCTTGTAACGATCGGGCTAGAGATCCACGCCCACATTAAGACAGCATCAAAGATGTTCGACGGCTGCCCGGCCGACTACGCGGGCGCCCCGCCGAACAGCTACGTCTCGGCGGTGAGCCTGGGCCTGCCGGGGACGCTGCCGGTGCTGAACGAGCGCGCCGTAGAGCTGGCCGCCTGCGCCGGGATGGCGCTGAACTGCCACGTCAACCCGCGCTCAGTGTTCAGCCGCAAATCCTACCCCTACCCCGACCTGCCGAAGGGCTTCCAGATCACACAGTACGACGAGCCGCTGTGCAGCGACGGCTGGCTGGAGGTGCGCACGGCGGCGGGCGAGCTGCGGCGGGTCGGCATCGAGCGGCTGCATATTGAGGAGGACACCGGGCGGCTGCTGCACGCCGACGACGGCTCCTCGCTGATCGACTACAACCGCAGCGGCACCCCGCTGATGGAGATCGTCAGCCGGCCCGACATCGCCACGCCCGAGGAGGCCCGGCTCACCTTCGAGAAGATCCGCCAGGTGCTGGTCTGGATCGGGGCGAGCACTGGCAACCTAGACGAGGGCGCGGTGCGCTGCGACGCCAACGTGAGCGTGCGGCCGGAGGGGCAGCAGGAATACGGGGCCAAGGTCGAGATCAAGAACATCAACTCGTTCCGCTTCGTGGAGCGCGCCCTGGCCTATGAGATCCAGCGCCAGACCGAGATGCTCCAGGCGGGCGGCACCATCGTGCAGGAGACGCGCGGCTGGCGCGAGGACTTGGGGCGCACCGAGGGCCAGCGCACCAAAGAGTTCGCCCACGACTACCGCTACTTCCCGGAGCCCGACATCCCGCCGCTAGAGCTGAGCGCGGACTGGATTGCTGCGCGGCGGGCCGAGCTGCCCGAGCTGCCGGACGTGCGGCGGGCGCGCTTCGAGGCCACCTACGGGCTGAGCATCCAGGACTCCGACCTGCTGACGATAGAGCGACCGGTATCCGACTACTTTGAGGACGCGGTTGTGGCGGCGGGGGCGGTCGGCGGCAGCGCCAAAGAGGTGGCCAACTGGGTGCTGAACGAGGGATTCCGCCTGCTGAAGGATCGCGGCGAGCCGACGACGGCGCTGACCGTGCGGATGCCGGTGACCCACATCGCCGGCCTGATCGGGCTGGTGGTGCGGGGCGACATCACCCGAGGGGTGGCCAAGCAGCTCTTCGAGGAGAGCTTCGACAGCGGGGCCGACCCGGCGGGGCTGGTGGCCGAGCGCGGGCTGACCCAGATCAGCGACAGCGACGCCCTGCTGGTGGCGGTGCGCGCGGCCCTGGCCGACCCGAAGGCCGCCAAGGCGATCACCGAGTACCGGGGCGGCAAGGCCAGCGCCGTGCAGTTCCTGGTGGGCATCGTGATGCGGGCGACGAAGGGCCAGGCGAACGCCCAGGTGGTGCGCAGCCTACTTGAGGAAGAGCTGGCGAAGTGACACGCACAGACGACAGCCCGCCCGGGCCGCTGGAACTCATCGAGTCGGCGCGGGGAAAGTACACCCTGGCCCTGGGGCGAATGCGCCACGGCCCGCCTGAGCTGGCCCTGCTGAGCCTACATGGCAGCATCGAGGACGCGCTGCGCGGCCACGCCCTGCGCCAGCGCCTCCCGGCGGCGATGGAGCCCTTCCCGCAGCTGGTCGACACCCTGACGACAGACGCACGGACGCCCCTGGAGGTAGGCGAGGCCGACGCCATCCGGCGTATGCACCGGCTGCGGGCGCGGGTGGCCCACGGCGAGCAGATCGCCGTCACAGCGGGGACGGTCGATGGCTACCGCCGACTAGCAGCCCGGCTGCTGCCGCGCTACGGCGTGCTGGTCATCGGCCCCGAGGACGAGGCCGGGCCGGATGCGCCAGACGAGCCCGCCCCCCCCCGCCGCCGCCCGGAGGATGTCGAGCCCATCCCCCCCCGACACGGGCCAGAGCGCGGGCGCACCACCACGCGGCTAGCGCGACCGCTCCGCGAGCGCAGCGTCTACCCAGACGATGAGCCCGCCCGCTACAGCCCCCGGCCGCGCAGGGGCGAGGATGCTCGCACGCGGATGGGTGTAGCTGGCCGCGTCGACGGACTGCCCGACCGCTGGCAGCGCGCGCAGCCCTGGCTCCTGCCGCTACTGATTATCGTCAGCATCTTCCTGATCGGCGCGGCGGTCTCGATCAGCCTCCAGCAGATCCGCGCCGTGCGGGCGCTCCCGACGTCGATACCGGCACCGAGCGCCTTCGCCCCGGAGATTACCACCGCGGCCCCACAGGCCAGCGCCGACCCCATAGAGAGCGTCAACAGCGTGGCCCCGACGGCGGCGGCGTCGCTGGAGATTAAGCCTACCCCGTCCATCACCCCGACAGCAGCGTCGGGGGATCTGGCCGTCGGGAGGAGCGCCCGCGTAAACACCGAAATCCCGCTGAACCTGCGCGAGAGCCCCGGAACTAACACCAACATCGCCATGATCCTGGAGCCGGACACGCTGGTCACCGTGGTGGAAGGCCCGATCGAGCGTGACGGATTTACGTGGTGGAAGGTGCGGGCTGCCAACCAGGAGGGCTGGTGCGCGGGAGAGTACCTGGAGCCCAGGTAGCGCCGTCCCCTCCCGGCGTGTATAATAGGCCGCAGGCGCCGGAGTGGCGGAATGGCAGACGCTGCGGTCTTAAAAACCGCTGGGGGCAACCCCGTACGGGTTCGAGTCCCGTCTTCGGCACCAGACTAGGACGCGCTAAACGGCCCCGGCGACGATCTTGAAGATCGTCGCCGGGGCCGTTTCTACAGCCTACGTACAGCCTAACGTTGGACGGCTCATTCTTTAGATGCTCCCGTTGTTAGGAAAGTGTAAAGCGTTTCCGTTCATTGATGTGTAAAGCATTGTTTGCCCCCCCTGACCCACCCAGCGGTTTATTGCGGTATATACGCTACCAAATAGGCACTTTCTCCTCACGTACAACCTTGACAAACATCCGTGCTGTGTTATCGTATCGGTAGTTATCCGCCGATGTCTATAGGTGTCGCCGTGACCGAAGAAACCTTGCGCCAGCTCATCGACGGCGGCGAAAGCGCCACCGTCGAGTTCAAGATCAAGGCCCCGCGCCCAGCAGAACTCGCCGAGCGGATCTGTGGCATGGCCAACACACGCATCGGCGGGGTGATCATCTTCGGCGTAGAGGATGCGACCCGGGCACTGGTCGGCCTGCCCGAGCCGAGCGATACGATTGATATCACGCTCCGCGCCGCACGCATGCTCAAGCCGCCGCTCCCGATCACGGACTCCACTCTCCGACACTGGACGCTGGACGAGCGCAAGCTGGTCACGCTACACATCCCCGCAAACCTTGGGACGCTGTACCAGTACGACGGGGCATTCCTGGTTCGCCGCGGCACCCACACGGTGGCGCTCGCCCTCGATGAGATCAATGCCTACCTGAATGCGTATGGCACGAGCCGCTGGGAGGTCGCCGCTGCCCCCCGGGCAACACTGGACGATATCGATGCTGCGGCGGTCGATCGGCATCTGTCCTTTCGGGCCGAGCGTAGCCGTGAATGCCAGCGCTATGTCGCCCCCGCCGACCTGCTCCTGAGTCTCGAAGCGGCGACCCACGACCTGCAGAGCGGCGCGCTCCGACCGACCAATGCTGGCCTGTTGATGTTCGGCTACGATCCCCAGCTCCAGCTGCCACAAAGCGAGGTCGTCTGCATTAAGTACGCGGACAGCCTCGGTGTGCGCAGCTATGTTGATCGCCGCAACCTCCGTGGCACGCTGCCAGAGTTGATCATCCAGGCGGGCCATTTCTTGAAGCAGTTCATCCGGGTGGGCGCAACCATTCGGGGGTTCTTTCGCGAGGACGAGCCCGAGTATCCTTACGAGGCACTGCGCGAGGCGGTCGTGAATGCCATTGTCCATCGCGATTATAGCCGTATCGGCGAGACGGTTCGTGTGTTTATATACGATGATCGCGTAGAGGTGCGCAGCCCAGGCGGGCTACTGCCTGGCATCTCGCTCGACGAGCTCGTCGCGATGCGCGTGCGGTCAGTGCCGCGCAACCCGGTGCTGGCCGGCTATCTGCGCGACATCCCCGGCTACATGGAGCGGATTGGGTCGGGCATTCGCTTTATGGTCAGCGAGATGCGCCGGATGGAGCTGCCCGACCCGGAGTTCACCGATCATCAGGATGTTGTTGTTACCTTCCGCAATGGAGCCCGGATCGAGGAACAACCTGGACTCACCGAGCGGCAACGGATTGGGCTGCGCATTGTCCGCGAGCAGGGGAGCATCAGCACGCCGGAATACTGTGCGGCAACGGGTGCGCCGGAGCGCACCGGTTTGCGTGATCTGCAAAGCCTGGTCGCCAAAGGGCTGCTGGTGGTACGCGGGAAGAAGCGTGGGCAGCGATTCTATTTGCCCTAATAGTTAACGAAACCGCCAGTTTATCCGCCACGCGTGGCGGATAAACTGGCGGTTATCGCCGCGATTGAAGCGGATCGCGGATCGCGGATCGCGGATCGCGGAAATCTGCCGACCCGTACGCATGGTATCCATTCCGCCAACTATTCCGCCAGCTGTGGCGAAAGAGCTGGCGGATTCGTCGCCTTTATTCGGGATCCGCATCAGGCTCGCCCTCCGCGTCGCCCGTGGATGGCTCAGCGTCATCGTCATCCGGCGTATCGTCGGCAAAGAGGGTGTCCAACCCGGTCACGGCATCACGCTGGACTCGCGGCAACACATGTGCGTAGATGTTCATCGTTGTGCCAATCTGGGAGTGGCCCAGGATCTCCATCACGACACGCGGGTGAACGCCCATCACGATCAGCATGGTGGCGCAGGCGTGGCGCAGGTCATGAAAGCGCAGCCGCTCAGGGAGACCCGCGCGCTTCAGCACCTGCTTAAAGGCACGCGACAGGTCGCTCGGCTCAATGGCCGTGCCGACCGAGGAGGTGAAGACCAGCCCGGTATCAGTCCAGCGATCCGCCACGGCACGGCGCTCCTCCTGCTGCTCGCGGTGGGTGTGGAGCATCGCGAGTAGCGTTGGAGGCAGAGCGATGGTGCGGACACTGGCATCCGTCTTGGTGGCCGAGCGCTCGAGCTTGCCGCGCTGGCGCTGCAGGGAGCCCGTGATCTTCATCGTCGCCGTCGCGAAATCTACATCCTCCCAGCGCAGGCCAAGGATCTCCCCTTTGCGCAGGCCAAGCCCAAGCGCGAAGCGGAATAGCACCTCGAACCGATGGCCCTTGGTGGCCGCGATTAGGTGCTTGGCCGGATCCTCGTCGATGGGCTCTGGCTGAAACGTGACTTCGCCGGGGACATCAACGAGGGTCGCCACATTGCGCGTAACGTAGCCGAAGCGCAGCGCCCGGTTGAGCGCAGCGCGCAGCACCGCGCGGACATTGCGGATCGAGCGATGCGAGAGCTTGGCATCCTCGAGCTGATTCAGCATCGCTTGCACATGGTCAGGGGTCAGCTTGGCCAATTGGTGGTGGCCAATGGCTGGGATAATATGGTTCGCACTATCGGCGGCGTACTTATCATAGGTGCGCACGCGATTCATGCGCTTGACCGTCTGCTCCAGCCACTGATCAAGGAACGCCTTAACGGTAAGCTTGGTAAAGGTCGCCCCAGCGGCTTGATCACGCTGGAGCGCCTGGAGCTTCTCAACGACCTCCTTGCGGGTTTTGCCGTAGACATAGGTGCGTCGGCGTTGCCCGTCGCGCACACCTAGGGTCATCGACGCACACCAGGTGCCATCCTCGCGCTTGAAAATGCTGCCTTCTCCACGGCCACGACGTTTCTCGCCCATCGGTGTCGCTCCATGCCTGAACTGATAGATACACGTAAAAGTGTAACACGCGTGCCGAGCTTTTGCAACTGCACGCGGCAAGGGATTTACCCGCGTGTGCCTGACCCCGTCTGGCGCGCGACCCACGCACGCAGAGCATCGACTGGGATACGCCGCGCCGTTCCGCGACGGACTGACGGCAGCTCACCGGCATCCATCATCTCATAGATGGTCGAGCGGCTCAGGCTAAGGATGCGGGCGGCCTCCTCGACCCGCACCAGCAGCGGTTCGACGGCCGGCTTGGTTTTTGACTGCTCCGACTGCTCAGACATGGCTATCCTCTCCATACGAATGATCGCTGCGCATGTTCGATGACCGCACGATACGGTATGGACAGCATATATGGAGATGCCACATCTGCGAAGGGGACAAAAGGGGGGGCAAAAAGGGGGGCAAAAAGGGGGGCAACCTCGTGTCGGATCTCACGTAACTCCGGAATACGGAGATCTCGTCCCGCCGTTTGCAGTCACGCCGGTGCCCAGTGGCCCCAACGCCTACGAAGCGCGTTGGCTTTGCAGAGCGCCAAAGCGACATCTCCGTTTCTTGCGTTACGCTAGATTCGATTTCATTCCGGAGTTACGTTGGACGCGACAATTAACTCGAGAAGCCCAGGCCCCTTTCCCTCAGGGAGACATACCTTCCGCCCGCGACGACCAGGTGATCGAGCGCCTCGATGTCCAGGAGCTTGCCGGCCTCGACGATCTGGCGGGTGAGCAGGATGTCCTCGGGTCAGGGGGTCGGGTCAAGGCTCGGATGGTTATGCGCAATGATCACCGCAGTTGCGTTGAGCCGCACGGCATCCTTGAACACCTCGCCCACGCGGATCTGGGCGGTGTTCACGGAGCCCCGGTAGACCTTGGCGATTTTGATCAGCCGGTTCTTGGTGTCGAGGCAGGCCACCCAGAGCTCCTCCTGGTCGAGGGCGAGCATATCGACCATCAGCAGCTTGGCGATGTCGGCGGGGGAGCGCACCTGGAAGCGGGTGTCCTCGCGCTCCTGCACCAGGCGGCGGCCGATCTCCAGGGCGGCGCGCACGGCGGCGGCCTTGCGGGCGGTGCCGATGGCGGCGGCCAGTGCGCGGTCGTCGGCGCGCAGCAGGCCGACCCAGCCCTGGTAGCTCGTCAGGGCTTCCTGGCAGACCGCCAGGTCCTGCTGGCCCGAGACGAGGGCGAGCAGCTCGGCGTCGCTGAGGGCGGCCGGGCCGGCGGCGGCGATCCGCTGGGCGGGCTGGGCGTCGGCGGGAAGCTCACGGATGCGCATTAGCGGCCTCCCTCGTTCATGGCATCGACGATCGTCACGACACGCAGGGCCAGGACGAGGCGGTGTCCCTGGCGGATGCGGTGCGCCACCCGCGCGGCGACCGAAGGATTGCTGAGAACGAGGTCGGCGTACTGCTGCTCCAGGTGCTGGTGTGCGCGCTGCCCGCCGCGCCGGCCTCCGCCCGCACGGTGAAGGACTGGAAGGCATCGCTGCCCACGGTCGTCTGCACGGTGGCGCTGAACGGCTCGTGCGGGTGGGCGGCGGTGATCATCTGGGCCTGTGACCACTGCGCCCGCCGCCGCTCGGCCCGGCGGATCTCGTCCTCGACCTGGCCGCGCTCGATTCTCAGGTTGCGCCGGGTGTCCAGCCAGACTGCCCGCACCCGATCCAGCCGGGCCACCTCGGCCTCCAGCTGCACCTTGCGCACCACCTGCGGGTTGCCGCTGGCGATAGCCTTGATCTCGGCGGCGGAGAGCATCACCTCGGAGGTGTCCTCGACGGTGCGGGCGGTGATCTCGCCCGCCAGCGCCTGCTCGATGAAGCGGGCCTTTGATTCCACGCTTTGCCACATATAGGCGTCGAAGGAGCCCTCGGTGATGTAGCTAAAGACATACACCTGCGGCCACTGGTTCCCCTGGCGCAGGATACGACCGTGGCGCTGCTCGATGTCGCCCGGTCGCCAGGGGCAGTCCAGGTTATGCAGGGCGATCAGGCGGCGCTGGACGTTCATCCCGGTGATCATCTTCCCGGTCGAGCCGAGCAGGACGCGCACCCGGCCATCGTTCATCGCGGCTCTTGGAGGTAGAGCTGCATCACGTACGCCTCGCCGATCGTGTTCATGATCGGCGTCGCGGTGAGGAAGGCGACCTTCCTGCGCCGCCGCAGCAGATCCCAGGTCTTGATGCGCATATCGAGCGCCCGCTGGCTGTGGGCCGAGGGCAGGCCGGCGATGTAGGGGGAAGGTAACAAGCCGACCTTCGTATATCTCCTGATTGGCAAAACCGATCAGGGATTCATCTCGGCTACGGTAATGCCAATCAAGAGGCCAAGTCGGCAGGAATGTTGAGGCTGCGTCAAGCAGACTCTCAAAACGATCTTCCGGCTCAGGAACTTCCGACTCACCGCCACTTCCGCTGGTGAAGAACGGGGTGGGAGGGAGCTGATTGCGGTCGCCAGCGACAACCACCGCTGCGCCGCGGCGCAGGGCGGCGATAGCGACTTCGGGGACGATCTGACTGGCCTCGTCGAAGATAACCACGTCGAACAGTTGCCGCTCAACCGGGGTGAACTGAGCAACCGAGAGTGGGCTACCTAGCCAACAGGGGCAGACGGCGGTGAGCGCATCAGGTGCCAGCGCCACAATTTCTCGCAGGGGACGCCATTTGCCTTGCTTAAACGCTTCGCGTCGTATGGCGCGTCGCCGACCACGTCTCAAGGTAGGCCAGATACTGGCCCAGGCTCCAGGCCATCTGGATCTCCACGGTGGGGGCGTCACGGGCGCGAAGGGCAGCGCGATGGCGCGGTAGCCATCCCAGAGCAGGGCGTTCTGCGGTGCCCAGGCATCCTGGATCATGGCGAGGATGTGCGTGCGGACGATCACGTCGATGGCCGGCGTCACGTGCGACCAGCTGTAGCCCCAGGCGCAGAAGAGCCCGCCGGGCCGGAGCACTCGCCGCGCCTCGGCGAAGAAGGTGGGGATGTCGAACCAGTGGAGGGCCTGGGCGACGGTCAGCGCGTCCACCGAGGCGTCGGGGAAGTCCACCCGCTCGGCGGGCTGCACGGCGTACTGGACACGGGGATGCGGCGTGGCCTGAGCGATCTGGGCGGCGCTCGCGTCGGTGGCGCGCACCAGGTCGAAGTGCGCGGCCAGGGCCACCGCAGCTTGCCCACTGCCCGTGGCGCAGTCCCACGCGCAGGCCCGCCCCGGCGCGGCCGCGGCGACGAAGCGGATCAGCGCATCCGGGTAGGTTGGCCGGGCCTGGGCGTACGGGCCGGCGTGGCCCGAGAAGTGGTCATGGAATGGCATCGCTCCTCCTGTCGGCTCGTATGGTAGCACGGCGCAGCAGCGGGAGGTGTGGTCCAGGGAGATTATGCGGCGCGGGGCAAACGGGGCCGGGCCTGCTTCCACGCTGCCGCAGGCGTGGCCCAGCGGGAGGCGGGGTGCCGAGCGGGGGCCGAGTCGGACGCCCCGCCCCAGGAGCGAGGGCATGGGCGCGGCGGGGCGGGGCTGGGGGCCGGGGGCGCCTGGGCGGGGAGATGGAGGCAGCAGGCCAGGGTTGCTGCCCCACCCCGCCGCTCGCTAGGCGAACGGCTCGTCGCCGTGCGGGAGCGGCCGGTTTCGCGGCTCGTCCCAGTTATAGGTCGCCTCGGCCACGTTGAAGCGGGCGACCGCGATAGCCTCGGCGACCTGGCCGGCGGCGAGGAGCTCGCGGACTTCGTCGTCCCCGCCGGCGGCGATCAGGGCGGCCAGATCGTCGGCGGTGATGGCGATGCCGGGCTCGGCGAGGGCGCGGGCGATGGCGGCGCGGTCGGCTGCGGTCAGGGGCTCGTCGTCGGGGGCGGTGCGGGTGGTGTCGGTGGCCATCGGGGATCTCCTGTCGTGTCCTGCGGCGTCTCGTCGGTTCCTGGCCCAGATCCGCCACCTCCCCCGGCCTGGGGGCAAGGATACGGTTGACTCGTCTTCTCGGGGCGGGGGCCCCCGAAAGACGGTGAACCCCTTGCGGCCAGGGCGTGGGGTGTGGCAGGCTGAACCGGCCAGAACCACGAACGCCAGCTGTACGCGCAGGGAGCACCACGCTGGCCTCCCGTCGCCCGGCACACCGGCCCACGGCGAGCGCCTCCGCCGACCACGCCCTGCCCGTCGCAGCCAGCCAGCGCGCCAGGTCGCCAGGGCGGCAGCGTCGCCGGCGGAGGCGGCGACCACCCCGCGCGCAGGCGCGGGTGGGCCGAGACGGCTCGACGCCGGCTTGGCCCACGGCCGGCCGCAACCGTGTGCGGCCGGCAGCCCAGATGCGGGCGCTAGCGCGTACTGGAGCGCAGCAGCTGGATGAACGCCGGGTCGCGCGGCACCAGGATCGTCTCAGCCTGCCAGGGGTGGAGCGGGTGATCGCCGTTCAGCACGGTCACCTCGACCTCGTCGTCGCTGAGCACGGTCACCTCACCAAAGCGCCAGCGACCGCCATCATCGTCCCAGACTTGCACCGGATCGCCGATCGTGAGTTCCATCATCGCCTCCATGTCGTGGTCATCCATCTGCCTGCGCGCCGAACGCCACACCGGGATGGCCTGGCGCAGGGCGCGCAGCGTCGCCGCCCGTCGGCGATCTCGACCCGTGTCGCCGGGCCGTCGGCGTGGCACGCTCAGGTGGGCAGACGGATGCGCCGCGCACATTGGGGCTGGTGGAGGAACACGATCCGGAGGGCCACGTCAGGGCGATGTGATCGCAGGGTGAGGTGAGGTGGTCGGCGATGATCGGGCGAGATCCGGGCGGGAGGTGGCGCGACAAGATGACGTAGAACATATGCGGCTCCGGCATGCGCGGGGGGGCGATTCAGCGCGAGGCAGGAAGGGCACGCGAAACAATGTGGCCTTGCTGATCGAGCTTAACGCGCATTACAAAGCTCTTCATTTGACGTTGGTGATGTACTCACATGGAACATACCAGTCCAGGTTTCGTAGAGGAGATGCATGCCCTATAATGAGGCTATGCCGATCCCCATGTTTGCGACCAAGCTCTTATCCCGCCGCCACGGCCGAACGCGGTGCGCCGCGCCGACCTCATTGCGCGACTGCATGAGGGCTTCCACTGCAGGCTACCCCTCATCGTGATCACTGCCGGCGTTGGGAAAACCAGCCTGTCCAGCACGTGGATCGGCGGCTGCGGGCGACCCGCTGCTTGACTCTCGCTCGACGATGCGGATACTGACCCCGCCCGCTTTCTGGCGCACCTTGCACGCCCATGCTCGGCATTGCGTATGCCCACGTGCTTCTGGTGACCAGCAAACTCGCGGGCGTGGAGAACCTCCTGGAGAATGCCGAGCGATGACGATGTTGCGAGTCCAGATAGCAGGTTCATGCGCTCGTCGCTATCCTATCAGGGAGAAACCACGATGGGCAGTGATGCGTTTGATACGCCCGGTAAGGAGCGCACGACTGGAACGTCTCGCCGCCAATTCCTCAAGGCGCTAAACGCCGGTGCCGTCGCTGGGCCGATTGCCCTCTTTGGTCGGGGCTCAGCCAAGCCTGATACACACGTTCCTCTTAGCGGGACTTTTCCCGGAAAAAAGCTGACCAGGCCAATACCGCGTATCGACTGCCTGGAGGTGCCCGGAATGCGTACCGAGACCATCTCGCGCAGCGCGGCGCGGCAGATCTATGACCGCCTCGGGGCCAGCCTCGATCGCGCCGATGTGTTTGAAGGGCGGGCCAAGGCCCGCGCGCTTGCTGCGCTGTCCTTGGCTCCAAGACAGCGGGTGCTTCAGGTGGGTGTCGGCACAGGCACGGAGCAGGCGGCCCTGCGACACGCGGTTGGGCCGGATGGGCTGGTCGTGGGCTGTGACCTCTCACGGGGGATGCTCCAGCTGACGCGCCAGCGCGCCGACACCCCGCTCTGCGAGGGTGACGTCGCCCGTCTTCCGTTGCGCTCGCAGCGCTTCGACCGCGTCTTCTCCGCCTACCTGCTCGACCTGATCCCCCTGGCGGATATTCCGCTGGCGCTGGCTGAATTTCGCCGGGTGCTGCGGCCAGATGGCCGCCTGGTCCTGGTCTCGCTCACCGAGGGCGCCGATCTGGCGAGCCGGCTCTTCGTCGCCGGCTGGAAGCTTGTGTATCAGCTGGATCCCTGCCGCCTGGGTGGGTGCCGCCCGCTCCAGCTCGCCGACCTGCTTGAGCGTGCGGGGTTCATCGTCCAGCGGCACGTTGTGGTGCAGCGCGGCTTCCCGAGCGAGGTGCTCGTCGGGACCTAGCGCCGCCGCCGGTCACACCGGCAGCGCCCAGGAATCCGGCTCGCGGTACGTTTCGCGCCGCCAGCGCCAGCCTGGGTCGAGGATGGCCCCCGGCTCCTGCACTGTGGCGAGCGCCGTGAGCGCGAAGTGGATCACGCTGAGCTGCTGGGCGCGATTGCCCGGCTCGCCCAGTGGGTGGCCAAACGGCCACTTGAGATGCACTGCCCGCGGCGGGCGCACCCGCTCGGCGATCTCGCGTATCCCGACCACGCAGACGGTCGGGATGCCGACGGCCTCGATCACCCGCGCGACCAGTCCGACGGACTGGTTGCAGATGCCTCAGGCCGGGGTCAGCAGCACCGCGTCGATCTGCTCCTGGCGCAGCTGCCGTGCCACCTCGGGCGCGGTGCGGCGCAGCAGGGTCGCGACGTGGGGCGGCTCGATGTGGCCCATAAAGCTGTAGCTGGTGCCGAGGCCGCCAAGCGCGCCCTGCGCCACCAGCTCGCGCCCGAGGGCCAGCGGGAAGAGGATGTTCAGGTCGTGCTCCGCATCGCGGTGATCGTAGTAGTCGTGGGTGATCATCAGCTGTTCCGCCGGGGTGCTGGCCGCGATCGCGCGGAAGCTCGGGTCGCCGTGTGAGTCATCCATCCGGTAGGGCGGCTGCGTCCGCAGATGCACGCCGCCCGTCGTGATGAAGGCGAGCCGGCAGCGGTGCAGCGGGGTGCGGAACCAGGTGAACGGCACGTCATCGCTCGTGAGGGCGTCGAAGCGACGCCCCCAGCGGCGGGCCAGGGCCGGGAGCCGCGTGTAGAGCTGTCCGTAGGCGCGCCCCATCCACTGTCGCAGGCGGTCTGGTACCGGCATGGCATGTCTCTCCATTGTATTATGGGCAGTCAGCGCCCAGCCGATCCCGTCGGCCCCGCCGGTGATAAGCACCGTGTGTTGATTCATGGGTGCGGTTCCTGTGGCGGCGAGTCGCTGCGGTGCCCGCGCATACGCCGCACGAGCCAGGGCATCACGAGATAGGCGAGCAAGACGAGATCGAGCCCAAGCTCGAAGATGGCGAACTGCCGCCCAAAGTGGCGCTGGTCCCAGTAGCTCATCGGGCTATGGAAGCGGATGCTCCACTCGAAGGGGAAGAAGAGCACCGGGCCGTCGTCCGCATGGGTCGGAATGTCTAGGGCGGTATGCATGAGACAGCCGGCGGCGAACCAGAACCACCAGTGGCGACGGCTGCCCACCATCGCTCGGCCGCGCCAGAGCACCCCCAGCACGATCAGCAGCAGGGTGGGGGCGTGCAGCAGGTTGTGGGCGGCGATCCAGAAGGGGTTCGTGAAGTAGAGCTGGTCGAACCTGGGGTCCATCGGCGTGACGGCCATGTCGCCCAGGACATAGCGATAGTAGACATAGGCCCCGATCCAGAGCAGCCAGAGCGGGATGTCGGGCAGCACCGCCCCGAGCAGGAAGGCGCTGCGTGGGATGGCCAGGGCACCGCCGGCGTTGGCCCGCTTGCGCAGGGCCGCATTGATGATCAGGTGGCTAGGCGTATTCACCGGCGCCTTTCGGATCCGTATCGCTGGCGTCATCACAGACCGGGAAGAGCTGCTCAGGCGGGAGCTGGACGTAGATCTGGCCGCCCTCAGGCAGCGCCGTTGGCGCGAACGTCCGCGCCCGCAGGGTCTGGTCTCCGACCTGGAGCAGATACTCGCTCTGCTCGCCGCGAAAGGTGTGGGCGAGGATGCGCGCGGGCAGGGTGTTGCACCCCGGCTCACCACACAGGCGCAGATGCTCGGGCCGGATCGCGTAGGTCGCAGGCCCGTCGCGGCGGTGCTCCGCGCAGATCGCAAAGGTGCCCAGGCTGGTCTGGAAGCTGGCCCCGGCGACCGCGCCGCGCAGGAAGGTCGTAACGCCCATCAGACGGGCCGCGCGGCGGGTCGGCGGGCGCAGAAACAGCTGGCGCGGCGTGTCGGCGGCCAGCACGGCGCCGTGGTCGAGGAGGGCCACCCGGTCGGCCAGCGCCATGGCCTCGCTGCGGTCGTGGGTGACGAGGATGGTGGTGATGCCCAGCTCACGCTGGATGCGCCGCACCGCCTCCTGGAGCGTCTGGCGCACCGCCGCATCGAGGCTACTGAAGGGCTCGTCGAGCAGCAGCACCCGTGGGCGTACCACCAGGGCACGAGCCAGGGCCACTCGCTGCTGCTCGCCGCCCGAGAGCTGGGTCGGGCGCTTGGCCGCGATGCCGGGCAACTCCACCAGATCGAGCATGCGTGTGACCTCGGCGCGGATCGTCGCGCGGCGGGCGCCCTGCACCCGCAGGCCGAAGGCGATATTCTCGGCCACTGAGAGGAAGGGGAAGAGGTAGGCCTTCTGAAACATCAGCACCGCGCCGCGCCGGTGGGCCGGCACGCTCCGCACGCTCTGGCCGCCAAGGCGGATGTCGCCCGCGTCGGGCGGCTCGATCCCGGCGATCAGCTTGAGGATGCTGGACTTGCCGCTGCCCGACGGCCCCAGCAGGGCCAGCAGCGTGTGCGGCTCCACATTCAGCGAGACGCCCGCGACCGCCGGGTGCGCCTGGCGCGGGTAGGATTTGTGCAGCTCGACGAGCTCAATCTGGGTCATGCAACCTCTTCAATACTGCTGCTCCACGCGCGCCGTCCCGCCCGCCAGCGCCCGGGAGGCCAGGGCGATGGCGAGGAGCGGCGGGGTGGCGAAGATCAGGGCCAGGGCGGCGATGCTGGCGGGCCGCCCGCCCGACACCGCCGCGAAGAGCAGCAGCGGCAGGCTGATCACCTGTCCGCCGCCGATCAGCAGGGTGAGCACATACTGGCTCCAGGACACCAGGAAAGCGAACAGCCCGGCGACGATGATGCCTGGCCCGGCCAGCGGCAGGGTCACGCGCCAGATCACCTGCGCGCGTCCGGCCCCCAGGGTGCGCGCCTGCTGCTCGTAGCCCTCATCGTAGCGGGCGAAGACGCCGAGCAGGGCGAAGACGGTGTACGGCAGCACCGGCACCAGATGCACGAGCACAACGCCGCTGATCCCCCCCGCCAGGCCGAGGCGCAGGAAGAGGATGTTCAGGCCCATGCCGGTGGCCAGCGGTGGCACCACGCTGGGCAGGAAGAGCAGCAGCAGCACGGCCAGCCGCCCACGGAAGCGCCGCAGGCCCAGCACATAGGCCGCCGGCAGCCCGATCAGCAGGGACAACCCTGTCACCGATCCGGCGATCAGGAGGCTCGTTAGGAGCGCCGCGCGGGTGCGCGGGCTGCTCAGCTGCTCTTGGAGTGGGCCGAGAGTCCACGCCGCCGGGAGCAGCGCCGGGTAGAACCAGCGCGCCGAGCCGGCGTACACCACGAGGGCGAACACCGGGCCGAGCAGCAGCGCGGCGAGGGCGACGCGCTGCGGGAGGCCGGCGGCCCAGGCCCGCCGACCGGAGTTCGGGTTAGCCCGCATGTGTCCCTCCCAGTGCCCGGCCGAGCCCGGCGACGGCGACCACAACCAGCGCCATGATCAGGCTGATCGCCATGCCCTCGGCGCGGCGCCCGAGGTCGGGGTTGGCGAAGTAGTCGAGGGCCAGCACCGCGAGGGCGCGCGGGTAGCGCACCCCCAGCAGGGCCGGTACCTCGTAGGCCCCGAAGATGAAGGCGAAGACCAGCAGTGACCCTGCGGCCAGCCCGGGCAGCACGAGCGGCAGAGTCACCCGGCGCAGCCGCTGCCACGGCCCGGCCCCCAGCGTGGCCGCCACCGCGTCGTAGGCCTGGCCCTGGGTGCGCAGCACGGCCAGCACCAGTAAGGCCAGGAAGGGGGTCTCCTTGCCCACATAGTGCAGGATGATCCCCAGCCCCGCGCGGTCGCGCACCAGCACCGGGAAGTCGGCGGGGATGTGGATCAGGCCAAGGGCGGCGGCGATCCGGGCGACCAGCCCGCTCTGGGCGAGCAAGAGCAGCAGGGCGATCGCCCAGACGAGATGGGGCAGGGCGAGGTTGGCATTCAAGACGAGCAGGTCACCGCCGCCAGCGCGGCCGGCGCGCCCGCCGAGGGCCACGGCGAGCAGCAGCGCGCCCGCCGCCGCCAGCAGCGTGGATGCCCCGCTCACCCAGAGCGAGAAGCCCAGGGCGACCCAAAACTCGCGCCCGGCGGGCGTGGCCCCGCCGAGCACATGGGCGTAGGCGTCGAGGCTCAGCCGACGCTCGCCGATGATCGCCAGGTCGCCCAGGCTCTGGGCCACCCCGTCGAACAGGCTGGCCCCAAAGAGGCCGCCTGCCACCAGCAGCGCCGGGGCCAGGGCCAGCCAGATCAGGAGGGTGTCGCGGGAGCGTGTCATTTGATCAGCACATTCGTCCGCCAGCCCTCCTCGACCAGGGCCTGATACGCGCCAGCGCTGTCGCCCACCAGCGCCTTCGCCAGGTCGGCGGCGGGGGTGGCTGCGTCGCCCAGCTGCCTGGCCGCCGCATCCAGCTTCTCCCGCGCCGCCGGGTCGGTCACCTTCGTCACATCGATGCCATAGCCCAGGCCAAATCCGTTCTCGGGCAGGATCTGCGCGGCCTGCAGCTCCGGGTCGAGGATCAGGTTGGCCAGCACCAGGGCCGCCGCCTTGTGCGGCGCGTTCTTTGGGATGGCCACATAGTTGAAGTCGCCGATCATGTAGCCGTCGAACACGAAGGCCCGCGCCGTCTCCGGCACCAGCCCGTCCGTGATCAGCGGGCCGGCCCCGGCGATCGCCTGGGTGATGCTGAAGTCCACCTCGCCGTTGGCGAACAGGCTGTGCAGCTCGTTCTCGTCCTTCGGGTAGGTCTCGCCCGCGCGCCACAGGTAGGGCTTCAGCTCGCTCATGTAGGCCCAGAGCTGGGGCGACCACTGGTTCCACAGGGCCTGGTCGAAGCCCAGCCACTGCTTGGCGTCGCCGCTCAGCTCGAACAGGGCGCCCTTGACGAAGCGGGTGCCCTGGAAGGCCCCCGGCCCCGGCGCGATGTAGGTGAATCGGCCGGGGTGCGCCTTGACCCACGCCAGCAGCCCGGCGTACGAGCGCGGCAGCTCGTCGGCGCCCATGCGCGCCGAGTCGTAGATCAGCTGGAACTGCGCCGACGACCAGGGGCTCTCCAGGGTCTCCACCGGCTCGCCAAAGTCCAGGGAGACCGCCGGGTTCGTCCAGTTGACCAGCTTGGCGTTGGGGATGGCCTGCGACCAGCCTGCGTAGAGCATGTCGGCCTGCTTGAGCGAGAGGAAGTTCTCGCCGTTGATCCAGATCATGTCGACGGCACCTGGGTCTTTGCCGGCTGTCTTCTCGCTGAGCACCTGGTTCACCGCGTCCACCGTGTCGGCCAGCGGCACGCGGTTGAGCGTGATGCCATAGCGCTCCTGCAGCGGTTTGCCGTAGAAGTCATCCACAAAGCGGTTGATGCTCTCGGAGCCGCCCCATATGTACCAATTCACCGTCTGTCCGCGCGCGGCGGCCAGCACGCTGTCCCAGCTGGCAACATCCAGATCGCCACTGGTCGGGGCGGCGGCGGTCGGGGAATCTGTGGGCGCGGGCGGGGCGGCGGCGGGCTGCGCGCCGCAGGCGGCCAGGGCGATCATCGCCGCCAGGGCGACAAGTCGGGGGCGGGCGAAGGTCATTGGGTGCTCCTTTGTAGAATTGCAGATTGCAGATTGCAGATTGGCTGCGGCACCTGTCGGGGACTGAAGCCCCCGGCTAGGGTTTGGGAAGCCCCCTTGCGCGGGCTTGGATAGGCCGCGCAGGCGGCCTTCGCCACATGTCAGCCCGCGACTTCAGTCGCCGGGCGACTCGGTGGCGGGGAGCATACGCCGCACTTCTACGCGCTCGGCGCGGTGCCCCGACTCCCAACCCCCAACCCCCGACCCCCGACCCGCGCCCAGCGGTGCAGCAGGTAGGTTGGTAGCTCCGCGCTTAGGCCGGTCAGCGTGTCGCGCAAGAAGGCGTCGGCCACCTTCAGCACGCCGCTGGAGAAGGTCGGGTAGGGGTAGACCACC
>RYFE02000025.1 GCA_004138175.2 Chloroflexales bacterium ZM16-3 | reverse complement strand
TTGGGGGTTGGGGGTTGGAGAGGGTGTAGGGGGCGCGACCTGGACAGCTGGCGGCGGGAATGAGCAGGCCGCAAGCAGCATGATGAGCAGGGCGAGCAGGGTGTAAGTGCGGTATGGCATAGGGCCGATTATACCGCAGTTGACACGCCATATCCCATCGACTAAACTTCTATGTCGGGTCTTTTCGCAGCGGAAAGCAGGCGATATGGGGCGGATCGTCGCAGTCACCAATCTGAAGGGCGGGATCGGCAAGACCACCACCGTGGTGAACCTGAGCGCGGGGCTGGCCCTGCGGGGCGCGAGGGTGCTGCTGGTGGATGTGGATGCGCAGGGCAACCTCTCGATGGCGCTGGGGGTGAGGCCGCGCCGCACGCTATACGAAGTGCTGGTCGATGGGGCGGCAATGACCGACTGTATCATCAGCGCCCGAAAGAACCTCGACCTAGTGGCCGCCGACGAGAGCCTGCTCACCGCACAGCCCGAGATCGCCCGCCGCCCCGACTGGGGGCGGGTGCTTGAGAAGGCGCTGATGCCGGTGCGCGGGCGCTACGATGTGATCATGATCGACTGCGGCGGCTCGCTGACCGTGCTGAACCTCAACGCCCTGACGGCGGCTACCGATGTGCTGGTGCCCACCACGGTCGAGCCATTCTCGCTCAAGGGGCTGGAGATGCTGATCCAGCAGATCCGCCAGGTGAAAGGCAGCTCGGGCGCGCTGCGGGCGATTGTGCCGACGATGTATGATGCGCGCACGCGCCAGTCGGTGGAGCTGCTTGAGACGTTACGCACGCGCTACGGCGATCTGGTGCTGCCGCCGATCCGGGTGAATGTGCGCCTATCGGAGTGCTCGGCCCTGGGCAAGACGATCTACGAGTACGACCCGCGCTCGCGCGGGGCGTTCGACTACGCCCAGCTGGTGGAGCAACTGAGCGAGCGGATGAGCCTTGGCCCGTCGCCCTCCCGCCCCGCTCCGCCCCCCGTCTCTCCCCTGCAGGCTAGTGAGCCTGTGCCGCCGAACCACGCCCCCGCCGACCAGCCGGTGGTGACGGGCGCGGGCAGCATACTCGGCGCGAGCTGCCCGAACTGCGGGCACCCGCTCCAGCGGGCCACGGTGGCGGGCTACCGCGTGATCTACTGCGACCACTGTAAGTATCGCCGCCAGGAGCTCGCGACCGGGGGGCGAGGGTCGTGAATGTTGAATGCTGTATCAGCTCATCGTTTCATAGGCTTCCTGCTCACCCTCGGCCTGCTGGCCGGGCTGGGCATGGCGTGGCTGGTGCGTGATGCGCCGCTGGCGCCGGGGCTGGCCCACGGCCTGCTGCGCGCCGACGCCCTCGGCGCGCTCTTCGCCGTGGTCACGGCGGGCATGGCGCTGGCCGAGCTGGGCGCGGGCCGCGCAGATTCGCCCGCGCGGCTGCTTGTTGTGGCGGGCCTGCTGGCGGCCGCCTACCTGAGCGGGCACCTGGGGGTAATGGCGGGGCTCTTTGCGCTGGCAGGCTTTGTGCGGGTGTCTGGCCGACAACCGGCTGCGGCGCTGCCGATGGCCCTGCCGCTGATCTGCCTAGCTCTGGGTGTGGCCAGCATGGGCATACAGGCGGGCGAGTGGCGCTACGGCGAGCCGGGGGCGGGGGCGGGGCTGAACAGCGGTGCCTTCGCGCTGCTGCTGCTGGCCGCGCTCCTGGGCGGCGGCCTGCTGGCCCTGGTCGATGGCCGTGACGTGGGGCCTGCCCGGCAGCTTGACCCGCTGCTCGGCCCGGCGATGCTCTACCCGCTGCTGCGCCTCGATAGCCTGGGGCCGTGGAACTTGGGCTGGCTTGCGGCGGCCCTGCTGCTGGGCGGGGCGGCGGCGCTCTGGGCGGCCTGGCGTGCGGCAACTGATGATCTGGGGCGAGCAGGTGTGTGGCTGCCGCGCTACATGATCGGGCTGGCGCTTGCCGGGGCGGGGCTCGGCTCGGGGGCGGGGCTGGCCCTGGCGGCCTTCGCCCTGCTGTCTATGCCGCTGGTCACGCTCGGCCTGAGCGCTGCGGCAGGCAGGCCGCGCCCCTGGCCGCTGTGGTCGCTCTGCACGGCCGCGCCCTGCGGGGCACCTTTTGTCCTGGCATGGGTGGGCGTGGCTGCGGCGACCGCCGGGCGGGTGCCCGCCCTGACGCTGGCGCTCTGGGCGGCGGCGCTGCTCGCCGCTGTGCCGGTGGCCCGCCTGGCCGCCAGCGGCTGGGGCGAGGGGCCGTGGTGGCCGCAGGATACGAGGCTGCTGCTCGCCGCCGGCCTGAGCGCGGCCCTCGGCATGGGCGCGCCGCTGGCCCTGGCGCTGCTCGTTCGCCCGATGGTCTCCCAGCTCGCTGGCGGCCTCTCGCCCATGGGCGAGATCGCCCTGTGGCCATGGGCCGGCCTGATCGCGCTGGACTCGGCGCGGCAGCCGGTGGCCTCCCTGCCGACCCTGGCGATGGCCGGGCTGATGATCATCCTTGCGGCCATCGCATGGATCGGCACCCGCCTCATCTCCTGGCGCGACCGCCGGGACGAGGGCTGACGGCGTGGGCGAGCTGCTCGGCGCGCTCGGCCTGGCCTGGCCCCGCCTGCTGATCTACCCCGGCGGCATGTTCGCTCTTGGGCTGGCCTGGCTACTCGCCCGATGGATGGTGATGGGGAAGAGATCCTCACCCCCAGCCCCTCTCCCGCTGCGGCGGGAGCGGGAAGTCGTGATCATCGACGCGCTGCCGCCGCTGCTGGCCCTGGCGCTGCTGCCGCTGCCACCGGCGCGGGGCTTCCCCTACGGCATCGATCTGGTGGCGGCGCTGGCGCTGCTGGGCTGGCCGCGCCTGCGCGCCCTGGCGGCGGGCAGCGGGCTCGCCAGCGGTGTACTGCCCGGCTACGGGCTGCTGCTTCTGGGGGGCGCGCTGATGGGCGCGGGCGCCGGTGGCGTCGAGCTGAGCCGACTGGGGCGGGCACCGGACACGGCCCTGGGCTGGGCGCTGCTGCTGGGCGGGGGCGGGCTGTGGCTGGCCGGGCAGGCCCGGCTCTACGATGGGGATCGCGGGTGGGCGCGGCGGCTGGGCGAGCTGGGCCACCTGTGGGTGGGCACGCTGCCGATCTTGGCGGCCCTTGCGGCGGGGGCGGCGGATCGTCTGCCTACGGGATGGGCGGGCTGGACGCTGCCGCCGCTGGCCCTGATCATGGCGGCGCTGGCGCTGGGGGCGGCCCTGCGAGTCTCATGACAAAGGGCGGGTTCAGGCAGGGAAACCCTGCCTGAACCCGCCCTTTGTCATCGGATCAAGCCGCGTCCACCGAGCGGTAGCCGCCGCGCCCGCGAGGCGTGAAGGCGTCCGCCAGGTTGGCGATAATCGCGCTGGCGAGCTGGAGCTCCACGCGCAGAAGCATCCGCAGCCCGGTGAGGTCGCGGTCGGCCCACTGCTCAAACAGGTCAGAGATCGTAGTGCTAACAAGCTGGATGGAGTCGACCGCGATCTTCTGGCCATCGCTCTGGTAGATGCGGCGCACCTCCACCGCGACTGGCTCCATCTCGGCGGCCTCGACGGGGTAGTAGCGCATAAAGGCGTTGTGGACGGCCCGCTGGAACATGCGCACCAGCTCCGTGTCGCTGCGATCCATGGCCGTCGTCATCGTTGCCGTGTAGGCCCAGGTCAGATCCAGCGGCTCGGAGGGCAGCTCGCGGCCCTCCGAGATCAGCTGGTGGACAGCCGTCCATGTGAAGCCGAGCTCCAGCCAGGGCGGGATATTCTCATTCGTGAGCGGCTCATCGTGCTCGGGGAAGAGCTCGATCTTGCAGGTGCGGTCATGCGTGGTCGGGATCACGCTCTCGATGAAGGCGTGCTCGTGGAGACCCACCGCCAGCCAGGCATCCTCAAGGCCGCTCACAAGGTCGTCGTAGGTCAGCATGCTCGCTCCTAGTGCGCTCTCACGCAGGGACGTGGATAGGGGACAGAATGTATCGCGCTATTGTACCGCCTTCCGGCGGCGCGGGCAACCGGCGCAAGCTCCATTCACAGATCGCGATACGACATTTCCATCCGATGATAGCGCAGTTGCACGGCTTGGTGCAGCGGTTCGAGGAGATTATGGTGGACTGCTACGGCGTCAGCTAGCAGGGAACTCAGCCATCGCCAAGAGCTTCGAGGTCTGGTGGAGGTGGTGCTGTAGGTGGACGACGATGATCCGAAAGGCGTCGAGTAGGCTGTAGGTGACGAAGTCGGCGGCGGGCGAGGTGACAATGATCGTCGCGGTGTCGAGGGTGCGGCAGCGCTCCATCAGCCCCAGCAGCTCACGTTGCTGGGCCATAAAGCGATCCATCACGTCGGCGGGGATGTCGGTCGAGCCGGGCAGGAATGCCTTCGGCGCGGGCACGAAGCCCTTGGCCCCTGGCTCCAGGGTGCGGATCAGGAATCCCCCGAACAGGCCGGGCAGCAGCGGCAGGCGCTCCCAGAAGCTGCTGGCCTTGGTGCCTGCGAGGATCTGGCCGATCGGCGCGAAGTAACCCGAGTTAACCACGATCACATGCTCGACGCAGTAGCCGATGCTCCACTCCTCGGGGTTGGGCCTCCAGTTAAGCTGGGTTGCGCTTAGGCCGCCGAAGCGGCGCTCGAACTCCGCACCGAGGGCCGTGGCCTCGGCGATCAGCGCGGGCAGGTCGGACGTCTGGACATTGGTGGGCATGCGCGTGCTCACTCCTCCATCAAGCCAAGCTGCGGCGCTATCGCGGCTTTACCGCGATAGCGCCGCAGCTTGATTAATCCTGCAACCCGTTGCGGGCGATCACATCGCGGTACCAGAAGAAGCTGTCCTTCGGCGTCCGCTTCTGCGTCTCGTAGTTCACATAGACGGCCCCGAAGCGCTGGGCGTAGCCGCGCCCCCACTCAAAGTTATCCATCAGCGACCACTGAAAGTAGCCGACGAGGGGCACCCCGGCGGCGATGGCACGCTGGCAGGCGGCGAGGTGCTGGCGCAGGTAGTCGATCCGGCGCAGGTCGTGGACCTTCCTGTCGGTGCCGGGGCCGTCCATGTAGCTCACGCCATTCTCGGTGATGTAGATCTTCGGTAGATCGTAGGCGCTGTAGAGGCGCAGCAGCAGCTTGTAGAGCCCCTCGGGGTAGATCTCCCAGCCCATCTCGGTGCGCGGCGTGTCGAGGCGCACCGGCTGCCACTCGCCGGGGCTCGCCCCGGCGGCGACAACCTCGCGGGTGTAGTAGTTCACCCCGAGGAAGTCGGTCGGCGCAGCGATAATGTCCATATCGCCGGGCTGCACAAAGCTCAGCCCATCGGGCAGGAAGCCGGCACCCATATAGGCCGCGACCATATCGGAGGGGTAGCCCCGGCCATAGACCGGGTCGAGGAACCAGCGGTTGAAGTAGCCGTCGAAGGCGCGGGCAGCGTCGCGGTCGGCCGGGCTGTCGGATGCGGGCACCGATGCGGTGAAGTTGAGGGTAATGCCGACCTGGGCACCGGGGCTGTGGCGACGGATCTCAGGCTCGGCAAGGCCGTGGGCCAGCAGGGCGTGGTGGCTGGCGGCAAGAGCCTCCGACCAGCTCTGGTGGCCGGGGGCGTGCTCGCCGCTCTGGTAGCTGAGCATACTCACGCACCAGGGCTCATTAATCGTGATCCAGTGCTTCACCCGGTCGCCGAGAGCCTGGGCCACCACACCGGCATACTCGGCGAACGCCTCGGCGGTGGCGCGGGCCGACCACCCGCCGGCGTCATCCAGGGCCACCGGCAGATCCCAGTGGTAGAGCGTCACATAGGGGGTGATGCCGCGATCCAGCAGGGCGTCCACCTGACGGCTGTAGAAGTCGAGACCGGCCTGGTTCACCTGGCCGCGCCCGTTGGGCAGGATGCGCGGCCAGGCGATGCTGAAGCGATAGGCGTCAGCACCCATCGCGGTGAGCAGACCAAAGTCCTCCTCCCAGCGGTGGTAGTGGTCGCATGCCACATCGCCGGTGGCCCCGCCCTGCGTCTTACCGGGTGTGTGGCTGAAGCGATCCCAGATACTCTCGCCGCGCCCATCCTCGCGGGGCGCACCCTCGATCTGATAGGCGGACGTCGCCGCCCCCCAGATGAATCCGGCAGGGAAGCTGGTTATTGTCATCCGCATCACCTCTTTAATATTAGAGTCCGTCGGGTACAGCCCGCATTATACTGGCATTGGTTGGGATTCTGCCTGCGTCGTAGGAGGGATCAACCCAACCCCCAACCCCCAGATCACCGCGCCGTCCAACCCAGAGCCATCTCAAAGACCGAGCCGCTCATGCTGCCGGCCTCATCGGCGCAGAGGAAGCGCACCATGCCGGCCACCTCCTCGGGCTCGATCAGCCGCTTGATCGCGGCGGGCTCCAGCATCACCTTCTCGACCACCTCCTCAGGCGAGATCCCGCGGGTGCGGGCCTGGTCGGCGATCTGCTTCTCGACCAGGGGCGTGCGCACATAGGCCGGGGCGATCAGGTTCACGGTGATCCCGTAGGGGCCGCCCTCCAGGGATGCCGTGCGGGTCAGGCCGAGCAGGCCGTGCTTGGCCGCGATGTAGCCCGCCTTGAAGGGCGAGGCCCGCAGGCTATGGATCGAGCCGATGTTGACGATCCGGCCCCAGCCCCGCCCCTGCATGTCGGGCCAGACATACTTTGTGAGCAGGAAGGGCGCGGTCAGCATCACCGCGATCATCTTCTCCCAGACATCCTCCGAGAACTCGGCGATCGGGTTGATGTGCTGGAAACCGGCGTTATTGACCAGAATGTCCACGCCGCCGAACTGGGCGCGGGCGGCCTCCACCAGCGCGCGGCAGTCCTCGCGCCGCGAGAGGTCTGCGGCCACAAACAGCCCGCCGATCGCCTCGGCCACCTCCGGCCCAGCCCCGCCCTGCAGGTCGGCCACCACCACCCGGTGCCCGGCGGCGGCCAGCCCCTCGGCCACCGCCCGCCCGATCCCGCTCGCCCCGCCCGTGACAATCGCGACGCGTCCGCTCATGTTGGCTCTCCTAAAGCATGACTCAAACCTGCTTGTTCGTTTTGTCTCATCATTATATCCGCTTGACGATGACGGCGCGGCGGGTATACTTGGCGGCTATGGAACAATTCCTTGCCACCGAGACCCTGGTGATCGAGCTGCTGCTGGTCGTCTCGCTGGTCGCCATAGGCGTGCGCAGGCTGCGCCTGCCCTACACCGTGGCCCTGGTGATTGTCGGGCTGCTGATCACGTTCAACCAGGAAATGAAGCTCGAACTGACGCCTGAGCTGATCCTGGCCCTGTTCGTGCCGCCGCTGGTCTTCGAGGCCGCCTTCCATATCGAGTTCGACCGCCTGCGCGATAACCTCGTCCCTATTCTGCTGCTGGCCATCCCCGGCGTGCTGCTCACCACCGCCATCGTCGGGCTGATCGTCTCGGCAGCGGCCGGGGTCTCTCTGAGCACCGGGCTGGTCTTCGGCGCGCTGATCGCGGCCACCGACCCGGTGGCCGTGGTGGCGCTCTTCCGGGCCGTGGGCGCGCCCAAGCCGCTGACCGTGATCGTCGAGGGAGAGAGCCTGTTCAACGACGGCACGGCGATCGTGCTCTTCAACCTGCTGCTGGCGGCGGCGCTGGCCAGCGCTGGTGGTGGCGAGGCTGGCTCGCTGCCAGCCCAGATCCTGGCTGCCGTGATCGACTTCCTGCGGGTGGCCGCCGGCGGGGTGATCGTCGGCGTGAGCATGGGCCTCGTGGTGGCCTGGCTGATCGGCCGCATCGACGACTACCTGATCGAGACGACGCTGACCACGGTGCTGGCCTTCGGGACCTACCTGATCGCCGAGCGCCTCCATGTGAGCGGCGTGCTGGCCGTGGTTAGCGCCGGGATCGTCTGCGGGAACGTCGGCCCGAAGGGCATGTCGCCCACCACCCGGATCGTGCTCTTCAACTTCTGGGAGTACCTGGCCTTCGTTGCCAACTCGCTGGTCTTCCTGCTGATCGGCCTAGACGTGAACATCCCGCAGATGCTGCCCTACCTGCTGCCGATCGGCATCGCGGTGGCGGCGGTGATCGCCAGCCGGGCGCTGGTGATCTACAGCATCTCCTGGCTGGCCAACCTGGGCGGTCGGCGCGTGCCACTCACCTACCAGCACGTGCTCTTCTGGGGCGGGCTGCGTGGCGCGATCAGCCTGGCCCTGGCCCTCAGTCTGCCGGCCAGCTTCGCCGACCGCGACCTGCTGCGGGTGATGACCTTCGGCGTAGTGCTGTTCACCCTGCTGGCCCAGGGCACCACCATGAGCCCGCTGCTGCGCCGCCTCGGCCTGATCCAGCGCGAGGAGCTGGAGCTGGAGTATGAGCGCCGCCACGGTCGGCTGATGGCCGTCCGCGCCGCCCGCGAGCGCGTCCAGCACCTCACCCGCGCCGGTATGATCTCGGCTGCCACCTGGGACCAGGTTAGCGAGCACCTCGACGGTCGGATCGACGAGGCCAGCCAGTCCCAGCGCGAGCTGCTTGAGGAGCACCCGCACCTGCGCGACGAGGAGCGCGACGACGCCCGCCGCGAGGGGCTGCGCGCCGAGCGGGCTATGCTGGCCAGCCTGTCCAGCGGCGGCGTGATCTCTGAGCGGGTCTATGAGGAGCTCGTGTCCGAGGTGGATGCGAAGCTTGAGGAGTAGCTAATAGCCGATGGCCGATAGCCGATAGCCAACGTGGGCACGTAGTTCCGTGATGAACGATGCCCGGTATTTCGGCTATCGGCTATTGGCTATCGGCTATTAGAGGAGTCGCTATGGAGTTCAACATTCGGGACTGGATCGACCTGCTCGTGCGCTGGACCCACGTGATCGCGGGGATCATGTGGATTGGGAACTCCATGCTGTTCAACTGGCTCGACCGCAACCTGGTGCAATCCGACTGGCCCAGGGAGGGCGAGCAGGGCAAGATCTGGCTGCTGCACAGCGGGGCCTTCTACGAGGTGGAGAAGAAGCTGCTGCCCCGGGGCGCGCGCTACCCCGACAAGGTCCACTGGTTCATGTTCCAGAACCTGACCACCTGGGTCAGCGGGATCTTCCTGCTGGCGGTTGTCTACTACCTGGGCGGGGCGGCCTACATGATCGACCCGAGCGTGGCCCAGATCAGCCCGCCCGTCGCCATCGCCATCGGCGTGGCCACCCTGGTGGGCGGCTGGTTCGTCTACGACCTGCTTTGGCGCTCGCCGCTAGGCAAAAACACACCGCTGGCCTTCGCCATCTCCTTCGCCCTGCTGATCGGCATCGCCTTCGGCCTCTCGCAGGTGCTGAGCGGGCGGGCCGCCTACATCCACATCGGCGCGCTGATGGGCACCCTAATGACCGGCAATGTCTGGCTGTACATCGTGCCCTCGCAGCGCGGGCTGGTGGCCGCCACCAAGGCCGGGCTGGCCCAGGACGCGGCGCTCTCCTACGGGGCCAAGCAGCGCTCCATCCACAACAACTACATGACCTTCCCGGTGCTGTTCATCATGATCAGCAACCACTACCCGATCACCTACAGCAACCAGCTGGGCTGGCTGGTGCTGGCCGTGCTGATGGTGGGCAGCGCCCTGGTGCGCCACTTTATGAACATCCGCTTTACGTACGGGCCGTGGCTGCGCTGGGCTGCGGGCGCGGGGATCGTGGCCCTGGCCCTGGCGATGATCCTGACGGCCCGCCCGGCCCGCACGCCGAGCGCATCTGCCGCCGAGCCGGTGAGCTTCGCCGCCGTACAGTCGGTGATCCAGCGGCGCTGCGTGGCCTGTCACTCGGCGCATCCGACCGACAGCATCTTCACCGTCGCCCCGGTCGGGGTGATGTTCGACACCCCCGAGCAGATCGAGGCCATGGCCACCCGGATCAACGAGCGCGCCGTCGTCCTGCGCACCATGCCCTTCAATAACCAGACCGGGATCAGCGATACGGAGCGCGACCTGCTGGGGCGATGGTACGACCAGGGGGCAACGATCACGCCGTAGGGGTTGATCTAAAGCTCCTGGAGGATCGCAACCGCCCTGACGATCTCGTCGGCGACCTGCTGGGGGCTCAGGCGGTCGGTGTGAACCGTCCAGTCGGCCAGTGCGTAGACTGGCTGGCGGCGCTGCTTGAGGGCGCGAATGTGCTCCAGCGGCGACTCGGTATCCAGCAGCGGGCGGATCGCGTCGGGCGCCTCCATCTGACGGTGGCGCTCGATGCGCGCGTGCAGGGTCTCGGGGCGGCCCTCCAGCGCGATCACCCAGCCCATGCGCCCCATCAGCTCGCGGTTCTCCTCGCGCAGGGGCAGGCCGCCGCCCGTCGCCGCCACAAACATGCCAGCGCCGGAGATATCGCGCAGCGCCGCCGTCTCGCGTTCGCGGAATCCGGCCTCGCCCTCGCGCGCGAAGATCGCCGGGATGTCCACGCCGCTATGCTCGACGATCATCCGGTCGATGTCGTAGGCCGTCCATCCGAGCTGCGCGGCCACCAGCTGGGCGACCGTCGACTTCCCAGTTCCGCTGAACCCGATCAGGTAGATCCCACGCGCTGCCATCGTCTGCACCTATTCTCTATCTTCACAATGTTGCTCTGCCACCTACCGCCTGAGACCTTGTTTCATGTGGTTTGTGTGGGATCAGTTGCCATCGTCGCAGATGTCCTGGCTACTCCTGAAGCCTCATTGTCACACACGCAGACTGAGTTGACAAGGCTACATTCTGCCATGGAATAACGTAACGCCCCGCCTTCTCACACGGTACACAGGTAGGTTCTGAATCGGTCGATCAACCTGCAACCTGCAATCTGCAATCTGCAATCCTATGGCACCATCAACAACACGCTACTACCTCGGGTTCAACTTAATCTCCGGGGTCGGCCCGGCCCGCCTAGCCCGCCTGATCGCCCACTGCGGCTCGGTGGATGCGGCATGGAACGCCGACGCGCTCGATCTGGCCATGGCCGGGCTCGACTCGCGTAGCAGCGCGGCCCTGCTGTCCACCCGCCCGCAGATCGACCTCGACGCCGAGCTTGAGCGGGCCGAGCGGGCCGGCGTTACATTGCTCACGGTCGAGGATGCGGCCTACCCCGCGCTGCTGCGGGCCGCCCCCGGCGCGCCGCCCCTGATCTACGTCCGCGGCACGCTCGGCCCCGCCGACGACTGGGCGGTCGCGGTGGTCGGCACCCGCTCGCCCACCAGCTACGGCCGCGAGGTGGCCCACCGGCTGAGCCACGACCTGGCCCAGAGCGGGGTGACGGTGGTGAGCGGGCTGGCAATCGGCGTCGATAGCGTGGCCCACGCGGCGGCCCTGGAGGCCGGCGGGCGGACGGTGGCCGTGCTAGGCAGCGGCGTGGATCTGCCCTACCCCGAGCGCAACCGAGGTCTGGCCGAGCGGATCATCGCCCACGGCGCGCTGGTGAGCGACTACCCGCTCGGCACGCGGCCGGTGGCGACAAACTTCCCGCCGCGCAACCGGCTGATCAGCGGGCTGAGCCTCGGCACCCTCGTCGTCGAGGCTGGGGAGCGCAGCGGTGCCCTGATCACGGTCGAGTTCGCTCTGGAGCAGGGCCGTGAGGTCTTCGCCGTACCTGGGCACATCTTCTCACGGCAGAGCGCGGGCACGCACCAGCTGCTACGCAACGGGGCCGCCCTCGTAGCCTGTGCAGATGACATCCTGGAGAACCTGAACCTGACGGCGGCGGCGGTGCAGCACGAGGCCCGCGCCGAACTGCCGACCGACCCTGCCGAGATCGCCCTGATCGAGATCCTGAGCTACGAGCCGCAGCACGTCGATCTGATCGGACGCACGGCTGGCATGTCATCGGCGCAGGTGATGGCGGCCATGGCCATGCTTGAGCTCAAGGGGCTGGTCCGCCAGTCTGGGCCGATGGAGTACGTGCGCCGACACTAATGCGAGTGCAGGCTGAGCGGAGGCAGCAGGCCGACCTGGGTCATGGTAGTCAGGTTACGCACCATGGCCTCCATGGGCATGCGCTCCAGCAGGTCGCGAAGAGCCCAGCCGTCGCCAATACGATCAGGGCATGTGCAACGTCGCTGGCGGCTGAAGCCGCGTCGCGGGGGCCTGCGGCCAGCCGCCCGCCTGCGCGGGCGGTTCCGGCGTCGGCGCAGGCCGACGCCCGGCGCAACGAGCCCCCGCCGGCGCGACGTCAGTCGCCAGCCATGAGACGCTCAGGACTTTGCATCAGCCCTGCCAATACGATGTGCAGGGTTGACTCTGTAGCCCGGATGTTCTATACTCAAGCAATCAACGATCAGGGTTTCGTATATTCGGCGAAAGGATCACGGGATGCCTGGAGTACGAGTGCTAGTTGGGACGCGCAAGGGCGCGTTTGTCCTGACATCGGACAGCGGGCGCAAACAGTGGGAGGTGAGCGGGCCGCACTTCGCTGGCTGGGAGATCTACCATATGAAAGGATCGCCAGTCGCCCCGAATCGGCTGTATGTGTCGCAGTCGAGCGGCTGGTTCGGCCAGCTCATCCAGCGCTCCGACGACGGCGGCGCAACCTGGGAGCCGGTCGGGAACGCCTTCGTCTACGACGGGGTGCCCGGCACGCACCAGTGGTACGACGGCACACAGCACCCCTGGGAGTTTAAACGAGTCTGGCACATTGAGCCATCACTGACCGACCCGGATGTCGTCTATGCCGGGGCCGAGGACGCCGCCCTATTCCGTAGCGACGACGGCGGCCTAACATGGCAGGAGCTCTCTGGGCTGCGCCGCCACACCACTGGCCCGTCCTGGCAACCGGGCGCCGGCGGGATGTGCCTACACACGATCAAGCTCGACGCGAGCGACCCCAACCGGATCTTTGTGGCTATCTCGGCCGCCGGGGCCTTCCGCACCGAAGACGGCGGCGAGACATGGCGGCCGATCAACCGTGGCCTGCGCTCGCAAGGCATCCCCGACGAGGACGCCGAGGTTGGGCACTGCGTCCACAGCATCGCCATGCACCCCGCCCGCCCAGACGTGCTCTTCATGCAGAAGCACTGGGACGTGATGCGCAGCGACAACGCCGGCGAGCTGTGGCACGAGGTCAGCGGGAATCTACCATCCGACTTCGGCTTCCCAATCGCTGTCCACGCCCATGAGCCCAACACCGTCTACGTCGTGCCGATCAAGAGCGACTCGGAGCACTTCCCGCCCGAGGGCAAGCTGCGGGTCTACCGCAGCCGCACGGGCGGAGACGAGTGGGAGGCGCTGACCACTGGCCTGCCCCAGCAGGACTGCTACGTGAACGTGCTGCGCGATGCGATGGCCGTGGACTCGCTCGACTCGTGCGGCATCTACTTTGTCACCACCGGCGGGCAGGTGTACGCCTCGCCCGATGGCGGCGACACCTGGTCGGCGATCGTGCGCGACCTGCCGGCCGTGCTCTCGGTCGAGGTTCAGACGCTGCCATGAGGATCCGCATCATGCTCCCGGCCCACCTGCGCATGCTGGCCCGCCTCGGCAATGGCGAGGTGACGATGCAGGTGGATGGGCCAGTCACCCAGCGCTCCATCCTCGACGCCCTAGAGGCGCAGTACCCGATGCTGCGCGGGACAATCCGCGACCATGTGACGAAGCAGCGCCGACCCTTCGTGCGGTTCTTCGCCTGCGAGGAGGATCTGTCCCACGAGCCGCCAGACGCCCCGCTGCCCGAGGCGGTTCTGTCTGGCACCGAGCCATTTATGATCGTGGGGGCGATGGCGGGCGGCTAATCGCCCACAAAGATCGGGTTGCTGAAAAGCCACGGCTTACCGCCCCAGTAGCCCTCCAGGCGGTAGACGCCGGGCTCGGCGATGGTCTGGCGGATGCGGCGCACCCCGCTGGTGAGCACCTCGCCGTCGGCGATCAGGCGGATGTAGGCGTCAGCGCCCACGTCCGCCTCGATCAGCAGGGGGCCATCGGCCAGCGATGCGTCATCGCCGACGCCATAGACCTGATCGCCCCGGCGGGCCGTAAACACAATCGCCGGGGCTGCGCCGTCGAGGCGGTTCACGAAGTAGCTGCGCCCGCCCGCCAGCGCCGCGTAGACCTGGTCGGTCGCCGTATGGGCGTCAGTGCTGAGCGGCGCGCCCATGAGCAGGTAGTTCGTCAGGGTGCCGAACATCCACTGGTAGGGGAATACCTCGACCTCGCCCCAGGGCACGCGCTGCCTGAAGGCATGCGCATCGACCCCGCCCACGCCGAAGGTGCGCCGCCCAGCGATATTTAGCCGGTCCCACCATGCCATGGTCGCCGGGCTCGGCCCGCTCATGCCCAGGCGCGGCACAAGGAAGTTCAGCAGCTTGTTGCGCGCGGTCAGGTGCTCGCCCCAGTCGCTCATCAAGTTCCAGAGCTCCAGGCCCACCACGCGACCCTCGCGCTGGCGGGGGCCATCCACCGTCCAGTCATCCCAGCGGTAGATCTCTTTGAAGCTGTTCTTCACCCGCTCATCGGGGTGGGCAATCACGCCGAATCCCCCGCAAGCGTAGACCTCGTCCACAAAGTCCTGGGGCGCGCGCGCGTTGCTCACCACAGAGTCCACATTCAGGGCCAGAAAATGGTTGCGGTCGGGGGTAATCTCGTGGCCGACGATCACGAGGAGGCCATCGTGCCATCCGGCGAATGGCGTGCCCTCCAGGGTGTCGTGGTCGGTGACGATGATCCAGCGCAGGCCAGCCGCGCGGGCGGCGGCGATCACCTCGGGGTAGGTGCCGGTGCCGTCGGAGTAGGTGGTGTGGATATGTAGTGCGCCGGGGTAGGCGAAGCTGTTGCTCATGGCTCTCTGAGAGGTTAGGCGGGGCCTGCCCGCTGACGGGTACTCAGGCCAGTGTAGCACACTCTCTACCAATAGCCTGGCGACGGCTGATGCGCACGTGGGCTGTTGCAACGTCCTGAGCGCCCCACAGCTTGCGACTGGAAGTCGCGTCGGCGGGGCGCGTTGCGCCGGGCGTCGGCCTGCGCCGACGCCGGAACCGCCCGCGAAGGCGGCCTTTGTCGATCCGTAGCCCGCCCGTTTACGGGCCGGGCGCTCAGGGTGACAGTGTAAGTTTTGCGGTATTGCCAAGAACCGCCTTCGGGGGCGACAAATCGCCGCCTACTTCCCGATACAGAAGCGCGAGAAGATCAGGTCGAGCAAGTCATCGCCCACCGTCTCGCCAGTGATCTCACCGAGCGCATTCAGGGCCACCGTCAGGTCGCCGGCCAGCAGATCGGCGGGGCGGCCCGCATCCCAGCTCTCCGCCGCCACCCGCACGTGGTCAACCGCGCGACGGAGGGCGTCGCGGTGGCGCGGGCTGCTCACCAGGTGGGCCTCGCCCGCCGCCGGGGGCGCGCCGCCCAGCAGGGCGCGGGCGATAGCCTGAGTCAGATCTTCAATACCCACACCGGAGTGTGCCGAGGTTGCCACACGCGCCAGGGGCGCGGGGTGAATATTGAATGGTGCATATTCAATATTGAATGTTACGTGAGCAGAGTCCGCTTTATTCCACACAATAATCGTCGGCTTCTCCAGCGTCAGCGCGGCAATAGCCCGGTCGCCGGGGCCAACCGGCTGCGCGGCGTCGAGCACAAGCAGAGCCAGGTCCGCCCCCCGGAGCGCCTGGCGCGAGCGCTCAACCCCCAGCCGCTCAACCGGGTCGGCGCTATCGTGGATACCAGCCGTATCGATCAGCACCACCGGGATACCGGCCAGGTTCGCGGTCTCCTCCAGCGTGTCGCGGGTCGTGCCAGGGATAGGCGTCACAATCGCCCGGTCGGCGCGCAGCAGCGCGTTGAGCAGCGACGACTTGCCCACATTGGGGCGGCCGACCAGGGCGGCGCGCGCGCCCTGCCGATAGACCATGCCCTGGTCGGCGCCGGCCAGCAGCGCCTCAGCGGCGGCCAGCCCGCCGCGCAGCTGCGGGCCAATATCCTGGGCGGGCACCTCGTCCTCAGGGAAGTCCACCACAGCAGTCACATACGCCAGACACTCTAGCAGCCCGGCCCGAGCGGCGCGCACCTCGCGGGCCAGCCAGCCGCCCAGCTGCGCCTGAGCCAGCGCCAGGCCCGCCGAGGTCTGGGCGCGCACGACATCCAGGGTCGCCTCAGCCTGGGTCAGGTCAATCCGGCCATTCAGGAATGCGCGCAGCGTAAACTCGCCAGGGCGAGCCAGGCGCGCCCCGGCGGCCAGCGCCAGCGAGAGCGTCATCTGCACCGGCAGCGGGCCGCCGTGGCACGATATCTCAACCACATCCTCACGGGTGAAGCTGCGCGGCCCGCGCATAAACGCGCAGAGCGCCTCATCCACCGCGCCGCCGTCCGCGCCCACCACATGGCCATAGCGCAGGCGGTAGGGCCGCAGCGGGCCAGGGCGGGCGGGACGAAAGATCACCCCCGCAATAGGCAGCGCACCCGGGCCGCTCAGGCGGATCACCCCCAGGCCACCCTCGCCGGGAGGCGTGGCGATCGCCGCGATAGTATCTTCGTCCATAGTGGGGGTTAGGGGTTAGGGGTTAGGGGTTAGGGGTTGGAGGTTGGGTGCGAACACCCGCAGCATTCTAGATGTATTGTACAATATTTTAGCAACTGAGCAGCTTCACCTGAACACACCCCAACCCCCAACCCCCAACCCCCAACCCCTATGAAACACACCCTCAGCGCCCTCGCCCTCTGGCTTGGCCTGCTCGACACACTAGCCGACCGGGCGGAGCTGCGCGGGCTAAGCTGGGGCGGCGGCGCACTAGGGCCGCTGCTCGCCATAGCGGCGCTGCGCGGGCGACCGAGGCCCATCGCGCTGCTAGCAATGCTACCGCTAGCCATCCCACTCCAGGCAGGGCTGGCATCCCTGGCGCGATCCGAGCTCAACCCCAAGCGACAGCTACAGCCGGGCGATCAGGCGGATCGGACAGTGCAGTACATCGATATACCCACAAAATACGGGCTGGTGCCAGCGCTGCATATCGCGCCCAAAGGCGGCGCGCGGGCAGCCATCTGCGTAGCGCACGGCTCAGGCTGCGACAAAACCTTCTACGCATGGCGGCTGGCCGACGCCCTCATGGCGCAGGGGCTATCCGCCCTGCTGATCGACCTCGACGGCCACGGCGAGAGCCCGCGCCCACAAGCATACCCCGACATCATCGAGAGCGTAGCAGGGCCAGCGCGCTGGCTCAGCGAGCGCTACGATAAGGTGGGGCTGCTCGGCATGAGCCTCGGCGGCGCAGTGACAGCGCGGGCCGTAGCCGATGGCGCGCCGTGCGACGCCCTAGCGCTCTGGGAAGCCCCGCCGAGGCTACGCCTAAACAGCAAAGCGTACCGGCGGGCGCAGATCGCAGAGGCGCTACGGGTCGCCCGACCGACACTCACCCACCTCTTCCGCGACGGCACAGCCTACCACATCATCATGGGCTGGCGGACCAGCGGCATCCGGGCGCGCATCGGCACCTGGGACCTCTTCGACGCGCTCGACCTCCTGGGCAGCCTAAGGCGCGTGGGAACAAGCGAGAGCCGCCCTCCGCTCCTGCTCATCTACGGCGGGCGCGACGCCGTGCTGCCCAAGGGGGCAGACAGCGAGGTGCGGGCGGCGACAGCGAGCTGGGGCGAGTTCCACCTGCTGCCGAGGGCCACCCACCTCTCGCTACCAATCGAGCCGGAGACAATCGCCATCACAGCGGCGTGGCTAAAACAAATGTTGAATGCTGAATGCTGAATGTCTGGCATTCAACATTCAGCATTCAACATTGCATCACGCAGCGGTCGGCTCAAGGATCGCATCAATCAAGCCATACTCAATCGCCTGCTGCGCGTTAAGGTACGCATCGCGGCTAAAATCCTGCTCAATCCGCTCAATCGTCTGCCCAGAATGCTCAGCCATAATCTCACGGAGCATACGCTGGAGGCGCAGCATCTCATTGACCGCGATCAAGACATCCGGAGCATTACCCTCAGCGCCACCGCCAGCCGGGTGCGAGTGGATCGTCGAGTGGGGTAGAGAGAAACGCTTCCCCTTGGCACCGCCGCAGAGCAGCACCGTCGCCATGCTCGCCGCCCGGCCGATGCAGACCGTAGCCACATCGGGGGTAATCAGCTGCATCGTGTCATAGATCGCCAGACCGGCGCGCACCACACCGCCAGGGCTATTAATATAGAGCCAAATATCGCGCTCAGGGTCCTGATGCTGAAGCACCAGCAGCTGGGCGATCACCGAGGAGGCCATATCATCATCAATCGGCGTACCGATCATGATCACGCGCTCCTGAAGCAGGCGCGAGAAGATATCCCAGCTGCGCTCGCCGCGGGCGGTGCGCTCAATAATCGTTGGGACGGGAACGGACGGCATAGAGCCCCCTCTATTTAGATCGGCTGCGTCATCAGGGGAAGTATAGCACACCTGCTTTGACGCTGCCGATCACCTCGGCTATAATGCGAGTAGGGGCCGGTAGCTCAGTGGTAGAGCACCTGACTTTTAATCAGAGGGTCGTGGGTTCGATCCCCACCCGGCTCACCAGCATCACAGAGGCTCAGGGGCGCTATCAGCCCCTGAGCCTCTGACATGTTCATACCCCATCACCACCCTTTCGCGGCGCATCGCCCTCCCCAGAGTCCGTAGTGCGCCGGAACTTCCGGCCCACCCCGGCCACCGCCGCGCGCTTGCCCTCCTCGTAGCCGTGCGCGTAGACCTTCCCCGTGATCGCCACCGAGGAGTGGCCCAGCGTCTTGCTCACGTCGGTCAGCTTCGCGCCCTCGGCCAGCATCAGCGAGCCTGCCGAGTGGCGCAGCCCATGCAAGGTGAACGTGCTTGGCAGCCCAGCCGCCGCCAGAACCGTCTTGAAATGGCGCAGCAGGTTGCGTGGGCTGATCGAGGTGCCCTCCTCAGTACAAAACACTAGCCCATCGTGTTTCCAGCCCTCCTGGTGGTGCTCAGCCTGCATACGCTCCCGATGCGCCTTGAGGGCTTCCCGCGCCGTCTCATCGGCATAGACGGTGCGGATGCTGCTCTCCGTCTTTGGCCCTTTCTCGCGCCGGTGCTTATCGAGCGACTTGGTGATCGTGATCTCCCCAGTCTCCAGGTTGATGTCCGACCAGCGCAACGCCAGCAGCTCCCCGCGCCGAAAGCCGATTATCGCATAGAGCAGGTAAAGCGGCTCTAGGCGCGGGTTGATCGCGATCGGGGTCATCTTCTTGCCGTTCTTACGCATGATCGGCTTGCGCAGGTCCTGCCGACCGCCGGCGGCGGCCATAAACGCCTGGGCCTGCGCCAGCGTCATGGCCTGGGCTTTCTTCCGCTCGAACGTGGGCGCGCTGACATGCGCCGCCGGGTTGCGCTTCAGGATTTCCCAGGCCACCGCGTCATTCAGCGCGGTATGCAGGATGGCCAGCGCCAGCTCGGCCGTGCGGCCCTTGCCCGTCGCAGCAATCGCGTTTACCCAGGACTGGATGATCAGCGGGGTCAGGTCGCAGAGCGGGCGCTGGCCGATGCTGTCGACAATGTACAGGTCGATGGTCGCCAGATAGGACTCGTAGGTGCTCTCCGCGTTGTGCTTCTTGACCACCAGATTGAGCCAGATCGCCAAGAACTCAAGCAGCAGCTGGGTCGCGTCAACGCTTGGCGGCCCCTCGGGGTGGGCGGCGCGGTAGGCGTCGGCCTTGGCCGTAACCTCGGCCTTCGTCGGGCCATAGAAATCCTTCAGGATCGCCTTGCCTGACGGCGTTTCTCCCACGGGTACGCGGTAGCGCCATCCGCTGGCGGTTTTGGAGTACGAGCCCTGGCCCGGGGAGCGACGTTTTTTGGCGGGCATGGATGATCTCCTTCGCTAAGCCAGCGCTGCGCATCCGCAGCGCGAACGCGCCAGAGCCGACCGAGCTTGATGGCGCGCAAACGATCATCACGCACGGCACGCTTGACCGAGGCCAGGCTGATCTTGGCCAGCTCGGCAATCTCCTGGAGGGTGTAGGTCGGCTCGATCATAGCTATTCCTCTCCCAGCGCCTGACACAGCGGATCAAGGTCGCAGGCGAACAGACGGATCAAGAGCTGCTTCCACAGCCAGTTGCGGACATCCCGGCTGTCGGCGTCGGCGAGCAGCTCGACGCCACAGACCAGGCAGAGTACGCGCAGCTGGGGTGGAGATCGGGCGACGCTGTCGACCGCCGCAGTGAGCCGCCGCGCGGCCAGGGCGTAGCGCTGGGCGCGGGCGGGATCGTTGAGCAGCTGCGCAGCCACGTCCAGCCTGGCCCGCCAGTGCGCGTAGACGGCGGGCTGCATCCCTGATCGCGCCTGCTCCAGCTTGCGCTGTAGCTCCTCGGCCCAGAGCCTATCGCCAGGCTCTGGGCGGCCCTCGGCCAAGCGACACTCGATCACGCAGGTGCCGGCATCGATATGGCCGGGCGGGAAGACAGCCAGCGGCGCTGGCTCCGGTTTCGCCGGATCGTGGGTAGGCGTGGGTGGCGCGGGCAGCTCCGGGCGGGCCGCCGCGCGCACCTGGGCGGCGGTTGGGGCACGGTCGCCGGCGGCGCTCACCGCCTGGCGCAGCGCGGCCCGCTGGGCCTGCGGCTCCAGGCCAGCCAGCTCGCGAGCCACGCGCTCGCTGGGAATAGTGAGGCCCGTGGGTCGTACATTGGCGTCGACAATGGCTGCATTGATCAGGCGGTCGGCCTGGCGGCGCGAGCCGAGCTGCGGCCAGCGCTCGGCCAGATAGTCGGCAAACGAGCGGTGGGTCGAGCGGTAGAGGCGCTGCTCGCGGATGGTCAGCAGCGCCTCGCCGACAGCGATAAACGTGCTGAGGCCATCGGCGATCTGGCGCTCGCAGCGCTCGCGGGCGGTGGACTCGGCGAGCGATAGTGGTTCAATCATTGCTCCGCCCCTGTCGGCGTCGCATTGTCGGGACAACGCGATCCTCGGGCCGGGGCCTGCGGGATCGCTCAGTCCGTAGCGCATCGGCAGCGGCCTCGGGGCTGTCGCCAGCGAAAATCCGCTGTGCGAGAAAAATTTGCTCGGCATGGCTGGGCGGACACTCGCCGAGGAGCAAAATCGCCTCGGCATGCGGGTCGCGTGGGGGCGGAAGATCATCTTCGGCATCGTCGGGCATGTCGCCCTCGGCAGCTCGATTTCGCGCCGCCCAATCGATTGGCGCGAGCATATCGCTGCGGGACTCGGCGCGGGCGCGCGGCACGACAACTCGCTGGGCGCGGGCCAGGCACTCCAGGGCCAGGCCCGGCAGCGTATGGCAGTTGGATTTCTGCTCGGCTGCCAGGAGCGCCTCGGCGACCTGGGCGGGGCTGCAATTCGGATTGTTCGCGGCGATCCGAGCGATCAGCTTGGGGTGGGCTCCGGCCTTTTCAAGGGCGGCGATTGTCTCAGGGGCAAGCTGATCAGCCTGGCCGGCATTGCGCTCCGCGCCGGTTTGCGCAGCCGCCTGCTGCTGCTGCTCATGATTATGATCATAGAAGATGGCGGGATCTGTGAGCGATCCTTCTTTTGAGGCGGTTTGCGCCGTCTCTATGCCCTCAACGCTAGTTTCTGATGAAGGATCTGTGAGCGATCCTTTTCTAGGCGAGCTGAGAGGCATTCGGAGTTGCTCAGCTGGCGGGATCATCTCGATCTCGTAGCCTCTGCCGCGCCCTATGCCGATGAGAAAGCGGCGGGTGAATATTCCGTCGACCTTACGCATAGTGGCGCTGACCGTCGATTCGCTAACGCGCGCGCGCCTGGCAATCTCAAATTGGCTGATCATGCGCCGCTGGCCGTCGGGGATGATTCGACGGACTACAGCGAGGACTTTGAACTCGGCTGGAGATAACGATTGTTCCATCGCTCGTGTCATGCGGCCATGACTGATCCCTTTCCACTTACTCATTCATCCTCCTTCATTTACAGATAGCTGATTGATCTCTCCGCTCCCGCCGTTCGGGCGGCCGGCGGCCGTGGCCCATTTTGTGATATGATCAGGCCGGAGGGCACGGCAATGCTGACGCCGGTTCGGCGTCACTGGGTGTGAGTTGGCGGTGATAAGCTTGGTAGGAAGTGCCCGCTTGACAAATAAGCGAACTAATCTTCGCTCGTATTATAGCGAAGAATTATTCGCAAGTCAAGGGCTTGGCGAAGAATTTATCGATACCCGACTATCTTCAGCCAGAGCATGCAAGAGATCCGGGTTCTGAACCAAGTGCTTAATTAAGCGCGGCAACTTACCTTTTCGCCAGGTTAAAAGCTGGCGATCTGTTATCCCGAGTGCTTGGGCGCGTTCTACTTGAGTAGTGCCTAAACTTTCGATGGCGGCGAAGAAATTTTCTAGTGACATATAACTCCTGGACTATTCACTCGGTTTTGTTCTTTATCTTAGCGAATTAAAGTTCGCTTATCAATTAGTAAATGGTATATTTCTTCGCTAGAAATTTTCTTCGGTATCGTGTATAGTTTGGGGCATGAGTATGGGAGCTGTAGCACGTTATCTGTTCACCTTACGAGAGGGGCGCAAGCTCTCCCAAAAGCAAGTAGGGGCAGCCGTTGGGGTCTCTGATCGTCAGGTGGCAAACTGGGAAAAGGGCGAGAACCAGCCGAAGATCGGCTATGTTCCCGCCCTATTAGGTGTGTTACAGGGTGCTTATGAAGATCTTGCTCAGCTGCTTGCTGAGAATGTGCCTGAAGAAGAGGGTGTCACTCTCGCTCAAAAGCGGTTGGCAACTTCAGAGCCAGATCCACTAGAGGAAGTTCTTAGAGAGGTGCAAGTCACTGGCGCTAGACCCGCAGATTCAGAAGCGTTTAATGAGTTTCTGAATCTGGTGGCTGCGGGAGTTTCCCCCCAAGATGCAGCCCGACGCGCACTGCAGCAGCCATAGCCTTACGCTCTTCTAATCGTTCATGCTCGCGCTCGGCTTCCCACTCGGCTCTAATCTGCTCCCGCTCGCGGGCCAACCTCTGCTCATACCAGTGACGGATCGCATCCAACCCCAACCATGCGACGACACCCAAATGGATGATTGCGGCAGGAATGAAGGTGCCAAATCCTCCCACAGCTGTGAGCAGTAGGGGGGCCAGTGCGACTATCATAGTCACGCCTCCCAGGAGCCAAACAGCGAGATAGCCTTTCAGAAATCGTTGGGCAAGGGCGACTATATAGTTCGCTGCTGATCGTTGCCGTGAGGCTGTTGTAGAAACAGGTTGCCATTGCGCCGCCCAAACCTCCTTCAGGGGATGTACGCTATGTTCCCAGAGTTTGGCCGTACCGCCCACAAATAGGATCAAAATAGCCATGCCGATCCCGAATGGCGTGGTAGAGCTGTAAGTGATAGTCATATCGACGCCGATAAGGATAGCCACCATGCTTGTGGCGATCAGTTCCACACCAAGCATAATAATGACGGCAGTGCATGCTAATTTGAGGGCGAGTAAAGCGGTATTTTGGAACCAGACCGGTGCGGGATTGGGGCGTAGAGCGAGCATGAGGCAACTCCAGATAAGCGAACGACTGTTCCCAATATGATAGTATATCATAGGCTCGCATGCTGCGAGCCTTTTTATTCGCCTTTTTGTTCGCCATAATGACGGTGTTGCGATGCCTAGCGTCACAGATTATTTTCAGTGAAGCGAGCATGATACGTGGCGCTGAGTGGGGGCACAGCGCGTGCTACAATGCCAGGCATACGCTCTTTACTCCTGAAAGGATCAGCAATGAGCACGCCTGCATACACGCTTCGCCAGGTGGTGATCACCCCCGGCGAGGACGGCTGGTTTGTGGCTGAGGTGCCAAGTCTGCCCGGCTGTATCAGCCAAGGGCACACTCGTGCCGAGGCCATCGCCAATATTCGTGAGGCCATTATGCTGATGATCGAGGTGCTGGAGGAGCAAGGGAAACCTGTGCCTGAGGACACGCTGGATCGACAGCTGGTGGTGGTATAGCATGCCGCCCCTTCCTATTATTTCCGGTCGCCAGTGTGTTGCTACGCTCGCTAACGTCGGCTTTGTGCTCATCCGTCAACGTGGCAGCCATATGATCCTCCAGCGCGCCGATCCTGCCACGACGATCAGCGTTCCCGATCATACCGAGCTTGATCGTGGCACACTGCGAGCGATCATTCGCCAAGCGGGGTTAACGGTGGAGCAGTTCCTCGCCCTCAGATAGTGTGTGGACAACCTCTCTGCCAACAGCGTACCCTTCGTGAGACCCACGGGTCTCACTTTTTTGTCCCCCCCACCAGATACGCCTCGCCCGCCTCGGCCGAGCGCACATAGAGCGCCGGCACGTACCAGGAGGCCCGGTCCTGCTCCTCGGTGTAGAGGGCCAGGCGGGCGGCGGCGACGGCGGCCTGCACGCTGCGCCCGGCTGCCAGCTCCTCGTAGATCACGCGGGTGGCCCGGTTGGCCGCCGTCTGGCGCACGGTGAGCTGCATGGCCACCACCAGCGGCACGCCCTGGGCGATCAGGGCCGGGGCCACGCCGCCGAGGACGCTGGCGCCCGTCTCGGCCGCGCCGACCATCGCGCCCTGGCAGGCGGTGAGCACGGCCAGGCGCACCTGGGCCGCCGCCAGGGCCGGGGCCAGCTGGCTGATCGGGGTAATCGCCAGCTTGCCGTCGGCCCGGTCGAGGGCAAGCTGGCCCTCGCCCTTCTCGAAGCGCCCGTGGCCGATGTAGTGCAGCACGTCGATCGGCCCCGCGCGGCGCAGCGTGTCCGAGATCGCCTCGCGGGTGGCCGGGCTGATGTCGGGGAGCAGCTCGACCGCGCCGCTGGCGACGAGCGGCGCCCAGGCGGCGGCGCGGGCCTGGCGCTCGGCGGAGTGCATGGCCGGGTCGAGCAGGGCCTGGGGGGCGATGGTCAGCACGCGCAGCGGCCGGCCGCCCGGGCGCGGCGCCGGCAGGGCCTGGGCCAGGTCGAGGTGGCGGGTCAGGCTGGCCGGGTGCCCCCGGCTGAGCAGCAGCGGGGTCGGCTCGTCGGGCGCCCAGAGCAGCTCCCAGGGCAGCGCGGCCAGGGCCACGGCGTCCGGGGGCAGGTGGATGTGCAGGCTGAGCGGGCGGCCCTGGTTGGTGGCGAAGTTGCGCACGCTGGTGAGGGATGCGGCCCCCGGCAAGTCTGCCGCCAGGGCGCGGTAGAGGATCTGGCCGACCGCCCGGTGGGCCTCGTTACGGAGCAGCCCGTCGTGGTGGGGGATGCCCAGGGCAGTGAGGCGATCCGCCTCGGCGGCGGTGAAGCCGGACGAGGGATACTGTAATACGTCCAGGGCGCGGATGACCAGGTCGAGGTCGGCCCCGGCGAAGGGGCTGACAAAGCGGCTCTCCCGCCGGCCAATCAGGTCGCTCTCCCAGCTGACCTGGGCGCCGTAGGTGGTCGGCGCGAGAGTGAGGGTGAGCGGGATGGGCGTGGTGGCGGGTGGGGCAGCGGCGCCCTGGGCACCGCCCAGACGCATCCCGCAGCTCGGGCAGGCCGCCGCGCCGACTGGCACGGCCATGCCGCAGTCGGGGCAGGGGCGAGTGGGTGTGGGAGGTGTAGGCTTTGTGCCCCGCACTCCGCTCGCCACCTGCGAGACTCCGCGAACCGTCTTTGCCTCGATCAGCTGCTTGACCCGGCCATCAACGTCGCGGGCCTCCTGCATTGCGTCCTCAACCAGATCGACGCCGCGGATCTCCTGGGTGAGCGTCGCCGCATCCTCGCGCACGTCGCGCTGGAGCACACCCCAGTCGGCGGACGGGTCGCGCAGGGCGGCGGCGTAGCGCCCGGCGATGCCGACCAGCGGGCCGCCGGCCCTGCGCATGGCCGCCTCGAAGGCAATGATCAGCTCGTCGCGGTCGGCGGGGGGCAGGGCGGCAGAAACCTCTGGCCCGGCGTGGGTCAGCGCCCCTGCTACCAGGGTCTGGACATCCTTGTCGCCGTCCTTAAGGCCCTGCTCGATCAGCTTGACCTGCTCGCGCTCGCTGCCGGCGTGGACGATCTTGTCAATCAGCGAGGAGGTGAAGTTGACCGCCAGCCCGCCAAAGATGATCCCCAGGCAGCTGGTGGCGAAGGCGGGCATGCCGATGATCGCGGCGATGGTGGCGGCGCTGGCCCCGGCCAGCACGCCAAGCGGCACGGCCTGGGCGAGCTGGATGGTCGTCGGCGCGTCGAGGTAGGTCTTCAGGCGACGTAAGAGATCGGTCATGGTATCCCCCATCAGGGTGCAGGCATCATATGGCCCTCACCCCCTGTCCCCCTCTCCCGCTGCGGCGGGCGAGGGGGGACGCGTTTACAATGCTCGTTGTTCCGATAGAATCTTATGCTCTCTCGCTGCGGCGGGCGAGGGGGCACACGCACTCCTGAGGGTTTGATTGCCACGCGCATGTCAGGTCGCAGGTGGCATTCTAACCGCGTCCCCCCTCTTCCCACGAAGTGGGAGAGGGGGACAGGGGGTGAGGGCCGGTCATCCCATAAACTCTTTACATCCACCTCAAAAAAATATGCGCGGCTGGGGCTGCGCCCCAGGCCCCCTTCCGGGCAGAGGATTCAGCACGACAGAAACCAGAATTCAGCATCCAGAAGCCAGAAACCTATGTTGAGCGCGGGGACCAGAGTACCCGAAATGACCAGTTGTTGTCCCCGTCGTCCGGGTCGAACCTGCCGCGGGAGCCGCAGAATATCTGTTCTAATCTTGACGCATACCAGGAGCCGTATGAAAGGGCAACCATGGCTATAGCTGTAAAGTCTTTTTCTGGCAGGTGTTGCCCTATCTTCTTGTATGGTGTCGCCATCCACTCACACACATTCCCAGCCATATCGAGCGCGCCGGTTGGCGCGAGATCACGAGGGAAGCAGCCGGCTGGTGAGGTGCGCCCGAGCTTGGCAGGCGCGAAGTTCGCTCGCTCGCCGTCCGGTTCGTCATCGCCCCAGGGGTAGCGCCGCCGGCCATCGCTCCGGGCGGCTTGCTCCCACTCTAGCGAGGTTGGCAGGCGGATCTCCTGATCCTGCGGCAGCCATCCCGCAGCATGGCCCTCTGCCGTCAGCCAGATGCAGTAGGCCGCCGCCTCGTACCAGCTTACCCCGACGACCGGCTGGAGCGGGCTGTTGAACTCCAGGTTAGTCCAGTAGCGCGGGAGCGTGATGCGCTCTGGCTCATCGCTTCCCCAGCGCTGGCCACCTGGCTCGATATACCTCCAGCCCTCGTCCGTCCACCAGCTCCGCTCCTGGTAGCCGCCGGCAGCGATGAAGGCGGCGTACTCGGCGTTGGTCACCGGGAAGCGGGCGATCTTGAAGCCGTAGTCCAGCGTCATTTGAACAAGCGATGCTGTCTGCTGTTTGTCGGGATCAGGACTGGGGCTGTGCCAGAACGGCCCCGACTCAACCCCACACCAGTAGCGCCCGTCGGGCGAGTCGCCGCTGGCCAGGTTGAGCAAGCGCGGGTCGGGCAGGGACGGGGACTGGCCGGCGATCAGGCCGGCGACGGGGCCATAGGCGATCTGGCCCAGGGCCAGGCCGGCCCGGCAGCGCAGCGGCGCCGGGCGCTCGGGGGCCTGGCCCTCAGTCGCCAGGGCCAGCAGCAGGTCGCGGGCCTGCTGCCAGAGCTCGCCCGGCCCGAGCAGCTCGGCGTCGTACTGGGCGACGCGCTCGGCGCCGATCAGGGCCAGCAGCTCGCCGGCCAGGGCCTGCTCACCCGGCCCGCGCCGCAGCAGCTCGCGGCACAGGCCGATCGGCCGCTCCAGCTCGCGGTCCTCCAGCACCTGGTAGCCGACCATCAGGCTCAGCGACTCGTGCCAGTGGGCCTGGGCGGCCCGCTCGCGGCAGAGCTTCTGGTAGTCCTTCTGGGCCTTCAGGTGGTAGCCGGCCAGGAACTCCTGGAAGGTGCGGTGGGGGAAGGCGTAGATCCCCGGCCCGCGCTGGAGCAGCAGGCCGTTCGTGCCGGCCAGGGCGTCGAGCACGGTCTGGGCCAGGGCGTAGCGCCGCTCCTTGTCGTAGCGGGCGAACTCCTCGGCCAGCAGCGCCATCACCTGGACCTCGCTCAGGTCGGCCGGGCGCGGCTCGTCATCGGTGTGGACCTGCTCGTGGGCCAGGAAGCCCAGGCGGGCCATGATCGCCAGCAGGTCGGAGCTGCGGAACTGGGGCAGGCCCAGGCGGGTCAGCAGGTCGGGCGCGCCGCGCGGCTGACGCCAGCGCAGCAGCAGCAGGTCGATGCACTCCTTGTAGAGTAGGGCGCGGGCGTCGGGCAGGGCGCCCCGGCTGGCGTGAACCAGGGCCATCACCGTGAGCAGCAGGGGCAGGCGGGCCAGGGCGCGCAGCTCGGGGCGGGCGGCGATCGCCTGCTGGAGCGCGGCGGTGTCCTCGCGCATGTGCTCGGGGCCGCGCCGACCGCTGGCGGCCAGCTCGGCGTACCAGCCGGCGATAAACTGGTCGATCTGCGCGTCGTCGAGATCGGCCAGGGCGTGCGGGGCGAAGCCGGGCAGGTGGCGCAGGGGCTCGGCCTCGTAGTCGAGGATGCGGCAGGTGACCAGGGTCTGGCAGGCACCGAAGCTCTCGGTGGCGTCGGCGATCGCCTCGCCGACCCGCTCCAGGGCCGGGCGGCCGACGACCTCGTCGAGACCGTCGAGCAACAGCGCGGCCCGCCCGGCCCGCAGGGCGTCCTCGATCGGCGCGCGGGCCTCGGCCAGCCCAGTGGATGTGAGGGTCTCGCCGATAAAGTCGAGCAGGTGGCTGGCTGTGCCTTGCACGGCGCTGAGCAGCGGCTGGAAGGCCGCCAGGTCGCGCAGGACGACCCGCACGGGCAGCAGGGGGCCGCGGCCCCAGCCCGGGATCTCGGCCAGCGCGCGGGCGGCCGCCTCGGCCTGGCCGGCGGCATCAGCGGAAGCGGCGGCGGCCAGGCAGTGGGCCAGGTGCAGGGTGAAGGTGCTCTTGCCGCTGCCCGGCGCGCCGAGCAGCATCAGGCGGCCGCCCTCGGTGCGGTCGAAGGCCTCAACCGCGCTGAGCGGGCGGGTCGGCCGCTCGCCATCGCGGGCGGGCGGGCGGCTCCCGGCGGGCAGGGCGGCGATCTCCGCGTCGCTGAGCGGCGTCTGGGCGCTGGTGTTCAGGCGGATATAGACCTGGGCCAGCTGCATCGGCCGGTGGGCGGCGTCGGCGGTGTCGATCTGGCCGAGGGGCAGGGCGTTGCACTCGCGGCGCATGCGGCCGAGGAAGCCGGCCAGCGCGCCCCCCTCGCGGGCCAGGGCCGGGTCCTCGCCCGTCTCGTAGTAGTTGGTGGCGTTTATCTGGCGGGCCTGGTCGATGCGCTCGGCGCGCATCTCCTGGTGTACGGTCGGCGGCTCGCCGCGCAGGGCGGCGAGGGCAGCGTCGGCCGCCGCGTCGCCGATCAGCGGGCGCATCGACTCGATGTGGGCGGTCCTGGCGGCGATGTCGGACATGTGGCCCTCACCCCCTGTCCCCCTCTCCCGCTGCGGCGGGCGAGGGGGGACGCGTTTACAATGCTCGTCGCTCCGATAAGATTTTGTGCGCTCCCGCTGCGGCGGGCGAGGGGGCACACGCACTCCTGAGGGTTTGGTTGCCACGCGCATGTCAGGTCGCAGGTGGCATTTCAATTGCGTCCCCCCTCTTCCCACGAAGTGGGAGAGGGGGACAGGAGGTGAGGGCCTTCTCCGCATCCAGAAGCCAGAAATCTATGTTGAGCGCGGGGACCAGAGTATCCGAAATGACATACCGCGGTCCCAAATGCTCGGGAAGAGGTTGCTGTCGAAGCGAAGACCGCAGGATAAATATTCTGATTCACACCAAAAGGTACTTCCTGAAAGCAATACTCTATTGCCAGGTGTAAAGTCTTTTTGCGCTCGTTTAGGCTGCTCATTGACCGAACACATCCACTCATAGACATTCCCGGCCATATCCTCGGCCCCGCACACCGCTGCGCCGGTTGGAAAACAGCCGATCGGCGAGGTCGTGCCAAGGGCGGTCTCGGCATAGTTTGCTCGCTCCACTGTTGGGATATCATCGCCCCAGGGGTAGTGGCGCTGATCATCACCACGGGCGGCTCGCTCCCATTCCAAGGAGGTTGGCAGACGAATCTCCTCTTCCTGTGGCAGCCATCCCTCTGTGTGTCCTCGTTCATTCAGCCAGATGCAGTAGGCCGCCGCCTCGTACCACGAGACGCCAACAACCGGCTGGAGCGGACTATTGAGATCAGGGTTGCCCCAGAAGCGCGGTAGGATAATCCGCTCAGACTCGTCTTTAGCCCGATAGCCACCCGGCTCAATGTATCTCCAGCCCTCGTTCGTCCACCAGCGCTGATCGTGGTAGCCGCCAACGGCGATAAAGCGGGCGTACTCGGCGTTAGTTACCGGGTGGCGGGCGATCTCGAAGTCGTACTGAAGGCTTTTCTGCTGGAGAGGTTCCTTTACTCGTAAGGTCATATGATGATCCACTGACTCCTCGTCCCTTTCATTTTTGTCCTCCTCATCCACATCCTCGCCGCTATCCTCTTCGTCATCCACATCCTCGCCGCTATCCTCTTCGTCATCCGCTTCAAAATCATCGCCATACCAGAACAGCCCTGACTCGATTGAGCACCAGTAGCCCCCGTCAGGCGAGTCGCCGGTGGCTGGGTCGAGCAGGCGTGGGTCGTGCGCTACTGGGGTGACGCCAAGCTGGGCCAGCGACTCCAGCGAACCGTAGCAGAGCTGGCCGAGGGCCATGCCGGCGCGGGCGCGCAGCGGCGCGTCGGCCACATCGCTTGGCGCGATGGAGACGGCGCGCAGGGTGGCGCAGGCATTGGCCCACCAGCCGTTCGGGCCGGCCCACTTGCTGTGGTAGTTCGCGGCGCGGGCGTAGCCCACCATGGCCAGCAGCTCGCCGGCCAGGGCCTGCTCCAGCGGCGCGCCGTCGCGCAGCAGGTTGTGGATCACCTGGAGCGCCGGGCCGAGCGATGCCTGGGTTAGGGCCTGGTAGCTCACCATCAGGCGTAGGGACTCGTGCCAGCCCACCTGGCCGGCCCGATCCCACACCAGCAGGTCGAAGTCGCCCTGGAGGCTGATGTAGTAGCCGGCCAGGAACTCCTGGAAGCTACGGTGCGGGAAGGTATAAACCTCGCCGGCCTCGCCGCTCTGCTTGAGCAGCAGGCCGTTGCGGGTGGCGATCGCGTTGAGCAGACGCACCACCAGGGCCGCCCGGCGCTCCTCGTCGGGCTGGTAGTAGGTGAAGGCGGCGTCCAGCTCGTCGCGCACCGCGTTGCGGCTGAGGTCGGCCGGTTGGGCGGCCTCTTCGGGCTGCTGGGCCGAGCGGTTATGTGCCGCGAAGCCGATGCGGGCCATGACCTTGATCAGGTCGGGCTCCTTGAAGTCGGGCAGGCCCAGCTGGGACAGCAGGTCGGGCTCGTCAGGCTCCTTGCGCCAGCGCAGCAGCAGCAACTCGATGCACTCGCTGTAGAGCAGAGCGCGGGCGTCGGGCAGCCGGCCCTTGCCGGCGTGGACGATCGCCATCATGGTCAGCAGCAGGGGCTGGCGGGCCATGTCGCGCAGGTCGGCGCTAGAGGCGAGAGCCTGACGCAGCCCGGCGGCGTCGCCGAGCATCGTCCGACCAGTGGCGGCGACCTCGGCGTGCCAGGCGTCGACGAAGGCGTTGATCTGGTCGTCGTTGAGAGGGGCTAGGGACTCGATCTGAAAGCCGGGGATCTGGCGCTGCGGGTTGGCTTGGTAGTCGAGCACGCGGCAGGTGACGAGCACTGGGCTGCGGGTGTAGACCCCGGCCGCCGCCGAGATGCACTCGCTGACGTGGACCAGATTCGGCCCGGCCTCGACCTCGTCGAGTCCATCGAAAAGCAGCAGGGCGCGCCCAGCGCTGAGGGCTTCGACGATAAGATCCATTGCCTCAGCGTGGGGGGCGATAGTATGGCCAAGAAATTCGTGCAGCAGCGCGAGGCTACCTACAGAAGCATTGCGCAGCGCCGGGAAGGCGGCCAACTCGCGCAGCACCACCCGCACGGGAAGCAGGGCACCGTGGCTCCAGTGCGGGGCCAGACGAGCAAGCAGCGCGGCGCCGTGGGTCGCATCGGCGGGGTCGCGCTCGCCCAGGCAGGCCCCGGCTAGGCAGAGGGCCAGGTGGTTGACGAAGGTGCTCTTGCCGCTGCCTGGACCACCGAGGAGCAGCACGCGCGCGGGGTGGGGGCGATCCAACGCCTCCAGCATGTGTATTCGCCCAACAGGGAATAGCTGTAGCTGAACGCCTAGTTTGTGACGCTCTCGCTCGAAATGCTCTTCGTGTGATAGCTCACGCTCTCGCTCAGAGTAGAGATCAATGTAAACCTGCTCCAGGCGCATCTCGGCGTGGTGGCGGCCATCGCGCGGGTCGATCCGGGCCAGCTGCACGGTGTTGCAGCTATGGCTGATGGCGCGCAGGTAGCCATTCAGGGCGCGCTCGGCGCGGGCGTGGGCCTCGTCGGGCGGGGCCTCGTGGATGTGCTGGTCGCCCAGCACCGTCGTCTGCGAGGCGTTCGTGATCGTCTGCGCCTCCATGCCCTGCGAGACCCCCGCGCGCAGGGCGGCGATCTGGGCCTCTAGCTCAGCGATCTTGGCGGCGATGTCGGACATTGGTGGCCCTCACCCCCTGTCCCCCTCTCCCGCTGCGGCGGGCGAGGGGGGACGCGATTGGTATGCTCGTTGCTCCGATGGGATCGTGCGCGCTCCCGCTGCGGCGGGCGAGGGGGGACGCGATTGGTATGCTCGTCGCTCCGATGGGATCTTGTTCTTTTGTTGTTTGGGCAGCAGCTTCCTGAGCAGCGAGCGGCGCAGGGCCAGGGTGTGGCCCTGGCGGGCGTGGCCGAGCCAGCCTTGGATACGGGTGTCGATGTCAGCCAGGGTGCAGCGACCGGCGGCGTAGCGCGCGCGCATGCGCCGGTAGCGGCGGGCGAAGGCCAGCACGTTGCGCCGCTTTAGGCGCAGCCGGTAGGGGTAGACCCGCCACCCCAGGAAGGGTAGCCCGGTCTCGACCGGCACCACCTGGGCGCGCCCTTCGTGCAGGGTTAGGCGCAGCGTGGCGGCGAAGGCGATGACCTGCGCGCGCCAGCGGTGCAGGGTTGGCGTGTCGTTCGCGAAGAGCAGCAGATCGTCGCAGTAGCGCACATAGCCGCGACAGCCCAGCTCCTGCTTGATGAACATGTCCAGCGGGTGCAGCAGGCAGTTCGCCCAGAACTGGCTGGTCTGGTTGCCGATCGGCAGGCCGCGCGGCCGGCTGATCGCGAAGAGGTCGTCGCCGGGGAAGTAGACCGGGGTGTAGGTGTCGCGCAGCTCGCTGGCCCCGCCGGCCAGGATGCGCTCGATCAGATCGAGGATGCGCGGGTCGGCGATGTGGCGGGCCAGGATGCCGCGCAGGATGGAGTGATCGATTGAGGGAAAGAACTCGCGCACGTCCAGCTGTAGGGCGTAGCGGTGGCCGCGGGCGAAGTGCTGGGCGCGGCGCAGGGCGGCGTGCGATCCCTTGCCCGGCCGGCTCGCGTATGAGTCGAAGATGAAGCGGCGCTCAAACAGAGGTTCAATAATTGCGCAGAGGGCGTGGTGAACCACCCGGTCGCGGAAGGGCGCCGCGCTGATCACCCGGCGCTTGCCGTTCTCGGTGACGGCGAAGCGGCGGTAGGGGCCAGGCTGGTAGACCCCGTCGCGCAGCTCATCGCGGAGCTGGAGCAGCTCGTCCTCGTAGCGAAACTCGAACGCCGCCACATCCGGCCGCGAGCGCTTGCCGCGCCGCGCTCGCCGGTAGGCCGCGAGCAGGTGCTCGAAGCTGTAGATCTGCGCGTAGAGATGGCGGTACGTGGTTGGCATAGCGCAGTGGCCCTCACCCCCTGTCCCCCTCTCCCGCTGCGGCGGGCGAGGGGGGACGCGTTTACAATGCTCGTTGTTCCGATAGAATCTTATGCTCTCCCACTGTGGCGGACGAGGGGGTACACGCACTCCTGAGGGTTTGATTGCCACGCGCATGTCAGGTCGCAGGTGACATTCCAACCGCGTCCCCCCTCTCCCGCCGCAGCGGGAGTTGAAGGTCGCAGGTGACATTCCAATCGCGTCCCCCCCTCTCCCACCGCAGCGGGAGCAGTTGGCATAGCCCACTAACACTCCAACTGCGTCCCCCCTCGCTCGCTGCAGCAGGAGTTGGAGGTCGCAGGCAGCATTCCAATCGCGTCCCCCCTCTCCCGCCGCAGCGGGAGAGGGGGACAGGGGGTGAGGGCTCCTTCAGCATCCAGAAGCCAGAAACCTATGTTGAGCGCGGGGACCAGAGTACCCGAAATGACCAGTAGTCGTTCCTGTTGTCCGGGTCGTCCCTGACGCGGGAGCCGCAGCACAATTGTTCGATTTCCTGCCAAAACGCACTACCGGAAAGCAAAACCCTATCTCTACGTGTAAAGTCTTTTTCGGGCGTATTCTGCTCTGGCCTATCATTCGGTGTGGCCATCCACTCCAGCACATTCCCCGCCAGATCCTCGGCCCCGCACACCGCCGCCCCAGCCGAGAAGCATCCTACCGGCGAGGGTAGATTGATCCCTGTCTGGTCATAATTTGCGCGCTCCGGTTGTGGCGGATCGTCGCCCCAGGGGTGGCGGCGCTGATCAGTATGGCGGGCGGCCCGCTCCCACTCCAGCGAGGTTGGCAGGCGGATCTCGTCCTGCACCGGCAGCCAGCCATCCTGGTGCCCCTGCTCGGTCAGCCAGATGCAGTAGGCCGCCGCCTCATACCAACTTACCCCAACGACTGGCTGGATAGGGCTATTATAGCGCAATGAATTCCATAAACGCGGACAGGTGATGATCTGTTCTTGATCATCGTAGGGGTGCCCGCCGGGCTGGAGGAACGTCCAGCCCTCCGGCGTCCACCAGTGCTGCTCCGCATAGCCGTCGGCGGCCACGAAGCGGGCGTAGTCGGCGTTGGTCACCGGGAAGCGAGCGATCTTGCAGGGCTGCGCGATCTGCATACGTTGTAGTAGCCCCGATTGCTCCTGCGTCTGCTCCTGCCCGCGCAGGGCGCGGCCCAGCGCCGATGCGGCGCGGCGCAGCGGGCCTTCGTCCTCGGGCTGCGCACGGCTCCCGTTATCATCGCCATACCAGAACGGGCCGGCGGCGAGCGGCCGCCAGTAGTAATCCTGGGCCTTCTGCCAGCCGGCCGAGCGCTGGGCGGGCAGGCCGATCACCGCCAGGGGCAGGCGCGGGTCGGGCATGGGCACCTGGGCCGCCGTGCGGCACAGGCTCTCCAGCGGGCCGTAGCAGAGCTGGCCGAGGGCCAGCCCGGCCCGGTGGCGCAGCGGCGCGGGGGCCTCTGGGGTGCAGCCCTGGGTCAGCAGGCGCAGCAGCACCTGGCGGGCGCGTGGCCAGAGCCCGCCGGGGATCTTCAGCAGCCCCTGGTCGTAGGCGGCGGCCCGCTCCTGGCCGATCAGCACCAGAAGCTCGCCGGCCAGGGCCTGCTCCAGCGGCGTGCGCGTGATCAGCTGCTCGGCCAGGCTCAGCGGCTTGTCCAGATCGCGATCCTGGAGCACCTGGTAGCCGACCATCAGGGTCAGTACCTCGTGCCAGTGGGCCTGGGGCGCCCGCTCGCCGCAGAGCTTGCGGTAGTCGCGCTGGCCCTTCAGGTGGTAGCCGGCCAGGAACTCCTGGAAGGTGCGGTGGGCAAAGGTGTAGACGCTCGGCCCGCGCTTGAGCAGCAGACCGTTCCCGCGCGTCAGGGCGGCCAGCACCAGCTCGGCCAGCGCGAAGCGGCGCGGCTCATCGTAGCGGGCGAAGCCCTCGGCCAGGATGTGCATCACCAGCGGCTCGTCGAGGTCGGCCGGGCCAGACTGGCCCTTGTCGCGCTCGGCGCGCAGGTGGGCCTCGTAGCCGAGCTGGGCCATGAGCGCCAGCAGATCGGAGCTGCGGAACTGCGGCAGGCCCAATTTCTCCAGCAGGTCGCTCTCGCCGCGCGGCTGACGCCAGCGCAGCAGCAGCAGCTCGATACACTCGTAGTAGAGCAGGGCGCGGGCGTCGGGCAGGGTGCCGCGAAAGGCGTGAACCAGCGCCATCACGGTGAGCAGCAGCGGCGTGCCGGCCAGGGCGCGCAGCTCGGGCCGGCTGGCGACCGCGTCGCGCAGGGCCTGGGTGTCGGCCTCGGTCTGGGCGGCGGGGCGCCGCCCGCTCTCGGCCAGCTCGCGGTACCAGTCGCCGACGAAGCGCTGGATCTGCGCGTCGTCCAGCTCGGCCAGGGTGAAGGTGGGGAAGCCCGCGATCTGGCGCAGCGGCTCCTCCCGGTAGTCGAGCGGCCGACATGTGACCAGGATGGGCGCGCGGTAGCCCTTGTCGGCGTCGCGGATGGTCTCGGCGACCCGCTGGAGCACCGGCGAGCCGACCACCTCGTCGAGGCCGTCGAGCAGCAGGAGAGCGCCACCGTCGCGCAGCGCGGCGGTCAGCTCGGCCAGGGCGTCGGGACATCCGGCGTCGGCCAGGGTCGCGGCGAGGAACTCCTCCAGCAGGCGGACCGAGCCACGCGGCGCGGCGGCCAGGGGCGCGAAGGCGGCCAGGTCGCGCAGGACGACCCGCACCGGCAGGAGATCGCCGAGACCCCAGCGCGGCAGGCATGCCAGCCAGCCGCTTTCGGGCTGCGCCTCGTCCCGGCTACGCTCACAGAGGGCCGCGCCGGCCAGGCAGAGGGCTAGATGGCTGACGAAGGTGCTCTTGCCGCTGCCCGGCGCGCCGAGCAACATAGTGCGCCGGCGATCATCGTGGGACAGGGCCTCCAGAGCGCTGAGCGGGCGGGTCGGCCGCTCGCCGGGTGCGCGCGGGCGGCGCGTCTGATCAGCCTCCAACTCAGCCCGCTCAGCCTCGCTCAGCTCAACCTGCTCCGTCGTATCAAGCCCGATGTAGAGCTGCGAGAGCAGCAGCGGGCGGGTGTGGGCGGCGTCGGTGCGGTCGATCTGGCCGAGCGGCAGGGCGTTGCACTCGGCCACCGTGCGGCGCAGGTAGGCGCTCATGGCCGCCGCGCGCGGGGCGACGGTCGGGTCGGGCGGGGCCTCGTAATAGTTCTCGGCGACGATCTGCCTAGCGTGCTCGATCCGCTCGGCGCGCATCTCCTGGCGGGACTGGGCGGCGGATTCGGCGCGCAGGGCGGCGATAGCAGCGTCTACGGCGGCGTCACCCAGATCGGGGCGCTGCGCTTCCAACCGGGCGATCTTAGCGGCGATGTCGGACATGTGGCCCTCACCCCCTGTCCCCCTCTCCCGCTGCGGCGGGCGAGGGGGGACGCGGTTACAATGCTCGTTGTTTCAATAGATGTTTGTGCGCTCCCGCTGCGGCGGGTGAGGGGGGACGCGGTTACAATGCGCGTCGTTTCGATAATACTCGATACTTATGCATTGGCTTCGAGTGCAGCTTGGATACGGGTAAGTACGGCGTTACGCTCGTGGAGCACCTGCTGATTGCTAAAACGAAGGACAGTGTAGCCCTCGGCGACAAGATAGACGGTGCGCTCCTGATCATACTCGACCTGATCGGCATGGATAGCGCCGTCGATCTCGATGATCAGGCGGCGCTCGATGCAGCAGAAGTCGGCAATGAAGCGATCAATTGGGTGCTGCCGACGAAAGCGCACATCCAGCTTGCCCCCGCGCAACTCCTGCCAGAGTAGCTGCTCTGCTGGCGTCTGCGCCCGCCGTAGCTCACGCGCACGCTCACGATGCGCACGCTCAATACGCCGACGTGATTCTGTGTTAGACAAGGGGCTACCTCGCAGCGATTTAGGGTATTGGAGTGAGCTATTGGCCCTCACCCCCTGTCCCCCTCTCCCGCTGCGGCGGGAGAGGGGGAACGCGTTTACAATGCTCGTCGTTTCGATAGGTGTTTGTGCGCTCCCGCTGCGGCGGGAGATGGGCTGCGCGCACTTCTGGAGGTTTGGTTGCCACATGCAGTCAGGTGCAGTCAGATCGCAGGTGGCAATTCCAACTGTGTCCCCCCGTTGCGCCAGGGACGGCGCAACTATATCTAGGTGCAGTCAGATCGCAGGTGGCATTCCAACTGCGTCTCCCCGTTGCGCCAGGGACGGCGCAACTGTATCTAGGTGCAGTCAGATCGCAGGTGGCATTCCAACTGCGTCCCCCCTCGCCCGCCGCAGCGGGCGAGGGGGACAGGGGGTGAGGGCCATCCACCCCCGAAAACCCCTTACACCCCTCCCCAAAAAATATGCGCGGCTGGGGCTGCGCCCCAGACCCCCTTCCGGGCAGAGGATTCAGCACGACAGAAGCCAGAATTCAGCATCCAGAAGCCAGAAACCTATGTTGAGCGCGGGGACCAGAGTACCCGAAATGACCAGCTGTAGTTCCAGTTGCACGGGCTGTACCTGATGCGGGAGCCGCAGCACAAATATTCTGAACTATCACCAAAGTAGCTCCAAGAGAGCAAAGCACCGGTGTCAGGTGTAAAGTCTTTTTGTGCTCGCTCAGGCTGTTCGCCGGTCGAACACATCCACTCGTAGACATTCCCGGCCATATCCTCACCCCCACACCCCGCCGCGCCCAGCGGGAAGCAGCCCACTGGCGCAGGCTGGCCGATCCCGGTCTCGCCGTAGTTGCTGTGTTCCGGCGTGGGCGGATCATCGCCCCAGGGGTAGCGACGTTTACTGTCGTCGCCGCGCGCAGCCCGCTCCCACTCCAGCGAGGTCGGCAGGCGGATCTCGGCATCCGCTGGAAGCCAGCGCTCGCGGTGGCCGTGCTCGGTCAGCCAGATACAGTAGGCCGCCGCCTCGTACCAGCTCACCCCAACGACCGGCTGGGTCGGCTCGTTATAGCGCGAGTCGCGCCAGTAGCGCGGCTCAGACCAGCGCGAACGCTGGCTGTATTTCCAGCCCTCCGGCGTCCACCACGCCTCGCGCTCGTAGCCACCCGCCTCCATGAAGTCGGCGAACGCGGCGTTGGTCACGGGGAAGCGGGCGATCTTGTAGGCGTAGTCAAGGCACACCTGCTTCAGCTCGCCCTTCTGATCATCGCTGTACCAGAACGGGCCGGGCGCAACATCGCACCAGTAGGCCGGGTGTTTCGGCGCGGGCAGGCGCGGGTCGCCCAGCCGGGCGAGCAGGAAGGCCGCATCGACCCGCTCATTCGCGCCCAGCGCGCCGCCCTGCACCAGCTGCACCAGGGCCGTGACCACCTGTTCCTTCAGGGACTGACCCTCGCGGCCGAGCACGCCGCCTAGCTCCTCCAGGATCTCGCCGGCCAGGGCCGCGCTGCGGTAGAAGCCTTCGCTGCCCTCGGGGTCGGCGTCGAGCAGCTTCCAGGCGATCGCCCTGGCCTCGCGCACCAGCCCGCCGGCCACCAGCTGCCCGGCCACCAGCAGGATCACCTCGCGCCAGGTGGCGGCGTGGCGGTGATCCACGATCTCCTCCAGCATGCGCTCGCTGCGGATCAGCTCGCGGGCGGCCAGGTACTCCTGGAAGGTCTTGTGCGGGAAGGCGTAGCGCTCCTTGATATCGCGGGCGATCAGCAGGCCGCTGCGCCCTTCGAGGAAGTCGAGGAAGCGCCCGATCAGCGCCTTGGCCCGCTCGCCATCGCCGTTGGCCAGGTCGAGGAAGCGCTCCAGCAGCCAGCGGCGGGCCTCGCGGTTGCTGGCCTCCTCGCGCCCGCAGAGCTGCAGCTCGTAGGCGATCGGCTGAATCAGCGCCAGCCGGTCGGTCTGGTCGGGCACGCCCAGCTCGACGGCCAGGCCGGCCGGCTCGCCCTCGGCGCGGCGCTGCTCCCACTGATCCAGCAGGAGCAGCAGGCACTCTTTGTAGAGGTCGGCCCGCTGCTGGGGTAACCGATAGCGGTGCTGGTGGACCAGGGCGATCATCGTGAGCAGCAGCGGGTTGGCGGCGATCTCGCGCAGGCGCGGCCGGCGACTCAGGGCGTCGATCAGCTCGCGGCTGCGCTCCTGGGCGGCGCGCTCCTGCTCGTCGCCGGCCAGCTCGCTGCCCTGGAGCAGGGCGGCGCGATACCAGCGCAGCAGGAAGTCGTCCTGGGCCGGCTGCTCCAGCGGCTGGATGGTGACGACGCGAAAGGGCGGCGGCAGCATGCAGGTATCGCGGTAGGCGTAGATCCGGCTGGTGAGCACCACCCGGCTCTTTGGGAAACGGCTCTGGAAGCGGGCGGCGGCCTGGCTGACCCAGGCCCGCCGTGTGTCGTCGGCCACCTCATCAAGGCCGTCGAGCAGCAGAATGACCGAGCCCGCCTCCAGGCGGGCCAGCAGGTGGCGGGCCAGGGCGTCGAGCCGGTCGTCGGCTAGCACGCCCTCGATATGGCGCAGCAGCGGGTCGGCGCTGGCGGGCGGGCCGGATAGGCCCTCGGCAAAGCGGCGCAGCTGCACCAGGATGGGCAGCGGCAGCGGGCCGTCCCAGGCCAGCTCGGGGTCGAGGGCCGCGCCCGGGGCGTCAGCGTGCAGGCGGGCGTGGGCGAAGCCGAGGGCCAGGTGGCGCAGCACCGTGGTCTTGCCGCTGCCGGGGTCGCCCAGCAGCACCAGGGCCGGCTCGTGGCGGATCAACTCCAGGGCGGTGCGCCGGGCCTGGAGCATACGAACGACCTGCTCGCGGTGATCGTCCGGCGCAGCGCGGCCAGAGTCAGGCTGCGGCGCAGCATCGGCGGCAACCAGCCACTGGCGATCTTCCGGCGGAAGCAGCTCATCCAGCCAGCGGCGCAGGTCGTCGCTGAGCTGCGCGGGGGACTTCAGGGTCATTCGTGTACTGCGGCGCGGCGCATCATCAGCCTGCTCGCCGAGGAGCGCGCCCAGGTCTGGGATCGTATAGTCCGTCCGCACGCTGACGAAGACCGAGCGCAGCTCGACGCGGGCCTGGCGGGCGCCGCCGGCGAGGCCCGTCAGGTTGAGGAAGCAGTAGCGCTCGAAGAGGGAGTGGAGGTAGGCGACCAGGGCCGCCTGGATGTCCGCAGGGTCGGGCGGCAGGTCGAGCGGCTGGCCGCCGACCACCAGGGTGCCGCCGGGCGCAATCGTGATCTCACGTAGCACCAGGGCGTCGCGGCCGGCGCTGGCCTGGATGTTGTCGCTGGCGGTGTCGGCCTCGATCCGCTGGGCGGGCGGCGGGGCCTCGGCGCGCAGGGCGGCGATCTGCGCTTCGAGGGCGGCGATCTTGGCAGCGATGTCGGACATAGCGGGGGCATCTCCCGGCTTGGCAGGTTGTTGTGGCTCCGCCGAGGATCGGCCAGGGCGCGGCGCGCGGGGCAGATCGGCTGACAGATGCGTAAAGTATAGCAGCTCCCACCCCATCCGTCACAGGCTCTTCCGTTGCGCGCAGGCCATATCTATGCCCGCTCGTGCGGCCTCCCTTCTCCCTTCCTCCCCCGGCGCGCCCCCGCGCGCCGCCCCTCCTCGCGCCCGCCCGCCGCGCCCGCGCGGCCCCCCCCCCGCCGCGCCCGCGCGGCCCCCCCCGCCGCGCCCGCGCTGGCCCCGCCTGCGCGCTGGCCTCTTCATCGGGGGCGCAGCAGCGCCAGGGGAGTTGGCGCATCCTCAAGATGTCTGCGGAGCGCTGCTGCGCCCTTACGTTTCTGCTGCGCCCTTCTCCCTCGCGCCCGCGCCGGGCAGGATGCGGAACGGGACGATTCTTGTCCGGGGCCGCAGGGCAGCAGGACGCCCTGCCCGGCACACCGACGGCCCCGGTTTCGTCCCGCCTTGGCCCCGCCTGCGCCGGGGTATCGGGTCACGCCTGCACGCGCGCCTGCGTCCCCGGCTCACCCCGCAGCTCAGCCCGCCGCGCCCGGCTCCGGCGGCGGCCGGCGCGGCGCCCGGCCCGCCGCCGCCTGGGCCAAGTACGCCTCCCACTGGGCCAGGCTGAGCAGCGCCCGCTCCTCGGCCCGCCCGCCCGCCCCCGGGGCGACCGTGCTCAGCAGCGGCTGCACCTGGCTGTCGCGCAGCCGCCGGTACACCCCCCACAGCGCCCCGTGAAGCGGGTGGTCGGCCGCGCTCGCATGCGGCAGCGAGACCAGCCCCCAGCCCGCTGGCCAGGCCCGCTGAAACTCGCTGGCCAGCAGCCCGGCCCGCCGCTCGGTTTGAACCACCAGCACCAGCTGCACCGGCCCGCCGAAGATCTGCGCGTAGACCCCGTCGGCGTGGTGGTCGCGGTAGCAGACGAACTTGCGCAGCAGCACCGGGATCGCCTCGGTGCCCGTGTCGAGCTCCAGCGCCCAGCGCAGCTCGACCTGGCCCGGTCGCAGCGGCGAGCCGTCGAACCAGGGCAGCTGGGCCAGCTCGGGCCGGGGCGTGGTCAGGTCGAAGCGCGCCACCAGCGCCGCGTCCATGCGCTGCTGCGCGCTGACCACAAACTCGGTCTGGCAGAAGACGCTGTGGCACCAGGGCAGCCGGCGCAGCCCCTCCAGCGCCGACGCGCACCACCAGGCAACTTGCAGGTCGTGGCCCAGCGTGCTCGGCGACGGGTAGCGCCCGCGGGCGTCGCGGGCCTTCAGCGCGTCCAGGCTGCGCGCGTCCGGCTCGGCGTCGAGCTGCTCCAGCACCGACTTGCCCTCGTGGCTCAGGCCGTACACGTAGCGTCGCCGGCCGCCGACCCGCCCGGTGCGCCCCTGCGTCGTCGCGGCCAGGGCGTGCGCCGTGGGCGGAGCCGGCGTGCGCCAGATCAGCCGGTGCTCGTGGAGGTGCAGCAGGTCGCGCTTGCAGGTCGTCGCCGAGTGGTCGCGGTAGATCGCCTGGCCGATGATCGTGCTATCGGCGACCTCGATCCGGCCGAGCAGGCGCAGCAGGGCCAGCTGGCGCGCGTCGAGCGGCGGCAGGCCGGGGTAGATCGTCATGCCGAAGGTTCCCTGGCCGGTCTGGGGGTCAATCTTCACGGGGGGCCTCCTGCGATGAGCCGAAGGCGAAGCCATCGGCAATGTCGGCGCTGCTCGGGCGGCGCCCGCGCTGGCGCAGCAGCTCCTCGGCGCTCGGGCCGTGGACGCCCGCGATCACCACGTCGCCCTCGGGGGCCAGCCCGGGGATGATCGCCGTCCGTGCGGGGCGCGGGCCGGTCGCCGCCGGCGCGGGGAGCCGCCCGCTACGTCGGGGCGGCTCCGGGATGGCCGCGACCGCCCCGCCCCGCAGGGCCAGCCGCTGGAGCTGCGCGTCGGCGATCAGGCCGGGGATGCGCGTCTCCAGGCGCGAGAGCCAGGCCATGCGCTCCATGCGGTTGGGGATGAGCGCCGGGGTCTCGATCAGCAGCTGCCGGTGCGCGGCGCGCAGCCGCGCCCACAGCTCCAGGAAGCACGTCCACAGATCATCCGGCATCAGGGAGAACTGCTGGATGAGATGCGCCATAAAGGCGGGGGTGTGATTCGCATAGACAAAGCGGCACACCATGGGGATGAGCGTTGCCACCGCATCCGGCTGCTCGGGCGCGACCGCCGCCAGCTGCGGCAGCGTCTGCGCCACTGGCTGGCTCCACCACGGGCGGGCCGGCGACGTCGCCGGCCCGTCAGGGATAGAATCGGGCCAGGGATTAGGGTGCATCGAGATCACCGTCTTGGCCCCGGAGTCGAGCGCCAGCACGGCGTACTGGTGCGCGCGGGCCGGCTGGTTCGAGATGTCGGCCGGGCTAAGCCCCGCCTGCGGGTACTGCCGCGCGTAGACCGACGCGTCCGGCTCCTCGGTGCGCAGGATGATCCGGTTGGCCGCATTGCTCAGGAAGCTGCTCCGCAGGTCGCCGAGCTGATCGAGGGCCTGGTGCAGGTAGATACCCCCGATGGCGAAGCCGCGCAGCTGGGTGATCGCCTGCTCAAAATCCTGGGAGCGACCATCGACCAGGAACGACTGGAGCTCATCGACGACGAACGGGACGGTCGGGCGGGACTGCGCGTTGCCGGGGCGCAGGTAGGCGGCGCCGATGATCGTCTGGAGGATGATCATGCTGATCAGCTCGGCCAGCCCGCCGAGCTGGCGGTGTGGCAGCGGGATAAGCAGAATTCGCCCGACCTCCAGGACATCGGCCATGGCGATCGTCGGCCGCTCGATGGTGATCAATGAGCGCGTGATGGGATCCACGAGGAGCAGATCGATGCGGCGCAGCAGCGCCTGGAGGCTCGACTTCTGGGCATCGCCCATCGCGGGGTAGCGCTGCGTCCAGAACTGGGCAACATCGTCGTGCGGGTCGGGGTAGCGGGCCAGCAGCTCGGCGCGGAAGCCGTCATGCTCCATCGCACGCTTGATGCGCAGAATCGAGGGCACCTCGCCGGGCTGGGTCGAGCCAGTGCGCAACACCAGGGCGGTGCCGTAGAGGGCGAACTGCTGCATGCCCGGCGACTCGCTCCAGCGGGTCGGATCGAGGCGCGCAAAGATCGCCAGCGCCGCGCCGAGGCCGGCCGAGAACATGCGCTCGCGGTCGCCGACGGTGGCGGCATGCTCCATGCCGAGGGCGAAGGCGTAGAGCGGGTTGAGGCCGACGGGCCAAGCGGTATCGAGCAGGTCGAGCAGCACGACGGAGGGCAGCAGATGATCGGGGATGCCCCGGCTGATGGCGGCGACAAGGCTGCCACCCTCGTCATCGCCCTTGCCGTCGAGAACGATGAAGCCCCGGCTGTGCAGCTGGTGGCAGAGGGCGGCGGCAAACTGCGATTTGCCCGCGCCCATCCCGGCGGTGACATGCAAAATCTCATGCAATTTACGCAGCGGGATGCCGACCGGGCCGAGCTCTCCGTCCGGGCCGGGCGCCCAACCTAGCGTGACGGAGTCGCGGGCATCATGCGGCAGACGGGCCTCGGGCGGGGCGGGCAGCCGCCGGTTCGGGAGCCAGGCGAGCTGCGCGCCGGCGCGGGCGTCGGGCAGCTGCCAGAGCGCGCCGAGCTCGGCGGCGCTGAGGAGGAGCGGGCCGCGCCAGCGCGCGCGGGGCAGCAGCAGCGCGGGCGGCGGGGTCGGGCGCGGCAGGCGCAGGCGGGCGGGGTCGCTCGTCGCCGGCGTGGTCGTGAAGGTACCGGCGGCAAGCGTCTGGCGCATGGGGAGGCCGACGGGGCTCGTGTAGTTCGCCTGGAGGCTCTCCAGGGCGTGGGCGACGGCGCGGGCGTGGGTGCGGGCGGTCGGGAGGGCGGCCCGGTCGGCGACGACCAGGGCCAGGCGGAGCGACACGCGGAACCAGTGGTCGCTGCGGCGAGCCTCAATCGCGGCGATGGCGGCGGCCCGGCCAGGGGCGGCGGAGGCGCGGCGCAGCCGGGCCAGCAGCCGCTGGGCCAGGCCATCGTGGCGTGGGCCGCCGGCCATAATCCGGTGCGGCGCGGCAATGATCTGGAGCTCGCTGACGAGCACGTCCTCGGGGCAGCCCAGGGCGGTGAGCAGCTCGGGCAGCGCGCCGGGGCTGCGGGCCTCGGCGAGGCGGAGGGGCAGCAGGGCGCTGGCGTGCAGCTGAAACTCTGTGGTGTGGAGTATGGCCTGGGGATGGGACGCCAACGCCGCCGTGATCGGGTCGGGCACCATATCCAGCACAACGCTGGAGTCATCCTGGGCGAGGATGCCGGTCAGAACCGCGACTAGGCGCGGGAGCGGCGCGTGCGCGCCGGGCAGCGTGAGCGGCGGCTGGAGCGGGGGCAGCACCATGCGCGGCGTGGGGGCAGCGCCGATCCGGCGAAAGAGAAAGCGCGGGTCACGCGGGTTCGGCGGCGGTGGGGCACCATCGGGCAGCACAACGCCCAGCGTCGCCGGCGCGCCGGCGGTGCGGGTCAGGGTGAAGGTGAGCGGCAGGGGCATCGCCTCCGCCGTAGACAGGGAGGCGTGCAGACGCCGCCAGAGCGCGGCGGCGTCGGTCGGCGGGACGCCGCCCCGGTTCTGGGGGTGGAGCGTGCGCAGCTGGAGATAGAGCGGGCGCAGCCCACGCGAGCGGCGATGCGACGATGCCAAGACCGCTAGGGCGGCCACCAGCTCCATGCCCAGCAGCCCGAGGCCGCCGGCGGCGACCTGGCGCAGGATGCGCTGGGCATCCGGCCGGAGCGCCGCGAGCAGCACGGCCGCACCGATGCGCTGGAATGGCTTCGCCAGCCCCGCCTGGAGGTCGGCGGCCGTGCGCTCAGCGGGATCCAGGGCCGCGCGTGCGGCCGCCTCCTCGGCCCGCCACTGCGCGGCCAGGCGGGCCGGGGCCGGGGCCAGCCAGAGCGGCTGGGGCACATAGAGCGAGGCCCACGCCACGAGAGGCGTCTGGAAGGTATAGCTGATGATGATCACCGTGATGATCGCGGCGAGGATGGCCCGCAGCGCCCACAGCGGCATGTCCGGGTGCGGCGGGAGCGGCGGCTGGATGTTTGATGTGGTTTTGAAGAAGTTCTGCATAACAAAAGCGGTGCTACGGCAGACCCACATATGTGGGTCTGCCGCACACCGCTCCTCCTGAGACTGCCGAGGGCAGGGCGATTACGTTAGGATGATTGGTCGGAAGAATCGGAATCGAGAACGCGATTCATATCGATGAGGATGTGTCGTACCTCCCTTCTGCTGATACGCTCCTGAGACTGCTGCAGCGTGCGGAGCCAATGAGCGAGCCGGCGGCGCGGCAGCCGCACGCAGTCCTCAGTGTCAAGCGTGCGCTGATCATCGAATGGGGTCTCTCGCTTCATGACCTTCCCCAACAAGCAAAAAGGCGACCGACGATGCAGACGCTTGGAGTGCATCGAGGTCGCCATGGTGTGTGCCACCGGCGGGCGCTAAATTCTAGCAGCAGCATAGCACATTTGGACGGGTATCTCAATAGTCTGATGTCAACATACCGCAGGGGCTCAAGCCCCACGGCTTGTACCTCACTCCTGATGCCGAGGCACCGGGACGGATACGATTGGCTGGTTGACGGGCAGCCCGCCAGCAGGAGATCTACCCTCGCTGGCATGGTACTTGGCCGCAATATTCCGCGCCGCGTTGAGGTCGGCATGTAGCTCGAAGCCACACACACGACACACGAACCGGCCACGGGAACGGCGGTTGTTGCGGGCGGTATGCCCACAGCAGCTACAGGCTTGCGAGGTATGCCGGGGATCAACCCCAGCCACCGTACACCCCCGTTCCTCGGCTTTGTACTGCACGAACGACTTGATTTGCGCGAACGACCAGCTATGCACGCGGCGGCTCGTTTTGGTCTGCTTGCGGATCTTCGACCGCTTACGGATGTCCTTCAAGTTCTCCAGCACAATCGTCGCACCGGGAGAAGCCGACTGGACAATCTGCTTGGAGAGGACGTGATCACAATCACGCCGAAAGCGGGCCTGCGTCCCGCGCATCTTCCGCAGATGCCGCTTGGCACTCTTGGTGCCCTTCCGCTGCAGCTGACGCTTCAGGTAAAAGCGTCGCCCCTCAATCGCCTTCCACGCGGGCTTGCCCAGGAAGCGGTTGGTACTCGTGACGGCAGGCTGCGCGATGCCCAGGTCTACGCCCACGATCTCGTCCGTCGGCTCCACGGCAGGCGCAGGCACGCTCACGACGACATGCAGCCACCAGACGCCGTTGCGGTGGATCAGGTCGGCGGTATCGACCGGATAGCCCGCGTAGTGTGTGCAGTAGTCAGGCACGGCAAAGCGGATCGTCTGCCGCCCGCCGGTCGTAGACATCCGCACCGTCTGACTCTCCCAATCGACGCGGTAGGTATGCAGATTGTAGCGCGGTGGGCAGGCGTCCGATTGCGGCATCCCGACCTTTCGCCCAGCCTTCTGCAAGGCGAACGCGCTTTTGACGGCTTCGGTTGCCTTAACCCGTGCCTGCACCAACAGATCCGAGACGAGGGCGGGATAGTCGGCCTGGGTCGGGTAGTACGTCGCGTGATGCAGATCGACCCCGTTGGTGATCTGCTGTTCCCATCCCACCCGGCACACGGCATTAAAGGCAGCCGTGAACAGGCGACTGGTTTCTGCCAGCAGCCCGGCTTGTGCCGTGGAGGGGGTGAGTTTCACGCGGATAGTTCTTTGCACATGAGTATTATACCATATATCACAACATTTCGTCATAGTAGACCAGTTGTTCGCGGCGCGCTGATGCGAGGACTTCGGCGAGCTCAGTCGAGCCGTACGAGTCCTCCATGCGCCGCGCCCGCGTTTCCTCTGCCGGGGTTAAAACCCCGCAGCTCCCACGCGGGTTCTTTTCGGTGGGGGCACCACGAGCGATGAGATGGCAGGGGCTACCCTGCCGCCTAGCCGGCGAGCAGATCCCGCTGGCCGCACGGATCTGATGTCTACAGCGGCGCGGCACCTGCGGCGGTGGTCTAGAGCTAGTGCTGGCTTACACCCCGCCTGACCGGTCGATCACATCCTTCAGGTCGCGCTCGTTCGGCGTGGCGTAGCGCAGGGTCTGCTCGCCGCGGCTGTGGCGCATGATCCGCTGGACGGCGGCCAGGCTGGTGCCGTCGTCGAGAAGCCGGTAGGCCAGGCTGTGGCGTAAGGCGTGCGGTGATGCGGTCACCAGGTCGTCGGCGGCCTCCAGGAGCCTGGCGGCCTTGTCCATGCGCGGCTCCTTCTGGGCAGCGGCGCGCAGTTGGGCGGCGGCGCGGGTGGCGATCACGGTGAAGCGGTGGCGGATAGTGCGGGTGCTAACGCCAGCGCGGAAAGGGCGACCGGGACGGGTCGATTCGACCACTCCAAGCAGTAGCTCGCGCTCGGCTGGACTGCCAGGGGCGGGCATGCCGTCGGGGTAGCGCACCTCGGTCAGGTAGCGCCGCAGCAGGCGGACTGCATCGGCGTGGAGCGGGACGCGGCCGAACTTCCCGGCCTTGCCGGCGCGCACTGTCACCGTACGCCCGTCGAGGTCGAGGTCGCGCATCTGCACATCGGCAGCCTCCTGTGATCGCAGCCCGGCGTAGATCAGCAGGGACAGCAGGGCCTCATTGCAGCGGCGCAGCGTCAGGTCGGGCTCGTCGCTGGCAGCGCGAAGCAGCGCATCGATCGCGCCGGGGTCGAGTTTGCGTGGGGCCGGCGGATCTTGGGGCACCGCGCCGACGGCGGCGAAGGGATTCTCTCGGGCTCGGCCAGTCCGCACCAGCCAGGCCCAGCAGCGGCCGCCGGTGGACAGCGCCCGGTTGATACTGGCCGGTGCGGCACCGTCATCGACCTGTCGCCGCTGCAGGTAGGCGCGGACATCGCGCTCGGCGAGCAGGGCCGGGTCGAAGGCGAGATCGTGGACATCCTCCCACCAGCGGATCATACCAGCGAGGTCGGCCCGCCGCGCTCGGCGGGTGTTGGCGCTGACGCCGTTGAGCGTAGCCAGGTAGGCATCGAGGTCAGGGTGGAGGGTATCCATAGAGCTATCCTTGCATAATATCGGCAATGCAAGGATAGCACGAATGGGCTCTCGCGTCAACGCAATATCGGCAATGCTCGGCTCGTTTCGCTGCCGGGCATTGCCGATATGAGGTAGTATCGGCCATGGCTGTATCACAGATCCGGCGGCGGGTAGGGTGATGCCGCGCAGGTCGTGCTGAACGAACGCTACCATATCAAGACGTAAGCGACGACAGATCTGTGATGCGGGATCGCTTGTCAGTTGATCACGTAGCGCCGCATTCCAGTACTTGGGCCAACATGGGGCACCTGTGGTTTCTTGAGAGCTAAAACCGTCACGGGCGAGAAGCACTGCACGGTACATTCCCCATATCGATCACATCCCAAGGTTTGCCTTTGTAGTAGGCTCGCCACAAGATGGCGCGGGCCGCGAGGGCGCTCGACGCATGCAAGAGCGTAGGTGCAGCAGCGAGAACCAATGCCTCCAGGGCAGGAGCATTTAGCTGCCATCCGTAGCGTTGGTTTGCATCCTGCGCCAGTGGAAGCCAGCCCTCTAGCAATCGCTGTTGCTCGGTCGGCCATTTCCAGATCGACTGATCTATCGGTATGATCTGTTCATCCGGTGCCATCGCTTGAATCCACCAGGTATGGTGGGCAGCCATCTGCCCCAGGATTCTCAGTATAGTGCGGGTATGGCGCGCAAATGCGCGCTATGCTGCTGGCCAGGCGGTGAGCAGCACATTGAGCGCGCCGACACGCAGGGGGCCGCCGTCGCAGAGTGATCGCAAGAGGGTGCGGAAGCGGTCGCGCGGGATGGGCGTGGTGTGGGCGGCCTGGTTGCGCACGCGCACCAGCTGCTCAACCTCGTCGATGAGCTGCCCCACCGTGACGGCGAAGGTCGCGTCTTCGGGGTCCACATTGCCTGCCCAGACCTGGATCAGGTGCGCATCGATCCGCCCCCACAGCGCCGGGTTCCTGCGCCGCACACCCCCGAGCGTGCCCAGCGTCGGCTTCCCATGCGGGAAGTCGCTGCCGCTGACTCCGGGGATGGCCAGCATACGCCGCTGCAGCTCGCACTCCAGCACGCGTGCGACGTGGATGATCGAGGCCGAATAATCGTTGGCCCCCACCTCGTCGAGCTGGTCTCGCAGGTAGATTGCCAGCGCCAGCGACTCGCGCTCGGTCGGCCCGAGCAGGTGCAGGGTGCGGTCGAGCCCGATGTCTCCCAGCTTGGCCTCATAGCGTCCCAGGTCGTTGAGCGCCCCGGTGATCTCAGCGAAGCGGCGGGTCAGTGCCTCGATCCGGCTGATCACGGCCTCGACCGCCGCCTCATTCTCGTCGAGCGCACCAAGGTCGCCGGACTCGAAGAGGCGCTCCAGCTCTCTGAGCAGCTCTCGGGCGTTGCGAGGTGGGCGCACCGGCGGCGCAGCACCAGGTTGGTTGATAATATGGCAGAGCCGTCCGTCGCGGCAGCAGTGCGCTGTCCGGCTCACCAGATCGACGCGCCACGGGCCGATATGGAGCTTGGGGCAGGCGAGCACGTCGTTGTCGGGGAGGTGCGCGCCGTCTCGGCCGAGCAGCGCGCCGTGCTCACACAGGCTTAGCGTGTCGAGGAACACGCCCTGGCAGCGCGGCTGGCGTGGTTCATGCAGCCGGGCATGGGCTTCGTCGAGGAGCTTAGCGAGCGACAGCGAGACATCGCTCTGTTCGCCTGGTAATGCTGGAGTCAGTGGCTGCACGACTACGCTCTGGCCTGGGGCGAGAGGCTGATTGCGCGTCGCGTCTGGGGAGATCGTGTAGCGTGTGTCGCTGCTCTGACTACCCGTGAGGAACGCGAAGAGGAGCACGCCGTAGGGCTCGCCGATCAAGGTAAGATCTGCGATCATCCGTTTGATCGGCGACGCGGGCGCGTTCGGGCTCTCCCGCTCACGGTAGTATTTGGCATCCCAGATGACTCCCGGCTCACGCCAGATGAGGGTGTCGCCAGCATGTACCTCCTGACGCTGCGGGTCGCAGCGCCATAGGTAGAAGTCTGGCCGCACGCGTGGCACACGAGAGGTCGTGTCTGGCTGGGCAGACCACATCGCAACTTGGGGCCGCACCTCCTGATCGTGCTGTAGTTCATAGGTGCAGCCCTTCCAGCGGAAGCGCAACCGCATCGGCTGGAGCGTGAGATCATCCGGCTCCATCGCCTCACGCTCACGTAGGAGTGCCGCCAGCTCGTAGAAGATCCAGAGCTGATAGAGGTAGTTGTCGCGCTGGGGATCTGCTCCCAACGCGATGACGGGAGTCTGCAGGTCACGCTGGAGCAGCGGGAGCATCAGGCGGCGCTGACGCCACGCGATCAGGTCATCATAGGCGCTGTTCCCGCCGGGAATGCTTCGCTCTTGGATCTGTTCGATGAGCAGGTCGATCTCACCCGCGTCGAGTGCTTGGTCTGCGATCGTACGAATTCCGGCAAACTGCGGAAAGGCCAACTCACGCTCGCACTGGTCTACCATTGCATTCAGCGGGTGGCGTAGCGCATCGGCCTGGGCGATGAGGCGCTCATCCCAGAGGACCCGCAGGATGTCCGCGCGATACTCCAGGAGTGCAGCAACGACGTATACATTCTCGGGGGTGGTAAAGTCACGTCGCCGCTGGCGTGTGTGCAGCTGTAAGGGCGGCTCGCCTGGCGTGCTGGCCCATGTCGCATCGAGCGTTCGCTCCCAGTCAACTCGACCACGGGGCGGCGGTTCCTCACGCAGGGTTTGCCTCGGCGCCTCAAAGCTCAGCCGCCGCACGATACGCGGCATGATATCGTCGAACAGCTCGTCGCGGAGCAGGGCAAGCGCCGCAAGATCACGGTAGGGCTGGAGCTCACGGATCGCCTCGCCGGGAGGAGACCCATCGCGCTGCCCATAGCGTCGGGCAAAGTCAGCCTCATTGAAGCGCAGCAGGAGCGCGACGAGGCGCGCCTGCATCTCGGTAAAGGCACGCTGCTCGGCCGGAGTTGGCTGGTTCATGATCCTTCACCACAGAGACACAGAGGCACAGAGCTTTCAATGCTGCTCGGTCTCTGTGTCTCTGTGTCTCTATGGTTCATCACAGCCCCCGTTCGTGAATGAAAGCCTCGATCCGGCGTCCAAATACCCCATCGGCTGAGATGCTGAGTGGCTGCCCAAGCGCAAAGCGCGCACCCAGGGCATCGGGGCTAAGCTGCGCTGGTGCCTCTAATCCCAACCGGTCAAGGTGATGACGCTGGCGGGCAACGGGCATTTCTGCAAGCACAGACGTGATGCGATTCGTGAATGCCTCACCATCGCCGGCGTAGCGGAGATAGACCCAGAGCGCTCGCTGCTCATCGCGGCTCAGCACCTGGAGCTGGTCGGCGAGGGTGTCGGCCAGGGCGCTGTCGAGGGCGTCTTCCCAGCTCATGCCGATCATCTGTCCGCTGAATAGGGCGCTACAGACGGTCTCAGCTTGGGCTGTGCCGAGCTGGCGGTAGACCCGCACCGCCTGAAAGATGCGCCAGAAGCTGGCGAGCGTCTGGGCTGCGGCGCCGTCCTCGCCCTCCTCGAAGGTGAGCGTGAGCCTGCCATCTTCCGCGGGTGCTACGCGAAGCATACCTTCCCACACTGCCTCGGCGCTCCCCGCCTCGGCGCTGATATCGAACAGCCCCTGTTCGTCGAGCCGCAGCAGCGCCCGGTAAACCGCCATCGCAAGCTCGTGCGTCGCCAGCTCCGGCCCAGGCGGCAGAACATCGATAAAGGTAAAGCGCCGCTTCATTGCCTCGCTGATCTGGTTTAAGAAGTGCCGGTCGAAGCTATTGAGGGTGCCGATCATGCGGAAGTCGCGCGGCAGTGGCACCTCCACATCGCCATCGTCCGTCGGGACGCTGAGCGGGCTGCGCTGCCCGCCCAGGGTTGTCAGCAGGCTGCCGAAGGCCGCGTCGATTGGTGCGCGGGTGAACTCGTCAATCACAAGCCATCGCCCGTGGTGGCGTGCCCGTCCCTGCGTGACCTCCTGGCGACGTAGGTCGTCCGGATCGGGGATGGCATCCTCGTCATTGATGCCGTAGTTGCTCAGGACGGCGCGGGTGAGGTGACCGCGCCGGACGCGATAGACGAGCGTACGCTTCTCACCCTCGCGCATGAGTTGCGGTGTGATCCCGCCGATCACATTGCGCACGCCCCAATCCTCGGTCGCGGTAACGACATCGACCACATAGCCTTCCCGGAAGAGGTGCTGCGCGATGGGCGGTTCCATCGGCGGGAGGGTAGGGTCGGTCGGCATGATCAGGAGTATGGTAGGGTCGTCGTCGCGCCAGAGGATGCGCGGCAGGATGCGGGCGAGGTGGGTCTTTCCTGTGCCAGGCGGCCCGCTGAGGATGACGTGGTGCCCAGCGATCAGTGCGCGGTAGATCCGCAGGATGATCGCACGATCAATCAGCAGCTCGCGCTGGATCTCGGCGATCCTGGCGTCGAGCACGGCTGGGTCGAGCACCCTCAGGCTGTCGGTCTTGAGTGGCGGCAGCTCGCCACTGCTGGCGCGAACGCGCTGGAGGTGCGCGAGGAAGGTGTTTATCGCCTCGGCGGTGTGCCCCGAGGCCGTCGTGGGCGCGAGCGCATCGGGCTTCGCGCGCCAGTGTCCGGTACCGGCCTCCTCGATCAGGCCAGCCGCGACATACCAGTCGATCAACTCCCGCCCGATCGGCCAGACGCTCTCGGGATAGCTACCGCCATCAAGGAGCGCGAGTGCGCGCAGGATCGGCAAGCTATAGCCGCCAGCGTCATCCGCGATCACGAGGGTCAACGCGGTGTAGCGCAGCAGGAGCGGCCCGCCAGCGCCGTCGAGGTGCGGCCAGCGCCGGAAGGTGCCATCCGCAGGGTTGGCGCGCAGCAGGCGGAGTACCCGGAGATCGGCGACGAGCGCCTCGGGGGAGGGCGGGCTGGCCAGATGATCCGCTTGCGACGAGGTCTCGAACTGGTCGAGGATGCCCACTGGTGTGTAGCTGTCTCCGCTCAGGCGCTCAACCAGTTCGGTATAGGCGCTCAGGCGGTGGCCAAGTGATCGGGGCAGGGGGCTGGTTGTGCTTCGCTCCACGCTGGTGCGGCCAAGCCCGTAGAAGTTGATCGGGACGCCATGCTGGAGCTCGTAGCCTCGGCGGATCGCCAGAAGCGCACGGTCGACATCGGGCTCAGGGGTGGCGAGGTAGATCGCCCACTCGCGGGCGAATCGCCGTTTGTGTTCACGCGAGACGATCGCCTCAAAGGTATCGGGGTGGACGATGTGCAGGATCGCCTCGCGCTGGGCGTAGGCGTGGCTGATCTTCAGATCAAAGAGCATCTCCTTAAAGCGCCAGGGGTCACGCAGGAGTTTGGCACGATCATCCGGCTCCAGCCGTCGTTTCCACGCGCGCACAAAGCGCAGCAGGAAGGTAAGTTGAAAGGGGCGGTAGGTGAGGTAGGCGGTGCCAACGCGGGCCAGGCCCGTGTCGAGGGCTCGGTCGAGATCAGGCGGTATCACGACGGGCGCAGACGACCAGCTGAGCACGGTACGGATAAGCTCGCGTTTGGCGTGGCCACCGATATTGCCCACGGCCACGAGCAGGTGGACATAGATCAGCTCGCCGGCAAGTTGGTACACTGCTGATGCGGTGCCATCAAGTTGATCCTGGAATTTCTCCAGGAAGCTGCGGCTCGATGTATCTGGAGTCTCGACGAAGCGGCGATGCAGTTCTTCAATATGCGCTACTGTCCAGATTGGATGACCAGGTGTGAACAGCGAGTCGTCGCCGCGCAGCGCCGCATCGACAAAGCGCCCGGCGGCGTGGTAGATCGGCTCGGACGTGGGGAGATTGACGCGGGCCATAGATCCTCTTTCTTTGCCATAGAGGCACAGAGGCCCAAAGGTTTATTGAGGTACGACAGCTGTATATCAACGTTCCGACCAGATCTCGATGTCGTCGATCTGGAAGCTGGCAGTCAGTGGGGCCTCGCTGCTCGTCTTCTCGAACTTCGCCAGGATCGCCAGACCCAGCAAATCGGTCTTGGTCTCATCAGCCGATGACTCGCCTGGTTTCCGTAGGCTGAAAGCCATCGTCTGCCAGTGCCCTGGTGTCTGTGGGATGCCTTCGCAGATGTACTCGCGTTCGTTGGGGCGCACGCAGAGCACGGCGTATTGAACTTTCACCCCTTTGAGCTCAGGCCAGCGTACCCGCGCAATGATGGCGTTGGCTTGAAAGAGCGGTGGCTGGGGCAGGTTTTTTAAGACATGAACTGCGTGCAGGTCGAACTGCTCGGTTGATGAGATCGGTGCTGAAAGGGTGAGCGCGCCGTTCCCGGTAAAGCCCGGCCCGCTGATCTTGATCTCCTGGTTTGGCGACGCGCCCTCCCCCTGCGACCAGAGCACGAGGTCGCCTGGCTGCTCGAAGTCGTAGTATGCGACCGCGTTTGCATAGATCGGCCGTGTCGCGGCATCGCGGTTGAGGTAGGCTAGGCGTAGGTGACAAGCGGCACAACCGCGATCAACGCGCCGATGACCGCGCCAAGGATGCCGAATCGCCAGTTGAGGCCGCCTGGTGCCGTTACCGAGCCTGACCCAGATGATTTCGTGATGCGATTGGTGACAACTGGCCCGATCACTGCGGTGATCAGCGCGACGATGACAGCGCTCGCCAGGCCGATGAGTGCGATCTGTACTGGCTCTGACATGGCCCCCCCTTTAGTTCCTAACGAACATATTGCTATACACCTGAAGCACAGAGATGAGGTGCCAACACACTACTCACGCTCACGCAGTCGCCGCACCACTTCGGCCGTCAACACTTCAGACATGGGCACAGGATAGCCGTGGTAGCCTCCGGCAGCATCGGGCTGGAATTCATAGAACGTCTCGATACGCCGTCGGCGGTCATAGGTGCGCGCATAGAATTGTTTCTCGCCAGGCTCAGCACAGTCGAGCAAGCGTTGAGCCTCTGTGTCAGGTGCCGGGTTTTCGGGGTTGCGAAGCCATGCCCGTTTTGTGTCGTCAATGGGGTCGTAGGCCAGATCGAGGGGCATTGGTGATGCAGGCGGCTTAGCCCTTGCCGGGTGGTGTTTCTTGTGTGGCACGTAGCGCCGACGAGTACGACGGGCCGAGCGGGGGCTCGTAAAGTGTTTTACCTCATGCGGTTTAATGGGGTCGTCACCCTGGCAGAAATGCACCTTGAGCTCACCATCCGGGAAGGCAGCACAGCCATCAAGGCTCACCAGCAGGCCCTGTAAGCAGATCGCCCCGGCAAGCGCGCTGCCCTCAAGGTCTTGCTCTTCAGCATACGCACAAAGGTGGGCAATGTCGGCGAGCAGTTCATCGATGTACGGCCCGCGCGAGAAAGCGTCGAGGATAATGCCTATCAGCGCCTGAGTCGGCAAGTCTTCGATTGGCGCATCCTCGCGGGTGTGATCCTCTGAGCGGAGCCACAGGCTGAGGGCTTGCGCCTCTATAAAGGGCCGGTGGACAAGGCTGCTGTGAATAAGCACCTGGCCGCCGCAACAGGTTGGCTTCAATGCCTCAATGGTGTCGGCCATGGCCCTCATCGCATTGCGGGCGTTGTAGTAGCGCGCCTGGCCAACAAAGGAGCGCTCGTTGATCAAGATGTCCATCAGAGCAACTCCCGCAGATCGCGCTCAAATTGATCGAAGAAGCCTTTGGGCCAGGGCCGAATGCCGCCGCTCGCGTATATTTTCGGCTGGATAACTTTTGTTGCACTGTCTTCGCTCGTGCTGAAGAATGCGAGCGATACCTGCCCGGGGAGGAGAGCTTTGTCGCGAACCGCCCGACGTATACCATTAAGCACATGATCACTGTGCGTTTCGATCAGTACCTGAACGCCAGCCGCCGCTGCGCGGGCCAGAAAGTGTCCGATACGTGACTGTCCGGCTGGGTGTAGGTGTGCCTCAGGGTTCTCGACAATGAACAGCGATCCCGCAGGTGCCACAAGCGCGCCGACGACAATTGGCAAGGTGTAGATGAGGCCAAAGCCGATGTTGGTCGGGCGCAGGTATTCTCGCGTGCCGATGCGAAAGCCAACCCGCACCTGATCCGCTGCGTTGATCGAGTCAAGCTCAAAGTCAAAGTTTGGGATGATCGTCTGCATCCAATAGCGAACTTGGTACTCGATGCTGCTCGGTGTCGAGCCGGACTCCGGGTCGCGATAGGTCATTCCCGCAGTGGCTACCGGCTGATCGCGGTGACGTGATAGAACGTCAAGGGTGTACTCTCCCTGGGGGCCAATGTCGATGTTCTCGTCGCGTAGTTCAGCCATTGGGTAGGTGAGGCGTGGCCCGATACGCTCTGCATTCAGATAGTTGAAGGCGGTCGCAAAGAGCGGCCCCCCTGGTGATAAGACAGGAGCCTCACTTGCCCGCAGGCGGTAGATGTCGCTCTTGCCAGGCTGGACCGAGAAGGTGAAGCTCAGATCCGCCTGGCTATTTGCCCGTATGGCAAATGCGATCTCATTTGTTGCGGCATCTTCGTAGAGCACATCACGAGCTGCGCCAAGGCTTGCGAGCGATCCGTTGAGCAGCAGCTCGCCACGCTGGAGCAGGCCGCGGAGGTAAGACTGGCGCAGAAGGAGCAGCGATTGAATGGTGGATGATTTACCCGAGGCATTTGTTCCCGCCATCAAGGTTAGCGGCCCGAGGTGTAGTGTCATATCCTCGAAGCACTTAAAATTTTGGACGCGCAGATCGGTAATCATCCGACGACCTCCTCAAGCAGCACGGCCACCCGCTCGAAACGAGTGTGAACACTCCATATACTGCCCGTACCGAGTGAGACCGCCTTGTTAAAGTCTGAGTCATTCATAAGCGCAATGAAGCCATCAATGATCGCCTCACGCTTGCTTTCAAGCGCTGATCGGTCGTATTGTTGAAGTAGTGCTGACCATACCTCGAAAAGCGGCTTACTGATCTGGGTGCGTTTGGTGCCACGCTTATACATCTTGCGGAAGGCATACGGCCCGAAGATAGCCTCCGCATTCAGCATTGCCTGGCGAAACGCCTCACGTAACTCGGCGAGGCGATCCTCATTACCCGCTTTTCCAAGGGCATTGATCTGCTCCATTGCCTCGCTCAGGAAGCCATCAAGGCTCTGTTTGATGATCCGCCCGCTCTTGTCGCGCTGCTCGCGCCGGCCGTACAACGTATAGTCTGTCATATGGAAGGCGAGAAAGCGCAGGGCACACTCGCGATCATCCATACGCCGCGAGCTTATCGACCCAGTGGTGGCGCTTAAGAACTCGGGCAACCTTGTTAGCTCCTCAAGGAAGTGGGTGGCCCACCCCTGGAAGAGTGCGTGGCGGATCTCCTGTGGGGTCAGCACCAGGCCACCTGTATTCACCCGGCTGAAAATGGTGAACTTAACCTCTGGCGGCGTCTCTGGCCGGATCACGTATAAATTTAGCTCGGTGTCTTCGATCAGCCGCTGAAGGTTACGCGGCAACTGTTTAAATTGCTTGCCCTCAAGGTCGTCCAGGAATTCGAGGTTGGTGAGCACCAGTGGCAGTTCGCCCTCAGGGAGATCTTTGTTGTCAAAGTAGAACCGCTTGAGCGTCGTAAGGCGCTGGAGCCCATCGACGACCAGCCACTTATCCTCGGCAGTTGCATCCAGGTAGAAGGCCGGCAGCGGGATACGCAGAAGAATCGACTCGATCAACCGGCTCTGGCGGGTAGGATCCCAGACCACGTTTCGTTGAAAGTCTGGCTGAAGGTCGATGTCATGGCGCTGTATCTTGAGCATCACCTGGAAGATGCTCATCATGCGCTGATCAACTCTGATGAGCTTTGGGTCAAATGGACGTACGGTCTGATCCTCAGACGTTGTTGGCTGGGGGGGCTCAATGTCAACCGGAAACGTATTTTCTGCCTCGACGCCGAGGGACTCTTGTGCCGCACGTAGATATTCATGGCCGTCAGGGGCGATCCGCCAGCCTGGACGATCCGGGTTATAGGGCTCAATATAGCCCCGCTCTACGGCGTCGCGGCTGATTAGTGAGCGCAGCGTGTCGCGTCCCTGTTGCGACAGCGCTATCCCTAGCGGAAGCTCCTGGGTGATAGCTGCATAAATCTGCTCAGTGGTCGCCTGTCCGCCCAGGCTATCAATCGCCTGGAGGGCAATCTGGATCTGTCGCTCGCTGCTCAGGCCCGCCTGCACAGCTGTCATCTCGCGCACATCACTCATCATCTATCTCCTCTGCCGACCATATCATCTCCAGGGTTGCATTGTATAGCTGGATTCACCACAGAGACACAAAGGGCACAAAGGCCGGGCAGCTCAACCCTTTGTGCCCTTCGTGCCTTTGTGGTTCGCCTCTTGTGCCGCCACCTCCAGGTTAAGCTTGAGCAGCCGGGCCAGGATCTCCCGCCGCGCCGCGTCGCTCACGGTGTAGCGGGTCTGGCCGCGCTCGTTCTGGTGGAAGCCGTGCCCCGGCTCCAGATCCTCCCAGCCGTAGCAGGCCAGGATGGCCTTGTCCAGCTCGGCGTGCAGCGCCCGCAGCTGCGCGATCTCCTCGCTGGTCTCGGCCGGGTTGTGGAAGCGGTTGTAGGTCTTGGTTAGCCCCTGCTGCTGGGCCAGCATGAGCTGCCGCCGCTGCTCGTGGTACTCCTCGCCGACCCGCGCCGCCCATTCCTGCGCCTCGGCGGCGGGCTGCTGCGGGAAGGGGAAGTTTTCGAAGCAGTCGGAGGGGGCATAGTTGATATCTGTTCGCAAAGTCGAAGTGAAACGACGCATCCAAAGTTCATGAGGGTTAGATTGAAGTAGCGCGAAATGATAATCATCGTCAAAAGCAAATACAATTGTTTTCTCATTGAACACCCAATCATTAGGAACAAAGACAACAGCATGCGTTTCTGAGATACGGCTCCTAACCAGAACTTTGCGCTGACTAATCACAGCTGTACGCATTTCACCTCGATAGCGTGCAAATAACCACCAATTCTCGCGCTCATGTTTCTCCTTTACTTTATCTCGCTCTGGCTTTACTCGTTCGATCACGATTTTCAGTGCGTCAGGGTATTTCTTCGCTTTGGAAAGAGGCCAATCACGAAAGCAAACGACATACCTGCTCGGTTTCTGATCCGGATCTCTGTTGATATCCTGGCCATTTAAATAAGGCGCAATGCAATCACTGTTTTTGGTATCTGCCTCAAAAAGCACACCTGCTTCCGCCTTATCGATAACAAACCCTATCCCTCGGACAAAATCCCCAATAAAGGCTTTGTTCTCGTTTTGTTGTAAAGTAAAAGGCTCTTGCTCAGGCTCATTGTCCAATCGGGATGAAATTTGCTCGACTTCTGCAAGGTCAAGTATGAGCTTGCCATCCCAAGAGCCTTTCTTCCACCCAACTAGATTTACCTCCACGCTCGCATCCCCACTCCACTTCACAAACCGCCGCGCATAGTGGATCACGCCGCCCTGCTGGACGATCTGACCCAGGCCAGCCTCGCGAGTATCGCCCTGTCCAATTGTGTTCGTCGCCACTATGCCGGCAGCCCCGCCCTCGCGCAGCAAAGTAAAGACCCGGCGGAAGAAAGCGGCGCAGAGGTCTGATGTACCCTTGAACGGATCGTAGGCGTGGCTGATGTAGGCGCGGTACTTGTCGCTGTAGTTCGTGCTGATCTTCAGCCCCCCCACAAACGGCGGGTTGCCCAGCACCACATCGAAACCGCCCTCACCCCCCAGCCCCCTCTCCCGCTGCGGCGGGAGAGGGGGGGCTTCAATTGCAGACTCTGTGTCTTTGTGCCTCTGTGGTGAAGCATGCTGCGGGCTGCGGGCTGCGGGCTGCGGCCCGGCCTCTGTGTCCTTTGTGCCTCTATGGTGAAACACCTCCGGGAACTCCTGCTCCCAGTGGAAGAAGGCCCGCTCGGCGGCCATGCCGACGGCCGCGCCGGTCACGTCGCCGCGCACGGTGTCCACGTCCTCAAGCATGGCGCTGGTGGGCACGGGGCCGCCGGGGACAAGCGGGGTGAAGAATGCGGCGGTGTAGAGGTGGTTGGCGAGCTGCCTGTGCCACCAGGGCGTGCCCAGGGCGCGCATCTGGGCGAAGGCGGCGCGCTTGCGGCGGACGATCTCTGGGGTGTCGTCGGGCAGCGAGAGCAGGGCCGCCTCGGCGGGCTGGGCCTGCTCCTCGCGCAGGCGCAGCAGCGGCAGCTCCTGCTGGCCCTCGCGCTCTTGCTTATTGCGCTTCTTCAGCGCCCGCGCCGTGGGCTTATCGTCGCCGGGGGCCGCGTCATAGGCCGCGTCGGGGATTCCGTCGCGCAGCTGCTGGTTGCGCAGCACGCCCACCAGCGAGTCGCCGTGGCGGATGCGGTGGTCGAGAAAGCTTAGCGGCTTGCCCTCGGCCTGGCCCTCGATCCACAGCGCCACCTTGCACAGGTCCACCGCCAGCTCATTGCGGTCCACGCCATAGACGCAGTGGGCGATCGCCTCGCGGGTCGCGGCGCGCACGGCGTCAGCGGATGGCTCATCGCCACCAGCGCGCACGCGGGCCAGCTCGCGGCCGATCCGGCGGGCGGCGGCGAGCAGGAAGTGGCCGCTGCCGCAGGCCGGGTCGAGCACCTTGATGCTGAGCAGGGCGGCCTCTTGCTGATTCACCACAGAGGCGCGGAGGCGCAGAGACTCGGCATCGTCAGCCTCGGTGCCTCTGTGCCTCTGTGGTGCAGCCTTTTTTTGTTGCACCACAGAGGCGCGGAGGCGCAGAGACTCGGCATCGTCAGCCTCGGTGCCTCTGTGCCTCTGTGGTGCAAGCCCGATCTCAGCGAGGCGTTCGCGGATGGCCGGCACCAGCGCGGCCTCGACCAGCTCATTGACCAGCTTGCGGTCGGTGTAGTAGGAGCCGGTCGAGCGCCGGTCAGTGCCAGCGGCGAAGACGAAGCGCAGGCCGTAGAGCGCATCTGGCTCAATCAGCGGCTGGTAGTCGAGCAGGGCCTCGTAGACACTGCCCAGCTCCTCCACATCGAGGGCGCTATAGTTCACCCGCCGGCGCACACTCTCGCCGGGCGGCGTGAACGACGAGAAGGCCCGCACCGCCAGGAGCAGATCGCGGTTACTCACCAGGGTGAGGTCGAGCCGGTTCTCGGCGAAGAGCGGGCCATTGAGCGGCGGGAGATCCAGCTCGCCTGCCAGAGCCTCGTCGCGCAGGGCGTAGAACAAGGTCTGGAGGCCCAGCCAGAGATCATCGAAGCGCTCGGGCGCGGTGAGCGGCTCGTCGGCAAGCACGCGCAGGCGGGCCAGGCTGTAGTAGGCGCGGTAGTAGTCGAGCGGATTGACCACAGAGGCGCGGAGGCGCAGAGATTCTTCTGTCTTGTCTGGCCTCTGTGCCTCTCCGCCTCTGTGGTGAATAAGCAGCCCGCGCTCCTCGGCGACCAGCAGGAACAGGAAGCGGTAGATCAGATAGAGCAGCTGCTGGTAGAAGGCGCGGGTGGTCATGCTGCCGGCGCGCAGATCGGCGCGCAGCTCCTCGTTGCGCGGGTGGCGCAGCAGGCCGTTGCCGAGGGCCAGGATAGCCTGCTCCACTGCGCCGCGCAGGCCATCGCGGATACGGTCGCCCTGCTCCAGCGCCTGCAGATGGTAGCGCTCAAGCAGACAATGCTCAGGCCTCACCACAGAGGCACGGAGACGCAGAGATTCGTCTGTTTCTCGACCCTCTGTGTCTTTGTGCCTCTGTGGTGAATCTGCCGGCAGGCGCGAGCGATGGGCCAGGCGGTAGAGGAGGATAAACTCATCGAGCTGCTCACCGCCAAAGATCTGGCGTAGGTCAAACTCGATATAGCTGGGCCGGGTGAAGTAGGAGGAGTCACGCAGCAGGCGCAGGGTGTGGCCATTCGTGACAATGCCCCAGAGCTGCTCAGTGCGGTTGAGATAGTCCTGCACCAGCGCGTGAGGCGCGATGCTGCCGCGGCCGGGGGCGGGCCGCTCGCCGAGCGGCTGGTCGACGGCGACAATATGCACAACCGGGGCATCTTCCGCCCCATCGGCCCGGTGCGAGATCGCGTAGGCCCGGCCGTCCACCACTGGGGCCGGGCGCAACGTCTCTATCTCGTAGCCGAGGCGATTGAGCAAGGGGGCGACCCACTGGCGGCGGGTCAGCGTCGTCAGCGAGTCGCCGGGGCGGGCGTCCTCCAGGCGGCTCTGAAAATTACGCCAGTCCATGCAGAGGGCGGCGAAATCGCCGGCGATGGCATCGGCCATGGTGCGGTTCGGGTTGAGCCCGAAGTCGCCGGGGCGCTGGCCCTCCAGGTCAACGATCCGCTCGACAATATCGGGAGAGAGCAGGCCGCCCTCGATAGTAAGTGCGCTCATATATGTTCACCACAAAGGCACGAAGGACACAAAGGCCGGGCATTTTTGGTTTGGGTCTTTGTGCCTTCGTGATGCCATTAGCCGTTCACTCTTTCACCACAAAGGCACGAAGGACACAAAGGCCGGGCATTTTTGGTTTGGGTCTTTGTGCCTTCGTGATGCCATTAGCCGTTCACCATGCGCTTGATGCCGCTTTTGAGCACTGGGACATTGAAGTTGATGATCAGTCCGAGCTTGATCTTGGTGAGGCGCAAGTATGTCAGAAGTTGTGCCTCGTGGATGGGCAGAATCTGCTCGACGGCCTTGAGCTCTAGCAATACAGTGTCGGCAACAATCACATCAATCCGATACCCGCAGTCAAGCTGAACCCCCTTGTAGGTAAGCGGTAGCGCAACCTGGCGCTGAAAGCTCAGCCCGCGTAGACCAAGCTCATGACACAGGCACACCTCATAAGCTGACTCAAGCAGACCAGGCCCAAGAGCACGGTGAACCTCGATTGCTGCGCCTATAATGTTATGGCTCAACTGGCTCTGATCATCCATCCTCTGTGCCTCTGTGTCTCTGTGGTTAGATCTTCGGCAGCGGCAGCAGCACCACTACCCCCAGCAGGTCGGGCGGGAGCTGCGGTACGATACGCGCGCGCGAGTGGCGCAGCAGGCGGCGGATACGGCTATGACTCTCCTGCAGCTCTGTGCCCCGTGTGTCAAGCAGCGCGCGCAGTGATGGCGCGGGCTCAGGCGCGCAGAGCGCGTTCCACTGCTCGACCGCAAGCTGGAGCGCCGCACGCTGCTGCTCGGGGGCGATATTTGCCGCCGCGCTGATCGTGGCGAGCAAGGCGCGCGCATCATCGGGGGCGATCGGCGTGATTGCGGGTGGGGTGCCGGTGAATCCCCAGACCAGGGTCTCCTCGGCCAGGCCCGGCCGCTCGGAGCCCGGCTCGTCGACCAGGTAGCGCGGGCGGAGGAGCAGCAAGGTGGTGCGCTGGCTGATCTGGGTGGTGCGGATCACGCCGCCGCGCGCGGCCGGGTGATCGCCGACGGTTGGGTGAAATGCCAGATCGATCAGATACTCGGCCAGCGCCTCGATCAGCGGGTGGTTACGGCCGATATAGTCGAGCCCCGCCGGCGTCGGCGAGATAACGGAGATCGGCCAGATATCAGGCCGGGCGCCGAGGCGCTGGCGCACCACCGGCGGAAGCATGCCAACGTGGAGATTCCATCCCGCCTCGCCTGCCGGCTGGAGGGCGACGTTGAGCCGGCCACAGGCGGCGAGCAGAAAGTCGCGCACCTCATCGGCGCTGCCGAGGATCGTGTCGGCGGCGCGCAGCTCACGCTCAACCTCTTCCGGCTTGATCGAGCGCTGGGCGAAGCGCGTGCGGCTCTCCTTCTCCTCCTCGGCACCGCGGCGCCAGCGGGCGTGGAGGGCATCCACCTGGGTGTCGGCATCCCCGCCCACGTCGAAGAGCGAGAGCTGCATGCCGCTGCTGCGGCCAGGGGCGAACAGCGAGCGGAGCACCGTCTGCATCACCGTGTCGCTATCCACTGGGACGGACACGCGCACGCCAAGGGCGCTCTGAATCTCGCGGGCCTTGCGCAGCAGCACATCGAGCACCGCGCCGTCGACCGGGTTGTCCTCGCCGTAGATCAGCACCGCCTGCACCTGCGGCGCCAGTTGCCCGAAGCGGTCGACTCGACCCTCGCGCTGCTCCAGGCGATTCGGGTTCCATGGCAGGTCGTAGTGGATCACCGCGTTGAAGTGGGCCTGGAGATTGACGCCCTCGCTGAGACAATCGGTCGCGACCAGCACCCGCTGCTTGGCCTCGGCCAGCGCGGTCAGCCTCGTGCGTCGCACATCGTCAAGATCGTCGCCGGTGATTGACTCTACCCGGAGGTGGGGTATATCGCGGCCAAGGCGCTTCTCGATCTCGGCCTTGACATACGCGGCAGTCGCCAGATAGCGGCACCAGACAATTGGCCGAAAACCCGCGCGGAGCATATCCCGCACAATCGCGACGATGCGGAGCAGCTTCGCATCCTCGTCCGCGTGCGTCACCAGGTTTTTCGCCATGCTTGCCAGGGCGTCGAGCTTACGCTGCTCCGCTTGCTGCCAATCAGGGGCGCGATCGGCAAGTGTGAGCATGGCCGGCGGAGCGCTATCGAGCGCCTGCTCCTGTTCCATTGGGTCGGCAACCAGCGGCGCGACCGCTGCGTCAAGCTCGTCGGTCGTCGGCGGGTTTGCCGGCTCATCGCCACTCTCCGCATCATCGACCGGAACAGTGCCACCGCGTGACTGGAGTGCGGCAAGAGCAGCGCTTGGTGAGGAACTCACACAGCGGAGCAAGGCCAGCGCTGACCAGTAGCGCATGCGCTGCTTCCAGCCGCCCATCGTCTCGGCGGTCTCAACCACGCCGCGGGCAAAGGCGTAGACCTCGCGGTAGAACGTATCGTAGGATGGTGAGAAGCGATAGGGGGCCTCGATCGACACGCGCTCGGGGAACGGCGTGTCCGCGCCCATCCAGTGCCGCACGTCAGCGCGGCGGCGCTGGACAAAGTAGGTCGCCAGCTCAATCCGCTCCCCCTCGCTCAGCTGGCTCAGGTTCAGCCCGGCGAACGTCGGCTTCAGCAGGCCAAGTATCGAGCGGAACGACTCTTCGACGCCGCTGTGGGGCGTCGCGCTCAGCAACACCAGGTGCTGGCCCGGGCGCTGCGCGATGGCGCGCAGGAGCTCGTAGCGCTGCTGCTGTGCGCCCCCCCGATCATGCGCTGGGCGCGCGGCCCCATGGACTTCGTCGACGAGAACCAGATCGGGGAGGTGCTCAAGAAACGCCGCGCGGTAGGTGTCATTCTTTACCAGGTCAATACTGGCGACAAGGTGACGGTGGTGGCGAAAGATACTGCGATTCTGCGGGGTCTGCTTCTCAAGCCGTGAGATCGTGCCAGAGCGGATCACCGTGGCGTCGATATTGACCTTCTCCGCCAGCTCGCGCTGCCACTGGTCGCAGAGCGCGGGCGGACAGAGCACCACGATGCGCTGGATTAGACCACGGTCAAGCAGCTCGCGGGCGATCAGGGCGCCCTCAATGGTCTTGCCCACACCAACGTCATCGGCGATGAGCAGGCGCACAGTCTCCTGGCGAAGGGCCATGAGCAGCGGGACGAACTGATAGGGGCGTGGGCGAAATGAGAGTCGGCCAAGGGCACGGAAAGGGGCCGCGCCATCGCGCAGCAGCAGGCGAGCCGCGTCGAGGAGCAGTCGGACCGCATCAATGTCCTGCACATCATCGGGGGCAGGGAGTGGGAACGCCGTTGCGCTCATCCGCTCGTGTGGCAGACTCGCCGCGATGCGATCGGCAAGGGGGAGTACGACGCCGCAAACCTCACTCGCGCCGCCGCCGATCGGCCGCAGCATGATGACGTTTGGGTCTTCGGAGGGAAGGACCACCCAATCACGGTGACGGTAGCGGACGAGAGCGCCAGGCTGGGGCATCGTTGGCCTCGGGATATACCATAAAGACACAGAAGGCTTAGCGCATAGTACATGACGATAGGTTCTTGAGCTTTGAGGGCTAGCCTCTCCAGAACTGGTGTTCGTCGAGCTGTGATGCAACATCCTGATCAGGCTGAATCACGTAGACGGTGTATCCCTGAGCCTCAAGCCCTGCCTTCATCGCTCGCACGTCCTCGTCCAGCTCCGGACAAAGTAGACAGATGTAGTCTGCCGTATAAAGCAGGTGCGGGCGGAATCCGCTGAGCTCTGGCAGGATATGGTCAGGCAAACGGCCACCGGCGTGGTGGAGATAGGTAATCACCCGAGCCGTCGCAGGGGGCAGGCTGGCATCGAAGGGAGAACGGCCCTCCGGATGGCTCTGTGCCGTGCTCATGCGAGCAACGACGGTCGCCTGAGCGAGCTGGACAAGCGTATCATGGATCAGCCTGCGGTTGAGCAGCGCGTGGGAGTGCTGATTACTATAGGAGAGCAGACAGCGATAGCAGGCGCGGACACACTCGCCGGCGGCCTCAGCGCGCTCAGCACCGGTGACCGGGTCAAAGTGGCAGATCTCCAGGGCGGCGCGAGCAACCCGGGCCAGCGCAGCGGGCTCCTCAATCAGGCGGCGTAGCGCGCCGGCACCGCCTTCGGCCGCCTCCCAGTAGACAATCCGTCGGCTCGGCCCGTCGCCGAGCACTTCGGAGCTCAACTCCTGCTCTTCCAGCTGGAAGACCGCTGCAATACCTTTCTGCAAGGCATATTGCACGCTAGTCATCAGCTCGGCATTGGCACTCACAGCAGGCTCTGGCATCACGACCAAGAGGTTACGCGTATCGCGCACAACAATCTTCACGCCCTGCTTGACACTCTCGCCCTCAAGAGGGTCCACATCACCAAGATCCGCCCCATCGGGTTTACCACCCCAGAGTCCCCGGCGAACATCGAGCGCAAAGCCGGGCTGCTTTGATCGCAGCCAGCCGTGGTTAATCCGCCATAGGGTCGCGGTCGGGCCGTAGGAGAGCCGGAAAGAACCACAGAGGCACGGAGACACAGAGCTTTCTTTTGGCACAGCATCAGGGCCATCCTCTGCTTCGGCCTTTGTGTCTTTGTGCCTTTGTGGTGAGCACATCGTCTCCGCATCCTGGCGGCGCAGGGCACCGTCGATCCGGGCAAAGTGATAGTGGGTCGTCGTCCGGAATCCCTCGCGGAGACGCTCCTCTTCCTCGCAGGTGATCCGCTCGATACGGCGGGCGCTCATCGTCGTCATCTCAAAGATCTGTGGAAGCAGCTCGGCGCCTTGACCTGAGAGCTGGTTGCCGCACTGCTCGCAGACCACCGCGCTGTAGCCATCGTGGAAATAGCCACAGACCCGGCAGATCTTGGCTCGCGAGATTCGCCGTTGGATATCGCCGGCCGGGCTAATTGACTGCGTGATGCGATACTTACGTCCCTCGTGGTAGATCACGTTATGTGGCCCAAACTCGGTCAGCGCCAGGAATCGCGACCGCGAGAGAAAATCGACTTCTTCACGATCAACCTTGAGCATGGCCCGGATGGGCAGGCGGGGAAAGTTATAGCCCGGCAGAAAGCCCTCGCTGGCGAAGTAGCGATAGGGGTAGAAGTCGCCCTCGCCGCCGCCCCGAGCCGACGTATTACAGAGCAAGTCCTTCTGGCTCATTGCCTCATTCTGGTGGCGCACTGCTTCATCACGTGCCTTGCGGTCGCTGGCTCCGTGGTGAAAGGAGTCAATCGATCGGCGGGCCTCTTGCAACTGCTCATCGGCCGCAAGATACAGCTCGCGCCAACGCCGACATGATTGCTCAAACTCGTGCGGCGCATGGATCACAATGTCGGCTAGCCACTGTTCGTGATACCAGCCTGTGTTTATGAGCCCTTCCGCGATGCTCGACAGCACACGGCGGCACCGCTCGATGCACACAGCCTGCTGGTGCGTGTCGAGCTGTATCTGCTCCTGGATCTCGGCCTTCAATGGTAGGCCGTCGCGACTGGTGTCAATCAGTGACAGCATCGAGCGTCCAAGATCGAGGCCGGTCGTGCCAAGCCAGATCGCCTGCATGTGTGCACGCACAAGATCTTCATTCGCCAGATCGATCTGGGGGGCGGCCACGGCGCCCGCAACCATGGCGGGCTGGCGCGCGAAGAAGTACTGGTCATGGCCACTGCCCGTGGAGCAGTAGGTCATCACGAGCGCGGGCTGCCCGCTGCGGCCAGCCCGGCCACTTCGCTGCGCATAGTTCGCTGGGGTGGGCGGTACATTCCGCATATGCACCACATTGAGATCGCGGATGTCGATGCCAAGCTCCATGGTAGGCGAGCAGAAGAGCACTGGCAACTGGCCCTTCCCAAAGCGATCCTCGCGGTCTTCACGATCTTTCTGCGGCACCTGGCCGGTGTGTTCACGGCCCTCAATCCCTCGCAGACTGGTAGGCGGCTGTCGATAGAAGTTGCGAAAGAAGCGGTTCGCCTGACGATCTGGCACATTGCTATGGTCACCACAGAGGCACAAAGGCACAGAGTCTTGAGAGTCTTTGTGCCTTTGTGCCTCTGTGGTGATATGCATCTTCCGCGAGCGCACCGGGTCGAGCGGCGGCGGAGAGTCATCGCCGATGCACCAAAGCAGGGCGTCGCGGCGAATCTGTACGGCGCGTGGCCCGTCGTCGGCGACATCGACCAGGATCAACTCGGCAACGAGTGCGTCAAGAAGGGTGGCAAGCAGCCGATCATACGCCGGCCCATCCAGTGGCGCATCCAGAACGGGCCAGGCTTTTGGTGAGCGAAGGAAACGACCAAGCTGGCCACGGATAGAAAAGCTACGAACCGGGCCGCTCACCGGATCGTCACTCGGCACCACAAAGCGTGAGGCAACACGAAGATCGCGAGTCTCCTCTTCAGCAAACGTCCACGGGGCCTTCAGCGATGCGCTGGTCATCTTCAGCAACTCGACCTGGCGATCAGGATCGAGGCTTGGCGTATCGATAGCCAAGTCGCGGCGCATGTGGTCGAGCATGGCGCGGATCGCCCAGGCCCGCTGGCCCGGCGTGCAGGCGGCGAGCACCTCATTGGTCTGCCATGGCTCATCATCGGCGCAGAGATCGTCAAGGTAGCGATAGTCGATCTGGATGAGCCCGCACTGCTCAAGATTCGGCTGTGTGACGCGCCATGAGCGCCGCAGATCTTCATAGATGCGATACTCCAGGTAGCTGGCGAGCGCATCTTCATTCGTGCGCCGTGGACCTGGGCGGTTGGTTACATTTTTTGCGTAGGCAGCTTGTGGTAGATCAAGCGCCTCACGTACCGCTCGCGCGACATGCACGTGGGTCAGCGGGTCGGCCGCTGGGCGGCTCGTGATCGCAGCCGCAATGGCCGAGCGCAACAGCGCGACATTGGCGAAATCATTGAAATGCCCTGCCTGGAGCGAGGCGTCCTGGCGGTTGTCGGTAAAGCTCAGCAGCTTCTGGGCCTCGGGTTCGAGATCTGATCGCCGCATTTCGTCAATTGCGGTAATCGAGAGCAACGTGGTTGCCGTGCTCCGCCCCTCGCTGCTCAAGCGGGCCAGTTTGCGAAAGTCATCGCGCTCGCGCCGGGTGTAGACTGCGCCACAACGCAGGCAGGTAAGAAAAGGCGTGGGCAGGAACCATGCGGTTGTTGCGGTATCGCTCGTCCCATGGACGACCTGGCCATCGGGTTGTACCTCTAGGCGCTTGGGTCGATAGTCCTGGAACTCGCGCTTGAGGTTGCGCCCCTTGCGGGTCAGATTGAACCAGCTGTCGGGTAGCCGCTCATCAAGATCATCGCTCCACACCTCGCTATCGACAAGGAGATAGCCAGGCCGGGCCGGCTCATCGACATCCTCGCCACGTGAGAGCGGGTGACGCGGGGTAACCGTATGGGCCTGCTGATCATAGGCGCAGAGGGCATAGTGCTGGCCGCACTCGCGGCAGAAGACGAGCGGAAACAGCAGCCGGTCGCCGTGTACACCACCGACAAACCGCTGCCCTTCCAGGGTGAGATGTCGCTGGTCCGGTGGCTCAATGGTGCTATAGACCGCGCTGCCCTGCGAGAAGAACTGATGGAGCTTGAAGGTGAAGCCCGGTTTCTCCTCAGGGTTCCGCACCGCACTCCCGAGTTCGAAGAAGCGACGCAGTTGGTCAGTGCAACGTCCCAGGTCAAGCCCAGTCTCTGTGGCAAGAATCTGGGCGCCTTGGGCCAGGGTACGTGGTTCGGCGCGACGCAGCCGGCCACCTTCGGGGCGCAGGCTGAACGTTTGCTCAATCCAATGGGCTAGCGGGTGGCTGCGGAAGCTATCCCAATCTAAGGCTGTGGGGAGCGCTGCTACCAGTGCGGCTCGTAGATCGGCAGCGGTATGTGTGGCGTGCTTGTGGGTCGCATAGGTCAGCGTCTCCTCAACGATATCGCTCGCCGCAAAAGGTGCGCCGAAGATACGTGATGCAACCGTGGCGACAGCGGCCCGGCGATCCTGAACGGTCTCGCCGCTCACCATGGTCGCGCTGGTGCCAATACAGGTCAGATGGGCATTCCCGCTGCGCTCGCGAAGTCGGCGCATCAGGAGTGCCACATCAGCTCCTTGACGCCCGCGATAGGTATGCAACTCATCGAGGACAACGAATTGGAGGTCAGCGGAGCCCTTATCGACAAAGGTGAACTCGTCGGGGCGGGTCAGCATCAGCTCCAGCATGACGTAGTTGGTCAGGAGGATGTGCGGCGGGTTGGCCTGGATCTCCTGTTTCCGCGCCTCGCTTTCCTGCCCGGTATAGCGGGCAAAGCGCACCGGGCAGGTGCCGGGCACATTGCCAAAGAAGCGCTCGATCGCCTTGGCCTGGGAGTTAATCAGCGCATTCATCGGATAGACGATGATCGCGCGCACCTTTCCCTGCTCCGGCGCGTGGCTCAAGATATGATTTACGATCGGGATCATATAGGTAAGGCTTTTACCTGAACCTGTTCCAGTGGTCACGATATAGTTTCGACCGCTGGCCGCAAGATCAATTGCTTGCTTCTGGTGGCGGAAGAGGTGGAGGGGCTGGAGTACACCATTGCGATAGGCGCGGAAGATATCCCCACACAGCGGATGGAGCAACGCGAGATCGACCAGATCGGCCACCGTCTCAGCCTGGTCATAGGCCGGCGAGAGCTGAATCAGCGCATCGGGCCAGAGGCGACCATCGGCGAGGGCACGATCAACGTATGCCTGAATAGTGGAGTCGTAAATAGTGAGGAAGCTGCGGGTGTAGGCCGCGTACTGGTCGATAATCTGCTGACGAAGCTGAAAAATATCCACGCGCACCCTCGCGAAAACGGTGGTGAAACCTCTATGGCGCTCAGGAACACAGATCGGGGCATGCATGCGGTGAGACAGCGGAAGTATAGCATGCTGCTGCACAGGATGGATGCCACATGCGTGAAGATTCGGCCACGAAATGATACGCACGCATGTACGCAGCATCATATCTGCATGCACGATGATCGATAGCGTGCGCATTTGCGCCCATGCCTGTGCGTATGCTGAAGCAGAGATACACACTATCCGCTACACACGAAAGGCCACTGCTCATGCACGCGCTCTCCCGCCCACTCCTTATCGTCGCCCTCATCGCCCTACTGGGTGCCTGTGGCGCAACGCCGCCAGCCGCCGCCCCGGCGGAAAGTCAGCCCGCCGCGAGCGCTCCGACCGCCGCCGCAGCGACCGATGCCCCTGCTCCCACTGATGCCCCCGCCGCGAGCGCCACGCCGGAGCCGACCGCCACCGAGGTGCCAACGGCCACACCTGAGCCGACGGCGACGCCTGTCCCGGCTGAGCCCGGCACGAGCCGGAGCGCGCCGCTCCCCCTGGGGACGGAGATCCGCTTTACCGACTGGGCAGTGACGATCATGGGGGTTACGCGGGGGGGCGAGGCGTCCGCGGCGATCATCGGCGCGAACCAGTTCAACGACCCGGCCCCCGAGGGCTGGCAGTACATTCTGGCCACGCTGAAGCTGACCAATATCTCGGCGGATCAGGATGCGAAGAGCGTGCTCTTCGGCGTCGACCTGCGGGCCACCGGTGCGCGCAACATACTCTACAGCAGGACCTCGGTGGTCGTGCCGCAGCCGCTTGAGGGTGAGATCTTCCCTGAGGGCGCGGCCGAGGGCCAGATCGCCTTCCTCGTCCCCGCCGACGAGACCAACCTGATGTTCTTTGTCGCCGAGAGCTTCTCCTTCGATGTGGACGCGCGACGTTTTGTCGCCATCGACGATGCCGCCGCAGTCAGCCCAGACCCGACGCTGGACAGTGTCGCACCAACTGACGCGGGGACGAAACGATCTGACCCGGCGCCACTGGGCACGACCACGGTGAGCGCAGCCTGGGAGATTACGGTGTTCGAGGTGGTGCGAGGCGCGGATGCCGCCCAGCGCATCACTGAGGCGAACCAGTTCAACGACCCGGCGCCTGAGGGACAGGAATACATCCTCGCCCGCGTGCAGGCCCGCTCCCTGGGCGACGGCGATCCCGATGCGGCAGCGAACATCGACCAGATCGCCTTCAAGGTCACTGGGGCGGCCAACGTCATCTATGATCGGCCAAGCGTTGTCACGCCCGACCCACAGCTCGGCTCTTACCTTTTTCCGGGCGGCCAAGCCGAGGGTTGGGTGGTGCTTCAGGCACCTGTAGGTGAGGCTGGCCTCGCCCTGGTCTACGCGCCCATCTTTGAGTTCAGCGACGCCAACGTGCGCTTCCTCAGTCTGGAGTAACCCCGCGACCCGCTGAACTGATGGATGCCGCATGCCCCCGTGGCATGCGGCATCCGCTGCGCTTCCAACCCCCATCGACCTGACCGCGATGCTTGAGCACCAGTGGGTCATCGTGCACCTGCAGGAGGCGATCACGATGCTGACGGAGCGTGTCTAGCAGATCCAGGGCGCAGCCGCCGATGCCGAGACCAACCGCACGGTGATCTTCTAGCTCAACGAGCGCCTGCGCGCCCTGACGCAGATCGTTGCCCGGCGCAAAGAGCTGTCCTGTGTGTAGGGTTGGGTGCTATGCTACAATAGCCTCCAGCACGCGCAGTACACGGTGGTAATCCTATCCCTCGTGGCGCGGCGCGAGGCGGAGATGATCAACGTCTGGAGACCCTCCGCGATCTGAGCCAACTGTTCGTCGGGCAGCGCGAGGCCGTCCATGTCTGAGGCAAGCCAGCGTGCGTGGGGCTTCTACTTAAGCGATATGATCGGCTTTGCAGAGAGAGTGCTTGCATACACCGTTGGCCACGACCAGGCCAGCTTTATTGCCGCAGACTCCCACGTGCCAAGCTCAACCGCCTTACACTCCGCCCGGCCTGGGATGAGCTGCTGCGCACCAGCGACGCCCTGCTCGCCCGGGGCGCGGCGCTAGATGATGCGGCGCTGGTGCTGGGCAGTGTGTAGCGGAGGGCGCTGTGCTACAATATGCTCTAGTGAGCGTATCGGATCATGGAGCAGCTATGAGCACGATCCCGATCGAGGTCTCCCCCGAACAACTGCTGCGCGCCGTCGAGCGACTCCCCGCCGACGAGCTTGCCAGCTTTGCCGCGCGGGTCAACGCGCTGCGCGCCCGGCGCGAGGCCCCGCAGCTCAGCCGGGACGAGACGGCGCTGCTCCTCCAGATCAACGCTGCGCTGCCCCCAGACCTTCAGGCCCGCCTCGACACCCTGGTGTCCCAGCGCGAGGCCGAGGTGATCGGTGCCGATGAGCTTGCGGAGCTTACTCGGCTCAACGACCAGATCGAGCGCCAGGATGCGCTCCGCCTGGAGGCCCTCCGCGATCTGGCGCATCTGCGCCAGATGACCGTCCCCGACCTGATGGACGCCCTTGGGATACCCCCCCACTCCCATGCCTGATGATCGCGTCACAGAGGCCCAGCGCCGACAGGTTGCCGAGCGCGCCCATAGCTGCTGCGAGTACTGCCGCAGCCAGGCCCGCTACGCGACTCAGCGCTTCTCGGCCGAACATATCCGCCCCCGCGCCCACGATGGACAGAACACCCTCGATAACCTCGCCCTGGCCTGCCAGGGCTGCAACAACCACAAGTACCAGAAGGTTGTGGCGCCCGACCCCGCCAGCGGCCAGCTCGTCCGGCTCTACCACCCCCGTCAGGATCGCTGGGGGGCGCACTTCGTCTGGAGCGACGACTGTTCGCTGATCATCGGCATCACACCGGTCGGCCGGGCGACCGTGGCCGCGCTCCAGCTCAATCGCGCGGGCGTCGTCAACCTGCGGCACGTGCTGTACGCGATTGGCGAGCACCCGCCGCCGACGCCTGAAGACGAAGCGCAGCTATGACAGCGCCGCCCCGGCTCAACCGTGAGCCGGGGCGGCGTGATCTGAGACCCGTGGGTCTCATCCCGCTAGATGCGCCCCTCCTGATCCAGTTCCTTGATCAGTGTGTAGAGCTTGGTGCGACCAATGCCCAGCGTTCGCGCCAGCTCCGACCTGTTCGCGCGGCTGTTCGCAGTCAGCGCTGCGACAATCTGCTGCTTCAGTGTTTCATCGCTTTCTAACGCGGTATGAACAGGTGTCGCGCTGTTCGTGACCTGTTCGCCGCGAACACTATCCGCGAACAGCTTCACGCGCGCTTTCGCCTGCTGGGCGGACTCCCACGTGCCAAGCTCGACCGCCTTACGCTCCGCCTCCAGCTGGAGCTGCCGCCGCTGGGCGAGCTCCTCAGCCGCCTCGGCGTCGAGCTGGGCCTCCAGGCGCTGCCGCCGCTGGCGCTCCTCAGCCTCCACCTCGGCCCGGCGCTGAGCCTCCTCGGTCGTGCGCGCCCGATGCAGCATCGCCGAGCAGAGCCCGGTGAACGCGATCGGCAGCACATGGACGATCGCGATGAACGCCCCCCAGCGCTGGCCGAGCTCCTCGGCAGGGATGACGCCAACCGTTGGCAGACTCAAAATATGGGCGATGCCCCAGCAGATCACCGTGGCGTAGGTCGCCACGATCAGCGCCACCGCCCAGACTTGGCCCCGGCCGCGCACATGGCCTGCGTCGATCAGCCCTTTGAGGTAGGTGCCCTCCATGCCGAGCGCGAGCACCCAGGCAGCCGGGCCGGGCAGGATGCCGTGGCCCTGGCCGAAGCTGGCCACCAGGTAGATCCCGGCCTGGGTGATCGCGATCTGCTGCCACCACTGCGTGATAAAGCCCCAAACGATGCTCCACCGGAAGCTGCGCACCGTTGTCTCCTGTGTCATCTCGACTCCTTGCTATGGTGCGGCGGGGGGCGGGGTCATATTGAGCGCTGTAGGCGTGACGATCTCAAGCGGGAAGCCACCGTGCGGCGTGCGCATCAGCGCGAAGGCGGTGGACTGGAGCTGATCGGCCGATGTACCGCACGCCTGGCCAATTGTGTCCCCATCGAGGATGACGACCTTGCAGGTTGCTTGCGGCGCTGGTGTTGGCTGCACATAGGCCGGAACGGGTGGCGGGAGTACTACCGGCGCAGGGATGGCCGTCGGGAAGGGCGACGGCGTAGGTGACGGCGGCGGCATGCCGTCCATCTCCCACCCGCGCACCCACACGTCGCCCATAGCCAAGCGGAGCCTGCGCCAGATGCCGATCTGCTCCGCCCGCTCATAGGGCCGCCCAGGCTCAAGCGCACCCAGCGGCGCTCCACCAGGCGCGTCATAGGCAATGACCGCCCGCGCCAGGATCAGCGGCGTGGGTGAGGAAGACGCCGTCACCGCAGCTCCTGCGATCTGCTCAGCTGCTGGTGTCGCAGCAATTGGCGCGGCAGGAGCCGCAACCTGGCGCTGCACCGTTGGCCAGGCGAGGTAGATCAGGATCGCCACGACGGCGATGGCAGCCAATCCACCCCACTGGGCGTGCTGGTTCTGCCCGCTAAGCTCATCGCCAAGGTGCGAGCGCCGGCGCGGGCGCTCGCGCGAAGGAGGGATCGCTGATGGCGGGGCGGTCGTATCAGGAGCAGCGGGCGGCCTGCGCAGCTCAGTTGGCTCGTCGTCGCTCTGGAATGGGCCGCTGCGCACCATATCGACGATCCGGCCCTGCTCATCACGCACGGGGATATAGCCCATCTCACGCCTCCTCGGCATTCGTCCAGGCGTAGTGATTCGCCGGCCTGGTTATGTCGTACACATAGCCACGGTCTTTCCATACGCGGATCAGATCCAGCGCCTTGGTCTTCTCGACCGACAGCACGGCCTCAAGCTTGCTGCGTGTCCAGGCGCCGGGCAGGTGCGCTCGGGCGGCGGTCGCCGCCCGGTCGATCTCATCACCGGCCGCGACCGTGGGCCGTAGCGGGCCGTCACGGCCCACGGTCGCGGGCGCACGGGCGACCACACGGTCGCCCGCTTCCGCATCCTGACGCGCAACGGTCGGTAAGGCAACACCATGTACTTACCGTTCGCTTATTTCTCTCGGCGGTTCGGACAAA